>NZ_CP081043.1:0-93656 GCF_025141525.1 Leisingera sp. M527 | reverse complement strand
GGGCGCGCTTTTGGCAGCCCGCGCCTTTGCCGCATTTCATGCCGCCTATCCGCAATCCCGGCTCACGATGGTTGGCACCGGCAACCAGGAGGCCGCGATCCGCAAGGTGATTGCCCGGAACAGCCTGGACGCCGCGGTAACCCTGACCGGGAAACTGCCGATGGAGACGCTGCTGGGCGAGCTGAACCGCGCCGATGTGTTTCTTTATCCCAGCTACCACCACGGGCTGGCGACCGTATTGCTGCAGGCCATGCTGACCGGCCTGCCCACCGTCTGCCTGGAGGGGGACGCCATTGGCCGGGCGGTGGGTCAGGAGGCCGGAATAACGCTGCCGCCGCCGGGCTCCGGCGATGCTGCCGGGGTGCTGGCACAGGCGTTATTGACGCTGGCCGGGGATGAGGATCTGCGGCAATTAAAAGCCAAGGCTGCAATGGACCTGGCTCTGAACAGGTATAATTATGATGCAATCACGGCGCGGCACACAGACGTTTACGGCTCCCTTTTGGCGCAGCCCGGCACCGCAGCCGGATCTGTGTGAGCTGCCTGCATGATGTCCGCAACCCGTCCCCGTCCTGAAAGCACTCTTTCCTTTTATCTGCGCAACGGCGCTGTTGTCGGGATCATCAAACTGGCGTCGGTGCCGCTGGTGCTGTCCATCTCGGTGCTGCTGGCGCGCTGGCTGGGGCCGCAGGAATACGGTGTCTATGCCATCGCCTGGTCACTGGCCGCGATCGGCGCCGCGGCAGCCTCCGGCGGGGTGTCGCAATTTCTGACCCGGCGGGTGGCAGAGCTGCACAAGAGCGGGCGGCAGCCTGAAATCCGGCCCCACATTGCCGCCGCGATGCTGCTGGTCATCCTTGCGGTGCTAGTGTTCCTGCTGCTGCTCGCCGCCGGCCGGAGCGCGCGCGCCCTGCCGCTGCCGCTTACGGGCGGCACCGTTGCGCTGATCTTTCTGGTGGCCGCTTTTATCGGGGTGATCAACATCGGCAGCGCTGCGCTGCGCGGGCTGGAGCGGGCCGGCGAAGGGCAGCTTTGCCTTCTGATTCTGGCCCCAGCGGCCTCGGCTGCTGCCCTGCTGCTGATGATTTCCCTCACCGGCAGCCGGACCGCTTGGGCAGCGCTGGCCGCAATGACTGCCGGTTACGGGCTGGGCGCGGTGCTGTCGCAATGGCGGCTCAGACGGCTGACCGCAGGGTTTCGCGGCCCCGCCAATGCCGTCCGCGCCCGCGCCCTGGTCCGCCCGGCCGCCGCGCAAAGCAAAACCTACATCGTCTATGCGGTGCTGATGATCCTGGGCCTGCAGCTGAACCTGCTTCTGGTTGGCGTCCTGCTGCAGGAGGAGCACGTCTCTTATTACAATCTGGCGGATAAGGCGGCCCAGTTTGCCGCGCTGCCGGTCGGCATCCTGGAGCTGCTGATGGCCACCCGGGTTGTCAGCCTGTACGCGCAGGGCGATTTTGACGGCCTCCGGAAGCTTTACCTGACCCTGACGCTGGCCGGGTTTGCAGCGGCCCTGCTGATTGCCGCGCCGCTGTATGTCTTTGGCGAAGAGATCATCCGCCTGCTGCTGGGCCAAACCTATGCCAGCGGCATTTATCCGGTGATGCTGCTGCTGCTTGCTGCGCAGCTGCTGCGCGCAGCCTTCGGGCCGGTGACGGTGATGCTGCTGATGACCGGCCATCAGGCCTATTGCGTGGCCAGTCAGCTGACCGGCGCGGCGGTTCTTGCCACCGCCACCTGGCTGCTGGTGCCGCACTACGGGTTGCAGGGCGCAGGCATGGCTGCCACGGCCGGTGTTATGGCGGCCTATCTGCCGCTGGCGGCCGGCGGCTACCGGACCCTTGGCCTGCGGCTGCCGTTCCTATGAACAACAGCATGTTTCCCGCCACGCAGCCCGGCTTTGCCGGCTTCATCGAAGAATTGGGCCTGCTGGGCATCGAACGCGGCACCGCTGCGGATCCCGGCGCCACCGCCTTTGCCGTGCTCAAGGCCGCCAGCGTGCAGCGCTGGCTGCTGGTGCCGCTTCTGGCGCGCGCGGCTGTGGCCGATGCCTTGCGGATGCTGACCCCGATGTCGCGCCGCGCGCGGCTGGCGAAATCCGCCGCCCTCGCCCTCAACGGCGCGGGGCTGCGCCCGGTCTGGACCCGCAACCGCATCTATCTGAAGGCGCGCGCGCGCTCTGCCTGCCTGCACAGCTGGCCATCGGCGGCGTTTTTCTCGGGCACGCCGGGGCCTGAGCGCAAGATAACGGTGCAGCTGCGCGGCGCGCACAGCCGCGAAAACGCCTATCTGAAACTGGCCTGCTCGCCGCATGCCAACACGCTGATCGCAACTGAGGTGCGGGCACTGCAGACCGTGCGCAAGCTGGACCTGGCGTCAGCGCTGCTGCCGTCCGTGCTGGGATACACCCGGTTCGGCCCCCGCCGGGCGTATATCTGCAGCGACGAGACCCGCCCCGGCTTCAAACCGGCCCGCACCCTGGGCCAAGGCCATTTCGGTTTCCTGGACGAGATGGCGGCAAAAACGGCTGCCCCTCTCAGCGGCCAATACATCCACGATCTGCAGCAGCAGCACACCGCGGCAGCAAAAACCCTGCTGCCGGCGCAAACCAATCTGGCCGCTCGCGGGCTGGAAACCCTGCGCCGGATCCATGCCCGCAGCCCGGTGCCTGCCGCCCTGGCGCATGGCGACTTCACCCCCTGGAACTGCACCGCTGCCGGCGCCCGCCTCTATGTCTACGACTGGGAGCTGTCGGCCCGCCATCCGCTTGGTTGGGACCACCTGCATTTCCTGTTCAGCACCGAAGCCGCGCCGCCCTCGGGCGATCCGGCCCCGCTGCTGCGCCTGATGCAGGTGCGCTGGCATCACGGATCGCCCGAAGGTGCCCGCTTCCTGCTGATTGCCTATCTTCTGGACCGGATTTTCCGGGGCAATGCCTGCCCTGCCAGCCTGGTAATGCTGCAGCATCTGCTGGCAGCGCCCGCGCAGGACGCCGCATGATCGCGCCGGTGCATCTGATCTATTTTGCCATTGTCCTGGCGGCAGGCCTCGCATCCCTTGCAGCGCTGCAGGTCAGGGGCCGGCCGGCGCAGCTGCTGGCCGGCCTGCCCATTGTCGCGCTGGTTTCACTGGCGGTCAGCTGGCGCGATGTCCAGCTTGGCGCCGACACCCGGATCTATCTGGAGATGTACAGCCACCCCGAACGGTTCGAGCGCTTTGTCGAGACCGTCTATATCGCCGCAATCCGCCTGCTGCGCCACATCAGCACCGATGGCACGTTCTACTTGTTCGCCAGCGCCTTTGCCGCCAACCTGATGGTCTACCTGGGCTTTGCGCGCTTCAATCCCCGGCTGGCCGGTTTTGCCTTTGCGCTTTATTGCGCCACGCCGGTGTTCTGGACCGTGAACATCCTGATCCTGCGCAACGGCCTGGCGGCGGCGCTGATCCTGCACGCCACGCTGATCCTGGTCACTGCGGGACGCAGCCGCAGCTTTTTCGCCCTGGCGCTGGCGGGCGGCGGCTTTCACTATTCCGCACTGGGCCATGCGCTGTTCCTGTCCGCCGCCGATCTGTCGACTGCACGGCGCACGGCGCTGTCCGCAGGTGCCCTGATCTGCGCTGGCGCGGCGCTGTTTCTGCTCTTCCCCTATGTGTCCGGCAGTGCCGCCCCTTGGATCGAACGGTTCGAGGATTACCAGCATTACGCCGCCACCGGACAGTTTGCCTATGAAAACGCATCGCTGAAGCCGCAGCATGCAATCCCGCTTCTGGTGTTGCTCGGCGCGCTGCTGGAATGGCGGCGGCTGCAAGACACCGAAAAACTGCTGCTGCGCTACTATCTGGCCTTGCTGATCCTGGCGGCAGTGTTCTGGGACAATGTGCTGTTCCGCGACCGGATCTACCTGCCCGCCCAGATGATGGAGCCGCTGTTCCTGGCGCTGTTCCTGCGCCGGTTGCTGCGCGAGGACGCCCTGTTTGCGGTCGTCGGTTTTGCCTTTTTCCTGCTGCTGGCAGCGGGAACAATCCTGATCTGGGGGCCGCGCAATGTGCTGCAAGTCTACTGAACCGGCGCCTGACTGCCACCGCAAAACCGCATTGGAGAGCTGACATGAACGGTATCAGCCTGCCGCAACGCGACCAGCTTCTGCTCCAGTTCTTTGCCTGCCTCGATGCGCACAGTGTCTCTTATTGCGTGCTGTCCGGCCTCTCGGCCGAGAACCCGGAATATGATCTGGACGTGGATATCTCCGCCGCCTCCGGCGACGGACCGCTGATCGCCAAGCTCGTGCGGCAGTTCGCCCAGGATAACGGTCTGCTGCTGCTGTTTGATATCTGGTCCGGCACCTGCAGCCGCGCCTATACGCTGGTCCTGCGCGGCAGCGCCGGGCGGGTGATGCTGAAGCTGGACATCATGGCGGGCTATGGCTCCTTTCGCACCGGCGAGGTGCTGCGCCACGCGGAACTTGCCCGCAACAGGGTCTATAACGGGATGTTCTGGACCCTGCCGCCGCAATCCGAGCTGGCCTATCTGGCGGTCCGGCATGTGCTGAAGAACGACAACCGGGCCTACCGCGCCGACCGGATCCGGGACTTGCACGCCACCGTGGACATGGCAGCCTTCAAATCCGCCTTTGCCCCCGTCATTCTGGACGCGGCCAAGGCCGCAGCAGCCGGCCGGCTGCCGGAACAGGGCGCAGCGCTGCGGCGGCGGCTGGCACGCTATGGCAAGGCGCGCATGGGGGTCCGCCGCCGCCTGATTGCCGCGGTGCAGGAAACCCGCCGGCACCTGCAGAGGATCCGCCATCCGGTGGGCTGCAGCATCGCGTTTCTGGGGCCGGACGGCTCTGGCAAATCCACCCTGATCGCGGCGCTGCACAAAAGGCTGTCGCCGGTTTTTCACGGCGTGACCCTTCTGTACTGGCGGCCCCGTCTGCTGCCAACGCCGGGGCGGCTGAAATTCTGGAACCCGGCGCCTGAGAAACAGGAAAACCCCAACCCGCATGATGTGGTGCCGCACGGGCGGGCAGTGTCGCTGGTGCGGCTGTTCTATTTTACTTGCGATTACGTCCTGGGGCATTTCCTGGTGGTCCTGCCCCGGATGATCCGCAAGGATCTGGTGATTTTCGACCGCTTCCTGAACGACATCCGCCTTGACCCGCTGCGCTACCGCATGGCGGTTCCGGCGCGGCTGCTGCGGCTGATCGAACGTCTTGCGCCCAGACCGGACATTATCTTTGCGCTGCATGGCCCGCCTGAGCTGTTGCACAGCAGAAAACCGGAACTCAGCCTGGCAGAGACCGCCAGACAGGTGGATCTGCTGCTGCAGATGGCCCGCGGGAACCGCCATTTTGCGGCGGTCCAAGTTGATAGGGATATTGAACACATTGCTGATGAGATCATTGAAACCCTCCTGGCGGCTTGCGCGGAGAACGGTGGAAAACCTACCGGAACCCGCGCAGGCCCCCGCCTCTCAGACGGATAACGCCGCGCCGGTCCTGTTTCTGGACTCGGTCTCCGACATGTACGGATCATCCCGCATCGGGCGCTTTATCATCACCTTTCTGCAGGATGCCGGATATGCGGTGGATGCGCTGGTCGCGGTGGAACGCAACGGCCCCGCCGCCCGCTATGCCCGGCAGGCGGACCTGCCGATCCTGGTGATGCGCGACTTCCGGCAGGCGCCGTTCAAAAGCCTGGCCAGGGTGATCCGCAACTCACTCCGCTTTGCAACCCTGCTGCGCAAGGGCTTTCCCCGGCACCGGACCCTCTATTGCAACACGTTCGCCACTTTGCCCGCAGCCCTGATTGCCCGCCTGATGCGCCGCCGCTGCATTCTGCATCTGCATGAAACCGCCCCCGGCCCCGCCGCGGCCTGGCTGCTGAAGGCGGTGATGCGGCTGTCCGGCCTGCGGGCCATCGTTGTGTCGCAGGCCGTCAGGGACTCCTGGGGGCTGGAAAACGCCGCGCAGGTGCAGGTTGTTCACAACGGCATTCCCGATCTGGACACAGGCGCCGCCGCTGCCGGGGACAGCCGCCCCTGGGACATCGCCTTTGCCGGGCGGCTGACCGCGAAAAAGGGGTTTTATGTCTTCCTCGATGCCCTGCGCCTGCTGGACACGTCCCGGCACCGGGGCGCCAAAATCCTGATTCTGGGCGGCTGCCTGCCCGGCGAGACCCTGCCCCCCGGCACATTTGCAGGCTTCACCCATCTGCAACTGGACTATCTGGGCGAACGCCCCGATGCCGCGGCGTTCTTCGCGCAAAGCAAGGTGGCCTGCATCCCGTCGCTGTTTGCCGACCCCTTCCCGACCACCGCGCTGGAGGCGCTGCGCGCGGGTTGCCTGGTGGCGGCCTCCGATACCGGCGGCCTGCCCGAAGCACTGCAAGGCACCGCCAGCACGCTGGTGGCGCCGGGCGATGCCCGGGCGCTGGCACAGGCGCTGGCGGCCCATCTGGCCGAGGCAAGCCCGGACGGCGCCCGCCGGAACCGCGCGCAATACGAGGCCCGCTTTACCCTGCAGGGTTTCAGGGCGCGGTTTCTGGCAGGCCTCGCGCGGCAGCAGGCACGCCCTGCCCCGCAAATGAAAGCCGCCATTCTTGGCACGGTCGGAGTGCCGGGACGCTATGGCGGGTTTGAAACGCTGGCGGAAAACCTGGTGCGCTATTCGATGGCGCAACACCGCAAGGAGGCGGATCTGACCGTCTATTGCAGCGCCCGCGCCTACCCTGCCCGCCCGGCCCGGTTTCTGACCGCCCGGCTGCGCTATTCGCGGCTGAACGCCAACGGCATTCAAAGCATCCTCTATGATGCGGTGACGGCGCTGGATGCGGTGCGGCGCGGCCATGACGTGCTGCTGCTGCTGGGGGTGTCCGGGGCTTTTGTGCTGCCGCTGATCCGCCTGCTGTCCCGCGCGCGGATCATCACCAATGTCGACGGGATCGAATGGCAGCGGGCGAAATGGCGGGGGGCTGCCCGCCATTTTCTGCGCTGGTCCGAAGGCATGGCCGTGCGCTGGTCGCATCAGGTCATTGCCGACAACCAGGGCATTGCCGATTACCTGCGGGACAGCTACGGCATAACTGCCGAAGTCATCGCCTATGGCGGCGACCACGCGCTTGCCGCTCTTGGCACGGCTGGCAGCGATGATCCCGCGCTGCCCGCCCGCTATGCTTTGGCACTGTGCCGGATTGAGCCTGAGAACAATCCCGAAATGATCCTGACAGCCTTTGCGCAGGCCGGGCAGCCGCTGGTCTTTGCCGGCAATTGGAACAACAGCGCTTTCGGGCGCAGGCTGCGGGCGCAGTTCGGCGGCCATCCCGCATTGCATCTGCTGGACCCGGTCTACGATCCCGCTGCGCTGTGCCGCCTGCGCTCGAACGCAGCGCTTTATGTGCATGGCCACTCGGCCGGCGGCACCAACCCCGCCTTGGTCGAAATGATGCATTTCAACCTGCCGGTTCTGGCCTATGATTGCGGCTTCAACCGCTACACCACCGAACAGCAGGCCGCCTATTTCACCTCCTCCGCGGCGCTGGCAGAGTTGATATCCAGCGGATTTGACGATACCGCCGCAGCAGCAGCCCTGTGCGACGTTGCCCGGCGGCGCTACAGATGGGACCGGATCGGGCAGCAGTACTTCGGCCTGATGCAGGCGGGAACACAGAAGACAAGAGGTCAGAGGCAATGCAGATAGACGAAACAGGGCTGCCGGGGCTGAAGGTGCTGACACCGGCCCGGTTCGGCGACGCGCGCGGCTTTTTCAGCGAAAGCTGGAACCGGCAGCGGCTGGCCGCCCAGGGCATCGATCTGGACTTTGTGCAGGACAACCATTCTGTCTCAGCCCAAACCGGCACCCTGCGCGGTTTGCATTTCCAATCCCCGCCCCATGCCCAGGACAAGCTGGTGCGCTGCGGCCAGGGCGTCCTGTTCGACGTGGCGGTGGATATCCGCAAAGGCTCGCCCGCTTACGGCAAATGGTTCGGCATTGAACTGAGCGCAGAAAACGGCAAGCAATTGCTGGTGCCCAAAGGCTTCCTGCACGGCTTCCTGACCCGCGCACCGGACACCGAGGTGATCTATAAATGCACCGATTATTACGCGCCCGACTGCGACGGCGCGGTGGCCTGGGACAGCTGCGGCATCGATTGGGCATTTGACGGCACGCCCGTCCTGTCGGACAAAGACAAAAGCGCACCGGCGCTGGCGGATTTCGACAGCCCCTTTGCCTGGGAAGGATAAGTGATGAAGATACTCGCAGCCGGAGGCGCGGCATGAAGATACTGGTGACCGGCGGGGCCGGCTTTATCGGCTCGGCAGTGGTGCGGCTGGCGGTGGCGCGCGGCCATCAGGTGGTGAACCTGGATGCGCTGACCTATGCCGCCTGCCTGGCGAATGTGGCCGGGGCCGCACAAAGCCCGCTTTACGCGTTTGAACAGGCCGACATCCGCGACCGCGCCGCACTGGACCGCGTATTTGAAACCCACCAGCCGGACGCGGTGATGCATCTGGCGGCGGAATCCCACGTGGACCGTTCGATCGACGGGCCGGGCGATTTTGTCGAAACCAATATCACCGGCACCTATCAGATGCTGGAGGCCGCCCGCAAATACTGGACCGCGGCCGGCAAGCCAGAGGGGTTCCGTTTCCATCATATCTCAACCGATGAGGTCTACGGCAGCTTGCCTGCGGACCCCGCGGTAATGTTCACCGAAGACACATCTTACGATCCGCGCTCGCCCTACTCCGCCTCCAAGGCCGCCAGCGACCATCTGGTGCGCGCCTGGGCCGAGACCTACGGCCTGCCGGTGGTGCTGACCAATTGCTCCAACAACTACGGCCCCTACCACTTCCCGGAAAAGCTGATCCCGGTGGTGATCCTCAATGCGCTGGCGGGCAAAGAGCTGCCGATCTACGGCGACGGCTCCAACGTGCGCGACTGGCTGTATGTGGAGGATCACGCCGACGCCCTCCTCTTGGTGGTGCAAAAAGGCGCATTGGGCCGCAGCTACAATATCGGCGGCGAGAATGAGCGCTCGAACCTGGAGCTGGTGCAGACGCTCTGTGCGATCCTGGATGGCAAGCGGCCGCGCGCGGACGGCAAATCCTACAAGGATCAGATCACCTTTGTCACGGATCGCCCGGGCCATGATGCGCGCTATGCCATCGACCCCAGCCGCATCCGCGACGAGCTCGGCTGGCGGCCGTCGGTGACGGTCGAGGAAGGTCTGGAGCGCACGGTGCAATGGTATCTCGACAATGAGCCCTGGTGGCGCGCGCTGCAGAACCGCGACGGCGTCGGGCAACGGCTGGGGACGGGGAAGTGAAGGCTTTCCGGCTGGAAAGCCTGCCCCCCTCTCGGCGGCAAAGCCGCCTGCCGGGCAGCGGGACGGGGATATTTCGGGCCAGATGAAGAAGGATCCCGCCTTGCGGCGGGGCGCGGGAGGCAAAGGGAGCGGGAATGAGCATTCTGGTTTTTGGCAGGACCGGCCAGCTGGCGCGGGAACTGGCAGCGCAGGGAGACGTCACCTGCCTGGGCCGCGATCAGGCGGATCTGTCGGATCCCGAAGCCTGTGCCGGAGCGATCCGGCAGGCAAAGCCGCAGGCCGTGATCAATGCCGCGGCCTATACCGCGGTCGACAAAGCGGAAGAAGAAGAGGCACTGGCAACCGTGATCAACGGCGCAGCCCCCGGCGCCATGGCGCAGGCTTGCGCGGATCTGAACATTCCCTTTGTCACCGTCTCCACCGACTACGTCTTTGACGGCAGCGGTCAAGCCCCCTGGCAGCCTGGCGATGCCACCGCGCCTTTGAATGCCTATGGCCGCTCCAAACTGGCAGGCGAACAGGCAGTGCGCGCGGCGGGCGGCGCATATGCCATATTGCGCACCTCCTGGGTGGTCTCGGCGCATGGGAATAACTTCGTCAAGACCATGCTGCGGCTGGGACGCGAACGTGACCACCTGACCATTATCGCTGATCAGACCGGCGCGCCGACCCCGGCGCGGGATATTGCGGCGGCCTGTCTTGTGATGGCGCAGCAGCTGATGACGGATCCGGGCAAGCCCGGCACCTATCATTTTGCAGGCGCCCCGCAGACCAGCTGGGCGGGTTTCGCACGCGAGATCTTTGCGCAGGCCAACGTGGATTGCACAGTGGAGGATATCCCCACCGCTGCTTATCCGACGCCCGCAGCGCGGCCCTTGAATTCACGTCTCGATTGCACATCACTGGAGACGGTTTTCGGCATCCCGCAGCCGGACTGGCGGATGGGGCTGACTGAGATTCTGAAAGATTTGGGAGAATTGGCATGACTGACGGCAAGCCCGGCGCGGGTCGCAAAGGCATCATTCTGGCGGGCGGCTCGGGCACCCGGCTCTATCCGATCACCATGGCGGTCTCGAAACAGCTGCTGCCCTTGTATGACAAGCCGATGATCTACTACCCGCTGTCCGTCCTGATGCTGGCGGGCATCCGCGAGATCTGCGTGATCACCACGCCGCAGGACCAGGAGCAGTTCACCCGCCTGCTGGGCGACGGCAGCCAGTGGGGGGTGTCGCTCACCTATGTGGTGCAGCCTTCGCCCGACGGGCTGGCGCAGGCGTTTATCCTGGCCGAGGACTTCCTGGCCGGCGCCCCCTCGGCACTGGTTCTGGGCGACAATATCTTCTTTGGCCATGGTCTGCCGGACCTGCTGGCCGCCGCCGATGCACAAACAGCAGGCGGCACTGTGTTCGGCTACCACGTGGCGGATCCGGAACGCTATGGCGTGGTCGGCTTCGACGATGAGGGCCGCGCCCGCGAGATCATCGAAAAACCCGCCGTGCCGCCCTCGAACTATGCGGTGACGGGTCTCTATTTCCTGGATGGCACGGCGCCGGAACGGGCCCGGCAGGTCGCGCCGTCGCCGCGCGGCGAGCTGGAGATCACCGACCTTTTGCAGATGTATCTGGAGGAAGGGTCGTTGCGGGTTGAAACCATGGGCCGCGGTTATGCCTGGCTGGATACCGGCACCCATGGCTCGCTGCTGGATGCGGGCAATTTCGTGCGCACCCTGCAGGAACGCCAGGGGCTGCAGACCGGCTGCTTGGAGGAGATCGCCTACAGCCAGGGCTGGATTGATGCGGAGCAGCTGAAGGCACGGGCCGCGAAATTCGCCAAAAACGCCTATGGCGCCTATCTCGAAGGGCTGCTGAAGTAGGCGGCAGGCTCCCGTCCGTCATCCGCTATCACAGATAGCCTCTTCCGGTTGGGCCCGGCGCCGCTGCGCGGCGCAGGGTTTCCGCGTTGCGGACACGCGGGTAACGCTTTGTCAGCAATTCCTAATAAATTGAAAACAAGAGCCATTTTCTAGCCACAGCAGCCCCTCAGCTGTTCCCGGTTGCGCCGATAGACCTGCCCTCGACCGGATTTATTCTGCGAGGAGCATGCAATGGCACAGCGGCAATCGGAACCCAGCCCCGGGCAGGGCTTTGGCCGCCGCATGCGGCAACTGCTGCTGCCCGGCATCCATAGGGTGCTCGCCGCCGGCCTGATGGCAGCCGCGCTGGCCACTTCCGCCGCCGCCGTTCAGCCGCTGCCTTCTGCAGAGGCCCCCCCCGACCTGGTGCCGGTGTCCCGGCAAGTGCTGCCGCCCCTGGCCCATGCCCGCTTCTGCCTGCGCCACCCCGGTCAATGCGCAGTGCGCGGCGGCAGCCCGCAGCCTGCCGGCTCCGCTCAGGCGCAATTGGCCGCGGTGGTGGCGATCAATCTGGCGGTAAACCGGGACATCACCCCGCAAGCGGACGGCACCGCGCAGGGAATTACCGATGAATGGCGGCTGAATGCGGTGCGCGGCGATTGTGAAGATTATGCACTTTTAAAGCGTAAAAGATTATTGGATCTGGGCTGGCCGTCCGCATCGCTCCGGCTGGCAACGGTGCTGACACCGGCTGGCACCGGCCATGCTGTATTGATTGCACGTTTTCGCGGCGGGGATTTCGCCCTGGATAATCTCACAAATGAAATCCGGCCCTGGCGGGAAACCGGATACCGGTTTCTGAAGATCCAATCGGAAACAGATCCAAAAACCTGGTATTCGGTTGCCGCGCCGCAAGCCGGGGGCGGGTTGTCCTGAACCATCCGCTGCCGCGGGTCCGCACAGGCGTCAGGCGCCGCCGCGCCGCGCAATCACGCTGAGGGTGCGCCACACGATGCGGGCTTCCATGGCAAAGCCCGCATTGGCGATGTAATGCAGATCGGCGCGCACCTTGTTCCGGGTGGCATCAACGCCTTCGATATATCCCAGCTCCACCTGGGCCCAGCCGCTGATGCCGGGGCGCACCGCGTGCCGCTCCTGGTATCCGGGCACATCAGACAGAAACCGGCGCGCATGGCCGATATAGTCCGGGCGCGGCCCGATCAAGCTCATTTCTCCCTTAAAAACATTGATTATCTGCGGCAGCTCATCCAAACGGGCGCGGCGCAGAAACCGCCCGAGCGGGGTGATCCGCTCTTCTTCCAGCGGGCAATCAGCGGTGCGGCGGATATCCGGCGCGGGGCGCATTGTCCGGAATTTATAGGCGGTGAACGGGCGGCAGCCCCGCCCCATGCGCCGCTGCGAATAAAGCAGCGGCCCCCGGTTCCAAAAAGGATTGAGAAGCAGCAGACCCGCCGCGCACATCAGTGCCAGCGGCAGCAGGATCGCGCAACTGACAACCAGATCAAACATGCGCTTTACCCCGGCAAACACAAACCCGGACAGGGTGCTGCGGAGCGGCGGACGGACTGAATTATAAGGCAGATCCCGTTCTGGGACTTCAAAGTCAAACATTGAACTTAATCACCTAAGGTTTAACAGAAATATTAACCTTTTGCCGCAATCAAGCGGTAAACATTAGGCAATTATGTATTAAGTCAAAATTGTGTCAATTGATTCTAAAAAACGACACAGTTAAACATGCGTGAGTTGCATTAAGCTAGAAAGAACTTCGCCGCCGCAGAATCCAGCCTTCGTAAGGGGTGGAGAGTCTTGAGAATTCCAAATAGGTTTCCAGCTGCCGCTCCGGCAGGCCAAGCGCCCGTCCCGTCACAGCCAGGCGCAACCAAAGATCCCCGTCAAGCGGCTGCCGGGCCAGCGCTGCCTCAAGCTGGCGCAGGGCGGCTGCCCGGGCCGCAACTGTCTCCGGGTCCGGTACGGGCCGCAGCGGGTCCAGGCCGTTTGCCGCCGCTATCAGATCCGCCGCATATAGATGCAAAACCGCCCTGCTGCGGTGCAGATGCGGATCAAACAGCGCTGCCGCACCGGCTGGCGCGGCCAGCAGCGCCGCCACCAGTCCGCTGTCCGCCGTCTCCAGCCGCCCTGCCCCGGCCTCTGCGGCCAGGCGGTGATGCGCCCGGTGGTTCAGATGGCTGCGCAGAGCCTGCCATTGCAGCCCTGCGCACAGGGCCGCCAACGCCAGAAGCAGGGCTTTAGCTGTCATTGTAATAGCCGCCGTAGCCCCTCCCGCAGCCATAAGACGACCCCTCGCAACTGCCATAAGCAGCGGCTTTTTTCGCGTCGAACATATTCAGAAAGGCGCCATAGCACTTGCCGCGCAGCCGCGGGTCGCTGCCCAGGATCGCGGCGGCGTGGTTCACATCGGCGGCGCCCCATTTGGCAACAAAAAACAGCCCGTCCAGATTGTGCAGAACCGCGCGCGCATCGACCACCGGCCCCAACGGCGGCAGATCAAGGATCACGCAGTCATAAACCGCCGCACAAGCGCTCAGAAGATGTTCCATCGCCGGGCCGCCCAGCAGCTCGCCGGTATGCACCGCCCGGCCCGGCCGGTTCGGCAGGATATGGGCGCCGGTCGCCTGCTCAATGCACAGCACGTCCTGCCAATCCGCCCCGTCCAGCAGCACATCCGCCAGGCCCTGTTCAATATTGCCCGCCAGCGACCGGGTCAGGCCCGGATTGCGCAAATCGCCGTCGATCAGCATGACCGAGGCGCCCTGCGCCGCCAGCAAGGCCGCGAAATTGGCAGCGGTGGTTGTTTTGCCTTCGCCGGGGAAACAGGACACAACACCGATGATCTGGCTGGCACCGCGCTGCGGCGCCTTCAGCGTCAGGCTCATCCTGCCGGTGCGCAGCGTCTCGGCAAAGCCCGACAGAGGCTTGTCCGCGCCATAGCGCATGATGGCGGGAAACCGCACCTCCCGCCTGCCAAGCTGCAGATCCGCCGCCTCCGGCGGGTGCTGCGGCGGCGCAATCTTCTCCAGCCCGCCCAGGAACTCCAGCCCAAGGATATCTCTGATCTGATCTTCTGTGCGCAGCCTGGTGTCCACCGCCTCCCGCACAGCGCTCCAGCCCGCTGCCAGCAGCACTCCCAGAATGCCGGCCAGGGCCGTGATCTTGGCCAGCTGCGGCGAACTCGGGTATTCTGGCACCCGCGCCGGGTTCAGGATCCGCGCGTCCGACACCGGAAAGCTCTGCTCTTGCAGCGATTGCTGATAGCGCTGCAGGAAACTGGTATACAGGCTGCGCACGGTCCCGGCATTGCGCTCCATCTCGCGCAGCTCCACCAGCGTTGTGTTGTCCGCCCCCAGCTGTTCGGCGGCAACCGTCTGCGCGGCCTCCAGGCTGGCCAGCCGTTCGCGGGCTTCATGCACATCGTTGCGGGCCACCACCTCCGAGCGTTTGATCTCTTCGAACATCAGCCCTTCCAGCTGGATCAGCTCGCGCTGGCGCCGCCGGGTCTGCGCGTGATCCGCGCCCAGGCTGCTGCGCAGATAGTTGAAGTCCCGCAGGGTCTCCAGATACTGGCTGCGCAAGTTTGCGGTGATCGACTGGCTCGCGGTTGAACTGACAAAGGCCGAGGTGTCATTCTGCGCGACAATCTCATTCAGCCGGTTGCTGCGGGCCTGCAGCGCCAGCAGTTCCGCCCGCAGATCCGCCACCTGCTTGTTCAGCAGCTCCAGCTCAATATCCGACGACAGATCGCCGCCTGCCCCCGCCAGATTGTTCTCGCGCCGGAAGCTGTCGACCGCCTTGTCCAGCAGGCCGGACTGCAGCCGCAACTGGTCCGACCGCTCCTTCAGCCAGTTGGTGGCGCGCTGGGTTGCCTCGTATTTCGAGGCCAGCTGATCCTCAATATAGGCATTGGCAACCGCATTGGCGATCCGCGCCGACAGCGCCGGGGAGACCGAGGTATAAGTGATCTGCAGAACCCGGCTGCGCTGCACCTGGCGCACCGACATATTGTCCCGCAGCAGGCTGACAGCATCCTGCCGGGCGGCTTCCGCCAGTTCCTGCGGCGTCAGCGGAATGGCGGGCTGTTCGTCCTGCACCCAGGATACAGCCGTTGCCGCCGCCAGCCGCAGCAGGTCTTTCACCCCTTCAGCCGCCCGCCCCGGCCCGGTCCTGGGTTCGCTCAGAAACGCAGGGTTCTGCACCAGATCCAGCGCCGTAACCACCCGCGCGGCAATCTGCTCGGACCGCAGCACCTGGATTTCTGTGGTGATCTGATCCTCGTCCAGCCGGACGCCCGACACTCCGGACAGCTCGCGGGCGTTTTCAGCATCGGCTGAGCCGACGCTGATATGGGCCGAGGCGGTATAGACTGGCGTTGCCGTCGCCGCATAGGCGATCCCCAGCAGCAGCCCGGCCAGCAGCCCCAGCAGCAGTACCGGCCAGCGCCGCCGCGCCACCGCAAAGATCCGCATCAGGTCAAGACCGTCGTCCTGCGCCCCGCCGCCGTCCGGCACTTGCGGCACCCGCATCGGTTCATGGGTCATCTTCTGCATTTGGCACCTGAATACTGGCAAACGGCGGCCGAAGCAGCTGTCCGCAAACGCAGGTGTTGCCGGGACATCACCTAGCCGGCCGGGCTGACAGCGCCGCCCGGCACCCCGCCTGCACTGCTGCCCCCGGATCTGCCGCCGCCCTGGGTGCCGCCCGGAGTGCTGCCGGATACACCGCCCGCAGAGTTGCCGCCCGGTACGCCGCCGCCGGTGGCAGGCGTGCCGCCTGCAGCCGCAGCACCGCCGCCGATGTCCGCAGCACCGCCGCCCGCCGCCGCATCCGGCGCCTCAAGCCCGGCGCCGGATGCCCCCGGCGCGGCAGGATTTATGGCCGCCGTCTCCACATCCCCCGAGGCAGCGGTGAACCCCGCCGCCAGCCCGGCAGAGGGAGATTGCGCAACCGCCACAAGGATGGCCGTACCCTGTTGGAAATTCCCTTCCGCCGTCATCCGGCTTGCGGCCTGCGCCAGGCCTGCACCAATGGCCTCGGCCTGCTCTGCGCTGACCCCCTCCGCTGAGGCGAGGGCAGCAATCCGGGCCGCGGTACCGGGATCCGTCAGGGCGACTGAGGCGATCAGTGCCGCCAGATCGCCCTCTTGGCTTAGAAACCCCGCCGGATCGGCAAGGAACAGCGCCAGCGCCGCCGGGCTTGCCTCCGCCCGGGGCGGCGGGGTTTCCGCCCGGCCCGCGCCACCTGCCCCGCCTGTCCCCGCCGCGCTTTGCGCCGTCTGCCCGGATGCGGGCGGCGCAAACACTGCAAAGGCTGCAACAAAACCAGCCGCCAGCACCTGACGGGCTCTTGTAGAAAATGCAAAACTCATATCATGGCCTCAAACACCCAATTCACGGCGCGGACGGGCCCGCGCGCCTGTACCTGGAATATGCACCCACTGCGTGCATAAATAACTACCCTAGCCCGATGGATCGGCGCGCTTTTAATCAATTCCCCGATAAATTGCACTCCTGTCCCTTTCCCGGCCTGTCCCGGACAGTCAGGCGGTCAATACCTCAAAGCCGTCATTGCGCACCGCAACCGCACTCAGCTTTCCGGTTGCAAAAGCGCCGGTATCCACGCAGATCCGGCCGCCTTCTGCGCGCACCTCCTCAGCAATTGTGTGGCCATGGACAATCCACACCCCGTCCTGGCGCGGAACCCGCCCGAAATTGCCATGCCCCCAGGCCAGATGGTAATCCTCCTGCGCCTCCAGCGGACAGGCGGGGTCCGCCCCCGCATGCACCGCCGCCACGTTGCCGGTCCGCCAATACGCCGGCAGGGTGCGGATCCAGCTGATCAGCCCGGCGCCCATCCTGTTTTGCAAACTGTCGCGCGCCGCAATCCAGTTCAGCTCCGGCATCCCCGCATGCACCGCGGCGATGCCAAAACTTGCCAATGTCTGGCGGCCGCCATGCCGCAGCCAGCCCGGCCCTTCGCCCAGCGGATCGTCCAGAAACCCCAGCAGCATGTCCTCGTGGTTGCCGCGCAGGCAGACCGCCTGCGGATCGCTGACTTGCAGCCCGTGCAGCGCCTGCAGCACCTGGGCGCTGTTTTCGCCCCGGTCGATGTAATCACCCAGGAACACCAGCCGCCCGCAGTCCGGCCGCAGCGCAATCCGGTCCAGCAGCCGGCCCATCAGATCATAGCAGCCGTGAATGTCCCCCACCGCCACAAAATCCTCTGCCGGGGCCAGGGTGGCAAACTCTGCGGCCTTGTGCCTCTTTGCCGTGTTGCGGAACCGGCTGAAAAACCCCTGCATGATACCTGCGCCCCTTAATTCGACAGGTTCGACAAATCGCCGTCGATCTGCACAGTGTCGCCTGAAATGGTGGTCGCCAGCCCGAAGAATTTGCTGACCGCCACAGAATCCGCATTGGAGACATAAACCACATCCCCGTCCCGCACGTCGAAATTCCGCGCCATGAAGAAACTGTCAGGCTTGCGGAAATTGGCCCGGTAAACCGTTGGAATATCGTGCTGTTCAAAGCCCGAGACATCGACGCCCATCTCCTTCAGCGCATGGCGGTGCTCGGTGCGGTAGATGAACACATGCGCCGGGTCCGCCTGGTTGTCGTCCAGGCCAACCGCCTGGGCAACCGCACCGTTCAGATCCACCGCCGCCGCGCCGAACGTGAACTCCCCCACCGACCCTGTGGCGCCGAAGGCGTAGAATTTCTTGCTCTCGCTGGAGATATTGATGTTGTCCCCCGGCGCCACAAAAACGTTTTCGCGCGGGTTGGCCGTCAGCGCCTCATAGGCGATCTTGGCGCTTTGCCGTCCCCGCGACAGGGTGACAAAAGTCTCGTGATCCTCGCCGGTGATACCGCCCGCCTGCGCCACCAGATCCAGCACCCGGTCGCCGCTGTTGCGCAGGGTGAACACGCCGGCCTCCTTCACCTCGCCGATCACCGAGGCGCGCGGATAGTTCGCCTCCACCACCTCGATCGTCACCGCCGGGTTGATCGCTTTTTCCTCCAGCTGGCGCTCGATAATATCCTCGACCGCCGAAGGCGTGTTGCCTGCCGCCCGGATCTTGCCCGCATACGGCACCGAGATCATGCCGTCGCGGCCGATCTCCTGGGCTGGCAGGGTAACAAAATTGCCCGGCCGCACCCCGGCCTCCCTGGGGATGAACAGCCCGCCGGACTGGTCCTCGAAAATGGTGATCTGAATAACGTCGCCCGCGCCCAGCCGGATGCTTGGCACCTCGGCGCTGCTGGCGCCAAAGGTCGCAAACGAACTGCTGTCGTCCTTGGTGACAAACGGGATCACCTCGCGGTTCACATCAACAACCACATAATTATAGCCCAGGGTTGCATCATCGGCCTGCAGATGGCTGGCGGATTTTTCCAGGATCGCGGTCTCATCCGGGCCGTTGCGGGGCAAAAAACTGCACGCACCCGCAAGAAGCAGCACAAACAGAAGACCAAGGGATCGTTTGCAAATCATCGGGTTTTCAATTCCACTCGTCCAAAGCGTTTTGCGCAGGCTGAAACATACCGCCTCAATGGCCTTTCTAGCAGAAATTGCCGAAAAAAAAGAGTTCTAATAAAATTTTATGATCCCTTTGCGGATCAGGTTGTATAATCCAAATACGGGAATTTGATCCGGTAATGAATTGAAATCAAAACCACTGTATTCTTCAAAGGTTCTCCATGCGATCTGCCGGAATCCGCACTCTCCGTGAAAGCCGCCCTGTCAGGCAGCTGCCCGGCGGCAACCCTCCTGCCGGTCCGGTATCACAGGCTGATCCAACTGCCGGCTGACCGGGGGAAACTCTGGGCAATACACCGGGGGAAACTCTGAACGAAACTCTGGGCGGAACAAACGTGCTGCATAGACCACCCCTTGCGCTTCCTTCACACCGTTACCGGGATCTCTGCCGTGCCGGCCTGACGGCAACCCTGTTCCTGGCCGCCCTGTTCAACGGCTCCGTTTCGCCGCCCTATGCGCAGGCCACTGGGTGCCTGGCCGCCCTGCTGGCCTTGTTCTGCCTGCCGGTCAGAACCACCTCCGCCGGCCTCCGCCGGCTGGTGCGATCCACCGCGCTGATCCTGACCCTGGCAGCGCTTTGGGGCGGGTTGCAAGTGGTCCCGCTGCCGATCGGCCCCCTTACCCACCCGGTCTGGCAGCAGACCGCCACCGCGCTGGACCTCAACGCAGGTTATCTCTCGGTCAGCCCGCTGCGCACCCTGGCAGCGCTGCCGGCGCTGATCCTGCCGGGGCTGGTGTTTCTTTGCACCCTGCTGCTGTGCCAATCCCCCCGCTCCGCCAAACGCGTCTGGGTTGCGCTGTCGCTGACCGGGGCCGCCATTGTGCTCATATCCATGGTGTTTGAGGTGTTTTTTTCCCAGGCTCAGGTCTTTACCAGCTACCCGGTCAGCTACGGCAGCTTTTCCGGCGTGTTTGTGAACCGCAACGTTGCCGCCTCATTTTTTGGTCTCACCGCATTTGCCCTGGCCGGCACCCTGCAGATCCTGAAACCTGCGCCCCGGCTGCCGCGGACCGGGCATCATGCCGGCCCGGCCCCCTCCCCTGCCCGCACCGGTCTTGTGCAGCCCGCGCTTTGGCTGCTGCTGTTTGCGGTGCTGATTGCCATCATCGCAACCCGGTCGCGGGCCGGCGCCCTGCTCAGCCTGCCGCTGCTGGTGCTGTGCCTGGCCATTGTCTCAGCCCAAGCGCACCGCAACGGGCGCACCCGCCGGGCACTGCTGGTGCTGGGCGGCGGATGCCTGCTGCTGGTCCTGTTCGGCGAGCCGGTGTTCTCGCGGCTTGGCGGCACCTCCGGCGATCCGCGCTGGTGCGCCTGGGCCGCCACACTGGCCGCGATCCGGGACAATCTGTGGACCGGCACCGGCTTTGGCACCTTCGTGGATGTCTTCCCCGGCTACCGGGATCCGGTCTGCCTCGGCACCGAAGGCAGCTGGCACCGGGCCCATAACTCCTATCTTGAACTCACCCTGGGGTTCGGCCTGCCTGCTGCCCTGCTGCTGCTGGCGGGCGGTTTCGGGCTGATTCTGAAAACCTGCCTCACCGGCCTGCAGCTGCGGACTTCCTTGCGCGCCATACCGGTGCTGACCCTGGGCGCACTGGCCTTTGTCTCAACCCATTCACTGGTGGATTTCCCGCTGCAAATACCGGGCATCGCCTATTACTGCGCCGCCCTGCTGGGTGCCGGCTGCGCAATCTCGCTGCTGGAAACCCCGCTTCGCCAGTGATCCCGTCATCCCCGCACAAGGGATTCTACGCCTGCCCGCAATGCCTTGCGGTTCATGCCCCCTGCCCCGCCAGATATAGAAAACACTTGCGCGAATCCCGCGCTTTGGCCAATAGTCACGGAAAAGCGGCGGCAAACGCCAAATTCCGTGAACACGGCCCCACCTGAAAACACGGGGACAGGCGCGGATTAAAACGGCAGAGCGGCAGCGCACAGCAGGCACATAGGGCAGATGGATCATACATACACCCCCGAGGATCTCAACGCGGTCATCCGCCAGCATTCCGAATGGATCGCCGCCCAGCTGCATGCGCAGCGCGAGAGCCTGTTCCCCCCGAATGCCACCAAATCCATGCGCAAATTCACCTCGGGCGAGGCCGCGGCCCTGCTTGGCGTCAATGATTCCTACCTGCGCAAGCTGCATCTTGACGGCAAGGGCCCCTCGCCCGAACTGACCGCCGGCAACCGCCGCCAGTACACCGCCGAGGATATCCAGGCGCTGCGGGTGCTGCTGGAGAAAACCGCCCGCAAACCCGGTGACTACCTGCCCGGGCGCCGCACCGGTCCTGAGGACGGCGCAGGCTACACCGACCATATGCAGATCATCGGCGTGATGAATTTCAAGGGCGGCTCCGGCAAAACCACCACTTCCGCCCATCTGGCGCAGCGCCTGGCGCTCAAGGGTTACCGGGTGCTGGCCATCGACCTGGATCCGCAGGCCTCGCTGACCGCATTGCACGGTGTGCAGCCTGAGTTCGACCTCAAGGACGGCGGCACCCTGTTTGATGCCATCCGTTACGATGACCCGGCGCCGATCAGCTCGGTGATCCGCAAGACCTATATTCCGAATCTCGACCTGATCCCCGGCAACCTCGAACTGATGGAGTTTGAGCACGACACCCCCCGCGCCCTGGCCCAGGGCAATGCCGGATTGTTCTTCTTCCGGGTCAAAGAGGCGCTGACACAGGTCGATTCCGACTATGACGTGGTGGTCATCGACTGCCCGCCGCAGCTGGGCTTTCTCACCATGTCGGCGCTCTCTGCCGCCACCGGCGTCTTGGTGACGATCCACCCGGAAATGCTCGACGTGATGTCGATGTCGCAATTCCTGCGCATGACCGCCGACCTGATGGACGTCATCGCCCAGTCCGGCGCCGATATGTCGCACGACTGGATGCGCTACCTGCTCACCCGCTACGAACCCTCGGACGCGCCGCAGAACCGCATCGTTGCCTTCCTGCGCACCATGTACGGCGAAAAGGTGCTGAACGCGCAGATGCTGAAATCCACTGCAATCTCCGACGCAGGCCTCACCAAACAGACCCTGTACGAGGTCGAACGCAGCGCTTTCACCCGCTCGACCTATGACCGCGCCGTCGAAAGCCTGAACGCGGTCAACGACGAAATCAGCCAGCTCATTCAGGAAACATGGGGGCGCAAATGACCAGCAGCAAAAAATCCCGCCTGTCGATGCTCGACAGCCTCGCCGCTGCCGGGGCGCCCTCCCCTGCCCCGGCGTCTTCGATGATGACCAGCAACCGCGCTCTGCGCTCGGCCCGCGATGCGGTGGATTCGCACCGGGTCTGGGATCTGGAGCCGCATCAGATCGAAGACACGCGGATCACCGACCGGCTTGATCCCGAAGACATCATCGACCTGCGCGACGCGATTGAAACCAACGGCCAGACCGTGCCGGTCCTGGTGCGCCGCCACCCGTCGGAACCGGACCGCTATCTGCTGGTCTACGGCCGCCGCCGGCTGGAGGCGATCCGCTCGTCGGATAAGGTCGCCAAAGTGCGCGCACTGGTGGCCAATCTCGATGATGACGCCGCCGTGCGGGCGCAGATTTCCGAAAACATGGCCCGCCGCGACCTCACATTCATTGAAAAGGCGCTGTTTGCCCTGGAACTGGTCGAAAACGGCTTTGGCAACCAGTCGCAGGTGGCTGAGGTTCTGACCGTCACCAAATCCTCCGTCTCCATGGCCATCGCCATTGCCGAGGCCATCACCCCCGGTCTTGCCCGCGCCATCGGCCCGGCCCAGGGCATCGGCCGCCCCCGCTGGGATGCGCTGGCCCGGGCGATTGACGAAACCGGGGCTGACCGCAACGCGCTGGCCCAAACAGCCGAGCGGGTCTACACCGACTTTGCCATATCCGCGGTGACTGACGATGGCACAAACAGCGCTCCCGCCGACCCTTCGGTGATGGCGTTTGAGGCGGTGTTCAAGGCCGCGGTCCCCGCGCCTGCCCCGCAGGCCGCCAAACCACCGGCCAAACCCGCGCCGGCAGCGCAGAAACTGACAATCGGCGGCAAACGCAGCGCAACCCTGCGCCGTTCCGCCAAGGGCGTGAACCTGGAACTGGCCAGCGGCGATTTTGCCGACTGGTTCGAGGCCGAGGCCCAGACCCTGATCCAAGAACTTCACGACCGTTGGCAAAATCGGTCGGAAGGTTAATAAATAACAATAACTTAGGAGGCACAGAGCAGACCAAAAAAGAAGGCCCCGCAAAGACGAAGCTCCACGAGACCTACTTGTTTCTAGCACCTTCAAGTTAGTGGCAGCAGCCGTTTTCCGCAAGTCCAATGTGATTCGCGGGCCGCTCTTTTTTTGTCTTTCGTGATGAACACATGGGATATATGCCCCTCACGCCTTTTGGGCGAACGGTGGATGCTGTGCTGGTGAAACAGCAGGCTGCCGCCGAACAGGCTGCTTTGACCAGCGCTGTCAGCAAATGGGACGTGCTGCGCGAACTGGCCGCCGCCCGCAAGCTCTACGGTCTCAGCGACCGTGATGTGTCGGTACTGCAGGCACTTCTCAGCTTCCTGCCCGGCAAGATGATCGACCCGCAGCCCGGCACCCCGGTTGTGCACCCGTCCAACCGGGTGATCTGCGAACGCCTGAACGGCATGCCCAATTCGACCATGCGCCGCCACATGGCCAAGCTGGTGCAGGCCGGCATCCTGATCCGCCGCGACAGCCCCAACGGCAAACGCTACGTGCGCCGCAATCAGGGCGACCGTGTTGCCTATGGCTTCGACCTCTCCCCGCTGGCCCTGCGCTACGCGGAATTCTCTGCGGCGGCAGAGGCCGGCCGCGCGGAACAGGCCCGCATCAAACAGCTGCGCGAGACCGTCAGCCTGATGCGCCGCGACCTGTTGAACCTCGCCCTCTGCGGCGCCGCCGAAAGGCCTGATCTCAGCATATGGGACCAGTATCAGGACCTCGCCCTGCTCACCGCCCGCAGCCTGCGGCGCAAGCTTGATCTCGGCGAAGTGGAGCAGATCCGGGACCAGCTGGGCACAGCTCTCAGTGACCTGAAAGTGCATTTAGAGCCTGTATTTGCAAAGAAACTGAGCACCAGTGACGCCCAAATTGAGCACCACTATCAGAGTTCAAAGAAAGACTCATTTGAATCTGAACAGGCCGTTAACTCAGCGCACGCAGCAAATACGGAACCGAAAGACGAACCCGGGTATGCTGAGAAACCTTCAGCAGAAAGGCCAGCGCACCGTGAAACACCTCCCCAACCGCCAAAGGCCCCTGCCCCCAGCGGCCCAAGCCTGCCGCTTCGCCTGATCCTCGCCGCCTGCGGCGAAATCCAAAGCTATGCCGATGGCGCCATCCGCCACTGGACCGACCTTTTGCGCGCCGCAGACACCGTTCGCCCGATGATGGGGGTTTCAACCGCCGTCTGGGAAGAAGCCAAAACCGCCATGGGAGCCGCCGAAGCCTCCGTGGTGATTGCAGCAATGCTGGAGCGTTTCGGCGATATCCGTTCTCCCGGCGGATATCTGCGGCACCTCAGCACCAAGGCAGCGGCAGGGCATTTTACCAGCAGCCCGATGATCATGGCACTGACCCGCCGCGAAACCGCTTAAAAGTTCACAGCTGTGAACTCCTCAATTGTCTGCTCTGAAGACGTTTCGGAGACGGGCTTTAACTCGACCCGGAAACAAAATCCCTGGCCGTGGAGAATGTACAGCTGAATGTAAACGTGGAGCCTTTTCCGGGTTCGGAACGCACATCAATTCCGCCGCCCATCAGATGTGCCAAACGGGAGGCAATGCCCAGCCCCAGCCCGGTCCCGCCGAAATCCCGGGTTGCGGAACTGTTGACCTGGGAAAACGCGTTGAAGACGCTGGCCAGCTTGTCTTTGGGTATACCGATTCCGGTGTCTTCGACCGCGATGTTAAACCGGGTCTGTAAGGCCATTTTAGTTCCGGTGACTTTGACTGTCACGGCCCCGTTCTCAGTGAATTTCACCGCGTTGCCAACCAGGTTGACGATGATCTGCCGAATCCGGCCCTCGTCGCCCATAATGGCAGAGGGAAAATCCGGTTCATACTCCAGCCGCAAGGCCACTCGGCTTTCTGCGGCTTTGGGTTCCAGCATCCGGACAACACCCGAAAGCAGGTCGCGAATATCAACCGGCTGGCTTCTGAGCTCCAGCTTGCCGGACTCGATCTTAGAGAAATCGAGTATTTCATTGATGATTTCCAGCAAGGCTTCACCGGATTCCGAAATGGTCTGTGCATACAGCGCCTGGTCCTCGTCCAAGTCCGTTTCCTCCAGCAATGACGCCATTCCCAAAACGCCGTTCATCGGGGTTCTGATCTCGTGGCTCATGGTGGCGAGAAATTCGGATTTGGCCTTGTTCCCGGCCTCAGCCTCGCGGGTTCGTTCTTTTACCTTTGCCTCAAGCGAGGCTGTAAGTTCCGTTAAATCTGCATTGCTGCGGTCGAGATGGGTCAGCACCTCGGCAAAGGCCAGTGCCAAACGGCCGATTTCGTCCCGGCCGCAATCAGGGACGTCTTGGGGGCGGCTGCCTTGGCGTATGCTGTCGGCAAAGACCGTCAGGCGTTTGACCGGCCGGGTGATCCGATTGGCCATGATGATGGCGGCAAGTGATGCAAAAAGCGCGCAAAATCCGGACAGCAGCAGGATCCGGCTGACATGGGCCATCCATTCCTGGTCCAGACGGGCGGTGGAGAACTCAAGCACCACATAGCCAAGCCGGGTGTCTGCTGTTGCCAGAACCGGACCCGCCACCCTGATCCGGCTGCCGTCTGTCATGACGATCCACTGTTTGTGATCGACAACGGTGCGCAGAAGCGGATCTGCAAACCGCTGGCCACGCAAAAGATTGTCGTCGGTGCCATCTGTCAGCACCCGGGTGCCAGCATCCAGGATCAAGGCGCGCATGGCACCTTCGCTGGCTAAAGCAGCCCCGGTTTGTTGACGTAACCGTTTGATATCTAACTCATAAAGAGGTTCAAGAACGGCTTCGCCCAGAGTTTTGGCCAGATCGGTCACATGCTGTTCATAGGCTTCGGCTGAAGTCCGGTGTGCAAGTGTGACCGAGATCGCGGCAATTGCGCCGGCTACCGCCAGTACGATCAGAACAGTGTAGACCACCAGTTTGGTTCTGAGGCTGGATCCAAGCAAATCAGCCCCCGCCGATGAGAAGCGCAACCGGAGTCTGGAATTGCTTCAGCAGGTTCAGGGTGGGTGCGGGTATGGGATCGAATTTGCTGGTTTCTTCAAAGCTCAGCAAAGCGCTGCGGCCTGCTGCGGATTGATCCATGCCTGTCAGCACAGCCAGCAGTGCCCGGGAAAATGCGGCGGAGGCATCAGGTGGAACGCTGACGACATGGCGCGGGATGGCTTTGGTTTCCAGAATGATTGAAAGATCGTCAAAATCGCCGCCTGCCTGCATTTTCAGGCCCTGCAATGACATGGCACCGGCATCCACCAGCCCGCGCAGTACCCATTCGATGGTATTTCCATCGTCGCCGGAAAAGACATAGGCGGCGCCGCTGGCCGGGCGCGCGGCCCGTGGATCGGGGAGGGCGGTCAGCGGGGCGATCCGGTCCCCGATGGCGAGCCGCGGCAGGATGTAGCCACTGGAGGAAAACGGTTCCTCAAAGGCGACAACCTTGCCCTTGAGGTCTTTGAGCGACCGGATGCCGCTGTCCCGGCGGGCAAAGATAACGGATTGGTATTGGGCGGTTCCCTTTTTCCACCGGCGGGCCAGCAGGCGGCTGCCGCATTCAGCACGGACCGCCAGCGATACCAGCGGGCTGTCAATGTAGATGTCGACGGCACCTGTGCGCAGGAGTTCGGACATATCGCTGATGTCCCGAGCAATTGTCACACTGGCGCCGGTGATGCCCTGATCCTGCAGCTGCGCTGCAAGGTGCCGGGCAAACGGCAGGAAGGCGCGGGTTTCCTTGACCGGCTCGTCGCTGATGGTGCCGATCACCAGCATCCGGGCAGCGGCGGTCTGGCCGGTCAACAGGCCAAGGCACAGGCAGAGCAGATATACCGGTTTTTTGAAATGCATGGCTGGCCTCATTCTTGAAAAACAGCGCGACTGATGAGTGCTTCTTTACCGCACAAATTGCGTACAAAAAGGTAAAAGGTCGATTTTTAACTTGTCTGCGGCCGCTGCCTGCAGGGGATTTTTCCAAATCCAGGCGGCTGCGGCGCTGATCGCACTGGCAGCGGCGGCGCGCGGACAGGCCGGGGCAAGGGCCGGGGCGGGGGCAAGGACCGGGGCAGAAACGAGGGCAGGGCGGGCGGCGCCGGAATCGGGCCGCCAGCTGCCCGCCGTTCAAATCAGCCGGAGCCACAGGAAACGGGGAAACGGTTGCGCCGGCGGGACAGGCAGGGCGCCTAGGCCAGATTAGACAGGCTAGCTGCGGCCTGTTGCAGGGCGGGCAGGAAATCTGTCAGATCCTGCAGGCTGCGGCGCTGCACCGGGGCGTGCACCGACAGCGTGGCCAGCAGCCGGCTGTGCGCGTCCCGCACCGGCACGGCGACGGCAACCATGCCGGAGATGAACTCCTCGGCGTCGGTCGAATAGCCGCGGCTGCGGATGGCGGCCAATTCAGTGCTGAGGGCATCCGGATCGGTGCAGCTTTGCCCGGTCACCGCCTGCAGCGGGCGGGCGTGCAGGACGGCCTGCAGGGTACTGGGCTTCAGCGATGACAGATACATCTTGCCGCTGGCGGTGCAGTGGAACGGCACCTGGGTGCCGATCGGCAGCTGGATGCGCAGCGGCCATTTGGTTTCCACCCGGTCGAGGTAAATCATGCCTTCGCGGTCGGGGGTGGCGAGGTTGCAGGTTTCGCCCAGCTCCTCTGCCACGCCTTTCAGGATGCTGAGCCGGGCGGTGCGCAGATGTTCGGATGACATGGTATCCAGCGCCATCCGGCGCAGGCGGGGGCCGGGACCATAGGCGCGCCCGTCAAGGTCGCGCTGCAAAAAACCTTCACCCTCGGCGGTTTGCATCAGCCGGTGCACGGTGGGCTTGGGCAGGCCCATCGCCTCGATCATCTCGGCCGGTTTGACGGCGGTGCCGCGGCGGGCGATCTCCTCCAGCAGCACCAGCAGGCGCAGGTTGGTGGGGATCTGCCCCGGTTTGTTTTCGGACCCGTCGTCTGCCATCGCTGCCTTATCCTTACTTACCCGGCAGCAGCACCAGCGCGAAACCGGGCACCAGCGAGACCAGCACCCAGACCCCGATCAGGGCTGCAAGGTAAGGGACTGTATAGCGAAGCAGGCGGAAATACGGAACACCGGTGACGCCGGATGCGACATAGAGGTTGAGGCCGTAGGGCGGGGTGATGAAGCCGATGGAGGCGCCGACCAGGAAGATCACCGAGAAATGGATCGGATCAACCCCGACAGAGGCCGCGATGGGGGCCAGGATCGGGGCAAGGATGATGGTGACCGGCAGGCTTTCCAGCACCATGCCGGAGAAGAACACAATCACCATCGAGGTGAACAGCACCGCATGGTAGCCGCCCATCGAGGTGACAAAATCGCCGATGGTCTGCTGGGCGCCCAGCAGCGACAGGATCTGCTGCATCACCACCGAGATTGCGATCAGCGGCGCCAGAATGCCGGTGATCTGCGCCGAGCGCACCACGATTGAGGGGATCTGCGGGATGGTGAAGCCTTCGACCACCAGCATCTCGGCATAGGATTTCTCTTCCCATGATTTGCCGCTGCCGGCGCCGGTGAGTTTGGTCGCCACCCAGGACAGCACACCTGCGATGACGCAGAAACCGACGGTGACGCCTGCGGCCTCGGTGGGGGAGAACTTGCCGGTGTAGATGCCCCAGAGCACCAGTCCGATGGCAAAGAAGCCGAGCCAGGCGCCAAAGGCGGTTTTCAGCACCCGGTTCAGCTGCAGCGGGATCAGGAAGCCCCAGCCGTTGCGGCGGCAGATGATCCAGCAGGCGAATTGCATGCCGACAACCATCATTGCACCGGGCAGGATGCCGGCCACAAACAGGTCCGAGATCGGCAGGTTCATCAGGAAACCGTAGACGATGAAGATGATCGAGGGCGGGATAATGATACCCACGGTGCCGCCTGCGGCGGCGGTGGCGGCCGAGAAGCGCTCGTCATAGCCGCCTTTGACCATTTCCGGGTGCAGCATGGAACCGATAGTGGCCGTTGTGGCCGAGTTAGAGCCTGATATCGCGGCAAACAGCCCGCAGGCGCCCAGCGAGGCCATTGCCAGACCGCCGCGCATCCAGCCGAGGCAGGCATAGGCGAAATCAGACAGGCGCCGGGCAATGCCGGACTGGTTGATCAGGTCGCCGGTGAGGATGAACAGCGGCATCGCCAAGAGGGCAAAGCCCTTGTTGAAGACGTTCAGCAGCTCGGCGCCCATATTGTCGAGCGTCAGCCCCAGCACAAAGGAGCAGCCGATGACCCAATAGCCGATCACCAGCAGCACCGGCACGCCGAGCATGAACAGAAAGGTGACCCCAAGCGAGATCAGCGTGACCCAGGTTCCGGTGTCCATTACACGTCTCCTCCGATCACGGCCTGTTTGATCAGCGGCGCGCCGCTGCGGAAGTTGCGGATGTCATCGGCGAGGTTTTCAAACACCCGGCCGATCATCAGGATAAAGGCCAGCGGCGCGGCGATCAGGAACCACCATTGCAGCACGCTGTCGGTGCCCAGCACGATCTGGAAGTTCGACGCCGACAGCGCCGTCATCCGGCTGGTGGTGACAAAGACAATGACGGCAAAGCCGAACCACAGCACCGCATCCAAGGTCAGACAGCCCAGCTGCGCCCAGCGGGGCATGATGGTGCGGAACTCATTGAAGCTGAGATGGGTGCGGAGGCGGACGTTGAAGGCGGCTCCGAACCAGGCCATCACCATGAACAGCAGGGGCGGGATGGTGGTGGACCAGGGCTGCTGGTTCTTGAACACAAAGCGGTCGATCACGCCCCAGAAGATGATGAAGGCAATGGCCAGATAGCTCCACACCATGATGGTGCGTTCCAGGTGGCGGTCCAGCAGCGGCACCAGCCGGTAGACCAGCATCACCAGCACCCCGCCAAGGGCCGCCGCAAGGGTGCCAAGCACCCAGGCGGCGTTGCTTTGCAGGGCGTTGCGGATTTCCCAGCTGTCTTGCGATGCAAATGCGCTGAAAATCGCGCTGATATCAGACCAGAGCGTCATTTATTCCTCCCATCAAGCCCCCGGTCTCCCGTTCCGGAGGGGCAGGCCCCGGCGCGTCTTGCGGCGCCGGACCCCGTTGTTTCAGCCTTGGCTGCGGTCAGCCTTTCCACCAGCGGCGGGGTTCCACGTTTTCGGGCTTCATGTCTTTGTCGACTTCGCGCGCGATGTTGTAGATTTCCTGATAGGTGTCGATGCCACCGGCCCAGCCGTTCAGACGATCGCGCCATTGCTCCCACAGCTGCGGCTGGAACTCGGGCGAGCACATTTCCTCGGCCATGCGGATTTCGCTGTCGGGCAGGAAGGCGGGGCGCACGTCGTTTTCCACAAACATGGTGCCCGGCAGCTGCGGGTCCGAGAAACCAACGGTTTTGACCAGGGCGGCCTCATTCGCGGCCTGCACATGGGCCTGCGCCCAATAGGCGCTCTCCAGTACCGCGTCCTGCAGGTAGCCTTCGAGACTGTCAAAGACCTTGGCCGACATTGAGGTGTGCTCGGTGCCGCAGAAGAATTTGAGGTCAACCGACTGCGAAACCACCGGCGACATGTTGGCATAGGCCACCGCCGAGGCCCAGGTTTCGGCGCCGTCGATCAGGCCCTGTTTCAGCCCGTCCAGGGTTTCCTCCCAGGCGACGGGGACCGGGTTCAGGTTCAGCGCCTTCATGGCGATGCGGCCCAGCTGGGTGCCGGTGACGCGGTTCTTGGTGCCAAACAGCTGCTCCAGCTTGGTAATGGTCGGCGCGTCCTTGTATTTCAGGCCCAGCTGAATGCCGCGGAGTTCACAGTGGCTGAACAGGAATTTCAGCCCGTGGCGTTTTTCCAGCGGGTCGCGCAGGATTTCCTGGCTCTTGGGGTGGTACAGGAAATGATACTGCGAGGCGCGGCCGGGGAACATGAAGGCATAGTCCAGCACGTTCAGATAGGGCGCGCCGCCGGCCGAGTTCTGGGTGGAGGCAGCGTAGATATCAACGATGCCCTGCTGGGTTTTCTCCACACAGCTCAGCTGGCCGCAGATCTGGTTGTCGCCGATGAATTCAATGCGGATTTCGCCATCGGTGCGGGATTCAAGGTCGCGGGCGAACTCCAGCGCGCCAGCCCGTTCGATCAGCAGGTTGCGGGCGTTAAAACCCGAGGCGCCGAATTTCAGCGTGTGTTTGGCGGGCTTGGAAAAGCGCCGCTCGTAAGTCGATTCTGCGGCTGATGCGAGATTCGCCAGGCTCATCGCGCCGCCAAAACTGCCGGCCGCCAGCAGGGTCGAGCTCATCCCGTAAGTGCCTGCAACCTTGAACAGATCCCGCCGCGATATGCGGTTCAGTTTATCGGTGACCCCCATAATTTTCCTCCCTAAGATCAATTATTGAGACGTTTGGTATCAAAAATAGCTAGTATATTTCATGCAATCTGTATAGAAGTTTTTTCCTGACAGAGTCGGGAGAGGGTCGTGGAAGCAGATTTCATTGTTATCGGAGCAGGGTCATCGGGCTGTGTGATCGCCAACCGGCTGAGTGCGGATCCGCGCAATAAGGTGGTGCTGCTGGAGGCCGGCGGGCGGGACACAAACCCCTGGATCCACATCCCGGTCGGCTATTTCAAAACCATGCACAACCCGTCTGTTGACTGGTGTTACAAGACGGAAGCAGATCCGGGGCTGAACGGGCGCTCGATCGACTGGCCGAGGGGCAAGGTTCTGGGCGGGTCGTCCTCGCTGAACGGGCTGTTGTATGTGCGCGGCCAAAAGGAGGATTACGACCGTTGGCGCCAGATGGGCAACGAGGGCTGGGGCTGGGACGATGTGCTGCCCCTGTTCAAACGATCCGAGGATCAGGAGCGCGGCGCGGATGAATTTCATGGTGCTGGCGGGCCGCTGACAGTCTCTAACATGCGGATTCAGCGCCCGATTTGCGATGCCTGGGTGGCGGCGGCACAGGAGGCGGGATATCCGTTCAACCCCGACTACAACGGGGCCGCGCAGGAGGGGGTGGGGTATTTCCAGCTGACCACCCGCAACGGGCGGCGCTGCAGTGCTGCGGTGGCGTTTTTGAAACCGGCGCGGGAGCGGGCAAATCTGCAGATCATCACCAATGCGCTGGTGGAAAAGATTGATCTGGACGGGCGCCGGGTCACTGGCGTGACCTATCTGGACCGCGCCGGCCAGCGGCAAAGCCTGACCGCGCGCAAGGAGGTGATCCTGTCGGCGGGGGCCATCAATTCGCCGCAGACGCTGATGCTGTCGGGGATCGGCCCGGCGGAGCAGCTGAAGGCCAACGGTGTTGAGGTGGTGGTGGATCTGCCGGGGGTGGGGCAGGGGCTGCAGGACCATCTGCAGGCGCGTCTGGTCTACAAATGCAATGAGCCGACGCTGAACGACGAGGTGCGCAGCCTGTTCAATCAGGCGCGGATCGCGCTGAAATACGCGCTGTTCCGGGCCGGGCCGATGACGATGGCGGCCAGTCTGGCGACCGGTTTCATGAAAACCCGGCCCGATCTGGCGACGCCGGATATCCAGTTCCATGTTCAGCCCTGGTCGGCGGACAGCCCCGGCGAGGGGGTGCATCCGTTCTCGGCCTTTACCATGTCGGTGTGCCAGCTGCGGCCCGAAAGCCGGGGTGAAATCCGGCTGAACGGGCCGGATCCGAAGACCTATCCGAAGATCCACCCGAACTATCTGGCGACGGAGACGGATTGCCGGACCCTGGTGGACGGGGTGAACATTGCCCGCCGCATTGCCCGGCATAATCCGCTGGCCTCCAAGATCGCTGCGGAGTTCCGGCCTGATGCGGATCTCGCGATGGAGGATTACGCGGGCACGCTGGACTGGGCGCGCGGCAATTCGGTGTCGATTTACCACCCCACCGGCACCTGCAGGATGGGGCAGGGGGCGGATGCGGTGGTGGACGCCGGGTTGCGGGTGCATGGGGTGCAGGGGCTGCGGGTGGCGGATTGTTCGATCATGCCCGAGATTGTCTCGGGCAATACCAATGCGCCGGCCATCATGATCGGGGAAAAGGCCAGCGATCTGGTGTTGGCCGCAGACTGAGAGAGGCAGAGAGACGGCGGCAATCGCTGGATTGCCGCTGTCCTTGGTTGTTAGATCAGGAAATGATCCTCGGTCAGGGCTGAGGCCTGCACATCCAGCAGCGTGATTGTGCCGTCGTTCCCGAGGTCGATCAACGCATTGCCGCCGTCCTGAGAGATGGACCCAGAGAGATCGTCAAAGCTGCCGAAGCCGAAGTTGCCGCCTGTCAGATCCAGCAGCTCGCCATCGGCGGAGGTGTTGAAATCGGTGATCACGTCATCGCCGAAACCCTCGTTGAAGACAAAGCTATCGGCGCCGCGCCCGCCCGTCAGCTGGTCATTGCCGTCGCCGCCGGTCAGCACGTCTGCGCCGCGTCCGCCGTCGATGCGGTCGTTGCCCGCGCCGCCGTCCAGCGTGTCGCGTCCGCGCCCGCCTGCGATACGGTCACTGCCTGCACCGCCATCGGCCAGGTCGCGCCCGCGTCCGCCAAACAGCACATCGCCGCCGTCGCCGCCGTCCAGGGTATCGGCGCCGCGCTGGCCGCGCAGCAGGTCGTTGCCCCGTCCGCCGTCGATATAGTCGCTGCCGGCACCGCCGGACAACACATCAGCGCCGCCTTCGGCCAGGTCGACCACGATGCGCAAGAGCTGTTCCTCGCCGCCGTTGCGGGTAAAGTCGCCCTCGGCCGGATCAACAATGGTGCCTGCGGCGGTGGTGCCGCCCAGAATGTTGACCGGGGTGCCGTCCGGATTGCCTTCGGAGCCGTTGAAGCCCTCGTGCTGGCGGACCACGCCGTTTTCAGCGGTGCCTTGATCGCGGGCGGTCTGGTTCAGGAAGGCAGCACCTTCTTCGGTGTTCACCTCGGTGCCGGCATCCAGCACATCGCTGCCGAAACGTTCGATCACCAGCGGCCCGGCAAAGTTGCCGTCGGCGTCAAAGATGAAGTCCTGCAGCGCATCGTCGGGCGAAGCCAGGAAAGCATCGTTGGAGGGGATCACCATGGTGGCCCAGGTAAAGAAGCCCTGGCCGACCTGGTCGGGGTTCACGTTCAGGGTGAAGCTGGCGCTTTCACCCGGATCGATCGGCCCCGGCGCACCATTGCCGCCGATGATGGTGGCATCGACGCCGCCGTCGAGGACTTGCTGGTTGAACTCGGCTGCGATGCCTTCGACGCTGCCGTCTTCGGCAATGCGCTCCAGCCCGCCGCTGGCGGCCTCGCCATCGGTCCAGAGGTCAAAGTTTTCGCCGTCGTGGAAGCCGAACCAGACCGGGGTCAGGAAAGTGCCGCCGTCGCCCAGCGTGTTGGTCACGGTGACGGTGATCGCCTCGCCGTCGCCGATGGCATCGCCGCGGATCACGTCATTGCCGCCGCCGCCGTTGATGGTATCGCCGCCGGCACCCCCGGCCAGCAGGTTGTCGCCCGCATCGCCGTTCAGCACGTCGTTGTTTGCCGAGCCGGTCAGGTTTTCGATATTCAGCAGCGTATCGACAACCGCACCGTTCGGACCCTGATAGACTGCGGCGCCGGCATTCAGGTCGGCAATCACAGCCGCGCCGATGTCCTGGAAATCCGCGGTGTCGATGCCGTCGCCGCCATCGGTGATGTCAGCACCGCCGCCGCCGCGCAGGATGTCATTGCCGTCGCCGCCTTCCAGCACATCATTGCCGCCGCGGCCCACCAGCAAGTCGTTGCCGCCGTTGCCGGTCAGCGTGTTGGCACCGCCGTCGCCGGACAGCTGGTCATCATTGTCCGAACCGTCGAGGTTTTCGAACCCGCTGAAGTTTTCGAACACGGTGGTGGTTTCATTGGGCTGGTAGGAGGCGCTGCCAGAACCCAGATCGGCGACCACCTCAGCCCCGATATTGATAAAGCTGTTGGTGTCGGTGCCTTCGCCGCCGGTCAGGAAATCCGTGCCGCCGCCGCCTGCGATGAAGTCGTCGCCATCGCCGCCGTCAATGGCGTTAGGGGCGGCGCCCAAGGCGCGGATATCATCGTTGTTGGACGAGCCGGCGATGTTTTCGATGCCGGTGAACTCTTCCTCGATCAGCGGGCCGTTGCCGCCGCCGCCATTATAGGACGCAGTGCCCGAGCCGTCGGCATTCAGCACCACGGTAACACCGGCGATGGAGGCATCAGCGGCGCCCTGGTTGATATTGGCAAAGGAGTTGGTGTCGATGCCATTGCCGCCGTCGATGGTGTCCACGCCGCCGCCGCCGCTGAGGATGTCGTTGCCGCCGCCGCCGCGCAGCTCGTCATTGCCGCTGCCGCCGTTCAGCTGGTCGCTGCCGCGTCCGCCGCGCAGAACGTCATCACCTGATCCGCCATCCAGCGTGTCGGCGCCGCGGTTGCCGCGCAGGTCGTCGTTGCCGTCGTCTCCGTTCAGCTCATCATTGCCGCGGCGTCCGCGCAGGATGTCATCGCCGCCGTTGCCGTTCAGCAGATTGGCGCCGTTGTCGCCGCGCAGGTCATCGCCGTCATCGGAGCCTTCCAGGTTTTCGATGCTGATCAGCGTGTCGGTCTCAACTGCCTCATCAAAGACATTGCCGTCGTCAAAGCCGCCGTTCAGCCCGTTCACATCGCCGCCCGCGTCCTGCACGATATCGGTGATCACCGGGCCGTTCTGCCCGGCCGGGGCATTGTGCAGGTGGATGGCGCTGACGCCTGCCACCGGCAGCAGGTCTGACGTGGCCAGGCCGGTCACCGACAGGTCCGAGCTGTAGGTGATGCTGCTGCCGTCGATCACGATCACCACGCGGCCCTGGCCGGTGGCCAGGGAGTCGCTGGCGCCGTCCGGCTCCTGTGCGGAATCCAGGTCCGCAACCAGGGTCAGCGTGCGGATGCCGCCATCGGTGACATCGCTTTCAACCAGCAGCTGGCCGCGGATTTCACCGCCGGGGAAGTCATTGGTGTGAAGGTTGTAGTAGAGATTGCCTGCCGCGGCTTCGTCGACCAGATCCGCCGGGGATTGGTCTGTGGTCAGCGAGGCCAGCGGCTGGTCCTCAACCACCACCGCAAAACCAGTCTCGCGGGTGGCGCTGCCTGCGCGCAGATCTGCCTGAACCGGCACGTCGATGTCGCGGTAATTCGCGGTATCCGATCCTGCGCCGCCGTCCAGGGTATCATCCCCCAAGCCGCCGGTCAGGGTGTCGTCGCCGCCAAGCCCCTGCAGCAATTCGCTGGCATTTGTCCCGGTGAGAGGGTCCGGGCCTTCTGTCCCGGTGATCGGGCCCATGTTGTTTTGTACTGTCATTGTCTTTCCTCCAATAGCACCGGCGCAGCTCCGTTTGCGCACGGTTGCGATTGAACCTGTGAGGGGGCGGAAGAAACGCAACGCATCAGATTTGAAGCGCTGCGCGTCATTTTGAAGAAGATGGGGATTTTCGCGTAAGCTGCTGTAAGGGAGTAAAATTTTTTCAAGCTCACAGCGGCACAAGTAAATTTGAGTGGTGTTACAACGGGGCCGGCAGTAGCTGGGGACAGGCGGCCCTTGCCGCTGCGTTATTTTGTCAGATGAGTTTTCCGGCGTGATGCGAACCGTTTCCGGCCCCAGGCCCGCCCCCGTGATGAATCAGAACTGGGATCTGTTCCGGTTCTTTCTGGCGGTTGCGCGTGCGGGCAGTATTGCGGGGGCGGCAGGCCGGCTGGCGGAAAGCCCGGCCACGGTCGGGCGCAAGCTGCGGGAGCTTGAGACGGCGCTGTCTGCCACCCTGTTCGATCGCAGCATATCGGGCGTGCGGCTGACCAGCTGCGGCAGCCGGATCCTGGCCCGGGCCGAGCAGATGGAGCATCAGGCACGGCTGATCAGCGAGGCGGTTTGCGGCAGCGACGGCCAGCTGGCGGGCACGGTCACTGTGGCTGCCCCCAGCGGTCTGGGCCAGATCCTGCTGGCGCCGCAGCTGCGCGAGCTGCACAATTTGCATCCCGAGCTGCGGGTAAAGCTGCTGCTGTCCACCAGCAAGGTGAACCTGTTGAACCGCGAGGCTGATATTGCCGTGCGCATCGGCGCTCCCAAGCAAGAGCGGGTGGTGGGCCGCAAGCTGGGGGAGGTGGGGTTCGGGATCTATGCCTCGGATCTGTATCTGGACGCGCTTGGCGATTTTGAAACGGCGGCGGATCTGGAGGGGCACAACATCATTGCTGCCTCGGGCGATCTGGCGCAGACGGTGCAAAACCAGGAGTTCGCAGCGGTCTCAGCCGCGTGCAATGTGGCGCTGACCACGGACAGTATCTTTGCCCAGCTGGAGGCGGTGAAAAGCGGGCTGGGGATTGCGCCGTTTCCGGCGTATCTGGGCCAGTCGCATCCGGATCTGGTGGAGCTTCTGCCGGGGCATTTGCAAGCCACGGCGGATCTGTGGCTGCTGATGCATCCCGATACCTGCGGCATGGCGCGGATCCAGGCAGTGCAGGAGTTTGTCACCCGGATCTGCAAGAGTGCCCTGGCGGGCGGCGGCGCTGCTACTTGCCTTTGATCCGGACGGTATAGGTGGTTTTCGCCCCGGCGGGCGGGGCCGGGAAGGGGGCTGCACGCCGGACCTGGGCCAGGGCGATGCTGTCGAGCTTGGCGGAGCCTGAGCTTTTGGCGATGCGGGCTGATTGCAGGGTGCCATTGGCGGCAATGGAGAACCGCACCAGCGCAGCACCGCGGATATTGACCCGCTGCCGCTTGGCCCGCATCACCCGCCGCAGCACCTGGCCGCGGTAATTGTCCGCCGCGGCGTTGCCCTGCTGTTTGGCGGTGCCGGGGGTTTGCGTCGCCTGTCCTGCTGGTTTTGCCGCGCGCCCCGCGGCGGTGCCCTGTGCGGCGTCCTGATCGCTGTTGCCGCGCGGGGCGGGCTTGCGGGTTTCCGGCTGGGTTTTTGGTGCCGGCGCTGGGTCCGGCTTGGCCTCGGGCAGGGGTTGCTGCGCTGCGGGCAGGGGAGGCTGTGCGGCTGGCTCCTGCTGCACAGGTTTCGCTTGGCCGGATGGCAGGACCGGCGTGGCCTTTGGCAGGGCCGCGGGTTCTGCCGCGGTGATTGGAGCAACCGGCTGTTGCGGTACGGCAGCAGGGTGCTGCGCGGCCTCTTGGACCGGCTGTTCCGCCTTAAGAACCTCCTCGGCCTCAACCGGAACATCTGTGCCCTGCGCCAGGTCGGCAAAGGCAAACCCTTGGGCGGCCAGGCCGGTCTGGCCGCCTGCCTGTTCGGCCTGTTCGCGGTCTGTCAGAAAGGCAGCGCCGGCGTGGGCTGCAGCGGCGAGGAACAGCGCTGAGAGGCCTGCCAGCCGGGAGTGCGGCACCTTCATTGCAGCGCTCTTTTGGTGACGATCAGCACCCGTTCAGCGCCGGCGCCGCGCAGGGTGTTGCCCAGTTTCACCAGGTCGCGGGCGGGCAGGTTGCGGTCGGGCACGATGCGCAGGGCGGCGCGGTCTGCGCGGTTCAGCGCGGCGACATAGGCGGCGGCGTCCGGCAGCACCTTGCCGCGCAGGGTCAGGCGGCCGTCGGCATGAACCACCAGCGCATCGGGCGGTTCGCGGCCTTCAAGGTCCTGCGCTTCGATCAGGGTCAGATCCGTGTCGAGCGGCACCGCCAGGGTCCCGGCGATCATGAAGAAGATCAGCATCAGAAACACGATGTTGATCAGCGCAATGGTAGGCTCTTTTTGCGCGAGCGCGGCCGGTATGAGGCGCATCAGCCAAGCACCAGGGTTTGCAGCCCGTCAACGCCGCGCAGGGCGGACAGCAGGTCCACCAGCCGCTGCGAGGAGGCATCTGCGCCAGGGCTGATCAGCACCAGATGGCCGCCGGATTGCGGCTGCAGCCGGATCAGGCCGGCGATCCGCTCCAGGTCGGCGGGCTGGCCGTTCAGGGTCAGGCTTTGTTCGCCGAGCGCCACAAACAGCATCTGCTTGCCGGAGCTGGCGGCGCCCTGGCCTGCGGCCATCAGCTCAACCTCGCCGAATTTCGAGAAGGTAGAGGTGAGCATGAAGAACAACAGAAGCAGGAAGATCACGTCGATCAGCGAGGTCATCGACAGGCGCCTGCGTTTTATGCCGTGCAGTTTAACCGCCATGGGCCACCTGCAAGGGCGCCTCTGCCGGAGACGGGGCAGGGGAAGACGGGGCAAAGACGGTGCGCAGGGCGCGGTTGGCAAAGACCCGTTCGCGCTGCATCCGGGCGGTCAGCCAGCTGAGCACCAGCGAGACCGGCATCGCCACTGCCAGTCCCGCGGCGGTGGTCAGCAGCGCCACCCAGATACCGCCGGCCAGCAGCGAGGGATCCACCGAGGCGCCAGCGGATTGCAGTTTCTGAAAAGCCTCGATCATGCCGATGACGGTGCCGAACAGCCCCAGCAGCGGTGCCAGCTGGGCCACCATGTCCAGCGTGCCAAGGCCGCGCTCAAGCCGGGAGAAACGTTCCTCGGCGTCGGCGCGGTCGGCCTGCATTTGGTTCTGGGCGCCGTCCAGCGCCAGCCGCATCACCGGCACCAGATAGGATTTGCTGAGGCTGAGGCTGTGCCGGGCCGCGTCAGCCTCGCCCCGGTCCCAGGCGGCCACTGCGGCAGCAAGGGCGCGGTGCTGGCCGACCCGTGCCATGCGGTACTGCCAGATCTTGTAGAGCACCAGCGCGCTGGTCAGCACCGAGACCGCCAGCAGCAGCAGCACAACCGGGCCGCCGAGGTCCAGCACCTTGTTCAGGGCGGTGTGCACTGTGTTCATCCTGCCAGCTCCATCACTTTGGAGCTGAGGCGCAGGCCGCGGCTGCAGGCGCCGTCGGGCAGGCCGCCGCCGGTGCAGGTGGCGGCGCCGTTGATCAGGACCCGGCTGATGTCCGCGCAGGCCTGCGGGAACTGGAACTGCCGCACGCGCAGGCGCCCGGCAGGAAGATCCTGGAAATCGAGAAGTGTCAGCCGCGCGACCTGCCCCCGGGCGTCGAACAGGACGGTTTCATAGACCGCCTGCTCGACGTCCTTGGCATGGGAATTCTGCACCGCAAAGGACAGTTTGCAGGCACCCTCCGCCGCTTCTGCCGCGCTGAGTTCGATGGCGATACCGGGTTCGGCGGCGTCTTCTGCCGCGGCGCCGGTTGCTGCCAGCGCGGCAGTCAGAAGCAGGGAAATCAGGGCTTTACGTCCATGTGCCATGTCGCACCTCTTGGTCGGTTCCGGGGATCAGAAGGTTTTGGCCAGCGTCAGCTTGAAATTGCGCCCCGCCGCGTCGCGGGAATAGAGGCTGGGCCGGTAGGCGCGGTCAAAGGCGTTCTCGATGCCGAAACGAACCTCGGCGCCTTGCAGCAGGCCGGACTGCGGCTTGTAAGTGGCGCGCAGATTGTGGACGCCGTAGCCCGCCACTGCCGTTCCTGCAGCATCAAAGCCGGATTTCGCCGCCACCAGTTCCCAGCTGAGATCCAGTGTTTCGCCGAAGCGTTTGCCCAGGGTCAGGCGCAGATCGTCCGAGGCCAGGTTGCGCCAGCGCGCGGCGGTGCCGTTCAGTACTTCTTCGCCATCGGGCAGGTTTGCGTTCAGGTCGGCGTAAAAGCCGGAGTCGAGCGCATAGCCGGCCTCGATCTCGAACCCGCTGGTGTCCACCTTGTCGAGCGGCACAAAGGCGAAGAAGGGCGGCGTGGGCAGGGAGACAGAGCTGACATAAGAGGTGATGTCGCGCAGTTGGCTTTGGTAGTAGGTCACCTTGACCGACAGGCTGTCATTGGCGGTCAGCACATCCGCCGCCGCGTATGAGGCGCCGATTTCATAGGTGTGTGAGCGTTCGGAGACACCGATGCGGGCGGCATTGTCCAGATCGTCGATCACCGGCAGGTTTTCGGTATAGGCGGCACTGCCGAACAGAGCAAACCCAGCGTCGAATTCATAGCGCAGCGACAGGCCGCCCATCAGCGCCGAGGCGTCGTGGTTTTGCGATCCGTCATGCGCCTTGATCTCCTGGGATTCGTAGCGCAGGGCCGGGGTGGCGGTCCAGCGGCCGATAGAGATGTCATCGACGGCAAAGACTGCATAGCGTTTGGCGGTGCCGCCCGGTGCGGAGGAGGCATCGAGGCGTTCGCGGCGCGACAGCTCAACCCCGGCGCGCAGGTCGTGGGTGGCGGCGCCGGTGGTGAAATAGCTGCTGTTTTTCACCGTCAGCTTGGTTGTCTCATAGCGGTGATCGGCGTCCTGGGTGGCGCTGCTGAAGGGGGTGCCCGCCGGGCCGCTGCGGGCACAGTTCGGGTCAGCGCGGACCACGCCGCCGTCGTCGCAAAAGGCGCTGCCAGCGATGTAGGATTGGTTGATTTCCTGATCCGAATAGGTCAGGTTCACGTCCAGATTGACCAGATCATTGCCAGCCGGGTTCCATTGGTAGCGGATGCCGGCGACGCGGTTATCAATCCGGCGGTCGACCCTGCCGAAGCTGGTGCTGGTGGTGCCGAAACCATCGTAGGGCACGTCTTTTTCGTCGTTCGCGCTGTCGTTCAGCGAGGCAGTGATCGAATGCTCGCCCGCATCGCCAAAGGTGTATTTGCCCTTGATCAGGTAAGACGGTGTGCGTGACTGGGTGTTGGCCACCTGGCTGCCGTCGCCATTGTCGTATTCGGCGGTGTCGCGCAGGGTGTAATTCAGCAGCAGCTCGAAATTCTCCAGCGGCTGCCAGGCCAGGATCGAGGAGGTGGCGAAGCCCTCGCCGTTGCTGGTGGCCTGCAGGGTCTGGCGGAAGCGCAGGCCGATTTCACCGCCGGTGAAATCCGAGGCGTCCTTGGTGTCCAGCTTGACCAGACCGCCGATGATGCCAGAACCGTATTCAAAACTGCCGATGGTGCCGCGCAGGACCGAGACCTCTTTGTACAGTTCCGGGTCGGTGAACAGCTGGGTGCCGATGCGGTACAGCTCCTCGGAGCCGGTGGTGGCGCCGTCGACGATCACCTGGACCTTCTGGTCGGTGCCAAAGCTGCTGGTGGCGCCGAAGCCGCGGATGTTGATGCCGGCGCCGCGCGGGGTGTTGCCGTTCACCAGGTTGACGCCGGGCACGGAATCGATCAGCTCGCCGATGGTGCCGGCCTGGCGGTCGTCGATCTCTTCCTGGGTGATCACAGTCAGCGGCACCGCGGTGCCGGTCTGCACCTCGCGCTTGCCCTGGCCCAGGTCAACTGTGCCCAGGAAATCCTCGTCTTCAATGATATCCTGTGCGGCCAGGCTGCCGGCGCTGGCCATCAGGCCCAGCATTGAAACGGTGCTTAGCAGGAGCCACCCGCCATGCCGTTTCTTGTGGTGTTTCCCCATCTCGCGTCCCTTTGCATCTGTCTGTTCTGTTGAACCGGATGCTTGCGACGGGGCTGGCGTGGTCGTGTGTCTGACGTTGCGGATTCACAAATTCCGCTTGAGCCTGTTAATAAAGGTGATAGAAACAGTCAACATAAATTAACGTGCCGTAAAATGCGGCCGCCAGCTGCTGCGCGCTTTATCTGCCGCCGTTGCCAGCCCTTTCCAATCTCCCAGCTGAGAGGGCTGACATGACTGATACCCCGATGACGCCGGCGGCGATCCGTGCCGCACGCGCTGAACATTCCGCCCTGCGCGACCGTGATTTTGCGGACGAATTCGGCATTTCCGAGGGCCAGCTGGTGGCGGCCTATGCAGGCCAAGGTATGACCCGCATCAGTGCCGCGCCGGATGCGATCATGCCGCGGCTGGCTGCCTTGGGTGAGGTGATGGCGCTGACCCGCAACCGGTCCTGCGTGATTGAGAAGGTGGGGGTGTACGGCAATTACCGTTCGGGCCAGCATGCCTCGATGGTGCTGAACGATGCGATCGACCTGCGGCTGTTCCCCAAGCATTTCGTCACCGCCTTTGCGGTGGAGCGGGAGACGGACAAGGGCATCAAGCGGTCCATTCAGATCTTCGATGCAGCCGGGGATGCGGTGCATAAGGTGCATCTGCGCGAGGCTTCGGATCTGGCGGCCTGGGACCGGCTGGTGGAAGACCTGAAGCTGGAAGACCAGAGCCAGGCGCTGGCAGTGGAGCCGCGCAAGCCGGCGGAGGCGCCCAAGGGCAATCCGGACAAGGCCGATGCGCTGCGCACGGAATGGGCCAGGATGACCGACACCCACCAGTTTATGCGGCTGACCTCGAAACTGAAGATGAACCGGCTGGGCGCCTACCGCATCGCCGGGGCGCCGCTGGCCCGCGCGCTGGAGCCGGCTGCGGTGAACAGCATGCTGCAAACGGTGCGCGATCAGGGGGTTGAGGTGATGATTTTCGTGGGCAATACGGGCTGCATCGAAATCCACGGCGGGCCGGTGAAAACCCTGCGCGAAATGGGGCCGTGGCAGAACATCCTCGATCCCGGTTTCGATCTGCATCTGCGGCTGGATCATATTGCCGAGGTCTGGGCCGTCACCAAACCCACCCAGCGCGGCGATGCGGTCTCAGTCGAGGCGTTTGACGCTGACGGCGCTCTGATCCTGCAGGTCTTTGGCCGCCGGGCCGAGGCCAGGGATCACCGGCCGGAATGGAATGCCATCGTTGAAGGCCTGGCCTCCCTGACTGCGGCGGAGATGGCCTGATGACTGTACTGTCCCGTCTGTATCTGGGTTTGAACCTGCTGGTTGCTGCGGTGTTTGCAGGCCATATGGCGTTGGCGGATCCGGCAAGCCGCATCGTTTCGGTCGGCGGCTCGGTCACGGAAATCGTCTATGCGCTGGATCAGCAGCACCGGCTGATTGCCCGGGACACAACCTCCACCTTTCCGGCAGAGGCCCGGCAGCTGCCCGACATCGGCTATCAGCGGGCGCTGGCGCCTGAGGGGGTGCTGTCAGTGGCGCCGGACATGATTCTGGCGATAGAGGGCGCCGGGCCGCCGGAGACACTGGACGTGCTGAAGGCGGCTGAGGTGGCATACATCAGCGTGCCCGAGGATTTCAGCGCCGAAGGGATTGCCCGCAAGATCCGCACTATCGGCGCTGCTTTGGACCAGCAGGCGGCGGCTGAGGTGCTGGCCGGGCAGGTCAGCGCGGAAATCGCGGCGGCCCAGGCTGCGGCGGCAGAGGCGGCAGGCGGCACGCCCCGGACGGTGCTGTTTGTGCTGTCCACCCAGGGCGGGCGCATCATGGCCGGCGGTGCGGACACGGCGGCGGACAGCATTATCCGGCTGGCGGGCGGCGTGAATGCGGTGACGGGGTTTGCGGGCTACAAACCGATGACGGATGAGGCCATTGCGCAAGCCGCGCCGGATGTGATCCTGATGATGGACCGCGGCGGCGACCATGGCATCCGCACCGAAGACCTGCTGGCGATCCCGGCCATCCAGCCCACTCCGGCGGCGCAGAACGGCGCCATTGTGCGGATGAACGGGTTGCATCTGATCGGTTTCGGTCCGCGCACGGCCTCGGCGGTCACTGAATTGAACCGGGCGCTGTACGGCGAGGGGGCGCAGGATGTCCTTGGCCATTGATGCACCTGCAGCCGCAGGGCGGGGAGTGGACCGCCGGCTGCAGGCGCGGCGGCTGACCGTGGGGCTGGCTGCCCTGCTGGCAGTGATGGCGGTGTTTTCGCTGGCCTGGGGAGCTTCGGGCACCTCGCTGTGGGGCGCGCTTGGCGATCTGGCGGCGGGGCGGGAGCTGAGCCGTCTGGACCGGCTCATCCTGTTTGATATCCGGCTGCCGCGCCTGGTCATGGGTGCTTTGGTGGGGGCGGCGCTGGCGGTATCCGGCGCGCTGCTGCAGGGGCTGTTCCGCAACCCGCTGGCGGACCCGGCCATTGTGGGTGTCAGCGCCGGGGCCGGTCTGGCGGCGGTGGCGGCCATCGTGCTGGGCAGCGCACTGCCTGCCGCGGTTCAGCAGGCGGCGGGCAGTTATCTGGTGTCCATTGCCGCGTTTTTCGGCAGCTGGATAGCCATTCTGGTGCTGTACCGGATTTCCACCCGTGGCGGGCAGACCTCGGTTGCGACCATGCTGCTGGCGGGCATTGCGATCAGCGCGCTGGCCAATGCGGGCACCGGCATGATCACATTCATGGCAGATGACAGCCAGCTGCGCGACCTGACGTTCTGGAACATGGGATCCTTGGCGGGGGCCACCTGGGCCAAGGTCATGGCCGCAGCGCCGGTGATTTGCCTGGCGCTGCTGGCGGCGCCGTTTCTTGCGCGCGGGCTGAACGGGCTGGCCCTGGGCGAGGCTGCTGCAGGCCACACCGGCATTGCGGTGCAGCGGGTGAAGAACACGGCGGTTGTGACGGTTGCTGCCGCCACCGGTGCGGCGGTGGCGGTGTCAGGGGGTATTGGTTTTGTCGGCATTGTGGTGCCGCATCTGCTGCGGCTGGCCACCGGGCCGGACCACCACAGCCTGCTGCCGAACGCGGCCCTGCTGGGGGCTTCGCTGCTGCTGGCTGCGGATATGATCGCACGCGTGGCCGTGGCGCCGGCAGAGCTGCCCATCGGCATCATCACGGCGGTGCTGGGCGCGCCGTTCTTTCTGTGGATCCTGCTGCGCCGTTTCGGCAGCACCGGCATTTAGGAGGCCCGCGATGCAGGCATATGATATCCGGGTCACGTTGGGCCGCCGCGCCATCCTGAAAGGGGTGGATTTCGAGGCCCGCCCCGGCGAGGTCACCGCCATTGCCGGCCCCAATGGATCCGGTAAGACCACGCTGCTGCGGGCGATGACCGGCGAGGTGCCGTTTACCGGGCGGGTGCTGCTGAACGGGCGCGATACCGCCGCCATGAAACCCTGGCAGCTGGCCGCCATCCGCGCGGTGCAGCCGCAGTCCGCCGCCATCGCCTTTCCGTTCACGGTGCTGGAGATTGTCCGCCTGGGATTGCGCGCGGGGCTGGCGGCGGCGGACAGCGCGCTGCCGCTGCGCGCGCTGGAACAGGTGGATCTGGCGGGCTTTGCGCACCGGTTCTATCAGGATCTGTCGGGCGGCGAGCAGCAGCGGGTGCAGCTGGCGCGGGTGATGGTGCAGGTCTGGGAGCCGGTGCTGGACGGCGTGCCGCGCTGGCTGATCCTGGACGAGCCGGTGGCCAGTCTGGATATCGGCCATCAGTTCACGGTGATGGATCTGGCGCGCGATTATGCGGCGCGCGGCGGCGGCGTGGTGGCGGTGATGCATGATCTGAACCTCACCGCGATGTTTGCCGACCGGATCACCCTGATCCATGCAGGCCGGGTGGCCGCGGACGGCGCGCCGGGAGACGTGCTGACCAATGACACATTGGCGCAGGTCTATGGCTGCCCGGTGCCGGTGAACAGCGTGCCGCCCGCCGGTGTGCCGTTCCTGCTGCCGCAGGCGCGCGCGGTCTGAAGCAGGGCGCGCATCGGGGCAGGGGGCACAATCCCGGTCTGGTCAGCATCCTGTCTTAGGGCTATTGGAGCAGGCATGACTGATACTTTGCCTCCGTGCCCCGAATGCGCCTCTGCCTATACCTATCAGGTGGATGCCCTGCTGATCTGTCCTGAATGCGCGCATGAATGGGCGGCGGAGGCAGCGGACGGCGAGACTGCCGAAGTGCGCGACAGCGTTGGCAATCTGCTGGCCGACGGCGACACGGTCACGGTTATCAAGGACCTGAAGCTGAAGGGGACGTCCTCGGTTATCAAGGTTGGCACCAAGGTCCGGGGCATCCGGCTGGTGGATGGCGACCACGACATTGATTGCAAGGTGCCGGGGGTCGGCCCGATCGGCCTGAAATCGCAGTTTGTCAAGAAAGTGTCCGGCTAAGACCGCTGCCGGGCCTTGGCCTGCCAGTGCAGGAAGGCGTTGAACAGCTGCTGCTGGGTGCTGATGCCCAGTTTGGCATAGGCGTTCCTGCGGTGGGTTTTGACCGTCGGCAGAGCAATCCCCAGAGTCAGGCTGATTGACAGGCTGGAATGCCCCTTAAGGATCAGCTGCACAATCTCTGCCTCGCGCGGGGACAGGGTGCTGCGGGCGAAGTCCTGCAGTTTCCGCTCCGGTTCTGCCGGGGCCGGGCTGTCCGTATGGCGGGACCAAAGCCGGCGGAAGGCAGCCGCAAACAGCGGCAGAAAAGGGCGCAGCCGGGCCTGCAGATCATCCGGAAAACCGCCCTCGGCGGCGGGACGGGCAAAGCTGATCTCGCCCATGGCACCCACAGGCAGCTCCGCCAAAAGGGTGAGTTCCTGCAGCCCGGCAGGCCAGCCGGGGGTGCGGTAGCCGATTTCCTCGGCGTCCTCGGCCAGAACGCCGGCGGCTTCAGCGGAGAGGTTCCAATTGTCGGGTGCCAGATCGGCCATCCGGTACAGCCCCGGCGGCAGCCCGTCGAGGATTGCGTTATAGACCGGATTGAGCAGATAAGTGCTGCGGGCATAAAGCTGCACCGCCTCCTTGGCGCTGCCTTCGGGATAGGTGTCGCACAGGTAAACAGGACACTGGCCCTTGCGGTTGACGACGCAGAAAGCGGCGGTGAAGGGCAGCAGACGGCCGGCGGCGGCGATCAGATCCGGCGCGCCGCCATGGCCGTCAATGACCCTGGCCAGCGCCTGGGCCGCCGCTGCGATGTCAGTGTCTTGGAATTCCACAGTCCCCTCCCGGTCCGGGCGCCATAGCACGGCGGCGCGCGCGGCGCATCATCCTTGGGGATGATGGCAGGGGCGGTCAAAGCCGCCTAGGGTCGGGGGCGGCACTTGCGCAGGAAGATAAGGACAGAAACCATGCATATAGATCCCTTTGGCGTCGAAATCTGGATGAACGAATGGGAGACCAAATGCGACTGGAACCTGGCCGAGACCTGTGTTGAAAGCCTGACCATCGCTGAGCTGCTGCAGCTGGCGGGCAAGACCCCCGCAGACCTGTCTGATCTGCTGGGCATGAAGATGACCTATGGCGCCATTGAGGGCTCGGACCGGCTGCGGCGCGCCATTGCGTCTTTGTATGCGCGGCAGGAGGTGGAAAACACCATCGTCACCCATGGCACCATCGGCGCCAATATGCTGGTGCATAAGGCGCTGGTGTCGCGCGGCGACCAGGTGGTGGCGGTGGTGCCGGCGTATCAGCAGCATTATTCGATCCCGGCCAGTATCGGCGCCGATGTACATCAGCTGCAGCTGCGCGAAGAAGACGGGTTTCTGCCGGATCTGGATGCGCTGCGCGCCCTGGTCACGCCGGATACCAGGCTGATTGCCATCAGTAATCCCAACAATCCCACCGGCGCGCTGATGGGCCGGGGGATGCTGGAGGAGATCGCCGGTATTGCCCGCGCGGCTGGCGCCTGGATCCTGTGCGACGAGGTTTACCGCGGCACCGATCAGGAGGGGGACGGCATCACCGCCTCGATTGCGGATATCTACGAAAAGGGGATTTCGACGGGTGGCATGTCCAAGGCCTATTCCCTGGCGGGGCTGCGGCTGGGCTGGATTGCGGCGCCGCGGGAGGTGATCGGGGCGGTGTCTGTTCACCGCGATTACGACACGATTTCGGTGGGCATGATCAACGACCATTTTGCCGCGCTGGCGCTGGAGAATCGCGATCAGGTGCTGGGGCGCAGCCAGCGCATCACCCGCGGCAATCTGGCTGTTCTGGCGGAGTGGGTGGACCGGGAGCCGCGGATATCCTGGGTAAAGCCGCGTTCGGGCACCACCGCGTTGCTGAAATACGATCTGCCCATGGCATCGCGCGATTTCTGCGTGGCGCTGCTGCAGCAGACGGGGGTGATGTTCACGCCGGGGTCGGCCCTGGGCATGGAGGGGTATGTGCGCATCGGCTATGCCAACGGATCCGAGATTCTGCAGGAGGGCCTGGCGCGGGTGTCGGCGTTTCTGGCGGCGCAGGGTTAGGGCGCGGAAGGCGGGCAGTTCAGGTGCCGGCCCTCCGCCGTTCTGCAGGACGGGTCAGCCGTGGGTGCGGGTTTTTTGCGGGTCGTAGACCGGGCTTTGCGTCACGATTGCCGTGGTTTCCAGGGTGCCGCCGGCGACCTGCAGAACGGTGCCGATGGCGATGCCGGGGCGGATATGGGCCAGTGCCAGGGATTTGCCCAAACGGTGCGAATAACAGGGGCTGTTGATCACGCCGATCTGTTCGCCGTCCAGCAGCAGCGTCTCGCCGCCTTCAACCATGTCCGGGTGATTGATATCGAGGCAGACGTTACGCATCTTCGCAGCGTCCTTTGCCGCCATCACCGCGTCTTTGCCTCGGAAACCGCCCTTGGACGCGCTGACGGTGAAGCCCAGGCCAACTTCCCAAGGGGTGTTGTCCGCTGTCATGTCGTAGCCATAAAACAGTAGCCCGGCCTCAATCCGCACCTTGTCCAGCGCAGTGAAGGAACAGGGCATCACGCCACCTGCCGCCAGCTGGTCCCAGATGTCCGTGACTGCTGCGGAACCGGCAAAGATCTCATAGCCGCGCTCGCCGGAGTATCCTGTGCGTGAAATCCGGCAGGGATGGCCGAACAGGGTGGCCGGGGTATGTTCGAAGTATCCCAATGCGGCCAGATCGGTGCCGCAATGGGCATTCAGGATCTCCAGTGCGGCCGGGCCTTGGACCGAGATGTCATGCAGATCGTCGGTGAATTCCAGGAACACGTCGCGGCCTTCGGCGGAAGCCTGAAGCAGGGCCATGGTATCGCCGGAGCCATGCACGATCATCCACTCATCGCGTCCGTTGTTCGACACGATGGCGTCGTCTGCGATGCCGCCCGCTTCGGTCAGCACGCACAGGTAGGCGGCTTTGCCCGGGGTGACTTTGCTAAGGTCGCGGGTGGTCAGGTGGTCGAGCACGGCCTGCGCGTCAGAGCCGCGCACAAAGACCTTTTTCAACGGCGACATGTCGAACATGCCGGCCCGTTCGCGCACCGCGTCGTGCTCGTCGTTGGGGTCGGTGCTGTAGCTCCAGGCGGTGCCCATGCCGTTCCAGTCCTCCAGTCCTGATCCAAGGGTGGTGTGGCGGGAGGCAAGCGCCGATGTGCGGCTCAGTTCTGCGGTCATCTTATGGTCCTTTTTCAATACCATTCGTCGGGCATGGCGGCTTTGCGCTTGGCCACGAAGTCATTCAGGGCGGTGCGGGTGCTGTCCGGCATCGGCGGCGGCTGATACTCTGCCAGCATCTGCTGCCAGCGTGCCGTTGCGCGCTGATCCGCAGTCAGGCGGCCGTTTTCCTCCCAGGTCTCATAGGGGCCGGCATCGGGGATCTGCGGTTCATAATTGGCGGTGGTGTAGTGGCGCAGGGTGTGGCCGGTAGACAGAAAGTTCTCGCCCGGCCCGGCCTCGCCGTAGGCATCGCGGCCAAAATCCTCGTCTTCCACGGTGAAGCCTTGCAGCATCTTCAGCATGGCGCCGCAGTGATCGAGATCCATGATGAATTTCTCGTAAGACATCACCAGCCCGCCCTCGAGCCAGCCCGCCGCGTGCCAGACCTGATGTCCGCCCGACAGCAGCGTCGCCCACATCGCCCCGGCGCTGTCCTGCATCGCCTGGCCGTCGGGCGCGTTTGAAGCGGTGACCTGGCCGCCGCCCGACCGCACCGGCACCCCCAGCCGGCGGCCCAGCTGGGTGATTGCCATAGTGGCGAGGTTCGCCTCGGGCGAGCCGAAGGTCAGCGCGCCGCTGCGCAGGTTCATCGAGGAATGGAAGCTGCCGAACACCACCGGGCAGCCGGGGCGCACCAGCTGGGCGAGGGCAATGCCTGCCATCGCCTCGGCCAGGGTCTGCGCCGCAACGGCAGCGGGGGAGAGCGGCCCCATGGCGCCGGCAAAGATCGCGGGGGAGATGCAGACGCATTGGTTGGCCGCCGCGTAGATGCGCAGGGCGCCGGACATGGTTTCATCATAGATCAGCGGCGAGTTGACGTTGATATTGGCCTGCATCACCGCGTGGCTGTCCAGGAAGCCGGCGCCAAAGGCGATCCGCGCCATATCAATGCTGTCCTGCGCGCCCTGGGCTGAGGTGACGCCGCCCATAAACGGTTTGTCCGACAGGGTGAGATGCGCCAGCATCATGTCGAGATGGCGTTTGTTCACCGGCACATCCGTCGGCTCTACCACGGTGCCGCCGGAATGGTGCAGCGCGGGGGACAGATGCGATAGCTTCACGAAATTCGCGAAATCCGCCAGCGTGGCATAGCGGCGGCCCTGCGCCAGATCGCTGACAAAGGGCGAGCCGTAGCCCGGCATCAGCACCAGATTATCGCCGCCCAGGGTGACCGTGCGGGCGGGAGCGCGGCCATGCAGCTGAAATTCGGCGGGGGCTGTGGCGCAGAGCTGCCGGGCCAGGCCCGGTGCAAAGCGGACGCGGGGGCCATCGACCTGCGCGCCGGCCTCAGCCAGCAGTCCGAGGGCAATACCGTCGCCGCGGAATTCAACCCCGATATGCTCCAGGATCCAATCCGCCTGGGTCTCGATCCGGGCCAGCGCAGTATCCTTCAGCAGATCATACGCGGGGATGTTGCGGCGCTGGTAGATAGGTGTTGCCTGCGGTGCATTGTGCCGGGTCAGCCGCCCCCGGCGCGACCGGCCGCGCTGGGTGATATGCGTATCAGCGTTCATATTTCCCAACTTGAAGCCTCCCGAGTGAATATTCCGGGGTCTATATTTTAGGAATCTGCGCGCCCGGCAATCGATTTTATTTGTGCGCTGCGTTCAGGAAATTTATACGCTTGCCTTATGTCTGTAGAATTCCGCCACCACGACAGCCTGCGGCTGTTTGTTGAAATCGCCCGCCACCGCAGTTTTTCAGATGCCGCCGGGGCGCTGAACATGACCAAGGGCGCGGTCAGCTATCAGGTCAAAACGCTGGAGGCGGAGCTGGGGTTTGCCCTGTTCCAGCGCAATGCCCGCGGGGTGGAGATCACTGCGGCGGGGCAGAAACTGCTGGCCGCCTGTCAAAGCCATTACGAGGATATCGAGGCCGGGGTTCTGGCGCTGAAAGGCGTCTCCAGCCGCACGCTGACGGTAGGTGTCTCAACCTATTTTGCCGCCCGCTGGCTGTCGCCGCGGCTGATGTCGTTCATGCAAGAGCACCCGGATATCCAGCTGCGGCTGCAGCCGATGATCCGGCTGTTCGATCTGGAGGCGCAGGGCGTGGATATCGCGATCCGCTGGGGCAGCGGCCAATGGGAGGACGGGGAGATCACCCCGTTCATGCCTTGCCCGGCCTATCCCGTCGGCAATGCGGCGGCGCTGGAACAAGTGGAGCGGCAGGGCATCGCGCAGGCGGTTGCCAGCATGACGCTGCTGCGCGACCATGATGACAGCAACGCCTGGAGCGATTGGCAGCAGGCGGCGGGGCTGCCGCAGCAAGCGCGCCGTGACGCGCTGATCATCCCCGACCCCAACGTGCGGGTGCAGGCGGTCATCGACGGGCAGGGGATTGCGCTGATGGATGCGCTGATCGCACGCGAGCTGGAAGAGGCCAAGCTGTTCCGCCTGTCGGACCACGCATTGACGGACTATGGCTATTTTCTGGTGCGTCCGCGGCAAAGCAGTCTGCAGACCGGCGTCAAGGCCTTTGCCGATTGGCTGCAAAGCCAGTAGCGGTTTTTACTGCCGGGGAATGCGCTGCCTCCTCTGCACCTCTCCGCTATGATTATCTGTTTGTCATTGGGGGGCGGTCCGGAAGGCTTGCGGGGCCATCTGCTTCGCCATATCCACCTGCCACTACAAGTCCCGGCGGACCACTGCCCGGCAGGGCATCGCGCAGCGATGTCCCGAGAGGGGATCAGGCTGCCGTCGAACGGCGGATCAAGGAGATCGCAGAGACGCGTGCACGCAATGGCTATCTGGACCCGCCGGATATCATCAACGCGCGGCATTTCTTGGCCGTATGGCACCTCAACCGTCACCGCGTGCGCCGGTGCAGCAGAGCTTTCGCAAGGCGCTGATGCAGGGCCTCAGCTCGGCCGAATATGGCTTTGTGCTGCCGATTGCCGCCTTGGGGGCCGCAACCTGCTGCTGCTGATTTATGCCGCCGTCCGGCTGCGGCTGGACTGGACACCACCGGACTGGCGCAACCGAACAGGCACAACCGGGCTGGGGAGGCGGGCAGGGGCCTGCCTCCCCAGCGGTGTCAGGAAACCACCTCCATCACCGGCGTCTGTGCCGTCGGGAGGGGGTCAGCAGATTGCCGTGTTCTGGGCGTTTCCTCCAGCTCTGCCAGACATCGCAGGATCTGACGTGCCCCCTGCCGGACCTGATCGGCGTCAATCGCATAGGACAGGCGAATATTGTCCGGCGCCCCGAAATGGCGCCCGGGCACAGCCGCAACGCCATATTCCTCCAGCAGCAAATTGCAAAGATCCTGATCGGTGCTGATCATCTGTTCGTGGTGCATGGACCCGAACACCCGCGAGATGTCTGGAAACAGGTAGAACGCACCCCCCGGACGGGCGCAACGGATCTGCGGCGCGCTGTCAAAGGCGGTCAGCAGGATGTCCCGCCGCGCCCGGTAGCCGGGCGTCATCCGTTGCGAAAACCCCTGATCGCCGCAGAGCGCCTCCGCTGCGGCGGCGGCAACGACAGGCGGCATGTTGGAAATCGAATTGCTGTTTAGCGTCGCCACCGCATCCGCCACCTCAGGCGGCGCGGCCAACAGCCCCGCACGCCAGCCCGGCATCCCGTAAAGCTTTGAAATACTGTCCACCTTGATAATCCGGGGTGCCAGATCGGGCGCGATATCCAGCAAGTGCGGACAGGGATCATCCGTATAGACAAAGCGCTGGTAGACATCATCGCTGATGATCCAGACATCGTGACGGCGCAGCACCTCGGCCAGTGCCGCCAGCTCCGCCATGCTGTAAAGCGCACCGGTGGGGTTGGATGGGTTGTTCAGCACAAGTGCCACAACCCGTCCGCCCAGCACCGCTTCCAGTGTCGCCGGATCCAGTTTATAGCCCTGATGCAGCCCGCAATATGGCGTGCGCACTGCAACCCCGTTCAACCGGGCAATGTCAAAATAGGTCGGCCAGCAAGGGGCAGGAATGACCACGGTATCACCGGGCTCAAACAGCACCTGAAACAGTGAATAGAGCAGATGTTTGCCGCCTTGCCCCACCGCGATGTTCTCCGGACCGAAGCGGTCCAGCCCCAACTGCCCGAGGTAGTGCAGATAGGCGGCGATCAGCCCTGCCTCGCCGCGACTGGGACCATAGCGGCACTGATCCGCATGGATGGCGGCAATGGCAGCGTCATAGACCCGCTGCGGCGGCGTGAAATTTGGCACTCCGATGGAGAAATCCACCACCGGCCTGTTCCGCGCCTGAATGCGGCCTGCCAGCTCAAGGATCGGACAGAACGGTGTGTTGCGATGTGCATTGGCCAGATCAGGCATGGCGCCCTCCTCCTACCATGCGGGCAGCAGCATCCGGGCGGTTGTCTAAGCGGCCCATCACGCCACGCTCTCCATCGGTTGCGGCACCGCCGGAGCTGCCCCCCGCCTGCCTCCAGCACGGGCAATGGCCTCGGCCATCTTTGTGGCCGCCGCCGTGATGATGTCCAGGTTGCCGGCCGATGGATCCAGATAGTCACCGGCGCCGGTCACCCGCACCATGGTGAACAACCGGTCGCCGGTGACATGCGGCTCGACAATCACGTCATAGCCTGGCACAGCAGCCCGCAGCCGTGTCACCGCCTTGGCGATGGCCGCCTCAGCCGCTGCCAGATCATGCCGCGCCGCCAGCGCCGATATCGCGGTCTGCATATAGACGTTTGGCTTGGCCGGGTTGATATTCAGGATCGCCTTGACGTTGGAGCAGCCGGTGAACTGCCTCAGCGCGCTTTCGGTGGTTTCGATGTAGTGATTGAGGTTCAACCGCGTCGCCGGACCCGCGCTTTCGGCGCTGATTGAGGACACCACCTCAAGATAATTGATATCCGGGTTGGCCTCGGTCATGGCCTGCGCGATCGGGATTGAGGCCTGACCGCCGCAGGTGATCATATTGATATTGCTGGCCTTCAACAGCTCATCGCCATTCAGTGATGGCACGCAAAGCGCCCCATTCGGAGCCGGGGTCAAGTTGACCACCACTTTGCCTGCCGCCTCTAGCGCGGGCGCATGGGCCTGATGCGCGGCCGAGGATGTCGCGTCAAACACCACGTCAAAACTGTCGAGCGCAGCAAACAGCCCCTCGGCGCCGCGATCCGTCACCGGAACGCCCCGGGCACGTGCCAGTGCCAGCCCGGGCGAGGCCGCATTGCGCCCGGCAAACAATGTGCAATCCAGCAGCGCCGAACGCTGCACTTTGCACAGCACGTCACAGCCGATGTTTCCGCTGCCAATGATGGCGGTTCTCAGGGTCATGCCGTCACTCCTTTGCGCGGTTGCGCCGATGTTTGGGGGGCCGTCTTGGATAGGTGCGCCGCAGCTGAGATGATCAGATCCTCCTGCCCGGCAACGGCGTTGCAGCGCGACAGTTCCTCGTAGATGAAGCGGGGCGAGACACCGAAATCCTGCGCCGCACGGGTCACATGTTTTTCAAACCCGGCGCAGACACCGTAGATACCGCTGATCAGGTTGGAGGTCCCCACGATCGTGCGCCGCTGCACCGGCGGCAGCTCCGGCAGCGCCTCCACCGCCTCGCAGAGCGCAAAAACATCGGTGCCGGTCTCAAAGCCGTAGCGTTCCAGCACCGCACAGAGCACCTCCAGCTGGGTATTGCCGGCACCGGCCCCAAACCCGCGCATAGTGCCATCCAATATAGTCGCCCCCGCTTCGGCGGCAGCAACGGAATTGGCAATTGCGAGGCCTAGATTGTTGTGGGCGTGAAAGCCAACCGGCACATCCAGTTCCCCGGCCAGAAGGCCAATTTTCCCGCTTGTGTCGCGCGGATCGTAATTGCCTGCGGAATCCATCAGGACAATGGCATTTGCACCATAAGAGACCTGACGCTGTGCCTGCGCCAGCAGCACCTCTGCAGGTGCCATATGGGTCATCATCAGCACGCCCTGCACATATTTGTCCTGGCTGCGGGCATATTCGATATAGCTTTGGGTCAGATCGCCCTCGGTACAATGCGAGGCAATGCGAAACACATCGACACCAATATCAATCGCGGCCTTGATGTCGGAAATTTTCGCAAAACCGGGGATCGCATGAATGCCCAGCTTGGTGCAGGTCAGATTGGCACGGGCGGTTTCCAGCATCTCATGATCCGCATGGCGCGCCATGCCCAGCTGCAGGGAGGACGCCCCCAGCCCGTTGCCATGTCCAACCTCGACCACATCCAGCCCGCAGCCATCAACGGTCCGGCAATAGGCGGCGATATCATCAAGGCTAAGCGTGTGGGCAATGGCATGGTTACCGTCGCGCAGAGTCGGGTCGTGGATGGCAATGGCCATGGTCTGGCTCCTTGTCATGGATCAGGGATTGAAGATGGAAATGGAGGAGGAGCGCCGCGTGATCCTGCCGGATCACCTCAGCTCAATCTGGGCAACGGCTGCCTCGGCATGGGCCAGCGCCTGTTCCCGGTTGTCGCCGCGCGCCAGCACATAGGCCACCCGCGACGCAGCCGACAATACGGCATCATAGCGAGTGCCGGGCTTGGCCGAGGAATGCACCCGCGTCACGCCCTCGGCACTGGCGGCGCATTCCAGGCCGGTGATTGCGCCCAGCATCTGGTCCTGCGCCAGGATATAGCGGATCGCCATCGCCCGCGCGGCGGGGGGCGGCGCGCTATACTCCAGCCCCAAGATCGCGGCAAAAGTCTCCTTGAAAACATCCGCACCGGTGGTCTCCAAGGTCATTTCCCAGATTTGATCGCCGCCATTGCGGGTCTGGGTCTCGATGACATAGACCGCCCCGTTGTGCAGCTTTACCTCGGTATGGGCCGGGCCGGTCCGGTAGCCGACCGCATCCAGCAGCAGGCGGACCCGCTCCCCAATGCGAGCCGCGTCATCAGCGCGTAATGGGGCCGGCTGAACATGGCCGCTTTCAATGAAATATGGCGCCCCGCTGGTGGTTTTTTCGGTGATGGCCAACACCCGGTGCGCCCCTTCTACGGACATGGTTTCGACGCTGTACTCCGGGCCGGGAATGAAAGCCTCCGCGATCAGCTCCTCGCGGCCCGCCTGCAGGGCCCGTGACAGCGCGGTGCTGATATCCGTCGTGGCATCGATGAAATAGACACCCTCGCTTCCGCCGCCCTCTGCCGGTTTGATAATGGAGTCGCCGTGACGCGCCGCAAAACCGGCAATCTCATCCGCAGAGCGCACCCGGGCAAAGGGCACATCGGCAATCCCGCATCCGCGCAGCGTCTCCCGCATCCGCCGCTTGTTACGGGTCAGCTGCACTGTCGATACTTGGCAATTGCTGGGCAGATCCAGCGCCTCGGAGATATGCGCGGCAGTGAGGAAGCCGTATTCAGCAAACGAGAACACCGCATCAAACGGCGTTTTGCGATGCAACGCCCGGGCCAGCGCCACGCTGCTTTCGATATCCTCATAGTCCGTCACCACAACGGATTCGGCATGATCCAGCAGGTGATCGGTCAGATGGGCGCGGGTCTGAAGCGCGCTGTACCGCAACCCCATGCCGCCAATGCGGACAAAGGTGTGGTCGCGCCCGCCGATCATCAGGATATTGCGCTTAGGCTCAGACATGACGCCCCCCCTTAAGTGTGGCCGTTTCGGTATCCTGTGGTTCGGGCCGGAAGAAGTCGCGGCTCATAAACATCGGCGCCATATGCAGCACCGACATCCGCAGCACATGGTTCAGCATCACAAAAGCAGGCTCCAACCCCAGCGCCAGCGCGGTCGCCACCATGACCTCTACCCCGCCGGGCACCCAGGACATGAACAGCACCAGAAACGGCTGGCCGGTGAGCAGGCTGAAGCCAAACGCCATGGCCACAGTAATGCCAAAGGTGATCGAGGTGACAATCAGCCCGGCCCGCAGGTAGCTGGCAATATCGTGACGGGTGATGTCCTTCAGCCGGATCCCGATCAGCCCGCCAAGCAGCGCCATGGCAAACAGCACCAGCGGTTCCGGCACCACAACCGGATCACTGCCAAGCCAAAGGTTGGCCCCCGCCGTCAGGATCAGCCCGGTGACCATATAGGGTGCCGGCATGGCAAAGCGCTCCAGCACACGCCCCACAACATAGGCCCCTGCCGCCAGCAGTAAAAAGGAGGCATATCCGGTCCATACGGCGGTGCCATCCGGCCCATCCGGCAGCGCGGCAATCTCCGGCGGAGCTTCTTGCGGGCCGGCAATCAGGAACACCGCAATCAGCAGCGCGATCATCCGCACCATATGGGCAAAGACCATCTTGGCCGATGTCTTGCCCTCTTCTCCGGTCAGGGTCATCACCGCTGCCATGGCGCCGGGCACCGCCCCCAAGAGGCTCTCGGCGGGGGTCCATTTCTCGACCCGGTAGAGCCATGTGAATCCGGCCGCCAGCTGCGCCGACATGCAGATCAGCAGTCCCGCAAGAATGGTCAGATCTGTCATCTCCTTAAGCATCTCGGTATTGAGCAGCGCCCCGACGCTGGCCCCCAGAATAAGCTGGATCATCACGATGGCCGCAGGCGGGGTAGCCAATGCCAACCCCATTCGGCAGGCTACCAGAACCAACACCGCCGCCCCAAGGAGCTGCCCCAAAGGCAGGCCGCTCAGGTAGCCGAGGACCGATCCGGCACAGGCCAGAAGCAGGGTGATCGCAAAATTCCGCAGCATCAGCCCACGCTCCGCAGGGTTTCAACCGGGGCCAGCGCAGAGCGGGTGGCAATCCGGGCCTGATGGTGGATCACGTCAATATTGTTGACCATGTAGAAGGTTCCGCAGGTCAACTGACCCAGTGCAAACAATCCCCGCGACGGGCGCCCGTCGCAGCTGGTGACCCGGCAGTCCTCCAGCTGGACCTTGATGCCGCCGGTTGCATCCCGCTCCGCGAAGCCCTGGTCCAGCAGGCTGCGGATCAGCGGATTGGCCTCATCCAGCCCCCGTTGCAGGCCCGTCGCATTGATCACCGCATCGACCTCAACAGTGCCATCGGCGAACACCATACGATAACAGCCCTTGCGGAAGGTGACATCGCGCAGGCCGCTGCGATGGTTCAGCGCGCCGCTGGCCTGCAAGCCCGCAATCCGGTCCGCATTGGTGCGCGAGATCGGCACCCGCATATTCGACCAGAGCCGATGGAAATGGCGCAGGAACGCCGCCTTGGCACGATCGCTCAGACTGGCCCAAAGCTGCGGGATCAGCATATTGGTCTCGGCCAGGATGCTTGACACCAGATCATTGTCGGCGCTGTCGACACCGCGCAGCAGCTCGGCAAAACTGACATCAACACCCTGATGCCGCATCTCGGCTTCAAACAGGTCCATCACCGCAGAGAGCGAGATCCGTCCGCCGTCACAGCCGCCACGCATTGCCGCCAGCCCCTCCGCCGTCAAATGGCGCAGCGCAACCGGGCGATAGGCGGTGACCGCCTTGGGCAGCCCTGCCCGGCGCGAGGTCATCAGCATCTGACGCCCATTCACGCCAAGCGCCACATCATAGGCGGTCAAACGACAGCCCAGTATGCCCACCCGCAGATGCTGCAACGCCTGAAGACGCGCCGCAGGATAGGGCGAACGGAAGTAACCCGGCGTGCCGCTCAACCCGTAGGGGTCCGCTTCCAGATTGGTGCCCAGGCACAGATAGACCATGTCATAGTCGGACCCGCTGCCTGCCCAGGACAGCTGATAAAGCGCGTCGGGGCGGCGGCTGGCGGCAATCGCCTCCACCTCGGCCCCGATGATACGGATCCGCCCGCCCGCAGCGCGCACCGTGCCGCACAGATCATCAAACCGGTTTTGCAGGAACCGCCCGAACAGTGCGCGCTGCAAAAAACCGTCCTCATCCGCCGCCGCGTCCCTTGCGCCGAACTGAACCAGCCAGTCGCGGAAATCATTGCGGCGCGACAGATACATCAGCTTCAGAGGCCGGTTGAGAAGATTGGTCTCCGAATCCTCCTGATAGGCAACACCGGGTCCAAAACTGCGGCTCTTGTCAAAGACATCCACCGAAAGCGCCGACAGATCGGGCAGAGTGGAAACCAGGTTTTCCAGGACCGAGACACCGGCATAGCCCGCGCCAAGAACGGCGATCTTCATGTGGTACATCCTTATTTGAACCTCAGGGAGTTGGACGGTTGCAACGGATCAGGCGGCGGCGCTGGTCTCCCACTGGCAGGCACTGTGAAACCAGTCCTCCAGCTGCCGCAGACGGGCGCACAACTCGGCCTCACTTTCTCCTTCGACAATTGCGTTCAGGATTTCCGCATTGGTAAAGGCCATCTGACCATAGTGCCGCCCGGCCACGCCGCTCATCCGATAGGCCCGCACAAAATCAAACGGGCAACTCTCCGGCACACTTTGCAGAACGCCCTCGCGTGGCGGCACACAAAGCTGACCAACCAGCCGTTGCGGCTCCGTCATCATCTGCGGCATCGGCGTCCTGTTAAACGCCGGATCCTGCATCGCCCGCAGGTAGGTCATGCGCGGATCGACACCCCAGGCCTCGGTCATTTCCTGATTGAAGAACACACCCCCCAGCCGCGAGGCGATCTCGCCCAGAATGATGGTCCCATCCGGGCTGACAAACACCTCAAGGTGAAACAGCAGTGTCGGCGGCGACGGCATCACTTCCTCGACCAGGTGGCGGGAGTAGGCCACCAACCGGTCGCGCAAGGGCGTTGCCGGCTCCAGCATATGCAGATCATGTGACTGCCCGCCCAGGAAATCCAGCGCAGAGGTCAGCACCCGAACGGGCGAGATCATGATTGGCCGCCCCGCCACGTAGAGCCCGTTGACGATATAATGATCTCCGGCAACAAAGCGTTCGATCATGGTGTTGTAAAAGGTGGAACTGTCCTGCGTCGCCAACCAGGCCGCCAGATCCGCGTCGCCCCGGATCACACAGACACCGTTGGAGCCGCGCCCGTCCCGCGGCTTGAGGACCACAGGAAATCCCAGCCTGTCGATAAAGCGGCGGATGTCCATCGCGCTGCGGACCACCGCCATCTCGCTCACCGGCAGTCCCGCCTCTTGCGCCCGTGCCTTCATCGCGTATTTGTCGCGAAACATTTCCAGCTGCACTGCAGCATTCCCGGACAGTCCAAGATAGTCATTCACCCGCGCCGCCCGCAGCACGTCGATCTCGGCCAGAGCTACACACAGGGGCTCCTTCAGCGATCGCGCGATATCAATCGCCGCCAGTTCTACTGCCGGGCTGTCATTGAAATTTTGAAAGAAGCGGATATCCAGCCCTTCAGGGAAGCTGCGCATCAGCGCCTCTTTGGCGCTGGCGCAAGTAAGGACAACACTATTCGGGCCGATCGCATCAATCCAATCTGTAACACTATGCTGAAAAAGGATTTTTGGCGGTGCAAATAGGATAATGTTCATGACGCGACGGAGCCTTCGGCAGAGATTCAAGAAAAATGTTGGCGTAAAGTTCAACACGCTCATTACGTGTTTGGCGCAACCTACAGGATGGTTAACATCCGTCAAGCGGCAGTTATGTGAAGTTTACACAACGTTAAGGTGAGCGATTTTTCGCCGCTTAGCCCGCCGGATTCATCGTCTTCCAGGCAGGCCTCCGGTCGAAAACAACAGCGGCATCCCATCGTATACAGTGGCAACGCGACCTGATGCCGCAACTGCACAATCGCACCTGACGCAGCGCACGCCTGCCTCTGCCGGCGCAATCACGGCTGTTATCAGCGGTAACCCGCCGCTTTGTCAGGATCATGGCAGCCGCTGTAGGCGATCAAGCCGGTCTCCGCGAAGATCGGCTGTTCGGCGCACACGCTGAATGAGTGGGTTAAGTAGGCAGAAGCCGACAGCGGCAAGCGGGCTGGCGTTCCAACTGGTGTTGCCGGCAGTGCGGGACGAGGCCCGAACCTGTCGGGCGAAAGACTTTCCAGGCGTTGCCGCCCTGTGGAAGCTGGCGACGGTCCGCCGCGGCAGTGAGGGCTTTGAGACGTTTGCGGCCGCCGTTGGCGGCATCGGAAACACGGTGTTTCAGATCGCGGGCAGCAACGGCACCAGCCTGCTGGCCGGCGGTTTTTATGATCTTGTGGATGGCGCAACCAGCTTCTGCGCCGAAACCGAGCGGCGTCTGGACAACGGTCCGCTGTTGAAAGTCGCCGCCCAGGGTATTGGCCGCACCGGTATTGCCAGCCCCCGCATGCGTTGCGCGGGGACGGCTTGTTGTTTGTCTCCCTGGAGAAACGCGTCTAAGACCTGCCGCTGCCCGCCAACCCCCGGGCAGCGGCAACGCTCATTTACCCATGATCCGTTTGCGGCGGTCCTGCATGCGCGCGTTGGCCTCGGCGGTCCCGTCGTGAAACGTGCCCATCCACTTGTCCCAGGGGATTTCAAGGCTGCCGTAATTGCACTCGAAATACCGGTGATGCATCTGGTGGTGAAAGGTGCCCAGGTTCAGGCGGTTCTTATCCTTAAGCAAAAGCCCCTGATAGCCGGTGTGCGTGGTCATTGCGGTCAGGAAGTAATACTGCAGATGATACAGGATATGCACCGGATGCGCGCCGATGATCAGGTGTACAAAGACCGATCCCAGAAAGACCATCTGCTCCACCGGGTGCTGCGACATCCCCGACCAGGGCCCGACATTGATGTTGCGGTGGTGCAGATAATGCACGTGCTTGTAGAGAAACGGGATGTGGATAGCCCGGTGGATGCAGTAGAAATACAGGCTTTCCCAAACCGGGATCAGAAAGAACAGGGCTACAAACCAGACCGGGCTGGCCGCCCAGGTGATCATTGGCATATGGCCATTGGCCAGCGCCCAGAACAGCAGCACCTCATAGGCGGTCCAGATCACCACCCCGCTGCCCAGGGTCCAGAACATATTGTCGCGCACCTGGCCGCCCAGGGTGAATTGCCGGCCGTTCACCATCAGCGGCCTTGGATCGTATTTCAGCGCCTTGCCCTGCTTGGAAAACGTGTAGAACCACAGATGCAGGCTGCCCCCGACCGCCAGCGCCAGCAGGAAATTGCGCACAAACATCGCCCCGATCCAGTCCGCGGCAAAGGTCCTGGTTTCTTCCAGCGGCGGCTGGAACCAGATGAAGCTGATGAACGCGATGGCCACGATGATCAGTTTCTCCGATATCAGAAACCATGAATTCCAGACCCATCGGGCCATCTCAGCCGGATTGGGCGGCCATGAAAAGAAGGGTGAAATCCTGATCGGCACTTCTGGCAGATGGTGCCAGCCTTTCAGTTGATTTTCGGACATTTGTATCTCCTGCGCGGTTTGCAGGGTAGTTTGACAGGTCTCAATTCCTGTGAAAAACAGAATGAACTGATGATTATCCTCTGAAAATCCGAGGTAAGATGCCTGTCTCGCTCAGATCCATGCGATATTTCGTGACAGCAATTGCGCATGGCAATATTTCCCGTGCGGCGGCCGATCTGAATGTCGCCGCCTCTGCTGTTGCCGCCGCAATTGACCAGATCGAGGCCCGGTTCCAGCTCAAACTGGTCAACCGCCACCGCGCCCGCGGTATTGAGCCGACCGCCAGCGGCAAGGTATTCACGCAGAAATTCAAACACCTGCTGGAAGAATACGATGCGCTGCTGTTCGAAGGCACAGAACTGAAGCAGAGCCTTAAGGGGGACTTGCGCATCGGCTATTATGCGCCCGTCGCCCCGGCCTTTCTGCCGGAAATCCTCTCCGGGCTGGCGGGGCAGGACGGCCAGACAACCTATCACCTTGAGGAATGCGACAACGACCGCGCCCAGGCTGGTCTGCTGGCGGGGGATTTTGATGCGATCCTGTTTGTCTCGGACGTGGCCCGCCCGCAGGTGGAGTTCGACGTGCTGATCGAGGCCCCGGCCTATTGCCTGGCACCGGCGGATCATCCCATTGCCCGGCAGGCGTCGGTGCGGCTCAGACATCTTGCTGGCGAGCCGCTGATCGTGCTCAACCGGCCGGTTGCCGCGGATTATTACCGGATGCTGTTCGACGAAGCCGGGCACAGCCCTGCGGCGCTGGCCTATGCAAACTCAACCGAGATGGTCCGCAGTCTGGTTGGGGCCGGCCATGGCTGCGCGGTGCTGAACATGCTGCCGGGGACAGATATCAGCTATGCCGGCCACAGGCTTGCGGCGGTTCCGATCACAGACCCGCTGCCGCGGCTGTCTTTATCAGTTGGCTACGGCAAATCAAACCAGCGCCGCCTCGTCAGCCAGTTTGCCCGGCTCTGCCGTGACTATTTCCGTGACGGTCCAGGGTACCGGCATGTGGTCGCAGGATAGACCTGCCTGCAGGCCGCTGTTGGTGCCGTAACAAGGCAGGTACAGTTCCTGGCGATGCGAAAATCCATTCACCTTTGACCATTCGCCGCCTTTGGGGAACTGCATCCAGCCGTTCGCCCAGATTGGACCGGGCAGATGCCGGACTCAGCGGCACAAGACGGTAGTGCGCAAAGGAATTTTCCGATGAAGGGCTGAAGTCCGATTGCCACACCGCGGAAGATCGTGGATTTGCGGCGCTTCAACACGCGCGCCATCCCGGCCACCGGGACCTTTGCCAGCCGCCAGTCTTCGATCCTGCGGCGTTCCTGAAAGGAAAGCTGCGTGTAAACGGCTCCCATGCGATTATCCTCCTTGTAGATAACGCGATGTTTTACAATAGGATTCGCACTTCAAAGTAGCGCGCACTCCGCTACATATGACGGCCCTGTAATCAGTCTTATGTTGAATGTGGAGCAAGAAGAGCGGAGACTGTGAATTCGCTGGATCTGCGTGCGCCATCCGCCGTGCCGCAGCCTCTAGGAAGGCAGCCATTGTTTCAGGGCTGCATCCCTAGAGGCTGCTGTTCATTTGAGCCTGCATACTTTCGATGGACTGGCAAAGCCGGGTGGTGAAGGCCTGTGATGTCAGAGATTGTGCCGCGTAGCCCGGTGTTAGTATCGAAACACCGGTGCTGATCCGGGGGCGGAACCGGCGAATCACCAGGCCGGCCGTGGTCTGGCGCTGTTGCAGGCAGCCGTAGGCGGTGATCATGTCGCAAATCATGTAGCACATACCCGCTGCAACGAATTGCAGGCCCGGCGTCCAGGTGCGCAGCTCCAGCCGTTTGCGGAACCGGCAGCCGTTCCTGTGAAACGCGGCCTCTGTCCGGGCCGTCAGCGGGTGTTCGTCGAACAGCGCCGCCATCGGCTGCCCGTCCAGATCCTGCGGTGTGATCTCTTCGGCGGCTGCAAGCGGATCGTCGGCAGGAAGCACGCAGACGCATTCGAGATCGAAATCCATCTGCCGGACCGAGGGGCGCGGCACCGGTGTTTCGGCAAATCCGATGTCGAATTGCTGTGAGGCGATCAAATCCTCGATCACATCCGACGAGCGCATGATCAGCGAGACTTCCAGCTCATCCTTGCCTTGAAGAAAATCCGTTAGAATCCGCGGCATGAAAAGCCCCGCTGCCGCCGGGTGGCAAGCGATGCGCAGCCTGCCGGCCTCGTGCGAGCGGATTTTGCTCACCGTGCGCTCGATCCGCTCAATGCGTTCAAGGACGGTCTCGCATTCCTCCAGAAAGAACCGGGCTTCCGGGGTCGGGATCAGTTTTCCCTGCTCGCGGACAAACAGGCTGAAGCCCAGCTCCCCCTCCAGCGTCGAGATCATGGTGCTGACCGCGGGCTGGGTGCGCCCGACGGTGCGCGCCGCCTGCGAGATGGAGCCGCTGCGCATGACCTCGCGGAAGGTGAAGATCTGGCGGATTGAGAAATTCATGGCATCGGTATCAAGGAAATTTATGAAGTCACAGATATTTTGAAATTGATCTTATGCCCCTTGTCCAGCCAAATCCGCCAAACCCGGTGAGGGGACACCGGAAGGAGGACAGATGGACACATTTTCAAAATATCTGCTGACCGGGCTGATCTGCCTGGTGGCCCTGGGCCAGTTCGTTCAGGTGGTCACCCGCTATCTGCTGCAGATCCCGGTGATGGGGCTGGAGGAAACCATGCTCTACCCCACTGTCTGGCTCTATCTTCTGGGGGCCGTCAACGCGTCGCGCGAGGACACCCACATCCGTGCCAACGTGCTGGAAATCGCCATCAAGACAGAGCGCGGCCATACCGTGCTGGCGATTATCGGCGAGGTTATCAGCCTGACCGTCGGCCTGTGGCTGCTGAGCTGGGCCTGGGAGTACACGCAATATGCCTGGCGGGTCTGGAAGGAGAGCCCGACGCTGTACCTGCCGACATTCTTTTCCGAAGTGGCGCTGGCGGCCGGACTGGCCCTGATGATGCTCTACACCGCGGTGCATTTGCTGCGCCATATCAACGACCTGCGCGCCGGAGCTGCACAATGATCGAAATCGCCCTTCTTGCCATTGCCGTCCTGGTGCTGACGCTGACCCTTGGCGTGCCGCTGCCCTACTGTTTTGGCGCGTCGCTGATGATCATGTACTTCCTGGGCGATGTGACCATGAAAGGCATGATGCTGTGGGGCTCCCAGCAGCTGGGCAACCCGGTGCTGCTGGCCATTCCGCTGTTCGTGCTGGCGGGCACCATCATGTCGGCCAGCGGTATCGCGGCCTCGCTCTTGAACTTCGTCAACGCTTTCATCGGCCATATCCGCGGCGGCCTGGGCGTTGTGGCTGCGGTCAGCTGCGCCATTATCGGCGCGATCTCCGGCTCCGGCCTGACCGGCATCGCCGCCATCGGCCCGCTGCTGATCCCTGAAATGGAAAAGCGCGGCTACCCGCGGGAATACGCCACCGCGCTGATTGCCAATTCGTCCATCCTGGGGCTGCTGATCCCGCCGTCGGTCACCATGATCGTCTATGGCTGGGTGACCGACACCTCGATCCTCGCTTGCTTTTTGGCGACCCTGGGGCCGGGCCTGCTGATCATGTTCAACTTCTCGGCCATGAACCTGTGGATGAGCCGCAAGTTCGACCTGGTGCTGGACGACACGCCCAGCTTCTCGGCGCTGGCCGGAGATGTTGCGAAAAAGGGCTTTAACGCCACCCCGGCACTGCTGATGCCGGTGATCATCCTGGGCGGCATTTACGGCGGTATCATGACCCCGACCGAAGCCGCAGCACTGTCGGTGATCTATGCGCTGCCGGTCGGGTTCTTCATCTACAAGGGCCTCAAATGGAACAGCTTCCTGGATGCCGGCAAGGAAGCCGCGACCGCCGTGGGCGCGATTATGGTGATGATCCTGTTCTCGATGATCCTGAGCCAGATGTTCGTCTACGAAGGCATCCCGCAGCAGATGGTCAGCGCGATCTTCGAGATCACCGAGAACAAGGTGCTGCTGCTGATCTTCATCAACATCCTGCTGTTCCTGGTCGGCATGGTGGTGAACGACGTCACCGCCATCATCCTGATTGCGCCGCTCTTGCTGCCGCTGATGCAGGCCATTGGCGTCACCCCGGTGCAGTTCGCCGCGATCATGGGTGTCAATACCGCAATGGGCGGGGTCACTCCGCCCTATGCCTCGATCCTCTATCTTGGCGCGCGGATCGGCAACGTGAAGGTCACCAAGGTGATCCCGCCCGCGATGATCCTGATCCTGACAGGCTATGTGCCGGTGGTTTTTCTGACCTCGCTGTGGCCCGATCTGTCGCTCTTTCTGCCGCGGTTCTTCGGCTACTGATCCCACCCCCCAGAATTACACCTGACACCCTACGGAGGAGACTACCCATGAAACACTTTCTGACCGGCACCGCCGCTGCTGCCCTGATGTCGCTGGCGGGCCTTGCCCAGGCCGCCGACCTCAAGATGAGCCACGTGCGCCCGCAGGACACCACCATCGACAAGGAACTGCGCGCCTTTGCAGCCCAAGTGGACGAGGCCACCGGCGGCGACGTGTCGGTCAGCATCTTCCCGGCTTCTGCTCTGGGCGATTACACCACCGTGCAGGAACGCATCAGCGTCGGCGCCATCGACATGGCCACCCAGCCTGCGGCTGCCGCGGTGGACCGGCGGATGCAGATCAGCTCGTTTCCCTATCTGGCCGGCAACTGGGCTGAGGCGCGTGCGATCTATGGTCCCGACGGCCCGGTGCGCAACGTGATGGCCGAACTTTACGCCAAGCAGGACATCACCATGCTGGCCGCCTATCCGGTGTATTTCGGCGGTGTTGCGCTGAACACCGATCCGGTCAGCCCGGGCGACCCGTCGCAGTCCAACGGCATCAAGGTCCGGGTGCCCGGCATCAAAAGCTTTCAGCTGACCGGCGAGGCCCTGGGCTACATCCCGTCGCCGATCCCCTTCTCCGAGGCCTTCACCGCGATCCAGACCGGCGTGGTCGACGGTGTGATCGGCTCCGGCGCCGAAGGCTACTATGCGTCGTTCCGCGATGTGACCAAGGCTTATGTGCCTGCCAACACCCACTTTGAGGTCTGGTATATGATCATCTCCAACGGCTCGCTGGCTGAATTGGATGCAGAGGATCAAGAGGCGCTGAAGGCTGCTGCTGCCGAGTTCGAGGCGCAGCGCTGGACCGTCGCCGAAGAGGACCAGGGCAAATGGGAGCAGCGTCTGGCGGATGACCTCGGCGCCAAGATTGTCGACCTGAGCGATGAGGAACTGGCTGCAATGACTGCAAAAGTGCGCAGCGATGTCTGGCCGGTGGTTCTGGAAGACGTTGGCGCCGAATGGGGCCAGGGCATTCTTGACCAGATCGGCAAGTAAGCCCGCGTCAAAGACAGGGGCGGTCGCGCGCCGCCCCGCAAGTGCTGCAAACCCCGGAGAAACGGCAGGATGGAAGCAGATTATGCAGTGATCGGCGGCGGCGTTGTCGGCCTGTCCGTGGCCTGGGGGCTGCTGAGACGCGGCAAGCGCGTCACGGTATTGGACGGCGATGACGGATCGTTCCGCGCCAGCCGCGGCAATTTCGGTCTGGTCTGGGTGCAGTCCAAGGGCATGAAACAGCCGCGCTATGCCAGCTGGAGCCAGCAGTCCGCAGCCGCCTGGGGCGGATTTGCCTCAGAGCTGGAAGACGGCACAGGCCGATCTGTCGGGCTGCAGCAGAACGGCGGCTATGACCTGCACTTCTCCGAAGAAACGCTCTATGCCGCCGTCGCGCAGTATGACGCGCTGAAGGACAAGCTGGGCGGCAACTACCCCTACGAGGTGCTGGGCCGCAATGCGCTCAGCCGCGAGGAGCCGCATATCGGGCCCAAGGTGGCAGGCGCGATCCTGCATCACCAGGACGGCCACGCAAATCCGCTGCGCCTGCTGGTCTCGCTGGCAGCGGACGTGCGGCGGCTGGGCGGCACGGTATTGAATGGCAAGACTGTCACCGCGGTTTCCAAACCGGATGCCTATCGGGTTCAATGCAGCGACGGCACCGTGGTCACAGCAGGCAAGGTTGTGCTCTCCGCCGGCCTCGGCGCGATGGAGCTTGGCCCCAAGCTGGGCTTCAAGGCGACCGTTCGCCCGCAGCGCGGCCAGGTGCTGATCACCGAAAAGCTGCCGAAGATGATCAACCGCCCCTCGCTGATTGCCCGCCAGGTGGACGAGGGCGGCATTCAGATCGGCGCCACCAACGAGGAGATGGGGCTGGACGACAGCGTGACCCAGCCGGGCCTGTCGGGCCTCGCTGCCAAGGCCATTGCCGCCTATCCGGCGCTGGCCCGCGCGCAGCTGGTGCGCAGCTGGGGCGCGCTGCGCATCCTGTCGCCCGACGGGCTGCCGATCTATCAGGAAAGCCCCGAACTGCCCGGTGCCTACCTGGTTACCTGCCACAGCGGCATCACCCTGGCCGCGGCCCATGCGCTGTTCCTGCCGGACTGGCTGGAAGGCACCGCGGCCGCCCCTGATCTGGAGGTGTTCAGTGAAGACCGATTCCCCGTTTCTTGAACTGCAGGACGGCGCTCCCCGCGTGCGGGTCTGGTTCGACGGCCAGCCGCTGGACCTGCCCGCAGGCGCCAATCTGGCCGCCGCGCTGCTGGCCGCCGGCGTGCAGGTGTTCCGCCACACGCCCGTATCGGGCGCGCCGCGGGCACCGTTCTGCATGATGGGCGCCTGTTTCGACTGCCTGGTGGAGACCGGCGGCGGCGTGCGTCAGGCCTGCATGCTGGAAGTGGAAGAGGGTATGCGGATTGCCCGCCCGCATGAAGCGGAGGCTGGCGATGCAACACTGTGATCTTGCCATCATCGGCGCCGGCCCTGCCGGTATGGCCGCAGCTGCCGAGGCCGCGCAGCGGGGCCTGAGTGTGATCCTGCTGGACGAGCAGAACCGCCCCGGCGGGCAGATCTACCGCGACGTCGACCGCGCCGCCGGCCCGCGCGGCGCCATTCTGGGGCAGGAATACCTGCACGGGACCACCCTGACAGCGGGCCTTGGCCAATCGGGGATCAGCCATGTGCCCGGCGCCATCGTCTGGGCCATCGAGGACGGCTTCCGCATTTCCTTCACCCGCCAGGGGCGCGGCGAACAGGCCGAAGCAGACCGGGTGATCCTGGCAACCGGCGCGCTGGAGCGCCCGATGCCGGTTCCCGGCTGGACCCTGCCCGGTGTGATGACGGCAGGCGCTGCGCAGATCCTGCTGAAGCAATCCGGCGTTCTGCCGCGCCGCGCCGTGCTCGCCGGGAGCGGCCCGCTGCTTTATCTGATCGCGGCGCAGATGGTGTGTGCCGGCACGCCGCCGCTGGCGCTGGTCGAAACCCAGACTGGCATCAGCCCGATGGCATCAGCCCGCCACCTCCCCGGCGCATTGCGTGGCTGGCGCTATCTGGTCAAGGGCTTGAAAATGCTAACAGAAATCAACCGTGCCGGCGTGCCCCGCTATACCGGCGCGACCGGGATCGCGGTGGCGGGCAGCACCCAGGCCGAGGCGGTGGCATTCCGCAGCAAGGGGCGCGATCACCGCATCGCTTGCGACACAGCCCTGCTGCATCACGGGGTGGTGCCGAACACCCAGGCCGCCCGCTCGATCGGGGTGCCGCATATCTGGTCCGAGGCGCAGCAGTGTTTTGTGCCCGAGGCCGGGAGGTGGGGCGAGACCGCCAAGGAGGGTGTGCTGATCGCCGGGGACGGCGCCGGCATCGGCGGCGCCATGGCCGCCGAATTCGCGGGCCGTACCGCAGCCCTGAAAGCGGCAGAGGAGCTGGGCCGGATCACCGCGCAGGAGCGCGACCGGCTTGCCGCGCCGCTGTTCAGCCGGCGCAGCCGGGAAACCGCTGTGCGCCCGTTTCTGGATGCGGCCTATCCGCCTTATGCTGCGGCTTTGCAGCCTGCGGACAGCACCATTGTCTGCCGCTGCGAGGAAGTCACGGCAGGTGACATCCGCAGCTATGCCAAGCTTGGCTGTCTTGGGCCAAACCAGGCCAAGGCCTTTGGCCGCGCAGGCATGGGGCCATGCCAGGGCCGCTATTGCGGGCCGGCCGTGACCGCGCTTTTGGCCGAGGCCAACGGGCAGACACCGGATGAGACAGGTTATTACCGGATCCGCCCGCCGATCAAACCCGTAACACTGGGCGAACTGGCTGCGATGGACGACCCATCCGCCAGCACCGCTGAATAGGAGAGAAAAGTGATCGAAAGGATTGAAACCGGCCCCCGCATGAGCAAGATCGTGAAGCACAACGGCGTGGCCTATCTCTGCGGTCAGGTCGGGGATGGCGCAGACGTGGCCGAGCAGACCCGCGATTGCCTGTCCCGGGTCGAGGCGCTGCTGGAACAGGCCGGCTCCTCGCCGCAGCAGATCCTGCAGGCGATTGTCTGGCTCGCCGACATGAAGGATTTTGCCGGGATGAATGCGGTCTGGGACGCCTGGGTGCCGCAAGGCCACGCCCCGGCCCGGGCCTGCGGCGAGGCCCGGCTGGCGCGGCCGGATCTGAAGGTGGAAATCATCGTGACTGCGGCGTGTTGACCAGGCCCGGACCTGTGCCGCGTATTGGCTGATCCGCTTGATTTCAGATCAGCTTGGGAGACAAAAGGCTCCGGCACCTTGTGATGCCGGAGCCTGGATTGTAACGGAGCCACAGCCGTTTTTCCGGTGTTCACTGCGTCTGCCATGAGAGTCAGCAGGCGGTGTTTTCAGACATTCTCCAGCGGGGCATCCACTGCCGTTTCGGGGCTTACTCCGTTGTGGCGGTAGTAGGTTGAATAGATCGTTGCCCCGACAAAGGTGATGCCCCCGGCAAGATTTCCCAGCACGGTGGGGATCTCATTGTAGAGCAGGTAATCAGCCCAGGTGAAACCGGCCCCCAGCAGCAGCCCGGCGGGAAACAGGAACATGTTCACCACCGAATGCTCGAACCCGAGATAGAAGAAAATCAGGATCGGCATCCACATCGCGATCACCTTGCCCGACACGCTGGTCGACATGATCGCGGCAACCACGCCGGTCGAGACCATCCAGTTGCACATGACGGCCCGGATAAACAGGGTTGTCATGCCGCCCAGCCCGGCCTCGGCATAGCCCAGTGTCCGGGCTTCACCGATGGTGCGCAGCTTCTGCCCGACGTCGCCGGCCTCCTGGGTGAAACCCATGGTCAGGATCGTTGCCATGAAGATGGCTGTTGTCATTGCCCCCAGGAAGTTCCCGGCAAAGACCAGTGCCCAGGTGCGCAGCATTGCACGCGGGGTGCAGCCCGGACGGTTGGTCAGCACCGCAAAGGGCACCAGGGTAAAGACGCCGGTCAGCAGATCGAACCCCAGCAGGCTGAGCATGCAGAACCCAACCGGGAACAGCAGCGCGCCGATCAGCGGGTTGCCGGTGTTGACGGTGACGGTCACTGCAAACCCGGCGGCCAGGGCCAGGATCGCCCCCGCCATATAGGCCCGGATCAACGTGTCCTTTGCGGACAGGCCGACCTTGGAGGCGCCGGCTTCGACCATCGCCTCGGCAAGTTCATGCGGTTTGAGATATGACATCTGGCATCCCTCAGCTTTGCGACGGGCGCATGGGATCAGGCATTTCCAGCACCGGTCGGTAGCCGTCCGGATCGGCATCCGGCACCGGATCCTTGGCGGTTCTGTGCGCGCTGCCGCGCGACAGCAGGATCAGCAGCGCCGGGGTGACGGTGAATTCAACCAGCAGCCCCAGAAAGATCGTTGCCGTGGTGACAAACCCGAAGGTGGCAAGGCTTTGCACGGAACCGGTTGTGTAGACGATAAAGGCCACCACCAGGATCAGGGTCTGTATGCCCATCGCCTTGCCCGCGCTTTGGAAGGTGCGGTGCAGGGCGGTGTCCAGATCCGCGCCCTGCTTGCGGCGGTCCAGGAAATTGCGGGCAAAATGGATTGTGTCGTCATCCAGAATACCCAGGGCAATCGCACCGATCAGGATGGTGAAGGGATCCAGGATGATCCCCATATGGCCCATGAAGCCCAGGACCAGCAGCACGCAGCAGACGTTGATTGCCGCCATTGTCAGGCCAATCACCACCGAACGGGCGATCAGCATCATCACCAGCGCCACAATCGCGGTTGCCATCAGAAAGGAGGAAATCTGCGTTTCCGTCAGGAAGGTGCTGATTTCCAGCCACATCGGAACCACGCCGGTGACCACAACCCCGGCATCCGGATAACCCGCTTCGGCCATCACGGCAGCGGCCTCGGCCTTGATGGTTTCGACCAGCGGCGTATAGGCGCTGTAGGCGCGCGACGGCACCAGAAAGGTCAGCCGGGCTTCGTCAAAGCCGGCACTGGCGACCCGCTCCATCTCGTCATGGCCGGAGCTTTCGAACAGCAGGATCAGCTGGGCAATGGCGTTGCGGTTGTCAGGAATGGCGTAACTGCCCAGGGTCTGTTCCGACAGTTCCTTGACCACATCAGCCAGAGTGTAGGATTTGACCGCCACATCCTGGTCCACCGCTGCCAGTGCCTTTTGCGTGATGGCATCAACAGCGCGCAGGGCGGCGGGCTCTTTCAAGGCGTCGGTCTTGCCAAGCGAGATCAGCACCTCGATCGAGTTGGAGACCGGGATGGCCGCATTGGCGGCCTGATGCGCCTGAAACAGATCCGAGTCCTTCTTGAAGGTGCCCAGATAGTAGTAATCCGTTTCCAGCTTGCTGACCCCGGCGATGGCGACCGCCACCAGCACTGCAAACACGGCCACAATCAGCCGCGGCGCGCCGATGGCGAAATCCGCCATCGCGGCAAGCGCCGGGCTGTGCGTGCTGCGGCCCGGTTGCTGCCGGATGCGATGGCCCCACAGATTGGCCAGCAGCGGGAACAGGATCAGGGTAAAGATACAGGCCGTCATCAGGCCGATGCCCAGGGTCAGACCCACATCACGCACCGGCAGCACCCGCGAGCCGGAGAAGGCAAACAGCGCGCCGGCGGTGGTGATATTTGCCAGCAGCGCCGGGCCGCCGGCCTGTTCCATGGTGTCCAGAATGGCCGACTGCACCGGTTCGCCCTTGCGCCGGGCGGTGGTGAAATCCGACAGCAGATAGGCTGCGGTGCCCAGTCCGACCGAAATCAGGAAGGAGGGGACAATCGGCGTAAGCAAACCGGCGTCCGCCCCCCAAAGCCCCATTGCGCCAAGGGCGCAACCGATGGAGAGACAAGCAACCAGCGGCGGCAGCGCCAAGGCCAGCCGGTGGCGGAAGGCGATGAAAAAGCCCGCCATCACCAGCGTAAAGGTGATGCTGCCGAAAATACCGCTTTCCATGCCGACAATGCGCTGCACGTCTGCGTCAAGGATCGGCGCGCCGATGGCTGTGCCGTTCCACGCCGCATAGTCCGGCTGCGCAAGAATGGCGCGCACCGCCTGGGTGAAGCCCTCTTTGTCAGCGTTCGAAAAGGTGCTGACGGTTTCCACCAGCACACCGAACTGGCTGCCGCGATCGTTTACGAACAGCCCGCGGTAATAGGGATGGGCGGCAGCCTTTTCCAGCCGTTCGGTGACTTCGGCCTGCGACAGGCCGGCATGCAGATAGTCACCGACATCAAGAACATCGTCCTCGCCCGTGATGGACCGGACATTGTGCAGCGCAGTCACCCGGTCGACACCTTCGATGTCTTCCAGCTGGGTCGCAAATCCCTCCAGCTTTTGGACAAAAGCCGCATTGGCCTCTGGCGGGGTCACGACGATGAAGGAAAACTCATCCGACTGGTATTTCTCCTTGAAGGCGTACCAGTCTTCGATGACCTCGGCCCCCTCCAGGAAAAAGCTTTCCGGAGAGGTGTCAAAGCCGACGCGGGCAAGGCCGCTCATGAGGGTGGCGGAGACCGCCAGCATAAAGACGACGGCCAATATGCGCTGTGCCAGAACAAAGGATGCGAAACGCCGCATGAACCTGGCGAGAAGGGGTTTTGAATGTGTCATGGATCTTACTGCAGCCTGATGGATTCAAGGTTGATTTTGTCCTGGACCATGTCCGAGAGGGCGAAGCGCTGCACCTTGCCGTTACCGGTGCGCGGCAGCGCGTCGAGGAAGAAGATCTTGTGCGGGACCTGGGACTTGGCGAACATCTCGCTGATGGCAGCCTTCAGGGTCTGCTCCAGCCCGGGGCCCGCGGTGGCACCAGCGGCGGGCACCACAAAGGCATAAGGCCGCACCAGGGGTTCGGGATGCTCGCGCAAGACCACTGCGCATTCCGCGACCAGGGGGTGCGCGTTGAGGAAGTTCTGGGTTTCCGCAGGTGACACCCAGACGCCGCCGACCTTGGTCAGATCCGTTGCCCGGCCCAGGTAATGGAACCGGCCATCCCCATCCATCCGCATGATGTCATCAGTCCGGTACCAGCCATCCTGAAACGCCTGGGCGCTTGCATCCGGATTGCCAAGATAGCCCGTCGCCACCGAATTACCGCGCACCCAGGCCACGCCGGCTTCGCCGGTGCGGGTCACTTGCCCGTGCGCATTGCGGATTTCGATGCTGAAACCGGGAACGATGGTGCCGATGCTTCTGCCGCCGGGTTCTCCCTTGGGGGTGGCCAGGGCAAAGGACATGATTTCAGTGGCACCCAAACCGTCCTGAATGCTGATGCCGCTGATCTGTTCCCAGGCGTCATCGACAAAGGGCGAGCGGGCCTCGCCGGCGGCGATGCACTGGCGCAGCGTCGACAGATCGCGCGGCGGCTGTTTGACCAGGATGCTGTAGACGGTCGGCACCGAGAACAGCACCGTCGCCTTTTGCTGTTCGATCTGGTCCAGAATGGCGGCGGGATCGAACCGGCCGTTGCCCAGCAACAGGGCGGCACCGTGATACAGCGCGGTCATCGACACCGAAAAGCCATAGGAATAGCTGAGTTTGGAGGTGACGATAACGTTGTCCTTTGGCGACAGCCCGACGTTGTGGCGGCCATAATTCTCGGCCATGTTGACCAGGTCGAGGAAGGAATGCGGCACCGCCTTGGGCAATCCGGTGGACCCGGAGGTGAAGATCACAACAGCCTCCGCCCCGGCGCTTGCGGCTGTGGATTGCGGCCCGGCTGCGGTCTGGCCCAGCAGCTGCGCGTTGCTTTCAAGCAGTGCCACCGGCAGCAGATCCGCCAGGCCTGCCTCCATGCCGGGGCTGCACAGCGCATGCATCGGTGCCGCGACCTGCATCATGGCGCGCAGGCGGTCCTGCGGCAGCGAACTGTCCAGGGTGACCGGCACGGCGCCAATGCGCCACAGGCCTGCAACGGCGGCGATATGGGCAAAATTGCCGGCCCCCGCCACAAAGACCCGCGCGCCACTGTCAATGCCCAGCGTCAGGAAGCGGGCAGCCGACACGCCGGCCGCATGATCGAGATCCTTCCAGGTGAAGATCCCGCCGTCCATCTCCTTGATCGCAGGATCGCTTGCGCTGATGCCTTCGGCACGCTGGCCGATCATGCGGTGATAATAATCGATGCTGTCATCACTGCTCAGCGAGCGCGGGTCGGCAGCAGCGCTGGCCTGGGACAGGGCGTCGTCACTTCCGGCGGCCTTTGGGCTGCCGTCGCCGATCAGACTGCCCCAATCGACCCGCCCGATGGGCTTGTCGAAGGCGCGCAGGTCTGCCAGCTCAAACCCGGTGCCGGCGGCGATTTCGCGCAGCATGCTGACTTCGCGGTGCGACGGCGCAGCCCCGACCGAGGTGTTTTCATAGTGTTTGCGCAGTGCCAGCATGACGGTTTCGGCGATGCAGGCAAAGGCGACCCCCTTGGGCATCGGAATGCCAAGCGCCAGCTGCGGGCGGCCAGGATAGGCAATGACGCCGCCGTCCATGATCAGCACATCATCGCGTTCTTCGCGGCAGCGATAGCTGATGTTGCCGGGCCGGGACAGATCGCAGACCACGCTTTGCGGGCGCAGATCCTCGGGCGTGATCAGCTTGTCGGTGGAGCTGGTGGCCGAGTAAATGATATCGGCGTTGCGCAGATCGCGGCTGCAATTGTCCGAGATCACAAAATACGCGGGATCGCGCAGCAGCTGTTCCGCCAGTGCCGCCGGGTCGGTTTGACCGTCCATCAGCTTCATCGCGCGGTCCAGAACAGAGCCGGCACGGGCCGGAAGCTCACCGTCGCGGGACGCTTTCAGCCCCGCGGCCAGCGAGCGCTTGAGCCGCAGAAAGGATTTTTCCAGCGGGGTCGCCGGGTTCACAAACAGATACAGGCGGCGGGCCCGGGCCGAGATCATCTGCACCATGCCGCTGCCGATTGATCCTGCCGCGCCGATAATCGCCGCGGTGGCGTCGCTTTGGCTGCGGCCCAGCGTGGTAGTGGCGCGGTCCGCGGCCATCAGCGCCGCTTCGATGGTAAAGCCGTTGCCGGTGGTCACCGCCTGGCCCAGCGGATCAATCCGCGAGCCGCCCCGTGTCACAATCGAGGTGTAGCCGCCCAGACCGACAATCCGCGCACCGCGCTTGACGGCAAGGTTCACACATTTCTGCACCAGCTCGCAGGCGTCGTCCTGCGGCATGGCCAAAAGCTGCCGGGCACTGCGGGGCAGCAGGATGAAGTCGCCGACCGCGCTTGATCCGTCCTTGCCCTTGATCCGGGCGCGGCTCAGCAGGATGGGTTCGTCGAACTCGCCCAGAAGATTGGTCAGCACGTCGCGCTGGCTGCGGGTCACCTGGCGCAACAGCGGATCAAGGTTCTGAAGGTCGTCGGTTTCCAGCTGATGCACGATAAAGCCAAAGCGGCCTTCGTCCGGGCCGATGTCGCCGACCGGATCCGCCCCCAGGAATTCAACTGCGGATTCCCGCTCCCCCGCCTTGGCGGTGCCGGTGATATGCTTGGTGGCGCGCACCGTGTCCTGTGCTGCCAGCGCATCCAGGCATTCCTCCAGCGCGGCGGCGTAGGTTTCGCATTCCCCGTCTGTGGTCAGATAGCTGGGCATGATCCGCAGCACGCCCTTGCAATTCGCGGCCGGCGTGACCCGGACACCGTTTGACAGCATGTGCCCTGCCGTCAGCGCCGGATACTGCTGGCTGGAACCTGCCAGGCCCAGGAACGCGCCCTCGGACCCTGCCACCACATTGGTTTGACGGCGGAATTCGATGCCATGCAGCAGCCCGCAGCCGCGGGTGTCTGCGATCAGCCCGGGATAGGCGCGCTGCAGGCGCTGGTGAATGCCGTCCAGGGTGCTGCTGCGGGCGCGGATGCTGCGCAGCAGCTCGCTGTCGTTTTCCAGCAGCACGTCAAGCATGGCATTGGCGGCGGTGGCGGCATAGGCACTGCCGGCAAAACTGGACATCTGCTGGAAATCCAGCGATTTGGTCACCGCACGGGGGCCAAGCAGACAGGCCGAAATCGGCATGACACCGCCGCCCAGAGCCTTGCCCAGAACGATGATATCCGGATTGCCGCCGGTCCATTCGGTGGCAAAGAAATGCCCGGTGCGGCCGGTGCCGGTCATGATCTCATCATGAATCAGCAAAACACCGTGCTTGTCGCACAGCGCACGCACAGCTTCGAAATAGGCCTTGGAGGCCAGTTTGACGCCGCCCTCGGATTGCACCGGCTCAAGGATGACAGCCGCCATCGAGTCACCCTCGGCCGCCAGGGCGCGGTCCATCGCATCAATGTCGCCAAAGGGCACAAATACCGTGCCCGCCAGCTCGGCAAATTCGTTGACCGGGTCGGTATGGGTGACGGAAAGCCCGCCGATGGATTTGCCATGGGTGCCATTGACCGCCGCGATAAAGCGCAGCCGCCCGGTCGCCAATCGGGCAGAGTTCAGCGCGATCTCAATCGCTTCGGTGCCGGTGGTGGCAAAGTTGACACGCTCGGTGATGATCGGCGACAGCGACATCAGCCGCCGGGCCAGCACCTCGGTTGCCTCTGAAAAATACGGCTGGACCAGATTGGTGAGCGGCAGTTTCAGGGTTTCCGCGACCGTTTCCGCAACCGGATTCGGGCCATGGCCCAGCGGCAGACAGCCATGGCCGGGCACAAAGTCCAGCACCAGCTTGTCGTCGCCGCAATGCAGCTGGTTGCCGTTGGCGCCGACGACCTGGGTGTAAAGGCCGCAGGTCTTGAGCTTGCGGTCAAGCAGCGGGTTGATGGGGTTCGGCGCGTTGAGGTGTCCGAAATGTTCCAGAGGCATAGGCTTAATTCTCCTGATGGGGCGTCAAAGGCTTTGGGATCTGAAATGACCGCCGCCGAAATTTGGGCTGAAATCGATTTTGCTCAGGCTGATCAGGGTTTCCCGGCTTTTGCCGTGCACAATCATGTGGCGCGACCGCAGGATGTGTTTGCCATCCGGCGCCCGGGCCGCCTTGGACATTTTCTGGGTCTTCAGATGGCGCCCCTTCTGATCGAAGTAATCAATCTGGAACGGCACCATCGACCCGGCCCTGGCCTGGGTCACCGCGCGCGCATAGCCGATGCTGCGCCCGTAACCGGCGCTGCGCACGGTGCTTTCCAACGTGATGCTGCTGCCGCTGCTGGCGGTGATGGCATGGGTGAAGTTTTCCAGCCGCATCGCCATAAGGTTGGCATAGCTGAAATCCGTTCCGGCAAAGGCATTGGCCTGTTTGGAGGCGGAAATCCGGCGCACTTTGCCAAGGCTGGGCAGCATCAGCCAAAGGTCATTGTCCTTTCGGCCTTGCTCGTGCACCAGCAGTTTGGTGTCGCGCACATCCGCCGGGGCCAGAAAGACATAGCGGCGGTCGCTAAGGTCCTTGCCGCCTTGCCGGGCCGTGGAAACCTCCAGATCGCGGGTGCGCACCGGCGCACCGGTGCGGCGCAGCTCGACCTTGGCCATTGCGGCCATCGCTCCGGTCAGCTCAATATTGTTGACCGCGGTTGCAACCTCCAACGCATCCGGGGCCGCCAGCACCAGGCCGGGTGCCAGCATTGCGGTTGCAAGGCTGCCGCCGCCAAGGGCAAGAAAACCGCGGCGGGGAAGCCGTGAAATAGAATCGGGCATGAGGGTATCCTTTTCGAAGTCCTGCTTCACTTTGCAAAGGTGCCTGCCGGCGCTGCCTGCAGGCCGTTGGAAATCCGGTAGTGTTCTGAATGGCCGGTAAGATGTTCCGCCAAGGCCCGCACCAGGGCCTGGCTTTTCAGCATGATTTCATCCAGTTCGGCCTTGGGGTCCGACAGATAGGTGATGGCGCCGCCGCAGCCGATGGAGACGGACGCACCCTGCTTCACCACCGTGCGGATGACGATCGAAAGATCCGATTGCCCATTGTAGCCAATCCAGCCGATCGCCCCGGAATAGACCCCGCGCGGGCCTTCTTCGAGCTGATCAAGAATTTCCACCGAGCGGATTTTCGGAGCCCCGGTCATAGAGCCGCCGGGAAAACAGGTGCGGATGGCATCAACGCTGGTCAGGCCCGGTTTCAGCCGCCCGCGGATGGTCGAGACCATCTGATGCACGGTTTTATAGGTCTCAATCGCGCACAGCTTGGGCACATCGACGGAACCGGGGATCGAAGTGGCGGCAAAGTCATGCCGCACCAGATCGACGATCATCAGGTTTTCGGCGCGTTCTTTCTCGGTGCTCTGCAGACGGCGGGCCAGTTCCGCATCCTCTTGCGGCGTGGCGCCCCGTTTGACGGTGCCCTTGATCGGTTTGCTTTCCAGCAGGCCGGACTGATCCGCGCGCAGGAAACGTTCCGGCGAGGAAGACACAACCTCGGTGCCGCCGATGTTCAGGAAACCGCTGTAGGTTGCCGGGTTGCGCTGGCGGAGAAGCTTGTAGAATTCCCAGGCATCCAGATCTTCCAGCTCAGCTGTAATCTGGTTGGTCAGGCACAGCTCATAGCTTTCGCCGGCGCGGATCTGGTCCTGGCATTTGATGATCCGGTCCAGATAGGCCTGGGGGCCGTGCCGCATGGTGAATTCAAGCGGCGGGCGGGGTTTGGCGGGCGCCAGGGCGACCTGCATCCTGGCCGCCTTGGCGAACGTTGTTTGCAGGGCCGACAGGGCGTTGTCGAATTGGGCTTCCTCGGCGTCCTGCGGCAGGCAGACCGCCGCATAGGCCGCATCTTCAAGATGGTCGATCACAAAGAACTGCGGCACATGGCGAAAGGCGGCGTCTTCGGTTTTCGAGGGCGGGGAGGAAACACCCAGGAGTTCCGATTTCAGCTCATAGCCCAGCCAGCCGATAAGGCCGCCGAGGAACGGGAACGGCGGATGACCGCCGGGACAGGATACAACGCCCAGGCAACTGCTGAGATAGTCCAGCACCGGCATCTGCCGCTCGGCGGCAAGCGCGGTTCCCTCATATTCGCGAAGGGTCTGCGTTTGCACGCAATAGGTTACGCTGCGGTCCGGGTCCGCCGGTGCCTCAACAATGGAATAGCGCGACAGCCCCTCCTGCGCGAGGCTGCTTTCCAGCAGCTGCGGACGGCGGCCATTGACCAGCCCCTGCGCTTCGACCAGCGCCGCCGGGTCGATGGCCGCACCCAGCTTGTGCCAGTACAGGCTGCGGGCGGGGGCGGCGCCTGCGGCATTGCTGCGGGCCTTGGCCGCGGTCCGGCCCTGATGCGCGTCGACCAGATTCAGAAAGTTGCCGAGAATCGCCCGGCCGTATTCCGTGGCAATCGATTCCGGATGGAACTGCACGCCCCAGCGCGGGGATTCAGTGCTGCGGATACCCATGACAATGCCGTCTTCGGTCCAGGCATCGCAGACAAAGCCCTGCGGCAGCTCCGGGTTCACGGTCCAGGAATGATACCGCATCACCTTCTGTGTCTTGGGCAGGCCGGCAAACAGCCCCTCACCGCTGCAGGTGATCTGACTGACCCGCCCGTGCATCGGCTGCGGTGCCAGTTCAACGACGCCGCCACCCTCGACGATCATCGCCTGATGGCCCAGGCAGACCCCCAGCACAGGGCGGCTGTCGCGGCGCAGAATATCCAGGGAGATGCCAAGGTCCCTGGCGACGCCGGTGTTGCCCGGCCCCGGAGAGATGATGATTCCATCATAGCTCAGAAATTCCGGGCTCTGCAGAAAACCGTGGCAGTCATTGCGGATGACATCGATGCAAAGACCATCGCGCTGGCCGCGCAAGAAGTCGGCTATATTATTGGTAAAGCTGTCAAAATTGTCGACGAGGAGAAGTTTCAAGGCTCTGTATCCCTTTACTGCCATAGGCTCATCAACCGGCTGGAAACGCCGTCAGGCTGAAATGAATTGTGCGGATAAGGCGGGAATTGCGGCCCGCCTGTCACCTATCGACTTTGAGAGTTCCGGTATCCGCCGCGGCTATCTAGCGTCGGCGCGAAACAGCAAAGCGGAGCGGAAATCCCCATGCGTACGACGGTTGGTATTATTGGCGGCGGCCCGTCCGGGCTGCTTCTTTCGATTCTTCTGGACCGTCTGGGAATCGACAATCAGGTGCTGGAGCACCGCAGCCGCGCGCATGTGCAGCGCCGGGTGCGGGCCGGGCAGCTGGATCACGCCAGCGTTGCCTTCCTGCGCCAGGCCGGGCTGGCCGGCCGCCTGGACCGGCTGGGCCTGCCGCAGCGGGGCATGAACCTGCGCTGGCGGGATCAGACCCGGCGTATTGATCTTGAGGCCTTGAGCGGCGGGCATTCCTGCACGGTTTACGGCCAGTCGGCACTGACCTGCGATCTGACCAATGCGCTGGCCGCCAGCGGCCGCAGCCCGGTCTACGGCGCCGAAGACATCCGGCTGTCGGATCCGGAATCGGAGCCGCATATCATCACCTATCGCAAGGACGGCGCTGAACACCGGCTGGAATGCCGCTTTGTTGCCGGCTGCGACGGGGCGCATGGCCCGGCGCGCCGGCTGGTGAACGGCGCCGGGGGCGGCAGCAGCAAGCGGCTGCCGTTTTCCTGGGTCGGCGTGCTGAGCGAAACCCCTCCGGTCTCGCCCGAGCTGACCTATGCCTATCACCCGCGCGGGTTTGCGCTGTGGTCGATGCGCTCGGACACGGTCAGCCGCACCTACCTGCAATGCGGCGCGGACGACCAGGCCGAAGACTGGTCCGATGACCGGTTCTGGAGCGAGATGCAGCGCCGCCTGGGGCCGGATGTGGATTTCAGCCCCGGCAAGGTGACAGAACGGCTGATGGTCCGGATGCAGGGCTATGTGGCGGACCGGATGCAGCTGGGCAATGTGGTTCTGGCGGGCGATGCGGGCCATACCGTGCCGCCCTCGGCGGCCAAAGGCCTGAACCTGGCCATCGCCGACATCCGCGAGCTGAGCGAAAGCTTCCGCAAGCTGCTGTTTGAGGGCCGGCAGGACGCCTTGGCGGACTATGCGCAAAAGGCGCTGAAGCGGGCCTGGGCCGGGCAGGCCTTCTCGTGGCAGATGACGGATCTGCTGCATGCGCCCCCATCGGGTGACCCGTTTGAGAGCAATCTGAAACTGACCCGGCTGGACACCCTTCTGGCCTCGCCCGAGCAGCTGAGCCTGTTCTGCCGGGACTACACCGGCGCCGAGGCTGCCTGACCATGCTGCAAAGGCTTCTGAAACCGGGTCTGCTCCTGTCCGCGGCCTTGGCCGCCGCGGCACCGGCGCGGGCTGAATTCAACGGGTATTTCGCCACCGGGATCCAAGGCGGCAACGCCAACTTCACCGACAGCGGCACCGGCATATTCGGGCGGCTGAACTATCGCTTTTCGCACAGCATGGACGCAGCCGGCGGCACGCTGGATCTGTTTACCGGCGGGACGGTGCAGGGCAGCGGCCGGGAGGACCGGGCCATCAATGAAACCCAGGCCCTGCGCGAAGCATACGCAGAATTTCAGGCAGGCAGCTTTACCCTTGGCGCCGGGCGGCACGTGCATGTGCAGGGGGTTGCTGACGGGTTCATTCCGACCGACGTAGTCTCGCCGCGCAATTTCCGCTTTGCCGTCTATGAGGAACAGGGCAACCGGTTTGGCTCTGACGGGATCTGGGGCACGGTGTTTCTTGGATCCAACGTCACGCTGTCGGCTTATGCCTATACCAACACCCGCAGCAGCGTCCTGCCGCAGGGGATTTACCCCGGTGCTTTGTCGCTTCCGGACGAACCGGTCGAAAGCGATGACCAGGCCTATGGCGGGCGGATCGGCTGGGCCGCAGGGTTCGGCGATCTGGGGATCAGCGTTTATTCAGGCCCCGCCAATCTGCCTTATCTGTCGGCGGATGGCGCTGGCGTGCAGCCGGTGGTGCCGCATCTGTTCATGGCGGGCGCGGATTTCGACCTGGTCCGCGGCGCCTGGCGGTTCTACGGCGAGGCCGCGCTGCATGAGTATAAACCGGGCAGTTTCGCCATTCCCGCAGCGCTGCTGCCCGAAGATGAGGTTCAGGCCGTCCTGGGCGCTGAACGCGAGCTGGCCGGCACCAGCAGGCTGGCCGTTCAGCTGTTCTGGCGCGACCTGCAGACCAGCCGCAGCAGCGGGGCGGGTCCGCTGGCGCCCTTGGCGGCCGGCGTCAGGACTGTTTACGGGCAGTATGAAGACCGGCAAACCGGCTCCAGCCTGTCCTATACCTGGGAAAGCGACGATACCCGCCGGTCCGCCGAAGCCACTGTTTCCAGCTGGTTTGAAGACGACCTTTATGTGCGGCTGCGGGGCAAGTACCGGCTCGGCTCCCAAAGCGTGATTTACCTCTATGCCGATTGGCTGGATGGCCCCGCGGGGTCGCCCTACGGCACCCTAAAGGACAGCTCCAACATCGGCATCGAATACCGGATATTCTTTTAAAGGAAAGGGCTTAACCGTGTTTCCGAAACGTCTGCAATTCATTCTCGACCGCACCGTCAATATCGCAACCCTGATGGACACCGCAATCGCCGGGCGCGAAGACGAGATCTTCTTCACGACCGATGAAAAACTGCCGCAGTACGGCATCCCGGATGACGGGCTGACCGGGGCCGGGCTGCGCGATACCGTCAACCGGCTGTGCCGCATGCTGCACAGCCATGGCGTGCGCCGGTTTGACCGGGTGGCGATCTGGAAAAGCAACTCCCTGGATTATTTTCTGTGGAGCTATTCGGCGATGCGCCGGGGTGCAATCTCGGTTCCGGTCAATGGCCGGATGCCGGTTCAGAACTTTCTGAACTTCATCCGCAACAGCGGCGCCAGAACAATTGTGACCGATTGCGCCGGGCTGCAGGCATTGCAGGGCAGCGGCCTGCCGCTGGACGGGATTGACCGGATCTTTCTGACCGACGGCAGCACCAAGGCCCCGGGCATCGACGTGATCCCGGTGCCGGACGTCTTTGCCCAGATGCCAGTGGACTACATCCCGCCGCATATGGACCGCGATCAGCATGTCATGATCTGCCACACATCCGGCACCACTGGTTTCCCTAAGGGGGTTCTGCACGGGTCGGACAGTTTCATCCTGGCGGCCCAGGGCCAGATGCGGATTCAGTTCATAACCCGGCGCAACCCGGTGATGTTTGCGGGCTGGATGAACCATCATATCAGCCAGGCCGGCTGCATCACCTCGCTTGCGGCCGGGGTGCAGACCCATGTGGTGACAGACCTAAGCGCCGGTCACATCCTGCAGTCTATCAGCGACTGGCAGCCGCGCCTGTTCTTTGCCTTTCCCGACATCTACCAGAACATGTGCCAGACCGGCCTGGACGGATACAACCTGTCGTCGGTGCGCATGTGGATGTCCAGCGGCGACGCCATGCACGAACACTACATCCGGCAGCTGACAGCCAAGGGCGCCTTCTTGCGGCTGTTCGGCAAGCCGCTAATCAGCTCCCTGTTCATGGAGTTCTTCGGGACCTCGGAAATCGGCTTTGCGGCGCTGGTGAAGATCAGCGAACGGCGGACCCGGAGTTTCGGCCGGATGGTGGGGCGCCCGACACCGGCCAGCCCGGCGGTGAAAATCGCCGATGCAGAAGGCCGCCGGCTGCCTGCCCACAAGGTCGGGCGGATGATGGTCAAGGGGCCGACACTGTTCAAAGGCTACTGGAACCAGCACGACCGCACCCATGATGTGGTCCGCGACGGCTGGTGGTGGACCGGGGATGTCGGCTTCCGGGACAATTTCGGGCGCTTCTACCAGATCGACCGCGATGTCGACACGGTGAACACAGCCCAGGGCCCGGTCTACGGCCTGCCGGTTGAGGAAGAAGCGCTGAAATTGCCATTTGTGCAAGAGGCAGCTCTGGCGGCCCGCCCGGCCTCAGGCGCGGACGAGGCGGTGCTGCTGCTGCAGATGGCGCCGGGACCTGCGGGCAGCCCTGCGGATTTGCTGGCAGCGGTCAAAGCAAACTGCAGCTGGGCGCAACACCTCTCGGAGGTGATCATCCTGCCGGAGGGCGCCAAACCGCCGCGCGGGCTGACAGGCAAAGTGCTGAAACGCGAGATCCGCGAACAGTTGCGGCAGCAGCCCGCAACGGAGGCCGCACAGCCGCAAACTCCGGCAGGCAAACCCGCCGCGGCCAAGGAACTGGCCAATGCCTGAACGCCACCCGATGACGACGCTGAACCGCATCTACATCTATTATGAAAAGATGCTTGCCCGTCAGGGGCTGAACGGCAATTCCTGCGACTGGTTCGAACTGGAAAACGCACCGGATCTGGATATCCTGCGCCAGGCAGCGGCCTCGGTGGCCCGGCGCCATGCGGCCCTGCAGGCGGCCGGCGCCTTTGCCGGTCTGGCCGGGTGGGGCTGGACCCGCAACCCGCAGGCGCAGCCGGACATCCGCTATGTGCGCACGCGCGGACGCTGCCCGGAACAGGCCGCGGATCAGCTGGTGCCGCAAAATGTCTGGGGTGAGCCGCTGGACCACACCAATGGCCCGCCGTGGCGGATCTTTGTCACCGAATATGACGATCTGACCATCCTGCAATGCGTCACCAGTCATATCTACACCTGCGGAAAATCCGCCAACCTGATCTCGGTTCAACTGGTCAGCGCCTATGAGGCACTGATGCGCGGCGAGGTCCCCGGTGAAACCCCGGCCGGGGTGGCGGACAGGGCAAATGCCAAACTGTTCATGCCCAAATGGTCCGCCTGGCGGCATCTGCGCTCCTTTGCGGCAACGATGCTGGACATGCTGCGCGAAACGGTGACCGCCCCGGTGGCGCTGGCAGGCAATACCAGCAGCAAGCTGAAGCGCGGACGGACCCGGGTGCGTTTTGAAGACCTGGGCCCCGATGTCTGGCAGCACCTGCGCCAGTTTGCCCGCGCTGAACAGATCAGCCGGCACCCTTTCTACCTTGCCGCCTGGGTCGAAACGATCACGGCCTTCAATGCCGCCAGGGGGCAAAAGCCCAAGGGCAAGGTCAAGCTGATCGACAATTTTTCGCTGAGGCCGTTCTCGGACCAGGATCTGGACGGCTACTATGACATCTGCGCTGTGCCTTATGCGATTGAGGCCCCCTCGGGGCCGTCAACCCGGACTCAGCGCGAGCGGATTTTTGAAACGGTTGAGGCCCTGCGCGCGGGCAAGGTGCTGGATGATCTGACCCGCTATGCCTTTTACCACAAGGTGATTGCCTTTCTGCCCAAGGTGCTGGCGACCAAACTGGTGCTGATGCTGGTGGTGAAATCGCCGTTCATCCTGTCCAACATCGGCCCCGTCCCGCCGCAGATACTGAACGCCTCTGCGTTGCAGACCCGCAGGTACTTCAGCTTTCCGCAGCTGTTTCCGCCGGGCAAGATCATGCTGCTGATCACCACCACCCCGGACAGCCTGCGCGCCGTCTTCCTGTGGGACGAAGACGCGGTGTCCTGTGCAGAAATGGAAAATGAAATGATCCCTGCCTTCAAGGACGCGCTGGCGCGCTCCATCGGGCTTGGCGCTGCGGGCAGCCAGCCGCAGGCGGCGGCTGAATGACCGGCGGCAAGCTGCTGCCGCTGCTGTGGTCGGACGGGGAATTCCACCCGCCCGGCAGCCGGGTCTATGCGGCCTCCGAACGCGGTGCCACGCTTGGCGATGCGGTGTTTGACACGGTGCTTTGCCTAGGCGGCAAGGCAGTGCTGCGGCAGGCCCACCAGCGGCGGCTGGAACACGCGGCGGATTTCTTTGCCCATCGTGCGGACTGCCGCCTGATCTCCGCCGCTTATGGCATCTGCGCCGGAACGGACGCAGCCGCGATCCTGCGGGTGTCCATCAGCCGCGGTGCAGGGGCGCGGGGGCTGGCAACCGACCTGTCGCACTACAGCCGGGTGACCGCGACTCTGTCGCCGTTGCCGCCGTCGCTGCAATTCCAGCCGGTTGCACTGGACATCGCTGCCGCCGCCAGAAACGAAACCTCGCCTCTCAGCCAGTGGAAAACCGCCGCATCTTATCTCGATGCGATCCTGGCCACCGGCACTGCCCGCCAGAAAGGGCTGGGTGATGCGCTGTTCCTGAACACCCGCGGGTTTGCCGCCTGCACCACGATGGCCAACATCTTTGCCATCAAGGGCAGCAGGCTGATCACCCCGCCGGTGCACGACGGGGTCTTGCCGGGGGTGACACGGGGGCTGCTGTTGTGCCTGGCGGCAGAGGCAGGGCTGACCGCCGAAGAAGCCTCGCTCACCGCGGCGGAGGTGCAGTCCGCGGATGAGGTTTTTGCCTGCAACAGCCTGCGGCTGATCATGCCGGTGACCAATATGGGCGGGGCCTCGCTGCGGTTCCGGAGCGCCCTGGCCCGCGTGCTGCGGGACAGGATCGCCCAGGAAACCGGTATTATGCCGGCCCCGCCGGACTGGGCCGCGGATTAATCCGCGGCGGCCAGTTCCTGCTGCATCAGCACCCGGCTGGTTTCCGCGATGCTGTCATCAATCGGGCGGAAGCTGAGACCCAGCTGCGTCTGGGCGCGGTCGCAGGATACTTTCGGCGCCACGCCCAGATGCGGCAGGACATTCTGCAGAACCGGGTCGAATTTCGCCGCGGCCCGCACCATCATATCCGGTGCGGCCCCGGTCTTGATGGCCCGGCTTGGGAATTGCTTGGCAATCACCCTGGCAATTTCAACCATCGTCCGGGTTTCACTGGCGGCAATGATCCGCTGCCCGCAGGCGCCGTAGCGCAGCAGTGCCAGCACATGGGCCTCAGCCGCATCGCGGACATCGACACAGGGGAATCCCGCATTGGGAAGCGCCGGATCGCGGCCCTTCAGGAACCGCTGGATGACTCCGATCGACGTCGCGCCGCTGCTGCCGATGGGCGGCCCGAAGGCAAGGCCGGGGTTGATGACAGTCATCTCCAGCCCCAGTTCCTCTGCCAGCGCCCAGGCCCGGCGCTCGGCGTTCAGTTTCGACAGCGCATAGGCGTCCGTGCGGGGATCCTCCGGGTCGCTCCAGTCGCTTTCGTCGTAACACAGGCGGCCCGGCTCCAGCGGCTTCATCGTGACCGCAGCGATGGAAGACGTCACCACAACGCGGCGCGTGCCATGGGCGGCGGCGGCCCGCAGCACCCGTTCGGTGCCTTCTGCCGCCAGTTTCACCAGATGCTGCGGATTCTTGGGCGGGCGGTCAGGAAAGGGCGAGGCCGTGTGGATGATCGCCCGGCTTGATTGCGCCGCCAGATCCCAGCCGTTGTCAGAGGTCAGATCGGCCTCGATGAACTCCAGCGGCAGGCTGTCCTTGCCCAGATGCTCCTGCAGCGAGGCGCGGACCGGGCCGGCCTTTTGAATGTCGCGCAGGGTAATCACCACCCGCAACCCGCGGGCCAGCAGGGCCGCGGCCACGTGGCGGCCAAGATAGCCGCCGCCGCCGGTGACGCAGATACGGTCACCGGGCGCGATTGAAAACTCCTCGAGGGTATCCTCAGGCATAATCGGTCTTCCTTTTTGTGATAAACGCTGTCCGCACGCCGGTCAGGCCGTCAGGCGGATTGTGCTTTCGGCCTGCTCAACCCGGACGCGGGCAACGGCGATGGTCATATTGCCGCACCGCCAGGGCTTGCCCAGAACCTTCAGGTCATATCCGCGCGGGATCAGGATCCGAGAATAGATGAACAGCGGCATCAGCAGCAGAAACTCTGACAGACCCTGCTGCTGGCCGAAATTGTAGATCCGGCTGGTAATGGCGTCGATGGCCTCAGACCGCTCGGCGCCGTTCAGCGACCGGCAAACGCCGAACCGTGTTGCTTCCCAGACGCGGTCGCTTTTGGGCAGCGGCCCGTCATACTCCTGCGAAAAACTCTTTTCGATCATATAGGTGCAGGATGTCGGCAGCAGCCGCGAGACGCCGACCACCTGATCGGCGTTGTTGATGCACAGGACATATTCGGTTGCCGGCGTGTCGAATTCATCGAATTCCATGCCGCCGTAACTGTTCAGATCCCAGCCCAGACGTTCAACGAATATCTGATGCCGCAGCTTGAAATGCGCGCGCCAGTAATGCGCGTATTTCCCGATGTTCTGATTGTTCACGATGATCGTCCGCATGTCACTCAAGCCCCGCTTCCCGGAAATTCAGTGGCAGTGTCAGGATGATCCCCGCAGCGGTAAACACTGTAACCTGATAGTTGCGTGCGGGTCCGGCCTCCCAGGCCGGGGAAACCGGGATTCGTCCGGCCCTAGTGCTGCGCATCCAGAAAGGCGCGCAGCGCCCGGCCCGCCCCGGCCGGCTGGTCCAGCATCGGCACATGGCCGCATTGATCCAGCCAGACCAGTTCTGCATCCGGCAGGGCCTCGGCCAGAACCGCGGCGCCGCTGGGATCGAAAATCCGGTCTTCGCGGCACCAGACAATCAGGCTCGGCTGGGTGATACGGGCGGCAAGCATCTGCAGGGGAACCGTATCTGATCCGTTGACCTCTTTCCAAATCCGCCGGTTTGCCTGCGCATTGGCGATTTCCTGACCCGCCCACAGGTTTTCAATCACTGCAGGCACATAAGGTTTTTCCGGGAACAACAAGGCGTTGCGCTTCTCAAAGGCTTCCCGGCTGTCGACCACCAGGGTTTTCTGCTCTGTCCGCATTGCCGCCTCAAACTTGCTTTCCTGCGGCGAATTCACGCCGACGGGGCTGCCGATAAAGGCAACACTGGCGACCCGGTCAGGAAACTGTGTGGCCACCAGGCCGGCAATCTGCCCGCCCATCGAATTTGCCGCCAGATGAAAGCGCTCCACCCCAAGCGCATCAAGCACCGCCATGAGGTTCTGCGCCTGTCCGGCATAATCGTACTCCCCTTCCGGCAGCACGGAATTGTCCCCGAACCCCGGCAAATCCAGCGCGATCACGTGATAGTCGCCGCTCAGCTGCCGGGACATGTCAATCCAATGCTCTTTGCGCGCAAAGATCCCGTGCAGCAGGACAACCGTCTCTCCCTCGCCGCCCTCAAGATAATGCACAGTGCCAACCTTGGTTTCGGCCTGTTTCGCCGCCAATCCGGAGACATAGACAAAGGCCGAGATCATCGCCCGGGCGCTCTGCGCCGGCCAGACCCGCAAGGCGGCTGTGACAGCCAGACCGGCCAGTAAAAGGGCGATTGCGAGGGTGAAAAATTTCTTGGCCATCTGAAGTCGTGTCTCTGCTAGGGATGCTTTACCCACAAGTGTGGTTGTGGCCCGGAAATGCAACCCTGAGTGAGGCAAAGACCCTGTATCGGCGTGTTCTTTCCGACAACCCGCATGGCAGATCCGCGCAGGGCTGGGTCACAATTATAAGTTGCGCCCAGGGCGGACCTGAAATAACCTTACGTCAGGTTAATTTATTTAGGATTTGGTGATGCAGAATGCTGTTTCTAGCGGATGCAACGCGCGCGGCTCCATTGTGGACAGCCTGTTCAGCGAACTTCAGGATAACACGGATTTTGAATATTTCGCCGCCTGCCACATAACCGCGGAAACCACCCGCGGCATCACTGCGGCGCAGCAGAGCATGAAAACAAACTTCCCCAAGGAGTGGACGGCGCATTACCGAAGCACCGGCCTGATCGGCTCTGACCCGGTCATCCAGTTTGCCCCCCGCACCAGCCGGGCCATTTGCTGGCAAACCGTGCGGAACTGCGCCTCGTTTCAGAAAAAACATGATCAGGTATACAAGGCGGCCGGCGATTTCGGCATTCATTCCGGGGTGCTGCTGTCCTCGCGGCAGTTCGATGGCAGCATACAGATCGTGTCCTTCTCCAGCTCGCGGAAAAAAGCATATTCAGACAAGGATTTGTCACGGGCAACCTATTACGGGCAGCTGATTGGCCAGGCGGTAAGCGACACCGTTCCCCCTGAAAGCGAAAGCCAGGCAACCGGCGGCATTTCCCCGCGGGCACTGGAATGCCTGCAGCTTGCAGCCTTGGGGAAATCTTCAGCAGAAATCGAGATCATCCTCAACATCAGCCGCCACACAGTCGACTTTCACATCAGAAATGCGATGGCCGCCCTGGATGTGAACACCCGGACCTTTGCAGTGGTCCGGGCGGTGCAGCAGGGCTTGATCCTTCCATGCTGACAGCGGTGCGCCGGGCTGCGCGCTGGCAACGGCCACTGTCCAGAGGCGTTCCCGGCTGCCACCGCTCTCGCTGCAACGTCATGTTCTGGTTAGCAAACAAGAACGAGTCCTGAGCCTGATTCAGGGCATTTACGCAGCGCTGAGGAAAGACCGGTTTTTCGACTGGCAGCCCTAGCGTAAAATCTACTTTAAGTAATTTTATTAAAAAATCATAATAAATGATTACTCGCGCCAAGCCTGTATAGAAGATTGAGCGATATTCCAGTATCAATAAACACAGTTTCTGCAGGCGGAATTCAGCCGATCACGCATTTTGAATGCTGATGCCGCCGCCCCGGCGGCCCGCCCTGTCCCGCAACCGCACGGAAAGGATGTGCTCCGCCTCTGAAACACGGGTGCGTCCCGTCACCCGTCATTATGCTGAGGGAATTTTGAGAATACTCATTCTGGCATATGCCTGCGAGCCGGGCAAAGGCGGCGAAGGCGAAATCGGCTGGGCGCTGGCAAACCGGCTGGCAGGCGCGCATCAGGTCTGGGTGCTGACCCGCAGCAACAACCAGCCTGCCCTGGCCGCTGCAAACCGGAATCCGGACCTAAAGCTCCTCTATTACGACCTGCCGCGCCTGTTCACCGCCCTGAAGGGCCGTGGAAAAAAGAACTTCCTGCTGTATTACTACCTCTGGCAGCTTGGCTCTGCCGCCGCGATCCGCCGTTTTGACCGGCAATACGGCTTTGATGTCATCCACCATCTGACCGGCGGGATGGACTGGATGCCCTCCGGCGCCGCCTTTCAGAATAAGCCGTTTGTCTGGGGGCCGGTAGGCAGCGAAAACACCCATCCACTGATCCGCAGGCAGATGCCCTGGCGCGCCCGGCTCAAAGATATTGCCCGCTCGGCTCTGCGCTTTGGCCTGCGCAATCTGGACCCGGCCGCCCGCCGCACCCGTGCCAGGGCGGATGTGATCCTGTCGCACACGCCGGGCAATTTCCCCGCCGGGCTGCAGAACAAAGTGGTGCCTTTTGTGCAGACCGGGATTGAACCTGCGCCGCGGATGGCGCTGCGGAAAACGGATCTGCTGCGCAGCGGGGTGATCCGGATTATCTATGCCGGTGAATTTGTTGATTGGAA
>NZ_CP081042.1:0-81195 GCF_025141525.1 Leisingera sp. M527 | reverse complement strand
AAACCTAAGCCGCGTAGCTGACGCTCAGCCCAAGGGCCTTGGCAACTCCGGCCCCGTAGGCTGGATCAGCTTGCAGGCAGTTCGCGATGTGGCGGCGCTGAATATCTTCCCGGGCACCGCCGAGGGGGGACGGGTTGTGTTTTCAAACAGCACTTGCTGCTGGTCCGGCGACATCAGCCGGAACAGGTCTCCCGGCTGCGAGAAATAGTCCTCGTCCACCCGGTGGTTCCAGTGATCCGCCGCGCCCTCGATCGACAAAGGCGGTTCCGAATAGTCAGGCTGTTCACTCCACTCGCCAAGTGTGTTCGGCTCATAGCCGATCCGCGATCCCGCATTGCCGTCAACACGCATCGCCCCGTCGCGGTGGTAGGAATGGAACGGGCAGCGGGGTGCGTTCACCGGAATGGAAGAGTGGTTGACCCCCAGCCGGTAGCGCTGGGTATCGCCATAGGAAAACAGCCGCCCCTGCAGCATTTTGTCAGGCGAAAAGCTGATCCCGAGAACAACAGTGGAGGGGGCAAACGCGGCCTGTTCCACTTCGGCAAAGTAGTTCTCCGGATTGCGGTTCAGCTCAAGCTCGCCGACCTCGATCAAAGGGTAGTCGTCAAGCGGCCACACCTTGGTCAGATCGAACGGATTGAGGTGATACCCGCCTGCCTCCTTCTCAGGCATGATCTGGACATAGAGCGTCCATTTCGGAAAGTTCCGGTTCTCGATCGCTTCATAAAGATCACGCTGATGGCTTTCGCGGTCGCCTGCGATGATCTGGGCTGCCTCCTCATCCGTCAGGTTTTTGATACCCTGTTGCGTCTTGAAGTGGAACTTGACCCAAAAGCGCACATTATCCGCATTGATAAAGCTGTAGGTGTGGCTGCCGAACCCGTCCATATGCCGGTAGCTGGCGGGGATGCCGCGGTCAGACATAACGATTGTGACCTGGTGCAAGGCTTCGGGCAGGCTGGTCCAGAAGTCCCAGTTGTTGTCCGCGCTGCGCATATTGGTGCGCGGATCGCGTTTGACGGCGTGATTGAGATCTGGAAACTTCAGCGGATCGCGCAGGAAGAACACCGGCGTGTTGTTGCCAACCAGATCCCAGTTGCCTTCTTCGGTGTAGAATTTGACGGCGAAGCCTCGGATGTCCCGCTCTGCGTCCGCCGCCCCGCGCTAGCCTGCAACAGTCGAAAACCGCAGGAACAGATCCGTCTTCTTGCCAATTTCGTAAAACAGCCTGGCCCGGGTGTACTTGGAGATGTCCTGCGTGACGGTGAATGTTCCATAGGCACCGGAGCCTTTGGCATGCATGCGGCGCTCCGGGATCACTTCGCGGTCAAAATGCGCCATCTTCTCCAGAAACCAGACATCCTGAAGCAGCGCCGGGCCGCGCGCACCGGCTGTCTGGATGTTCTGATTGTCGGGCACAGGCGCACCAAACGCGGTTGTCAGTTTGGGTTTGCTGGTCATGTCTTTCTCCTGAACTTGCGTACGGAAGCACCCAACCGGAAACCTTCAAACTACTCCAACTTATATAAATCATCCGACCGATAAGCAGAGGTGATCCATGGCTAGACGCACATCCGTTGCCGGTCTTTCGCTCCGGGATCTCGAGTACATTCAAAGCATCGCCGAAGAGGGGCATTTCGGCCGCGCCGCCTCGATTTGCTGGGTGTCCCAGCCCGCAACCTGTCTGCCGTCAGCACCTTTGGGACAGATTTGAGGATTTGAACACCAGAGTGGTTCTGGTTCATCGTAGCTTTCAAGGAGCGCAGATGAATAAGAAGCCCGGAACATCGAAGGACAGCGCTGACAAGCTTGTCAAAAACATCCGACGCAAAACCCGCCAGACCTATTCTGCGGAAGAGAAGATCCGCATTGTTTTGGCAGGTCTGCGTGGCGAGGAAAGCATTTCGGCGCTGTGCCGCCGCGAGGGCATCTCTGAAAGCCTGTATTACAGTTGGTCGAAAGAATTCCTGGAAGCCGGGAAACGGCGGCTTTCTGGCGATACGGCGCGTCAGGCGACATCACCTGAAGTGAAGGAGTTGCGCTCCGAGGCGTTGGCTTTGAAGGACTGCGTGGCTGACCTCACCCTGGAAAACCGTTTGCTGAAAAAAGCATGGCCGGGGCTGGGGAGTTCGAGGAATGAGATACCCGGCGTCCGAGAAAGATGAACGCGACATCCTCACTCAAATTCCAATGCGCAAGACCCGCAAGATGCGCGTGGGTGTGGATCACAGACTTTACCGGCTGCGCAACATGGTTGAGCGATGCTTCAACAAACTCAAGAATGCCCGGCGTGTCGCAACCCGCTATGACAAGACTGCTGAAAGCTTCCTGGGCTTCATCGACATCACATCTATCCGCCTTTGGCTCCGACATTTGTCAACATGACCTAAAAAACGCGTAAGCGAAATTATGTAATTTAGCCGGAGCGAAGGGGCCATTGCAGGGCAAGCCGGGCTGCCGCTGCTGCAGGCTGAACCGATGGGGCTTTCCTTTAACCCTAGACTGCCGACAAACAGGCGCATTCCGCCTTGTGATTGACGCGCTGGGTTGTGCTTCCTTGAACAAGAGCGCCAAGTGACCCCAATCCGCGGCGGCCTGTAACAATCAGATCAGCACCGCAAGCATTTGCACAGTTGATGATATTGTCGGCCGGTTCACCGGCTTCCAGATTCGTTTCAGCAATGACGTGATTGCAGGATTCCGCAACAGCGCGTCCCGCGCTGAGGATCTTCTCTCCGGAGGTCTGCACTTCCTCTGCCGATGGCATTGTCGTGGCCGCGTGATAACCCGCGACAGCCCCCAGTGCGAAAGCAACCGTCTGAGGTTGCGGCGTATGCACAAGGTGAACGTCTGAACCGTATTTTTGAGCCAAATCACACGCCATTCGCAGTGCGTTTTCCGCGGCTTCGGAACCATCCAGCCCAACGACTATCTTTTGAAACATTTTCACCTCCTATGAACGGGTAACTGTTGATCTGCCGATGAGGCCTCCTGGTGCCGCAGATTGAGAATTCGGCATTAACAAAGGGCAGCAGCGGGGCTATCCATCGGTATCTGTCGGATGGTTTTGCACCGACTGCAGGTAATTGATCAAATTGCTCAGCGGCCGGGGCACCATCATCGGCTGGCCGCTGGGCAGCGCCAAGGCAACATACTGGTCCTCGTCCAGCGAGGGGCCGAACACCGGCATATCACCATGGGTGGCAACTGGCTGGCGGCCGTCAATCTGCTTGGCTACGGCCTCAATGGGGAATGCGCCGCCGTTGCGTGCGGCCAACTGTCTAAGGTCTGGCGGCTGCAAGGCCATCAATTCCGCCATCGGCCCCTGGCTCGCCGCGCCCTTGCCATGGCATTCGGCACAGAAAAACAGGAACAGGTCCCGCCCCTCCTCCACGCCATGGCTCTGCGCCCAGGCCGGGCCTGCCGCAAGTGCAAGTGTTGCTGCCAGCCGCATCAGCATTGCTTTTCTCCTTTGCTCCGGACCCTCTGCGCCGCGCTGCCCGAACCCGGTGCCCGCCGCAGATGATGTTATGATAGCGGCAATCGCGTGGCGCAGGATTGACACAGAGCAAGGCAGCCTTACCGGAACCCGTCTAGGCTCCGCAGGTGCTGCAACGGGACGGAGGGTGCTGCCATGACCAAAACTGCCGGTGCGCTGCTGTCCGCTGCGGCCGTTCTGCTGGCGGCCGCCGCTGCCTATCTGTTTGTCGCGGACAACGGCGCGGGCCTGCCCGATGGCTTTGTCCAGGGCAACGGCCGGATCGAGGCTGAACAGGTTGAGATCGCCCCCGCACGGGCGGCCCGTGTGGCCAAGGTGCTGGCCGCCGAGGGCAGCCTGGTGGCATCCGGCGGCATCCTGGTGGAAATGGACACCGATGAGCTGTCGGCGGCGCATGACCGGGCCAGGGCCGAAGCTGCGCTGGCGCGCCAGACCAAAGCCGAGGCGGAAGCGCTGGTTGTCCAGCGCCAGAGCGAGCACCGCCGCGCGGAGCATGAGCTGGACCGCGCCACCGCCCTCCTGGCCGGGCACAACATTTCCGAAACCCTGTTTGAAGAACGCGACACCGCCCATCAGGTCGCCGAGGCGGTGCTGGGCGCGGCCAAGGCGCGGGTGGCCACAGCGGACGCCGGGATTGCGGCGGCTGAGGCAGAGGTCCGGCGGATCGCCGCGCAGATCGAGGACAGCACCCTCACCGCGCCGGTGCCGGGCCGCGTCTTGTACCGGCTCGCGGAACCGGGTGAGGTGGTCGGCGCCGGCGGCCCGATCCTGACGCTCCTGAGCCTTGAAAACATCTACATGGAGGTGTTCCTGCCCGCCCGCGAGGCCGGCCTTCTGCCGATCGGGGCCGAGGCCCGCATCGTGCTGGACGCCCTGCCCGATTACGCCATTCCCGCCACCGTCACTTTTGTCTCGCCAGAGGCCCAGTTCACCCCCAAGCAGGTCGAGACCCTCAGCGAGCGCGAGCAGCTGGTGTTCCGCGTCCGCGTCCGCATCCCGCAGGATCTGGTGGCGGCGCGGATCGAACATGTGAAAACCGGCCTGCGCGGCATCGCCGTGATCCGGCTCGACCCGGCCCGTGAGTGGCCTGAACCGCTGGAGCGGCGCATCCCGCCTGAGCTGTTCGAATGAGTGCCGCCGCAGGCAATGCCGGCATACGCGCCGCGGGCGTCACTCACCGCTACCTCAAGCACATTGCGCTGGACGCGCTGTCGCTGGACCTGCCGCCGGGCCGGCTGGTGGGCTTCATCGGCCCGGACGGGGTCGGCAAGTCGACTCTTCTGGGCCTGATCACCGGTGTAAAGAAGCTGCAGGCCGGCACCATAGATGTCCTTGGCGGCCCCATCGGCAATGCCGCGCACCGCCATCGCATCTGCCCCGCCATTGCCTTCATGCCGCAGGGGCTGGGCCGCAACCTTTATCCCGAACTGTCCGTGCGTGAAAACCTCGAATTCTTCTCGCGTCTGTTCGGCCAGGGCGCGGCAGAGCGCGAGGCGCGGATTGCATCGCTCCTCGCAGCCACGGGGCTGTCGCCTTTTGCGGACCGGCTGATGGGCAAGCTGTCGGGCGGCATGAAGCAGAAGCTGGGCCTCTGCTGTGCCCTGATCCACGACCCCAAACTGCTGGTGCTGGACGAGCCGACCACCGGCATTGACCCGCTGTCGCGCCGCCAGTTCTGGGCGCTGATCGGCGCCATCCGGGAGCAAAGCCCCGGCCTTACCGTGCTGGTTTCCACCGCTTACATGGAGGAGGCGCAAAGTTTCGACTGGATCGTCGCCATGGATGCGGGCCGGGTGCTGTACCAGGGCCCGCCGGATGACCTCAGCCGCCAGACCGGCGATCTGGAAACCGCTTACCGCCAACTGCGGGCAAACGGGCAACCGCCGCCGCTTCCGCACCCTGCCCCGGCTGCGCACAGCGGCGAGCCGGTCATCACTGCCCGCGGCCTCACCCGCCGCTTTGGCGATTTCGTTGCGGTGGATAGCGTCGATTTCAGCATTGCCCGCGGTGAAATCTATGGCTTTCTCGGCTCCAACGGCTGCGGCAAGTCGACAACCATGAAAATGCTCACGGGCCTCTTGCCCATCAGCTCCGGCGAGGCCCAGCTGTTCGGCAGGCCGGTGGATGCCAGGAACCGCGCCATGCGGCACGAGACCGGCTATATGAGCCAGGCGTTCTCGCTTTATGGCGAACTGACCGTTGAGCAGAACCTGCAGCTCCACGCCCGCATTTTCGGGATCAGGGACCGCGCGGCCCGGGTCGCCGAACTGACGCAGCGCTTCGGCCTTGCGGCGCACAGCACCTCCCTCGCCGCCGCCCTGCCCCTTGGCATCAAGCAGCGCCTGTCGCTGGCGGTTGCGCTGATCCACCGCCCGCGGGTGCTGATCCTGGACGAGCCGACCTCCGGCGTCGATCCTGAGGCGCGGGACATGTTCTGGGTGCTGCTCCTCGACCTGTCCCGCAACGAGGGCGTGACGATATTCGTCTCCACCCATTTCATGGGCGAGGCCGAACGTTGCGACCGGGTTTCCTTCATGCACGCGGGCAAGGTGCTGGCCGAAGGCACACCCAAGGCGCTGATGGAATCGCAGGCTGTGGACACGCTGGAACAGGCTTTTGTCTCCATCCTCAAGGCCGCCGCCCCCCCTACCCCGGTCTCCGCTCCGGAAACCGCGATTCAGGCAAGGGCCAGCGCGGCGGGCGGTTTCACCCGCGCGCTGGCCTATGCGCGGCGCGAAACGGTGGAGGTGCTGCGCGACCCGGTGCGCCTCGCCTTTGCCTTCCTCGGTTCCGTAATCCTGATGCTGGTGTTCTGTTTCGGCATTTCGCTCGATATCGACGAGCTGGATTATGCTGCCCTGGACCTGTCGCAAAGTCCCGAAAGCCGCGCCTATCTGGCGGAGGTTTCCGGCTCCCGCTACTTCCGGTCCACGCCGCCTCTGTCAAGCGCCGCAGAGGGCCGCAACCGGCTGGTCTCGGGCGAGGTTTCTCTGGTGGTTGAGCTGCCCCCCGATTTTGGCCGCAAGCTGCGCGCCGGTGAACTGTCGGAGGTGCTGGCCATCGTCGATGGCGCCATCCCCTTCAAGGGCGAAACGGTGGAGGGCTATGCCGCCGGGCTGCATCAGACCTTCCTGAGCGCCGAGGCCGCCGCCACCGGCACCCGCCAGGGTGAGATTGCCCGCATAGAGCCGCGATTCCGCTATAACCAGAGCTTCGAGAGCATCGCCGCCATGGCGCCTGCGATGCCCGCAATTCTGCTGATCATGCTGCCCGCGGTGCTGATGGCGGTCAGCGTCGCGCGGGAAAAGGAGCTGGGTTCGATCACCAATTTCTACGTGACGCCAACCACCCGGCTGGAGTTCCTGATCGGCAAGCAGATCCCCTATATCGTGATTGCTTATGCGAACTTCCTGCTGCTCGCGGCGATGACCATCGTGGTCTTCGGGGTGCCGCTCAAGGGCGACCCGCTGCCGCTGGCACTGGGCGCGCTGCTCTATGTCTGGGCCGCCACGTCCTACGGGCTGCTGATTGCCACCATGACCTCCAGCCAGGTGGCGGCCACCTTTGCAACCACCATCGCTTCGGTGGTGCCGACGATCCAGTTCTCCGGCCTGCTGCAGCCGGTCTCGACACTGGAGGGCGGCGCCCGGACCATCGGATCGCTGTGGCCGTCGTCCTATTTCCTGCATCTGAACGTCGGCGCTTTCACCAAGGGCCTGGGCTGGGAGGCGCTGATGCCGGACATTCTGGCGCTGGCCTGTTTCGGCCCGGTGTTCACGCTGCTGGCCGCGCTTGCGCTCAGGGCGCAGGCGAAGTAGATGCAGCGCCTGTCCCGCATATTCTGGCTCGGCCTCAAGGAGATGATGAGCCTGCGCCGCGACTGGGTGATGATGGCGCTGCTGGTCTGGTCCTTCACCCTGGCGCCGGTGATGGAGGCGACCGGGGTGGCAACTTCGGTCAACAACGCCTCCATCGCCTTTGCGGATGAGGACAACTCCCCCCTGTCGCGCACGCTGGCCGCCGCGTTTTTCCCGCCGGAGTTCCAGCCGGTGGTTCAGGTTGAGCCCGGCACCGGCGCCGCCCGGATGGATGCGGGCCACTTCCTGTTTGTGGTCGCCGTGCCGCCGGGGTTTGAAAAGGACGTCCGCGCGGGCCGGGTGCCGGAAATCCAGGTGCTGATAGACGCCACCGCGATGGAACAGGCAGGCATCGGCGCCAGCTACATCACAAGTATCCTCAGCACCGAGATCCGCCGCTTTGCGGTCGGCGCCGGCCTCGCCGCGCCGCAAGCCCTGGAGATCATCATCCGCAGCGCCTTCAACCCGAACCGCGACACCGTGCGCTTTGCCGGCATCAACGCACTGATCGGCCAGATCATGTGGCTGACCACGATCCTGACCGGCGCCGCAATGATCCGCGAGCGCGAGCACGGCACCATCGAGCATCTTCTGGCGATGCCGCTGTCGCCCTTTGACATCGCCGCGGCCAAGATCTGGGCCAACGCCGCGGTGGTGCTGGTTGCGGCGGCGCTGTCGCTGGGGTTTGTGATGCAGGGGGTGCTGGACATCACCATTGCAGGCTCCACGCTGTTGTTTCTCGGCGGCACCGCATTGTTCCTGTTCACCGCCACCGCGCTGGGGGTGTTCCTGGCGACGGTTGCCCGCTCCATGGCACAGTTTGCGCTTCTGGTGATGCTGACCATCCTGCCGATGCTGATGCTGTCGGGCGGCGAAACCCCGGTGGAAAACCAGCCCGCCTGGCTGCAGGCCGCCACCACCCTGCTGCCCTCGCGCCATTACATGTCCGCCAGCCAGGCCATTGCCTTCAAGGGCGCGGGGTTCCAGACCGTCTGGCAGGAATTCCTGTGGATGGCATTGCTTGGTGCGGCCCTGCTGGCGGCCAGCCTGGTGCTGTTCCGCCGCTCCGTGGCGCAGGACGGCTAGCGAATCACAATCACGGTGCATTTGGCATGGCGCACCACCCGCGCTGCCGTCGAGCCCAGGAAATAGTCCTGCAACCCGGGCCGGTGCGACGCGATGACGATGCAATCCGCGCCATGTGCATCGGCGTAATCGGTGACCGTGCGCCCGGCATGGCCGGTGACCACATCCGCCTTGACGTCCGTCACCCTGCCCAGATCCGCCTTCAGCTCTGCCAGCATCTCTGCGCGGGTGCCTTCCAGCAGCCCCTCCGGCAGCTGTTGAATCACATAGCCGGGGATTTCATCAGCCACGGTCAGCGCGGTGATCCTGGCATCGCTGTCCGCTAGCAGGCGGGCAGCCTGCAGGGCGCTGGCGCTGTCGGCGCCGTGATCCGGGGCAATGGGAACCAGAAAATTCTTGTACATGGTGTTCCTCCTCAGATGTTGCTCAACGTTAAGCCCGCGGCTTCCGGCCTGCATTGATTGAGGTTATCCGCCCTGACAATACGCCTGCCTCTGCGCAGGGCGGGACAGGATCACTCCGGCTGCAGAGCGGCCTTTACCCGCTTGGCCACCTCATCCTCGGCGCCGCCGCAGCTGATCCGGGTCCAGTCCGCAGGATCCGCGCCGCGCTTCAGCTGAGCGTGCAGCACATCCGCGTCCGCATCCGAGGCATCATTAGTGCGGGCGGCGATACGCCGCTCCAATTCGGCGGGGTCACCATGCAGCCAGATCCCGTCGAACGGTGTCTGCAGCCGAGCCGCCAGCGCCCGCACCGCATCCCGGTCTTCCGCCGCAAGGAAAGTGGCATCCACGACAACGCTGTGCCTTGACCGCAGGGCCGCCTCTGCCCGGTCCAACAGCCGGGCATAAACCTTCGCGGTCACCTCCGGGCGGTAGCCTTCGGCCGGCAGATGCGCCAGCGGATTGGCCCCGAACAGCGCCTTGCGCTCCACGTCGCTGCGCAGGTGGACCGCGCCGGGTGGCGGCACCAGCAATGGCGCCACCCGCGCCGCAACCGTGGTCTTGCCGGTGCCCGACAGCCCGCCCACAGCCACCAGCCGCGGCGGCGCCGGCGCCAGGCAGGCCGCCGCCAGCTTAAGGTATTGTTGCGCCTCCCGCGCGGCCTTTTCAGAACCGTCTCCCGCCATGCCCTGCACCGTAACCATCGCCCGGATTGCCGCGCGCAACGCCATGAACAGCGGCAGTGCAGCCAGCCCTTCGAAATCCCCGGTATCCTGCAGATAGCTGTTCAGCGCTGCATTGGCCTGATCCCGCGCCCTCCGGTGCAGCAGATCCATCAGCAGGAAGCCGAAATCATAGAAGACATCGCAGGTCCCCAGCCTCTCATCGAACTCCAGCGCGTCAAACGGTACTGCCTTGCAATTGATCAGCACGAGGTTCCGCAAATGTAGATCGCCGTGACATCTGCGCACAAAGCCTGCCGCTGCGCGTTTTCTGAGAAGCTGCGCGGTCTCGCCAATGGTCTTTCCGGCCGCATCAAGAAACGACGCCACCCGTTCGCAGCCCAGCACTTCCCCCATGCCGCCAAGGGCCTCCCGTAACTCCTCGATAATCTCTCCGATCAGGGCAGCCCCATCCGCGCTGCGCTTTTCGGCATCTCTGTGGTAGGCGGCAACTGCGGTGCCGAGCTGCCGGGCCAGATCAACCGTCAAACCGCCGGCATCGGCAATTACGCTCATCTCGGCCTCCCGCGCGAACCGGTGCATCCGCAGAGCGTATTCGACAGCAGGTCCCTTGCCCTCAAGCGCCAGGCGGCCCCCCGCCTCGCGGGTGACTGCAACCACCCTGTCATAGATCTCAGGTGCCGCCGGAGCGTTAAGGGCAAGCTCACGCACCAGCACGTCCTTGCGGGCCTGCAGCGTGGAAAAGTCCAGGTAGCTGTAGCGCACCGCCCGCTTGATCTTGAACGCTAGGCCGCCGATCAGGAACACATGCGCGGAATGGGTCGTGATCACCTCGACCGGTGCGTCAATACCATAGGCTGACGGATCGCTCAGAAAGGCCACCACTTCAACCTGCTGGTTTTCATCCGTATGCATTGTTTTTCCTCTGGCGCAGCGTACCAGAGGCACTTTGTGCCCGCCTTGAGTGAAGTCAAACCAGCCAGTGCTGCGCTTGCGCGCCAAACCCATGTCTGGATCAATGCACGTGTGCTTGCAGCCGGGTAGGCTCAACCTATCCTGACTGGAGGTAGCAAAATGACCAACACCGAAGCCCAAACCCGGTCAAAAGCCGGGCTGACAAGCAGAGCCCTGGCCGTTTTTGGCGTAACCTTCTCATTTGCGGCCATTCTTCTCAGCGGAAGTATCCTTTTCTTTGCACCCAAAGGTAAGATTTCCAAAGAGATGGATTGGGATGCGCTGGGACTGGGCAGGCAGGACTGGAGCGATCTCCATATTGTCCTGGCGGTGCTGTTTATTGCCTTTTCCCTTTGGCATGCAGCGCTTCATATGCATGTGTTCAAAAAGCTCTTCCTCGGCAGCAAGATGTCGCCGCAAGGTCATCGGATCGAAGCGCTGATAGCGCTTACAGCGGTTGCTGGCGTTGTCGCTTTGGCACTTCTTCAGCTGCCTCCGGCAAGTTGGCTGCTCGATCTCAACGAGCTCTTTAAGCATGAGTTTTGGATCTGGTAAAGCGTGATGGCGACTGTCGGCCTGCTGCGCCACAAGAGGATGTCCTTTACGCCGGATTGATCAGGATCATGGCATCCTCCTGCAGAGCTGATCTACTGATCAACGCAGCGTGCACTTCTGCAGGCCGCAATCCATGAACCGGAGGCCCGCCATGCAACACAGAACCTCTCTTTTTGTGCTCAGCAAGAACACCAGCGACACGGCCATCACCAGAGCCGCCGAGGCCGCAAGGGAACAGAAGGCTCATTTGGCGTGCCTGCTGCTGGATGCGCTGCCAGGGCAGCCTGGTTTCGCCTTCGGTGCATCAGATTACCGTGCATTGGTCGTGCCGAGCGACTGGCTAGAGCTGCTTCAAAAAACTAGAGAAGCGGCGGAGGCCCGCGCCGCAGAAGTCGAAGCCCTGCTTGCCCGCAGCAACTGCGCGGGCGATGTTCAATACTCGGTATGCCCTATTGCAGAAATCAAGCGGATTGCAGCGCGGCGCGCCAGTACCTGCGACATTGCCGAAGCGGCAACGGGGCTTAGAGAAAGCGGCAAAGTCTTCCGCGAGGCTGTGCACGGGGTGCTGTTTCGGTCTCCCATTGGGATAATGACGAATGGCACGCCTTTTGCATTGCATGACCGTATTTTCTTGGCCTGGAACAGCGGCTATGCGGCGTCCTGCGCGGCCCATGCGGCGCTGTCCTATTTCCTCACGTCCAAAGAGGTCGTGATCGGTTGTTTCGATCCCGACATGACTGGTGGAAGAGACGGAGAGGACCCAGGTACCGATGTTGCAGCTTGGCTCAGCCATCACGGTTGCAACGTCACCGTTTCACAATATCCCACCGGTGGGCAAGAGGTCGGTCGCTGCATACAGGACCGCGCCCGCGAAGCCGGGGCCGGCCTTGTGGTCATGGGAGCCTACGGCCAATCCCGAATGCGAGAGGCGGTCTTTGGCGGCACGACCAGGACGATGATTGAACAGACGGACATTCCAGTACTGTTTGCACATTAGCCCAATGCCTAGGGGATGAAGGTCAGCACTCCTTCTATCTATTTCAATTACTGGAGTTGCCGTATGAACAATCCGGCCCCGTTTGATGCACATAAGCCAGTCAAAATTGCGGAGCTTGTCGAAACCGCCGGCACAGCCAAGGCCAGGCTGCCACTGCCGCAGATGTTCGTTCTTGCCATGCTGGCAGGCGCTTTCATCGGCTTTGGTGCCGCCGCCTATACGATGACCCTGACAGGCGCGGAGACCTCAGGCGGGCCGGCTCGGGTGCTGGGCGGCGCGGTGTTCTCCCTTGGCCTGATCCTGGTTGTCCTTGCCGGGGCTGAGCTGTTCACCGGCAATGTGCTGATGGTGATCGCCGCAGTGGACCGCAAGATCCCGCTGCGCCTGCTCTTGCGCAGTTGGGGCATCGTCTACGCCGGCAACCTGGCTGGTGCAGCCGGCTTGGCAGCCGCTTTTGCCCTAACCGGGCTGCTGGACGGCCAGATGGGAGAAACCGCGGCAGGTATTGCCGGTGCAAAAGCCGGGCTGACCCCGTTTGAGGCATTTGTCCGCGGCGCCCTGTGCAACGCCCTGGTCTGCCTGGCCGTCTGGCTGTCCTTCGCTGCCCGCTCAGCAGCCGGGAAAATCCTGGCCGTGCTGTGGCCGGTCACTGTCTTTGTGCTGCTGGGCCTCGAGCACTCAATCGCCAACATGTACTTCTTCCCGCAAGGCTGGGCCGCCGGGGCTGATGTCCCGGCCAGCGCCGCTGCCGCCAACCTGTTTTGGGTCACCCTGGGCAATATTGCCGGCGGCGCGGGCGGGGTTGCCCTGGCATACTGGTTTGCCTTCCTGGGAGGCTGGTCGCAGCCGGCGCAGGGCGAATGCAAGCAACCTTCTGCAAATGGAGAAAACCCATGAAACCAATTGTCACCCTGGCCGTTCTGGCAAATGCCCGCACCGCGCGCATCGTAGAAAACCACGGGCCGAGCAAGGGCTTCACTGCGTCCGCCGGGCATACACTGCAAGCGCCGCCTGCGGTGGAGAATGCCGACCGCGCCGGCAGCCATCCGATCAGCGGTGCGCATGGGGCGGCCACCTTCGAAGCCAGCGATCCCAAAGAGACTGCCGAGGCAGTTTTTGCACGCCTGATCGTAAAAGATCTGGAAAAAAAGCATGCCGCGGAAGCATTCGACCAGCTGATCCTGACGGCTGCACCGCATATGCTGGGCCAGCTGCGGGCGGCCTTGCCGGACGCATTGAAATCCAAGGTGATCGGCGAGGCTGATAAGGATCTGACCCATGCCGGACTGGACGACATCGCCGGCCACCTGAAGGACATCATCGCGGCCTGACCAGACCGGGCGCCTGACCTTAGCACGCCGCTGCCCCGTTTCGGGCGGTTTCCGCCAGGTATTTCCGGCGCCTGTTTGAATTGGTGTCCTCGACCATACCGAACACCGACCATCTTACCGGCCTGATCCCGCAGAACTTCAGGATGTTGCGTTCAAAGCTGCGCAGCGAATGCGCCAGGAAGAACCATTTATAGGCAACGGCGGGCATCCCCATCGTAACAATGACACGCGCTGATTTCCCCTTCAGCCTGGGATGCCAGCCGCGTTTGCCCGTGCTGAAGGCAAAACCTTCCCGGAACACCTGCTCCAGCCAGGCCTTGAGCAGCGCCGGCATGCTGCCCAGCCACAGCGGATAGATGAAAACGATATGGTCTGCGGCGGCAATCGCCTGCTGCGCCTCCCCGGCGTATGCGGGCAGGCTGCTGTCCCATTCTGCGCGGGAACGCAGAAAGGTGACACCGCTGTCTGCAGCATTGATGACGTCCGCCTGATGGCCGGCCTGCATCGCTGCCTCCGCATAGCTCTGCGCCAGCGCGTGGCAGAAATGCTGCTGTGAACTGTCAGGGTGCCCCTGCACGATCAGTATCCGTTTCATCCTCTCAGCTCCGCTCTTTCCGGCTGTCCGGCAGCCTGATCTCCTGCAGCACCGCCAGATAGCCTGTCAGGTCGGACAGGGTGACAACCCCCATCAGCTGGCGGTCCTCTGCCACCAGAAACTTGCGCCGCCCAGTGGCCGAAATCTTTGCCATCAGCTCTGAGGCAGGCATTTCCGGGCTGACCGTATTGTCCGCATCCGCCGGCACATAGACGTCGCCGACATGGGTTGCCGCCCACTCCGCCCGCGGGGTCTGCGCCAGCAGGCCGGTATCGGCGTAGCCCAGCAGCACGTCGCCCAGCACCACTGGGACAAAGCTCTTGCGCTCGTTCAGCATCACCTGATCCGCAAGGTATTGCAGGCTCACCTCCGGCAGCACCGTGACCGCACCGCGTTTCATCAGGGCGGCAACCGTCTTGCCCTTAAACGCAGCCTCCTGCAGCTGGCGGGCATAGGTGCCCTTGGCCGCCGCCAGCACAAACACCCCGATCAGCACCTGCCAGAGGGAAGCAACCGGGTTGCCGGAAAACAGCCCGACAACACCAAAGATGATCAGCGCATAGGCAAAATAGCTGCTGATCCGGGTGGCGGTGGCCGTGGCCCGCAGCAGATCGCGGCTGCGGCTCCAGAGATAGGCCCTAAAGATCCGTCCGCCATCCAGTGGAAAGGCCGGCAGCAGGTTGAATACCGCCAGCACCAAGTTGATCAGCGCCAGGTAGTCCAGCACAGGGTTCAGCGCCATCCCCGGCGCAAGCCACCCGCCGATCTGCGCCAGCAGCCAAAAGCCAAAGGCCAGCGCAAAGCTCATCAAAGGGCCGGCAATCGCAATCCAGAACTCGCTGGCGGCGGTCTTCGGCTCCGATCCCAGCTCGGCAACCCCGCCGAAGATGAACAGGGTGATCCCCTTGATCTCTAACCCAAAGCGGCGGGCCACCACCGAATGGGACATCTCGTGCAGAATCAGCGAGCCGAAAAAGCCCAGCATCGCCAACAGCGCCAGGGTGAAATAGACGCTGCCGCCGGCACCGGGATAAACCATCGGAAAGTACTGCGCCGACAGGCTCCAGGTGATCAGCGCGGCAATCAGCGCCCAGCTCGGATCGATGCGGATGTCAAACCCCTGCAGGGTGGCGATCTTGATGGCATTTGAAAACATCGGCGTCCCTCCGGTCATCAGCTTAGGGCCAAACCGCCCCGCCCCCCTTGATCCGGCTCAAACCCGGAACAGGCTGCCCGCCAGATAAGCCACCGCAGCCGCGCAGGAGCCGATGGCCAGCGTTTCCAGCCCGGATTTCCACCAGGGTGCCAGCGACCAGACGCTTTTGCTGGCGCCTATACCGAAAAACACTGCCCCGGTGGCAATGGCCGCCGTCAGGAACGGATCGGGCAGCCCCAACATGAACGGCAAGAGCGGCACGATGCCTGCTGCCATGAAGGCGGCAAAGGTCGTCAGCGCCGCCGCCACCGGGCTGGGCTCGGCCGGGGCCAGCCCGTATTCGCTGGTCAGCATCACAGAGATCCACTTCTCCGGCTTGGCGGCCACGGACCGCACCGCCCCTTCCAGCACGTCGCCGCTCAGCCCCAGCTCCTGGAAGATCTGGCGCAGCTCCTCGCGCTCGCCCTCAGGATACTGGCGGATATGGCGCTTCTCCACTCTGTACAGGCGCCGCCGGTCGTCCAGATCCGCCTTGGTGCCCAGGTAATTGGCCGCCGCCATGGAAAACCCGTCCGCCAGCACGTTGGCGATGCCCAGGGCGATGATCACGCCTTGCGAAAACCCGGCCCCCTCGACGCCCGCGGCAATCGCAAAGGTGGTCACCGCGCCGTCGATGCCGCCGTAAACCGCGTCCCGCAACCGTCCGGTGCCGTTGCTGCCGGCCAGACGGCGCGCGATGTCTTCCTTGCTGTGACTGTGATCGCCCTTCATGCCCGCAGGATGGCCCGGATCGGCAATAACCGCATTGAGGGAGGTCAAGCCGCCGCGGCTGCCCGCCTGTGCCCGCGGCGGGCGGCAAGGTAGCGCAGGGTTTTCAGTCCCTCCGGCACCAGCAGGATGGGCAGCACCAGCAGGGTGATCAGCCCCCACTGGTCCCATTGCAGCGGCACTGTGTGCAGCAGCACCTGCAACGGCGGCCAGTACACTGCCGCCACCTGCGCCCCGATGGTTACAATCAGCGCCGCCAGCAGCAGCGGATTGCTGAAGAACCCGATCCGCCAGCACGGCAGATGCAAGGAGCGGAAGGCAAAGACGCTGGCCTTCTCAAAGACCACCATGGCAGTAAAGGCGGCGGTGCGGGCCAGATCCTCGTTTCCATCCAGAAGATGCAGAAACAGCCACAAGCTGGCGAGCCCGGTATAAAGCCCCAGCGCCAGAATAGTCAGCAGGCCGCCCTGCCCCACGATCGGCGTGTCCTTTTTGCGCGGTGGGTGCTCCATCTGGTCCGGCTCGCCCTTCTCCAGACCCAGCGCCACGGCCGTCACCCCGTCCGTGACCAGGTTCATCCACAGGATCTGGGTGGCCAAGAAAATCAGCGGCCCTCCGATCAGGATATTGATCAAGAGCGCAATCACTTCCCCCGCATTGGAGGACAGCAGGTAACGCACGAACTTGCGCACATTGGAAAACTGCCGCCGCCCCTCGCCGATGGCCCGCACGATGGTGGCAAAGTTATCATCCAGCAGCACCAGGTCGGATGCATCCTTGGCCACATCCGTGCCCCGCACCCCCATCGAAACGCCGATGTCGGCCTGTTTCAAGGCCGGCGCATCGTTCACCCCGTCGCCAGTCATGGCCACGATCTGATGCTGCCCTTGCAGGGCCGAGACGATCCGCATCTTATGCGCAGGACGGGTGCGGGCAAACAGCACATCCTGCTGCAAGAGCTGATCCAGCTCCGCATCTTCCAGCGCCTCCAGCGCATCGCCGGTCAGGGTCTTGCCGGCAGGCAGCCCCAGCTGGCGGGCAATCGCCCCAGCGGTCAGCGGGCTGTCGCCGGTGATCATGATCACCCGGATGCCCGCCGACCGGGCCGCGCCGATTGCGGCCCGCACCTCCGGCCGCGGCGGGTCAATCAGCCCGGTCAGCCCCAGAAATGTCATGTCCTTCTCGCGGATCCCGCCGCCCTGCGCCGCGCCATTTGCAAGGCCGATCACCCGCAGCCCTTCTGCGGCCATCGCCTCATAGGCTTCGGTGATGGCTGCCGTCTCCTCTGCGCCCAGCCTGCGCGGGCCATCCTGCGTCAGAACCAGGGTGCAGATGCCCAGAACCTGCTCCGGCGCGCCCTTGGTCAAGACCTTTTCGCCGCAGCTGCTCTGCACCAGCACGCTCATCCGCTTGCGCTCGCTGCTGAACGGGATTTCCGCCAGCACCGCATCCGGCGGCGGCAGCTCTGCCCAGCCTTTGCAGCCCAGGGTGACCAGCGCGCCCTCGGTCGGGGCACCGGTCATCTGCCAGTGGTCGCCCTCTTGGTGCAGACTGGCATGGGTGCAGGTCAGTCCCGCTTCCAGCAGCTCCGCCAGTACCGCATCCTCCCGCGCGCTGGTGACGGCACCCTTCCAAGCAATATGGCCCGTCGGGTCATAGCCGGTGCCGGTGACCTGATAGATGCGGTCCAGCGTCCAGACCCGGGTTGCCGTCATCTTGTTTTCGGTTAAGGTGCCGGTCTTGTCGGTGCAAATGACCGAAGCCGCGCCCAGCGTTTCCACCGCCTGCAGGCGGCGCGCCAGCGCCTTCTGGCGCACCATTGCCGCCGCCCCCAGGGCCAGGGTGATGGTAACCACCGCGGGCAGCCCCTCCGGCACCATCGCCACTGACAGCGACAGGCCGGTCATGAACATCTCCGCCGCATTCCGCCCCATGTAGAGCCCAAGCGCCAGAATCGCAGCGGCGATGGCAAGCGCTGCAAACCCCAGCTGACGGGCCAGGCGGCCCAGCTGCACCTGCAGATTGGTCTTTTTCAGGCCCACCGACCCGGTCAGCGAGGCGATTTGCCCGAACGAGGTGTGCGCGCCGGTGGCCGTGGTTACCGCCAGCGCCCGCCCCGCGGCCACTACCGTGCCCGCAAAAACTTCCGCCGCGTCTGTGCCAGGGGCTTTGCTGATAGGAACCGATTCCCCGGTCAGGGCGCTTTCATCCACCCGCAGCCCGGCCGCTTCCTCCAGGCGCGCATCGGCGGGCACCCGGGCGCCCGCCTCCAGAATGATCAGATCGCCGGGCACCAGTTCGCGCGCTTGGATCACCTTCTCGTGCCCGTTCCGCACCACCAGCGCCTGCGGCGACAGCATGCTGCGCAGGCTCTCCAGCGCGGTTTCCGCCCGCCATTCCTGCACAAATCCCAAGACCCCGTTCAGCCCGATCACCAGCCCGATCGCCAGCGTGTCAGCATATTCGCCCACGGTAAATGCGATGATCCCGGCGGCAATCAGAATCAGCACCAGGAAATTGCTGAATTGGCGGAGAAAGACACGCAGAGGGCCGGTGCGTTTTCCCTTTGGCAGCTCATTCCAGCCATGTTTCTTGCGAGCAGTCTCCACCTGCTGCCGCGTCAGCCCACAATGTCGCAGACCGCTGCTTTCCTGACCTGTGTTCGCCATGCCTTCTGCCCTCCGCGGCACTATGCAGCTGCCAATCCCAGCCTGCCGCAATCCGGCCACACTCGGCAACCATTCAGGCGTCGCAGGCCAGCGGTTTTTCTACCAGCCTGCAGGCCGATATGCTCCCCGGTATCAAGGCATTGCGAACTCGCAAGGGACGGTGCCTTGTCAACGAGTTCCTGCTTGCGCCCAAGCGGGAAGGCAGGGAAAACGATACGTAACCCGCTCAAGCAAAACTGAATTCCGTGAAGATCCGCCCTTGCAGCGTTGCGCTGGTGCTGACGGGGATCGTTGTCACATCAGAACGTTAGGCTCAAAACTTCGCAAAGCTGCCTACCGGCAATTACGCCTCGCCAATCATAGTTATGTCTAACGGCGGGACTTTTCAGGACAACTGTCAGAGGCTGATTTGTTAAGCGGACAGACCTTGCCGTCCGAGGATAGGCAGGCTTTGATTTCTCCAAAGTTCAGCGTCTCCCTCCTTTCAAGTTCGTGAACCAGCAGGCTGACCTCTGCCCGATGGGCTTCGAGGAGTTCTGCGGCGGCGGCTTCAGCGGTTTTCAGAAGTTTCATCACAGCCTGATCCACCTGGGCTGCTGTCTCGTCTGCATGTTTGCGCGGTTGAGCGATGGATTGTCCGAGGAAGGGGTGATCCTCTGTCTGCCTAAGGTCGACGGGGCCAAGCTCCTCGGTCATGCCCCAGCGTGCCACCATGGACCGCGCGAGCGTGGTCGCCCGGTTGATATCATCATCTGCGCCAGAGCTGACAGAGCCGGCCAACAGCTTTTCGTCCGCCCTGCCCGCCAGTAGGATTGTCAGTTGAGCGCGCAGGTAATTCTCAGGCAGGGTATGGTGCTCTTCGCGGCTCAGCATGTGGGTTCCGCCAAGACTGCGGCCGCGCGGAATGATCGTGACCTTATACAGCGGATCAGCTTCCGGGGTGAAATAGGCTGCAGCTGTATGGTCGGCTTCATGCACTGCCAAACGATGCCGCTCTTCGGGTTTGAGAGCCAGAGTCCGCACGGTTCCCATCATCACCTTGTCCCGGGCTTCCTGAAGATCCGCACTGGTAATGTCCGCTGCGTGCCGCCGGGCTGCATTAATGGCGGCCTCGTTCAGCAGGTTTTTTAGGTCAGCACCGGCTTTGTTGCACAAATCGGGGTTTGAGCACACTTCGCCTTTCCCCAGACGGACTTATCCTACGGGCTCTGTGAGGGGTATGCCAAGAGCGGTGTAGCGGTTCAGCACCGCGATCCGGATCTGGAGTTCAGCGACCTGTCGGTCGAAGTCCCGTGCCATGATGCCTTGACCAAGGCGTTTGACGCAGTTCATCCACTGACCGGCAGTGCATTGCACAGCAATGTCACGAAAGGTTTCGTTTCGGCGCGGCTTCGGCGGTGATAGCCGGTCAACTTTCGCCAGAGTGCCCGTCCAAGATATTTGCAGGCCCTCACAGCTTCGTTTCGCGCGATAGCTCCCGCCGTGGCAGGCTTCCAAAGTTGGGCATTCTTACGCGGCGGGAGCGAGCCATTGATGCGCCACTGGTTCCAGCACAATGGCGAGCGGCGGCGGCTCCGCGAGCGGCAATCACATTGTGGCATCTGCGCGTGTCATAAGCCCCATCCACTGCCCGGCAGGCGCATCCGCAGGATGCTGCCGGGAGGGGGCGGTGACCGTGGCAATCTCCTGGCCGGGCGGGATCTGGTTAAGGAGGCCGGGCAGAATTGGAGCGTCCTTTGCCCGGCAGGCGATTTCTGCAGAAATCTGCCGAGAGGGGCCGACATTGCTTGCCGTGACGCCAACCGCGCGGATCTCCAGTGTTTCTTCATCCATACCGGGATGGAGCTTGCGCCAAAGGCGCTTCTTTGGCCCGCCCGCTGCCCGGCAGCACATGCATGGCATGTGCGAGAGGGGGCTTACGGGCGTTCCACTCTCCTTCACCTTCCGCTTTGATCCCGGTCGCGTCGATCAGCAGGTGCAAAGAACCCGCCCCTCCGCGATAGGGGATGGCCACGCTCAACGTCTTTTGGCCCCTCTCGGCAGATTTGCGATGCAATTCGCCTGCCGGGCAATGGACGGCACAGAGTGCTGAAGTTCGGTATTTTCCAGTCAAAGCCTGCCAGCCGCAACAAGCTTTCGACGAAGCCGCCTCGCCATGGTCTCTCGGACCAGTGGCGTTCCCATGGCTCGATCTGGCGAAGGGGCATGCCGAATAGTACCTTCATCGTGAGACAAACCTGAATTGCCGCGTCGCTGAACTCGCGCTGACGACCGCGCTTGCCGGTCGACGGGGCATACCATTCCATATCAGGATCAAACCAGATCAATAGCGAACCGCGCTGCCTCAGCGCCGTGTTGTACGAAGGCCAGTTCCTGGTCTTGTACGTCGTAGGGGACCAACTGCTCATGCGCCGTTGCTACCCCACTGGATTCAAACAGGGAATCCCTCACGCCGTTTGTGCAACAAAGCCCCGCTAACTGCATTATTGTGCGGCAGGAAAACCGCATGCCCTTTGGAAACCGTTGCATTGTGACCTCGTTCACAGGAAAGTTCCTGCAACTGGGATATAGGCCGCAAATTCCCCGGCAGACCGGCCCACCGGCTGATCTGCGGGCTGGTTGCGCGACCGGGCGTGGCAGCGAACAAGACAATGATGCGGACAGGCGGCAAAACCGCCCGGAAGGAGTGACTAGAATGCGTTGGAGCAGATCCCTTGCCCTTGCGGGCGGTATTGCCGCCCTATCCGCGGCCGCCGCGGCCCAGGAATCGCTGAAACCCGTGAAACTGCTGCAAACCTCATCGGATTCCCTGCTGCTGGAACGGCAGTTCTTCGGCCAGGTTGCCGCCAAACAGACGGTTGATCTGGCCTTTCAGGTCAGCGGGCAGATCCTGAAATTCCCGGTCACCGAAGGCGGCTCTGTCGCGCAGGGCGGCTTGATTGCCGAACTGGACCTTGAGCCGTTCGAACTGCAGCTGGAACAGGCGCAGCTGCGCAAGCAACAGGCCGACCGAACGGTGGTGCGGCTGGAAAAGCTGAGCGGCACCGTCAGCCAGGTCTCGATTGACGACGCCGAGACCGAGGCGGGCCTGGCCCGTGTCGCCCTGCGGGATGCCGACTATGCGCTTGGCCATGCAACCCTGAATGCTCCGTTTGATGCGCTGGTCTCCAGCCGCGAAGTGGAGCAATTCACCACCATCTCCGCCGGCACCCCGGTTGTGCGGCTGCACGACATGTCCGAACTGCACATCAAGGTGGACGTGCCCGAGGTTCTGTTCCAGCAGGCCGATCAAAGCGATGTGCTGACGATTGTGGCCAATTTCCCCGGCCAGGACACAGACTATCCGCTGGAAATCCTGGAATTCGACGCCGAGGCCAGCAGCGTTGGCCAGACCTACCGGGTGACCTTCCGCCTGACCCCGCCCGACGACCGCCAGATCCTGCCCGGCGCCTCGGCCACGGTGAATGTGCGCGTTGATACCGGCGATACCGCGATCCGGGTGCCCGGCACGGCGCTGATTGCCGCCGCCGATGGCAGCACCGGGGTGATGGTGTTTGCCCCGGCAGGCGCCGAAGACGGCACCGTCACCTGGACCCCGGTAAAGGTCGAAGCGACCCAGAACGGCGACTTCCGCATCGCGGAGGGCCTCAAAGGCGGCGAAGAGATCGTGCTGACCGGCGGCACCGCGCTGGAAGACGGCCAGCAGGTCAGCCGTTTCACCGGCTTCGGCAACTGAGGGCGGGCGCATGGACATTGCACGCGGGTCGATCAACCGGCCGCTTTACACCTGGCTCATCATGCTCGCCGCCTTGTTCGGCGGGATCTGGGGCTTTCTGAACCTTGGCCGCCTGGAAGACCCGGCCTTTACCATCAAATCCGCGGTCATCGCGACCCAGTACCCCGGCGCCAGCAGTGCCCAGGTGGCGCTGGAGGTCTCGGAACCGCTGGAATCCGCGATCCAGAAAATGGGCGAGGTGAAACGGATCACCTCGGTGAACCGGCCCGGCTCTTCGCTGATCGAAGTGGAGATGCAGGACACTTACGACGGCACCGAGCTGCCGGCGATCTGGACCAAACTGCGCGCCGAAGTCCGTGATGCGGCCCGCGCCCTGCCTGAAGGCGTCAGCCAGCCATACGTCAATGACGGTTTTGGCGATGTGTTCGGCCTGTTCTACGCGGTCACCGCCGAGGGCTACAGCGACGCCGAAAAACACGAGCTGGCCACCTACCTGCGGCGCGAGCTGCTGACAGTGGACGGCGTGGCCGATGTAGAGATCACAGGGCTGCCGCCAGAGGCGGTCTTTGTCGAACCCAAAATGGCGATTGCGGTCAATCAAAACATCCCGATCGACGCTATCAGCAGCGCTTTGGCCAATGCCAACTCTGTCCGGCCCTCCGGCAGTCTTGAGGCAGGCGCCGCGGACACCCGGCTCAGCGCCCCGGAAGGCTCGGACTCGGTCACTGAAATTGCAGGCCTCACCATCGGCTCGCAGGGCGAAGTGGTCAATGTCATCGACATGGCCGACGTACACCGCGGCCGCATCAGCGACCCGGACCTGCTGATCCGCTTTGACGGGGTTGAGGCCTTTACCCTTGGCATTGCCGGCCTTGCCACCGAAAACATCGTCGAAGTGGGGCAAAACGTCGACGCCAAACTGGCCGCATTGGACAGCCGGATCCCCTATGGCGTGGACCTGAAACCGATCTACCAGCAGCATGTGGTGGTTGAGCAGGCCTCGAACGACTTCCTGGTCAACCTGGCGATGTCGGTCAGCATTGTTGTTGTGGTTCTGGCCCTGTTCATGGGCTGGCGCGCCGCCGTGGTGGTGGGCTCGACCTTGCTTCTGACCGTGGTCGGCACCCTGTTCTTCATGAACATGTTCTCAATCGAGATGGAACGGATTTCACTCGGTGCGCTGATTATCGCCATGGGAATGCTGGTGGACAACGCCATTGTGGTTGCCGAGGGGATGCAGATCTCCATGCAGCGCGGCAAAACCTCGCGCGAGGCCGCGCATGATGCCGCCTCGAAAACCCAGATCCCGCTCTTGGGCGCTACCGTCATCGGCATCATGGCCTTTGCCGGCATCGGCCTCAGCCCTGATTCAACGGGTGAATTCCTGTTCTCGCTGTTTGCCGTCATCGCGATCTCATTGCTGCTCAGCTGGCTTTTGGCGCTGACCGCAACGCCGCTGCTGGGCCACTATTTCTTCAAACAAGGCAAGGACGGCGGCAGCGATGCCTACGGCGGCCTCCTGTTCCGCACCTATGGCAAGATCCTGGCGGCGGCGCTGAAACTGCGCTGGCTGGTGGTGGCCGGGCTGGCGGGCATCACCGTGATCTGTTTCATCGGCTTCGGTCAGGTGAAACAGCAGTTCTTCCCGGACTCCAACACGCCGCTGTTCTTTGTCCACTACAAGCTGCCGCAGGGCACCTCGATCCAGACGACATCCAAGCACCTGAAAGTGTTCGAGGACTGGCTGGGCGAACGCGACGACGTGGTCTCGGTTGCCTCCTTCACCGGCCAGGGCGCCACCCGCTTCATGCTGACCTACTCGGCCGAAAAGCCGAACCCCAGCTATGGCCATCTGATCATCCGCACCGAAACCCTGGATGCGATCCCGCCGCTGCAGGCCGAACTCGAAGCATTCGGCCAGGCGCAGTTCCCCGAGGGCGAATTCCGCACCAAGCGGCTGGTGTTCGGCCCCGGCGGCGGCGATCCGATTCAGGTGCGCTTTTCCGGCCCCGACCCCCGCGTGCTGCGCAGACTGGGCGAGGAAGCCGTTCAGCGGCTTGAAGCGGCCTCTGCCAATATCCTGACCCCGCGCCACGACTGGCGCGAGCAGGAACCCGTGCTGAAACCGGTCTATGCCAACGACCGGGCGCAAACCGCCGGCGTCACCCGCGAAAACATCGCCGATGCGCTGCAGTTTTCCACCGACGGGCTGCAAATGGGGGTGTTCCGCGAACGCGACCGGCTGATCCCCATCGTCGTGCGCCGCGCGCCGCAGGATCCCTACAACATCTATGATCAGGTGGTCTTCTCTTCTTCGGCCGGCAAGTTCGTGCCGCTGGAACAGATGATCGACGGCGTTGATGTGGTCATGGAAAACACCTTGGTGCACCGCCGCGACCGGCTGCCGACCCTGACCGTCGGCGCCGACATCCCGCCGGAGCTGACCGCCGCCACCGTCTTTGCCGAGGTGCAGGAAACCATCGAGGCGATGGACATCCCGCCCGGCTACCTGATGGAATGGGGCGGCGAGCATGAAAGCTCGGGCGATGCGAATGAGTCCCTGGGCAAGCAGCTGCCGGTCACGCTGCTGATCATGGTGCTGATCTCGGTGCTTTTGTTCAACGCGATCCGCCAGCCGGTGATCATCTGGCTGTTGGTGCCGATGTCCGTGAACGGCGTGGTGATCGGGCTTCTGGGCACCGGCTTCCCCTTCACTTTCACCGCCCTTCTGGGTCTGCTCAGCCTGTCGGGGATGCTGATCAAAAACGGCATTGTCCTGGTCGAGGAAATCGACCTGGTGCGCGAAACCGGCCTGCCCCTGCGCGAAGCCATCGTCGAGGCGTCAGTGTCGCGTCTGCGCCCGGTGATGCTGGCGGCGGTGACCACGATCCTTGGCATGGCGCCGCTCCTGACCGACGCCTTCTTTGTGTCGATGGCAATCACCATCATGGGCGGCCTGGCCTTTGCCACGGTGCTTACCCTGGTGGCCGCGCCGGTGTTCTACCTGATCTTCTTCCGGCGGGTAGAGAAACAGGAAATGGCGGGGGTTTAACCCTCCGCCATCTGCAAACCGGGGTCAGGCCCGCCGCCTGATCCTGCCGGGCCGCTTCCCTTAAGCGGCCCGCCCTACCCTGCCAGATCCTCCAGCGCGCCGGGGATCAGCTCTTCCCAGAATTGCGCCATCTCACCGGCCAGCAGCGCCGCCGCCCAGCCGCGGTTGCGGAACTCCTCGCGGTCGATCTCTGTTTCCAGGCGGCTCAGGAACAGCCGCTTGTCCGCATCTCTCTGCGTCGGTGAACGTCCGGCGGCCAGATCCCGGATCCGCTCCAGCCGCTGCGCCCTCAGCGACCGCTCCCGCGCCTTGACTGCGTCCTCTGCTGCCGCAAGCCGGGCCGCCTCGGCCTCTGCCGCACGGCGCGCCTCAGCCGCCGCCAGAACCTCGGGCGAAACCTCTTTCACTGCCTCGGCCGGCACGTCCTTGTAATCGTCCCGCAAGGCCGCGCTCAGATAGCGCACCGGGCTGTCCACGCCCTTCTTACCCTTCAGATAGCCGACCTTTTCGGCCACGTAATCTTCGCCGTGCTCGGCGATCCACTGCCGCGCCAGCCGGTCGCTGACGCCCAGGCCGATCAGCTGGGAATACACCGCCCCCTGCCGCACCCCTGCCCCGTCATCAATGTCCAGCATCGCCAGCTGCGGGTTCTCCTTGATCAGGAACCGCACCTCGGCCACCTGCCGCCCCATCTTCTTGAACTCCGGCGTCAAAAGGATGTTCGAGGTCTTGTTCACCTCCGCCACCGCCGGCTTGATGATCTTGGCATTCAGATGCTTGAAGCTCTCGTAATAGGCGCTGCCATCCACCCCCATCAGGCGCCGGAATAGCGCGATTTCCCACCAGCCCGTCGACCCCGTGCGCACAAAACGGTAGCAGTTTTCATAAAGCGCCAGCGCATGGCCGGAGGTGAACCGGCGCTGGATGTTCAGATTGATCAGCGCAAAGACCTTGGGGTCATGCAGCTTCTCCGCCAGCGCCGGAGAATAGGCATATTCGCACACACCCCCCGACAGCTTGGCATAAGACAGCAAGGAACTGACCCCCCATTCCTGCCGCCCCTGCTCATCCAGCATATCCCATTCCGCCACCGTCTCCGCCAGGCTGCGCAGCGACTGCTTCAGCGTCTCCATATCATTGGAGTTATAGCCCACCATCATGCACAGCGTCTGCGCGTCGATCTGATGCTTGGGTTTTGTGATCAGCGTGTCATAGGCATTCAGCAGCAGCACATTCGACAGTTTGCGCTGCAGCAGCGTCAGCTTGCCCGAGACATGAATGGCCGCCACATTCTTCTTCACCGACCCGCGGCGCAGCGGGCCAGTCAGCTTGTTGTGCGGGATGTCTTTGGCGTCCATCGCCCTGCCCTCCTGTCCCCGTGCCGGTCTTTGCGACTCTCCGGGGCCTGCCTTGGCGGTACTATGGCTTAAAAGGAACCCGCGCTCAATCCTGCATTGGGGACCCATTTACGGGAAAGCCTCGTCCCGCAAACGGGTACCTTTATCCTGTCTCTCCGGATTCAGGCGCCATTCAGCGCTGGTTTCCCCGGTTTTCCGGCTAATATGGATCCTGAAACCGCCTGATTTGCGGTCTGCGAGTCGCGGGTGCCTGTCTTCCTGCGAATCGGGGCCCTTGCTCCCGCAGACGGGTACCAATGCTCCTGCAAACGGGTTCCTTTAATACTGGATACAGGTCCCCAAACATATGTAAGCATCTGATATACCGAAACTTACTGACCCCAAAGACTCTAAACTGAATCAAAGATTCACAACATTTCAATCTGTTTGTGCCATTATGAATATTGGGGAAAAGACTCATATATTCCGCGGGATACGGACGGCGGCGGAAAACAGATGCGTTGCTAGAATATGATTCACACTCTCTCCAGGATGTGCCACAAAAGCGGTGATAACACGCCAAACAGGCGATATACCCGAGGCACCCGTCACATGGCAAAGAAACCCGACACCCCCCTGCCCCCCTATTTCAACCTCGACCCCGAGGCTGCCGCCGCCAAACTGGGCGAGCTTGTCGACACCGCCCGGTTCGCCAAGGCTGCCGCCTTTGCCGGCCGAGGGCGCGATGACTTGGCCAAACGCGGCTACGCCCCGGACGGGCGCAAACGCCTGCGCAGTTTTTCAACGTGGGAGGTCTGCCGCTACCTGATCCCGGTCGCCCCCGCCCACCTGCGCCGGGTGCTGAACAAGAACCCGGACCTGCCCCAGGGCGAGGGCGCCAGCGGCTCGCGCTGGTTCACCCTGGAAGATGTGCTGAAGCTGCGCGACCATTTCGCCGAAGAAGGCATCAGCACCAAGGAATACCGCCCCTACCGCCCCGAAGGCTTGCCCGCCAAGGTCGTGGCCGTGGCCAACTTCAAGGGCGGCGTCGGCAAGACCTCCACCGCAGCGCATCTGGCAATGTCGGCAGCACTTGACGGTTACAAGGTGCTGGTGGTCGATCTGGACAGCCAGGGATCGATGACCTCGATCATGGGCGGCCAGGTGGCCGACGAATGGCAAACCGTTTTCCCGCTGCTGGCCCGCGACTATGCCGAGGCTGTGGAGGCTGAAAACAAGGTCCGCGCCGCCTCCGGCCTCGATCCCATTCCGCTGGACGAAACCCTGACCGAAGCGCGGGAGGTTTCGCTGCGAAACGTGGTGCAGAAAACCCACTGGCCCAACATCGACCTCATTGGCGCCCAGCTGAACCTTTACTGGGCTGAATTCCAGATCCCGGTCTGGCGCATGGGGCTGCGCAATTGGGCGCTGTGGGACGCGCTGACCAACGCTTTGGATCAGGGCGGCGCGCTGGATGACTATGACATCGTCCTGCTGGATACCCCCCCTGCCCTCGGCTACCTGACCATCAACGCGCTGGCTGCCGCCGACATCCTGATGGTGCCGCTTGGCGCGTCCTTCCTTGAGTTCGACTCCACGGGCCGGTTCTTCGACATGCTCTATTCCACTTTCGCCTCGATCGAGGACGGTGAAAATGCCGGCCGCCGCCGCGCCGGGCTGCCGGAGATGAAGTTCGAATGGGATGTGGTGCGCGCCCTGATCACCCGTTTTGACGCCAGCCAGCAGACCGATCTGGCCAATGTGATCCAGGCCTATTTCGGCGACATGATGAACGCCTACCGGCAGGACTACACCGCCATGGTCGGCCAGGCCGGCGAAAGTGTTTCCGGCATCTACGAGGCGGATTACCGCAACTTCAACCGCGATACTTATGTGCGCGGCCGCGAGGTGTTCGACCGCACCTATGCGGAGTTCAAGGAACTGCTGATCGGCAGCTGGTGGCGCGATCAGCAGATGCAGCAGGCAGAAGGCAACACCGAGGAGAGCGAAGATGGCCAGACGCAGACAGCTTGAGACCCCCTCGCCTGAGGCACTGAAAGAGATCGAAGCCGGCATTGACCGCGATCTGTCGCGCGGCCCGGGCCTGCGGCCTCCGATTGCCGATGTGGTTGCCGATGCCGCCCGCCACGCGGACCCGATGCCGCAGGCCGACCGCGAGGCAGCAGCCCGTGATAAGGCAGACGCCGAACGCCTGCGCGACGCGACCAGCAAAGGGCTGGTGGCGGTGGAAATCCCGCTGGAAGAGATCACCGCAGACGCCCTGAACCGCGACCGGATCGTGCTGGACGAGGAGGAGATGCAGGAGCTGATGACCTCGATCTCGGTCAATGGGCTGCGCTTGCCGATCGAGGTGTTCGAGCCGCTCAACCCCGAGGACGCGGGCAAATACGCGCTGGTCTCCGGATACCGCCGCCTGACAGCCCTGCGCCGCTTGAACGGGCTGAGCGGCGGCGAACGGTTCCAGACCATCCCGGCGTTCATCCGCGAGCCCGGCAGCCTTGCAAATGCGCTGGTCTCGATGATCGAGGAAAACGAAATCCGCTCGGGCCTCAGCCAGTACGAACGGGGCAGGGCGGCGGCCTCGGCGGTGCATGACGGGGTGTTCCCGACGGTGGACGAGGCGGTTGCGGTGCTGTTCCAGAACGCCTCCAAGGCCAAGCGCTCCAAGATCCGCTCTTTTGCCCTGATCCACGAGGAACTGGGCGATATGCTGTCCCATGCAACCGGCCTCAATGAACGCCAATGCCTGCGTCTGGCCGCCGCCTTGCGGAACGGTTGGGCGGAACGGTTGCGGACCGCGCTGGAGCGGGCAGAGGGGCGCTCGGCGGCTGAGGAATGGGAGGCCATGCTGCCGATGGTTGAGGACGCTGAAGGCGCCCCGCAGGACACCAGCCGGGGGGGGCGCCCCAAGACCGCGCAAAAGGTGGAGCGCACCCGCAGGACCCGTGTTGCCAGCGGCATTACGATCGAACGCGAATACGGGCCCGGCGGCTATGCCATCCGGTTCTCCGGCGGCGAAGTGACGGCTGAACTGGTTGATGCGGTCATGGACAATGTGCGCCACCTGCTGGAGCACGGTGGATAGAGCAGGGCGCCGGTTCCTGGTTTCGCAGCGAAACCCCGGTCCTGGCAGGACCGGGGTTTTTCCGTTCCGCTATGTCTTTTGCAAATCCGGCTGCCGGGTAACTCGGCAGGTTTCGCAGCGAAACCTGTGCCGGGTCATCCAGGCATCCGTTCGGCCCACAAGAGCGGCGTGTCGAAGTTATACATCACCAGCTGCCCGTCCCCGGTCAGCTCCATCCGGTTGACCAGCCCGACCTGTTGCAGGAAATCCCGCTCGGCGATCATCGCTGTTTCGCCGCACAGCCCGCCGCCGATCTGAAGCGGTGAAAACATGATGTTCTGCATGTTTGGCCCGAAGGTTGTGGTGAAACTTCTGCAGGGGCTGGAGCCGTAAAGCGTGCCGCCGTCGAAATCAAACCGCAGGTCATCGAACTGCGCCAGATCAACGCCCTGGACCTTTTGCACAATCCAGGCGCCGTCAAAGCTTTCTGCCGTGGTTGAAGCCATTGAAATCTCTCCGTTGTGTCCGGTCGCGGTGTCAGAGGCAAATGAACACACCGCCAGCCCGCCGCCGCACAGGCCTGCAAGCACCGCAATCATTGCGGCCCGCGCCGGGCGCAATCCCGTCACTCGGCTGAATCGGCTGGCTGGAAAGTCATCAGCGTCCCACCTTGATGCATGTACCGACCGAGTGTGCGCAGCCGGAGGCAATTGACAAGAAAAAAATCTTGCTGGAATCCGGGTTCCATGCGACGCTTGAGGGTGATCGGGGCTAACGCTCTATTTTTAAACAGTTTTTTAACTCAGGAGCTGCCCATGCCTCTTGATGGATCTGCCGCAAAAGAAATCAAGCAACAGATGGCGATTGCGAAGAAGCGCGCGCTGTCCTTCGGATTGTGCTTTGGCAAGAAAATCGAAAACTCGATCTTTCTCACCCATAAGACCAAGGCCGCCAAGGTCCTGGGCAAACAGGCCAAGTCCGACGGCGAGACGCCGCAGTTCACCTTTGGGACGCTGACGCTGGACGGCAAGGAACTGTCGCTGTCAGTCGAGGGCAAGATCGTGCCGGGCATGGCGCGCAAGGCCAAGAAGATGTTCATGGTGGTGGGGCTGAAATACAAGATCCTCATTCTGGACCCCAGCGGAAATGTCGTCGAGTCAGAGGAGGATGACGACGGCGAGGAGGCCGCGGATGACGGCCCGCAGGCGGCTCCGGCGGCCAGCGGCGATACCGTCACCGAGGATCCGGCAGATGCGCCGGCAGCGCCCTCGGCGGAACCGGATCCGGCGGAGGCCAAATGGAAAACCGCATCCGCCAAGGTTGAGGCCAACCTGGCCAAGCTCCGCGATATTGCCGGCATTGATCTGTCCAAGGCAGATGCGTTGTGGAAGGCCATTCAGGCCAAGGCAGAGGGCAGCGGCTATGCGGCGGCGCTGGAGCATGTGGCGAAGCTGTCCGCCGAAATGAAGACCGCGGCCCAGGACGCTGCGGCCCGGGCCAAGCGGCAAACCCTGCTGGAAGGCAAATGGCAGCAGGCCGCGGGCAAGCTGGAGCCGCTGATCACCGAGGTTCTGGCGCTCAACACACCGCAGTCGGCAAAAATCGAAAACGTCTGGACGCAGATCAAGGCCCGGGTGGCGGCCACGCCGCCGGATTATGAAGGCGCGCTCAAGGCGGTCGGGCCGTTGGCCCAGGCTATTTCCAAGGCCCGCAAAGCCGCGGCTGAAACTGCCGAAGACGACGCGGCACCGGCCAGTGCCGAAGCCGCATCGGCAGGGGAGGGGGATACCGTCACCACCGCCAAACCCGACGCCCCGGCCAAGGCGCCGGAACAGGCTGCACCGCCTTCGGATGACGCCGGCGGCGATACGGCTGAGGCCGATCTGGCAGACCAGATCGCCCGGATCGAGGCAGCACTGAAGGCGTTGCGCGACGGGCCGGTCAAGACCTACAACACCCTGGTGCCCGAGGCCGTCAGCCAGACCCCGGACAAGTGGAAGGCTGCACTGGATAAGGTCGAAGCACTGGCCGCCCAGGCCAAGGCAAAACCCGAAGATGCCAATGGCGCCAAACTGGAGGCCGGGGAAAAGGCGCTGGATGCGTTGGAAAAGGCGGTTGCCGCCGACACCGGCGCCAAGACCGCTTTTCAGAAAGCGCTGGAGATTTTCGATCTGCGGCTGGTGCCCTTGACCAGCCACCCCAAGGCTGCGGCGCCCGAGATTGCGCCGGAAATCACCCGGATCAACGGGCTGCGCACGGCTGCAGTCGATAAGGCCAAGGCCCATGATCTGAAAACCGCCACGGATGACCTGGCCGCCGCAGAGGCTGAAATTGCCAAAGCCGAGATTCTGGCCGATGACTTTGCGCATTTCATGGCGCTTGACCCGGACCGCAAGGCACTGGCTGATGCGGCCCGCGGGGTCTCGGTCGGCGATCCGGCGATAGATGACGCGGCGCGCGAGATGGAGCGTCTGTATGATGCGGCGCAGGTGGACAAGGCTGCGAAGAAATTCAAAGACGGCATCAAAAAGCTTGACGAGGTTGCCACGGTTCATGGCAAGACCGCCAAGGTGCGCAAGCAGCGGACAACCTATGAAACCCAGCGTCCGAATGCCAAGACCTGGGTCGACAGCTGGGCTGGATTGGCGGCTGCAATCAAAACGCTGCTGACGGACAAGCTGGACGAGGCAAACGGCTATTACACCGATTCAGACGTGGCCACGACCAAGGACTATGGCGAGTCCCTGAAGAAGCTCGGCAAATTCTGGAGCGTGCGGCCCTTTATCGAAAAAGAAATCCCGGTGGTTCAGCAATATGCGCCCAAGCTGACCGCTTTTAAGGCCAAGCTGAAGGACTTCAAGGACCACGACGGCGCCTCGGGCATTCAGGTTATCATATTGAAAATGGAGGCGGATCTTGCTTCGGCCACGTCTGAAGCAACTTTGCACAAATACTCCACCGCGCTGACCCTGCTGGATGCGACCCAGGGCGATTGGCCCGCGGCCACGGCCCAGGCGGATGCCTGCAAGGCCTATAAGGACAAACGGGTGGCGGTTCAGGGCAAGATCGATCCCCTGAAGAATGTGGCCCAGGCGGCCCCGATGCTGGAGGATGCCAAGGCGCTGATGGCCGAGGCGGCGGCAGCGGCGCTGAAGCTGGATTTCACCACGGCAAACACCTGCGTGGCGGACGCGGAGAAACGGGTGGACAGCGCCAAGGCGGCGGCGGAAGCCGCGGTCGAGCTGGACGGGATGACCGATACGGCAGCGCTTGATGATCTGAAAAAGAAATGGGACCCGGCGTTCAAGGTCTTTACCGATATCCGCGACAAGGTTGTTGCGGCGGATGCGGGCAATGATTTCACCGCGCTGATCGCCAAGGCGCAACTGCCCGCGGCAGAAGCGGAAAAGGCCAAGACGGCCAAGAAATACGATGATGCCAGGGCGCACCTGGACAGCGCCATTGCAAACCTGAAGATGGCGATGGTGCTGGTTCATCAGCATCGCGCCTATGGCGAGCTGAAGACCTCGCTGGCGGCACAGGCCGCTGCATTGGCGCCGCTGAACGATGCCAATTGCCTGCAGCCGCATCTGGATGACATCACCCGGCTGACCGGCGAGGCGGATGATCTGATCAAGCCTGAGGGTTATGATTACAAGGGGGCGGAGGCCAAAATCGCGGCGGCGCGCAAGATGGCCGAGCAGGCCCGCGCCGACGGCGAGCTGTACAAGGCCATCAAGGCGGACCGGGCCAAGGCCACCGCAGTGATTGCCAAGATCACCACCGAAGGCGGCGCGGTTGAGACCCAGCTGACCCATCGCAAGACCGAAATCCAGGACTTGCTGGATGAAAGCACCACCAAGCAGACCGCGCGGGATTTCCAAGGCGCTGCGGACAAGGCCAAGGCTGCCGCGGGCTGGGAAAAAGCCACGGATGAAGATCTGAAGACGCTGAAGACGGTGCTGGGCTGGGAAAACCAGTATTTCGTTGTGCCCCGTGCGGCGCTGATCGGGCCGGGCAACGAGGCCGGCGTGCATCAGATTGCGCGGGCGGATGCGGACTACGCCAAATACGAGGCGGCAAAGGCGGCGCATACCTACACGGCTGCCAAGGGCATGTTCGAGAAGGCCTATCAGAAAATCACCGCGTGCCAGCGGCTGATTGCGGCAGCGGCCCCGTATAATCAGGCTGTCACCGACGCGCAGGCGGCGGTGGATGCGCTGGCGCCGGAAAGCAACGATGCCACCAAGGACCGGATCAAGGCGTTGGCGGACCGGTTGACCGCGGCCAAGCTGGATACAACCAGGACCGATCTGGGCGAGAACGATTATACCCAGGCGATCAAGCTGCTGAAGCAGATCACCGATGATGCCAAGGCGCTGCTGCCCTCGATCCAGGGCTCGTCCGCCTATGAACCCGCGCGGGCCGCGGCGGAGGCCAAGCTGGCAGAGGCAAAAGCCCATAAGCAGGCTGATGCAATCGCGGCGCAGCTGACCCGGCTGTCCGCAAAATACGATAATCTGGTGAAACTGGCGCCAAGCGATTATGCCTCGGCCAAGACCATGGCCGAAGAGGTGACGGCCTCGGCTGAAGAGGCGATCAGCTCGGCCAATACCCATGGTATTCTTGAGGCGGTGAATTCAGCCATTGGCGGCGATGAGGACAGCGCCCCCTGGTGGCCGCAGGTGCAGGCGGCGAAACTGTCGATCAAGGTGGTCGGAAGCCGTGAAAACGCTGCGGTGGCCAAGCCGCATCTGGATACTGCCAATGCCGAGATTGAAAACTGCGGCAAGGACGGGCTGGACGCCAAAACCGCCAAGGGCCATCTGCTGGCCGCATTGGAAGCCTGCAACACGGCGGATGAGGTGATCTCGCAATATGCGTTCATCGAACAGGAAATCACCCGTGCCCGGGCGGCTTTGACTCCGGTTACCGGTCACGGCGAAGCGGCCTATGTGAAGGATGAGACCGACGCGGTTGAAAAACTGCTGGCTGATGCCGAAGCCGCCGCCAAGGGCGGGCAGAATTACGCCAAGGTCAGTGCGGACATCGAGGCGGCGATTGCCCAGACCAAGGCCGCACTGGAGATGGCGGAGCAGCACAAGGCATACAAGGACCTGCGCGTCAAACCGGAGGTGGAGCCGCGGCTGGCTGTGCTGGAAGGGCATGAGCACCGCTATGCCATCAAGCCCAGCATCGACACCATGCGTAAGAAACTGGCCGATGCCGCTGCGGCTGTGGCGGGCAAGAAACCGGGAGAGGCCATTACACTGCTGGAAGAGGCGCGCGCCATCGGCACCAGCGCCTTTGTGATGGCGGAAATGCGGGCCAACACGCCGCCCACGGACAAGGACATCAAGGAAATCCTGTCGCGCCCCAATGGTACCGATGAGCTGGACGCGATGATCGACAACCTGGAGCCCGAGGCGCAACGGGCGGTGGTCAAAGTGGCGTTCAAGGCGCGTTTTGGCTGTGATATCAAGAACTTCAATAATGAGAACCTGGCGCCGGCCACGGAAATTGCCGATGCCAATCTGAAGGGGCCGAACATTGTCGCCTTCTACAAGGCGATGCAGGATCTGCCGCTGGATCACACGCTGAACAATGACTCGCTGCAGAAGTTCGCGGTTAATGAAGCTGCGAAAGGCGGCTCAATGTACCAGGGCAATGAGAAGCGGATTGTGATGCATGAAGGCGACGCGGGGGCCTCGCCCAATTATGCCTTTGGCAGCGATGATGCGGTGGGCAGCCTGGATGATGCCGCCACCCCGGAAGAGCGCGCCGAGCTGGAAAAATGCAAACCGGCAAACGAGGAGCCTGTCACGTTTTTCAATTGGAACACCCTGCATGAGGTCGGCCATGCCGTTGACGACAAACAAAGCTTCATGAAAAGCAACGGCGGCAAAAAGGAATACGGCGGCTGGACCGAACACGGCATGGATATCGCTGCCATCGCTGAGAAAATTGCCACCAAATTCAGCTATGACAAGGCCTATGCCACCGAATATATGGCGCATAACAAAGGCGCCCATGTGCCGGACAAGCCGGCCGGTGAGACCTGCACGGACGAGGAATGGGAAAGCCGCCGCATCAAGATGCAGGCGCATATCGACATGGCGTCCGAACCGGCCCAGCCCTGGTCCAGCATGGCAATTGCCAAGAAGATCGAAATCGGCGGTGTCGTGTATCAGGAAAGCTATCCGAACACCTGGAATTCCTATCTGCTGGGCGAGCGGGCCAAGGGGATCACCGGCTATCAGTTCCGCGCGCCGGGGGAATGGTTCTCGGAGCTGTATGCCGCCTATCATTCCGGCAAGCTGAAGCCGAACCACCCGGCGGTCGGCTGGCTGGCCAAACTTTGACCCGTTGATCTGATCCATTGAAAGGCTGTTGACCGATGTCGCTTTTTCACCCCGTCAATCTGGTGTGCCCGCAATGCGAGGCCCCGGTGACCATGATGGCCGTGGGCAGTGTGAACGCCGACCGCCGCCCCGATCTGCGGGACGATATCCTGGAAGACCGGTTTCAGGATGTGAGCTGCGAGGCCTGCGGCGAGAGCTTCCGGCTGCAGCCGCAGTTCAACTATCTGGATGCCGGGCGCGGCCAGTGGATTGCGGCAATGCCTGCCAGCCGACTGCGGGATCATCTGGAGATTGAGGATGAAGCCGGGGCGCTGTTTGACACCAGTTATGGCGCAAATGCTCCGGCGGCGGCGCGGGATGTGGGCAGCGGGCTGGCGGTGCGGTTGACCTTCGGCTGGCCGGCGGTGCGGGAAAAGCTGCTGGTCAGGCAGCTGGGGCTGGATGACGTGATTGTCGAGATGATGAAGCTGCACATCCTGCGCAGCGTTGAATCGGTGCCGATGGCCGAGGGCATAGAGCTGCGCCTGGTGAATACCGACGAAGACAGCGATGGTTATGTCTTTGCCTGGCTGGAGACCGCATCGGAGAAATACATCGAATATATGACCGTGCCGGCGGAGCTGTACAGGGCGATCGAGGGCAACCCGGAGGGCTGGGATGCCATCCGCAAGCGGCTTGATACTGGGCATTTCGTGGATATGCAGAAGCTGTACATGGGGGAGGGGCGCCCGGCGGCATAGCCTGGCAGCGCACTGCCTGCGGTGCGGCGGGCCTGAACTGGACATGCAGCCCTGCCGGAACGCCCGCTGAAACCCATGACGGGCCGCTGGAATGCAGCCCGTCAATCAGCGCACGGGTGCGCGGTCAGCCGCGGGCGACGTTGATCACCTGCATCTGGGTGTATTCGGCCAGCCCCTCGACGGATTGCTCGACCCCAAGACCGGAGCCTTTGAAGCCGGCCATCGGGATATGCGGGCCGATGTTCAGCTGCTGGTTGACCCAGATGGTGCCGGATTCGATGCGGCCGGCGACCTCAACCGCCTTGGCGGTATCGCCAGAATGCACCGAGCCGCCCAACCCGTAGTCCGAGGCATTGGCGCGGGCGATCACGTCATCAATGCTGTCAAAGCGGATCACCGGCAGGATCGGGCCGAACTGTTCCTCATCCACGATTTTCTGGCCGTCGGTCACATCGCGCACGATTGTGGGATGCACGAAATAACCGGGGCCGTCCTTGGGGCTGCCGCCGGCGATGATTTGGCCGTTGGCGCGGGCGTCTTCCAGGAAACCCATGATCTTGTCGAATTGCGCCTTGTTCTGAATCGGACCGATTGTTGTGCCCTGTTTCATGCCGTCATCGACCACCGCCTGTTCGGCAAGGGCGGCCAGTTCGGCGCAGAACGCCTCGTAGATGTCGCTGTGCACATAGGCGCGCTTCACCGCCAGACAGACCTGCCCGGCATTAAGGAAGGCACCGCCATAGACCTTTTCGGCAGCGGCCTTCACATCCACGTCCGGCAGCACGATGGCGGGGTCGTTGCCGCCCATTTCCAGCGTCACCCGTTTCATGGTGTCGGCGGCGCTGGCCATGATCCGCTTGCCGGTCTCCGACGAGCCGGTAAAGCCGATTTTGGCCACATCCGGGTGCGTGGTCAGCTTGGGGCCCAGGTCGTTGGCGTCGGTGATGATATTGACCAGCCCGGGCGGCAGGATACGGGCGCAGATTTCGCCCAGCTTCAGCGCCGTGACCGGGGTGGAGGGCGCTGGCTTCAGCACAATCGCATTGCCGGCCATCAGCGCCGGTCCGATCTTCCAGCAGCACAGCAGCAGCGGAAAGTTCCAGGCGATGATGCCCGCCACCACGCCCAAGGGTTTGTGCCGGGTCTCAATCCGGAATTCGGCGTCGTCCTGAATGATGCGGTCGGGCAGCTCCAGCGTGGCGGTATGACCCAGATAGCCCTGCGACCAGGCGACCTCGCCCTGGGCTTCGGGCAGCGGCTTGCCCTGCTCTGTTGTGATCAGACGGGCCAGTTCATCGGCCTCCTCGCCGATGGCGGCGGCCAGTGCTTCCACCTTGGCGCGGCGTTCGGCCATCGGCGTGTTTGCCCATGCCTGCTGGGCGGTTTTGGCGGCGGCCACGGCCTGATTCAGCTGCGTTTCGGAGGCATGCGGCACGCGGGCAAAGACCGCCTCGGTTGCCGGGTTGATCACGTCGATCATCTGGTCTGACGACACCTGTTCGCCATTGATGAGCATTGCGTAGTCCATTGGTGTTCTCCCTGTTTTTTATCTGTCTGCGGGGGGTGATTGGAAAAGAGGAGCTGAGCCGGGCGGCGGCAAAGTGATGCGTTCGCGGCCAGTGAAGGCCGGGGTTTGCAGCAGCGTTGCGGCGCCGCCGCCCATGCAGGCGCGGGCCAGCAGGCCGGTGAAATGCGCCGCGGCCAGGCTGGCACCGCGCACCGGCATGCCGGGGCCGCCGGGGCAGGCGCCGTAGCGCGCGCCGGGCAGGTTCAACAGCGACCATTGGCCGGGGGCGCAGCGGGCATCGCCCTGCACCGAGTGAACGCCGGGGCAGGCGGCGGGGTAGACCGGCGCGCCGCGGGCTGGGGCGGAGGCGACCAGCAGCTTGCCTGCCTGCAGCACCGCCGCCACAACCTCAACCAGCTCTGGGCTGGCACTGGCATGGCCAAAGGAGCAGTGGACGATCTGTGCTTTGGATCGGGCGGCGTGGTGCAGGGCCTTGGTCACTGCGGCGAGGGACGTGGCGAGGCGGCCGGGAAAGATGCTGAGGTTGAGGATCTGCACCGCGGGTGCATTGGCGCGGATGGCGGCGGCCATGTAACCGGCGTGTTGCGCGGCCGGGCTTTCGGCGGCGCGGGGATGAAGTTCGCAGAAATCTGTGCGGGCGGCGAGGCCCGGGGTGTCTGCCGCCAGCGGGCCGTCTATCAGGGCAATCAGCGGGGCAGGGGTCATGGACTGGCCTCGTCCAGGGTGATCTCCATATCGAAATGCCCGGCCGCTGCGGCGCCGCCGTGGGCGGTGATGATGCGGGTGGAATGGGGGAAACTTTTGTCGATATGGGTGAGGATCCGGGCGGCGGTGGCGGGGTCGACCTCGGACAGGGCCTCATCCAGGATCAGGATGTCGAAGGGGCTAAGCAAGGCGCGCAGCAGGCAAAGTCGCTGGCGTTCGCCGCCGGATAGCGTCAGCCCGCTTTCGCCCAGCATCGTGTCAAGACCGTCTGCGCTGCGGAACCGTTCGCCAAGGCCGAAGAGGTCCAGCAGCTGCCAGACGCGGGTTTCGCTGGCGGGGCGGGTCCAGAAGGCGCGGGACTGGAACAGGTTATCGCGCAGGCTGGCGCGCAGGATCAGCGGGCGCTGGCCGGCATAGGCCACCATTTGGGGCAGGGTGGCGTTGCCAAGCTGGCCAAGGTCCGCACCGCCCAGGGTGATGTGCCCGGACAGGGGCTGCGCCCGGCCGCAAAGCACCGCGATCAAGGAGGTTTTTCCGGCGCCGCTGGCCCCCTTAAGGGCCAATTTGGTGCTTTGGGGAATGGTGAGGGTCAGCGGGCCAAGCGGGGCTGCCTGGCCGCGGGAGACAGTCATAGTGTTCAGTTGCAGGGCATAGCCTGCGGGGGCAAAGGGCGCGGCGGGCCGGGGGGCGGCGGGCTGCATCACCGTATCCAGCCGCGCGACCGCAACCTTGACTCGTGCTTGCGCGTGCCACAGGCCCAGCAGCGACTGCATCGGGCCGGTCATAAATCCCATATAGGCGATGAAGGCAATCAGCGACCCCAGCGGCCAGTCGCCGCGGATCACCATCAGCCCGCCCGCCAGAAAGATTGCCGAACGGGTCAGCGCCGACAGCAGCACCGGCACCGCGCGGGTGAATTCGCCCCACAGGTTCTGCGCAATCAGGCGCTGGTTCAGCCCGGCGTGGTCGCGCAGGCTGCGCCGTTCCGCCCAAAGGGTGCCGCGGGCGGCCTGCAGCGCGGGCAGGCCGAACAGAGTTTCCGACAGGCCGGCGGCGTAGCGCCCCTGCATCTCGCGCACGGCGGCGGCGTGGCGTTCGGTGCGGGGCCGCGCCCAGAGCAGGAACAGCAGCTCAGCCGGGGCCAGCAGCGCGGTCAGCAGGCCCAGCCGCCAGTCCAGCAGCATCAGCATTGCTGAGCCGCCAATCAGCCGGATCAGCGCGGAGGAGCCGCCAAGCACCGCGTTGAAGGCGAATTTCTGCACCTCTGCCGCATCGCCGTCGATCCGCGCCAGCAGCTCGCCCGTGCGTTGTGCCGCGAACCAGCCGGAGGGGTTGGCCGCCATCCGGGACAGCAGCCGCCGCCGCAGCTGCGCCAGCATCCGGACCGAGGCACGCATGTGCAGGGTATTGCTCAGCGCGCCGGTGGCGGTGGCCAACAAGCCGATGGCAAACAGCGCCAGTGACCATGTGACCAGCTGCGTTGCATCGCCACCCATCAGGCCGCGGTCGATCACCAGCTTGCTGATATAGGGCGGCAGCAGGCCAAGGGCGGCGGCGGCAAAGCTGATCAGCAGCAGCAGGGCCAGCCGGCGGTGGTGCGGGCGCAGCAGCGGCAGCAGCCAGGCCGCAGTGGTGGATGTGAAAAGCGCCGCACCTGCGCGGGATTGCAGGCGCGGCCAGGGGCGGGCAGCCGCAGGGCCGCCCGGCTGGGGGGAGAGTTTGGCGGCAGGCCCGGTCATCCCTGCGGCACAACGTGCAGGGTGGAGACCGACATGTCGCCGCCGGAGGGCACCCGGATCTCGCCCAGGCGTTCCAGCGTTTCGCTGTCATAGATGCCAATGTCGTCATTGGTGCCGCCGACATAAATCTCACGCCCGTCGCTGGAGACGTTGATGACGTAATAGGTGTGCGGCAGATCCACCCGTTTCACCAGCTCGCGGGTTTCCAGGTTGTGCTTGGACAGCTGGGTATAGACGCCGTACAGGTGCTTGGGGTCCGTGGCACTGCGGGCCGCTGAGAACATCAGAACCTCGAAGGAGGCGAAATCGGCGATCTCGGTCTTGCCGGTGGTGAGGTCAACCGACTGGTAGCCCCAGACAAAATCCGCCATCTCCTGCTGGGTTTCGTCGGTAAACACCGCCGCCGTGTACATCAGCAGCATCTCGTCGTTCTGGCTGCCGGTGGGCCAGAAGGCGAGCACATCCGGCGGGCTGTAGGTCGGTCGGTCCCAGCTGGCGTTGGCAATCGCCACCTCGGTTTCGCCGGTGGCCGGATCAACCCGGTAGATGTCATGGCCCGCAACATAGACCTGGCCGTTGCGGTCGCTGGCCATCAGGGTGGAGCGGCGCGGGGCTTTGAAAACAGCGACGGGTTCCGCCTCCAACCCGGCGCTGGCGTCATAGGCGGCGAATTCCGGCTGCATTACCTCGTATCGGTCGGTCAGTTTGCGCACCGGGTTGCGCACCGTGTAGATCTGGCTGCCGTCCTTGGAGACGGCGAGCGAGGCCAGCGAGCGGCGGCTTACGTCGCCGTCGGACTGGGCGGCGTGGAACACTTTCTCGCAGGTCCCGATTTCAACGCCGACCACATCCTGCCAGTGGTTCAGCAGCACATAGGCAATGCGGTTGTCTGGTGACATGGCAATGACGCCGGGGGTCACATTGGCGCCCAGATCGCAGTCGGCCTTGACCGAGCGGGTATCAGCGTCAAAGACATAGAGGTTGGAGGGTCGGGCCACCGTCACCAGAAGGTCGCCGGCGGCCAGCGGCAGGGCGGAGGCGCAGAACGCGGCTGCAGCAAAAAACGCGGATTTCATGATGCGGGTCTCCTTAGGTTTCGGCGTCGGTGGGGTAGGTGGCGCCAAGCGCGCGCCAGTCCTTGGCGGCATTGGGTGCGCCTTCGTCCCAGTTCTGGTGATTGACCATGATGTCGGGCACCTGCGCGGGCCACCAGCAGGGGTCGGAGCAGCCATAGAGGTCCGCTTCCATCGGCTGGCACAGGGCGGCGAGCCCGCCGAAAGGGTCGACCTCCCAGCCGGGATCGAAGGTGGTGGCGCAGCCGGCGGTCACGGTCTGCATCGCGCGGACCTCTTCCATCTGGCTTTTGGTTGCGGCCTGCTGGACGCGTTCGGCTTTCTGATTGAGCGGTTTCATTTTCCAAACGCCCTCCTCGGCGCAACATGGTGGTGGAAATACTGCGGCGCCTGGGCGATCAGTTCGGCATAGGCGGCGACGCCAAAGTCGATCCAGTCGCGCATCAGGTCGCAGTAGTGATAGGTCGGCATCATCGGGTCGCTGAAATGGGCATAACTTTCGTGATAGCAGCCGCCCGCGCACAGGTTGCGGATCCGGCAGGTGGCACAGCCCTTCTCAGTCCGGTCGGACCGTGCCTTGATAAACCCCGACAGCTCCTTGCGCTTGATGCCCTCGTCAACGGTGCCGAACTGGTCCATGTCCGATCCGGTAAACCGGTGGCACAGGTTCAGCGCGCCGTCGTGGTTGACGGCCAGCATGCCCACCCCGGCGCCGCAGGGCAGTGCCTTGGAGCGGCCCTCATAGAGGTCGTTCATCATCTGGTGCATGTTGGAAAAGCCGATGTTGCGGCCCTTGAGCGCTTCCTCGACATAGAGGCGGCCCAAGGATTTCATGCCCTCGAACACCTCCAGCAGTTCGGCGCCGTTTAGGTTGAAGGCATCCATGTCGCCCGAGGTCACCGGCGAAAACCCGACCTCGGCAAAGCCGATATCGTTGATCAGATGGTCCCAGATCTCATGAATGTTGGTGACGCCGGCGGTCAGGGTGACGCGGGCGCCCACCGGTTTCGATGTGTAGCGCGACAGCAGCAGCCGGGCCTTGGCGGCGACCGCATCATAGGTGCCCTTGCCGCCGACCGTTTTGCGGTTCAGGTCGTGCTGCGCCTTGGGGCCGTCGATGGACACCGTGAGGCCGAATTTATGCTGGTCGAGCCAGTCGATCAGCGGTTCGGTCAATAGCGTCGCATTGGTGGTCAGGCTAAAGTTCACCGCCTTGCCAAGGGCGGCAAAATGCGGTTCGGCCCAGTCCACCACCTGCCGGATCAGCGGCTGGTTCGACAGCGGCTCACCGCCGAAGAACACCACGTTATAGCTGTCGCGGTCCGGGTTTTCGGCCATCAGCATCTCGACCGATTTCCGCGCGGTGTCAAAGGCCATCTTCTGGCCTTTGGAGGGCACCGCCAGATCCTCCTTGTAGCAGTAGGAACAGGCCAGGTTGCAGCCGGTGTTGACGTTCAGAACGATGGTGGTCAGCGGGAAGTTTTCGATCTCGATCGGGGGGCGTTCCGGTTGCAGCGGGCGGCCGTCATTGACGATATCGAGCCGCACCAGACCGTCGAGGCGGGCGGCGGCGTCCGATGCTGCAAACCGGGCCTCGAATTCATCCATGGTGAAGGCCTGTGCCTGCGCCGCATAATCAAGGATGTCGCGGTCGGCGGTGTCCATCTCAAAGATCGAGGTGGTGGGGACGTGGAACAGAACCTCGCGCCCTTCGACCGAAACCCGGTGCGCATTGGCGGGCTGATAGTGAAAGTCTTTCATGGGTTTTCTCCCTGTGCTTCAGCGGATCGGCGGATCAATGAAGCGCTGCACGGTGACGATTAGCATCGCCTCGGCCTGCTGGCCCATCGCCTTGGCCTGCACTTTCAGCTCGCCTGCGTTGTTGGCGCTGAAGGGGCGGTCGGGGTTGGGGCCGGCCATGGCGGGCAGGAAAATGCCATTTGCCTGCATGCCGCCGGCAAATTCGGTGTCCTTCATATGGGCTGCGTGATCATGCGCGTTGGCTACGGTCCACTGTGCCTCGACCCGGCCGATGCGCACATCGTCTTCGGTTCCGGGAGTGCCGTCCGGACCGTTCCACATGCCGATGGCGTTGAAATAGGCGGGCACCGGGGGGGGGCCTGCATCGCTGCCGCCGCCAACGCGGGCGATGGTGAATTCCGGCTCCACCCGCAGGCTGTCAACCGAGGTGTAATGTGCGATCTGCCCTTCGGTTCCGCCGGCACTGAAGGTCACGACGCCATTGCCCTCAGCCGCCAGAGACAGCGCGGCGCCATAGCTGTTTGCCGTTGCATCACCGTGTGAACTGGCGAGGCTGTCCAGTCCGGTGCCGACCACTTGCACCTGTGCCTCACCCGCCGGAACGGCAGAGGGAACAGTTCCCAGTATGACGCTATTTGCACCCGCGCGGGCAGCGGTCAGCGGCGCGCCAAGGGCGTCGTTGCTGCGGTCGAATTGGCGGCCCTGCAGGGCGTTGCCATCCTCGGACAGGGCCAGGACCTGGCGGTAGGCAGTGCCGCCGATGTCGAGATTGGCGCGCCATTCATAGCCGGTATAAAGGTTCATCTGGCCCGACGCGGGATGCGTGGTGCCGTCAGCAGTCACGAATTCACCGCTGATCTGATAGGGAGAGGTGTCGCCCGTCACTGTCAGCCGCCCGTAGGCCTCGCCGATGCCGGGCAGGTCCGTGATCACCACCCAGTCGCCCGCCACGGGCTGCTTGTCCGAGGCCTGCCAGTCAGTCCAGGCGGCGGTTTCCAGCGGGTTCTGTTCGGCCAGATAGCTGGAAATTTCGGTGCGGGCGATCTGGTACCATTCGCGGTCGCGGCCAAGCGCCTGGTATTCGATGGTCGGGAAATGGCCGACATGGAAATCCATGTGCAGGGTCCATTCCTCGGGCGTGCGATTCTGCAGCAGCCCGCGCGCACCGGTATGGCAGCGTGCGCACATCGAGGCGAAGGGCTCGTCAAAGCTTTCCTGCGCGTTCGGATCTTTTTCCAGCGCATAGCGGAAGGGGGCGGCCTCGGACGGGGCCAGGCCCTGGCTGTCGGACAGATGCTGCACGATGGCGCGGCGGTCTTCAGAGCTGATGTCCAGCCCATGCGCTTGCTGCATCCGGACGATGGTCATCATCCAGCCTTCGGGCGTCTTGCGCTGGCCGCTGATCCGGCTCAGCCCGGATTCTTCTGCGGTGTGGCAGCTGGAGCAGATGTTTTGCAGCAGCTCTTCGCTGGCCAGCGCAGGGGCCGCGCCGGCGGCGGTTATCAGGAGTGCAGCCGTCAGACTGCGGGGGCGTAGTTGCATGGATTAGTCTCCCTGTTTGGTGTGTTCCAGGGGATCTGCGCCCCCTCGGTAAAGCCTTGCGACAAAAGCCATTGATGGATGGCCCGGGCGGCCTGCGGCGGGGCCTCCGGCAGAACTGCGCTGTGAAAACCGTCTGCGCCCGGCAGCGGCCGGCCGTTCAGGCGGCGCAGCAGCGGCACGATCTCTTGCCCGGCGGCAAAGGCGGCGCCGCCGGGGGCATCGCGGGTGATCAGCACCTCGCGCCGTGCCAGACGGCCGTCCTGCACGATCACCCGGCGGGCGATGTGCGGGCGGATTTGCGTGTCATGGGCGGGGATATCATCGGGCCAAGCGGTGCGCTGCTGCCAGAACGGTGTTTCAAATTCCGCTTCGCGGTAGAAATCACGGCCCACACGGGCCTGCCGCCAAAAGGTCCCGGCCACCCGGTTGCGGTAGAAATCGCGGGCCAGTTCGGTGCCGCCGTTCAGCAAGGCCCGCGCGATGGGCGCCGCCATCAGTGCCGAGGACACGGCCCAGAACATGCCGTGCCCGGACAGGGGATCAAGTGCGACTGCCGCATCACCCAGCCGCGGGCAGCGCGGGTCCAGTTCCGGCGCGGTCAGCCGCGGTGCGATGGCATGTATGGCGGGGTGGCGGGGCAGGGGGGTGTCCCCTAGAACTGAATTCCACAGCGCCGCCACAGCCGCCTTGCCGCCGGTCCGTTTATCCAGCGCACCCGTGTCACCCACCGCCTGCAGCCACAGCTGATCCTGCCGGGCAGGAGCAGACCAGATCCAGCCGCCGGGCCGGGCTTCGATCCGCGGGGTGTCCATGTATCCGGCTTGCGGCGGCACAAATCCGGCAACCGAGATCGTGTCCGGGCCGATGTGTTTTGCCCGGTTTTGTGCCGCGGGCTGGCGCGGGGCGCGGCGGCCGCGGGCCTCAAACAGCAGGCTGGCGGTGAGGCTTTGTCCGTCAGACAGGCGGATTGCGCCGGCATCCGGGTGGACACTGGCCACCGCCTGATAGAACACTGCGACGCCCGCGTCCTTGGCGGCGTGCAGCAGTCCGGTGTCAAATTGGTTGCGGTCGGCCAGATGCTCGCTGTTCTGGCCGCCCTGAAAAGCGCCCCAGCTGACATGGCGCTGCGTGGCCGGACCGATGCCCGCAAGCGGCAGGCCGTGTCTTTGCAGAATTGCGGCGACGCGGGCGGACATGCCCTCAAACCGGGACCCGCGCGGCGGCAGGGTGGCCAGCGCCACGCTGTATCCGGCCCGCGCCAGCAGGATCGCGGCCACCGACCCGGCCGGGCCGCCGCCTGCGATTGCAATGTCAAAGGTGCCAAATTGAGGTGCCATTTACATAAGCTGCACTGTGGCGGCGGTGCTTGTGGCGGACACATCCGGACAACAAGCCGACATTTCCGGACAGAATCGGCGGATGCGGCCCTGTCTGCAGTGATTTTTCTGGAATGGCCGGTTTTTACGGTATTCTGGCGCAATCCTGAGGAATTGCGCGATGCCACACAACTATCAGCCCCGGATTTCGGCCACGACCTTGAACGACCCGCTGCGGGCTGTTGAGTTCATGAACGGCGATCCTGGAAGGATTTTCCGCACGGCCGGGATCAGCCCCGAAGACCTGGATGGCGAGATCGGCCTGAAGAAATTCGTGGACTTCTGCGAGCATGCATCGGACCAGCTGGGGCTGCCCGATTTCGGCTGGCGGGTGGGATCGGTGTTTGATCTGCAAAATCTTGGCACGCTTGGAGAATTCATAAAACAGGCGCCGACGCTGGGAGCGGCGCTGTCGCTGTTCCGCAATGCCTTTCCAATGGTGCAAAGCGACTCGGAAATGCGGCTGGCGATTGAGGCGGACAAGGCGCTGCTGACCTACCGGATCCTGGATGCACGCATCTGGCCGCGGCAGCAGGATGCCGAGCTGACGCTGTCGGTGTTCCATGGCCTGGTGAAGTCCGCCGCCGGGCCGGACTGGCGGCCTGATCTGTTATCGCTGGAGCACGAATCAAGCGCCTTGCAAAGCCGCAGCAGTGCCGGGCCGCGCTGCCCGGTGCAGTTTGCCGCCGCGTCCAACACGCTGGTGTTTCCTGCGGCAATGCTGGATCTGCCACTGGCGGACAGCGAAAGCCCGGCATTTAAGGCGGCTTCGCAGTCGATGGTCCGCAGCGCCCGGCAAAGCGAGCGTGAAGCACCGGTTGCGGTGCGGGTGCGCCGTGAGCTGCTGATGCGCATTGGCCGCGAAAGTTTCGAGCAGACCGCCATCGCCACGGCCCTGGGGATGTCGCGCCGGACCCTGCGGCGCAAGCTGGAGGAGGAGGGGCAGAAGTTCTCGCGGCTGCTGGCGGGCTGCCGGATGGAGATTGCCAAGCGCATGCTGCTGGCGCCGGGGGCGCAGCTTCATGAAATCTCAGAGCGGCTGGGCTATTCTGAAGTTTCGGCCTTTGAACGTGCTTTCCGGCAGCGGGAGGGGGCGACACCGAGCCAGTACCGCAAGCAAGCGTCGGCCTGCGGTTCCGGCGGCTGAACCGCCGCCGCAGGCCTGCAGTGCGGCGCGAAAGGATCAGCTCCTTGGGATCCGGCCCAGGATCCTGAGGGCGTTTTGTTCGGCGCAGCCGGCGGCCTGTTCCACATAACCCGGTGCGGTGCCGGGCAGGCGGGCCACATGCCGTTCGGCTGCGGGCCGGTGTTCCACCATCAGATCCACCAGCCGGGTGATCCGGTTCAGGACTTCGGCGGGGCGGAAGCCCAGCTCGGTTGCGATGCGGGCAAAGTGATCCGGTGTCACGTCAGCGGGCTTGCGTTTGCGGCCGCCGATTTTCTGGGCGAAATACTGGTTCACGGCAGGCCAGGGCAGAACCGTTGAGACATCGTAAAGCGGGGCAAGCTGAACCGACGGGCCAAGCCGGTGCAGCATGGAGTAATTCTTGGCGTGGGCGTCGGTGTTGGCCACCAGGATGTTGAAGGCGAACTGGTCAAACAGGGTGAGAACGTCCTGTGGTTCAAGATGGCCGGCGGCGGTGAACAGATTGGCAAGGGTGAAACCCGGCACCGATCCGGCCTCATACTTGCGGCCCGGCGGCGTGGCGGTGGCCTGGGCAAAGTCCTCCTGATGCAGGCGCTGGATATGTCCGGAGGCGGACAGATGCCGGTCATAGCGCAGAACGCAAATGGCGGAACGGGCCCCTAGGGCGAGGGAGGCCGCCTGCGCGGCGGGAATGCCGGTCTTTTGCGCAAGGGTCAGGCAGTACAGCTCATTTTCAACGATGCCCGGCAGCCGCGGATTGTCCGGCTTGAGGATAACGGTGGAGGGGGCGCCGTTTCTGGGAATGGCCAGCCTGCTGCCGTCCTCGGGCAGCTGCAGCACCGGGCGGCCGCCGGCGTCCAGAACGGCGAGCGCGGATTTCTGCTGCCCGCCGGCCAGCGACAGGCGGACGCCATCGGCACCAGCCAGGAAAGGCCGCTGAGCCAAGTCGTTGAAATGCGCCTGCAGCGCGTCTTCGGGGCTGGTGGTGCGGTAGTAATCTGTCAGCAGGACATAGTCCCACTGGTCCGGCAGAGAGGGGCTGTCAAAGGACAGCGCCCCGGCGGTGTCGCCGCCGATTTCGCGCAGCAGGGCAACGGCGTCTGTTTTCGACAAGCCAAGAGACCGGCTGAGGGTTTCCAGCTGCTGTTCTTCGGGCAGCAGATTTGCCAGCCAGGGGGCCGCAATGCTGTTCGGAAACGGATCTGGCCGCAGCGGCATCAGCACCGAGATGGGAAAGGCGCGAGGGGTGTTTATCCATTCCGGCGTATAGGTGAACCCTGTGCTGCCGTCGTCATGCACCGCGACGCTGCCAACCAGAAACTGCGCATAAAAAACCGGAACCTGAAGGGTCATTCCAGGTCTCCAAGGTCATATCCGCTGGCGGTGCCGCTGTGCGGTGCCGCGCCTTGGGGCGTTCCGAAAAGCTCGGCCACCGGCACGCGCAGGGCCTTGGCGATCCGGTACAGGGTCGACGCCCGCGCGTCGCGGGTGCCGGTTTCGATAGTGGAGAGCGCCGAAACACTGGCCCCGGTTAATTGCGCAAGCTGGGTCAGGCTGAGCCCCTTGGTCTTGCGGATGCTGCGGATGGACTGGCCGAGGCCGATCAGCTCTGGCTGCTTCTGATCTGTCATGCGGGCTCCGGTTTATCGAATACGGTAAATATGCCCTGTGGCCGGAGGTGAATCAATAGACTTTACCGTTTTCGATAAATTTCGGGCGGGGACGGGGGATTCTCAAGGAATTTATCGAATACGGTAAAGGTCAGGCCGGGGCCGTTGCGGATTGCCAGGTCATGTTTTTGAACTCTTCGCGAAAGGCAAAGCGGGCGAGGTGATTGTCGATGATCTGCCGCGCATGATCGAGTTCCTCGGGGGTGGGGGCGGTGACATTGGCGGTCAGATCCTGCCTGGTTGCGCGCAGGGTTGCGGGGCCCATTCCCAGCGCCACGGTGCCCTGGCCGGTTTCATCGGCGGTGTCGAACTGCACCTCGACCTTATGGGAGAAATGCTTGCAGAGCTGCTGCAGGTATTTTGCCCCGTTCGGGGTGTCAAAGCGGCCGGTGTCGGTGAGCATTTTCAAATTCCTTACTGTTTTACTAAGCTAAGGGCAATGTAGTGAATCACCGCGGCGCTGCAACCCGTAAACACAGGCTCCGGCTACCGGCGTGCGATGCGCGCGGGGCCGGCGCTTCAGTTGGTTCACTTTTGCAGTCACGGCTGTTTTCCAGGCGCGCCAAAGAAATCGCTGACGGCCGCATCCAGTTTGCCGAGGAACAGTTGGGCAGCAGTGTTCATCTACACGATCTGCAATCTGATGCTGCCCGCCGTCACCGCCTTGATATCCTGCGCCATCCAGGGTTTCGCCGGGCGAATGAACGTAAGCGGTGCAAAGACCCCATGTTTCAATAAAATAAGGGGTTTGCGATACTGGCGCCACCTGCAGAAAGGAGATGGCGATGCTGGACGGAATGATGCCGGATCAGTATCGGAGCGGCAGCCATCGAGATACCCTCTGGCTATCCTGCCGATCACTTGGCGGAAGTGTTGCGGGCTGTGAGGGCGGCACAATGATTTCTCCTGCCAGTAACTTCCGGATTTACCTTGCCTCGGAGCCGGTCGACTTCCGCAAGGGTATGGGCGGGCTTGCCGCCTGTGTGGCTAACAGTTTCAAGCTCAATCCCTATTCCGGGGCGATTTACATGTTCCGCTCCCGGCGCGCCGGCCGGCTTAAGATTCTGGATTGGGATGGATCCGGCCTTGTGTTGATCATGAAACGGCTGAACGGTAAACGCTTCACCTGGCCGAAAGTGCAAGCAGCCAGATGTCAGCGCTGCTGCAGAGCACACAGACGGCAGTGAAAAAGCCGCAAGGCGGCGCTATTCCGGCCATGGCAGGGAGTAGGTCTTGACGTTTGTGAAGAACTTCATGGCTTCGATGACGCCTTCCTTGACGCCATTGCCGCTGTCTTTGATGCCGCCGAAAGGGGACATTTCGATGCGGTAGCCGGGCTGTTCCCAGATGTTGCAGGTGCCCACGTCCAACCCGTTGATATAGGCAATCGCCCGGTTCAGATCATTGGTGCAGACGCCTGATGACAGGCCGAAGTCGGTGGAGTTGGAGATCTTCATCACCTCGGCGTCGTCATCCGGCACCCGGACGATGGGCACGATCGGACCAAAGGTTTCCTCCATCACCAGCTCGCTGCCGTGGGGTACTTTGTCGATCACAATGGGCGGCAGCAGCGCCCCTTGGCGGGGCGGGTGGTACAGGATTTCAGCGCCGTCTTTTTCGGCCTGCAGCACACGGTTTTCGAACAGCGCGGCGGCCTTGTCGTGGATGACGCAGCCCAGCTCGGTGGCCGGGTCCTGCGGGTCGCCGAATTTGATCGCTCGAGCCTTTTCCAAGACCAGCGGCACAAAGCGGTCCGCGACGCTCTCTTGAACCAGGATACGCTTGATCGCGGTGCAGCGCTGGCCGGAGTTGCCGGTGGCACCGGCCACGGCGATGGTGGCGGCCTTGTCCAGATCCGCGTCCGAGAGATCGTTCAGCACAATCAGCGGGTCGTTGCCGCCAAGCTCCAGCGCCTGGCGTTTGTAGACGCCTTTTTCGGCGATCATCTTACCCACCGGCACGCCGCCAGTGAAGGTGATGATGTCGATATTTTCATTGGTGATCATCTCGTCGCCAATGTCCTGAGGCCAGCCGGTGACCACCTGGAACATCTCCGGCGGCAGCCCGGCCTCATAAAGGATATCGGCCAGTGCAATACAGGTCAGCGGCGTGAGTTCCGTCGGTTTGCAAACCATGCAGTTGTTGGTGGCAATCGACGGCGCGATCTTATGGCTCACCATGTTCAGCGGGTGGTTGAACGGCGTGATCGCCGAGATCGCCTTGACCGGCTCGCGCTTGGTGAAGATCTTGCGCGCCTTGCCGTTATGGGTGAGGTCGCAGGAAAAGATCTCGCCATCGTCCTTCAACGCCTCGGCCGCCGCAAACTGATAGACGTCCTGGGCGCGCTTGGTTTCATAGATCGCGTGCTGGTGGCAGATGCCCAGCTCCAGCGTCAGCCATTTGGCCAGAACTTCGCGGCGCTCGCCAATCAATTCGGCGGTGCGCTGCAGGATCTGGCTGCGCTCATAACGGGTGAGTTTGGGCGTGTAGTTCGCTGCCACCTCAAACGCCATGCGGGCATGCTCGGCTTTGCCGGCAGGAACATATCCAACAACTTCATTGGTATAGGGGTAATGAACCGGGACAGTTTCGTCGGTAAAGACGATCTCGCCGCCGATCCGCATCCCTTCATTCCGGATCTCAGTATTGGTCATAGTTTCACCCATGGATCAGAGGGCCGCCGCAGCGGTGGCATAGAAGAAGGCGTCAAAGTTGCGCAAATCCCCGGGCTGGCCGGGCAGATCAAGGACTCGGTTCACAATAAACGGCACTTCCTGTTCCGTCAGCCCGCCATGGCTGCGCAGCGGTTCCTTCAGCGCCGCCAGGTTGTGGCGGTGAGCGGAGGTGCCGATACAAATATTCTCGCCGGAGATCATCACGATGTCGCCAATACGGTCGCCGGGCAGTTCAAAGCGCCTGATGGCCTCTTCCTTGTCGATCACCAGGATCAGCTCCTCGCGGGCGTCCAGCTTGGCCATCACCTCCGCCTTGCCGGCACCTTCGGGCAGATAGGCGGTGGCAAAGGAGCCAAGCGCACCGTGATGCACAACGTAGGGATCGGTGATCGGCAAGATCACCCGCGCGGCGTCCTTGCCCAGCCAACCGTCCAGCAGATCCTGCGCGTAGATCACATTTGGCGTGCCGTCGGCGTGGTGCTTGGGTTTCATGCCGTGATCAGCGGTGACGACGATGGCGGCACCCATTTCATCCAGCTGTGCCAGGTACTTGTCGAACATCGCATAGAAATCCAGCGCGCCCTGCTGGTCCGGCGCGAATTTGTGCTGGATGTAGTCGGTGGTCGACAGATACATCACGTCCGGCTTGAACTCCTGCAAGAGCTTCACACCGGCGGCAAAGACAAACTCGCTGAGTTCGGCTGAGTAGACTTCCGGCACGTCCATGCCCAGCCAGTGGCTGGCGTTGTCGATGCCGTGCTCTGCCTTGGTGGTTTCACCCGACCTTTCGGAGGAAAAGGCCACCGCGCGGTCCTCGTCGAACTTGAGCCCCGCCCCCAACAGCGCCCGCAGCTTGTCCTTGGCGGTGACCATGGCAACGCGATAACCGGCCTCATAGAACTGCGAGAAGATGGTCGGCGCGCGCAGAAAGCGCACGTCGTTCATCATCACCTCTTCGCCGCTGTCCGGGTCGATCAGATAGTTGCCGCAGATACCATGCACGCTGGGCGGGCGGCCGGTGGCAATCGACAGGTTATTGGGGTTGGTGAACGACGGGATCACCGAATGCGCCAGCCGGTCGGTGCCGGTCTCGCGGATCCGTTTCAGCGTCGGCATCAGCCCCTTGGCGATGGCAACCTCCAGGTATTCAGGCTCGCAGCCGTCCAGGCAGATGGCAATCGCCGGAACCTTGGGGACCGGGTAGCTGCGCCCATTGGCGATGACGGGGGTGTGGGTGGTCATATCTCGGGGTCCTTTGTCTTCAGGCAGCCAGTTTGGCGCGTTCTTCCAGCGCCGCAGCAGGCGGGGCCGCGCTTGCGACGCCCATTTCGGCAAGCGTTTCCTGGGCAGCGGTCACAACCCGCCGCATTACATGTTCATCCATCTGCCCGATGCAGCCGATGCGAAAGCTGTCCACAGCGGTCAGCTTGCCAGGGTAGATGATAAAACCCTTCGCCTTCATCAGGCTGTAAAAGCGGCTGAACACGAATTTCTCATCCGCAGGGCAAAAGAATGTGACGATGATGGGCGACAGCCAGCGGCTGTCCAGCAGCGTCTCGAAACCCAGTTCACGCATTCCGGCGACCATCACATCGCGGTTGCGCGCATAACGGGCGCCGCGGCCAGCGACGCCGCCTTCGGCTTCATGCGCCTTCAAAGCTACCAGAAAGGAGGCCACCGCATGGGTCGGCGGTGTGAACCGCCACTGGCCGGTCTTTTCCATATTGTCCCATTGCGCGTGGACGTCCAACGACAGCGAATGGCAATTGCCCTTGGCCGCTTCAATCTCAGACTTGCGGGCGATGACAAAACCAAAGCCCGGCACGCCCTCAATGCACTTGTTGGCCGACGACACCATTGCCTCAAATCGAATGTCCGAGGGCTGCATATCAATCGCACCAAAGGCCGACATGGAATCGATCAAGAGCTTGCGGCCCGCGGCATAGACAGCCTTGGATATCTCAGCGATTGGGTTGAGGATGCCCGAGGACGTCTCGCAATGGATCGCCACCACATGGGTGATCGCCGGATCAGCGGTCAGAATTTCCGCCACCTCCGCACCGCGCGGCGGCAGGTAGTCGCCCTTGTCCAGCACCACGTGGTCGCGGCCCAGATAGTTCAGCGTTTGCGCCGAGCGCAGCCCATAGGCGCCATTGATCAGCACCAGCGCCTTGCCATCGCGGGGAATGAAGGAACCCAGCATCGCCTCGACCGCAAAACTGCCGGAGCCCTGCATCGGCACACAGTCAAAGTCCTCCGCGCCGCGCCCCAGCAACGCCAGCAGGCGGTTGCGGATCTCGCGGGTCATGCCGCGAAAATCATCGTCCCAGCTGCCCCAGTCCCGCAGCATCGCCTGTTTCACCGCATAAGAAGTCGTCAATGGCCCCGGCGTCAGCAAATAGGGTTCGCCCAGCCTGGGCGGTTCAATCGGATCCGTGGAAGCACTCATCTGCACTCTCCCAAGAGGAATTTGAACACATCATTGCCGCCTGCCAATCCATATGTAAAATTGCAAAAAACAATTCACTTATAGGCTCAGCCTATGATTGCCGGGAAAGGGGACAGATGCGCCACAGCCAGCTTCGCGCCTTCCACTATGTCGCGCTTCTGGGCGGCTTTTCCCGCGCCGCCAGGGCGCTGCATCTGACCCAGCCGGCGGTCTCCGAACAGGTCCGCAAGCTGGAGCAGGACCATGACATTCTGCTGTTTCGCAGGGAGAAGAAACAGATCACCCTAACCCCCCAAGGCGAAGAGCTGCTGCGGCTGACCAAAGGTTATTTCGAGGCCGAAGCGCAGATCAGCGAGCACCTGTCCGATTCCGGTACGGTGGTGGAGGGCGAGCTGCGGATCATTGCTGACTCGGTCCTGCATATCACTGCCCTGCTCGGGCCGTTCCGCAAGAAACACCCGAATATCACCATTCTTCTAAGGGCCGGGAACACCGAAGACGTCCTGGAACAGCTGCGCAGCTACAAGGCTGAGATCGGTGTCATAGGCAGCTTGACCCCGGGCCGGGACATGACCGGGCTGCACCTGGGCACCACTGGCATCACCGCCTTTGCCGCCCGCGGGTTTTTGCCTTCAGGCCGGCAGAACCTGCACCTTGCAGACTTGCCGGGCCTGCCGCTGGTGTTCCGCGAAGCGGGCTCAAAGACCCGTCAGAAGATTGAAGCTGAGGCGCGAAGCAGGGGTGTTATTCTGCAACCCGCGATTATTGCCGAAGGCCGCGAAGCGGTGCGGGAACTGGTTGCCTCGGGCGCCGGCATCGGTTTTGTTTCCGAGGCGGAGTTCGGACATGACAGCCGGCTGGTCAAGATCAGGTTGGAGGATGCGAGCCTGACGATGGGCGAGAGCATTGTCTCGCTCACCCAGCGGCAGGACGTGCGGGTGGTCCGCGCCTTCATGGAGTTTGCTGCAAACACATTGGCCCGGCAGGAAATGCCCGAACCCAGCCCGCCAGCTGGATGACACCGCCAGAAACACTGCCGCTTAGCCTGGCTCCACGGCCTTTGCATCGGCCTCAGCCCGTCAGCAGGCATATCACCGCTCATTTTTCGAACCGTGAATCACGCCACCCACCGGAAATCAATGGGTCCTGACCCTAGATGCTATCAAAAGGGGCGGCATCAATCCACGACAGGTCCAGGAAGACCAACATAGGCTGAGAAACCGGAACTTTTGCGCGGTAAGTCGACGCTCCAACATGGGCAGAACAGAAACCATCCGAGATATCGTCTTATGCGTGCCTTGGAGACATGGCAGTTTCTTCCGACCGTTTCTCAGTTCAATTGAGGATCTGCGAGCTGAGCAAACACCGCAAGCCCCGCACCTGAGGCAGTGACTCGGCTGATCGCTTGAAGCTCCTAAATTGCGGGTTTGGCCCTCTGCCGGTGCCGTGCAAGCGGCACCGGAGCACGCAGTTTACGTTAGGTTATCCATATCGGTTCAGTTGCTGAAAGATGAATATCATCCTTCATGCATCTGTCTGTGGTTCTGTTGCGCAGCTGCTGGAATTTCTAGACAAATGCATTGAAGAGCAGAGGTTTGGCCGTTTGTGTCACAGTGGATGACGTAAGCTGTGCTTTGGGCAGATTTCGCTTCGATTTGCGTCAGTAATTGTGACCTTATTCACATGGTGAATGATGTATTTCGGATAGGAATTTGAGCGTTTCTCCCAGCTTTCCTACCAAGCCGGTCAAAGTGCACAGGCGTGCGCGGACACGGCAACCAGGATTAAGGGCTGAACGGCATGACAACGACAGAAGACCTCCTCTACGCTGAAAGCGGTGATGAAAACGTACTGGCGGCAGAATACGATCATATCGCCGATGTCATGGCCGAGGTGCTGGCGGATCTCAATCTGGCGGTGTCGGAAGATGCTGCCGGGCTGCGGGAGGTCCTGCGTGCAAGCTTCAGCAAGCTGAGCGGCGACCAGTCAGCGGAAGATGCTCTGTTCAACAAGTTTTCCAATATCGACGACGACTTGATGCCGGAAGGCCTGGCAATCCTGCCGGAACACAGCCTGAACGGTGCGCATGCGGCCTATTCGGCAAATGCGGGCGGCACCATCGTGCTGACCTACGATGCGATCACACAGGGGCGCGCCTATCTGAAATATCTTCTGGCTGAGGAGCTGGGGCATCACTTTGACGCTCTGCTGGGCGAGGGCGACAGCAGTGGTGATGAAGGGGCGAAATTCGCGGCCGCGCTCTATCCGGATATTGCAGAGGCGTTTGAGATCGATACCGCGGCGGAAGCGGCAGACGAAGATGCCGGCGTCTTTGAGATGGGCGGCGAAGGGTTCGATATCGAGTTCGCCGGCGCCGAGGGTACCAGCAGCGGGGCCTTGGACAAAAATAAGAGCAAAAGCCTGGCGGATGGTTTGAATGACTTCCGCGCTAAACTGACGCCGCGGGATAAGTTCACTGGGCTGCTGACGAGGGCGGCAAGTCAGGATGCGGCGGGGCTTCTGGGTGTAAACCAGAGAGATGACTCGAAGGTTGATGTGGTCAAATTCGACTATCAGACTCTGGCCGAGCTGCGCAAACCTGAATCCTCCAAGACCGCCTTTTTCAAATCTGCGACCCCGTTTGTTCAGTCGGGAACCACAGGCACATCAGTTGACCCGGATGCACGCCCAAGCCTGAAAACCAGTTTTCTCGGCGCGGCCAAACGGCTGAAGGAGAGCGCTTCCAGCTCCGGCTCTCTGGTGAAAAAGCGCGTCAACGCGGTCAAAACCCGGATTGTTGAGGCACGTGCAGGAACAAGCGGGGAAACGCCGTTGCTGGAAGATACCGATGGCGACATCGAAGATCTGGCAGGGCTGAAGAGCCGGATTGCTCAATTCAACAGCAGCGAAGCGCGTACCAAACCCTTCGACTATTTCTTTGAACATGTTGTGAAACCAAACCGGGATCCGGCGCTTGGCGAACTGACCGATACTCAGAAGCTGGAGATCCTGAAGGATATTCCGACCTCAATGGCGGATGACATCGGGACAACGTCCTTTGCTTTCCAGTCGGAGCGCAGCCATGGGATTGGCGCCAAAGGAACTGTTGGAGCAGGATTCAAAGCCGGGGCGAGCCTTGATTCTAACACGACTGCTGTCTTCACTATCAAGGCGAAAGACGGCGTTTATTCCGTGGATCTTGTTATCGCCAGTGGCAGGTCCTTTAAGATCCGGGGCGACTATGGTGCAGGTGTTGACGTTGCTTACACACAGCCGACTCTGGATGTGAAGCTGATCAACTACCAGAAGACGGCGACCTGGTCGTCGGAGAACCTCAATCTGACGGCGGTCCAGTACCTGATTGAGCAGCTGTACACAGGGGAATTGGAAGCGATCGACTTCCAGAACTATACCCGTGAAATTAAAAAGAAGGGCGAGGTGGCGGCAGGATTGTCGAGCGGCGTTGCGGGGAGTACCGGAGATGCAGCAGCAGCAGATGGAACCTCATCCGGTTCAATCACAGTATCCACGCCGGGCAACAAGGAAGTCACCAAGGTTGATATCGACAAGCTGCTTCTGAACGATCCGGCAGCGGTGGCAAAACGGAAATCGAACACATCAGGCGGCATCAATTTGGGCTGGACGCCAATTTCCGGCGGCGCCGGATTGCGGGCTGAAGGCGCCCGCCCTGACAATGTCTCCGGGTCTGCCGCGCAAAGCTACGCCACTGCCGAGGCTCGGCTAGGCCAGGCCAAAATCGCCGAGAAAGGCCAGTTCACGATCCCATTCTCCCTGCACAAAAACACGCTTACTGGATTAGGCCGCGAAATTCTGGGGTTTAAGAACGGTTTGCAGAAGCTGTTCGGGCGTGATGTCTTCAATGAGTGGCGGGCGCAAGCACGGCAGCTGTCCAGCGCGGCCGGTGAGGCCTTTGGCAATGACAAATCCAAAAATTTCGTGGTGGATTTCAAGATCCGTGACGATGCGGCCGAAGCGCTCTACAAGAAGCATATCGTGCGGGACAGTGCCGGAAAGCAGGTCGGATTTGACAACACTGGGTTCCAGAAAGACGTTCAGAAGATCTTGAAAGACCCCACTAAATCCAAGAACGCAAATCAGCTGACCTTTGATGTTTCGGTGCAATCCGGGTTCACCGACAAGGCTGTTGTTTCAGGCGGTTTTGTGGTCAAGGCAGGCGGTTCGGCAGGCTATACCATAGGCCACACGCTGGAAATCCAGAAGAACTTGACCTTTTACAAGGCCCCTCAAAGCCAGGCGGGAACCAGCCGCCGCCGGGCAGGGTCAGCGGAAGACCAAACCTATCTTCTGGGCGATGACGGCAGCGATCTCGAACGTCTTCTGAACTGGGAAGCCGTTGCCGGGGAAGTTTCTGCCGGGTTCACCCGGATGGTGGACAGCAAGGCCCCGGCCGGGCAGTTCACAACGGAAGTGCGTCATGCACCTCAGTCGCTGTATGTGGGGGTCGGCAAGGACGGTAAGCCCTGCGGGCAGTGTGTTGGCCTGTCGCTGGGCTATCTCTACAGCCTGTCGCAGTCCGACAGCACCAAGCAGAAGTTTCTGGACGGCGTGTTCACCCACTCCAGAATCGTGGACAACAGCAGCAGTTCGGTGCGCGAAGATGTGGAAAGTGTCGGCTTCCAAAGCCTGATCCGCCGCCTGAGCGCCTTTGGCAACTCCGGCGATGCAGCACAGTCGGTGCTGAACGGGCAGGGAAGCCTGACGCTGGACCAGGTGATGTCCCGGCTGCAAGCAGCGTCCGGCGATGCATTTTACGAGCTGCATACCGGCAACCACGCCTTTGCCGTGGCCAAGAAAGTGTCCGGCGGCACCGCCAGCTATCACTTCTATGAAACCAATGCTGCCGAAGTGAAACTGTCGTCATCCTCCGAAGCTGGAACAGCAGGGGCCCTGAAATCGGTCATCGAAAGCCACTTGCAGCAGAAAAGCAGCGGCGGGCACTGGGAGGGCAGCCTTGCCTCCTATTATGACACAAAGAAGAATTCCTCGGGCAGCCTGGTGTTTGACACCTACCAGTTCGATCCAGCAAAAGTTTCCGGCAAGGAGGCCTTCACGGCGCTTGACGGTCTGCTGGAGGGCGATGGCTTTGTGACCGAGCGGCAGCGCCTGTCCAAGCTTGGGGATATCAGCCTGAACGGCAAGCCCGTCTCGGCGCTGGCGCTGTATGACGCGGCCACCTCCGTGCATGGGCTCAAGGTATCCGGCAATGTGTTCAATACGCTGGTGAGCGGCGGCGCAATGCTGTCTGATCTCCGGTTTGATGTGCGCGGCCTGGAAGGCGTTCTGTCCAGCGATTTGGCGGATGCGGAGAAGGTAAAGCTCGCTGTCATCCTGAAGCAGCGGCTGGAGGCGGAAGGCGGCGATCTGACCAAGGTCTTCAGTTCCGACTCTTTGCAGGACAGCAAGGTTGGAACAACAGATCTGGCCCAATCGCTGGCGGATGTGGTCACGTCCAAGATCACGGGCGCTTATGAGGCCGCACCGGACTTCCATCAGGCAATCGAGACTGCAACCGGCCAGAGTCGAAATTTGCGCAAGTCACAGGAGCTGCAGGCTAAATTCGGGTTGACGGTTGAGGACACGGCGTCGGTTCTGAGGGTTGCCGAGCTGTCCAAGCAGCTGAACGGCTACAGTGAGCAGGATTTTCAGGCGCTCAGAAACAAGCACCGCGGTGCGTCCGACCTGCAGCTGCTCGAAATCGCCGCGACGGATCAGCTGCGGCGCAGCGTGCGCGGACTGGATGACGGAACCGCGATTGTGGACATGGCCGATTGGACCCGGTCCGACGCGATGGGCTATCTCAACGACCAGGGTGTGTTCAGGGCCGGGCCATATGCGGATCCGCTGGATGTCAATGCCGTCCGCAAGATCGTCAACAGCGGCACCTACAGGGACCGGCTGGAACTGGTCAGCGCTCTCACCAAGATTGACCCGGAACTGTACCGGGGCATCGAAACAAAGCTGCGTCAGGACACTGATCTGGAGACCCAGAAACTGGGGCAGTCCCTGCGCCGCAACTTCAGCCCGTCGCGGGCGCAGAAGGCGCTGAACGGGGCTAACATCAGCTTTACCACCCTGACGACGCTGAATTCGGTCCGCTCGGTCATTACTGACTGGAACAACCTGAACACCACCCAGAAAGCCCTGACCGTGACGGAACTGGCTGGCGGCGTGGCACTGCCGACAGTGGTCAGCAAAGGTATCAGCACCGGCTTCAAGCTGGCGGGCAAGGCGCTGGGAACCGTTGGCAAGGCGGTCAAGGCGGGGGGGCTGGATCTGTTGCTGGCGCCGATCAGCCTGGCCTCCATCGGGTTGGAATGGAAGGATTTCTGGAACAACAACGGCGATCAAGGCAGCATCGAATACAAGTCGCTGGTGTCCAGCACCGTGATCACCACGGTGTCCCTGGCAGCCAGTGTGGCGCTGACCGGCGTTTCCATTGCGGCCGCCGTTTCGGCATCCGCTGCAGGCACGACAGTTGCGGCTGCCGCCGCGGCCGGATCGCTTTTGGCGACAGTCGCCTCGTCTGCCGGCCCGATCGGCTTGGCCATCGGTGCTGCGGCCTTCATTATCCAGGGCATTGTTCAAGGTGCGCTGCAGATCGAGGAATACGGCGACTATTTTGAGAACACCGCGGACAAGGTGCATCAGTTCTTTGCCGCTTGGGTCGGCGTGGAAACCCGCGGGTTCAAGGAAGCCAAGGCCAAAAAGCAGGGCGAGGAAGCCGCAGCCGACACGGAAACCAGCCTGCTGGACGGCTGGAACGAAACCAAGGCCTATTTGTCGGACATCTTTGCCAAAAGCGGCAACAAAGACCTGAATGTCCGCAACCGCAGCTTCAACGTGAACTATGGCATTGTCGACTATGATGGTGACAATGACGGCGACAAGGACGAGGTTGGCTATCTGCTGCAGCAGGAAGATCCGGTTTTCGGCAACCTGGAGCGGATCACCACGCATCTGATCGCAACCGGTACCACGGTCTGGGCGGAGCTTGGCCGTAAGGCGGGCGAGTCAATCATTGGCGATCTGGCCAAGAAGAACCTGTTCAGCCTGGACAATTCCACAGAATTGACGCGGTTGACCGGCGGCGATCTGGCGGATGTCTACAACATGTCCTCGGAAGCCAAGGTTGGCCACCTGGACGGCGGCGCCGGGGTTGATACGCTGATCCTGGATGCGGATGGGCATTCGGCGACTATTGATCTGAAAGCGGGAACCGGGCGGATTACACATCCGGATCCGATCAACTTCAACCTGAGCAGCATTGAGAACATCTCGGTGGTGAATGCGCATAGCTTCACCAAGGTCTATGGCGACGATGGCGACAATCTGCTGGATGTGCGCGGCGATGGCTTTTTTGCCAGCGGCTATGAGGTGCATGGCGGCGGCGGCGCCAATACAATTGTCGTCAACAGCGGCATCGTTATTCACAGCACCAGCGACGACACTTTCCTGTGGAGCGCGGGCAGCCACGGCCAGATCTGGCTGGACAAGAACGACGGCCCGCAGGCTGCGCTGATCGAGTTGCCGGACAATTACGACCGCTATACGCTGGATACCTCGGCCAACGCGCTGGTGCTGCGCGGGCCGGACGGCAAGACCCTGCAGATCGGCGATATCTTCGAAGGCGACGGCACGGTGCGCAAGAACAAGATCCTGCAGTTCCGGGACAAGAGCGGCGCCAGCTTCTCGTTGACGCTGGAAAACAAGTACCGGGGTGACGGCAGCAACGTTTACCCGGTTTCGCTGGAACGGGTGTCCAAGTCCTTTGTCTTCAAGAAGAAGGCGGCTGGCGACAACGACATTACCCGCCTTGCCGGCGATCAGGCTGTGTCGACTTACCGCTTGAATGAGGGGGCTGGTGCGTTCCTTTTGGAACCCCGCACGCAAAGGATGATGTCGGTTGTCCTGAATGTCGATTTCAACAAGGTGGATTATTTCTACACGGAAGACGGTCAGCTGACCCTGCTGTACTTCGCTTTCGATGACACCATTGAGGTGCTCATCCCGGACTATCACGCCCATGCAGGTCAGATTACGATCTATGCCAATAAGCCGGGCACCGAAAATGCGGTACCTGCACTCTTGGAGCTGCCGCTGGAAGGCCGCGGCCGCCTGTCCGCAGAAAATCTTGCCGGCGGGACAGCCGAGGCGGAAGAGGCCGTGTCCGGTTTGCGCTCGACAACCTCGGTCAAGGCAGGCGATGCGGTTGAACTGAGTTCCGCTGATGCGCAAGGCCGCTATGTCGCACAGGCGGACGCCGCAGCGGGGCTGGCGGTTTCCATCGCATCCCTGTCGCAGATTGCCTATCTGCGCATGGGGGATGATCTGCTGGTCTATGACGAAAGCCGCCTGGACCCCGCGCTGGGGCTGGAGGCGCAGGAGTCGCTGCTGATTGAAGGCTATTACGCGGCTGCTTCTGCTCCGGGGCTGACGGTGAATGGGCAGTCGGTGACCGCGCAGGCGATTGCGGCGGAAACAGACAGCTATCTGGGCAGCAGCGGTGACGACGAGTTGTCAGGGGCCAATTACATCGAAATGGCCGGCGGCGCAGGCAGCGACACGTATATAGTGGACCTGTCAGGCAGCAAATCCTTTGTCATCGACAACACCGACGGCGCACTGACCTATGACATGCTGCAGCTGGACGGCGTTGCATCGGGCGACATGCGCGACGTGGTGCTGACCCATCAGGGCGGCGATCTGATCCTGTCCTATCAGAACAGCCAGGTCACGCTGAAGAACTTCAACCGGGAAACCGAAGCGCGCCACCTGCGGGTCCGCCTGGGTGTAAGCGGATTCAACTACGGGCTGCCTGCGCTGGTTTCCGGAGAGACCAATTTCTATGAACTGGATGCCCGCAACCACCAGCGCATCCAGCTGATAGACAACGGAAAGCCGCATTTCTTCGACCTGCCGCAGCAGCCGCATTTCGCCTTTGGCAGCAACCAGGGCTATGGGTATGTTGAACTGGACACGGATGTGGCCGCCTATACAAAGGAAGTGATCGGCCTTGATTTGAAGCTGACCTCGGCTGACGGGTCGCAGTCGCTTTACTTCAAGAACTACTATCTGGAGCCGGATCTGATCAGCTTTGCCTGGCGCAGCAGTGCCACGGCAACGCATGGTGACACTTATAACCATGATGTGCAGCTTCCGGACGGGGATCCGCAGTTCCAGGCCTATCTGGACGCCGGCATCGCCCGGAAAGACGTGGTCCACTATGTCAATGCCGGGCTGACCGCGGCTGAGGCGCAATCCGTGGAGGCGTTCAACGTTGAAGACACCCTGGTTGAAGCCCCCAGAACAGCATCCGGACGGCAGCAGCTGGCGGACCGTGAGTTTGCCTTTGTGTCGCAAGAGGACAAAAGCCAGTTCGATACCAAGGTGACGATCTTCGACCAGACGTCCTGGGGCAGCAAGCCGGGTATCCGGATTGAGGTCAACCGGGAAGGCGATCTGGAATTGCACCTGCGCGAATGGAGCGGCCATATCCGCCAGTTCCAGACGGCAGCAGGATCTGCGCACTTGAAATCGTTCGACGCGGGCCAGATCCTTGTCGCGCTGGACCCGGTCACCCGCCGTCTGCGGATTGCCCATGATACCGAGGGGATGCTGTTCCAGACAGAACTGCCTTCCATCGCGATGGAGGCCTTCCGCTCCGGTCTGCAGCATTCTTCGCCCGAGGAATTCGATCCGGACTTCGACGGCAAGCTCTATTTTGGCGACAACGCATATGAACTGGCGGGAGACCGGTGGCCTTCGGGAGCCGGGTTCGAATATCTGGATCAGTCGCTGACTGCCGCAGAGGCCAAGGTGCTGCTGCGCGGCCAGAGGCTGCAAGGCGATGTCAGCAATCTGATCAATCAGCTGGTTGATGACTTCGGTTTCCTGGACAAGCCTGCTGTATCCAATGCCATAGCGTATCTGAAAGCAGGTCTGCACGACGCAGAGATCATCAAGCTGTTCAGCGATGAACTGCTGAAAGATGCGTCCTCCGGAGTTCGGGACAAGATCCGTCCGGAAGAATTCGACCTGGCCTTTGTGACCCAGCTGCGGGGAATTGGCGCCAATGCAGAATTTGTACTGGCTGCAATAGACGGGGGTCTGAACGCAATCCAGGGCGAGCAGTACCTGAGCGAAGGGGTTCTGCCGCAGGACGTGAAGACGGTCCGGGATCTGATCAGCGGCACGGCCACCAGCCAGGATGCAGTCTTGATCGAAAAGGCCCTCTTTATTGCCGGATACCAGCGGTCAGCCGCAAAGGAAGTTGCAGCTGTGATGGCTGAAAAGGGCCTCAGCGATCATGCCCGCATTGATGCCTATTTCAGGATTGGCATCACCAGTGCCGATGCCATCAAGCGCTTTATTGATGCCGGGGTGTCAGCAGCGGATATTGTGTCTGGTGACGAAAAATTCGCCAGCTACGAGGCAGGCGACCGGGGCGGGCTGATCCAAGTGTCGGTCAGCGATTCTCTGTCGACGTTCTCGACTGTACGCAGCTATTGGGCCAACCGGGATCTGGATGGCGGCAAGATCAAGTCAGGTGAAATTCTGGAGAGCGCGGCAGCCAGCTCGCTGGCAGTTCCGCATTCCAGCAGCTCGGACATCGGGGTGTCGGAGGTGGATTCGACAAGCTGGGGCAGCCGCTCCAACCCCTCGAACATCGTGGACGGCTGGCAGCTGAACCGGGACGCAACAGCCTGGGCAACAGGCGAAGATGATGTCGCTTTGAACGGTAACGCCTGGATCAAGTTTGACCTGGCTGACAAGATCATTCTGACCAGCCTGACCATCGACAGCGATCTGTCGAGCAGGGCCTATGCTGAGGATGAACAGGCGGGGGCTGACACCGCGATCGAACTCCTGCGCAGCCAGAATGCAGCTGATCCGAAGAGCCAGTTCAAGATCCAGGCTCTGGATAACGCAGGAAACTGGCAGGATGTTTCGGACGTCTATGACTGGGAACCTGCGGGCAACAGCAGCGACACGGTCCAGATCCGGACCGGTGGCATCCCTTACAAGAGCTATCGGCTGGTCGGGGTCAGCGGGACGTTCAGCAAGGCGCGCTGGATCAAAGAGATCACCTTTACCACCACCGGCATTACGGAATCTGTGCCCAACGCGCTTGGTGAAGAGAACGTCTATCTCAGCGATCTGGCCTTCAGTTCACAGAGCAATGGCTGGGGTGCAGCGGAGCGTGATCGGTCGAATGGTGAAGCCGGTTCGGCTGACGGGAAGCAGATCACAATCGGCGGGGCAACCTATGCCAAAGGCCTGGGCGTGCATGCCGGGTCGGAGATCATGGTGGATATTCCCAAGGGTGCCCGCCGGTTCATCTCTGACATCGGTGTTGATGACGAAGTCGGCGCAGGCGGCTCTGTTACCTTCAAGGTCTACGGCGACAACCAGCTGCTGTTCGAAAGCGGCACACTGACCGGAAGCGACGGTGCAGGCAAAGTCGATGTGTCGGTTGCGGGCTATTCCCAATTGCGGCTGGTTGTCGATGATGCCGGAGACGGGAATGGCGGCGATCATGCGGATTGGGCGGGTGCCCGGTTTGTGCGGCCCGCCGAAGCTCCGCTGCCGCAGGCCCAGATCCACACTGTGTCGGACAGGCAGAAGACCGCCTTTGACTACTTCAACGGCAGCTTTGCCAATCAGCGGATTGGCGGCGCCGGCGAAGACTATTTTGTCGGGACGGATGCGGATGAATTCCTGTCTGGCGGAGATACGCGGGACTTCCTCTACGGCAAAAGCGGTGATGACCTCATTCATGGCGGTGCAGGGCTGGACCACCTGGAAGGCGGCGATGGTTTTGACACCGCGAGCTACAAAGGAGCGAGCTGGGCTATTCGGTTTGATCTCAACGGCGATCAGACTGAGCAGTACTTTGCTAGCGGTGTTTGGAACAACGGCGATAGTGTCTCCGGTTTTGAAGGAGTCATCGGCAGCGGGCTGAATGACGTGCTGATTGGCAACAGCGGCGCAAACTTCCTTCAGGGCGGAAATGGCGAGGATACAATCACTGGCGGGGCTGGCGATGACCTGATCAACGGCGGGTCGTTTGTCGATGACCTGAATGGCGGGTCCGGATATGATATTGCCAGCTACTATGATGCGAACCACGCTGTTTGGATCGAGTTGGGGAGCAATCAGTTTGCACGCTACCAGGCTGGTGACGGCAATTGGTATGAGGAAGACAAACTCACCAATTTTGAAGGGTCCATCGGTTCCTCTCACGGTGATCAGTTCTATGGCAACGCCGCCAGCAACTATCTGGACGGGCAGGGCGGCAATGACCTGTTGCGCGGCCGCCAGGGAGACGATGACCTTCGGGGCGGCCAGGGAGATGACTCCTATATCTACAGCGCCGGCGACGGCCATGATGTGATCTCGGACACCGGAGGCACCGACCGGATCATCTATGAAGACCTCAACGGCCAGTCCATCGGGATATCCAACCTGTGGTTCACCCGGGACGGCGAGGATCTTTACATCCTGAACAGCGAAGGCGGTTCTGAAGCTGACGGCAGCCAGCGTATCAATGGCTACTTCAGCGAAGACGGCGCAGGCAAAATCGAAGAACTTGCAACCGGCGGCAAAAGCCTGTCGAGCGCGAACATCGATCTGCTGGTATCTCAGATGGCGGGGCATGCACGGTTTGACTACGGTGCGGCAACACAATCGGGGGCAACGATCCAGGAAGAGATCACCCGTCTGTGGGTCACACCAGCCGTGTAACCGCAATCCCGTCAATCGAGAGCGGGCACCGGTGCAAATCCGGTGCCCGCAACATGTGCACGGCACACTCTTTCACAATCAGAGGCCTCTGCCGCAATGCAGGTGCTTCCGTGCCGGCAGCTATAGTGAATTGTGGTTAGTTGTTAAGGAGAGTAAACTTATGCTGGCACGTAACGATCCCCCAAATACAGGATTGGCGCATATGAGCCAGGTCAGCATCGACCTTTTGAGGACGTTCTTCGAACTCGCGCAGCTTAAGTCCTATACCGCGTGCTCAAAGAAACTGAACCTATCGCAGCCGGCAATCAGCAATCGCATAAAGCGATTGGAAGATACGGTGCAGTTTTCTCTTTTCATTGAACGGAACCCGCACCGGGGCATGACAGAACAGGCCCAGCAGCTCTACCAGATCACGCAGCGCATTGTGGGAGAGCTGGAAAAAATCGAGGGACTGATTGGCAATACCAGCTGCGCACGGTTCCGGATCGGCGTTCTGCCTGCTGTTGAGTTCTTTTTCGGACCAGAAATGATCTGGAAACTGGACACGCCTGGAACCGGGCCGAAACTGGAAATTGTTACTGACAGCGAAGACAACCTGGTGAAAAAAGTATCACTGGGGCAGATCGAAGTTGCAGTGGTTTGCAGCCGGGAAGGAAAGCCGCCGAATAGCGTTTTTTCCAAACGCTGTACGCTGAATTGGATCTGCGGCCTGCAGTTCGACGAAAACACATTGGCAAATGATGCCGAAGTCCCGGTTGTCATCTGGCGCGGCAATGTCAGCCGCGGTCCGTCGGCAGATGAAATCCTGCAACGCAGCAACCGGGCGCACCAGGTGGTTTTTGAAACATCTTCTCTCACCTCATATTTTGATGCGATCCGGCGCGGCTATGGCGTTGGCTTTACGGTCGATTCCTTCTTGAGAGCGAACAGAAACCCCTATTCGGTCAAGATGCTGGACAAACACCTTCCTGAACTTGGGAGGATTGATTTCCATGTGGTCTGCGACCCGAATTCCCCAGCTTGCGTGCGCAAACTTGCGAAGCAGCTGGCTTCTGTTTTTGAGGAAGCGTAATGGCTTGCCCGGACATCACGATGCGAAAATCTGCTGTCGCCTGCATGCAGGCAGCTTGCGGCAACCGGCGGCAGGCTGCTGACCTTTTTGGTGCGATGGCATGACCCCGGTCTCCCTGAAAGATGGCGGTGAATGCAGCCCGGAGACCAGCCGCGGGGCAGGCAGCCTGATCCAGTGTTTGGCAATCTGGGCCGGGGTCATGCAGATTCCGCAGGCAGAGGAAACAGTCCGCAAGCTGCTGAATAAGAAGGGAGATGCGGCGGAAGAGCGTCTTGCCCGCTCCGCCGCGCGGGCCCTTAAGCTCAGAATGCGCTTTCACAACCTGACACAGGCGAAGCTGGAAAAGCAGCCTTTGCCGCTGATCCTGCAGGATAAAGCCGGAGCCTGGTTTTTGCTGGCCAGCCTTTCGGATCAGAACGCCTTGATACAGCGCCCGGACGCGGCTGCTCCCGAAGCCCTGAGCCGTGAAGAATTTGCCGGCATTTGGTCCGGAAAGGCGGCTGTGCTGCGGGTACGCGAACGGTTTCACAAGATTGTTCAGAAGTTTGACATCCGCTGGTTCCTGCCGGAACTGACCCGGTACAAGGGGCTGGCGTTTGAAATTCTGGCGGCCTCAGCGGCTATTGAATGCCTGGCCCTGATTTCGCCGCTGTTCTTTCAGGTCATTATGGACAAGGTGCTGGTCCATAACTCTGTTTCAACCCTGGATGTTCTGGTGGTCACGCTGATTGCCGTGGCTGTGTTCGAGGTGGCGCTGAAGACGCTGCGGCAGTATCTGGCAACGCGCACCGCAACCCGGATCGATGCCCGGCTGGGCGGCAATCTGTACCGGCATCTGGTTGACCTCCCCCTCACTTACTTCAAGTCGCGCCCGGTTGGTGTGACCGTTGCGCGGGTGAACGAGCTGAGTTCAATCCGCGAGTTCATCACCGGTGCGGCGAACACGCTGGTGATCGACCTTAGCTTCACTTTTATCTTCTTTGCGGTGATGTATTATTATTCACCAGTTTTGACCTTTGTCGTACTGGCCTCGGTGCCCTGCTATATGGCGGTCTCTTTCCTGATAACGGGGCCGTTGCAGCGCCGGATCGAAGAGCTGTACCGGGATGGCGCCGTCAACACGTCGTTTCTGACCGAAATGCTGACCGGGGTCGAAACAGTCAAGGCGCTGGCGCTGGAAGCCCAGATGATCCGGCGATGGGAATACCAGACCCGCGACTTTGTGCTGTCGAACTACAAGGTTCAGCGGCTGATGCAGCTGTCGAACACGCTGGTGCAGGCCATTCAGAAGCTGACGATGGTTCTGGTTCTGTGGATCGGCGCGCGCAAGGTTATCGGCCTGGAGCTGTCGATCGGGCAGCTGATCGCGTTCAACATGATGGCCAACCACGTCAGCCAGCCGGTTCTGCGCCTGACCGAGCTTTGGCGCCAGTTCGTGCAGACGCGGGTTTCGGTCGAGCGCCTGGGCGATGTGCTGCACACGATCCCCGAAGTGTCCAAGGCCCATAAAACTGTGCAGCGTATCGCAAAGGGGGCCGTTTCCATCCAGGACGTCACTTTCCGCTATGCGCCGGATGGCGAACCGGTGCTGCAGGACTTCAACCTGGAGATTCCCGGCGGCCAGATGGTTGCCTTTGTCGGGCGGTCCGGATCGGGCAAAAGCACGGTCGCACGGCTGGTGCAGAAACTCTATATTCCCGAAAGCGGGAGAGTGTGCATTGACGGCACCGACATAGCAACGCTGGATTCCGTGTCCTTGCGGCAGAACACCAGCATCGTCCTGCAGGAGAATTTTCTGTTCAACAGATCCGTGCGTGACAATATTGCACTGACCCGGCCATCGGCGCCGCTGGCGGATATCGCTGAAGCCGCAGTCAAGGCCGGGGCCCATGAGTTCATTCTCGAAATGAAAGACGGGTATGACACTATCCTGTCCGAAGGCGGCAGTTCGATTTCGGGGGGGCAGCGGCAGCGGATCGCCATTGCCCGCTCGCTGCTCAGCGAACCTGGCATTCTGATCCTGGACGAAGCAACCTCGGCTTTGGATGATCATTCCCAGGCACTGATCCAGAAGAATATGGATGAAATCCGCAAGGGCCGGACCGTCATTGTGATTGCGCACCGGTTGTCCACCGTCCGGGACTGCGACTGTATTCATGTGCTGGATCAAGGCCGGATTATCGAAAGCGGAACCCACGATACGCTTATCCAGAACCCGGATGGCGCCTACCGCAACCTGTGGAACCTGCAAAAAAGCGAACTCGCCATTGAGGGGCAGACCCCCAAGGCTGCGGAAGCAGCCCTGGCAAAGGGAGAGGCAGATGGACTTATTGTCTAAACGGCGCCGGAAAGCGGCGGAGCAAAAGCCTGCCGCGAAACCGGCTCCCGCCGCCAAGACGGGGAACCGCAGCTCCTTGGAGCTGGAATTCCTGCCGGAGTATCTGGAAATCCTGGAGCGGCCGCCCTCAAGTGCCGCACGGGGGTTCAGCCTTGCGATTGTGCTGCTGTGCATCGGGGTCGTTCTATGGGCGCTTTATGGGCGGATCGACATTATCGCCACCGCTTCGGGGCGGCTGATCGTTGATGACCGTTCCAAAGTGGTGCAGGCGCCGGAGCGCGGAGAAGTGAGCCTGATCTCGGTCCGTGATGGGCAGGAGGTCAGGGCAGGGGACACGCTGATTGAACTGAACCCGACCTCTGCCGCTGCTGAACGCGACCGGCTGCGGGGCCAGCTGCAGGCGGCTGCACTCGAGGTTGCCCGGCTGGAAGCCTTGCTGAGCGGCGGGCCGCTGGGTGATTTTCTGATTCCCGAGGGGACGCCCGCTGCGCTGGCACAGACTGCGCAGAACCGTCTGGAGGCCGAGACCGACAGCACAGGATCCCAGCTGACTGTTCTGCAGAACAGGGTCGAGCAGGTGCGGTTGCGGCAGCAGGCCTCGGGCGCCATTGCTGCCGAGACCAAGGCCCTGATTGAAAACACTCAGGAACGTCTGGACAGCCGCCGCACGCTGATGGAACAGGGCCTGTTTCCGCGTTACCAGTTTCTGGAACTGTCGCGCGAGCTGATCGAGCAGCGCCGCGAGCTGGCAGAGACCGAGGTGTCGCTTACTCAGATGAAGTCCGAGGAGAACGACCTCAACCAGCAGATCGAGCAATTCGGCTATGAAACCCGCAAGTCTTTGCTGGACCGGCTTTCGCAGGAACAGATCCAGCTGTCGAACCTGCGCAACCAGCTGATCCAGGCCGATGAAAACGCGCGTAAAATGACCGTAACCGCACCTGTGAGCGGCGTGGTTCAGCAAGTTGCAGTCTCGACGATTGGTGCCGTTGTCCAGCCCGCTCAGGAACTGCTTGTTGTTGTGCCGCATGCCGCAAACCTTGAAGCGGAGGTTATGGTTCTGAACAAGGACATCGGCTTTGTCCGTGACGGCCATCCGGTTGAAGTGAAGATCGACAGCTTCCCCTACACCAAGTTCGGCACTGTCGTGGGCGAGGTCAAAAATGTGTCCGGCGACGCCATTGAGGATGAGCGGCTGGGGCTGGTTTATCCGGCGCGGGTTGTGCTGGAGCGGTTGGTGATCGCATCCGGCAGCGAGCGCATCGCCTTGTCGCCGGGTATGACCGTTTCCGCAGAAATCAAGACCGGGGACCGGCGGATCATTGATTACGTCCTCAGTCCGCTGCGCGAATACCAGTCCGAAACCTTGAGGGAACGGTAATGAGCATGGCAGCAGAAAGCCTGCAGGATACAGCCTTCCTGCAGGGAAGCGATGCGGCGGCGGTCTCTCCGGAGCAGGACACGGGCCTGCTGGCACTTCTGGCGGCGGCCCGTCAGCTGGATGTTGCAGCGGATGCCGGCCAGGTTTGGCATCTGCACGGCAAAACCGATGCTGCCTTTGATGCCACTGACATCATCCGCTGCGCCAAACGCATGGGGATCAAGGCGCGGCTGGCGCCCCTGCCGGAACGGCGGCTGCTGTCTGCCCCGGTGCCATACCTGATCCGCAAGGCTGATACCGGGCAATGGTACGCCGTTACCGGCGCAGTCGGCGGGCAGCTGCAGGTCACAAACCCGCTGACAGGCGGCACCACCCGCAATGCCCCCGAAGATGTTGCCCGCGACTTTGACAGCGAGGTCATCCTGTGCAGCCGGGAACCGTCGTGGATGTCGGGGCAAAAGGCTTTCGGGTTCTCCTGGTTTCTGCCTTCGATCCTGAAGCACAAGGCGCGGTTCCGGCGCATTCTGCTGGCCTCGCTGATCATTCAGGCCTTTGCCCTGGTGTCGCCCAAGCTGTTCGAAGTTGTGATCGACAAGGTCCTGGTCAGCCGGGGCCTGCAAAGCCTGGACGTACTGGCAATTGCCCTGATCGGGATTGCCTTCTTTGAACCTTTGATGACATTTCTGCGGTCGCTGGTGTTTTCCCACATGGCAAGCTGTGCCAATTCGGAGTTGTCCGCACGCCTGTTCCGGCATCTGGTCTACTTGCCGCTGGACTACTTCCGCAACCGCCAGGCGGGGGAAATCCTGGCCCGGGTCAAGGAACTGGACCATATCCGCAACTTCCTGACCGGCTCTGCCCTGATGATGGTGGTGGACCTCTGTTTCATCAGCGTTTTCCTGGCGGTCATGTTTGCCTATTCCAGCAAATTGGCCTTTGTTGTTCTGGCGACACTTGCAGTGTTCGGGCTGACCTGGCTGATCATCGGGCCGTTTCTGCGCAAGCGGGTGGAGCGGGAATACGAACGGCATGCGGAAAATTCTGCCTTTCTGACCGAAACCGTAACCGGCATTGAAACCATCAAGTCCCTGGGCATGGGCGGGCAATTCGCCCGGGCTTGGGAAGACAGGCTGGGCGCGTCGCTCAAGGCGACCTTCGGGGCCAGCATGCTGGGCCATTGGGCAGGCGGAGCCATCGGTCTGGTGCAGAAGGTGTCCGCGGCTTTGCTTTTGTGGTTTGGCGTCAGCCTGGTGCTGGAAGGCGAGCTGAGCGTAGGCCAGCTGGTCGCCTTCAACATGCTGTCCGGCCATGTCACCATGCCGATCCTGCGGCTGGCGCAGATCTGGCAGGATTTCCAGCACACCGGGATCTCCATCCGCAGGATCGGCGACATTCTGCAGGAGGAACCCGAGACCGCAGCCAGTGCCGGCCGCTCCTCGCTAGGAGATATCAAAGGGCGCATTGATCTGCGGAAGGTGACTTTCCGCTATTCACCCGATGGTGCCGAGGTTCTGCGGCGCGTTGACCTGACCGTCAATGCCGGAGAGGTGATAGGGCTGACTGGACTGTCCGGATCGGGCAAAAGCACCATCACCAAACTGGTTCAACGGCTTTACGTGCCGCAAAGCGGCCAGGTGCTTGTGGACAATGTTGACCTTGCAATGGCCGACCCGGCCAACCTGCGCCGCAACATGGGGGTGGTGCTGCAGGAAAACTTCCTGTTCAACGGATCAGTCTGGGACAATATCGCCCTCGGCAATCCGACGGCGAAGCCAGAGGAGATCCTGCATGCCGCGCGGCTGTCAGGCACCAGCGAATTCGTCGAGCAGCTGCGCCATGGTTTCGACACGCAAGTCGGCGAGCGGGGCGGCAACCTGTCCGGCGGCCAGCGCCAGAGGATTGCCATTGCGCGCGCGCTGGTGGCGGATCCCAAGATCCTGATTTTCGACGAGGCCACCTCGGCGCTGGACTATGAGACCGAGGCTGGAATTCTGCGGAGACTGCCGGAAATAATCGATGGCCGCACCGTTATCATGATCGCGCACCGGCTGAATTGCATGCCGCTGTGCGACCGTGTTCTTGTAATGGACAAGGGCGAAATCATCGAACAGGGCACCCATGGCGAGTTGCTGGAATACGGGCGGGCCTACGCGGATCTGTGGCAGCTTCAGAACGGTTAACGGATGGGGGCTGCTTCTACGCGCAGCAGAGCAAAGGCATCAACAGCATGCAGATCTTCTGTTTCGATCTGATGTTGGCTGAACTGACGACGAAGCGCGGAATTGGCCCAGGCTTCCTGATTCATGACAGTCATCTTTTCTATGGTGTTGATGAGAGACAATGCGCTAAGGCCCTTCAACTCGGGGCTAGCCACGCGGAAAAGGTCGGTTTCAAAATACATCGTGACCATGAATTCTGACGCGCTGCCTGAGGATGGGTTTCAAGACGGTTTTGATGTGCAACAGTACGTGGTTCCGACCCGCCTCACAAACCAAGAACAAACAGGCGGCCTTTTTGGTCTCAGATTTCGATAGCTCCAGATCGACGGATTAACGGGCGGGTTCCGTCTGCTGCCAATTTATGAGACATCCTTCAAACGCCGTGATCCCCCCACTGAAGTGCCCCGCCGTTATGTTTAGGAAAACGGAGGATCAGAATGGGAACGAAGCGACACAAGCCCGAAGAGATTATCACGAAGTTGCGGCAGGTTGAGGTGCTTGTCGGTCAGGGAATGCAGCGCGTGGATGCGATCCGCGAAGTGCGCATCACTGAGCAGACCTGCTACCGCTGGCGCAAGCAATATGGCGGGATGGGAACCGACCAGCTCAGGGAACAATACGGCTGCAAAAAGAGAACGAGCGGCTGCGTCGCGCCGTTTCGGATCTGACCCTGGACAAGCTCATCCTGTCGGAGGCCGCAACGGGAGGGATGGCCGTTTAGGAATTGATCCGGTGGATCAATTCAGGCCTGAACGGGCAGAGCCCCTGAGCCCGGCTCGCCGCCGGGCCTGCATTGAGCATGTACGCAGTCAGTTCAGGGTGTCGGAACGGAAGGCCTGCCGTGTCCTGGGGCAGCACCGTTCCGCGCAGAGAAAGTTGCCAAGAGGCCGGGCCGGCGAGGCGCGCCTGGTCGCGGACATGATTGAGTTGGCGCGCCAATATGGCCCAAGAGGCCCGAGCATGTGAAAGTGGCCAAAATTTAGAACAATTTAGAACATGCAAAGGTAGTTGCCATTCGCTGCGCCATGCTCAAACTCGAAAGATGCGGACACAACCGACATTCGTTTTCCCGCCTTCGCTGACGCAGCCTTCCCTCGCAGGTGCGGCACGCTCATCGCTGCGTTGCAGCCGATGTCTGTGAACAAGCATGCAATTTTGACCCCGTAGCGGGGAAATCGGCGTCCAAAAAGACCCCCTTACACTGATGTGAATGATGCCCCCGAGCTTATCGGGGAGCACAGAGTGGGATGTTGGTCGTGGAGACGATAGCAAAGATCCGGCGGGCGTATTTTCAGGATTGAGGCATTGAGCCGCCATTGGTCCGAGGCCAATGCCGAACAAACCGATCAAGCAGATCTGCCGGGTACTGCGGGTATCGCGGAATACGGTGCGGAAGGTGATCCGGTCTGGTGTGACGGAAGCAACCTACGAACGCAGCGTTCAGCCTCTGCCAAAGATCGGGCCATGGAAAAACAAGCTCGAAGAGATGTTGGCGGCGAATGCGAGGAAGCCAAAGCGCGAGCGGTTGACCCGCATCCGGATATTCGAAGAACTGAGAGCCCTTGGATATGACGGCGGCTATGATGCTGTCCGGCGTTACGCGGCCGCGTGGTCCAAGGAAGAACAAGAGGCCTCCGCGGCCGCCTATGTCCCGCTGATCTTCGATCCGGGCGAGGCCTACCAATTCGACTGGAGCCACGAGATTGTGGTGATCGACGGCGCGACCACCACTGTGAAGGTGGCGCATGTCAGGCTTTGCCACAGCCGCATGCTGTTTGTCCGGGCCTATCCGCGCGAGACGCAAGAGATGGTGTTCGATGCCCATGACAAGGCCTTCGCCTTCTTCGGCGGGGCCTGCACGCGCGGGATCTACGATAGCGAGGTTTGGCCGCCATGGGTCCGAGGCCAGGCCGAGCGAAGACGGCGGCAGACACGATCTTCGTGGGCCGCGACCGGGCCTGCAATCGGCGCTTCCAGCAGATGTGCGGGCACTATCTTGTCGATCCCGCTGCCTGCACACCGGCGTCTGGCTGGGAGAAAGGGCAGGTCGAGAACCAGGTCGGCGTTGCCCGGCGTCGCTTCTTCGTGCCCAGGCCCAAGTTTAAGAGCTTCGCCGAACTAAACGCCTGGCTCGAGGACCGCTGCGTTGCTTGGGCCAAATCTCATCCGCATCAGGAGCTTCGAGACCGCACGATCTGGGAGGTCTTCGAGGGCGAGCGGGCGAGTCTGGTGCCATATGCCGGCCCCTTTGATGGATTCCACGCTGTTCCGGCATCAGTCTCGAAGACCTGTCTCGTCCGGTTCGACAAGAACCGCTATTCGGTGGATGGCCGCGCCGTCGGCCGGCCAGTCGAGATCCGCGCCTATGCCGAGCGGGTCGAGATCTGGCAGGACGGCAAGATCGTAGGGCGGCATGATCGAGCCTTCGGGCGCTGCCGGGCAGCGGGACGCCCTCAGGAATGGGGCTCCCTTCAAGGACTGGGAGCTGCCATCAGCGATCAGGCGCATTCAGCGCAAACTGGGCAAGGTGCCCAATGGCGACCGGCAGATGGTCCAGATCCTGAGCATGATCCCGACCGATGGGCTGGATGCAGTGGATGCTGCCTGTGCCGAAGCGCTGAACGAAGGGGCCCCCGCGGCCTCGGTCGTCATCAACATTCTGGCCCGGCATCGTGAACCGCCGCCGCCGCTGACCATCGATACGCCCGACGCGCTGCGACTGACCTGCGAGCCCGTGGCCGACTGCAAACGCTATGACAGCCTAAGGAGACCCATCCCTGGAAAGATCACAGGTGCTGGACGCGATGAGCCAGCTGAAGCTCTACGGCATGAAGGCCGCCTACGATGAGACCATCGCCACGGCAGTGAAGCGTCAGCACGAACCGCAACAGATCATCCATTGCCCGGCAGGCGCATGCGCAGCATGCTGCCGAGAGGGGGCGATCTGCTGAACGCCGAGATCAGTGAGAAGCAGGTGCGCTCGATCAAATACCAGATGACGATTGCCAAACTGCCCCTGGCGAAAGAAGCCGATGAGTTCAGCTTCGAAGGCACGCCGGTCAACGAGGCGCTGGTCCGTGATCTGGCGACCGGAGAGTTTCTGGCGCAGCAACGCAATGTCGTGCTGATCGGCGGCACAGGGACCGGTAAGTCCCGCCTGGCCGTCAGCATCGCCCGGGCGTGCATCCGCCGCGGCAGACGGGGGCGCTTCTTCAACGTTGTGGACCTGGTGAACAAACTCGATACGGAAGCCCGCGCCGACCGACAGGGACGCACGGCAGATCTGCTGTGCCGCCTCGACTTCCTGATCCTCGACGAGCTTGGCTATCTCCCCTTCGCACAAACCGGTGGTCAGCTATTGTTCCATCTCATCAGCCGCCTCTACGAGCGCACATCGATCATCGTGACGACCAACCTCGACTTCGGCGACGCCAAAATGACCACTGCACTGCTCGACCGCCTTACCCACCATTGCGACATCGTCGAAACAGGCAACGAGAGCTGGCGCTTCAAAACCCGAGAATAGCCGACCGACGCTGGCCCGATACGGCTTCGCTGAGTGGAGGCTGCGCCGCATCGGGCCAGCTAACCGCACGCCAAACAGGGGGTCAATTTTGGATGCCTATAGGGGGTCAAAGTTCCATGCCGATTGACACGATGTCGCCAAATCGGTCATTCAAAACCAGTCTGAGGCGCGAAATTCGAACCGTCCTTTCGCTGCAACGAGGAGCGGCTATCGAGGAGCGGACAAGCCCGACATTTACGTTTTGGCAGGTTGCTGACGCAGCATCCGCTCGCAAGTGCGGCACCATCATAGCTGCCGTGCAACCGATGTCGTCAGAACGGTTGTTGAAAGTCAATTTGAGGCATTAATATCAAACCGCCCTTTCGCTGTAGTTGTGAGAACAACTTTTCCGAATTGAGCAAACAGTCATTCACAGTTGGGAAAGCGGTACTTGTCGCGCAACATCCATAACCAAGTTTAGCGATGGCGCCGGTGTCAATACTGACCAGCAAGCCTTGCGCTTGTGTCCTCGCTTGAAAGGCCTTCGGCCATGCGCGCAAATGCCTGACGCCAGCCGGAGGCGAGATCTGCCAGACCTGCCAGGGCTTCGGCATCTTCGCGGGAAACCCTGCGTGTCAGCCGGGCGCGGGTTACGCGCAGGACACTCCAGTCCGGGTTGCGTCTTTCTATCAGCGTTATGCGGCCGCCAGCTTCAGCCGCGCCGGTTTCCAGCACACGGTAATACCATCCGGTGCGGCCTGTCTTCTGAAACAGGTAGGGCATCTTTTCAATTCCAGTGTGCAGTCCCAGTTTCCAGCAAGGCTGGCGGCCCTGGCTGATTTGAACGGTGGCTGTACCCAGCTTCAGGATATCCCCGATGCAGAGGTTTTCCTCAGTCATCCCAATTGTCGTGATGTTTTCACCAAGGGCCGCAGGGACTGTTCCGGCGGCCATGTGCCCCTCGTCCTGCCAGGCCGCATAGTGATCCAGCGCGTAGTGGTGAATGGCTTTTTCTTCGCCGCCATGCACGGTCAGGTCCGCCTGCGCATCTTCTGAAAATCCGGTCTGCGTAATGGCCTGAAGGCCGGGCACCCGGTCTTTCTGAATGGCGGAGGGTGCTTTTCCTTCCCAGCGGTCCTGAACGCTGCCCAGGAAGATGCCGCCAATTTCTGCCGAGAGTTCAGGAAGGGTCATTCAGGCCTCTTTGTGTTCGATACAGATCTTGTCTTTTTCGCCCGGTTCCAGGTCGAGCCCCAGCAAGGTGCAGAAGCCATTTCCGGAACCGGCGTCATGATAGGCGCAGGTCTTGCATTTCCCGAACGACTGGCCGCCGTTTGCTGCCAGAGCCAGCCTAAGGCTCTGAAGCAGGCCGTCCTCAAGCGCGGTCTGAACGGCAGTGGGCAGGCTGCCAATTGCGTCTGCAATCGGATTGGATCCTGTCACGGCGGCCAGGCCTGCCTCGGTCGGCTCATAGGAAATTGATCGCTGGTCGGACTTTTGCCGGCGTTCAGCAGCGTATCCCTTGCGCGCCAGTGCCTTCAGCGTCTGGGACATCGTCCCGCGCGTTGTTCCCAGATACTCGGCGACATGTGACGGCGAACGGGAAAACTGATTGGCCTCAATCAGATACTCCAGCGCTGCCCGTTGTGCCGGGTTCAGGTCGCCGGTCCAGCCGGCGGCGGAATCTATCCTGGCAAGGCGGTTGATGAGGATGCGGATGCCGTGGTCGGATTTCATGCTCAACAAGTAGCGAGTCGAAATTAAAGTTGCAATGTGTTTTTTATATAGTAGCGAATCGCTATTAAATAATTGGAGATGAGAAATGGAACTTACCTGGATATCCCTTGCCGCCATTGTGTTCGGTGCTTCGTCCGCTGTTGCTGACGGCGGCCATGCCATTCATCAAGAGGGGGCCATCATCTCTCCGGCTGATGCCGGCAAGGTGGCGGATTTCGACATCCTTGCGGCACATGCGCACCGCAACGGCAACACTGTTACCTTCCACATGACCACCAGCGGCACCGCCGGGGCATCGGTTCCAGCTGCAACCGGCGCAGTGGGCGGGTCAGATGTCTGGTCCTACGTCTGGCCCACATCTCTTGATCCCTCTGCCGTGGGATTTGAGGGCGGCACCGGCATTCTGGCAATGGCTGCAACCAGCCACCCGGATTTTGACGACACCCCGCTTTTTGATGAAAACGGCGACGGCGACCCGGCCAATGACGGCATCGAATGGCACAGCCATTGGGTTGTTCTGACTCCGACCGAAGCCTGCGGTCCCGGTGCCCTCGCCGTGCGCGACATACCAGAAGGCGCGACGCCCGAACTGCCCGCGACCTGGCCAGGGTTCCCGATCTTTCTCGACAGCCCCGGATTCACGCCGCTGTTCGACGGCCCGGAGATTAAGGTGAATGCAGGCTTTGCCAGCGGCGTCGAGCTGGAAGGCGTTGCCTATGACGGGGTCACTTCCGCCCTGCGGGTGAACGCCAGCATTCATGCGCCGCTGCTGTGTGTCACCGATGTATTCGACGTAGCCTCAGGCGATCTGAGCCTGCCGGGCAAACTTCAATAACCGGTAGCAGCCGGCCGCGCCAAGCAGGCGGCCGGCTGCTGAACAGGAGAGAATAAATGCAAGCGCCTGAACTGCAGGTCAGTGAATGGTTCAACACTGACAGGAACCTCAAGCTGTCAGATTTCCACGGAAAAGTTGTTCTGATTGAGGCCTTCCAGATGCTGTGCCCTGGCTGTGTCGCCCATGGCATTCCCCTGGCACAAGAGGTGCATCGGCACTTTCCCGGCGATCAGGTGGCGGTGATCGGACTGCACACTGTCTTTGAGCACCACGAAGCCATGACCCCGGTATCGCTGAAAGCCTTTTTGCATGAATACCGCATTACGTTTCCTGTTGCGGTCGACAAACAGGGGGCAGGGCCGCTGCCGGAGACCATGGGCGCCTACGGGATGCATGGAACGCCGAGCCTGGTTCTGCTGGATCAGTCGGGCCGGATTGCAGCGCATCACTTTGGCCAGGTCTCAAAACTGCAGGTGGGTGTGGAGATTGGCAGCTTGCTTGCCGGCAAGGCTGCTGCTGCGGCCGCAGATCAGCAGCCGGACTCCTCCAGCCGGTGCGGCGACAATGGCTGCACCGTGTGAAGCGCCTGCAGCCTGGCTGCAGACCAAGGCGAAGGTTTCTTCGGGGCCGGGCCAGCCGTTGCGCAAAAACATGACTGGGGCGGTCAACAGGCCGACAGTCTTTGGGCGGCGGCCTGCCGAAAGGCCCCGGCGGATCCAAAATGGCTGGCCGGAAGACCTCCATGCATTATC
>NZ_CP081041.1:0-224310 GCF_025141525.1 Leisingera sp. M527 | reverse complement strand
GGGCATCACCTGGAACCATTACCTGAATGGCAATCAGGCGATGGTGCTGGTGATCCTCGCCGCGGCGTGGAAGCAGGTCGCCTATAACTTCCTGTTCTACCTTGCCGCCATGCAGTCGATCCCCAATTCCGTGATCGAGGCCGCCGCCATCGACGGCGCAGGCCCGGCGCGCCGGTTCTGGACCATCATCTTCCCGCTGATCTCACCCACCACGTTTTTCCTGCTGGTGATCAACATGGTCTACGCCTTCTTCGAGACCTTCGGCATCATCCACGCCGTCACCCAGGGCGGACCCGGCACCTCGACCACCATCCTGGTCTACAAGGTGTTCAACGACGGATTTGTCGGCCTCGACCTTGGCGGCTCGGCGGCGCAGTCGGTGGTGCTGATGGTGCTGGTGATTGCCATGACCGTGGTCCAGTTCCGTTTTGTAGAAAGAAAGGTGGCATACTGATGGTTGAAAACCGCCCCCTGGTCACCTTCCTCACCCATCTGGTGCTGGTGCTTGGCGTTCTGGCGATTGCCCTGCCGGTATGGATCACCTTTGTCGCCTCCACCCATGACCAGCTGCGCATGAACCAGGCGCCGCTGCCGCTGTGGCCCGGCGAGTATTTCCTAGCGAACATGAAGCAGACCCTGTTCGGCTCCGGCCTCAGCGGGACGGAGACGGCGCCGGTCTGGCTGATGCTGCTGAATTCCCTGGCAATGGCGCTGATGATCTCCACCGGCAAGATCGCTATTTCGCTCTTGTCCGCCTTTGCCATCGTCTACTTCAAATTCCCCTTCCGCATGGGGTTTTTCTGGATGATCTTCATCACCCTGATGCTGCCGGTTGAGGTGCGAATCCTGCCCACGTTTGAGGTGGTCGCAAACCTGGGACTGCTGAACAGCTACTGGGGGCTGTCGATCCCGCTGATCGCATCCGCCACCGCGACTTTCATGTTCCGCCAGGTGTTCCTGACCGTCCCGGACGAGCTGCTGGAGAGCGCCCGTATCGACGGCGCCGGGCCGCTCCGGTTCTTCTTCGACATCCTGCTGCCGCTGTCGCGCACCAATATCGCGGCGCTGTTTGTGATCCTGTTTATCTTCGGCTGGAACCAGTACCTCTGGCCGCTGCTGATCACCACCGACACCTCGATGACAACCATCGTGATGTCGATCAAACAGATGCTGGAAGCGGCCGAGCAGAGCCCGCAGTGGAACATCATCATGACCACGGCCCTTCTGGCGATGATCCCGCCGGTGTTTGTGGTCATCGCAATGCAAAAGCTCTTTGTGCAGGGCTTGACGGAAACCGATAAGTAAGGCGCGCGGGAAATGGCTGATATTCAACTCACAGATCTGGTGAAATCCTACGGCCCGACCGAGGTGCTGCACCATGTCGAAGGCAGTATCAACGATGGCGAATTCATCGTCATCGTCGGCCCCTCGGGCTGCGGAAAATCCACCCTGCTGCGGATGGTGGCGGGGCTGGAAAGCGTGACCTCCGGTGAAATCTCCATCGGCGGGCGCCGGGTGAACGAGCTGGAGCCCTCGGCGCGCGACATCGCCATGGTGTTCCAGAATTACGCGCTGTATCCGCATATGTCGGTGCGCCAGAACATGGCTTATGGCCTGAAGATCCGCAAACTCCCCAAGGACGAGATCAACCGCCGGGTTGAGCAGGCGGCGGAGATCCTGGAGATTAAACAATACCTTGACCGCAAGCCGCGCCAATTGTCGGGCGGCCAGCGCCAGCGGGTTGCCATGGGCCGCGCCATTGTGCGCGACCCGCAAGTGTTCCTGTTCGATGAGCCGCTGTCGAACCTGGATGCCAAGCTGCGGGTGCAGATGCGGCTGGAAATCCGCAAGTTGCAGCAGCGGCTGGGGGTAACCTCGATCTACGTGACCCATGATCAGGTCGAGGCGATGACCCTGGGCGACCGGCTGATGGTGCTGAACGGCGGCTATGTCGAGCAGTTCGGCACCCCGATTGAACTGTATGACCATCCGGCTTCGGTGTTTGTGGCGGGGTTCATCGGCAGCCCGGCGATGAATTTCCTGCCTGCGGATCTGAACGCCGGCCGCGCCACCCTGCCCGATGGCACAGTGCTGGCTGTGTCTTCCCGCCGCAACAGCGCCGTTACCCTTGGGCTGCGCCCCGAACATCTGGCGGACGACCCCGCAGGCCCGATCGCGCTGCAGGTAGAGCTGCTGGAGCAGCTGGGCGCCAACACTTTGATCCACGGGCACCTGCAGGGCACCGAACACGCCCTGACCGCCAGCGTTCCGGGCCACGCCAGCGACAGCATCGGCAGCATCCGCCGCTTCTCGGCCACGCCCGCGCTGACACATCTGTTCGATACCGCCTCCGGCAAGCGTCTGGCGGACTGATGGCCTTCCCCCAGATCCCTGCCTTTGCCGCAGCGCCGGGCGTGATCCGGCTGATCGGCCACCGCGGCGCCCGCGGCGTGCTGCCGGAAAATACCATGGAGGGTTTTGAGTTCGCCCTGAAAACCGGGGTGGAGCTGTTGGAGCTGGACGTCACCGCCACCAGCGACGGGGTGGTTGTGATCACCCACAACCACCATCTGACCCGGTCGATGGTCCGCGATGGGAACGGCAACTGGCTGCAAGGCGCGGAACCCAAAGTCTCTGCCCTCAGCTTTGCGGACTTACAGGATTACGATGTGGGCGGACTGGATGGTGCCAGCGCCTATGGCCGCCGGTTCCCGGATCAGGCCTTCCTGACCGGCCTGCGCATTCCCCGTCTTGCGGACTTGCTGATGCTGCTGCAGCAGCCGCAGCATCAGGACGTGCATCTGCTGCTGGAAATCAAATCCGACCCGGACCTGATGGAGGACACCGCCGCGCGCCAGACACTGGTCGAAGCAGTAGTGTCAGAAGTGCGCCAGGCCGGGATGCAGCCCCGCACTGTGCTGCACAGTTTCGACTGGGACCTGCTGGCCCTCTGCCAGCGGGCTGCACCTGAAATGCCCGCTTCCTTCCTGACCCAGCTGCCCCAGAACGCCGCCGACGCGGGCGAGGATTCCTCCAAAGCGGTGAACCCGGTGGCGGGCTGTACCGCTTTGGACCTGCCCGACCGCGTTGCCGCCGCCCGGGGGCGGTTCTGGTGCCCCTACTACCTGGACATCACACCGCAATCCTTGGCCCGCGCCCGCGAACTGGGACTGCTGACGATTGTCTGGACAGTAAATGAACCGCAGGACATCGAACGAATGATAAACCTCGGCGTGGATGCAATCTGCACAGACTATCCGGGGCGGGTGCAGCGGCGGGTGCTGATGCACGGCCTGCACTGGCGCAGCAGGTAAAAAGGGCCGCTCTCCGGTACGGAAAACGGCCCAGGGGATTTGATTGTAATGGGCTGCAGTCCGCACCGGATTGCAGCCCTTTCTCTGTCACCCCAGAATGCCGGGCAGGTTCAGCCCATGCTCGCGCGCGCAGTCCTTGGCGATGTCGTATCCCGCATCCGCATGGCGCATGACGCCGGTTGCCGGATCGTTCCACAGAACGCGCCCGATGCGGCGCTCGGCGTCGTCACTGCCATCGCAGCAGATCACCACGCCGGAATGCTGCGAAAAGCCCATGCCAACCCCGCCGCCATGATGCAGCGACACCCAGGTGGCACCCGACGCGGTGTTCAGCAGCGCATTCAGCAGCGGCCAGTCCGACACCGCGTCCGAGCCATCCAGCATCGACTCCGTTTCGCGGTTGGGCGACGCCACCGAGCCGCTATCCAGATGGTCACGGCCAATCACCACCGGCGCCGACAGCTCACCCGTGCGGACCATTTCGTTGAACGCAAGTCCCGCCTTGTGACGGTCGCCGAGGCCGATCCAGCAGATCCGCGCGGGCAGACCCTGGAATGCGATGCGCTCCTGCGCCATGTCCAGCCAGCGGTGCAGGCCTTCGTTCTCGGGGAACAGCTCCTTCATCTTGGCGTCGGTCTTGCGGATATCTTCCGGGTCGCCCGAAAGTGCAGCCCAGCGGAACGGACCGATGCCGCGGCAGAACAGCGGGCGGATATAGGCGGGCACAAAGCCGGGGAAGTCGAATGCGTTCTCCAGCCCCTCCTCCAGCGCCATCTGGCGGATGTTGTTGCCGTAATCCACCGTGGGCACGCCCATCGCATGGAAATCGCACATCGCCTTAACCTGTACCTTCATCGAGGCGCGGGCGGCTTTCTCAACCGCTTTCTTGTCGCTCTCGCGGCGCTCTTTCCATTCGCCCATGGTCCAGCCCAGCGGCAAGTAGCCGTTGACCGGATCATGCGCCGAGGTCTGGTCGGTCACGATATCGGGGCGGATACCGCCTGCTTCCGCACGCTTCACTAGCTCCGGGAAAATCTCAGCCGCGTTGCCCAGAAGGCCCACGGATTTCGCCTCGCCCGCTTTGGTCCAGCGCGCGATCATCTCCAGCGCTTCGTCCAGGGTTTCGGCCTTTTCGTCCAAGTATTTGGTGCGCAGGCGGAAATCGATGCTGTCAGGATTACACTCCACCGCCAGGCAGCTGGCCCCGGCAAAAACCGCCGCCAAAGGCTGCGCGCCGCCCATACCGCCAAGACCGCCGGTCAGGATCCACTTGCCCTTGAGGCTGCCGCCGAAATGCTGGCGGCCCGCCTCGGCAAAGGTCTCATAGGTGCCCTGCACGATGCCTTGGGTGCCGATGTAGATCCAGGACCCCGCGGTCATCTGGCCGTACATCATCAGGCCCTTCTTATCGAGCTCGTTGAAATGATCCCAATTGGCCCAATGCGGCACCAGGTTGGAGTTGGCGATCAGCACCCGCGGCGCGTCCTTGTGGGTCTGGAATACGCCCACTGGTTTGCCGGACTGCACCATCAGGGTCTGGTCTTCTTCGAGATTTTTCAGGGTCTCGACGATCAGGTCGAAATCCTGCCAGGTGCGCGCGGCGCGGCCGATGCCGCCGTAGACCACCAGCTCATGCGGGTTTTCGGCCACATCGGGATGCAGGTTGTTCATCATCATCCGCATCGGCGCCTCGGTCATCCAGGACTTGGCGGTGATTTCCGGGCCGGTGGGCGGGAAGATGTCGCGGGTGTTCTTGCGGGGATCGCTCATGCCGAGGGCCTCCAGTTTTTGAGATCAGTCAGAATTCGTGTGAGATGGGCGCGCAAAACGTCCGCGCGTTCGGGCAGATAGGTCCAGGGGGGGCTTTCCTGGCAGTAGGTGGCCTGCGCCAGCTCCATCTGGATGGCGTGAAACCCGTCTGCGGGCCGCCCGTAATGGCGGGTGGTCCAGCCGCCCTTGAAACGCCCGTTGAGGGTGGAAGTATAGCCCTCCGCCGCTGCGCAATGGGCCACGGTCAGCGCCTCGATTTCGGGGTCGCAAGTCGTGCCCATGTTGGTACCGGTGTTGAAATCCGGCAATCGGCCCTCGAACAGAAACGGGATATCGCCGCGGATCGAGTGGCAATCGTAGAGGATGGCAAAGCCGTGGATCGCCTGCACCCGTTCCAGCTCTGCCGCCAGCGCGGTGTGATAAGGCACGTGATAGGCATCGCGGCGGCGGGTGATTTCCGCCTCGTCCGGCTCCTTGCCCTCCTGCCAGACCGGCAGCCCGTCGAAATCCGTCAGCGGCACCAAAGTGGTGGTGTTTTGCCCGGGATAGAGACTGATACCACCCGGATCGCGATTCACGTCGATCACATAGCGGTGGATCGGAGTACGGACGGTAGTGATGTCTTCCACCAACCCGGCATAGAGATCATGGATATGCCAGTCTGTGTCGGCCAGCGCCCGGCCCGTCTCATTGAGGCAGTCCCAGATTTCCGGCGGCACATCGGTGCCGGTGTGGGGCAGCCCCAGCACCAGCGGCGACGCGCCTTGGGTCACCTCAATCATGCCGCCACCTTCACACCGGCAGCTTCCGCAACACGGCCCGCGCGCACCATCGCGCTTGCATCTTCGATGTCGGGTGCCAGATAGCGGTCCTCGGCCAGCGCGGGGATGTCTTTGCGCAGCATCGCCAATACATCCTGCAGGCGCGCCGAGGTCTGCAGCGGCGCGCGCGCCTCCACCCCTTGTGCGGCGCAGAGCATTTCGACGCCCAGGATCACCGACAGGTTGGCGTTCATCCGTCCCAGCCGCAGCGCGCCATGGGCGGCCATCGACACGTGGTCCTCCTGGTTGGCGGACGTCGGCGTCGAGTCGGTCACGCAGGGGTTAGCCAAGTGCTTGTTTTCGCTCATCAAAGCGGCTGTGGTCACTTCGGCGATCATGAAGCCGGAGTTGAGGCCCGGGTCCGGAGTCAGGAACGGCGGCAAATCGTGGCTGAGGGTCGGGTCCACCATCAGCGCCACCCGGCGCTGTGCAATGGCGCCAATCTCGGCCACGGCCAGCGCGACCTGATCAGCGGCAAAGCCCACGTATTCGGCATGGAAATTACCGCCCGAGACGATCCGGCCTTCGTTCACCAGCACCAGCGGGTTGTCGGTGACGGCGTTGGCTTCGATCTCCAGCGTTTTGGCGGCCATGCGCAGCACGTCCAGCGCCGCGCCCACCACCTGCGGCTGGCAGCGGATGCAATAGGGATCCTGCACCCGGGTATCATCCTCGCGGTGGCTTTCGCGGATTTCAGACCCGTCCATGATGCCGCGCATCTCGCGCGCCACGTCAATCTGGCCGGCATGGCCGCGCAAGGCATGGATATCGGCAATCAGCGGCGCGGTGGAACCCATGATGGCATCCGTGGAAAGCGAAGCAATGGTCATCGAGGCCTCGGCCATGCGCCAGGCGTCAAACAGCCCGGCCAAGGCGCAGGCGGTCGAGAATTGCGTGCCGTTGATCAGCCCCAGACCTTCCTTAGGACCCAGAACAATAGGCTCTAACCGGGCTTTTTTCAGCGCTTCTGCACTGGACATGCGGGCGCCGTCATACGTGGCCTCCCCTGCCCCGATCATCGCCGCCGCCATATGCGCCAGCGGTGCCAGGTCGCCCGAAGCGCCCACGGACCCTTGCGACGGGATCACCGGCACCACGCCATGCGCCAGCATCTGTTCGATCTGATCAATCACCAGCCAGCGCACACCCGACGCGCCGCGGCCCATGGACAGCAGTTTCAGCGTCATCATCAGCCGGGTCTTATCCTCCGGCAGCGCCTCCCCTACCCCGCAGCAATGCGACAGGATCAGGTTGCGCTGCAGGGTGGCGGTGTCTTCCGGTGCGATCTTGGTCGAAGCCAGCTTGCCGAAGCCGGTGTTGATGCCATAGACCGCCTCTTGTCCGGCAGCGGCATCTGCCACCATCTGCGCCGCAGCTTCCACCGGTTCACGGGCCGAAGACGCCAGCTTGGCCGGGGTCAGGTTGCGGTAGATATCTTCCAGCGTGGACAGGGTCACTGTGCCGGGGATCATCTCGATCATTGGTTGCCCTCATAGATACGGGTGTAAAGCGGGTTGAAGCCGATGCGGTAGGCCAGCTCGCCGGGTGTTTCCACATCCCAGACCGCCAGATCGGCGCGCATGCCGGCAGAAATCTGGCCGCGGTCACTCAGCCCCAGCGCGCGGGCTGCATGTCGTGTGACACCTGCCAGCGCCTCCTCCGGTGTCATCCGGAACAGGGTGCAGCCCATGTTCATTGTCAGCAGCAAAGAGGTCAGCGGCGAGGAGCCGGGATTGCAATCGGTTGCCAGCGCCATCGGCACGCCATGGCTGCGGAAATGCTCAATCGGCGGCGCCTGGGTTTCGCGGATGGTGTAAAACGCACCCGGCAGGATCACCGCGACAGAGCCCGCGGCGGCCATCATCTTGGCGTCATCTTCAGTTGCGTATTCCACGTGATCGACTGACAATGCACCATATTGTGCTGCCAACGCCGTGCCGCCCTGATGGCTCAGCTGTTCAGCATGCAGTTTCACTGGCAGACCCAGCTCCCGTGCCGCCTTGAACACCCGTTCGATCTGCGCGGGCGCAAAGGCGATGTTCTCGCAGAAGCCATCAACCGCATCGACCAGTCCTTCGGCATGGGCCGCACGCAAGGCGGGAATGCAGACCTGATCGATGTAGTCATCGTCACAGCCCTTGTACTCACCGGGCGTGGCATGCGCACCAAGGAAGGTGGTTTTCACCGTCACCGGACGCAGCTCTGCCAGTCGCCGGGCGGCGCGCAGCATGTTCAGCTCGGTTTCGCGGTCCAGCCCATAGCCGGACTTCACCTCAACCACTGTCGCGCCCTCAGCGATCAGTGCGTCCAGACGCGGCAGCGCGCCCTGCACCAGATCCTCCAGCGATGCGGTGCGGGTTGCGGATACGGTCGAGACGATGCCGCCCCCTGCCCTTGCGACCTCTTCATACGAGGCGCCGTTCAGGCGCATCTCGAACTCCATCGCCCGGTTGCCGCCAAAAACGATATGGGTGTGGCAGTCGATCAGCCCCGGTGTCACCAGCCGTCCGCCCAGATCACGCTGTTCCCAGGAAAAATTGTCAGCTGACAATTTTTCCCGCGGACCGGCCCAGACGATCCTGCCGCCGGAGACCGCAACCGCGCCGTCCTCGACCAGCCCGTAAGGCGCCTCCGTCCCGGCCATAGTGGCCAGGCGCGCGCCTGTCAGAACAAATTCCCCAGTCACAGAATCCCTAAGTCCCTTTACTGCCGTTTCGGCAATAAACTACGTAATTAGGCGATTATGTCTAGTCATAAAATAGGGCAGCTATTCTGCCCTATCTCCCCGCTTTCTGCGGGATCCGCGGGTGCAGATCGTCGATAATGACCGGATGCATATGCGGGTGGCCGCCCTGCAGATGCGGATGGTCCGGCGGCAGATCGGGGTGGCTATGCGCAACGGGGGATGCGCTGTCCTTGGGCCACAGGCAGTGCGCGGCGATCAGCCCCGCGGCGGCCAGCAGAGCCAAGGCCAGCATCGCCGCTCCCCCGCCCCAAGCGGCCATCAGCCAGGCCGACAGCGGGTAGAACAGCAGCCAGCAGGCATGCGACAGGGTGAACTGCGCGGCAAAGATCGCAGGCCGGTCCGCCGCATGGGCCGAACGTGCCAGCAACCGCCCCGTGGGCGTCAGCACGGCTGAGTATCCCACGCCGATAACTGCCCAGGCAATTGCCAGTCGTGCAAACTCCAGCGGCGCAGCAAAGAGGCTGAGCGACAGCACCGCAAGTGCGGCACTGCCCAGGGCGCCGCCCGCCAGCATCACCGTCCGGTCGGGGACCCGCTCCAGCAGCCGCGGCAGCAGCATGGCCGCCAGCATTGAACCGCCGCCAAAGGCGGCCAGCGCCAAGGCAACCGCGCTTTCGCCCTGCCCCAGGCTTGCCCGCACCAGCACCACTGTGTTCACCAGCACCATCGCCGCCATCGCCGATACCACCCAGTTCAATGCCAGCAGTCCGCGCAGCCGGGGTGTCCGCAGATAATTCCGGATACCGCGGGTGGTGCGCTGCCAGACCGGCCGGGGCGCTTTGGGCTGGGGCGACGGCAGGGTGACCGACAGCAGCAGCAGCGCTGACCCTGCGAACCCCGCGGCAGTGCCCCAGAACAGTGTCGAGGAACTCACCAGAACCAGCAGTGCCGCTGCCAGCATCGGACTGGCCAGGCTCTCCAGCTCAAACGCCATCCGCGACAGGGACAGCGCCTGAGTATAGTCTTTCTCTTCTGTCAGCACATCGGGGATCGAGGCCTGGAACGCTGGCGTAAATCCCGCAGAGGCGGACTGCAGCACAAAGATCAGCACATAGACTTGCCAGACTTCAGAGACAAACGGCAGGCAAACCGCAACTGCCATCCGCAGCAGATCCAGTGTGATCAGCATCTTTCGCCGGTTCACTTGTTCGGCCCAGGCGGCTGCGATGGGGGCGACAGTGACATAGGCCACCATCTTGATCGTGAGTGCAGTGCCCAGCACCAGCCCGGCGCGGTCTCCGGCCAGATCATAGGCCAGCAGTCCCAGCGCTACGGTGGCAAGGCCGGTACCGGTCAACGCCACAATCTGGGCCAGGAAGAGATGCCGGTAAGTCCGGTTGCGCAGGATAGAGAGCATGGCGCGGCGGGTTCCTTTCGCTTTGAAGTTCCCGTCACTGTGGCCTTCCTGCGGTGGCGAAAGCAATGGATTGAATTGCCGTGGCAGTGCGGCAAATGAGAAATTGTCAGCTGACAATTTCCGCAATCATGCCCGGGCCGGCGCCGGAAAAATTGGGGGCCGGATTGCCATGCGGTCTCTCTATGCCCGGAAACACCCTGCTGTTTGCCTCGCCGTGAATTCCAGCGGTGGGCAAAAATTGTCAGCTGACAATTTTGCTCCGAAGCGATGATGCAAGCAGTACTCTGCCGGGCTGTCTGGCAGAGCGTCCGCAGCAGAGGGAGAACAGATCCGCGCCTGAGCGCCCACAGAAAACACTCCAGGCTCCAAAATTGTCAGCTGACAATTTCTTTGCGATGGCTTGCTTGCAGCAGTGCGTTCAGCATTGGCGCGGTAGAAAACTGACCCGTTCGCGCCTTCTGTGCCAGCCGCCGCAGATAGGCGCCGGGACTGCGGATGGTGCCGAGCTTTTCCAGGATGCACATCACTGCAGTAGCCGCGTCCTGACGGCCCATCGCAGCACGGGCATCGCTGAGCACAGGCATGTCGATGCCGATCATCGGTGAAAGATTCTCGGCTATGCGATCAGCATCCTGCCAGTTGCGCAGACCGCCGGGGAAGTAGGTTTGCACCTCGGGGCAGGCACGCCGGAGGGTCGCCAGTTCACTGTTTTTCTCTGCTTTGCTGTCCTTAGCGGCTGAACGCGCAGGCTGTTTGGAGGGCTGTTCGACCGGCATCCCTTCAGAGTCAGAATCTTTTTTTATTGAATCCTGTATGTGCCGCTCATTCTGGCTGCCTGGGCCGCTCAAAACGGGTGCAGACAAGTTGGAGACCGAGGGGGTTTCTTCAGGTGTCCGGCTGGCAATTTCACTGCGCAGCGTGTTTGCTGCTTGGGTCAATTCGGCCTCGCAGGGTTTGCGGCGCAGCAGTTTGCGTACGGCTTCCAGCAGCGCCTCTGCCGTGCCATTTGCCAGTTCCAGCAGGTCTTGCCGCAATACGGCAACCCGGTCGCGCAGAACCGCCAGATGCTCGGCACGAGCCTTGGCATCCAGCGCGGCATCAAAGATCCGGCTGGCATGGCAGGCGAGGGGGGACAGATCAAAGCCAAAGGCCAGCGGCATGTCATCGCCGCTGCGGCGGGCATAGCGTTTGCGGTTGGGGCTGTTCTTCCGGCTGACAATTCCCAGCCTGGTGAGGGCGGCCAGATGGCGGCGCAGAGTGCTTTCGGGCATTCCGTTCAGCCGCTCCATCAGTTTGCGGTTTGACGGGAACACGATGGCGCTGTCCGGTTCCGCAGGCAGTGCCCGGTCGGGGAAAAAGGTCAGCAGGGCCTTCAGCACACCCAGGGTGCGGTGGCTCAGTTCAAATTCCGCGGCGGCGTGCGTCAGCGCAGCCAGAAGGTCCCATTTGTCGTGGGTACCCGCCAGCCGGCCGCACGGATCCTGCCGCCCAAATGCGATTTGGGACGTCTGTTCCATGTTAATTTCACGAAAGACAAAGAATTCCCGCCCCCATGCGGCGCATGGAGTTGACAGTGACGAGTCTGAAGGGCTATTCCAAAGGTGCTAAATCTGAGAACGGCCTTCTGGGATGTAATGTCCTGGGGGGCTTTTCTTTTGCCTGTTTACGTGCCTCCTGTCCTTAATGTTTCTGCTCTTGCTCAGTCTTCCGGCTGCTCGGGCTGGTCTTGCTGCCAGCGGCCGTGAAGCTCTTCCATGATCTCTTCTGCATGGGCGTCGAACCAGGTGTCGAAACCGGGTGCGTCCTTGGCAGAGATCGTCAGGGTAATGCCTTTGGCGGTGGTTTTGATGCCTGCAACCTCAGCGCCGCCGTTGCCGGGCAGGGCGCGGATTTTCGGCGGGGCAGGGGCCGGTTCGGGTTCTTGCGGCACGTTCCGGGCATGTTTCAGAACCGCCTCGAACCGCCCGTCGGAGTCATAGGTCGTAAAGTCGGGCCGGTTTGTCCGGGTGATCGCCCGGGTCCGTGACGGAGGATCGTCGAACAGTTTGACCAGCATCATCCAGCGGTCGCGGCCAATGCCGGGGGCTGAACCGATCGTCCGCAGGAACGGCAAATCAAAGGCCGTGCCGACCTTGAGCATCCGCGACACCATCGGCAGGTCGATCGACAGCGCCGCGGCAATTGTCTGCCGTCCATAGCCATCCGCCTGCAACTGCGCCGCAAAGGCGGCCTTTTCAATAAAGCTGAGGTCCTGGCGCGAGGTGTTTTCCTGGCCCTGGGCCATCACCAGCGCATGATCATCCAGCTGCCGCACCATCGCCTTGACGGGCATACCCAGCTCGCGCAGGGCCTTCAGGCGGCGGCGGCCATAGACGATTTCGAACCGCCCCTGTGTCTTGGGATGCGGGCGCAGCAGCACCGGCACCTGCTGGCCATAGGTCTGCAGGCTGTCCTTCAACTGATTGAAAGCCGCCCCATCCATGCCCAGGCGGTCCTCATAGCCCGCATCGTCGATCAACGCGGTGTCGATCTCCTGCACGGCGCTTTCCTGCAGCTTGCTGAGCGAGGATTGCAGCGCCCCGACCGCGCCGCGCGGCATCATTTTGGGTTTCGGCCCGCCAGCGGGTGCTGCGGGGCTGTTCAGGGCCGTGCTGAGAATACCTTTGCGTGCCATCAACGCCTCCATGCGTGTTGAAGGAGCGATTCTATTTCATCGTTAACTTGATTCAGTGAATCGACCGCACGGTCATAGGTTGACCTGTGAAACTGGGATCTTTCGACCTCGTAAACCGTCTGCTGGGTCAGCCCCGCATCGGAAATCGCGGTGGATTTCAGCATCGGCGCGACCATGACTTCCTCGCCGAACAGCTGCCGCATGAAGGCAACCACCTGTTGCTGCGGCCCGTCGTTGGGTTCGTAGCGGTTGATCAGGAAGCGCAGGAAATCAAACTCCAGCGCGGCGCCCGCATTGGACACCACATCCAGCAGTTCGGCTGACATTTGCAGGAATTGCGACATCGACGCGATGTCGAGCATGTTCGGCACCACGGTGATAATCACGCCGGTCGAGGCACAGAGCGCCGACATGGTCAGATAGCCGAGCTGCGGCGGGCAGTCGAAGATGATCACATCGTAATCCTTTTCGACCTCCTGCAATGCTGCGGCCATGCGCGAGAAAAACGCAGGTTGAACGTTGTTCAAAAGGGCCTGCGGCGTCTCATGCTCGAATTCCTGCAGGATCAGCCCGCCGGGGGCCAGATCCAGACCGCTGAAATAAGTCTGCTGGATGATCTGGCGCAGGGGCAGGGGGTCTTCATAGCGGATTGCGTCATAAATCGTCCCTGTTTCAAGGAAATCGACCTCTGGCCGATAGCCGAAAAGCGTCGTCAAGGACGCCTGCGGGTCGATATCCACTGCCAGCACCCGGTAGCCTTTCAGCGCCAGCCGCTGGGCGGTGTGGATGGACGAGGTGGTTTTGCCCGATCCGCCCTTGAAGTTCAGGAAGGACAGCACCTGCACCTTGTCGCCCTCACGGCGGCCGCGCAGGTAGGTGCCGGGTGTCTTGGCCGCGGCATCCAGGATCTTGCGCATTTCCAGCAGATCGGCGGCGGAATAGTGGCGCCGCCCGCCCGGCGTGGTGTGCACCCCGGGCAGTTTGCCGTCAAAATGCAGCTTGCGCAGGAAACTGGAGGAAATGCCCAGCATTTCCGCCGCTTCGCCGGCGCTGAACAGACGCAATTCCTTCCTTGCATCCGGCGCGAAACTTGCCAGCATGTGGCTTTCGAGAGCCGCACTGAGGCTTTCCGCGTTCTCGCGGATTCGCTGATTGATGTGGAGTGCTACTGCCAACTGCTGCCCTCTCGATAGTAACGCTGTTTTGCGTCAGCGCTTTATTTATCGTTTCTATACGCAATGCGCACAGTGTTTTGCAATAGATTCCTTCATTTACAGGTTGCAGGCGGATGTCCGGAGTTTCTGACAGAAGGCCGGCTTTGTCCGGAAATGTAGGCTAACAAATTGAAATATAATATTTAAATTGAATTCCGCCAGGCGAGGCAGGGAAAAGCGTGCTATCCTGCCCTCTATGTGCATGATCCGCAAAAGGCGCATAGGCTGAGTCGCGGCAGATCGGAGATTCCCCCGGTTTTGGCCCGAACAGGCGTTGATTAGGCTCTAATTTGCGGTCTGACAGGGTTGAAGAATCCGCTGCAGAGCAAGGCAGCAGCCTCCTGGCCGCTTCCGCCGGGCAGAGTGTCGGTTTTTGCAATCGCATTTCGTAATCCTGCAGGTGAAGCCCGGAAATTTCAGAAAAACTCTCCGTCAAAGGAGACCCCTGCCATGACTGAGCAAGCCACTGTGACCCGTTCGCGCTCCGGCGGCCGCACTGCCCGCCGCGCCCTGCGCACCGCCCCGAAATTCGACATGCTGCCGGGCCTTACCCGCAATATCCCCCTGTGCGAGGTGATGGACGGCGCCCAGGTTGAGATGATCGACAAAGCGTCGATGGATATCCTGGAAAACGTGGGCGTCCAGTTCCGCGACCCGATTGCGCTGGAGGACTGGAAACGCGCCGGCGCCAAAGTGGAGGGGGAACTGGTCTATCTGGACCGCGGGCTGGTGCGGGAGCTGATCGCGACGATCCCCAGCGATTTCACCTATCACGCCCGCGACCCGCAAAAGAACGTGCGCCTGGGCGGCAAGCATTCGATCTTTGTGCCGATGACCGGGGCGCCGTTCCTGCGCGACCTGGATGATGTGCGCCGCAACCCGATGATGAACGACCTGGCGATGTTCCACAAGCTGGCGCATATGATGCCCAGCTTGCATTCCTCGGCGCATCATATTGTCGAACCCTATGATCATCCGATCAGCCAACGGCATCTGCGGATCACCTATTCGTCGATGAAACACTCTGACAAGACGTTTATGGGCATGACCACGTCGCCCAAGAACGCCGAGGATGTACTGGACATGTGCGCGATCCTGTTCGGTGAGGATTTCATCGACCAGAACCCGGTCACCACCGGCAACTGCAACGGCAACTCACCGTTGGTCTGGGACGAAACCATGCTGGGCGCCATGCGCGCCTTTTGCCGCCGCAATCAGCCAGTGCTGTGCTCGCCTTTTGTGCTGGGCGGCGCCAATACGCCCGCATCAGTCCCGGCGACCGTGGCGCAGCTGAACGCCGAAGCGCTGAGCGCGCTGGCCTACACGCAAGTAATCCGTAAGGGCGCACCGGCGATCTATGGCCATTACCTGTCGACTGTTTCGATGAAATCCGGCGCGCCGATGGCGGGGACGCCGGAAATCAGCCTGATGAACTTCATGATCGGCCAGATGGCGCGGTACTATGGCGTGCCGTGGCGGACCTCCAACACGCTGGGCGGCGCCAAGACATTCGACGCGCAGGCCGGTTACGAGTCAGCCACCACCCTGCAAGCGGTGATGCATGCGGGCGCCAATTACATCTGGCACTCGGCGGGCTGGAACGAGGCCGGGATGCATTGTTCCGTCGCCAAGTTCATCGTCGACGCCGAGCAATGCGCGATGGCCTACCGGATGGCGGAAGGTCCCAAGTGGCACGACTTTGATCAGGCGCTCTCGGCGGTGCCCGATGTCGGCCCCGGCGGCCATTACCTGGGCCATCCGCACACCCAGGAGAACTTCCAGGAGGCGTTTTTCATGCCGGAGATGTTCGACAACAACTCAATCGAGCAATGGCAGGCCGAGGGCAGCGTCGAGATCACCGAACGTGCCCTGACCCGCGCACGCAAGCTGCTGTCGGAATACCAGGAGCCGAAGCTGGACGAGGCAAAGAACGAAGAACTGCTCGACTACATCGCCCGGCGTGAACGCGAAATCCCCGCTGCGGATGAGCTGAACCAAAGCTACTGATTTCCTCCCCCCGACTGGCCCGCCCCCGCGATGAGTGGGCGGGCCTTTTTTTTTCAACAGGGCAAACATATGAAAATCGCGGAAATCCATATCTATCAGCATGATCTGCCGGTGAAGAACGGCCCCTACACCATGGCCAATGCCGAGGTCTGGTCGCTGGACACAACGCTGGTGAAACTGGTAGCGGACAACGGGTTGGAAGGCTGGGGCGAGACCTGTCCGCTGGGTCCGGTCTATGACAAAGCGCATGCCCAGGGCGCGCGCGCGGCGCTGATGGAAATGGCGCCGGGTCTGATCGGAACGGACTGCCAGCCGTTGACGATGAACCGGCGGATGAACGCGCTTCTGATGGGGCATTCCTATGCAAAGGCTGCGGTTGATATCGCGTTGCATGACGTGTTGGGCAAGAATCTGGGGTTGCGGGTTGCGGATCTTCTGGGCGGTGCGGTCACGGACCGGGTGCCGTCTTATTACGCCATCGGGATCGAGACGCCGGAGGAAGCCGCCCGCATTGCCCGTGAAAAGCGCGCTGAAGGGTTCGGCCGCCTTCAGGTCAAGGCGGGCGGGCGCGATCCGGAGGTTGACATTGCCGTGGCGCACAAGGTCTGGGAGCAGATCCAGGGCAGCGGCATGCGGCTGGCGCTGGATGCCAACCGCGGCTGGACACTGAGGGATGCGCAGTTCGTCAGCCGGGGCTGCAGCAGTATTCCACTGATCATCGAACAGCCTTGCCAGACCCTTCAGGAGTTCAGGAAACTGCGGTCCTTGCTGTGCCACCCGCTGTACATGGATGAATCCTCCGAAGATCTCGCCATCGTGACCGAGGCAATCGGCTGCGGGCAGGCGGATGGCTTTGGCATGAAGGCGACCCGCATCGGCGGTCTGCAGAACATGCGCGCGTTCCGCGATATCTGCGAGGCAAACCAGATTCCGCACACCTGCGATGATGCTTGGGGCGGCGATATTCTGGCCGCCGCCTGCACCCATATCGGGGCAACGGTGCGTCCGGACCTGATGGAGGGTGTCTGGCTGGCGGCCCCCTACATCGACGGCCATTACGACACAGAAAACGGCATCCGGCTGGACGGCGGCCACATAGCACTGCCGCAAGGTCCCGGTCTGGGCATCACTCCGGACCAAAGCCTGTTCGGCGCGCCGGTTGCATCCTTCTGATTGGAGAAAGACGACAATGGAATTTCAGGGAAAACACGCTCTGGTCACCGGTGCGGCCGGCGGCATCGGCGCCGCCATCGTTCAGCGCCTGCGGGCCGCGGGCGCCAAAGTGGCGGTGGCCGACCGCGACACCAGCAGCATTGAGGCCGAAGCGCATCTGCCGGGCGATCTGCTGGACGCGGGTTACGCGGACGCGCTGCCGCAGGCAGCACTCGATGCGCTTGGCGGGCTTGATATCGTCATCAACAACGCAGGCGTCATCACCCGCGGCCCGGTGACAGAAACATCCGACGCCGACTGGGATCTGTCGATGGGCGTGAATGTGCAGGCCCCTTTCCGGATCTGCCGCGCCGCAATCCCGCTGATGGCGGAAACCGGCGGCGGCGCCATCGTCAACACCGCGTCCTGCTGGGGCGGCAAGGCGCCGGGGCCGAACCACGCGCTTTACTGCATGACCAAGGCGGCAATTGCCTCGCTGACGCAGTGCATGGGGATGGATCATGCCCATCAGGGCATCCGCATCAATGCGGTCTGCCCGAATGAGGTCAACACGCCGATGCTGCGCACAGGCTTTGCCAAGCGCGGCTTTGATCCCGACAGCGCAGTGGCGGAGCTGGGCAAATCGGTGCCGCTGGGCCGGATCGCCGAAGCAGAAGATATCGCCGATGTGGTGATGTTTCTGGCCTCCGACGCGGCGCGCTACATGTGCGGCGCGCTGGTTGAGGTCAACGGCGGGAAACCGGTGTCATGAAGCGGTTTCAGGATAAGGTTGCGCTGGTCACCGGCGGCCGCAGCGGTATCGGCCAGGCCATCGCCCGCCGTCTGCGCAACGAGGGCGCGCGGGTGTTCACCGCACAGCGCGGCAAGGATGCGGAGTTCGAGGCGATCCCGGCGGATTTCACCGACCCGGACAGCCCTGCGCAGGTGGTAGCGGAGGTTGCCAGCAGGGCAGGGGGGCTGGATGTGCTGGTCAACAATGCGGGCATGATGCAGGAGGCCCGGGTCGAGGACATGACCCTCGCCGATTGGCAGCGCAATCTGACCGTGAACCTGACCGCGCCCTTCCTGATGATCCAGGCGGCGCTTCCCTTTTTGCGTAAGTCCCGCGGCAGCATCGTCAACACCGGATCGATCGAGGGGCTGGGCAGCAATCCGGGCCATGCGGCCTATTGCGCGTCCAAGGCCGGGCTGCACGGCCTCACCCGCGCGGTGGCGGTGGACCACGGGCACGAGGGCATCCGCTGCAATGCGGTGGCGCCGGGCTGGATCGACACGGATCTCAACATGGACTTCATCGAAGGGATGCCTGATCCACAGGCTTTCCGCCGCGATATTGCCGGCATCCACCCGGTTGCCCGCACCGGCAAGCCGGAAGAAGTGGCAGCGCTGGTGGCCTTCCTGGCGTCAGAGGATGCGGGCTTTATTACCGGACAGGTCTATACCGTCGATGGCGGCCGGATGGCCAAGCTGAGCCTGCCCTGACAGCCGCTTCTTTCTGGTCTGAAATACCCCGGGGGAGGCCGCAGGCCGGGGGCAGCGCCCCCAGCACTCTATTCCTTCCCGGACCGCCATTCTTTCCACATAAGATAGGTGTTCGCCCCAAGCGAGGCAAAGGGTTCCGGCGGCAGCCTCGGCGGTTCCGGCTGGGCCAGAAAATGGCTGGCAATCTCCGATCCGCCCTGCAGCAGCAGTTCAGCCGCCCCCATGCCCTGCTGGGTGCCGCGGGCAATGCCGAGGCCGTTCTGGCAGCAGGCGGAAAAGACACCCTGGTCCAGCTCGCCAAACGCCGCAGACCCGTTGCGGCTAAGGCATAGCATCCCGGCCCAGCGGTGCTCCATCTGCACATCCCCCAGATGCGAGAAGCGTTCGCGGAACTTGCGGTCATGCACCCAGCCGGCGTTGCGCAGGCGCATCCGGCTAGTCTCGATAGTCGGGTGAAAACTGGCGCAGGTGCGGATCAGGATGCGGTCACCGTATGAGCCGGAAATCCGCCGCACCGAGGTGCCGACCGGGTCCGATGGCGTCACCGACCAGCGCGCCGCGCCGCCCAGCCGGGCAATTTGTTCCGGTGTCAGGCGTTTGGTCATCGAGGCATAAAGGCAGATATGCATCAGGCGGCGCTGGAAAAAGCCGAAGCTTTCCAGATGGCCGTTGTTGGCCAGAATGATCCTGCCGGTGCTGATACACCCCTTGGGGGTGGAAACCAGCCAGCCATTACCCTGTTTTTCAAACCCCGTGGCGGGGGTGTTTTCAAAGACGCTGATTTGCCCGGCCAGATGCGCCGACAAGGCCCGGATATAGCCCGCGGGCTGGATCATCACCGTGCCCGGCGCATAAAGGCCGGATGTGTAATGCGGGCTGCCTGTCCGCTCCTGCATTTCCGCTTGCGAGTAAAGTGTGTGCGGCTCGCCCAGCCGCTCCAGATGGGCAGCAAAGTCGCGGTTGTGCTTGTCACCGGCGCGGGTGGCGGCGGCGTTGATCTTGCCTGCAGGATCAAAGATCTCCTGCGGTAAGGCGCAATCCTCAGCGACGCCCTTGGCAAAGGCGATGGCCTGGCGGTTCAGGGCAATGGCGGCACGGTCGGCCTCCAGCGCGTCGCCTGCGTAATTGTCCGAGGCCAGATCATGCGGCAGGTCGATCATAAAGCCGGAATTGCGCCCGGCAGAGCCTTCGGCGAATTTACCGGCTTCCAGCACCGCGACCTTCAGGGACGGGTCCAGCTGATGCAGGCGGCGGGCGGCGGACAGGCCGGCAAATCCGCCGCCGATGATGGTCACATCGGCGGTCAGATCCCGGTCCAGCACCGGCAAGGGGGCCTGCGGCGGCAGGATGGCATTCCATCCCGCCGCTGCGGTCTGCCGGGGCAGGCGTTTGGCGGTGTATGTGCTCAATCCACCGCCTCATCTGCGTCGTCGGCCAGATCGATCCAGATGGTTTTCAGCTGGGTGTACTGGTCATGGGCATGAACCGAGTTGTCGCGGCCGCCGAAACCAGATTGCTTGTAACCGCCGAAGGGCGTGGTGATATCGCCCTCGCCAAAGCTGTTCACCGTCACGGTGCCCGCACGGATGGCCCGCGCACCGCGGATGGCGCGTTTGGCATTGGCGGTGAAGATCGAGGCGCAGAGGCCGTAATCGGTGTCATTGGCGATCTGGATCGCCTCGTCGAAACCTGAGACCTCAATCACCGACAGCACCGGGCCAAAGATCTCCTCGCGCGCCAGAACCGCATCATTGCCGGGCACCTCGACCACGGTGGCCTCAACAAAGGCACCATCATGCGCCTTGCCGCCCAGCACCACGTTTTCCGCCTGATCCAGATAGCCGCAGACCTTGTCGAAATGCGCCGCTGAGACCAGCGCGCCCATGCGGACCTCCGGGTCCAGCGGATCGCCGATGTTCCACTGCTTGGCGTGATGCGCAATCCGCTCCAGCAGTTCACCCTTCACGTCCTTATGCACGATCAGGCGCGAGGAGGCCGAGCAGTTCTCACCCATGTTCCAAAAGGCCCCGTTGACCACATGGGCGGCAACCCGGTCCAGGTTTTCGGCGTCGTCCATGACAATGGCCGGGTTCTTGCCGCCCATCTCCAGCACCACTTCCTTGGCGTTGCTTTCCGCCGAATAAGACAGGAACCGCTTGCCGGTCACGGTGGAGCCGGTGAAGGACACCATGTCGATGTTCATGTGCCGCCCGATGGGTTCGCCCACATCGGCGCCGCCGCCGGGCACGATGTTCAAAACACCGCGCGGCAGGCCCGCCTCCATCGCCAGTTCCGCCAGGCGCAGCGCGGTCAGGGTGGTCTCCGCCGCAGGTTTCACCACCACCGAGCAGCCTGCCGCCAGCGCCGGGCCGATCTTCCAGGCCAGCATCAAGAGCGGGAAGTTCCACGGCAGCACCAGGCCGACCACGCCGATGGGTTCACGCACCACCATGGCGATGTGGTCGTCCGAGGCAGGCGCCACCTGATCATAGATCTTGTCGATCGCCTCGGCGTGCCATTTGATGCAGTGGATGGTCTCCGGCACATCGACGGTTTCGCAGTCATAGATGGTCTTGCCGCTGTCGACGCTTTCCATCACCGCCAGTTCCCGCGCGTTGCGGGTCATCAGTTTGGCCAGCCGGATCAGCACGTCCTTGCGCTCCGACGGGTGCAGGCGCGACCAGCGCCCGTCGTCAAAGGCAGCGCGGGACTTTTCAACCGCGAAATCAACGTCCTCGGCGCCGCAGGCCGCGATATCGGCCAGTTTTTCACCGGTTGCCGGGTTCACGGTCTCGAACGTGTTGCCCGAGGCCGCCGGGCGGAATTTACCGTCGATGAAGGCGCCGGTGGGCAGGGCCAGCCCTGCGGCGATGGATTTGTATTCGTCCTGGGTCAGCAATGTCATGGCTCAGCCCTCCGCCTGAATGTCGGCAATTTTCTGTTTCAGTACCCGCACAACCTGTTCCAATGCGCGTTTGTCGTCCTTGTTCAGCCCTTTCAGCGGTGCGCGCATGGCGCCGGCCGCAATGCCGTTCAGGGTGACGCCGTGTTTGATGGTCTGGATGAACTTGCCGCCCTGTTCCAGCACATGCATCAACGGCATCATTGCCGACATGATGCGGCGGCCCTTGGTGTAATTGCCCTCCACCACGCAGGCGTTATACAGCGCCACATGTTCCGCAGGCAGGAAGTTCGACCCGCCGCAGACCCAGAACGGCGCGCCCCAGGCAAAGAATTCCAGCGCCTGATCGTCCATGCCGCAGCCCAGCTGGATATGCGGATAGTCCCGCGCCAGCAGGTGCACCCGGTTGATATCGCCCGAGCTTTCCTTGATGCCGCAGAAGTTGCGGCTGCGGCCGACGCGGTCCAGGAACTCCTCGCCCATCATGGTGCCGGTGCGGTGCGGGTAGTTGTACAGCATCACCGGCAGATCGGCGGCCTTGTCGATGGCCAGCGCATTCAGCGCGTTTTCGCGGTCGGTCGGGACCGAATAGGGCGGCGAGGCCAGCAGGATACTGTCTGCCCCGATTTCTTTGGCACCTGCGGCCAGGGCGATGGAGTCGCTGGTCAGCATCGCGCCAGTGCCAACAACCAGCGGCAGGCGGCCTTTGAGCCGTTCATGGGTGAACTTTGCCAGCTCCAGCCGTTCCTCGACGGTCTGGGCATAGTTTTCACCGGTCGAGCCGCCGGAGATCAGGCCATGCACGCCGTTTTCAACCAGATATTCGATCACCTCGGCCAGCGCGTCCCAATTGACGCTGCCATCCTCGAAATGGGGGGTCACCACGGGGGTGTAGATCCCATTGAAACTAAACAGGGGGGTCATTCGGGGTCCTCTATGCATGGGTTTTGCGTGCGACAGTGCCCAGCGGCACATCAAGTCCGGCAGGCATGACAAACAGTTCGATCCGGTCGCGTGACAGGTTCCAGTGATCAATCGCCAGCTGGGCTGCCGCTGCCTCGTCGCCCGTCTCAATCGCGGCAATGATGGCATCGTGCTGGGCGCTGGCTTCCGAGACGTTTTCGGCCATCTCGGGGCTTTGCGGACGGTAAAAGGTCATCGAAATGCGGGCGTGGTCAATCAGCAGCCGCTGAAACGAGGGCAGCAGATAGATGTTGTCCGCCATCTCGCCGGTCACTTCGTGAAAGCGGTTGTTGGCCATCGCCCGCTCGGCGCTGGAACCGCTGCGCAGGGCGGCTTTGAAATCCTCCTGCGCGGCCTTCAGCACCTCGATTTGGGCAGGGGTGGCATGTTTCGCAGCCAGCTGCAGCACCGCGCCATAGATCATTGGCGCCGCCAGGAAGAAGTCGCGCAGGGTCATATGCGACATCTCGCTGACCCGGGCACCGCGGTTTTCGCGCAGATCCACATAGCCCTCGCCTGCCAGCTGGCGCAGCACTTCGCGCAAGGGGGTGCGCGACAGGCCGGTGTCCTCGGACAGTTTCGCCTCGTCCAGATCAGCGCCGGGGCGCAGCTCCAGCGTCATGATGGCCGCCTTGAGACGGCTGTGCAGCTCTGCCTTGCGGGTCTTGGAGGCGTCTTTCATGGGGATTTCTCCTGCCGCTGATGCGGGTGGGATTCTTCGGTTCGCGGTCTCTATGGCATGACTACATGCGCCCTGTACAGAAAAAATACATATTGTGTACACAGAAAGAATGTGGTGTGTGCAATTTGCGGACGCTTTGCGCTGTGCAGCGGCTTGCGGTGACCGGGGCAGGGGGCTTAGCCTGACCCTACCGCAGGGCTGTGTTGCACAAAGCGGTCCCGCGCGGTTCTTGTCAGGCGGTCACACCATGTCCAACACCCAGCATTTTGCCTTTCTTCTGGTTGAGGAATTCTCGCATCTCGCCTTTTCCTGCGCGGTTGAACCCCTGCGCATCGCCAATCTGGTCAGCGGGCAGGACTTGTATGACTGGTCCTTCGGATCAGAGAACGGCGCGACCGCGACCTGTTCCAACGGATCGGTGACTCTGGTGCATTACGGCTTTGATGCGATCCCGAAATGCCACCAGCTGTTTGCCCTGTCCGGCATCCATATGCGCAACCATGTGACTAAGCCGCTGCTGGCAGCCTTGCGGCGCGAACGGGCACGCGGCACGCGGATCGGCGCCTTATGTTCCGGCGCCTGGGTGCTGGCCGAGGCCGGGTTCCTTGATGGCATGCAGGCGGCGATCCACTGGGAATACCACGACAGTTTCATGGAGGGCTTCCCGGAGGTGAACCTGGTGCGCAGCGTCTTTGTCGCCGATGAAAAGCACATGACCGCCTCGGGCGGCACCGCCACGGCGGATCTGATGCTGCATTTGATCGAGCGCGATCACGGCTATGATCTGGCCGTCGCGGTGGCGGATCAGATGGTTTACAACGCAGTGCGCAATGCCACCGCCGAGCAGAAGGTTTCGCTGCAATCGCGCAACGGTATGCGCAACCGGCATCTGGCGCGGGCGATCCAGATGATGCACGACCATATCAGCGATCCGATCTCGCCGGCGCTGATTGCCGAGGATATTGGTATCTCAACCCGCCAGCTGGAACGGCTGTTCGGCAAGTATCTGAACACCTCGCCCAAGAAATATTCAATGGAGATGCGGCTGGAGCGCGCCCGCAATCTGCTGATCCAGACCGAGTCTTCGGTGACCGAGGTGGCGTTGTCCTGCGGGTTTGACAGCCCGGGGCATTTTTCAAGGGTGTACAAGGCGGCCTTTAACGTGACGCCGATGCTGCAACGGGGCCGGATCGATTAGCGGCGCCTGAAATTTCCGGTCTGGCCTTCAAAGATGTTTTCCTCATATTGAAATGAAGCCCTCTCATCCGAGCCGCATGCCAGGAGCCGCAGATGTCCCGCCGCCATTACAGCCTGCCGCCGCTGACCACCCTGGCCGCGTTTGAGGCTGCTGCCCGCCATCTCAGCTTTAAGAACGCCGCGCAGGAGCTGTCTGTCACCCCCGGCGCCGTCAGCCATCAGGTCAAGGCGCTGGAGGCGGAACTGCAGGTGCCGCTGTTTCAGCGCAAGCACCGCGGGGTGGAGCTGACGGAGGAAGGCGAGGCGTTGTTTGATACGCTGGCGACGTCCTTCTCAAAAATCTCACTCAGCCTGAAAACCATCCGCGACCGCCATACCGGCGACACCGTGACGATTGGGTCCACCTCGGCTGTGGCGTCGCTGTGGCTGTCGCCCTCAGTGGTGCGGTTCTGGCGGCGGCATCCGGATGTGAACGTCAATCAGATCGTCAACGACCGGCCCCTGCGCAGTATGCCCGACGTGGATTTTTACATCCGCTACGGGCGCGAGCGCGACACCAGGCTGCAGCAGACCGAGTTGTACCGCGACCACCTGGTGCCGGTGGGCAACCGGGAATTGGCTGAAAAGCTGACCGGCTGCCCGCTGGAGGAGCTGGCGCAGCAACGGCTGCTGCATCTGGAATCCGACGACAAAAGCTGGACCACCTGGGCCGACTGGTTCCAGCAGCAGGGCTATGACGGCCCGATTGCGCCGGGGGTGCGGGTCAACAATTACTCGGTCGCGCTGCAGGCTGCGCAGGACGGAACCGGGCTGGCGTTGGGATGGCAGCGCCTGCTGAACCCTTTGCTGACCACGGGCCAGCTGGTGCCGATCGGCCCGCATGTGCTGGCAGCCCCGCACGGGTTCCACCTGGTAGGCCGCCCGGATGCAGAAATGTCGGAATCCGCCCGGTTGCTTCGCAATTGGGTGATTGACGAGCTGAGTCACGCCTCAGATGAATCCAGCTAAGGCCAGCGCGAAGATTTCTGATATTGAGTGAATCCCCTCTCTCCTTTCAATGGCGCACAACGCGCACATCTTTACCCAGGTTTGGAGAGACCCAGATGAACAAGCATGACTCGCTTGCCCCGGTGATGGCTCCGGTCAACGTGGCCAACGGCCTGCCGAACGCCCATTACATCGACCCCGCCGTCTTTGCCGAAGAGAAACGCTCGGTGCTGTTTGCCAATTGGTCCGGCATCGGCTTTGGCAAGGATGTGCCGGAGCCGGGGTATGCGAAGCCGGTGGATTTTCTGGGCATGCCGCTGCTGATTGTGCGCGACAATGATGGCGAAGTCGGCGTGTTTCAGAACACCTGCCGCCACCGCGGCATGATCCTGGTTGAAAAACCCGGCAAGATCCGCGGTGCCATCCGCTGCCCCTACCACAGCTGGTGCTATGGCCTGAACGGCCGTCTGGTCTCAACCCCGCATGTCGGCGGCCCCGGCAACAACAAACATGAAGACATCAAGCTGGACGAGCTGGGCCTGGTGCGCATCCGTTCTTATGTCTGGCGCGACGTGATCTTTGCCAATGTCGACGGCAACGCGCCCGCGTTTGAGGACGCCCACGCGGGCCTGCTGGAACGCTGGAAAGAATTCGAGACCCCGGTTCATCACGGCGGCGAAACCTCGGGCTTTCAGCTGGAGGTCAAAACCAACTGGAAACTGGCGGTTGAGAACTACTGCGAAAGCTATCACCTGCCGTGGGTGCATCCGGGGCTGAACAGCTATTCGCGGCTGGAAGACCATTACAACATCGAAGTGCCGGGGCATTATTCCGGTCAGGGCACCCTGGTGTACCGCCAGATGAAGGGCGAAGACGGCAAGATGTTCCCGGATTTCGAGGGGCTGTCCAGCAAATGGGACGAAGGCGGCGAATATGTGGCCGTTTACCCGAACGTGCTGCTGGGCGTGCAGCGCGACCATGCCTTTGCGATCATCCTTGAGCCGGTCGACACCGAAAACACGGTGGAGCATATCGAACTGTATTACGCCAAATCCGCCGACGACACGCCGGACCTGGAACAGCTGCGCGACGAGAACGCCAAGCTGTGGAAGACCGTGTTCGAGGAAGACGTCTTTGTCGTCGAGGGCATGCAGAAGGGCCGCCACGGTGAGCTGTTCGACGGCGGCCGTTTCTCCCCCGCGATGGACGGGCCGACCCACAACTTCCACGCCTGGGTTGCCGATCAGGTGACCAAGGGCCGCGCGGCATGAGCCGTTTTCTGAACGACGGTCTGGCCAGGAATTTCCTGGCCGGTGCCTGGGTTGAAGGCGACGCCGGTAAACGTATCGCCGTCGAGGATCCCGGCAATGGCAGCCATGTGGCGGATTGCGCGCTGGCGGGCGAGGAGAGCCTGGCCCGCGCGCTGCAGGCAGCACGTGCCAGTTTCGAGCGCGGCGATCTGGCGGCCATGAAGCCCGCCAAACGCGGCCAGCTGATGCAGCGCATCGCAGCGGAAATCCGCGGCATCGCGGATGAGGGCGCAGAGCTTTTGTGCCGCGAAAGCGGCAAGAGCCTGAGTGCTGCCCATGACGAATTCGAAGAGGCCGCACAGTATTTCGAATACTACGGCGGCATGGCCGATAAGATCGAAGGCAAGTCGATCCCGCTTGGCCCGGATTACGCTGATTTTACGGTTTATGAGCCTTACGGCGTCTCTGCCCAGATCGTGCCTTGGAACTTCCCGGTGTCGATTGCCGCACGCTCGCTGGCGCCTGCGATGGCGGCGGGCAATTCGGTAATTATCAAGTCGCCGGAACTGGACCCGATGGCGCTGGCGATGCTGGGCGTCGCATTGGAACGCGCGGATGTCCCGGCGGGTGCTGTGTCGATCCTGAACGGCATCGGTGCAGACCTTGGCGCGCGGCTGGTGGAAAGCAGCCAAATCGACCAGATCGTCTTCACCGGCTCGGTTCCGACCGGTCAGGCGATCCTGCGCGCGGCGGCCAATCCGGTGACACCCGCGCTGATGGAGCTGGGCGGAAAATCCGCTGCGGTGGCGTTTGAAGACGCCAATCTCGACACGCTGATGTCCTCCCTGCAAAGCGGCATCTTCTATAACGCCGGTCAGGTCTGCTCGGCGATGTCGCGGGTGCTGGTGCACCGCTCGATCTATGACGAGGCGATTGAGCGCGCCGCCGCACTGGCAAATGGCCTCAGCGTCGGCCACGGGCTGGAAAACCCCGGCCTCACCCCGGTGATCTCGGCGCGCCAGCTGGACGGCATCGAAACCCTGGTGGCCACCGCCCGCCAAAGCGGTGCCCGTGCGGCTTCGGGCGGGACACGGCTGGAGCGGGAGGGCTACTTTATGGCGCCGACCATTCTGGCGGACGTGGATCCAGCATCCCGTGTCGCGCAGGAGGAGATTTTTGGCCCCGTAACCTGCTTCACACCGTTTGATACCGAAGCCGAAGCCATCGCGATGGCCAATGGCACAGATTTCGGGCTGGTGGGCGGTGTCTTTACCCGCGATCTGGCGCGGGCACATCGCGTCGCCAACCGCCTGCGGGCGGGGCAGGTTTTCGTGAACGAATGGTTCGCGGGCGGCATCTCGACCCCGTTCGGCGGCGTTGGCAAATCGGGCTTTGGCCGTGAAAAGGGATTGGAGGCGCTTTACAATTATGTGCGCACCAAGAACATCGCGATCTCGCTGAAGGGCTGAGGGATGGAGCGTGCAGACCTCGACCGCGCGCTTTTGCAGGCGCATGATGATAAGGACAATGCAGAGCTGGTCCGGCTGTATACGCTGGCCGGGGACAGGGCCGAGGAGGCCGGCAATATCGACGCCGCCTGTTTCTATCTGACCCATGCCTTTGTCTTTGCGCTGGAAGCGGGCCTGCCGGAAGCCAGGGAACTGAACCGCCGCCTGGCGGAACGGGGCCGGGCGCATCCGCTGGATCTGTGACACAGGTTTCAGGGTGTTGTCCCCACGGGGACAGCAGCCTGTTTGGCCGGCAGGGGAGGGCCGGCCAGTTTTATTTCAGGGAGAGACACTCATGATTCCCAGCAAAATGGCTGCGGTGCTGCTGACCGGCCACGGCGGTATCGGCAAACTGGAGTACCGCACCGATGTGCCGGTGCCGCAGCCCAAGGCGGGCGAGGTGCTGATCCGCATCGCGGCGGCGGGCATCAACAACACCGATATCAACACCCGTATCGGCTGGTATTCCAAGGCGGTGGATGCGGACACCAATGCGGGCGGCGCCACCGGGTTTGACAGCGTCGATGACGATGACGCCAGCTGGTCCGGCAAACCGCTGGAGTTTCCGCGCATTCAGGGCGCGGACGCCTGCGGGCATATCGCAGCGGTGGGGGAGGGGGTTGATCCCACCCGCATCGGCGAGCGGGTGCTGGTGCGCAACATGCTGCGTTCTTACGTCGATTACCGCCCCTATGAATGCTGGACCTTCGGCAGCGAATGCGACGGCGGTTTTGCCCAGTTTGCAGTAGCGCCCGCACGCGAAACCCACACCGTGAATTGTGATTGGTCCGACGCGGAACTGGCCTCGATCCCTTGCGCCTATTCGACGGCTGAGAACATGCTGCACCGGGTTGGCCTTGGCGCGGAAACCGTGTTGATCTCGGGCGCGTCGGGCGGCGTCGGCTCTGCCGCCGTGCAATTGGCCAAGCGCCGCGGCGCCACCGTGATCGCGCTGTCCTCTGCTGCGAAAGCGGATGAGGTGCTGGCGCTTGGCGCCGACCGTGTGGTGGATCGCAATGCTGATCTGCGCCGCGAACTGGGCGAAGGCTCGGTCGATGTAGTGGTCGATCTGGTCGCTGGTGAGCAATGGCCTGCGTTTATGGACGTTTTACGGCGCGGCGGGCGTTATGCCACCGCTGGCGCCATCGCCGGGCCGATCAGCGAAATCGACGTGCGCACACTGTATCTGAAAGATCTGACCCTGATGGGCTGCACCTTTCAGGAGGACGAGGTGTTCGCCAATCTGATCTCCTATATCGAAGCAGGCGAAATCCGCCCGCTGGTCGCCAAGACCTATCCGCTGGCCGACATCGCCAAAGCGCAGGAGGATTTCCTGAGCAAGAAACACACCGGCAAGCTGGTGCTGATGATCCCGGAGGCCGAGGCGTGAAGATCAAGAAGATAGAGCTGTATCAGCTGGATCTGCCCTATTCCGGCGGCGTCTATACGCTGTCGGGCGGACGGGAGTACCGCAGCTTTGATGCGTCCTTTGTGCGGATCACCACCGATACCGGGCTGGAAGGCTGGGGCGAGAGCACGCCGTTTGGTTCCACTTACATTGCCGCGCATGCCTTGGGCGCGCGGGCGGGGATTGCCGAGATTGCGCCCTATCTGCTGGGCCGTGATCCGCGCCAGATGGACCGCATCAACGAGGCGATGGACGAGGCGCTGCTGGGCCACAATCACGCCAAATCGGCAATTGATCTGGCCTGCTGGGACCTGTTCGGGAAATCGGTGAACCTGCCGGTTTGCGAATTACTGGGCGGCTCAACCGGGAAACGCCTGCCGGTGATCTCCTCGATCTATGCGGGCAGCCCAGAGGACATGCGCGCCCGCGTCGCCCAGCACCGCGAGATGGGCTATCTGGGGCATTCCGTGAAAATCGGTGCGTTGGACAGAGAGGGCGGCCCGGCACTGGACGCCGAACGCATCCGCGCGTCGCTGGCTGACCGGCAGCCGGGCGAGTTCTTTCTGGTCGATGCCAATGGCGGGCTGACGCCTGAGACCGCGCTGCGGATGCTGCGGATGCTGCCGGAGGGGCTGGATTTTGTGCTGGAGGCGCCCTGCAAAACCTGGCGCGAGACCATGTCGCTGCGCAAGCGTTGCAGCGTGCCGATCATCCTGGATGAACTGGTGCAGCAGGATGAGGATATCGCCCTGATGCTGGCGGAGGATGTGGCCGACGGCATCGGCCTGAAGATCTCCAAGGCGGGCGGGCTGACCCATGGGCGGCGGCACCGGGACATGTGCCTGGCTGCCGGTGCTACGGTCAGTGTGCAGGACACGGTCGGCTCAGCCATCGCGTTCTCCGCCATTGCACATCTGGGCGCGACGGTGCCGGAGCGGTCCCTGCGCTGCATTCTGGACTGCCGCGATATGGTGACGCTGAAAACCGCGGAATTCGACGCACCTGTGCAGGACGGCGGCGTGCTGGTGCCGGATGCGCCGGGGCTTGGGATCACCGTTGACCGGGATCTGATGGGCGCGCCGGAGATGGTCTGGGAAGCGTGAGATCAGCACAAAATCCACAGGTCTGTCGCGAATCACATGCGGGCTGCCGCAGACGTTAGCGCCATCACATTGAACCACCCCGGCAAGCCCTGCTTGGCCGGGGTGTTTTGTCCACAGGCAGTGCGCGCGATTGCCGCTTCCGGGTGGCGCATCTGACGTATTGGCGGGTCCTGAATGCGGCATTCTGGCTTAGAAGCTGCGATCACGGAGGAATCTGGCGCAGAGGCGGGGCGCTGGCCTTGCCATTCGGCGGCAAATTTGATTCGAGAGGCGCAATCAAACAGGGCCGGACCCGGCTGGTGAAGAGACAAAAGCGACCGTATCTTGCGTTTTCTTTGTCTCCGCCGCCGGAAACAGATAAGTACCGCCACGGGAATCGGCCTCACAAGGACGTAGCGCAAATATGAAGACATTTAACTTGAGGAAGGGGCTGGATCTGCCGGTGACAGGCGCACCGGAGCAGGTCATTCACCCCGGCCCGGCCATCACTTCGGTGGCGGTTCTGGGCCCCGATTATCTGGGTTTGAAACCCCGCATGCTGGTGCAGGAAGGCGAGGAGGTCCAGCGCGGAACTCCGCTGTTCTGCCACAAGGATGCCGAAGACGCGATGATGGTGGCGCCGATGACCGGCAAGGTCGTGGCGATCAACCGCGGTGCGCGCCGGGTGCTGGAAAGCGTGGTGATTTCGGTTTCCGATGCCGAAGACAAAGGTGTCGATTTCTCGGCCACTGGCAATGCCGATAGCGTTGAGGGGCTGACCGAAAAGCTTTGCGCGGCTGGTCTGTGGACCGCGTTCCGCACCCGTCCTTATTCCAAGATGCCGCAGCCGGGCTCCAAGCCGGGCGCGATCTTTGTGACGGCGATGGATTCCGAGCCGCTGGCCGGTGACGCTGCGCTGATCATCAATGACGCGGGCGAGGCTTTTGCGGCAGGTCTGAAAGCGCTGACCCTGCTGACCGAGGGCACCACCTATCTGTGCCAAAAGGCAGGCGACAGCATTCCGGGCACCGATATTGCCGGGGTTGAGGCTGCGGCGTTCTCCGGCCCGCATCCCAGCGGTCTGGCCGGCACCCACATCCACTTCCTGCATCCGGTGAAGGGTGACGACGAGGTTTGGACGATATCCTATCAGGACGTGATCGCCATTGGCCGCCTGCTGCAGACCGGCCATCTGGATCCTTCTGTTGTTGTTGCGCTGGCTGGTCCCGCTGCGCGCCAGCCCCGTCTGGTGCGGACCGTCACCGGCGCCTCCACCGATGAGCTGACCCGCGGCGAGATTGCGGCGGACGGCCCGGTGCGGGTGATCTCGGGTTCGATCCTGTCGGGCCGTCAGGCTGCGGGTTCGTTTGCCTTCCTTGGCCGCTTTGCCCGTCAGGTTGCCCTGATGGAAGAAGACCGCAAGCAGATCCCGCTGGGCTGGATCCGCCCCATGGGCAGCAAATACGCGGTGCAGCCGGTGCTGGGCTCCGCCCTTAGCCGCAAGCTGTTCAGCCTGACCAGCAACCTGAACGGCGGCCGCCGCGCGATGGTGCCCACCGGCACGTTTGAGCAGCTGATGCCGCAGGACTATCTGCCGACACAACTGTTGCGCGCGTTGCTGGTGATGGACACCGATACCGCACAGGCATTGGGTGCGCTGGAGCTGGACGAAGAGGACATGGGCCTCGTCGGTTTTGCCTGCCCCGCCAAATATGAATACGGGCAAGCGCTGCGCGACTGCCTTGCCAAGATTGAAAAGGAGGGCTGAGCCGGATGGGATTGCGCAGCTTCTTTGACAGGATCGAGCCGCATTTCGAGAAGGGAGGCAAGTACGAGAAGTACTTCCCCGTCTACGAAATGGTGGAAAGCTTCCTGTATACCCCGAAATCCGTGACCACCGCAGCGCCGCACGCGCGTTCATACATCGATATGAAGCGGATCATGACCTATGTGGTGATTGCCACCATCCCCTGCATTCTGTGGGGCATGTGGAACACCGGCTATCAGGCCAACTCGGCGATTGCCGCGCTGGGGGCGGATGCGGCCACCGGCTGGCGGATTGCCATCCTGCAGATGTTCGGTATCTCGCTGGATGCGGCGAACCCGATGGCCAATGTGGCGCATGGGTTCCTGTATTTCCTGCCGATCTATCTGGTGACGCTGATTGCCGGCGGTATTTTCGAGGTGATCTTTGCCACCGTGCGCGGCCATGAGGTGAACGAGGGCTTCCTTGTGACCTCGATGCTGTACACTCTGATCATGCCGGCCTCGGCGCCGCTGTGGCAGGTGGCATTGGGCATCATCTTTGGCGTGGTGATCGGAAAGGAAGTCTTTGGCGGCACCGGCAAGAACTTCCTGAACCCCGCACTGACGGGTCGGGCGTTCCTGTATTTCGCCTATCCGGCCAATATGTCGGGCGACAGTGTCTGGACCCCGGTTGACGGGTTTTCCGGCGCCACCGCGCTGGGTGTCTCCGCTGCCGAAGGCGTGCAATCGCTGGCCGCGAAGGGCATCGAATGGTCTGATGCGTTTTATGGCACCATTCAGGGCAGCTTTGGCGAGACCTCGACCGTGGCCTGCGCCATCGGTCTGGCCTTCCTGCTGTTCACCAAGATTGCCAACTGGCGCCTGATCGCGGGCTGTCTGGGCGGCATGATTGCGTTCTCGCTGCTGCTGAACCTGATCGGCTCCGACACCAACCCGATGTTTGCCATGCCCTGGTACTGGCATCTGGTGCTGGGCGGCTATGCCTTTGGTCTGGTGTTCATGGTCACGGAACCTGTGTCCGCATCCCACACCAACATGGGCCGCTACATCTATGGCGCACTGATCGGGGTGATGGTTGTGCTGATCCGGGTGCTGAACCCGGCCTTCCCCGAAGGCATGATGCTGGCGATCCTGTTCGGCAACGTCTTTGCGCCGCTGATCGACTACTTCGTCGTGCAGGCCAACATCAAACGGAGGGCGCGCCGCCATGGCTGATACCCAAAGCAAAGGCCTGATCGGCCGCTTTCTCGCCGCGTCTCCGGATTCGGTCGGCAAGACCCTGTTCGTTGCGGTGACGCTGTGCCTGTTTGCCTCGATGATCGTGTCGGTTGCTGCTGTCAGCTTGCGCCCGGTGCAAGAGGCCAACAAGGCGCGTGACAAGCAGCTGAACATTCTGCAAGTCGCGGGTCTGTATCAGCCCGGCACCGATGTGGCTGAGGCGTTTGCCTCGTTTGAGCCGCAGGTGCTGGATCTGCAGACCGGTGAATTCACTGACCAGTTCGACGCTGCCAGCTTTGACGGTCTGGCCGCCGCGCAGGATCCTGAGCTGAGCCGGGCGCTGGACAATGATCCGGCCGGCATCGGCCGCCAGTCGCGCTACAAGACTGTTTATCTGCTGCGCGACGAAGCCGGTGACCTGGACAAGGTGATCCTGCCGATCCACGGCTATGGCTTGTGGTCGACCCTCTATGGCTTCATCGCGGTTGAGGAGAACGGCAACGACATTTTTGGCCTGCAGTTCTATCAGCACGGCGAAACCCCTGGCCTCGGCGCCGAGGTGGACAACCCGCGCTGGAAATCCCTGTGGAGCGGCAAGAAGCTGCATGACGCCGATGGCGAGTTGCAGATCACCGTTGCCAAGGCGCAAACCGCTGCTGGCCCGGAGCACCATATTGATGCGCTGGCCGGTGCGACGCTGACCTCGGCAGGGGTGGATAACCTGGTGAAATTCTGGATGGGCGAGGAGGGCTACGCGCCGTTCCTGACCGCCCTGCAAGCGGGAGACTTCTGATGTCGCAGACCAAGAAGGAAATGCTGGTCGACCCGCTGGTCGACAACAACCCGATCACGCTGCAGGTTCTGGGCATCTGCTCGGCGCTGGCGGTGACATCGTCGCTGCAGGTGGCGTTTGTGATGACCCTGGCGGTGACTTTTGTGACCGCGTTCTCGTCGATGTTCATCTCGGTCCTGCGCAACCAGATCCCCGGTTCGATCCGGATCATCGTGCAGATGGTGATCATCGCGTCCCTGGTGATCCTGGTGGATCAGGTGCTCAAGGCCTATGCGTTTGAAATCTCAAAAACCCTGTCGGTCTTTGTCGGTCTGATCATCACCAACTGTATCGTGATGGGCCGCGCCGAAGCGTTTGCGATGAAAAACCCGCCGGTCGCGTCCTTTATCGACGGCATCGGCAACGGTCTGGGCTACGGGTTGATCCTGATGCTGGTCGGCGTGATCCGCGAGCTGTTCGGCTCCGGCTCACTGTTCGGCATCACCATTCTGGAGACCGTGAACAACGGCGGCTGGTATGTGCCGAACGGCCTGCTGCTGCTGCCGCCCTCGGCGTTCTTTGTCATCGGCCTGCTGATCTGGGGCTTCCGCACCTGGAAGCCGAACCAGGTGGAAGAGCGTGAATATAAAATCCAATCCGTGGAGGCGCACTGATGGAAGGGCTGATTTCACTCGCCGTCAAGGCCATCTTTGTTGAAAACCTGGCGCTGTCCTTCTTTCTGGGCATGTGTACCTTCATCGCGGTGTCGAAAAAGATCTCGACCGCGCTGGGGCTGGGGATTTCGGTCATGGTGGTGCAGGCCATCACCGTGCCGGCCAACAACCTGCTGCTGACCTACCTGCTGAAACCCGGCGCGCTGGCCTGGGCGGGCTTTCCGGATGTGGATCTGACCTTCCTTGGTCTGATCTCCTACATCGGGGTGATCGCGGCAATGGTGCAGATCCTGGAGATGATCCTGGATAAGTATTTCCCGCCCTTGTACAACGCGCTGGGGATCTTCCTGCCGCTGATCACGGTGAACTGCGCCATTCTGGGCGGATCGCTGTTCATGGTGGAACGCGACTATAACTTTGCTGAGGCAACCACCTATGGTCTGTCTTCCGGCTTTGGCTGGGCGCTGGCGATCACTGCAATGGCCGGTGTGCGCGAGAAGCTGAAGTATTCCGACGTGCCGGATGGTCTGCAGGGCCTGGGCATCACCTTTATCACCGCGGGACTGATGGCGATGGCCTTTATGTCCTTCAGCGGCGTCAAACTGTAAGGAGAGCGCGGAAACATGGAAACTTTCACGCTCGGCGTTGTTCTGTTCACGGTGATCGTGCTGGCGCTGGTGGCCCTCATTCTGGCTGCCCGTTCCCGCCTGGTCTCAACCGGCAACGTCAACATCACCATCAACGGTGAAAAAACCATCTCGGTGCCTGCGGGCGGCAAGCTGCTGCAAACGCTGGCGGCGGAGAAACTGTTCGTCCCCTCCGCTTGCGGCGGCGGCGGCACCTGTGCCCAGTGCCGGGTGCGGGTGCATTCCGGCGGCGGGTCGATCCTGCCGACCGAGGAAAGCCATATCACCAAGCGCGAAGCGGGCTGCGGCGACCGTCTGTCCTGTCAGGTTGCGGTCAAGCAGGACATGGAAGTCGAAGTCCCCGAAGAAGTCTTCGGGGTCAAGAAATGGCGCTGCAAGGTGCGCTCGAACGATAACGTCGCGACCTTCATCAAGGCGCTGGTGCTGGAACTGCCCGAAGGCGAGGACGTGAACTTCCGCGCCGGCGGCTACATCCAGATCGAAGCGCCCGCGCACCAGCTGGCCTATACCGACTTTGACATTCAGGAGGAGTACCGCGAGGATTGGGACCGCTTCAATCTGTGGCAGTATAAATCCCAGGTGAACGAACCGGTCGAGCGCGCCTATTCAATGGCGAACTACCCGGACGAGAAGGGCATGATCATGCTCAACGTCCGTGTCGCCTCGCCGCCGCCGGGCTCCGAAGGTATTCCTGCGGGCATGATGTCGTCCTACATCTTTAACCTGAAGCCGGGGGATGAGGTTACTATTTCCGGTCCGTTCGGCGAATTCTTTGCCCGCGACACCCAAAAGGAAATGGTGTTCATCGGCGGCGGTGCCGGCATGGCGCCGATGCGCAGCCACATCTTTGACCAGCTGAAGCGGCTGCAGAACCGCGACCGCAAGATCAGCTTCTGGTACGGAGCGCGTTCCAAGAAAGAGATGTTCTTTGTCGAGGATTTTGACGGCCTGGCCGAGGAGTTCGACAACTTTGACTGGCACGTGGCGCTGTCGGATGCCCAGCCCGAAGATGACTGGAAAGGCTACACCGGCTTTATCCATAACGTGTTGTTCGAGGAATACCTCAAGAACCATCCGGCGCCGGAAGACTGCGAATTCTACATGTGCGGCCCGCCGATCATGAACCAGTCGGTGATCAACATGCTGTTGGATCTGGGCGTGGACCGTGAGGACATCATGCTGGACGACTTCGGCGGCTAAGCCGGAACGCAGAGCGGAAAACCAAAAGCCCCGGGTGTTTTCATCCGGGGCTTTCTTTGTTTCAACGCCTGGCTGCGGCGGCGTTTACTGTGCCCGCATCTCGGTGCTGATGCGGATGGTGATCGGCCCGGTGGAAAAGCCGCCGACGCCGAACGCCTGGTGGTCGATGGTGGTGCTTGCCTCAAACGCGGCCCAGTCGCCCTGGTAGTATTCGATCGCGCCGCCCAGCGGATGCGGGCCGAAATGGGTCATCGTGGTTTCCAGCACAACCGGTTTGGTGGTGCCATGGATGGTCAGGTCGCCGGAAACATTGGCGGTGTTGTCGCCGGTCTTTTCCACGCTGGTGCTGACAAAGGTGATCTCGGGATAGGTCGCAACTTCCAGAAAATCGGCGCTGGAAATGTGGTCATCCAGCGGGCCAAAGCCGGTGGCCAGGCTGTCGGCCTTGATGGTGACATTCAGAGAGGCGGCTTCGGGGTTTTCGGGGTCGATTTCCAGCGTGCCCTCGGCCTGGGTGAATTCACCGCTTTGGACCGAAACACCGGCGTGGCTCCAGCTGAACTGAACTTCGGTATGGCCCTGGTCGGTTTTATAGGTGGTTGCAAAGGCGGCGGGCGCGGCCAGCAGTGCGGCGGCGGCAAGCGGTGCAATCTTGATCAACATGATGGTATCCCTGTCTGGATTTGTCCGTGGGACGGAATTGGATTGCGGGGTTCAACCTTGGCGCGGAACCCCGTATAGATGTTATGGCATCTATTTCACCGCACCCGCACGCAAAAATACCTGCGGCGTGCTTCACTCACCAATTCGTGATTACACATGACGCCTAGCAAACGGGAAACCGAGATTTGGATCCTGCTGAACCGGGCCTACCGGCAGGCGCACCGGGAGATGGAGGCAGAGCTGCGCACCGCCGGGCTGCCCGGTTTGCGATGGTACGATGTGCTGTGGGGCATTGAAATGGCAGGGACGGGCGGGGTGCGCGCCTTTGAGCTGACCAGAAACCTGCTGTTCGAACAGTCCAACCTGTCGCGCATTCTGGCGCGTATGGCAAAACAGGGGCTGGTGCGCGAAACGGTTTATGAACACGACCGGCGTGGCAAGGTGTTGCATCTGACTGCGGACGGTGCGGCGTTGCGGCGGCAGATGTGGGAGATCTACGGCCCGGCTATCAAGCGCCATATGGTGGCGCTGGCGGAAGCGGAAGATGTGCAGGCGTTTCTGGACACCCTGCAGGAAGAGGGCGGCGGGCCGTTTCCCTGACCCGCCGCCGCCAAATTCTTAGCCGACGATCATCTGTTTCATCCGCAGGGTTTCATATTCCAGCTCTTGCAGGCGGAAATTCACCACGTCGCCCACGGTGATCATGCCGGCCAGCTTGCCGTCTTTCAGCACCGGCATGTGGCGGAAGCGGCCTTCGCTCATGGCTTTCAGAACGTCATGCAGATAGTCATCCGGCGTGCAGGACTTCACGGCTGTGGTCATCAGCGCCGAAACTTCCTGCGGCAGGGTGTGGCCGGGCGTTTCCGCCATCCGCCGCACGATGTCGCGTTCCGACAGGATGCCCTGCAGGTCGCCGTTCTGGTCGGTGACCACCAGCGCGCCGATATGTTTTTCCTTAAGCACATCAACCACATGGCCGATCGTGTCATTGGGGCGCACCGCAAAGATGGCATCGCCTTTGCCCTCCAGCAGCTTGGCCACTGTTGTTTGCGAATGCGACAGATTTGAATCGGCGGACTGGCTGTATGTGTGCTTGTCCTCCTTGTCGCCCCGCATCGGAGCTTGGTATGAGGTCGGTGCCATTGCGCGGGTCTCCTCCTATCCTGGATCAGGTGATATCCTCATCTTAACGCGGGATTACGATCCGGGAAGGGGCGAAATGACGCGAGCGCTAACATAGGCCGGAAAACAACATGTTCGACACCCTTTATCTGACCCCTGTCACCGGTGCGCTGACCGTGTTTCTGGTGGTTGTCTGCGGTCATATGTACCGGCAGACCTGGAAGACTGAAGCGCCGAACGCGCGGCTGCGGGCCTGGCTGTTCGGGGTGCCTGCCGCCTTGGGCCTCTTGGCGCTGGCCTTTGTGCCGCTGAAGTTTTGACCCCTGGGGCACCGTATTTGACTCTGGCGCGGGGCGGGGGCATAGCAGCGCCAGTTTTGCCGACGGAGATTTGCCGATGCCCAGAAGGTTCTTGTTTGCCCTGATCCTGCCCGCGGTGCTGGCGGTGTCCGGCTGCTGGTTCGAAAACGCGCCGGAAGAGGTACGGCTGTCGGGTGAAACCATGGGCACCACCTACAGTGTGATTGCGATTGGCGGGGATCTGGACCAGGAAGCCCTGGCCACCGCCGTGGAAGGCACGCTGGCAACGGTCAACGCCAAGATGTCGAACTGGGATCCGGCGTCTGAGGTCTCCACCTTTTCGGCCGCGCGCAGCACCGCGCCGGTGCGGGTGTCGCCGGAGTTTGCCCATGTGCTGGCTGCGGCCAGTGATGTGCATGAAAAGACAGGCGGCAAGTTTGACGTGACCCTGGGGCCGCTGATCGAGCTGTGGGGTTTCGGCCCGCGTCAGCCCGAGGATCCGGTGCCGTCCGATGCCGCTATTGCCAAGGCACTGGAGGGCGTCGGCCAGGCCCGGCTGCTGACTTTGGACACGGGGGCCGGCACGCTGAAGAAATCCGCGCCGGAGACCGGTATCAACCTGTCGGCCATCGCCAAGGGATACGGTGTTGATGCGGTAGCGGCTGCGCTGCAGGGCTTCGGTGTTGAACACTATATGGTGGAAATCGGCGGCGATCTGGTGACCAAGGGCGAAAACGCCAAAGGTGAGGCCTGGCGCATCGGCATCGAGAAACCCGATGCTGCGGCGCAGACCGTGCAGCTGATTGTGCCGGTCAGCAATCTGGGGCTGGCGACATCCGGCGATTACCGCAATTATTTCGAGCATGAGGGCAAGCGCTATTCCCATATCCTCGACCCTGTGGCGGGGCGGCCGGTGACGCACAGCACGACCTCGGTCACAGTGATTGCGGAAAACGCCATGCTGGCGGATGCCTGGGCCACTGCGATGCTGGTTCTGGGTCGTGAAAACGGGCTGAAGCTTGCGGAGGAGCATAAACTTGCCGTGTTTTTCATTGATCGGGACGTGCAAGCCGGTGCGGATGCCTATATGACCACTGCCAGCAGCGCATTTGAGGCGCTGACCGGAAACTGAAGCCGCGCACCAAGCCATCTTGCGAGGGACCACATATGAGCACTTTTCTTCTGGCCTTCATCCTGCTGCTGATCGTCACCCTGGGCATGTCGCTGGGCGTGATCCTGATGGGCAAGAAGATCAAGGGCAGTTGCGGCGGGCTGAATGCGATCTCGGGCGCCGACAAATGCGTGGTCTGCTCGAAAGACATCGACCCCGACAGCCCGCTGCGCGACAAGCTGCAGTGCAAGCGCGCCCGGCAGATGGTTGAGCAGATGCAGCAGGAACAGGCTTGATACCGCTCGCGGCCCAGCCTGCGCTGAACCTGTCCTGCACTGGAACAAAACGCCTGAATTTACTCAGCTTTTGCTGACAATGCTGCGGCTGCGTTGGCCGGGGTTTGATCCGGTGCCCAACCCTTGCCCAGTGAAATTTGCAGCCCGGCCCAGGCCAGTGCCAGATCACGGCGGGCGGAGATCAGGTTCAGCTCGTTGTCGCGCAGTGCTTCTTCGGTGTTAAGCAGGTCGAACAAGGTGATTTCGCTGGCGGTGAAGGTTTCGCGCGCCAGATCGGCAACTTTGGTGCCCAGGTTGACCGCCCGGACCTGCGCCGCGGTGCGCTGGCGGGCGGCGCGCAGCGCGCTTTGCTGGGACTGGACCTCTTCCACGGCGCCGCGCACGGCTGCGCGGTAATCGTACTCCGTCGCCTTGGCCTCGGCGATGGCCCGTTTGTGGAAGGCACGCAGCACAGGACGGTTGAACAGCGGGAAATTCAGGCTCGGACCGATCGAGTAAAGATCGGGCACATGCCGGACAGCCTGCACCGAGCCGGTAATTTCCAGAGACGGGTACAATTCCGCCTCGGTGACGCCGATATCCGCGGTGGCACTGCGCAGCTGCGCCTCGGCCAGCAGGATGTCAGGGCGGTTGCGCAGCAGGGTGGCGGGCACGCCCAGTTCCGGCTTGGTCGCCGGGTAGGGCTGGCTGTAGCTGCCCTTCATCATCGCAAAAACTTCGGACGCGTCGCGGTCCAGCAGGGTGGCCAGGGCAAACACCGAGGATTCGTAGCTGGCAATAAAGCCGGGCAGGTCCGCCTTGGCACTGGCGACCTGCAACTTGGTGCGTTCCACATCCAGCGCCAGCACGGCGCGGGCTTCCTGCAGTTCGACCACGGTTCCCAGTATCTGTTCGCGCAGGCGGATCGTCTTGCGGGTGACGGCTGCGCCGCGCTGGAAAAAGCGGGCTTGGATATAGGTGCGGGTGATCGCATCGGTGATTGCCAGCCGGGTGGTGGCCATCTGGTAAAACTGCGCGTCCCGGTCGGCGACGGCGCGTTCAGAGCGGCGTTCGAATTCGCCGAACAGATCAAAAACGTAGGTTGCGCCGACCTCGGCGATATCCTGGCTGGAGGAATTGTTCTGGGATTCGCGGCGCGAAAAGATTGAACTGCCTTCCAGGCTGCCGCTGACCTGCTGCGGCCGGCCGCTGCCGCGGCGCAGGGCTTCGGCGGCTTTCAGGCGTTCGCGGGCGGCCTTGATGCCAAGGTTTTGCGCCAGGCCTGCGTCAACCATGCGGTTCAGCGTGGCATCGTTCAGCCCCTGCCACCAGGTCTCAGCCGCGCCCTGCGCGGTCGCATAGCTGCGGGATTGGTAATAGGCCGCCGGCACCGCAAAGTCCGGGCGCTGGTAGTCCACGCCAACAACGGTGCAGCTGCACAGGATGGTCCCGGCCAGCAGCACACAACGGGCTGTCCACTTGGATCTGCTCATGACTTGCCTCTAGACGCCCGGTCTTTTTGGTGCGGGCTTTCGAAAAACCTAAACCGGGCCGCGCGGGCCGCGAACAGATTCCTGCCGCAATCGGCGTCTTTGTCGTGCACTGATGCGCGCAGCCCACAGCTGGGATGTTTCGCAAAAAGCATCAATCCTGCCGTTTTTGCTGCACCGGAGTGGCAGCAAGCCGGTCATTCTCCGGTGTCAGATCGCGCAGCCCGGGAGGGCTGGAAGAGTTTACAGCAGGGTTATCCCTGCGCTTGACGGCGGCAGGGCCCCCGTCCACTGTTTCTGAAACGGCTGAGGTGCGTCCGGTGCCGGCGCATCTGCCCCGGCTCCTTGAGCTTCTGAACCGAAATCACCACGCAAAAGTGAGACTGACCTGATGGACCTGCAAAAATTCTATATCGGCGGCGCCTGGGTGACACCGCATTCCAGCCGCGAATTCCCGGTTCTGAACCCCGCGACCGAGGGCCGGATCGGGACAATAATCCTGGGCGACGAAGTGGATGTGAACGCCGCGGTTGCTGCGGCCAAGGCGGCATTTGAGAGCTTTTCGCAAACGTCGCGCGATGAGCGGATTGCGCTCTTGGAGCGGTTGCTGGAGATCAGCGACGCGCGCCGCGAGGAGATGGCACAGGCATTGAGCGCGGAAATGGGCGCGCCGATTTCGATGGCGCGCGACGCCCAGGCGGATGCGGGTATAGGCCATCTGGAGGGGATTCTTGCGGCGCTGAAGACCCAGGAGCTGCGTGAGACCCTGTCCAACGGTGACATTCTGGTGCGCGAGCCGATTGGTGTTTGCGGGCTGATCACGCCGTGGAACTGGCCGGTGAACCAGATCGCGCTGAAGGTGCTGCCGGCGCTTGCGACCGGGTCCACCTGCGTGCTGAAACCGTCAGAGCACACGCCGATGTCGGCAGCGGTCTATGCGCAGATGATCCATGATGCGGGCTATCCGGCGGGGGTGTTCAACCTGATCCATGGCGACGGGCCGACCGTGGGTGCCGGTCTGTCGCGGCACAGGGACGTGGACATGATGTCTTTCACCGGGTCGACCCGGGCCGGGGTGGCGGTGGCCAAGGACAGCGCCGATACGGTCAAACGGGTGACGCTGGAACTGGGGGGCAAGTCCCCGAACTTGGTGTTTGCCGATGCCGATCTGCAGGAAAAGGTAACGGCCTCGGTGCTGGAGTGCATGTACAACACCGGCCAAAGCTGCGACGCGCCAACCCGGATGCTGGTGGAGCGCAGCTGTTACGATCAGGTGCTGGAGATCGCCAAGGCAGCCGCGGAGGGCCAGGCCGTGGGCGACCCGAGCCAGGAGGGTGATCACATCGGCCCGATGTTCGACCGCATCCAGTTCGACCGGGTGCAGAGCATGATCCAAACCGGCATCGATGAGGGCGCCACAGTGCTGGCAGGCGGACTGGGCCGTCCCGAAGGGCTGGACAAGGGCTGGTACGTGCGCCCGACGGTTTTTGCCGATGTGTCCAATGAAATGGCGATTGCGCAGCAAGAGATCTTTGGCCCGGTCTTGGTGATCATCCCGTTTGAGGATGAAGAAGACGCCATCCGCATCGCCAATGACACGCCTTATGGGCTGGCGGCCTATCTGCAGACCGGCGATCCGGAGCGGGCCGAGCGCGCTGCCGCCCGCCTGCGGGCTGGTGCCGTGCATATCAACGGCGGCGGCTTCAACTACGGCTCGCCTTTTGGCGGCTACAAACAGTCCGGCAACGGCCGCGAAGGCGGCATGCTGGGGCTGGAGGACTATCAGGAAGTCAAAACCCTGCATTTCGGCTAAGTCTTTTCCCCTTCCGGCTGCATCTGCTGCCGGGAGGGGAAGGCCGCTGCCTGTGGGTTTTGCGGCGCAATCAGACAATTTTCATGTCGCAATCCGCCAAGCTGTCCAAGGGGCCGCACCGCAGGATACAAGCATGAAGCACACATTCATTCCCAAACGCATGGATCGCCGCGCAACCGGATGCAATCTGGCCGCTGCCTGAAGCCTGTCAGCCCTGACCGGGCGTTGGACGGATCCCTTAAGGCAGACTTTGGAATGAAACATGACAGCCTCAAACACGCTGCGCCTTGCCATTGATATAGGCGGCACATTTACCGACACCGTGCTGGTGGCGGGGGATGACACTATCCTGGCCTCCACCAAAACCCTGACCACCCATCAGAACCCGGCAGACGGCGCCATGGAAGGTGCCGCGCGGGTGATGGCGCAATCGGGGCGGTCCCTGGGGGACGTGACTGGCTTCATCCACGGCACTACGCTGGCCACCAACGCGCTGATCGAGCGGCGCGGGGCGACGGTGGCGACGGTGACCACCGAGGGGTTCCGGGACATTCTGGAAATCGCCTATGAGCGGCGCTATTCGCAGTATGACATCAATCTGGAAAAGCCCGACCTGCTGGTGCCGCGGGAACGCGCGCTGACCATCCGCGAACGGATGTCTGCGACAGGCGATGTGCTGATCGGCATGGAGGACAGCGCGGTCGAGGCGCTGATTGCCGAGCTGGACGCCAGCGGCGCCGGTGCGGTCGCGGTCTGCCTGATGCATTCTTACGCCAATCCGGATCATGAACGCTGGCTGCGTGATACTTTGGCGGAAAGGCGTCCCGGCCTGACGGTGTCGATCTCGTCTGAGGTCAGCCCCGAAGCGCGGGAATTCGACCGGCTTTGCACCACCGTGGCAAATGCCTATATCCAGCCGCTGATGGAGAGCTACCTCGCGCGCTTTGCCGAACGGTTTGCAGCGGAGGGCGTCACTTGCCCGATCCTGATGATGACCGCCGGCGGCGGCATGTGCACCATCCAGACCGCGGCGCGCTTTCCGGTCCGGCTGGTGGAGAGCGGACCCGCCGGCGGTGCAATCCTTGCCGCCCGTATTGCGGCACAGGCGGGGCTGGATCAGGTCTTGTCGTTTGACGTTGGCGGCACCACCGCCAAGCTGTGCCTGATTGATAATGCCCGCCCGCAAACCTCGCGCCAGTTTGAAATCGCCCGCGCGGCGCGGTTCATCAAGGGGTCGGGGATGCCGGTGCGGATCCCGGTGATCGAAATGATCGAGATTGGTGCGGGCGGCGGCTCCATCGCCGGGGTGGACCGGCTGGGGCGCTTGACGGTGGGACCGAAATCAGCGGGGTCTGAACCCGGCCCGGTGGCATTCGGGCGCGGCGGGACGGAACCGACGGTGACCGACAGCGACATTACGCTGGGCTACATCGTGCCGGATACCTTTGCCGAAGGGTTTATCAAGATCGACCCGGAAGCCTCGAAGGAGGCGCTGGCGCGGGTGATCGGTTCACGGCTGGACCTGGACGGCGTTGGCGCCGCCGATGGTGTCAGCCGCATTGTTGATGAAAGCATGGCGAGTGCGGGGCGGATGCATGCGGTGGAATCGGGCAAGGATCTGGGTCCGCGCACCATGATTGCATTTGGCGGCAACGGTCCGCTGCATGCAAGCCGGGTGGCGCGCTCTGCCGGGGTGTCGCGCATCGTGATCCCTCCGAACCCGGGTGTCGGCTCAGCTGTGGGGTTCCTGTTCGCGCCGGTTTCCTTTGAGATCGTGCGGTCGCGCTATTCGCTGCTGGAAACCATGGATATGGGCGGCATCAACAGCCTGTTCGCCCAGATGATCGACGAGGCGAAATCGGTGGTGGCGCAGGGCGCGGGCGATGCTGCGACAGAGGTCCGGCGCACCGCCTTCATGCGCTACAGCGGGCAGGGGCATGAGATTGAGATCACCCTGCCGGACCGCGCGTTGGCGGCGGAGGATCGTATTCCGCTGACGGCGGCTTTTGAGAGTGAGTACGCCAAGCAGTTCTCGCGCCCGGTGCCGGGAATGAAGATCGAGATCCTGAACTGGGCGGTGCGGGTGGCGACGCCTGACGCGGAAGCCGCAGCTGTGCCGGAGACACCGGAGCTGAATAACATTTCGCCCGGCGCCTTCCGCCCGATCACCTGCGACGTGGACGGTACAGTGAAGCAAGCAGCCTTTGTGCCGCGCGAAGGCCTGAAACCCGGCAACCGGGTCTGCGGCCCGGCGCTGATCACCGAGCCGCAAACCACCACGCTGGTCTCGGCAGATTTCTCGGCCCATGTGGATGCAATTGGGAACCTTGTCCTGATCCAAGACCAAAAAGGAGACGCATGATGGCTGCCGATCTTTCGCAGGCCCTCGCGCCGGCCCGCCTGCAAGTGATGTGGAACCGCCTGCTGGCGGTGGTCGAGGAACAGGGCCAGACCCTGATCCGGGCAGCCTTTTCACCCATCGTGCGCGAATGCGGCGATATCTCTGCCGGGATTTTCGACGCAAAGGGGCAAATGCTGGCCCAGGCTGTGACCGGAACCCCCGGCCATATCAACACCATGGCCGAAGCGGTGCTGCACCTGCGCGAACGCTTCCCGGCTGAGACCATGAAGCCCGGCGACATCTATATGACCAACGATCCCTGGCTGGCCTCGGGGCATCTGAACGACTTCCTTTTGATGATGCCCGTCTTCAAGGGGGGCAAGGTGGTGGGCTTCACCTCTTGCACCTCGCATCTGGTGGATCTGGGCGGCCTGGGAATGGGGCCGGAAGGCTCTGACATCTATGACGAGGGCCTGCTGATCCCGCCCTGCAAGCTGGTCGATGAAGGCGCGCCCAACGCGCTGCTGATGGATATCATCCGCGCCAACAGCCGCGAACCGGTTGCCAATGAGGGCGATATTTATGCGCTGATTGCCTGCTGCGAGGCTGGGGCGGCGCGGCTGGTGAACATGATGGAGGAGTTCCGCATTAATGATCTGGATGCTTTGGGCGCTTATATCATCGACACTTCCCGCCGCGGCACGCTGGAGGCAATCGCCGAGGTGCCCGAGGGTGTCTACAAGAACGTCCTGAAAATGGACGGCTACGAGAATGAGCTGGAGCTGCACGCAACGCTGACCGTCTCCAAGACCGGGATGCATGTGGATTTCACCGGCACCTCGGGCTGCTCCAGCAAGGGTATCAACGTGCCCTTGAATTATGCCACGGCCTATACAGTGTTTGCACTGCGTTGCATTGTGGGGCCGGATATTCCCAACAATGCCGGGTCTTTGGAGCTGTTCACGGTGGATGGGCCCAAGGGCTGCATCCTGAATGCCCAGCGTCCGGTGCCGGTGGCAATGCGCCATACCCTGGGGCAGGTGACGCCGGATCTGGTGCTGGGCTGCCTGCATCAGGCGCTGCCCGATCAGGTCCCGGCCGAAGGCGCCAGTTGCATGTTCGACCTGCCGATGCGCCACGCGCCCGAAGTGGCCCGCGACGGCGGCCGCGAATTCGCCATTGAGCCGGTCCACAATGGCGGCACCGGCGCGCGGCCCCACGCGGACGGGTTGTCGGCAACAGCCTACCCGTCTGGCGTCTATGGCAGCCAGGTGGAAATCACCGAGGCGGTTGCCCCGGTCATCATGTGGCGGCGAGAATTGCGTCCCGGCTCCGGCGGTGCCGGCAAATACCGCGGCGGCCTTGGCCAGCGGATCGAAATGACGGCGTCGAACGGCGCGCCTTTCATCGTGTTCCTGTCGGTGGAGCGGCTGAAATTCCCGGCGCTTGGCCGGATGGGCGGACAGCCCGGCGCCCCGGGCCGCATCCGCTTGCGCGACGGGCAGCAGGACATCCCCGGCAAGGGCGAGCTGCGGGTGGAGGCAGGCGACTGCCTGATCTTTGAAACCCCCGGCGGCGGCGGTTTTGGCGACCCGTCCCAACGCGACCCGGACGCCCTGGCACTGGACCTGAAACGCGGGCTGGTGACAGAAGAGGGCGCGCGCGCCTATGGAGGTTCCAAATGATCCGCGCAGTTCCGCATGTCGCCGCCATGGCGCCTTATGCGCTGGCGGATCTTGGCGGCGAGGGGACCATCTCCCTGGCCCAGAACGAAAGCGCCTTTGCTGCCAGCCCGGCGGCGATTGCGGCAGGCAAGGCAGTGCTGGGGCAGATGCCGCTCTATCCGGACCCGGAATGGCCCGATCTGCGCGCCGCGGTGGCGAAGGTGCATGGGCTGGACCCGGCCAAGGTGCTGTGCGGCGCCGGCTCGATGGAGCTGATCGGCTGCCTGATCCGTGCCTTTGCCGGGCCGGGCGACCGGGTCTTGGGCACCGATTACGGCTATGCCTTTGTGTCCTCGGCCTCGGCCCAGGTGCAGGCGGATTACGTCAAAGCGCGCGAGCGGGATCTGACGGTTTCGGTGGATGATATTCTGGCCGCAGTGACGTCTGAGACCCGCATCGTCTTTGTCTGCAACCCAGGCAATCCAACCGGCACGCTGGTTCCCAACGGCGAGATCCTGCGCCTGCGCGCAGGCCTGCCTGCGGATGTGCTGCTGGTGGTGGATCAGGCCTATGCCGAGTTTGCTGATGCGGAAAACGACCCTGCCGAAATCTTCGCCCTGGCAGAGCGCGGCGATACCGTAGTGCTGCGGACCCTGTCCAAGGCTTATGGCCTGGCAGGCGCCCGGGCCGGTTGGGGTTATTTTCCGCCTCAGATCGCGGGTGAAGTGCGCAAGTTATTGAACCCCAACAATATCTCCATCCCGTCGCAGGCGATGGCTGCGGCAGCAATGCAGGACCAGACGCATATGCGCGATACGGTGGCCAAAACTGCCGCGATCCGTGATGGCTTTGCCGCGGGCTGCCGTTCGCTGGGGCTGACGGTGCCGCAAAGCCACACCAATTTTGTGCTGATGCGCTTTGCCTCGCCCGTGCAAGCACAGGCGGCGGATACGGCGCTGCGGGCGGAAAAGCTGCTGATGCGCGGCATGGGCGGCTACGGCCTCAGCGATTGCCTGCGCGCCACCATCAGCAGCCAGGACGTGATGGACCGCACGCTGGCGGTGCTGAAAGGAGTGCTCACATGACTTATGAAGCCCGCACCCGCGCGAAAATCGGTGTGCTGGTGCCCTACACCAACACCAACCTGGAACCGGACATGATGCTGATGCGGGCACCCGGTACCACGGTGCACTTTCAGCGCTTGGGAGGTTATGACGTGGACGAGATCCCGGGTTCCGGCCAGATGGCGGGGCTTGGCGTCTCCGACATCAGCCATGATCTCAGGATGATCTCGGGCGTGCGTCCCGATGTGGTGCTTTACGGTTGCACCTCAGCAACACTGACCCATGGGCCGGGGTTTGATAAGAAGCTGGCGGCGCGGATCAAGGCAAGCTCCGGTGCCGTTTCCCTGACCGCCGCGGGGGCGCTAGTGGCGGGGATCCAGGCGCTGGGGGCGGTGAAGGTCGGATTTTCCTCACCCTACCTCGGCGAGATCAACACGCAAGCAATGGACTTTCTGGCTGCCAACGGGATCGAAACGGTCAGATGCGCGGACATTGGCCGCGAGCTGGGCAATTACGGCCAGGGGGAGCTGACGCCGCAGGAGGTATTTGATCTGGCCTGCCAGGCGGATCACCCGCAGGCGCAGGCCATCGTGCTGAGCTGTACGGACATGCGCGCGGTTGAGGCGGTGGAGCGGATCGAGGCGCATCTGGGCAAACCGGTTGTCACCTCCAACCAGGCGATGATGTTCTGCCTGATGCGGGCGCTTGGCCTGCCGCGTCACGATGCGCTGCCTGGGCGGCTGTTTGATCAGCTTTGAACGCGCGCCTGGCCCCTCGCATCCATTCCATCAAGGCTCGCCGGAGCCGATTTCCTCGCGCCGTCTGGCCGCATAGGCCTCCAGTTCCTCGCTGATGGCCGGATCCATCGCCGGTTCCTCGTAATCCCGCAGCGCCTGCTGCCAGATGCCGGTCGCCCGCTGCAGCGCGTCCTTGGCACCGGCTGCTTCCCAATTCTCGTAGTTCTGCCAGTCCGACAGCATCGGGGTGTAGAACGCGGTTTCATAGCGGGCCATCGTGTGATCGGCACCAAAGAAATGGCCACCGGTCGGGACCGACTGAATGGCGTCAAAGCCCAGCTCATCCGCGTCGAATTTCATCGGCTTCAGGAATTCGATCATGTTCTGGATGATCTCCACATCCATGATGAATTTTTCGTACGATGCGGTCAGGCCGCCTTCCAGCCAGCCAGCCGCGTGGTAGACAATATTGGCACCGCCCAGCACCGCACCCCAGGTGCCCATCATGGTTTCATAGGCCGCCTGCAGGTCTACCGCGTTGGAGGCATTGGCGTTCGAGGTCCGGTAGGGGATGCCATAGCGCCGCGCCAGCTGGCCGCCGGCGATATTGGCCTTGGCGTTTTCCGGCGTGCCGAAGGCCGGCGCGCCGGAGCGCATGTCGACGTTCGAGGTGAAGGAGCCATACATCACCGGGGTGCCGGGGTTGACCAGCTGGGTCAGCACCACACCGAACAGCGCCTCGGCATTCTGCTGGGCCAGGGCGGCGGGCAAGGTCACCGGGGTCATCGCGCCCATAAGGGTAAACGGCGTCACCGTCACCGGCTGGCCGTATTCCGCCATCGCAATCAGCCCGTCGCCCATCGCATCGTCGAACAACCGCGGCGAGTTGACCGAGATGATGGTGATGACGCCCGGATCCTCCTTCATCTCTTCCGGTTTCTGGCCGCGGGTGATCGCCATCATGTTGATCCCGTCCAGCGCCCGGCCGCGGCCGATGGCGGAACAGTGGAACGATAGGTCCGAATAGGTCAGGTTGGCCAGATAGGTGTCCAGATGTCGGTTGTTGGCGGGCAGTTCCAGCGGCGCGGTCACCTGGTTGCCGATCAGGTGGATGGCGTTGAAGTGATGCGCCAGCTTGATGAAGTTCTGATAATCGGTGAGGTTGCCCGACCGGCGCCCATTGATGCGGTCATGCACATTGGGCGGCCCGGCCACCAGGCCGAAGGTCACGTTGTTGCCGCCCAGGGTGATCTGCTTGGCCCGGTTGCGTGCAGTCAGGGTGAACTCTCGTGGAACAGTTTTCAGCGCCTCTTTGACGATGCTCTCATCCAAGCGGATGGTCTGCGTGTCACGATCCACGATGGCGCCGGCACCCTCGAACAGATCCATGACATTGCCGCCCATCACCCTTATGCCTGCCTCTGACAGGATCCGCATCGAGGTGGCGTGCAGCTGGTCCATCTGGTCGGGGTTCAGCAGCTCAAACGGCGGATAGGTGTTCTTCACCTGTTGCCACGGCAGCTGTTCGATGCTGCCGCCGGATCGGCTGGATTTCCCGCGGCGTCCGCCGCCGCGTCTTTCACGTGCCATGTCTTTCATCTTTCTGGTAAGTTTGCAGGCTTAGGTTTCCGGCGCATCGTAGATCAGACGGCCCAGATCGGAGAATTTGCTGCCGTCTCTGGTGAACCCCAGCACCGCATCGCGGATGCCGCTGGCGCGGGCCTCGCCCAGCACGGGGGTGGCAAATTCCATGAATTTGTGCACTACATCCGCCTGCGAGAATGGCGCCTCGGGGCCGCCGCGGGCGTGGACGTCGCCGCTCTCGATCACCCGCCCGTCGGTTAGCGTCACCACCACATCGGCAACCCGGCAAACCGGGAAGCGCACCGAATGGCGCGCGGCCTCGGCGACCGAGATCCGCTGGTGGATCGAGGCCACCAGCGGATCTGCAAGCCCCTCGCCGGTAATATGTTCAACCCCGATCCGGCCATAGGCGGCCTGGGTTGCGACAGCAAAGCCCAGCGAATACTGCGCCTGGCTGGTGGTCGACGGGATGCCCGGATAAAGGCAGGCGCTTTCGTGAAAGGTGTTGATGCGGATCCTGGCGAGCTGTTCATGGGTCAGGCCGTGCTCCAGCATTACCTGGCGCAGCGCGTCGATCGGCGCATGGGCCCAGCGGCAGATCGGGTAGGGCTTCACGTACTGATGCTCCATCTGCCAGAAGCTGCCAAGGTCCTGCCAGTATTCCGCAACCCGGTCTTCCTCGAGGGTGATCGCGGGCGCGCCGGTAAAACCCTTCTCGGCCAGGATCGCCGAAGACATGCCGACCATCGCGCCCCAGCCCGAGCCGTCATGCAGCATCGAAGGGTTGGCGATTTCGCGCATCATCTGGCTGCGCGGGCCGTGGAATTCGGCAATCCCCAGCGCCTCGCGCAGCTGGGTGCGGCTGAGGCCGCGCATCCGGGCTGCCATTGCGGCAACCCCCAGGGCGTTCCAGGCACCCGAGGTGTGATAGTCGCTGACGGTATTGTGCAGCGACAGCGCCGCGCGGCCCGCCAGTTCATAGCCCAGAGTGGTGATCGCCAGCGCCTCCGGCCCCGAAAAATCGGGCACGGTTTCCGCCAGCGCCGCAATTGCCGGGATCACCACCACACCGATATGGCCCTTAGTCGGGTAATAGCCGTCATGGCCGTCCAGGTTATCGGTGGCGGTGGCGGCGGCATAGGCGGCACCTGCGACGCTTACCCTGCGGCCGTCGAACAACATGCGCGCAGCCAATCCAGGCTCGCCGGAGCCATAAAGCGCCACGGCGGTTTCGCGGGCGATGCGGCCGGCCTCCATCGGGGTGGCGCCGATGGTGATGCCCAAGGTGTCGAGGAACATCAGTGCTGCCGCCTCGCGGGTGCTGTCCGGCAAGGCGGCGGGGGTGAGGCCGAAGGTGAAGTCGGCGGCGCGGTCGAAAGTGGCGGTCATGGCGGATCTCTCGCAGGGGCGGTTTCCGCGTCAGGCTAGGGTGTCCTGGGTCCGGTGACCCGCAAATAAACCGGGGTCATAGGGATGGGTTATTTCGTGAAATGCGTGCTAGACGTCGTTTTTTGACCATTTCGGGCCGCTAACCCTTGGGAATTGCGGCGCATTCCAAAGCATGTGAACATGGTCCCGAAACCGCCAGCGGACCGCCTGATGAAGAATCTCCCCCACCTGACTTTCCTGCGTTCGTTTGAGGCCGCCGCCCGCTACCTTAGCTTCACTTCGGCGGCGGATGAGCTGAACTGCACCCAGTCGGCGGTGTCGAACCATGTGCGCAGCCTGGAGGAATTCATCGGCCGGCCGCTGTTCGTGCGGCATCCGCGGTCCTTGTCGCTGACGGATGTGGGCGAGGCCTATTTGCCCTCGGTCCGCCACGCGCTGCAGGAGATTGATTCCGCCACCCAGCTGCTGATTTCGCAAAGCCACAAGCGGGAAGTGGTGATTTCCTGCCCGGTCAGCCTGGCAGAGAAATGGCTGATCGACGTCATCGGGGATTTCACCAAGGTGCATCCTGATATCGACCTGACCATTCACAGCACCATCTGGGTGGATGTGGAGACCAACGTTTCGGATATTTCGATCACCATCAACCATGTCGATGATGTGATGGGGCCGGCGGTCAAACTGTGGGATGAAAAACTGGCGCTTGTCTGCTCGCCGGATTTCCGGGTCGGCGGCGCAGCGCTGAGCAGGCCGGAGCAGCTGATGGAGGCCAAGCTGATCCACATTCTGGGCCGCCCGATCTATTGGGAGAAAATCGCCAAGCATTATGGGCTGTCCGGGATTGAACTGAGGGGCGGCTTGCAGACCAACTCCTCCAATATGGGGCTGGAGTTTGCGGTCAACGCGCTGGGTTGCGTGGTGCTGCCGAAATCCCTGGTGCGCTCGCATGTGGAGGCCGGGCGGCTGGTGGCGCCTTTCGCCTTTGATCTCGACTGCCCCTGGACCTATTTCGCCACCTTCAAGGACAAGGCGGCGACGCCTTCGGTCAAGCATTTCAAGACCTGGTTGCTGAAGGCCGCGGCAGGGATGGAGCTGTAGCTTTAGCGCTGTCTGCAGGTGGCATTGAAATTTGGCGGCATCCGCCGTATATACGGGTATATATACGCGAGGCCTGCCAATGATTGAGACCAAGATCAGAAAAGTCGGAAACTCTGCCGTCCTCACGCTGACGACGGAGATGCTGACGATGCTGGACGCCAAGGAAGGCGACACGCTGTTTGTGGTGCGCGGCGATGATGGCAGCCTGCGGGTGATGGCGCATGATCCCTCGGTGGCCGAGGCACTGGCCGCGGCTGAAATCGTGATGGACGAGAACCGGGATCTGCTTCAGGCCCTGGCGTGAGCAGATACAAATGGGTGCCGCTGGCGGCAGTTGTTGTTTTCCATGACCGGCAGATCGCCCGCCATGGCGGCGCTGCGGGGATGCGCGACAAGGCACTGCTGGAGATGGGCTGTGCGCGGGCGATGAACCTCGCGGCCTATTCGGACGCGGGAATGGCCGAGGTTGCCGCGGCCTATGCGTTCGGGATTGCCAAGGCGCATGCCTTTGTCGATGGCAACAAGCGCACGGCCTTTGTGACCGCCGTTACCTTTCTGCGCCTCAATGGCTACCAGTTCCGCCCGGACCCGGTTGAGGGTGTGCGGATGATGGAGGACCTCGCCACGGGGGATGTGGATGAGGCTGCATTTGCAGAGTGGCTGACGGCTGGGATGCAGCCGATTTAGCTGAACTCTAGTTAGTTTTGCGGGTTCCTTGCAACAATGTCCCGCCCGGCTGGAAGCCGGGCAGCGCCCGTCCGCCCCCATGGGCGGGCGCTTCGCTTCCGCCCGCGGACAGGCACTGCCCTTCTCGATTCATTTCGGGCCGCCATTTTAGGCGGCCCGCTCCCTTATTGGGTTGACCTTAGGCCCGCAGGCGTGCGCCGGAGGGATCGAAGGCTGCCGCTTCCAGAATGCGCGCCTTGTGCGGCTTGCCCAGGATGAAGACTTCGACCTCGTCACCGGGTTTGGCAACTGCCGGATTGGCATATCCCAGCGCCAGCGACTTGCCGACCGAATAGCCATAGGCGCCCGAGGTCACCCGGCCCACCGGTTTGCCTTCGGGCGTGAAGATGGGCTCGCCGCCGGAGGCGTCAGCATCGTTCACCGCGTCGATCTCGAACCCGACCAGCATTTCGCGCGGGGCGTTGTCCTTGATCTTCAGATAGGCGTCCTTGTGCAGGAAGTCCTTGTCCAGCTTGACGAGACCTGCCAGGCCAACCTCTTGCGGCCAGTATTCCTGGCTGTATTCGCGACCCCAGGAACCATAACCCTTTTCGATCCGCAAGCTGCCAAGCGCACGGCCGCCAACCGGTCCGCCGCCGAACTCTGCGGCGGCTGCCAGCAGAGCGGAGTACAGCTTGACCTGATCCGTCTCCGAGCAGTGTAGTTCCCAACCCAGATCGCCGGTGAAGGAGACACGGATTGCCAGGCATTCCACGCCGGCCACGTCGATGGTGCGCGAGCGCATGAAGCGGAAGTTTTCGTTCGACAGATCCGCATTGGTCATCCGCTGCAGCATGTCGCGCGATTTCGGACCGGCCACATTGAAGCCCGCGATGCGGTTGGTGGCGACCTCAAATGTGGTGCCTTCCGGCAGCTCGACCATGTTGAAGAAGCGCTGGTGATAGCGTTCCGCCATGCCGGAGCCGACCATCATGTATTCGTCGTCCGACACCTTGGTGATGGTGAAGTCGCCGGCCACGCCGCCGCGGACCGAGATCAGCGGGGTCAGGCAGGAACGGCCCACCTCGGTAGGGACCTTGTTGGCGACAAGCTTGTCCAGCCAGTCAAACGCGCCCGGGCCCTTGATCACGTAATTGGCGAAGTTCGAGATGTCGATCACGCCGACGTTTTCGCGCAGCATGTTCACTTCGCGGCCCACCGGCTCCCACCAGTTCTGGCGGTTGAAGCTGTTGGTGTCCTGGGTGCCGGGGGTGCCGGAAAACCACAGCGGATGCTCCCAGCCGCAGTTGAGGCCAAAGACGCAGCCCATTTCCTTTTGCAGCTCATATGCCGGGCGCACCCGGGCCGGGCGGCCGGCGCTGCGTTCCTCGTTCGGGAAGTGGATGGCGAACCGGTGCGCGTATTGATCCTCGACGCGGGCCTTGGTGAATTTCTTGTCGGCCCAGTCGCCAAAGCGCGCCAGATCCCAGGCGAACATGTCGTACTGCGGCTCGCCCTCGATCATCCACTGGGCGGCCAGCAGGCCGAGGCCGCCGGACTGCGAGAAGCCGGGGATGATGCCGGTGCAGCAGAAGTAGTTTTTCAGTTCCGGCACCGGGCCCCAGATGGCGTTGCTGTCCGGCGACCAGATCATCGGACCGTTGATCACGCGCTTGACCCCTGCGGTTTCGGCGCAGGGCACCCGTTCGGTGGCGCGGATGACGTTTTCCATGATCCGGTCCAGATCGTCCGGGAACAGCTCGTGGGCAAAGTCCAGAGGCGTGCCGTTTTCGGCCCAGAAGCGCATGTCCTTCTCATAGGCGCCGATCAGGAAGCCGTTGCCCTCCTGGCGGAAATAGTATTCGCCGTCGCGGTCGGCGATCGAGGGCAGGCGGCGGCCCATGTTTGCCACTTCGTCAATGGACTCGGTCACAAAATACTGGTGCTCGGTCGGCTGCAGCGGCAGGGTGAGGCCCGCCATCGCCGCCACCTCGCGGCCCCAAAGACCGCCAGCGTTCACTACCCATTGGGTATGGATGTCGCCCTTTTCGGTCTTCACGATCCAGCTGCCGTCGGGCTGCTGTTCGGTGCCGATCACCGGGCAGAACCGTTCGATCTGCGCCCCCATGGCGCGGGCGCCGGCGGCATAGGCCATGGTCACGCCCGAGGGATCCACGTTGCCGCCATCGGGTTCGAACATGATGCAGCGGATGTCGTCAAACTGCGCCAGCGGGTGCAGTTCCTTGGCCTGTTCGCGGCTGACCTCGTGGAAGTTCAGGCCATAGTATTTCGCCTTGGCTTCCTGCAGGCGCAGCTGGTGCTCGCGCTGTTCGGTCTTGGCCAGGTACAGCGAGCCGGGCTGAAACACGCCGCAGCCCTGGCCGGTTTCCTTCTCCAGTTCCTTATACAGGTTCATCGTGTAATGCTGGACCCGGGTCACGTTGTTGTTGTCGTGCAGCCCGTGGATATTGGCCGCCGCGTGCCAGGTGGAGCCGGCGGTCAGCTCGTCGCGCTCCAGCAGCACCACGTCGGTCCAGCCAAGTTTCGCCAGGTGGTAGAGGATTGAGCAGCCGACGAGCCCGCCGCCGATAACAACTGCCTGTGCATGGGTTTTCATGCGTCTGTTTCCCTTGCCTGCATGTGGGATGCGGCACGCCCTGCAGGCCCGGGAGTGCAGCCAATTCCTTAACCGCGACCCTAGCTGCGGGGGGCTGGGATGACCCGTGAAGAATTCAGACCCAATGCCCCCGGATTTCTTTGGTCATTGGTGGGTGGCTGACGCTTGAAGTTAAGCACGTCCTGTTGACTGATGTCGGACCCACGAAATAACTGCCATTGATGGGGGTTTTCTGCCATTCCGACACGAGGTTAATTGCCATCGGCCGATCTTCGGCCGGTGGTTTTGTTTTAAAACAATGACTTATGTGATCTCTGCCTTCTGCATGTTGAAGGGATCCGTTTCCCCTCCGCAGATCAGCGCCACCTGTTGACTGAAATGGCCGTATTGAGCAGGACTGAAGCTCAAACCTGGCCAGGTTCTTTCCATCATTTCCCCGAACGCACCGTGTGCAATCGGGGGCCAGACGGCGCGGCGCGCCGGGAAAGGGCCAGCTATGTCCAAGATCAAGTTCATCGAAGCAGAGTTCCACAATGCCGATAAAGACCGGCGGGCAATACGGCAGCGCCTGGAACGGTTCCTGAAAACGCGCCGCGCGCTCGAACGCGGTATCGTGCCTCCGGACCCTGAGGATCGTGATGACCGCCTTCGGTGGGAAACCGAATTGATGCAGATCGGTCTCGGGCGCGAAGGCCAGGACCGCGTCGACCGCCGGGTGGGCAGGCTGGTGGAACGGCGGGCTGCGGCCGCAGGTCTCTCCCACCTCAAACTCGACGACCGGAGAGCCTTGGAGGTTCTGCGCAACGGTGTGGAACTGATCCGGATCCGGACAGAACATCAGGCGGATGAAATCGCGGCTGGGATCCATTCCGGCATGCCCTGGATGGCACCTGCGACAGATCTCCTTTGGAAATTGATGCGGCGCTCGGTCCGCAATGGTGACGCGGGCTTCCGCCTGCCTCCGGTCCTTCTCGACGGTCCTCCGGGGATCGGAAAAAGCATATGGGCCCGTCAGCTGGGCACCGCACTCGGCGTGCCCCGCTGTGGCGTGGAGGCGACGGCGGAGCAGGCGTCGTTCGGTATCGTGGGCACTCAAGGCGGCTGGTCCAACGCGCAGCCGGGGCGCCCGTTGTTGACGATCCTGAAACACCTGATTGCGAACCCGGTGGTCGTTGTGAATGAAGCGGCAGAGGCCGGGGTCGCGACCTCGACCAAAGGGAACTGTTTCGGCCTGACCGAGGGACTATTGTCTCTCCTGGAGCCATCTTCCGCGGCTTCGTGGCAGTGCCACTACTACTAGGTGGGTTTCGACATGTCCTGGATCAGCTGGGTGCTGACCTCCAACACCTTGGTCACTTTGCCGGCCCCGTTGCTAAACCGCCTGGAGGTCATCCGCCTCCCGCCAGTTTCAGTATCCGAACTAGCCGCTTTTGCCCGCCGGGAGGGGCGTAGCCGTGGACTGACGCAGGCGTCTGTCGAGGCCGTGGCCGAGGCGTTGGAAATTGCCGGACGAGGTGCGGAGCTGAACTTGCGGCATGTCATCCGGATGCTGACCAGGGGTAAAGTGATGGAGGCAGCCGGGATTCATCATTGAGCACACAGTTTTTTTCATCCGCTCAACCCACAGGAAAGGAGCCGCATTTGCCGTGCCAAGACCATTACATCACCGATGAGGCTTTGCGCATCATGGATGCGGTTCCCTGAGGTGTACGCGCGTCCACCCTGGAGCATCAAGAAGACAAGTCTGGCGTGGGGGTTCAGGCCTTGATGAGCGTGCCATCGACCGAGAAGTGGTCGTCCGACAGGAGTGGCGCGACTTCTTGATGCGCCAGAATGGCCGCCATTACCTTGCGCGACATATCGGCTGTCAGCAGCCGGTCGCGGTTTTTGGTAAACACCGTGGGAACCCAAACAGGGTCATCGATCCCGAGGCCGCCAAGCCAGCGGAACAGCAGATTATACTGCATCTGTTCCATCAGTTGCCGCTCGGAGCGGACCGAAAACAGGATTTGCAGCAGGCTGGCCCGGCTCTCGGGACATTGCTACGCAATGCCCTGACGGTGACAGATCAGCCGTTCCGGCGGGATCGAGGGGCGGCCGAAACCAGTGTAAAGTGCCTCGAAATCGGCATCCAGGCTGGCCAGCGAGTCACTCACGACCTGCCTGATCTGGCGGAGCGGGTGCCGCGCAGGGATGCGCTCTTCCAGATCGACATAGCTGAAAAGCGATCCGCTCGCTTCATCCGTCCCGCGCATCATCACCCCCGCCAAGTTGTGCTGAGGGTGAAACATGTCTCTCAGGCCGCGTCGAGCCCCGACTTCTTCAGCAGCCTGTTAAGGATTGGCACGCCGTTTTGCGAAGAGGCGAAATTCGCCTTCTCCGCCGTGCGCAGGCCGACCTCGAGGGTGGCATCTGCTTCTTCGCTGGCGATATCGAAGGACATGTTTTGAAGCTCTGATCGAATCTGCGTCCAGGTTGATGTTACACAGAGGCGCGCCACTTCTAATTGAGCGGCGTCCAAAATTCTAGCGGCTCGGTTTCCGGGTTGCCAGCAGTGAAACCCCGGTTGCGCCCCAAACTGAACAACTTGCGAGGCCCATCTGCTGCCTGCAACCCGTGACTGATTTGAATTTTGTGAATGTGTTGAATGGGGCGATGCAAGTTCTTGTTTCCTGACGCTCGTTTTCTGTCCGTTTGGGGAGTTCAATGCACCTTAAATGTTTGTTTATGAGTGGTTCTGGGGAACCTTGCCGTGCGGTGAGCTCTGAATGACCGTAGCGCTGGCTGCTCTTGGGGAGCTTTCAGAATGTTACTTGTAAGGTTGAGTGCGTTTGGGTAGCGTGCCGGGCAATGAGCTAAACTAGCAGTAGCGCAGAATGCCGAACTCCCATGCCGCGGTCACCTACCGGGTGGCGACCAGCGAAGATGATATCCCTGCCATAATCACCCTTGCTCGCGAGGCGCATGAAGAGAGCCGGTACAGGCACATCCCCTTCAGCGAGGAGAAGGTGCGCAAGCTGGCCATGAGTGCCTTTGAGGAAGGCGCGCCGCATATCGTGCTGTTGGCCTTCAAGGCGCGCGCTCCTGTAGGGATGGCCGCCTGTTCGGTCGGAGAATACCACATCGGCACCGACGTGCGGATCGCCAGCATTCAATACATCAGCGTGCCCGGAAAACTTGGCAATCCACGGACTGCGAATGCGTGGTGCCGAAATATCAGCAATGATCCCGATGTTGCGGCAGAGTGAAACACCTGCAGTAAATTTAGCAACAAATGATCTTCAGTATTGGGAAACTACGAGAATGCGATATTGCAGGGCATATAAGGAGAAAGGTGATTGAAGATGGCGATACGATTGATACTTTTGGCTGTTGTTCTTGTTTTCTCCGGGGGAGTGGGGCTTGCAAAAGAATCAGAAAATGAGTTCAAGCCGCTTTATTGTACCCTTCTGATATCCTTGCAAAGCGAATTCCCAATATCCATCGGCTGCAGCGCGACCTCTTACTCCCGAATCGACCTCTCAGGCGGTGATGTGACCATGAATAAGCTGAACAAGCTCGGCACCCCAATCTTTGGTGAGGCTTGGATTGGCAGTTTGAAGGTGCAAAATGAACTGCCTTCCAGCTTTCAGCAGTTTTCTGCCGCGTTGATGGAGTGCGCCAATGAATCTGGTTGTGACGTGTACAACGCTTCGTTGAAGGATCTGCAGTTTGCAGCTGAACTGATTGGCAATTTTGGTGTAACGAGTGCGACTTTAAAAAGAAGAGAAAATTTTGGAATAGCGAGTGCAAGCCGCATTGATATTGTGGTAGTTTCGAGCCCGAATGGCAAGCTGATTGCCTGGACGAAAAGAGTTAATGGGATCTCCTCTCGGCGCTTGATTGATTATAATTTTTCTATTTATAGGAATTAATAAATTGCCGACCATATCATATGATTCGATCACTGGACTTCCTTCAGTTGAAATTGACTTTGAGAGTGGCGACGGCCTTTCGCAACTGGGATTTCAATTTGACCAACCCTCTATTCCGGATAATTCAACTGATGGACTCCCAAGTTTCTCAGCGCATGATGTTATTTCAAGCATAGAGAAGGGCATCGCCAATTTCTCTAAGGGGCTGAAGGCGCAAGCGGATATTGTAGGGTTTGCAGCTGGAGTTATTGAGTTTAATTCTCAAGTGGGGTATAATAATCTGCAGGCAAAGATAGATTTCATCGGCCCCCTTGAGGAACCTTACCAAAGAATAGAGAGACTTGTAATAGAAAGAATTGATCAGCTAGTAGCCAGTCGCAACGAGGCATTGATTTCAAAACTTTCGGAGTTAACACAGCAGTTTCCTGTGGAGAGTAAGGCTTATCTTGCTGCATACAGCGAAGTTTATGAAAGTTATCGGTCTGAATTACTTCAAGATACTAGCGAATACAGTACTTTTTTACGTGGCGCCTACCTTTCCAGCCTCGTTTCTTCAGAAAACAAGAGTATTAATTTTTATGATGATGGAGCAAATAAGTCTTTTGAGCAGGCGTTGGAGGAGGCGGGATTTCCGGTAAACCTAATTGATCACATTCCTTCTGATCAATTAGAGGCTATTAGTTTTATTTCCCATGCTTTGGTCGCAAGAGAAATAGGTCACATAAATCGCGAGAACGGTTCCGTTGGATTTTGGTCGAATGAGCAAGGTCAGGTTGGTATAACAAACGAGAACAGCCACTACTCTAAGGATTTTTTGGATAACTACGGCAGGGTCCAAGGCCCGGCGACTTCAGCGTCGTTTAGTGCTCATGCTAGAGCTTTTGCCGATTTAATTGGTCTGGATGGCAAGTTTGGTATTCAGGGCACTTACAGCCGCGATGGAGAAGGTAAGGACGGGTTAGGCTACGATGGCCCGGATGATCGAAATCATATTGGGAACTACCTTTCTGATCGCGACAAAGATCTCGTTCCCAACATTGTTGACTTCGACGACCGAGTTGGATGGGCAGATAGAAACAGAAGCCGCGAAAAGTCGAACTCACCTGCGAGTAGTAGCGATGGCAACAGCGGCAGTTCTGGTGGACGCGGCCATGAAGGCGCCTACGGCGGCCGTGGTGAACCAGCCGGGCAATCCAAACCAATCATCCTCGCGCTTGAAACCAAAAACATAGAAATCACCGAACTCTCCCAATCCCAGGTGTTCTTTGATGGCAATGGCGACGGGCTGAAAAACCGGACAGCCTGGGCGGCGGCTGGCAACGGGGTGCTGTTTTATGACCCCGAGAATTGGGATGAGATCCAGGAAGACTGGCAGTATATCTTCACCGAATGGGATCCGTCCGCGGCGAGCGATATCGAGGCGCTGGCTTCTTACTTTGATGCCAATGGCGATGGTGTCTTTGACGCCAATGATCCGGAGTTCGGCAAATTCAAGGTGATGGTCACCTTGGACGATGGCTCAACGGTTGTGCAGACGCTGGGTCAGGCGGGAGTTGAATCCATCAACGTGGTTGCGGACACCACGCGGATAGAGCTGCCGGACGGGTCGGTGATCACTGGGCAAACGACGTTTACCAAGACTGCCGCCGCGGGCGGCGGAACCGGTATGGTCGGCGATGTCACACTGGCCGGTGACGCAGCGAGCTACCGGGTGGAGGTTGAGCAGGACACAACGGACGCCAACGGCATCCGCACGCTGGTGCAGACGGCTTACAATGCCGACGGCTCGATTGCCTTCACGATGGCCTCGGTTGCGGCGGGCGGCGGCTCGCATACTGAAAACAGCTATGACGATGACGGCGACGGGATTGTGGACCGGGTGCAAGTCATTGCAGTGTCCGCCGGAACGGGCGGCGCCCGGGTTGAGGATGTGCGGAACTATTCCGGTGCGAGCGTCACGGACGGGGTGTTTGAGAACCGCACCAAAACTACGGTCAGCACCGATGGTAAACTGACGGTGATCGAGCGCGACAGCATGGGCGGCGGCTGGTTCGATCAGCGCGAAGAGCGGGAGATCAACGGCAGCGGCAAGCAGACTATTACGGTGTCGGACCTGGCAGAGGACGGCTCGGTTCTGCAGTCTTCCACCAGCGAGATCTCAGGCGATGGGCTGACCCGCACTGAAAAGGCCGACCTCGATGGCGATGGCGATACCGATGCGGTCGAGCAGCATAGCATTGTTGAGCATACGGATGGCAGCCGGACCGAGACCTGGCTGACCGGCAATGGCAACTACGGGCCCAGCAGCAGCACAAAGCCCGGCACCCTGGCAACTTCGGTGACGATGGATGTCAGCACGGACGGGCGGCACCGCGAGACAGAAACCGACTTTGACGGCAACGGATCCGTTGACCGCAAGGAGGTGAGCGATACCACCGTGAACGGGGATGGCTCCACGGTGACGCTGAGCGAGAGCTTCAACCGGGATGACGGCCTGATCTCACGTTACCGGCAGACCCAGTCCGATGACACAATGCATGTGGTGACCGAGACCGATGCGGATGGCGAAGGCGGCTATGAGACCAAAGTGGTGGATAGCACCTCTGTGGATAGTAGCGGCGTCCGGACACAGACAGTTTCCACCTACAACAAGGACGGCTCTTTGCGGCATGCGGAAAAGACGCTGCTGGAAGATGACAAAATCACCTCGAAGGCCTGGATGGACGGCAATCGGGATGGAAGCTTTGCATCTAATGAGCGCGTTCGCGATGTGCAGGTCGATGCGGCGACACAGAACCGGATCACGGAAACCTGGGACCGGAATGCTGATGGCTCGTTCAGTGCCTACAGCCAGACGACCACAAGTGAAGACGGGTTGCGTTCCGATGTTCTGACCGACCTGGATGGCGACGGGGACACCGATCTGAAGCTGTCGGACCACACAAAGACCCTTGCAAACGGCAATACGGAACGGGTTGTTCAGACCAAAAGCGCAAGCAATGCGACGCTGAGCGAGGTAACGACGGAAACCCGGGACACTGGCCTCCACAGCACCACCTGGAATGACCGGGACGGGGATGGTGCCACAGATTTCAAAACCATCGAATATATCTCGCCGGAAGCGGATGGCAGCACGCTGCACAATATCCGGGTGTTTTCAGAAGACGGGACGCTGCTGACCAAGACAATCACCACGGAAAGCGCCGACCGCCGGACGGTGACCACCGAGTACGATTATGATGGCGATAGCGCGGGCGGCGGCACGCAGTTTGACCGGATTGTAACGCAAACCGAAGATGCGAGCGGGGCCATCACGGTCACTGATCAACGTTTCTACAATGATGGAGCCCTTGCCTCTGAGACCGTATCAACAGTGTCGGCTGACGGGCTGGTCCGGACGGTGTCTGCGGATATCAATGGTGACGGAACAGACGAGACCGTGGAGGAGGCCACCACCACGCTGCATTCGGATGGCCGGCGTACAGTTGATGCCATAGTTTCCAATGCAGACGGCAGCTTGAGAAGCCAATCGTTTGAAACGGTCAGCGCCAATGGCCGGGAGATGCTGGTCAAAAGGGATGATGACGGCGACGGAGAGTTTGAGAGTGCTCTGCGGACCACGACGGAGTTCTTGGCGAATGGGCAAACCGTAACATCCGTTCAGTTGGAGGATGCCCAAGGCAATAAACTCAGCAAGACGCAAACCAGAGTGGACGCGGATGGCCTGAGAACAGTTGTCAAATTCAATGAGGACGGGGACAATGATTTCGACCTCATTGAGACAACGGAAACCGCTATTTGGAACGATGGCACAACGGTTTCAACTGTCACGGTGACCGACGCGGGCGGCGACCCGCGCAGCGAAACGAAAATCACCACCAGCGACGACGGCCGGGAAGTCACAACAGACTTTGACCTGGACGGTAACGGGGGCACCGACCGGCGCGAGCATGCGGTCGAGGCCGATGATGGTGTGGTCACCCGGACGGTGACCGGTTTTGGCGCCAATGAGGCCGACATTCAAAGCCGGACTGTCACCGCAACCAGCGCAAATGGGCTGGTGTCGCAAACCGAAAGCGATGCGGACGGCGACGGTGCGTTCGAGAGGGTCTACCACACCGAAACCAAGCTGGAAACTGATGGGTCCACGGAGACCACGACGGTCAGCGGCACTAGCGGCACTATTGCAGCGGATCCGAGCCAGGGATTTGCCAAGGATGTTGTCATCACTTCGGGCGACGGGCTGACGACCACAACCAAGACCGATCTCAACAACGATGGCACATTCGAGCGCCGCACCACCGTGCTCGAGGAACTGGCCGGTAATGGCGATGTTACACTGACCACCGAGGTCAAGGCGGCTAACAATTCCACTATTCTGAGCGAAGAGGTCAAGACTACGGCCGATGGCAAGACAGTCACCACCGGTTTTGACGCCGACGGCAATGGAGAACTTGATGCCAAGACCACTGCAACGCTAGGTGGTGATGGCACCCGCACCGCGACGACGGTCTATTATGCTGACAGCGGCGTGCAGATCTCCGAGGCCGAGGAGAGCGTCAGCGGCGACGGGCTGAGAAGCAGCTACAGCTTTGACAGCAACGGCGACGGCTTTGCAGATCTGCTCAGCTCCAGCGAGACCGAACTGGCGGAGGACGGCAGCCGGACTACGGTCACCGAGCACCGTGAAGGCAATTACAGCAGTATTGGCCGAGAGGAATACTGGGTCAGTGATGACGGTTACGAGCGCACTGCCGAACTGGACCTGGATGGCGATGGCATCAGCGAGTTCCGCTCGACCGTTGCCACCAGCTATGGGTCCGATGGCAGCACAAATCGCGTTGCGGAATCCATTGGCTCCACACACACACGAACATCGAGTGTTGCAAGCACGCTGACCGGCAATGGCCTGATGTTCAGCGAAAAGACGGACATGGATGGCGACGGCCATGACGACCGGCATGAGCTGCGCAGCGACAGGGCTGGCGGCGGGTCAACCTGGGAGGCCCTGGAGTTCAGCAATGGCGGCGGTCTGCAGCGCAAGGTGACGGTTGAAACCGCAGATGACGAGCGCAGCCAAGTCACGGAGATTGACAGGGACGGCGACGGCCAGATCGATCAATCCCTGGAGTGGCGGCTGGAGAGCGACAATTCCACCACGCGTGTTTCCCGGGATCTGGGGCGCTATGGCAGCGTAGAGGCCGAAGTCCGCTCCAGCACCTCCGCCAATGGAATGGTTCAGGCGACCGAGTTCGACCAGGACGGCGACGGCATCACAGATTTTGAACGGCGGGTTGAAGTCAGTTTCAGCGGTGATGGGAGCATTCCTCTTGCCGGGGCAATCGACACTTCTTTCAGTACGGAGCGGCCTGTGCATAAGGCCGGTGACCGGGTCACGGAGATTTCTGAGATCACCGGCGGCCGGGACACTTACAGGGAAGTGGTTGTTGAAGCGGCTGACGGTCTGAGCGCGCATTCCTATTTCGATATCGACGGCGATGGTGTCTTTGACGGGGAGGCTGACCGCCAGGTCATTTTGCACAACAACGGCAGCCGTACGATCGAGGAGACGACACGCTATAGCGACGGAGACCTGCGCTCAAGCTATGAGGAAAAGATCAGTGCTGACGGGCGCAGTGTCACGACGGAGCAGGACTTCGACGGCAACGGCGTTGCCGATCTGGAAACCGAGTGGACCCTACGCTCTGATGGCCAGGAAGTGCTGGTTGAACGGTCCTTCAACGAAGGTGGCACACATCTGAACACCGCGGTGACCACAACCTCGGCGGACGGGCTGACCACCACTTATGTGGTTGACGGTGTGGAGCAGGTGATCACCCGCTCCGCCGTCGGGAATGGCAGCTACACCTGGGACAATGGCGAAGAAGCGAGCCTTTCGAATTATCATTCAAACGTCAAACATGAAGTTGATGGGCTTGGATTTGAGACCTGGATCTTTACAAAAATTGAGCAAACCCAAGTCACAGTACCGACTTACAATGAAGACCCTCCTCACAATCGAAATGGAACTACCACTTCGATACGAGAGCAAGAAGCTGTGTTTTCGGCTACCCTAGATGCAGCGGCCAAAGAGCGTGTTCTGACAGAAGCGGCCAACATCTATGACACCGTTCTTGACCGGGACATGGAGTATGCCGAAGCGGAAGAACTGGTTGAATACATAAAAAACAACCAGCTGGATACCGAGGCGCTCACGGATGCTCTGATCGAGTCGGGCGAGTTCGCAGTCCGCTACGGCGATATGAGCGATGCTGAGTTCATCACCCAGATCCATGTAAACAGCTACGACCGTGCCCCCTCACTGGAGGAACTGGACGACAGCCTCACCAACTTGAGCGACGGGACGCTGACCAGAACCGGCCTGGCGGTTGATTTGGCTCAGTCCGTTGAACATCAGGCGGTGGGCAATACCCACAGGATCACCAACAATTTCGATGCCATTCTGGACCCTGCCGAATACGAACGGGTTCTGGACAAGTCCTATGTCGAAGCGCAGATCAAGCGGCTTGTGGACACGGTTTATGACCGCGATGCAACGGAGGCGGAACTTTCAGAACTTTCCCGTCGGCTGATGTCCGGTGAGGAAGACCTGAAGCTCGACGACATTGCTGCCACCCTGCTGGGGCAGAAAGGGGACATCAATGGCGTGTCCACGTCGAGCCTTTACGGGTTGCAGAATGCAGATCTGATCCGGCAGGCCTATTTGAATACTCTGGGAAGAGAACCCGACCCCGAGGAATTGGAGACCTGGTACCAGCACATCACCAGCGGCCGGATCACCAAGGCTCAGTTTGTTGCATCGCTGTCCGAAAGCTCAGAGCATCTTGGTGCCGGGAATGTTCATCTGGATACCGGCCCAAACGATAGCGTTGAAATCTACGGCTCAAGTTCAGCCGAGACCCTCACCGGGACTGCAGGCGGCGACATTTTCCACGGGCTGGCAGGCGACGATACTCTGCTAGGCGGTATTGGCAGTGATACTTACATTTGGGCGCCTCATCACGGCAATGATGAGATCGGCGATGGCGGCACATCCTTGATTGAGCAGGACCGGCTGGTGCTGACGGGGGTGATCCAGGATCAGGTCGAGCTTCGCCGTGAAGTCTCAGATGTGAGCAGCGATGGGTACGATGAGCTGCTCATCAAGGTTACGATCAATGGTTTTACGGAGACCATTACAGTCAAGGACCAATACAATAACAATCATGGGCTGGAGGCGATTGAGTTTGGCGACGGATCCGTCTGGTACCTTGAGGATATCCTGAAGAACACCATCGCCAAGGGGAACGAAAGCGCACAAACGCTGCAGGGCACTTACCGTGCGGACAATATCGAGGGGAAAGGTGGCAATGACACTATTTCCACGGGCGATGGCGACGACAGCCTTACCGGCGGCACAGGAGATGACCTGCTGCAGGGGGGGGATGGCAGCGACACGTACTACTGGTCCTTTGAGCAAGGCGGCGAGGACGAAATCAATGATTCCGGCCAGTCGCTGACAGAACTGGACAGGCTGGTTTTGGAAGATGTCAGCCAGGACCAAGTCAAGCTCCGGCGCGAGGCTTCTGATACAGTTGGTGACGGTCTGGATGAGCTGTACATCGACATCAAAAAGGACGACGACAGCGAAACCGAAACAATCAAAGTTCAGAACCACTTCCACGATGACCATGGCCTGGAGGTGATTGAGTTCTCCGATGGCAGCACCTGGACGCTCGACGATATTCTCAGGAAAACAAAGGCGCAGGGCACGTCGGGCAGTAATGACCTGGCCGGTACCTACCGTTCCGACAATATCAAAGGGTTCGGTGGCGCCGACACGATCAAAAGCGGGGATGGGGACGACACGCTAACCGGCGGCCGGGGTGATGACACACTAAAGGGTGAGCAAGGCGTAGACACCTATGTGTGGCGCAGCGGCGACGGAAATGATCTCATCCATGACGATGCCAGCTCATTGATCGAACACGACTTACTGCTTCTGGAGGGCGTGAATTCGTCCGCTGTAAAACTATCGCGGGAACAAGGGTCGCTTGACCTGAAAATCGAAATTACCAGTACCGTTGATGGTGAAACTATCATTGAAACCATTACAGTTCATAACCAGTTCTGGGCACTGACGGAAAACCCGGGAATTGAGCGGATCCAGTTTGACGATGGTGAGGTCTGGGACCTGCAAAAAATCTTCACCGAGTCGGTGCTGAGTGGCGATTCCACGAGTGAAAGCCTGACCGGAACAGAGCGGCCGGACAATCTCGAAGGAGACAGCGGGAACGATGAGCTGTCAGCCGGCAAGGGAGATGATACGCTTTCCGGCGACGGCGGAAATGATCTTTTGCAGGGCGGGGATGGCAGCGACATCTACGTTTGGAAGTACGCAGAGGGTAGCGACACTATTGATGATGCTTCCGCATCGCTTGCGGATTATGACCGCCTGAGCCTGATAAATGTTACTCAGACAGACGTGTCCCTGACCAAAGACGGCAGTGACCTCAAAATCTCATTTGCAGGGACGAATAAAGAGATCACGGTTCTGAATCAGTTTGCGAATTCGCAGAGCGGTCAGGGCCTTGAGATCATTACCTTCGAGGACGGCTCCTTTATTGAATTGGACAAGTCAGATGTCGCGACCGTTTCGTGGACGGGAGGCTCTGGTGGTGACTATCGAAACGGCTGGTCTTACCAGGACGTGATGACGGGCAAAGGCGGAGACGATGCGCTGTTTGGCGGCGCAGGAGACGACACCCTGACTGGCGGCGATGGCGTGGACACGCTGAAAGGCGGGCTTGGTTCCGATACCTATATTTGGCGCAACGGTGACAAAAGCGACTTCATCCACGACAACGCCAGCTCTCTGACCGATACTGATGTACTGCATTTGTCAGACGTGAACTCTTCGGACGTGAATCTGTTCCGCGAACAAGGCTCACTGGATCTGAAGATCAAGGTCTCCGACGACGAAACATTGACGGTTCACAACCAGTTCTGGGCAACATCGGATAACCCGGGGATCGAGAGGATTGAGTTCGCAGACGGCGAGATCTGGGACCAGCAGCAGATATTTGCTGAAACAACACTGCGGGGCAGCGGTGCCGGTGAGACGCTGAATGGAACTGAACGCGCTGACAATATCGAAGGCGCGGGTGGTGCGGATTCCATCGTCGGCAACGGCGGGAATGACACGCTGATGGGGGGCAAAGGTGCCGACACCCTAAAGGGCGGCAGTGGAGTGGACACGTATATCTGGCGCCGCGGTGACGGCGATGATTTCATTTACGACAACGTCAGCTCGCTGATCGAAGCTGATGTGCTGGTGCTATCGAATGTGAACCCGGCGGATGTGACCTTGAAACGGGAACAGGGCTCGATCGATTTGCTGATCGAGATTCCCAATGGTACCGAAACCGAGACGCTGACCATTCACAACCAGTTCTGGGCGCCAACCGACAATCCAGGTATTGAAAAAATCCAGTTTGACGACGGGACGATCTGGCATCTGGGTGACATCCTCGCCGAGACCACCCTCAAAGGTTCGGGCAGTGCTGAGGCACTGACCGGGACCGGGCGTTCGGACAACATCAAGGGACGGGGTGGAGCTGATACCATCACCTCCGGCGACGGTGATGACAATCTGACTGGCGGCGGCGGCGCCGATTTGGTCAGAGGCCAGACCGGCAGCGATACCTATTTCTGGTCCGTGAACGATGGTAACGACACGATTGATGACGCGGTCACATCGCAACTGGAATGGGATCAGTTGCGCCTGACCGGGGTGAACCCGGCGGATGTGTCATTGTCGAGGATCGGTGCAGATTTGATCATCACCGTCAGCCAGAGCGGTGAGAGGATCACACTTCTCAATGAGCTTGAAAACCTGACGAACGGCAAAGGGCTGGAGGCCATCGTCTTTGAGGATGGCACAGTTTGGGATGCGGAGCATCTTCTCTCCGAGGTGCGCATCGAAGGTGATGGCACTTCAAACACGATCAATGGGTCAGTCTGGCAAGATAAGATCTATGGGTATGGCGGCAGCGATACTCTGAATGGCGGTGCCGGCAATGATACGCTCTATGGCGGTGCAGGGAGTGATAGCATTTCCGCAGGAAGCGGCACCGATTACGCAAGCAACCTGGCTTACGGCGGGTCGGGCAATGATACGCTTATCGGAGCCAACGGCTGGGACACGCTCTATGGCGGTACCGGAGACGACCTTCTTGACGGCGGCAATGACTTGGACAGTTCCGACCGAGACTCCCTGTTTGGCGGTGACGGGAACGACACTCTGAGATCCGGGCAGACCATTGCAGTAAGTGCCGGCTTCCAATCCCAGGGCGATCATCTCTATGGCGAAAACGGAGATGACCTGCTGCAGGGCGGCCTGGCGGATGACGCCCTGTGGGGCGGCGCAGACAATGACAGCCTGGAAGGCAGCGCGGGGCATGACACGCTCGATGGCGGCAGCGGGCGGGATACCCTTCTTGGCGGCAGCGGTAATGATACGCTGCTGGGCGGAACCGGAGGCGATGAACTCAATGGGGGTTCTGGCACCGATGAGGCCGCGTACTGGGGCGCTTCGTCAGCAGTGCTAGCGGACCTGCAAACGGCTTCCAGCAATAGTGGCGACGCCGCCGGCGACAGCTATGTGTCGGTCGAAAACCTCTCTGGCTCCTCTCACAATGACACCCTTCTGGGCGACAGTAGCAGCAACAAGATCTGGGGCCGGGACGGCGCCGACTCTATACGCGGGCGCGACGGGGCTGACACCGTTTATGGCGGGGAAGGCAATGACACCTTGAATGGGGGTGACGGCAACGACCGGCTTGAAGGCGGCAGCGGGGCTGACCGGCTTTACGACGGTGCCGGTGATGACACGCTTATTGGCGGGGATGGTGACGACTACCTGCGAAGTGACACTGGCACCGACATATTTGACGGCGGTGCTGGGTCGGACACCGTTTCCTATTATGGGCATACCTCAGGTGTAACCGTGAATCTGGAAACAGGCGAAACCGACAGTGGTGATGCATACATCAATATTGAAAACCTAACGGGGTCGAACACCGCCGCGGACAATCTGACTGGCAATTCAAACGGCAACCGTCTTGAAGGTCTGGGCGGCGATGACACGCTGTCGGGCGGCCGTGGCAGCGACACGCTTTCTGGCGGCGGCGGCGATGATTTCCTCCACGCTGATAGTGGCGCCGACAACTTCTACGGCGGGACCGGCAACGATACAGTTTCGTACTTCGGCCGCGGTTCCGGTGTGTCGGTCAACTTGGACACTGGCGCAAATAGCAGCAACGATAGCTACAACAGCATCGAAAACCTGCAAGGATCTGATGCAGGCAGCGACAGTCTGACCGGTACGTCGGGCAGCAACTTGCTTGAAGGTCTTGGCGGCAGCGATGAGCTGTTTGGCCTCGATGGCGAGGACACATTGCAAGGCGGATCTGGCAGCGACAGCCTTGAGGGTGGCGGCGGCAACGACCACCTAGAGGGCGGGAAAGGCGCGGATTCGCTTGTGGGCGGGTTGGGCAATGACACATTGTTCGCGTCTGCAGCAGGTGAGAATGACTATGGCAGAGACACTTTGGATGGCGGTGCGGGAGACGACATCCTCTATGGGGCCAATCTAAATCAAAGCCTTAACGGTGGCGATGGAAATGACACTATCTACGGTGGTGATGATTTCGGAACAGCGGACCGGGACACTCTGTTTGGCGGTGACGGGAACGACAAACTCTATTCTCAGCAACTGGTGGCCCCTGACGCAGGCTTCGAACACAAAGGTGATAGCCTCGATGGAGGTGCAGGCAATGACACGCTTTATGCCGGTGCGGCCTATGATGTTCTGATTGGCAGCTCTGGTACTGACCAGGTGAGCTATGAACAAGCCACCGCTGGCGTTAAGGCAGACCTGCAGAATACGGGCAGTAACACCGGATTTGCTGCAGGCGACAGCTACAGCAGCATTGAGCATTTGTATGGCTCGCAATATTCCGATGACCTGCGTGGAAATGGCCTCGACAATAAGCTTTGGGGCGATGCGGGTGACGACAAGTTATTCGGTTACGGCGGTAATGACACGCTTTATGGAGGCAGCGGCAACGATCAACTGTGGGCAAATGGCGGCAGCAGCAACTTGTTGGATGGCGGGTCTGGAACTGACAGAGCGTACTACGCGGATGCGGCAGCTGGGATCACCGCGGATCTGCAGAATGAAGATTTCAATGCGGGTGCCGCATCGGGAGATCGATATGTCAGTGTCGAGGATTTCTACGGATCGAACCATGCTGACAAGTTGTACGGAGACGAGAAGGCAAATAACCTGCATGGCGGCAATGGAAGCGGGGATGACAAGCTTTACGGCCGCGACGGGAACGACACTTTAAGTGGCGGTGATGGGCACGATACCCTGATTGGTGGCAGCGGAGCTGACGTTCTGAATGGGGGCGCCGGTCAGGATCAGGTGAGCTATGAAGGCTCGGGGTCGTCGGTTAATATCGATCTGACTGCGGGCACTGCTTCCGGCGGCCACGCTGATGGCGATACGCTGATCTCCATTGAAGGGCTGCTGGGTTCGGACTTTGGAGATACTCTGAACGGCAATGGCGGAAACAACACCCTGTTCGGTTCAGGCGGTGATGACTCGCTTGTTGGCGGGGGAGGAAACGACAGCCTTGATGGCGGCAGCGGCAAAGACAGCCTCTATGGCGGCAGCGGCAACGACACCCTAGCCGGTGGAGAAGGCAATGATTACCTGCGCGATGAAAGCGGGGCTGATACCTTTGACGGCGGCGGCGGCTCGGACACCGTATCTTATTACGGTCATGGCAGCGGCGTGACCGTCAACCTGGAGACCGGCGCCAACAACAGCGGCGATACATATGTCAGCATTGAAAACTTGCTGGGCTCAAATGTTGCTGCGGACAACCTGACCGGAAGTGTGGGGAGCAACCGCCTGGAGGGACGGGGCGGTGATGACCGGCTTACAGGGCTGGCAGGAAACGATACTTTGCACGGGGGAGAGGGCGCCGACGATCTGGACGGGAATGAAGGCGATGACAAGCTGTATGGCGGTGCAGGCAATGACACGCTGTACGGTGGTTCTGGTGCTGACAGGCTGGAAGGCAGCGATGGCAACGACCGCCTCTATGGCAATTCCGGCAACGACACCCTCGAAGGCGGTGCTGGCAATGACTATCTGCGCGACGAAAGCGGGGCTGACACTTTCGACGGCGGCGATGGCTCCGATACCGTGTCCTACTACGGGCATGGCAATGGTGTGACCGTGAACCTGGACACCGGTTCCAACAACAGCGGCGATACTTATGTCAGCATCGAGAACATTATCGGGTCGAACGCTGCCGCCGACCATCTGACAGGCAGCTCTACTGCAAACCGGATCGAAGGCAAGGGTGGCAACGACACGCTCTTCGGTCTGGGCGGTGATGACCGCCTGGACGGCGGGAGTGCCGATGACCGGCTCTATGGCGGCGGTGGCAGCGACACACTTTTGGGCGGCGATGGAAACGATTACCTGCGCGACGAAAGCGGGGCCGATACTTACAATGGCGGCGCGGGTTCCGATACTGTCTCCTACTACGGCCATGGCAGCGGCGTGACCGTGAACCTGGAAACTGGTGCCAACAACAGCGGTGATACATATGTCGGCATCGAGCACCTGATGGGATCAAACAAGGCAGGTGATGACCTGACTGGCGATGCGGGTGGCAATGAACTGCTGGGCCTCGCAGGCAACGACACGCTTTCAGGCGGTGATGGTGCCGACACTCTGTCGGGGGGAGATGGAAATGACCTCCTTTCGGGGGGAAAAGGCACCGACTCGTTGGATGGCGGTGCGGGTAATGACACGATCTACGCCTCCGCATCGGGCAAAAACGACTATGGCAGCGACACACTGGAAGGCGGTGCGGGCGACGACGTCCTGTATGGTGCGAATTCAAGGCAGAGCCTGAACGGCGGTGACGGTAACGACACCATCTATGGCGGTGATGATTTCGGAACTGCCGACAAGGATACGCTCAAAGGCGGCGCTGGTGACGACCTGCTTGAGTCTGGTCAGACCGGGGCCACAGATGCGGCGCATCAGGTAAACGGCGATGACATGTATGGTGAAGCGGGTAATGATACGCTCCAGGGCGGCACGGCCAATGACCGTCTCTACGGCGGCGATGGCCATGACCGGCTTTATGGCAGCGACGGGGATGACACCCTGCACGGCGATGCCAACAATGACTACCTCTATGGTGGTGAAGGCAACGACGTGCTGGATGGCGGCTCAGGCTACGACCGGGTGCATTTTGTCAATTCCGCTGCGGCGGTTGCGGTCGATCTGACTGCTGGCACGGCCACTGGCAGCAGTGCTGGCACTGACACGCTGATCTCGATTGAGCATGTCAATGCCTCTGCCCACAATGACACTCTGACCGGTAGCGCGGGTAATGACCGGCTGCACGGGCTGGATGGCAACGACAAGCTCTACGGCAAGGACGGTAACGATACCTTCGAAGGCGGTAGCGGCAACGACTCTCTTTTTGGTGACAGCGGCAATGACAAGTTGCTGGCTGGCGATGGCGACGATTTCCTGCGTGGCGGCAGCGGCGCAGATACTCTGGACGGCGGAACCGGGCGTGACCGGGTAAATTATGCGAATTCCACTGCGGGCGTGACTGTTAACTTGACCACCGGCATTGGAAGCGGCGGCGATGCACAGGGCGACACCCTTAGCAGTATCGAGCGGATCTGGGGGTCCGACCATGGCGACGCTCTGACAGGTGACGGCAGCGCCAACGACCTGTGGGGATTGAAGGGTGATGACCGGCTTGTTGGCGAAGCGGGCAATGACACGCTCTATGGTGGTGAAGGTGCTGATACATTGATCGGCGGCACCGGCTCCGACTCGCTGAATGGCGGCGATGGCACCGACTTGGTCACCTATGAAAATGCGGGTGCCTCGGTGACTGTTGACCTGACCGGCAGTTCTGCAAACGCAGGACATGCTGCCGGGGACGTTCTGACCAATATCGAAAACCTCAAAGGCAGCAGCAAGGCGGATACTTTGAAGGGCGACACTGGCGCAAACGTTGTCTGGGGCGCACAGGGCAGCGACTCTCTCCGGGGTAACGGCGGTAATGACACGCTTTATGGCGGCAGCCAGAATGACACGGTTTACGGTGACAGTGGCAACGACAGTCTCCTGGGTGATGGCGGGGATGACTCGTTAATCGGCGGTGGTGGCAAGGATACCCTTAGCGGCGGCAACCACGATGACACGCTGCGCGGCGGCAATGCCAATGATATTCTGATTGGCGGCAGCGGCGCCGATACCTTTGTCTTTGAGCGCGGTTTCGACCGTGATGTCGTCAATGATTTTGCCAACAACAGCGACACGATCGAACTGCGCGGCATGGGGTTTGCGAATGTCTCGAAGGCTCTGGATAAGGCAACGGAAGTCGGCGGCGATGTGGTTTTTGACTTTGGCGATGGTGACACGCTGACCGTTCTGAACACCAACATCTCTGCGCTACAGGATGATATTATCCTGACCTGAGGCGGGGCAGTAAACGTACGCGCCCTTCAGCCTCAATCAATGTACTGGTGCAGAGTTTTGGGGAAGTTCGAACCGGCATGAAAATGATCCTCTTTGATGTGGGACCGGCTTCCATTGGGGACTTGTTCTACTACTCGGTCCAGCCTGTTCCGAAATAGATCAGGAGCAGGCATTAAGATGCTGGTGCGGAAACGGTTGCGAAGATCGCATGTTGGGTTCATCTTGTGAGTTCAAGGTGATAGCTGGAATCCCAGAGTAACCCGACATTCCCGTCCTGCAAGACCAGAAGCTGGCCGAACTACAACGAAGCGTTTTGGCTCACTGACGATCTGGTTCGGTCCAGATATGACTTGGCCTCAAAAATGTACATACCAGGGGAGAACTGATATTGTTCCCTTGAAGTGGCTTGACTGAAGAGTGAGCTGAAAGTCGTGTTCCTGAATCCGCTGCGCTTTGGAGGACACGGGGAAGAGTGTTTTTGGGATCCTGGCCGCCGATGGATCTGAGCATCGATTACCCACGTAATAGGTTGATCTGAGCCAGCTTGTGTCAAAATTTGTCAAACAGATTGCAACAGCTGATGAATTCGAACATTCACCCTTTGATAGCCTCTAAAGGAGAGCGCAATGAAAAGCCCAATGTTCGTGCCGCACAACAACACATCGGAAAAGCAGATGACAGCTCGGCAACAGCTGTAAAATTTATTTGAAAGCCGCCCGTTTGATGATGCGACCCTTCTCACGAATTTTGGCCTGTTTGCGCGATCCTCCGCGCTGACAAAGATCTTTTTTCTGTATGAGGCGTACAGTGAGATCTTGGGCATCCCAGGTGATGTTTTCGTCTTGGGAACCTGGCTGGGGCAGGATCTCGTCGTGTTCGAATCCATGATAGCTATGCTCGAACCCTATAATGCGTCTAGGGCTTATGTAGGCTTTGATACCTTTGACGGCTATGACGGCTATGACGGCTATGACGGAATAACGGAAACTGATGCGCGTTCCGAAACAGTGAAGGACGATGGCTATGCAGTTCCAGAAACTTACAAAGACTACTTGGAAGCACTGCTTGCATATCATCGCTCTGAAAACGCGATGGGGCATGCGGTCGAGCACAACCTTGTGAAGGGTAATGCTTGCAATACAGTCTCGGAGTATCTGAGCGAACATTCGGAAACGGTGATTGCACTAGCCTTCTTCGACATGGCGCTGTACGAGCCTACTAAAGCTGCACTTGTGGCGATGGAGGATCGGCTGCTTCGTGGTAGTGTCCTTGTCTTCGATGAATTGAATGACGCACGCTACCCAGGCGAAACGAAGGCGGTAAGAGAATGGCTGAAGGGAAAAGACTATTCCATAAAGCGATCTCGCTTCCTGCCGGATCGCTCACTTGTGACAATGAAGTGAATGCTGTTCTATTGTTTGTATTACGTTGGCGATATGTCAGTGAGGCTCAAACCGGAACTGACAAACACTAAGGCCGAAAGTCGGCTAGACGGCTGCTGTGGCGCAGAGTGTCTTGAACGGGGCGTCTTCGAGCATAGGTTCTGGTTAACGCGATGCAAGGACTTCTGTAAGGTGGCAACATAAGGTTGAACTGGAAACAGGCTGCATTGAACGACTTATCTTTGCAGGGGCGAGTGAACACCAATAGTCGCATGCGGTATTAACCCTAACAATTTTATTTTGTCTGCACCCGGAGGGGGAAGAAATAAAATGGGAAAAGCTTGGGCTGATCTACGGCCCGGACGGCAATTCTGAGTGGGCCAAGCACTCTGCGTTGCAGCCGACTCCGATTGTGTTGCCAGATAAGATCCGCGTCTTCTGTGGTTTTAGGGACGATGCCGGGGTAAGCCGTGCAGGATTTGTCGATCTTGATAAAGAGAGTCCGAACAAGGTTCTTGACGTCTCGCAGCATCCTGCTTTCGACGTGGGATCTTTCGGAACCTTTGATCAACACGGAGTAGTTCCTTGTGCAGTTGTTCAGAAGGGCGATGAAATTCATATGTACTACGCAGGTTACCTGCGAGGCGAAAAAGTTCGTTTCCAGGCGTTTTGCGGCCTTGCAGTCAGTAAAGATGGAGGGACTTCCTTTACAAGATATTCTCAAATTCCAATTTTGGACCGAACGCCAGATGAAACGTTGTTTCGGGCCATTCATTCGATCTTTTACGATAATGGGAAATGGCGTGTCTGGTACGGTGGAGGCAGTCAATTTGTTGGAGGGAAAAGCAAAACTCTGCCCGTCTACAATATTCGCTATATGGAATCGGACGATGGAGTGCATTTCCCGGGTCAAGGTAGCGTTGTGGTTGATAATCTGCCAGGAGAACACCGTGTCGGCAGGCCCTATGTCGTTAAACAAGGGGGCAGATATCGGATGTTCTTCGGTAAAGGCACTGAGGAGACCCCGTATCAACTCGCCTATGCGGAGTCCGAAGACAGATACTCCTGGATCCGATGTGATGACAAACTCGGTCTTGCCACTTCAGAAACAGGGTGGGACTCTCAGATGATGACTTATCCAGCTGTGGTTTCTACCGAAAATGATACATATATGTTTTACAATGGAAACGACTACGGCAAGGCTGGCTTAGGGTGTGCAAAACTGATTGTGTGGTAAGTTTATCCAAAAAAAATCCGGTGCTTGAGTTTCTTTACTGTACTGGTGCTTAGGTCTAAGTGACTTGCACTGCGCCAAATCTTTAGTTTCTTCCTGAGAGAGAGTTTTCTCCATGCTCTTTTGGGAAAGTGCAGTTGGGCGTCTTGGCGCCAGTTGTGGGCATTGTAGTCTGGACCGCGGTTGCCTAGTTGTGTCAAATAGTCCGGCAATGCCTTGGTTACCCCCGCCGCGGCCTCCAGTACTCTTTCGACCGCTGCTAAGTTCGTGAAATCCTGATGAATTCTGTTCCGAACGGCCACCAGATCGAGAGAGCACTCACCGCCTTTCAAGTAAGCCGCGACGTCAGAAATCAGCTGCGTCTCTCCTTCGCATCGCAAAGAGTCAGCTGGGCTGATGCCTAGCGCAGATTGCCTGTTTGGCCCAAACGTTGGCAGACCGTTGAGGACTGCTTCCGAAAATACAGTCCCCCCATCCATTGGAAAGCTGTCGACATAACAAGATGCGCGCTGGAATTCCGTCTGCACGACTTCGGACGGCTGGATACCCAAAAGCTGAATGCGCCCAGGATATTTCGCCAGCACATCGGCCCACCAAGGGTCTTTTTTGCTCGGGCCAATGAGGACGACATCATTTGAGACGACTGCTAGAAGCTGTTCCAGAAACCTCGGAAAATTCAAGCTGGAGGTGGGTTTGTATTTAGCAGGCCCACCAATAGATAAAATGGGGCCGGACCTGTTGTATCTGGTTGCGATCTTGTCAGCGCTAGCGGAGACCATAGGTATCCCCATAAAATGCTGTGCATTGGTCGACCGTCGTTGTTCAGATGTTGCCCATCCGGTCGCACAGATTTCAAGAACAGTATCAGCGGCCCCGGGGCCGAATGAAAATACATGATCGGCATGGTTAACAAATAGGACCTTCACCCCATCTTCCCGAAGCGCCCGGGCGGCCAGCGCGGTACCGATGTCGTCTGGGTGGTTGTACAGGAGAACAGTGCTGGCGGTTCTTGCTATCTTATAAACTGCGCAAGCCCGGTGCTCGGGAGTGCCCTTTAACACCGATTTGGCATCAAGATGATCAGGAAGTGCTCTGAGGACGTCGGCCGTTGCCTTTTGTGTCACGATCAAAGATTGCGAAATTCCATGGTCTGCCAGTCCATTGCATAATTGCTTAAATAGGCGGGAATGTCCGCCATAAGAATAGACTCTCGTCAGAACGTGACACCATCTGTCCGGTCTTCCGCCGCGCATTTCCTTGGCCGATAATCTAGGGAGCTTGTGTTTCCATTTTGCGAATAACTCCTTTTCAAAACCGTCGTCACCAAAAAAACCTGAAATGTTATCCCAGTGCAACCGGCCATAAAGGCCTGCGCAAATGAGAGCATCATTGAAGTTCAGCGAGTTAATTGCCTCGACTTTTAAAAAAGAAGATAGGACTTCGAGATCTTTCTCATGCGCTGAATTGAAGTTTCTCATTTTCGTTCCTAAGGCAGCACTTTGATGAGAGAGCAAACTACTCGCTACGTTTCCACTAGCTAGAACATGCCTGCGCCTTGCTCAACCCAATCTAATGGCGCCGCTAGCACTTTGTTTTTAAGTGTGCTCCCTTTGAGGAGTTGACGGTGGGTTGAGCTGTGCTGGGGGCCTGATCTGACCTGTCCGGTTTGATTGTTAGCGCATCACTGGCCTCGGTTCCATCAGAATGATTGTTTCAGGAGCCGGGGGCCCCTGCCGCGCGAGATGCCGTAATAGGGCTTGGCGTGAATCATCACCGTTTCGGCATATTGATGTGATTGTGGTGATGAGATGTCGTTGTCCTTGACACGTATCGCGTGTCTGCGGGGTTTTGCCGGTAGGCGTGCCCCAATTCCTTGGCAGAATGAAAGGGCAACGACATGGATTTCTATATCGGCTTTGACGTCTCACTGGCAAGCACTGCAATCTGCGTTCTGAGTGTTTGCGGGAAGGTTGTGAAGGAGGCAAACGCGGCCAGTGAACCAGAAGCCCTGACGGCGTTTCTGCAGGATCTTGCAGGCAATGTGGAGGCTGAGGGGTTGGAAGCGGGGCCGCTCTCACAGTGGCTGCACATGCATTTGACGGCGGCAGGATTTGAAGTGGTTTTGATGGAGGCCCGGCATGTAAAGAGCGCACTGAAAGCGATGCCTGTCAAAACCGACCGCCGGGATGCGTTCGGCATCTTGTCCGTCGTCATAAAAAATGGGACTTCAGAGCGGCTTGAGCATTGGAGGCTCTGGTTCGGTTGCGTGATTGATTATGCTGCCTGTTTCTGGTGTTGCAAGCGGCGCTGTCGGATCGTCAACTTCTTGATCTTCTCCCTTTCTCTCAGAATGGCTTTGTCCCTTCCGAAGTAGACGCCGGCGGGTGTGACGTTGCTCAGGCTCTCGTGGTAGCGCTGGTTGTTGCAGTAGTCGACAAAGGTCCCGATTTGGCGTTCGAGAGCACCGGGGAGATAGTAGTTTTCCAGCAGGACCCGGTTTTTCAAGGTCTGATGCCAGCGTTCAATCTTGCCCTCCCTTTTGCGGGTGGAATGGTGCTCCGCGCACATGGGTCATCTTTTGTTTTCCCAACCATTCAGCCAAGTCGCCAGAGATGTAGCACGAGCCGCCGCCCATTGGGCTCGAACCAATGGCGCTTTCAATGGGCAGCTCGCTGAGCAGGCGCGGCTTGTGGCGTACGGCCGCCTGGTCGCAGCCCGATGCTGTCAAAGCCAGTTCAATCGTGTCTGTCACATCCTCGGCCCGCATGTTTGTGCAAAGTTTCCCCCTCTCATCGTTTGCTTTGCAAACGACTGCCGGGCAGCGGGACGATGATGTAGCGGCTGTAGTCGTCCAGGATCGTGCTCAGATACTACCAGCCCCAACCGATGATTTTGAAGTAGGTGAAGTCCGTCTGCCACATCTGGTTGATGGCCGTCGTCTTGTCTTTGAACTCGCCGGCAGCCTTGATCACCACATACTCGGGCGCGGTGATCAGATCGGCGGCCTTCAGAATGCGATAAGCGGATGATTCAGAGATCGAGCCATTGGTCCGAGAGACAATGGGCGAGGATACCGCTTCTCATCGGTGTATTTGACCGCCAGCTCGCGTGTCGTCAGCGCTTCATGCTCCAACGCAAACTCGATCAGGTCATCCCGCCTGGCCTGTGGAATACGGTTCCAGACCGGCTTTGGGCGGGGCGAGTGATCTGCAAGGGCATCGAACCCGCCTTCAACGTAGCGGTCATATCCCATTGCCCGGCAGGCGATTTGCAACGCAAATCTGCCAAGAGGGGGCGGTAGAAAGTCGTGCGCGGAATGCCCAGCATGCCGAGGGTCATTCTGGTCGGCAGATGTGATCCCTCAACCGTGCGGATGATCTCCAGTTTCTCGGACGCCGGGTATCTCATTCCTCGAACTCCCCAGCCCCGGTCATGCTTTTTTTCAGCAAACGGTTTTCCAGGGTGAGGTCAGCCACGCAGTCCTTCAAAGCCAACGCCTCGGAGCGCAACTCCTTCACTTCAGGTGATGTCGCCTGACGCGCCGTATCGCCAGAAAGCCGCCGTTTCCCGGCTTCCAGGAATTCTTTCGACCAACTGTAATACAGGCTTTCAGAGATGCCCTCGCGGCGGCACAGCGCCGAAATTCTTTCCTCGCCACGCAGACCTGCCAAAACAATGCGGATCTTCTCTTCCGCAGAATAGGTCTGGCGGGTTTTGCGGCGGATGTTTTTGACAAGCTTGTCAGCGCTGTCCTTCGATGTTCCGGGCTTCTTATTCATCTGCGCTCCTTGAAAGCTACGATGAACCAGAACCACTCTGGTGTTCAAATCCTCAAATCTGTCCCAAAGGTGCTGACGGCAGACACTGTTGCGGCTTTCCGCCGGCACACGCTCCTGCCGCTGGATGATTGTCTATACGCCTTGCAACCGTCCATTCCGCACCTGACCCGGTCAGCACTGCACCGCTGCCTTCAGCGGCATGGCATCTCACGGTTGCCGGATGTCCAGGAGGGCAAGCCCGAGCGTCAGCACTTCAGGCGCTACCCCATTGGCTTCTTTCACATGGATATCGCCGAAGGGCAGACAACCGAAGGAAAGCTCTCTCTTTTCGGTGCCATTCGCTGCCCGGCAGATGCGCTTCAACATGATCTGCGAAGCGAACAGGATTGAGCACCGCCTGACCAAGCCCAACCATCCGTGGAGCTGCGAGGATTAAAAAACGGTCCGGGGGACCGTTTTCCCGAGTGGCGGTCAAGTCGAGCGGATGAACCGGACAATCAAGGACGCCACCGTCAAACGCTTCCACTGCAACAGCCACGATCAGCTTCGCACCCACCTCGCCGATTTCGGGCCGCTTGGATCTGTGTCGGTTCAGTTCACATGATCAGCCCGCCGTGCAATCATTTTCAATGAGCGGCTTCTTGCGGGCGAAGTCCAAATCGGCCTCAGGCTGTCGCTGGCCAGCCCGGTCTTCACCGAAGTGTTGCCGCTGGTGGGTTTTGACTGGCTGATGATCGGCACTGATCATTCACCGGTTGAGATTGTATCGGTTCAGCCGCTGTTGCAGACCAGCTACCAAGCTGAAATCATGAAATCATGAAATGAATCCCCCTTCCGGCTTTGCGCAACAAGGCCGGTTCAAGCGACAACTTGCGAGAAGCCGAAGGCGCCGCATCAGGTGAGGCGTGATCACCCCACTTTCCTATCAAGCGTTTTCACGGAATCTTCTCTCCGGCAGGAGGCCAGGTTTCATGCTGAGATTGGAACTGCCCCATACCGCCGCCGGAGCCGCGCCAAGAGGTACATGGCACGGGGCATTGACCGGCAGGTTGCGGAGCCAAATCCGCATCATTCGCCATTTCTGCCCGGACTGTTTCGGAGGGATTCCGCCTCCTTTTACAAAGGCGATCAAGCTACAAAGTTGACGCTCGCGTCAGCAGCAATTTTCTTGAGAGTTCGGACAGAAAGCCAGGCACTGCCCGCCCCAACGGCCGGGCGGTTGATTGCATTAAGTTAATCCGCACTTTCGCAGCAAGGCGGAAGAGTGCAGCGGATCTTAATCCGCAATCTCTTTCATAAAGCCCAGAAACTTGGAGACTTCGCCGGCACTGTTGTAGTGGCACAGGGAAACCCTTACGCAGCTGTTCATGCCCAAAGGCGCCAGGATATTGCCCGAGTAGTGATCCGCCTTGCGCAGATGGGTGCGGATGCCCTGTTCGTTCAGCCGCTTCACCACATCCGCCGACGGCACGCCGTCCACGGTCAGCGACACCAGCCCCTCGCGTGCCGGGTTGTCCGCGCCGCCCAGGATGGTGACGCCCTCCATTTTCGCCAAGCCAGGCAGATTGCCGGTGCCATGGATCATTGCGTCGGTCAGGGCTTTTTCATGCGCGTGGATCGCCTCGCCTGCTGCCAGGAATTTCGCGCGCCGGTCCGTGGCATCGCTCACCTCGCCGCCGAGCCATTCGAGGTATTCGGCCACATCCGACAGGGTGGCGTAGCTGCCGGTGTCGCGGGTGCCCATTTCCCAGTTGTCTTCCGGCCCGTCGATCAGCGCGTTATGCGGCAGACTGGTCAGCCGGCCCGAGATCCAGGCAAGGCCATAGCCGTGGCGCGAGAACATCTTGTAGGGTGAGATCACATAGCCATCGGCGCCGTATGCCGTCAGGTCAATCCGCCCGTGGGCGGCGTGCTGGATGCCGTCGACAATGATCAGACAGTCCGGCGCCACGTCGCGGATGGCGGCGGCGCAGGCGGTTACGTCAACACCCATGCCTGTGACCGGGGAGGTGTGGACGATGGTGGCGACAACCGTGTCCGGGGTTACTGCTCGGGAATAGGCGTCAGCCGAGACGGTACCGCTGGCGTCGTCATGCGGGATCAGCACATGGTTCTGCCGTGCCACCGCGGCCCAGCGGGCACAGGCAGAGCGGGTGGCCGGATGCTCCAGTGTTGAGCCGAGCACAGTGCCGCCCTCAGGCGAGCCGAGGCAGGCGTTCATGATCAAGCGGAACAACAGCTCGGTGCCGCTTTCACCGGCAAAGAACTGGCCGCCCGGCGCGTTCATGAAGACGCGCATGTCGTCCTTGGCCCTGGCAATCACCCGCACCAGTTCATGGCTGCCGGGATTGTCGCGGCCCTGGTTGTCCGGGATAGCGGCATACCGGGCAGAGGTTTCAACTACCGATTTCAGCGTCAGCGCGCCGCCGGCGTTTTCAAAGAAGATGCGGCTGCCCTGCTGCGGGCAGGTATCGACCTGGGCAAAGCGGTCGCGGATTTGCTCAAGGAGAATGTCGGTGATCTGGCTCATGATGGTCCTATCAGGCGGAATGTGTGTTTCCGCGCCAGATTAAGACCCAGGACGTCGCTCCGCATGCAAAAGATTTGGGGGCTCAGAGCCGGAAATCTCTGTGGCATGAGCTCCAATCCAGTGAGGGTTGGGTTCAATTGAATGACCCGCCCGGCTGCAGGCCGGGCAGCGCCCGACCCTCCCCACGGGAGGGCGCTTTCGCACCCACCCAGGGTCGGACGCCGCCCTCAGCGTTTCAGGTGATGAAACCCGGGAAAGGCACACGCAAAGCAGCCCTATGCACCATCTCAGACAGGGTGATGATGTCGAACACCGGCCGGTTCAGCTCTGCCTGCAGCATATGAGCATAGGGTGGCAGGTCGGTGCATTCCAGCACGATCGGGCCGATCTCCGGATTGCGGGCGATCATACCTTTGGCAGCGGCCAGCAGCTCTGCCTCGACCTTGGCCAGATCCATCGCCGTGCGCTCATTGCGCAGGATCACGGTGGAAAACTCCTCTGCGTCGTCCAGCCCCTGCACCATCACGGGTGTGTGTTCAGCGCCTACGCCGCGCATATGGGCATCGGTCAGGCTGCCGGCGGAAGCGGTGATCACCCCCACAGTGCGCCCGGTCATCTGATGCGCCAGCGGCACCTGGATCAGCGAGGAGACAAACACCGGCACATTCACTGCCGCGGCAATCTCCCGCTGGAAGATCGCCAGAAACCCGCAGGAACCGGTGATGGCGCGTACGCCTTTGGCCTCCAGCCGCTTGGCAGCCTCGATCAGCCGGTCCTTCATCTCGCCGGTCGGGTTGGCCAGCAGTTTCGGCACGGTGATCCCGTCCAGCATTTCATACAGCGTGGTGAACTGCAGGCTGGAGGGGTTCTTGATATGGCCGGGGGGTTTCGGGAAGTAGCTTTCCAGCGCCAGGACGCCGATGGAGACGCCGCAGATGTTCTGCCCGCCGGGGTGGATGGTCATGCCTTGATCCTTTCATACCGCCGCGCGCGGAACGGCGCGAGGTCTTCGTTCACCGGTGTGCCGCTGACGATATCGGCCACCAGCCGTCCGGTTTTCGGGGCCATCATCAGGCCGTAATGGCTGTGGCCGAAAGCGGCGATCAGATCGGGAAAACCCTCGACCTCGCCAATGCAGGGCAGGCTGTCGGGCAGGCTGGGGCGCTGGCCGGACCAGGTGCCCATGTCGCCGGCCTGCAGATCGGGCAGCAGTGCCTTGGCCAGCTCCGCCAGCCCGTCGAGCCGCTTCTGATTGAGCGGCTGATCCAGGCCTGCAAATTCGGCAGTGCCGGCCACCCGCAGCCCTTCCTCCATCGAGGAGGCCACGAATTTCATGTCCATATCCATGATCGAATTGTTCAGCGCGACGCCGGGGTTTTTGAAGGACACATGGTAGCCGCGTTCCGATTCCATCGGGATCTTGATCCCCAGCGGCTTGAGCAGCTCGCCCGACCAGACCCCCATCGCCAGCACCAGCTTGGGTGTCCATTCCTGGCCCGCTTCGGTGGTATAGGTCCAGCCGCCGGTTTGTGCAGGCAGGATGCCCCGCACGGTTTGCTGCAGGATCTCACCGCCCATGGATCGAAATTTCTCTGCCAGCACGGTGCCAATCCGGCCGGGAGAGACTGCCCGCGCCTGGCCCTTTATCAGGATCGCTGCCTGGAACTCAGGTGTCAGGGCCGGTTCCAGATCGCGCAGCTCGGCGGCGCCGATCCGCTCCATCTCTGCACCCTGCGCGGCCCGCAGCCGGTTGCCGGTGCTGTTCAGGTCCGCCTCATCCGGGTTGCGGGATGCATGGACGTAGTAGCTGTCCTGCACCAGATCCTCGTGACCGGTTCCGGCTAAATGAACACGGAAACCCTCCACGCAATCCCTGCACAGAAACCCCATTGCATCCGAGATTTCCTGTATCCGCCCGGCGCGCCCTTCGGACAGGAACCGCAGCCCCCAGGGCGCGACCTTGGGCAGATAGGCGGGCTTCACCGCGACCGGCCCCAGAGGAGCCAGCAGCCAGCCGGGCACTTTCTTCCACAAGCCGGGCATCGACTGCGGCACCACCGACCAGGGGGAGATGATGCCGGCGTTGCCGTAAGACGTCGCCTGACCCGGCGCATCCCGGTCGATGAGCCGGACCCGCAACCCCCGCCCGGCCAGGGACAAGGCCGAGCAGATGCCGACGATCCCGGCGCCCAGGACTGTTACATCGGGAGAACCAGGCAGATCAGGGGCGGCAGGGGTGCTCATCGGGCAGCCTCAGCCTGCAGTTTGCGCTGCTGGCCCAGCTGCTGCAGCAGCACCGGCGCCATCACCACAAGGGCGGCGATGTCAGAGCCGCCCGAAGGCGCCACCAGCAGCAGGCCGCCGATTGCCATCAGCAGCCGCCACAGCCCCGTGAGCGGCGCCAGGAAATAGGCCGACACGGCTGTGGCGATGGCAAAGACGCCTGCCGCACAGGTCAGTGTGACCTGGGTGAAACTCAGCAGGGTGAAATGCTCCGGCAGCACGATCAGCATGGTGGGCGCGTAGACAAACACCATCGGCACCATCAGCTTGCCCAGCCCCAGGGTGAAGGCATTCAATCCGGTGCGGAACGGGTTCGATCCCGCAATCCCCGCCGCCGCATAGGCCGAGGCGCAGACCGGCGGGGTGATCTCGGATATCACACCGTAGTAGAGCACGAACATATGGGTGGCGAGCGGCGGCACGCCCAGCTGGCTGAGGGCCGGCGTCGCGACCGCCACCAGCATGATATAAAGCGCTGTGGTCGGCAGGCCGGCGCCCATCAGGATACAGGCCATGGCGATCAGCACCAGCGATAGGAACTGCTGGATCGACGGCTGGCTGAACGCCTCAATCGTTGTCCAGTCCAAGAGCGGCGCAATTGCCGTGGCCATATCCGCCGCGCCGCCGGTGACCATAAAGCCTAGGCGGAAGCCAACGCCGGTGGTGTTGATCACACCCACGACGATGCCCACCGCAGCCGAGGCCGCGCCCACAGCCAGCGCATACTGCACGCCGACGTGGAAGCTGTCGAACAGATCGCGAAAGCTTTGCCGTTCATTGCGGTGCATGCACCCGATAAGGGTCAGCGCGGCCAGCATACCCGCCATAACCGGCGTATAGCCCTCGCCGGAATAGGGTGAGGCCTTCCAGAATATGAACCCGAGCAAGGCCAGCGGCACCAGCAGGGTTGCAGGCTTGTCAAAGGCACAGAAACCGACCACCACACACAGGCTTAGTCCGATAAAGGCCGCCATATTCGGCGAATAGCCCGAGAACAGCACCAGAAGCAGGGCAATCAGCGGCACGATAGTGTACCAGCCGTCCTTCCACACTGCCAGGAACTTGGGCAGCTGCTCCTTGGGGTAGGCATTAAGGCCCAGCTTCTTGGCGGTGAAATGCACAATCGAGATCACCCCGATGTAATGCATCATGGCCGGCACAATCGCTGCAATCACGATGGTGGTGTAAGGCACCTCCAGATATTCGGCCATCAGGAAGGACGCGGCCCCCATGATCGGCGGGGTGATCTGCCCGCCAGCGGACGCCGCAGCCTCAACCCCGCCTGCGAAATGGCCGGGGTATCCCATCTTTTTCATATTGGGGATGGTGAGCGAGCCGGTGGAAACCGTGTTGGCAATCGAAGACCCCGAAATGGTCCCGAAGAAGGCCGAGGAGACAACCGACACTTTGGCCGGGCCGCCGGTGTAACGGCCGGCCACGATCATCGCATTGTCGACAAAGAACTGCCCCAGCCCCATCCGCTGCGCCACCACGCCGAACAGCACAAAGTGGAACACCACGGTGGAGACCACCCACAGCGTCACGCCGAATATGCCTTCGGAGGGGAAATACATATTGTTGACGAACTGCTGCCAGTTGACGCCCGGATGCTTAAGGATCTGCGCGGGCATATAGGGGCCGAACAGCGCGTAGATCATGAACACCAGAATGATCAGCGGCAGCACAAAGCCGATTGTGCGGCGTGCGATCTCCAGCACTGTCAGGATCAGAACCGAGCCGAAGAACACATCGAGGCTGGAGGGATTGCCCTGCCGCAGCGCCTGCTCGGCGATGTCGAACCCGAACATGTCAAAGCCGCGCCAGCTGACCCACAGGAACAGCGCCGCCGCCATGCTGAGACCGGTCAGCGCCCAGTCATACAGCGGCACATTGCCGGGGCGCAGCAAGTTCGGCCCGCGCCATTCCAGGCTGCGCGCCGATTTGATCAGCGGAAAGCCGACAAAGATGAACAGGAACAGCCCAGCCAGGTGAATGCCCATATGAACATGGTCCACCGGGGTGCCGAACCCAGCCGTCCACAGATGATACAGGGCAAAGACGATGCTGGCCCAATAGATGAACCCCGTCAGCCTGGGTCCGTTGTCGCGCGTGTTCAGAGCGGAGTCATACTGCTTCTCCAGCTCCTCCAACGCTTTGTTGTCAAGGTGAGTGTCCAGGGACATCGGCAGTTCCAGTCTAGCAGGGTCAACGGCGCATGCGTCCTGCGTCTGCGCTTTGCGGGCAGCAGGCGGGCAGGGGCACCGGGAAACAAAAGGCGGCAGCAAGGCGGACCCTGCTGCCGCAGTTCAGGGGGAAGGAGTTACTTCAGCAGGCCGATTTCGCGGTAGAACCGCTCAGCACCCGGATGCAGCGGAACGCCGATGCCTTCCACGCCTTCCAGCGCGGTTTCCAGGGTGATCGCCTTGCCCTTGGGATGGCCGTTGTCCAGCAGCTTGCGGGCGGTGTCGGACCACATCGCCTTGGTGATGCCATAGATCAGCTCTTCATCCATATTGGCATTGGTGACCAGCATGCCGGAAACCGCCACGGTGTTCACGTCATAGTCCACACCCGGATAGGTGCCCGCCGGAATGGTCGAAGGGATGTAATAGGGCACGGTGGTGTTGGCCTGTTTGATCTCTTCCGCGGACCAGTTGTGCAGCTCCATGCCCTTGGTGTTATCCAGCTGGATCATCGCTGCGACGGGCGTGCCGGCCGCATAGAAATAGGCATCCAGCTGGCCGTCGGCGATGCGCTCGGCGGATTGGGCGTTGTTCAGCTCGGCCTCGTCCATGTTGTCGCGGTTGACACCGTGGTCATCCAGGATCAGCTCAACCGCGATCTGGGTGCCAGAGCCGGCCTGCGCGATGCCCACGCGCTTGCCCTTGAGGTCGGCAAGACCGTCCAGCTTGTGGCCTTCGGGCAGTACCAGATGCAGATCTTCGGGGAACAGATTGGCAATCACCCGCAGGTCGGGCTTGGCGTTGCCTTCGAACTTGCCGGTGCCGTGATAGGCAAAATGCAGGGTTGCGGCGCCGGACAGGCCTGCCTCCATCTGGCCGTTCTGAATGGCGTTCACATTATGCGCGGATGCATTGGTCGACTGCGCCATCGCCACCAGCCCCGGTACGCCGCAATTGCCGCCTTCGTCACAAGCGCGCGAGCCGGGAGGGTTGGAAATCGCATTGGCGATGATGCCGCCGATCGGGAAGTAAGTGCCGCCCGCGCCGCCGGTGCCGATGCGGAAAAAGGTCATATCCTGCGCCGCAGCAGCGCCGGTCAGCATGGTGCAGGCCAATGCGGCCCCGGTCAGTTTCTTGAAAATTCCCATAATCTCTTCCCTTGATTATTGGCCGCAGCTTGGCTGCTGCAGCTTTCTCCTCCGATCTTTGCATCATGGAAAAGGAAATGCATAAGTACAAATTTAAAATTATACGGTATGTATAGATCGAATTTATGGTGGCTTAACATGAACTCTCATCAGCTTGCGGTATTTCACGAGGTCATGAAAACAGGTTCTGTCAGCCAGGCGGCGCGTAACCTGCACCGCACCCAGCCCGCGATCAGCGCTGCCATCAAGACACTGGAGGAGGAGCTGGGCCTGACCCTGTTCCTGCGCGAGGGCCGCCGCCTGGTGCCGGTGCCCGAGGCGCAGTATCTGATGGAGGAGGCGACCGAGATCTTGTCGCGGCTGGAAACTGCGCAGCAGAACCTGGCCAATATGCGCGACCGGGTGCAGGGGTCGATCCGGATCGTGGCGATGCCGGGGCCGTCAACCTATCTGCTGCCGGAATTCATCAGCCGCTTTGTGGATGGCAAACCCGAGGTGCGGGTGACGCTGGCAACGCGGTCCTCGCCGCAGGTGCGCAGCCTGGTGGCGGCCGGCAGTTTCGACATCGGCTTTTGCGACATGAGCCGGTTCCGCGGCGACCGTAAGCTGTACACGGCAGAAGAACTGCCCAGCAATTGCCTGTGTGCGGTGCCGTCCGGCCATCCGCTGGCGGACCGCGAAGCCATCACTGCCGCCGATCTGAACGGGGTCCCAATGGGCGCGCTGCAGCCGGATCACAACACCTATCAGGCCACCTCGCAGGCCTTTCAGCAGGCGGGGGTGGAATTCAACCTGCGCTATGACGCGCAGTATTTTCTGCCGCTGTTCCACTTCATCGCCGCCGGTCAGGCCTGCGCCATTGTCGATGTCCTTAGCGCTGAAAGCTACCGCCGAAGCAACCCGGATGAGGACCGGATCCGGTTTCTGCCGTTTGAGCCGCAGATCCCTTTTGGCTATTCGATTCTGACCCCCAGCGCGCGGCCGTTGTCGCAGTTGGCGGCCAGTTTTGCCAAAGCCTGGCGGGATTACATCCAGAGCATGCTTGCGTAAGCCACTGTGCAGGATCGAAAAATCCGTCCGTTCAAAACGTCAGAATTTCAGTCTTCACATCTATCTACAGAATTGTATACAATTTAGAACACGAATCCTGGGCATCCGCTCCAGGACAGATCTCACGACGGCTTTAGGGGGCCCCATGAAGAATACGATGACCAACGCGCTGACCGGGGCCGAGGCAATGGTGCGCTCTTTGGAGGCCCACGGCGTCACCCATATCTTTGGCCTCTGCGGCGACACCACGCTGCCTTTCTATGACGCGATGAACCGGCTGGAGCATGGTATCACCCATGTCCTGACCCGGGATGAGCGCAGTGCTGCCTATATGGCCGACGGGTTTTCCCGCGTGACAGGCCGGGTGGGCGTCTGCGAAGGACCGTCCGGCGGCGGTGCCACCTACATCCTGCCGGGGCTGATCGAGGCCAACGAAAGCTCTTATGCGGTGCTGGCGATCACCACTGACATTTCCGTGGGGTCCTACGGCAAATACCCGCTGACCGAGGTCAATCAGGAGGTCCTGATGGCCCCGCTGACCAAGTTCAACACGGTGATCAAACGCGCCGACCACATCCCGCGCATGGTGCGCCAGGCGTTCCGGGCGATGACCACCGGGCGGTCCGGCTCGGCGCATTTGGGCCTGCCGTATGACATTCAGTATGATGATGTCCCAGCGGATGATATCTGGGGCGATCCCAAGCATCAAAGCTACCCCGCCTACCGCGCAGCCCCAGAACCGGGCGCGGCCGAGGCTGCGGTTGAAGCCATCCTCACCGCCAAATCACCGCTGATCGTCTGCGGCGGCGGCGTGGTGATTTCCGGCGCGATGGAGGAGCTGGGCGCGCTCGCCTCCCGCCTGGATATCGCCGTCGGCACCTCGATCTCCGGCAAGGGCTCGCTTGCCGATACCCACCCGCAATCGCTGGGCGTGGTCGGCTCCAACGGCGGCACGGATGAGACCTGGGAGATGATGGAGGGGGCCGATCTGGTGGTCTTCATGGGCTGCCGCGCAGGCTCCACCACCACCTCGCGCTGGGAGGCGCCGAAGCCTGGCCAGCGCATCGTGCATTTCGACAACGACCCGATGACCATCGGCGCCAATTACCCGACCGAGGTGGGGGTGGTTGCCGACCTGAAACTAGCATTGCAGGCAGTGAATACCTATCTGGACAGCCGCGAGGGCGAAATGCCAACGTTCAGCGGGGCCGCGAAAATCGCCGATATCAAGCAGCGCAAGTTCGCCAAGTTCGAGGCGCTGGCAAACAGCGCAACCGATCAGGTCCTGCCGGAGCAGATCATCCACGCGCTGAACCGCAACCTGCCCGATGACGCCATCGTAGTGTCTGATCCCGGCACCAGCTGCCCCTATTACAACGCCTACTCGCAGCAGAAGCATCCGGGCCGCCAGTATATCACCAACCGGGCGCATGGCGCTTTGGGCTATTCCTTGTCGGCGTCGCTGGGTGCCTGGTTCGGGCGTCCCGGCTCCAAAGTTGTGGGGATGATGGGCGACGGTTCCTTCAACTTCACCTGCGGCGAGCTGGAAACCGTGGTGCGCTGCAATGCCCCGATCACTTATGTGGTGTTCTCCAACGCCAACTTCGGCTGGATCAAGGCCAGCCAGCGTGACGACTGCGATAAGCGGTATTATAATGTGGACTTCAACCGCACCAACCACGCCGCCGTGGCCGAGGCATTTGGCGTCAAGACCTGGCGGGTGGAGCGCCCCGAGGATTTGGACCCCGCGATCAAGGAAGCCTTTGCCCATGACGGTCCGACCCTGATCGACGTGGTCTGCCAGGCGCTGGAAGAAGCCGCCGCACCTGTGCGCCGCTGGATGGGTTGACCCTGAAGCCTATCATAAGCCACTCGCCCGGCCGATAGGCCGGGCAGCGCCCGTCCGCCCCGTCAAACCAAAGGTTTGCTTTCAGCAAAACGGGCGGGCGCTGCCCTCTGTTCTGCAGTTCGAGTTCTCCAAATTGTCTTTCTGCCGATTTGCATTTTCGATTGTGCCGGTTATCACTCCTGAAACCCGCATTCACGAAAGGTGCCAGCCCATGGACACACCTACCGCTCCCAAACCCGGCGCCATGCTGCACCTGCGCGGCAACACACTTTCTGAGGGCGAGCCGGTGGCACTGCCGCTCACGCAAAGCTCAATGTATCACCTGCCCGGTGACTGGACGGGCGGCCCCAGCTATGGCCGGGCGGACAACGCCACCTGGGAGCAGCTGGAGCATATGCTGGCCTATCTGGAGGACGCACCAACGCTGGCGTTTCCGTCCGGCATGGCGGCAATCTCGGCGGCGCTGTTTGCCACCGTCAAGGCAGGGTCAAAACTGCTGATCCCCTCGGACGGCTATTACGTGACCCGCCGCCTTAGCGAGCGGTTTTTGCAAAATCTGGGCGTGCAGGTCGAACAGCGCCCCACCACTGCATTTGCCGAAGGCGGGTTTGAGGGCTTTGACGTTGTTTTTGCGGAAACGCCTTCGAATCCCGGCCTGGATCTCTGCGATCTGCGCATCATTGCTGATGCGGTCCACGCGGCGGACGGGCTGCTGATCGTTGACAACACCACCATGACCCCGCTGGGCCAGCGCCCGCTGGAGCTGGGGGCGGATGTGGTTGTGGCCTCCGACACCAAGGCGCCGGGCGGACATTCGGATGTGCTGATGGGGCATCTGGCCACCCGTAACGAAGACATCCTGAAGGCGGCGCGCGAGTGGCGCCAGTTCGGCGGCGGCATCCCCGGCCCGCAGGAGGCCTGGCTGGCGCACCGCGGGCTGGAGACACTGGAGGTGCGCTTTGACCGGATGTGCGGCACGGCGGAGGTTCTGGCCGAACGGCTGGCGGCGCACCCGCTGGTGCAGCAAATCCGTTTCCCCGGCCTCGCTTCCGACCCCTCGCATCAGCTGGCGAAACAGCAGATGGCGCGGTTCGGCTTTCTGATTTCGATCACTCTGGACAGCGCGGAACAGGCCGATGCCTTCATCAACACCTGCCCGCTGATCCGATCCGCGACGTCCTTTGGCGGGGTGCATACCTCGGCTGAGCGCCGCGCCCGCTGGGGCGATGCCGTGGCGCCGGGATTCGTGCGGCTGTCAGTCGGCACCGAACCGGCAGAGGAGTTGTGGAGTGCAATGGCCGCTTCGCTGGACGCGCTGCAGGAGTAGAGGGCAGTGTTTTCCGCCTCTGTCCCCGCGGGGACCGGCAGGGAAAACCCTCTCAGGTCAGCGCCTGATACAGCGACGTTATCCAAGCGGCGACAGCCTTAACTTCTTCCCGCTGGCCCGCGCGGTCGTTGATCACCATGTAGTGCGAGCGGCGTTTTGGCAGTTTGAATTCTGCGGGGGCGAACACCAGCCCCTGCCCGATGTATTGCCGGGCAAAGCTCTCAAGCACCATCGTCACCCCATGGCCCGCCGCGACGGTTTGCAAGGCTAGCAGAGAAGAGTCGGCCTTGAGCCAGTCCGTGGTCACTTGCAGGGTCAGCCCGTGCAGGTCTGCCAACCGGCCCCAGTCGGTTTCGGATCCAATGATCTGCACCACATCGGCGCGGGCCAGATCTTCGATTGAGGGCGTCCTGCCCAAGGTCGCAGCATAGGCGGGGCTGCACACCGGGATGGCGTTTTCGTGGCCCAGGTGCTGTATCTGCGCCTCCTGCCAGTCGCCGGAGCCATAGCGGATGTCGATGTCCAGCGCCTCCTCGTCAAAGCGGCTGGACCAGACGGTGGAGGACAGCTGCACGTGAATATCCGGGTGTTCGGCCTGGAACCGGGCCAGTTGCGGCGCGATCACCAGCGCGGCGCAGGAGATCGTCGCGCGCAGACGCACCACCCGCTTGCGTTTCTTGCTGAACAGTCCGGTGGTGGCGCGCAGCATTTCGTCAAAGGACTTGCGGATCGGCTGGGCATAGGCCTGGCCGGTATCCGTAAGCGCGACGCCGCGGGGCAGGCGTTTGAACAGCTGGGTGTCCAGGTGTTTTTCCAGCAGCCGGATCTGCTGGCTGATGGCGGCGGGAGTCAGGCCCAGCTCCTCGGCGGCGGCAGAAAAACTGCTGAGCCGTGCGGCGGCCTCAAAGGCTTTCAGCCAGGTGACATGGGGCAGATTGGTCATTCATACCTTTAAGCACAGCTTAGCCTTAGGGGCAAAACCCATTGTTTGAATTAACTGTACGCCAATGCGCAAGCTGGGGGCATCAAGGGACCCGGGTTCGCCATGGCACAAACATATGACTTTATTATCGCCGGGGCCGGTTCGGCGGGCTGTGTGCTGGCAGACAAGCTGACGGCAAATGGCCGCTACAAAGTGCTGCTGATCGAAGCAGGCGGCACTGACCGGCGGTTTTGGATCAAGGTTCCAGTGGGTTACGGGTTCACCTTTTCGGATCCGGCAGTGAACTGGCGCTATTCGGCGGCACCGGATCCGGGCCTGAACGGGCGCCAGGCCTATTGGCCGCGGGGCAAGGTCCTGGGCGGTTCCAGCTCGATCAACGCGATGGCCTATGTGCGCGGATTGCCGCATGATTTTGACGACTGGGAAGCGGCCGGCGCCAAGGGCTGGGGCTGGAACAATGTCCGCCGCAGCTATGAGGCGCTGGAATGCCATGATGAGTGGCAGGGCGGCAATCGCCGGTTGCGGGGCAAAGGCCCGGTGCGGGTCACCGATCTGAGCGAGCAGATGCATCCTTTTGCCCGGAATTTCCTGGCCGGTGCCCAGGAGATGGGCTGGCCGTTCCTGCCGGATATGAACGCGCGCGCTGAAGCCGGGGCCAATACCCTGCCGGGCGAAGGCATGGGCTATGTGCGCAGCACAGTGAAGGACGGGCGGCGCTGGTCCTCGGCGGATGCGTTTCTGCGGCCTGCATTGAGGCGCGGCAATCTGACTGTGGTCAGCGGCGCGCTGGTGGAAAAGGTGCTGACAGCGGGCGGGCGGGCAACCGGCGTGGCCTACCGGGTGAAGGGCCGGGTGATACAGGCAAAGGCCGCGCGGGAGGTGATCGTGAGCGCAGGCGCGGTGAACTCGCCGCAGCTCCTGCAATTGTCCGGCATCGGCCCGGCGGCGCTGCTGCAGCGGCACGGAATTGCGGTGGCACATGACTTGCCGCAGGTCGGGCAGGGGCTGCAGGATCATCTGGCGGTGTCGCATTTCTTCTGGGCCAATACGGCAACTTTGAACGACCGGCTGGGCAGTTTTGCCGGGCAGATAAAGGCCGGGCTGCAGTATGTGCTGACCCGTAACGGACCCTTAAGCGTGCCGGTGAACCAGTGCAGCGGTTTTGTCCGCACCAAAGGCGCAGCACTGCCGGATGTGCAGATTTACTGCAATCCGGCGTCTTACTCGACACGCGCCAACGGCAAGCCGCAGATCGACAAGGACAACGGGTTCCTGCTGTGCGTGCAGCCCAGCCGGCCGACCAGCCGGGGACAGATCAACATCGAATCTGCGGACCCGGCGCAGGCGCCGCGGATTGAGCCGAACGCGCTGTCAACGGACGAGGATAAAGCAACCGCAGTGCGTGCCAGCCATTTGCTGCAAGCTCTGGCGCAGACCCCGGCCATCAGGGCGGTGACGCGGGAGCGGCGGGCGCCGGATATTCTGGAAATGGACGATGCGGCCCTGCTGGAGAATTTCCGGGAACGCTCCGGCAGCGTGTTCCATGCGACCTGCACCTGCCGGATGGGCAAGGATGCAACTGATTCCGTTCTGGACGCGCGCCTTAGGGTGCATGGGCTGGCGGGGCTGCGGGTGATCGATGCGTCCGCGTTTCCGAATGTGACCTCGGGCAACACCAATGCACCTACCATGATGCTGGCGGCGCGGGGCGCTGAAATGGTGCTGGAAGACAATGAAAACAGGCCTTTGGCATCTGAATGACAGGGAAGTGACAGATGAAGCTCGACAAGATCGAAACCTTTGTGTTCGGCAATCCGCCGCCGCGCCACGGCGGGCGCTATTTCATCTTTGTGCGTCTGACCACCGCTTGCGGCATTACCGGTGCGGGGGAAATATACAACGCCACATTCGGCCCCGATCTGTGCTGTGCGATGGCCGAGGAGATGTTTGCGCGCCAATTCGCAGGCTGTGATCCGCATCATATCGAGAAGCTGTGGCGCAAATCTTATGGCGCGGGCTATACGCTGCGGCCTGACGTGACCGTGATGGGCGTGCTCAGCGGTCTGGAAATGGCCTGTTGGGACATCATCGGCAAGGCCGCCGGCAAACCGGTCTATGAGCTGATGGGCGGCCAGGTGCATGAGCGTCTGCGCAGCTACACCTATTTGTACCCGGCTGAGGGCGACGTCTATCCGGACCCGGACACGCCCAATGTCTACAACGATCCGGACATGGCCGCCGAGGCAGCGCTGGCGCAAGTGGACAAAGGGTTCACCGCGGTGAAATTCGACCCGGCAGGGCCTTACACGATCTATGACGGGCATCAGCCGCGGCTGGAGGATCTGGAGCGCAGCGAGATGTTCTGCAAACGCATCCGCGAGGCGGTCGGCACCCGCGCCGATCTGCTGTTCGGCACCCATGGGCAGTTCACTGTCTCGGGCGCCAAACGGATGGCGCGTCGGCTGGAACCCTATGAACCCTTGTGGTTCGAAGAGCCGACCACGCCGGAAAACCCCGCTGATATGGCCGAGGTTGCGCGGTTCACCTCGGTGCCGATATCCACCGGTGAGCGGCTGTGCACCAAACATGAATTCGCCCGCGTGCTGGAGGCCGGTGCTGCGTCAATCCTGCAGATGGACCTGGGGCGCGTCGGCGGCCTGCTGGAGGCGAAGAAAATCGCCAGCATGGCGGAAACCCGGCAGGCGCAGATCGCACCGCATCTGTATTGCGGCCCGGTGGTGGCGGCGGCAAACATCCAAATCGCCACCTGCAGTCCCAACTTTCTGATCCTGGAGTCGATCGGCACCTTTGAGGGGCCTTATATGTCCTGCCTCAAATCCTCGATCACCTGGGAAGACGGCTATGTGATCCCGTCGACTGAGCCAGGGCTGGGGGTTGAGCTGGACGAGGCCGCAATTGCTGCCAGCCCTTACACCGGCAGCGAACTGCATCTGGAACTGGCGCAGGAGCCGGTGGTTCAGTAGGGGTTCCTGCACCTTCTTACGCTGGCAGCGCGGTTGTCTAGCGCAGGATCAGCAGCGGCGGCAATCTGCCCGCCGCAAAGACCGCCCCGGCTGCTGCGATCGGGGCGGTTGACGCTTCCGCATCACCAGCCGCCTCACCGCTGGCCGGAGGGACCAGCGGCGTAGAGGCAGAGCAGATCATTGGCGATGGTGGCCGCGGCGATGGCGGTGATCTCAGAGATGTCATAGGCCGGCGCGACTTCCACCACGTCCATGCCCACGACGTCAATGCCCGTCAGCCCGCGGATGATCTCTTGCGCCTGATAGGGGCTAAGGCCGCCAATCACCGGCGTGCCGGTTCCGGGGGCCGAGGCAGGCTCCAGCGCGTCGATGTCGAAGGTAACATAAGTTTTGCGGCCGCCGGTGATGGCGCGGATTTTCTCTGCCACCGCCTCGGGGCCGGATTTCTGCACCTCGATGGCGTCGATGATATTCATGCCCATCGGATCGGGATTGTGGGTCCGGATGCCGACCTGGACCGAGCGGGCGGGATCCACAAGCCCTTCGCGGATAGCATGCCACAGCATGGTGCCGTGATCGATGCGGCCTTCCTCGTCCGCCCAGGTGTCGGAATGGGCGTCGAACTGGATCAGGCTGAGGGGCCCGTGTTTCTCTGCATGCGCCTTAAGCAGCGGGTAAGTGATGAAATGATCGCCGCCGATCGACAGCAGCGCGGTATCACTGGCCAGCACATCACGGGCAGCCTGGGTGATCTGGTCCGGTACCTTGTGCGGATAACCATAGTCGAACTCGCAATCGCCATAATCAACCACCCGCAGCGCCTCATAAGGGTCTGCCTCCCAGGGCCAGGGTTTCGACCAGGCGATATGACTGGAACCAGAGCGCACCGCGCGCGGCCCCAGCCGGGTGCCGGAACGGCTGGAGACGGAAAGGTCAAAGGGCACGCCCATCACCGCCACATCCGCGCCGCCGAGGTCGCGGGTATAGCGGCGGCGCATAAAGCTGAGCGCGCCGGCATAGCTGGCCTCGGCAATCACACCGCGGTCGCTGCCGCGGGTAAAGGCCAGGTCGCCCTGCACTGGGTTTACGCTGGAGTTTTCGGTCATCTGGGGCTCCGTTGGGTTGAAATTCCGGTCGGCCCCAGTTTGAAATCCGTGCTTATGCCGGTAAACTTAGCAAAGGACATATATCGATAGGTATAGATTTGACCACTGAGATTCCCCATCCTCCGTTGGCCGACGGCTGGGTGACCGCCCTGGCTGCTATGGCAGAAACACTTGGCACCGACCGCTTTCCCGGTGCGCTGCGGCAAATCCTGTCGCAGTGCTGCAGCTTTGATTCGATGGTCATCTCACGCTATGAGGGCGCGCTGCCGCCTGCCTCCCTGTATCAGGATCTGGATGAGCTGCAGGCGGCGATCACCGTGGAATTCTATGCCAGCGGCCCCTATCTGCTGGATCCGCTGTATCAGGCCTGCCGCAACGGCTGTACTCCGGCGGCCTACCGGCTGATGGATCTGGCGCCCGAGGCGTTCTTCCGGTCGGAATATTACCGCGCCTTTTACCGCAAGATCAGCATCAGCGACGAGATCGGCGTGCTGGTACAGGACGGGGCAGAGCGCTGGATCATCGTCTCGCTGGCCCGTTTTGCCCGCCGGCAACGGTTTGAGGCGGCGGATACCGCGCGGCTGAATACTGTGTTCCAAGTGATCTCCGCCGCGGTCCGGCGGCAATGGGGGCAGGCAGAGACGGCAGCACAAGGTTTCCAGCAGCCGGATTGGGAGGACCGGATGCAGACCTTTGGCACCGGTGTCCTCAGCCCGCGGGAACGGGAGGTGGTGCAACTGGTTTTGCAGGGGCATTCGACGCCTTCGGCCGCCGCGTACCTTGGGATTGCTGAAGGCACCGTCAAAGTCCACCGGCATCACGCCTATTCCAAACTGGGAATTGCGTCGCAGGCGGAGCTGTTTTCCATGGCCACCCGGCATCTGGCCGGGGCCGGTTAGCTTTAGCCGCAGGGGGACAGACATCAGCATGCACCATTCCCATTCAGATCCGCCCGCCTTAAAAACGGTCAATGCAACAGGTAAAATCAGGCATATATCCATGTTAACGCTAATAATTACCGCATTAACGGCCATTTCTCCAAAAATCAGTTGACTATATCCACATCCTCGCGAAAGTCTGCCATCACACCGGGAATCGAGGCGGGCGGCTGGGCGAGCGGTTTGAAATCCAGCAGAACGCAGTCACTGTCGGCACTCCGGACTCTGGAGACCGCCAGACTGAAACCGGGACTAATGATCATGGGAATGGAGCCTGAACCGATGCTGACGACACAGGATTACGCCGATCACGCCGTTCGGATTTCCGAAATCGCATCTGATGCCGCCCGTGGCTATTTCCGCGGCCGGCTCGGGGTTGAATTCAAGGCGGATGAAAGCCCGGTTACCCAGGCCGACAAGGCGATCGAGGACAAGGTGCGCGCCTATCTGACCCAGCATTTCCCCGGCCACGGTATCTTTGGCGAGGAACATGGGTTTGACGGTGCGGACCGCAACGATGTCTGGATCATCGATCCGATCGACGGCACCCGGTCGTTTTTGGCGGGCCATCCGCTGTTCGGCTTTCTGCTGGGGTATTTGCAGGGCGGCGTCCCTCAGGCCGGTGTGATCGGGATGCCTGCCCTGGGGGAGACCTTTCTGGGCGTGCGCGGGGCAGGCGCCACGCTGAACGGCGCCCCGATCCGCGTGTCGGACCAGACCCGGCTGGACCGATCGATCCTGTTCGTCAACGAGGGCGACAAGATCCACCGCGACTATCCGCAATTGTTCGAGCGGCTGATGCAGGCCGGCCAGACCCGCCGTTTTGCCTATGACTGCTATCCGCACGCGCTGCTGGCGGCAGGCCATGCGGATGCGGTGATAGATTATGATCTTCAGCCCTATGACTATCTGCCGGTGTCCGCGGTCGTCGAAGCCGCAGGCGGGGTGATCACCGATTGGGACGGCCAGCCGCTGGGGCTGGGCTCCGACGGCCGGGTGATTTCGGCGGCGACGCCGGAACTGCACGGTGAAATGCTGGCGCTGATAAAGGGGTAACCCGGTGGCGCCTGTCTGAACGGGCCTCTCCCCCTATTCCGGTCAAATGGCCGGAGCGTTGCTCAAAACAATACGCTGCCCGGTGCTTCGGGAAGATCCACCTTATCCGGGGTCTCCAGGTAGTTGCGCACGGTGGGATCGATCCGCGGGCTGCGGACCGGATAGACACCGCAGGCGGCAATCGCCTCGCGCGCCGAGACCCGCTCATCCAGGCGCTTCCAGATCGCCCGCGCCGCATAGGGGCGCGGAAACGGCCGCCAGGCCACCCCCATGGTCATGCCGCGCAGGTATTTCAGCTGCTGGCGGTGGGCCGAAAACAGGATGGTTTGCGCCACGCTGCCCTCGCGGGCGCGCTCATGCTCGGTGATGAACAGCCGGTTGCCGCGCAGGGTGACCATGCCTTCGTACCGCGAAATCTGCCGGATGCTTTGTTCGGGATCATGGGCGATTTCCAGGTTGCGGGACAGGATATACCCGTCCTGCTCAATGAACCGGGTCAGCGAGCAGAAGATCCCCTCGCCCCAGGACGGGGTGCGGAAATAGGCGTGGTAAAAGCCCAGATAACGCTTGAGATTGCGCTGCTGGCCGCGGAACGGCGACAGGAACCGGTCTGCCGGGCTGTGCTGCACCGGGCCTGCGGCCTCCTCCAGCCGGGTTTCGAATTCAGAGTTCGCGGTGAACAGCTGCGCCTCTGGGATCGAGAAATACCGGGCGATCCGGCGCAGGTTGTGGGCGGCGGGCAGGCTGCTGCCATTGAGGTAACGGTTGAATTGCTGGCGGTTGATGCCGATCTCACGGCAGATCTGCGCGATGCTGCCATGCTCGGCACAAAGCGAGCGCAGATTTTCTGAAAAACTTTCCGGCAAAGCCCAGTATCCTTCGCGAATTGACGCTGGTTCGTTTCTTGCCGCGTCAGTTCGCGCATGTTTGCACAGTTCCGTATTTGAAGAAACCGGGTTTTCTAGAAGGACTGCAACCCAGCCAGAGACCGCAATGCCCGCTGCAAGCACCCTTAACCACTGGATCCCGATGCCGGATGGGCGCCGGCTTGCGGCACGTCTGTGGATGCCGGAGGGCCCCGGTGACAGCGAGGGCGATTTTGATGGCGAATTTTCCGAACAGGAATTGTGCGACGGCAAGGTCGTACTGGCCATCACCGGCCGGGCCAGCACGTGGGAGCGCCGCTATCCGCATCTGTCCAAGCTGGCAGGTCGCCATCAACACCGAAAGCACCATGTTTTGCGACGGGCAGAATTTCTATCTGATCCGCAAATTGCGCGCCACCGAAGGCGCGGATGAAACGGAAGTCCTGACAAAGGAATGGGCTGAAACCCTTCCGCGCGGGCTTCTTTGATCTGATCTTAAGGGAGGAAACCATGAAGATCGAATGGACCAAAGCGCCGGTGGGGCGCCGCAAATTTCTGAAAGGTGCAACCGCGCTTGGGGCGGCGGCTGCGCTGCCGATGGGCCTGGGAAGCCGCGCCATGGCGGCAGAGGGCAGCACGCTGCGGGTGCGCTCCTACGGTGATTTGCAAAGCATTGACCCGGCGTTTTCCAAGGGCGTCATCGACGAAGAAATCCACGCCTCGATCTATAACAAGCTGATCCAATACAAGCCGGGCCGCGAATGGGACTGGCAAATGGACGCTGCCGCGATGATCGAACAGGGCGACGAGACCCATATCAAATTCGCGCTGCGCGATGACATCGGCTTCACAAACGGCTTTGGCGCGATGACCGCCGAAGACGTGAAATACAGCTTTGAACGCATCGTCGCGGATGAAACCGAAAGCCCGAACAAGCCCGACATGGGCCCGCTCAGCCACGTCGAAGTGACCGGCGAACGCGAAGGCACCATTGTGCTGAAAGAACCCTTTGCGCCGCTGTGGAGCATCGCGCTGCCCTATATCACCGGCAACATCGTGTCGAAAAAGGCCTGGGAGGCTGCAGGCGGCAAGGCAACCACCGATCCGCTGGCGGAATCCGGTCCTTACCTGCGTGACAGCTGGTCGCCCAAGGAAAAGACCGTGCTGAAACGCAATCCGGACTGGAAGGGCGAAGCGCCCGCTTGGGACACCATCGAAATCCTGCCGATTGACGATGAGAACACCGCCGAGATCGCCTTTGAAGCGGGTGAACTGGACTTCACCCGCGTCTCGCTGGGGTCGGTTCAGCGTTACCGCGACGGGGTGCCGAATGGCGGCACCCTGCTGGAATACCCGTCGCTGTACTACACCTGGCTGGGCATGAACCTGGATCACCCCAAGCTGCAAAACAAGAAGCTGCGGCAGGCGATCCAGCACGCGATTGATGTGCCCTCGGTGCTGGAGGCCGCCTATTTCGGGGCGGTGGACCCCTCCACCGGTATCATCGCTCCGGGCCTTGCGGGCAACCGCCCGCAGTCGCTGGTGCCGCCGCAGGCGGATTTCGCCAAGGCCGCGGAATTGCTGGCAGACTCCGGCGAGACCAACGTGACGCTGAAGCTCGACACGCTGAACAAGACCACCTTCACCACCGCGGCGCAGGTGATCCAAGCGACGCTGGCGCAGATCGGCATCACGGTTGAAGTCAACGTGCTGGAATCCGGTGCCTTCTGGGCCAGTGCCGACAACGAGGACCTGCAGCTGGTGCTGAACCGCTACTCGATGACGCCGGATCCGTATTACGCAACCTCGTGGTTCACCACCGAGCAGGTCGGCCATTGGAACTGGGAGCGCTTCAGCAATGAAGAATACGACCAGATCCACACCTCGGCCTCGCAGCTGACCGACCAGGCCAAACGGGCCGAGATGTATCAGCGCGCGCAGGACCTGATGGAGGAAAGCGGCGCCTACCGCTTCCTGACCCATGAGGCGACCCCGGTGGTGCATTCGGCAGGCGTTGTGCCGGCACTGCGGCCCGATGGGCTGGCACTCCTGCGTTACTTCGGCAAGGCCTGATCCTCCCCAAGGCCTGACCGACTGGCACGGCTGCAATTTGCGGTGCAGCCGTGCCGAATACCTTCCGCACAGCGAGAACAAGGGAGCCATGCGGCTATGTTATTTTATGCACTCCGGCGCTTCGGGCTGGCACTGCTGATCCTGATCGTGGCGGTCACCGTCATGTTCCTGATGATCCGCGCCGTGCCCGGCGATCCGGTCCAGATCATGCTCGGCCCGCGCGCCACGCCAGAACTGCAGGCGCGCCTGACGGCGGAGCTGGCGCTGGATCAGCCGGTCTGGAAACAGCTTGTCATCTTTTACGGCAATCTTTTGCAGGGCGATCTGGGGATTGATGTGTTCTCCGGGCGGTCTGTGACCGACATTGTGTTCCAGCAATTGCCGCATACCCTGTGGCTGATCCTGGGATCAATCATCTGGTCCGCCACCCTGGGCATCGGGCTGGGGGCCTATGCGGCGGCGCATCCCAACACCCTGATCGACCGGGTTACCGCGGCAATTTCCGTCAGCTTTGTCGCCGCGCCGGCCTTTGTGGTCGCGCTGCTGTCGCTCTTGATCTTTGCGGTGCATCTGCAGTGGTTCCCGGCCATCGGCGCCGGCGAGGGCTTCTGGGACCGGCTGAACCATCTGGTGCTGCCGTCCTTTGCCATTGGTCTCAGCTGGGTCGGTTATATCGCCCGGCTGGTGCGCGCCTCAATGCTGGAGGTGATGGGCGAAAGCCATATCCGCACCGCCCGCGCCTTTGGCATCAACGAACGCCGGGTGGTGATGGTCTATGCGCTGCGCATCGCCATTCTGCCGGTGGTCACGGTGATCGGCGTCGGCATGGGGTTCCTGCTCTCTTCCGCCGTCTTTGCCGAGATCGTCTTTGCCCGTCCGGGCCTGGGCAAGCTGGTGATCGACAGCATCACCACCCGCAATTACCCGATCGTGATGGGATCTGTGCTGATCTCAACCGGCCTGTTTGTGGTCTCCACCGCGCTGGCCGATCTGATCAACGCCTGGCTCGACCCCCGCGCCCGCACGGCAAACTGAGGAGGACGCAGATATGGCAAAATCCCGTTCTGAACTGGGCCAGATCATCCACGGCGTCGCCCGCGACCCGCTGGGGCTGATGGGGCTGATCATCGTCGGCACCATCGTGATCTGCGCCCTCCTTGCCGTGTGGATTGTTCCTTATGATCCCGTGGCCATGAACATCAAGGACCGCCTGCAGGGGCCGTCCGCCGCGCATTTCCTGGGCACCGACCAGCTGGGCCGCGATACGTTTTCGCGCGTTATCATGGGCGGCCAGGTGGCCTTGAAAGTGGCGCTGCCAGCCGTTTTCGGCGCCATGGCCATCGGCCTGACGCTGGGCATGATCGCAGGCTACGGGCCGAAATGGCTCGACAACCTATTGATGCTGTTCTTCGACACCATCCGATCCTTCCCAACGGTGATGTTTGCGCTGGCCGTGGTCGCCTTGGTGGGGCCAAGCCTGCAGACCGTGGTTGTGGTGGTCATGGCAACCTCGATCCCGACCTATGGCCGGGTGGCGCGGACCCAGACGCTGACCCTGCGCAATTCCGAATTCATTCTGGCCGAACGCTCGATGGGGGCCAGCATGAAGCGGATCCTGGGGGTGCATATGCTGCCCAATATCGTCGGCGTGCTGGCGGTGCTGGCGGCGATGGATATCCCCACCGTGATCGCGCTGGAGGCGGGGCTGTCGTTCCTTGGCCTTGGGGTGAAACCGCCCACCCCCAGCTGGGGCGCGCTGCTGAAAGACGGCTACTCGCTGATCCGCCAGACCCCCTGGCTGGTGGTGGGCGGCGGGTTGCCGATCATCCTGGCGACACTTGGCTTCACCTTCCTGGGCGAGAGTTTGCGCGATGTGGTTGACCCGAAACTGAGGAAACAGCGATGAGTGATACTCTACTGGAAATCGACCGCCTCAGCGTCGACTATGAAACCGCCCGCGGTGATCTGAAGGCCCTGCGCGATATCAGCTTTGATGTGCGCAAGGGCGAGATTGTCGGCATCGTCGGCGAGTCAGGCTGCGGCAAATCCACCCTGATCTCGTCCATTCTGCGGCTGACCGCACCGAACACGCGGTTCCGTCAGGGCGAGGTGCGGTTCAAGGGCGACGACCTGCTGCAACTGCCGGAACGCCGGATGCGGGATTTGCGGGGCGCCGATATCTCCATCGTGTTCCAGGACCCGATGCAGACCCACAATCCGGTACTGTCTATCGGCCAGCAGATGCTGGATATCCAGCACCGTTCCAAGGCGTCCAAGGCTGAAAAACGAGAGCGGGCTGCCAAGATGCTGGGTGCCGTCGGCATTCCGGATCCGGAGGCCCGGCTGGAACAGTTCCCGCACGAGTTCTCTGGCGGCATGCGGCAGCGGATCGCCATCGCTATGGCGCTGATGTCCGAACCGGATTTGCTGATCGCGGATGAGCCGACGACGGCGCTGGATGCCACGTTGGAGGTGCAGATCATCGAGCGCCTGCAGGAGCTGCAGAAGGAATTCGACTGCGCCATCCTGTTCATCTCGCATCATCTGGGTGTCATTGCCGAGTTGTGCGACCGCGTGGTGGTGATGTACGCGGGCGCGGTGATCGAAAGCGGCGACGTGCGCGAGATTTTCCACGATCCCAAGCACCCCTATACCCGCCGCCTGATCGACTGCGACCCCGGCCACATCAAGGAACGCGCCCGCGTTCTGCCCACCATCCCCGGCGAGGTGCCGGATCTGGCCAACTTGCCCGGTGGCTGTATCTTCCGCGACCGATGCGAGCAGGCAATGGCGCGCTGTGCCACTGATGTGCCGCCACTGGCGCAACTGAAGGAGGGCCATCACGCCGCCTGCTGGCTGAACCATAAGGAGGCCGCGACATGAGCCTGCTGGATGTCAAAGACCTCAAGACCAGCTATGGGCCGGTCAATGTGCTGGCCGGTGTCAGTTTTACTGTGGAGCCGGGCGAAACCTATGCGCTGGTGGGCGAAAGCGGCTCCGGCAAGACCACGGTGATCCGGGCAATTGCCGGGATGGCGCCGGCACAGGAGGGGTCCGTCAAATTCGACGGCCAGGAAATCCGCGGCGCTTCTGAACGCACGTTGCGCCCCCTGCGCAAGGACATCGCGATGATGTTCCAGGATCCGGTCGGCAGCCTGTCACCGCGGCTGACGATCCGCAGCCTGATCACCGAACCCTACCGGATCCAGGGCATGAAGGACCGCGATCTGGACGCCGAGGCCAAGCGCCTGCTGGAAATGGTGAACCTGCCTGCGCATTTCGCCGACCGCTATCCCTATCAGCTGTCGGGCGGGCAGGCGCGCCGGGTCGGAGTCGCCCGCGCGCTGGCGCTGGAGCCCAAACTGATCCTTGCGGACGAACCCACCGCAGGGCTGGACGTATCGGTGCAGGGAGAGCTTTTGAACCTGATGAACGACCTGCGTGAACGCCTGGGTCTGGCGATGGTGATCATCACCCATAACCTGAATGTAGTGCGTCATGTGGCCGACCGGATGGGTATCCTCTATCTGGGCCGACTGGTCGAGGAAGGCACCACCGAGGCGATCTTTAAGCACCCGCGCCACCCTTACACCCGTTGCCTGCTGAGCGCGAACCCGGAACCCGACCCCGACGCCCGGCTGGAACGCATCGCCTTGAAAGGCGAGCCGCCCAGCCTGCTCAAACGCCCCTCGGGCTGCGAATTCCGCGAGCGCTGTCCGTTTGCGCAGGAGATCTGCTCCCGGACCCCGCAATGGGAGGTCGAAAAAGGCCATGGGCTGCGGTGCCTGGCGCCTCTCGGCTGACATCCTGCAAAGAAAAGAAGACCATGACGCGCACATTGTACTTCAATGGCCCGATCCTGACGATGGATGCGGCCAACTCCACACCCGAGGCGGTTCTGACCGGCGGCGAAACCATCCGCATGGTCGGGCCTTTGTCCGAGCTGCGTGCGCAGATGCCTGCCGGCACGCAAGAGGTTGATCTGCAGGGCCAGACCCTGATCCCCGCCTTTATCGACCCGCACGGGCATTTCCCCGATCCCGGCTTTATCCGGCTGTTCCGGGTCAACCTTGCCTCGGCCCCCAGCGGCGACTGTCCTGACATCCCGACCGCGCTGGCGCGGCTGCGGGTCAGAGCGGCGGAAACGCCTGCCGGGGAATGGGTGATGGGGGTGCTGTTCGACAATACTGCCATCGCCGAAGGCCGGATGCCGACCCGCACCGAGCTGGACAGCGTGTCCACGGACCATCCCATTTGGGTCATCCATGCCTCTGGCCACAATGGATCAGCCAATTCACTGGCATTGCAGCTTCACGGGGTGAACCGCGACACGCCCGACCCTTTGGGCGGACGGTTCGGGCGCGATCCGGAAACCGGCGCGCTGACCGGTCTGATCGAGGGTCTGTCAGCAATGCGCGAGATGGGCGACACCGATTTCCTGATCAGCCGCGAACGGTTCTGGGCGGGTTTCAACAGCTGCCGCGATGAATACCTGTCTTATGGCGTGACCTACGCGCAAAACGCCTGGGCCACGCACAAGATGCTGGAACATTTCGCCTCGCTGCCCGTCGGTCAGGATCCTGGCTATGACCTGATGCTGCTGCCCATCGGCGAGCTGGAACCTGCGCTGACGGATGGTCCCGATGCGCTGGACTGGCCCGGCAACCCGCATTTCACCCTTGGCCCGCGCAAGCTGTTCACCGATGGGGCGTTTCAGCTGCAGACCGCATTCCTCAGCGCGCCTTATCACCGGCCAGTGGACCCGGAGCACCCCTGCGGGATGCCCTATGCAGCCGAAGCGGATCACCGCCGCGAAGTGAAAAAGCTGCATGATCTGGGCCATCAGATCCACTGCCATTGCAACGGCGATGCCGGCGCGCAGATGTTCATTGATGCCGTGGCCGCGGCGCTGGAGACCAACCCGCGCGCAGATCACCGCCATACGATCATTCACGGCCAGGCCCTGCGCGACGACCAGCTACAGCAGATGGCCAGGCTGGGGATCACCGTCAGCTTCTTTCCAGCACATGTGCACTTCTGGGGCGACCGGCATTACGATACCTTTCTGGGGCCGGAGCGTGCCGGGCGGATCTCTCCCTGTGCCTCGGCTGAGCGGTTCGGGGTGCGCTATACCATCCATAATGATGCCTCGGTCACGCCGACGCGGCCGATCCATCTGGCCCATTGCGCGGTGAACCGGCTGACGGCCAGCGGCCGCCGGCTGGGGGAGGACCAACGGGTCAGCGCGCTGTCCGCCCTGCGGGCGCAGACCATCGATGCCGCCTGGCAGGTTTTCAAGGAGGACAGCCGCGGCTCCATCGAAGCTGGCAAGCTGGCGGATTTCGCAATTCTGAATCGCAACCCGCTGGAAGACCCTGACAGAATTGAGACCATCAAGGTCACGCGGACCATCCGCCGCGGCAAAACGGTCTGGATGCAGGGACAATGACAGGCTTGCAAACGCATCCTCGCATTGCCATCGCCGGTTTCCAGCATGAAACCAATTGCTTCGGCACCACCAAGGCCGGGCTGGCGGAGTTCGAGATGGCGGATTCCTGGCCTGCCATGCTGCATGGGGCCGAGGTGATCTCTGAGACCCGCGGCATGAACCTGCCGGTCGCGGGGTTTGCCTCGGCGGCAGAGGCGGCTGGCATGGCGCTGCTGCCGGTTTTATGGGCTTCGGCGGAACCTTCGGCGCATGTGACAGATCACGCCTTTGAAACCATCTGCGGAAGGTTGCTGGACGGGCTGCGCGCCGCCGGGCCGCTGGACGGGGTTTTCCTGGATCTGCACGGGGCAATGGTCACCGAAACACATGCCGACGGCGAGGGCGAGATCCTGCGCCGGGTACGCGCCCTGGTGGGGCCGGACCTGCCGATCGTGGTGAGTTTGGACCTGCACGCCAATATCTCGGCAGCATCGATCGATCTGGCCTCTTACATCGCGATCTTCCGGACCTATCCGCATCTGGACATGGCCGAAACAGGCGCGCGCTGCGTGCCGGTGCTGCAGCGGCTGCTGGCGGGGGAGCGGCTGTTTAAGGCGTTCCAGCAGATGGATTATCTGATCCCGCTGCATGCGCAATACACCGGGGCAACACCCGGCAGGCAGCTTTATGCAGCACTGCCGCCGCTGGAGCAGGGCGGGGTTGTTGCGGATATCGCGCTGGGGTTCACTGCGGCGGATTTCCCGGACACGCGGCCCTCATGCGTTGCCTATGGCACAACAGCTGCGGCGGCAGAACAAGCGGCTGACCAAATCGCGGCGCTGTTTGCCAAACTGGAATCCCAATCGGAACACCCGATGCTGACGCCGCAGCAAGCCGCGGCACTTGCCTGCCAGCCGCGCGCGGGCAAACCGGTGGTGCTGGCGGATGTGCAGGACAATCCGGGTGCCGGTGGCACTTCGGATACCACAGGTTTGCTGGCGGCATTGGCAGGTGCGGGTGCGCAAGCTGTGCTGATGGGGCTGTTTCATGACCCGCAGACAGCTGCGGCAGCGCATGAGGCCGGGCAGGGGGGCATCTTCCGCGCAGCTCTTGGCGGGCGGTCAGGCACCCCCGGCGATCACCCCTATGAGGCTGAATTTCAAGTGGTGGCGCTTGGCGATGGCATGTGCCGTTACACCGGCGAAATGTATGGCGGCGGGGTTGCCACGCTGGGGCTGACAGCCGCACTCCGGCTGCATGGGGTCGAGGCAGATATCACCCTGGTGGTGACCAGCATCCGCAATCAATGCCTGGATCTGGCGCATTTCACCCATATCGGGCTGCAGCCAGAGGGTTTCCGCACCATCTGCGTTAAAAGCACCGCCCATTTCCGCGCCGATTTCGAGCCGGTGGCGAGTGCTGTCTATCCGGTCGCGGCGCCGGGTGTGTTTCCCTGCGATCTGGGTTCGTTTCCCTACAAGAACCTGCATCCAAACGTAAAAGCCGCCCCTGCAAAAGCCTAAGGCTTGTTGCACGGGCGGAGTTAGCAAGCGGTCCTAGACACCGCTTGCGGGGAGGATCAGTCGTCGTTTTCGCCGTTCTGGTAGGGCACTACCAGCGTCGGGATCTGCGACCGGCGCAGCACCCGTTTGGCCACGGTGCCCAGAAACGTGTGCGAGAACCCGTGGTCATGGGCGCCCAGCACAATCAGATCGCAGCCCAGCTCAACCGAGCGGCGCAGGATCACCTCTGCCGGGTGGCCGTCGGTCACCTCAACCGAGGTGACCTGATCGCGGATCTTGGCATCATCGCCTTCCAGTGCCGCCCAGAACCGCGCCTGCCGTTCGGCCAGCACCTTTTTCACCATCTCGTGCCGCCGTTTGGCTGCGGATTTGCGGGTCTCGTCGTTCAGCACAAACATCTCAAACGTGATCCTGGCATCATCCGAGATCGGCTCATTCACGTGCAGCACGTGGATTTCCGCCCCCGTCGCCTGCGCCAGACTGGCCGCATGGCGCAGCGCATAAGGCGAGTTCTGCGACAGATCGGTGGCAAACAGGATGTTGGTGATCAACGGTTTCATATCAGATCCTTTCACATCAATAGCCAAACAGCCGCGGCAGCCAAAGCGAGATTTCCGGGAAGAATGCGATAACGAAAATCGCAATCGTGTTCACCGCAGCAAAGGGCAGGGCGCGCAGCGAGATCTGCTCAATCGAGATGTTTGATATGCCCGAGGCAATGAACAGGTTTTCCCCCAACGGCGGTGTCTGGAACCCGATACCCAGCGTACAAACCATCACCACGCCAAAGTGGATCGGGTCGATGCCCACTGAGTAGGCCACCGGCAGCATCACCGGCACCAGGATCAGGATGGTTGCCAAAGTTTCCATGAACATGCCGACAAACAGCAAAAAGAAGATGATCAGCGCCCAGATCACATAGAGGTTCTGGGTAAAGCTCAACATGCTGTCGGCGATGATTGCCGGGATCTGGTTTTCCACCAGCAGACGGCCAAAGACAGTTGCAGTGAACAGGATCAGCAGAACACGGCCCGTCAGCCATGTGGTGGCCTCCAGCGATTGGAACAGCGACGACCAGGTCAGCTCGCGGTAGATGAAGACACCAACCACCAGCGTATAGAAGATCGCGACAATGGCGGCCTCGGTCGGGGTGAAGAAGCCGGTATAGATACCGCCCAGGATCACCAGCGGCGCCATCAGCGACCAAAAGCCCCGGTACATCTCGCAGCCGACATTGCGGAACGACCAGCCCTCAGCCATGCCCTTGTAGCCGCGCTTTTTCGACATGAAATAGTTCAGGATCAGCAGGCTGGTGGCAATCAGGAAGGCGGGCATGAAACCGGCGATGAACAGTTTCGAGATCGAGACCGACTGGAAGGTGCCGAATTTCTCAACCGCTTCCGGCGGCGGCGCCATACCAAGGGCGGCAATGCCGAAAATCACCATCGGGATCGACGGCGGAATGATGATGCCCAACCCGCCCGACGATGCAGTCACGGCAGAGGCATAGCCTTTTTCATAGCCGCGGTCGATCATGGCCGGGATCATCAGCATGCCAACGGCCGCCGTGGTGGCCGGGCCGGAACCGGAGATGGCACCAAAGAACAGGCAGGCCATCACGGTTGCAGCCGAGATGCCGCCAGTGAACGGTCCGGCCAGGCTTTCGGCGACATTGATCAGGCGTTTCGAGATCCCCGCTGCCTCCATCAGCGCGCCGGCCAGGATGAACGCAGGCAGCGCCATCAGCGGGAACGAGCCGACCGAGGTAAAGGCGATCTGCACAAATTTGATCGGGTTTTCGTCCAGGTACAGGAACGACACCAGCGAGGCGACGCCAAGCGCCACCGTGATCGGAGCGCCCATCAGCAACAGCACCAGGAACGATCCGAACAGAATTGAGACGATTTGAGTTTCCATGTTTTTCTCCCTGTCCGGCGCTTACTTGCCGCGCTCTGCTTCGGTGGCAGCCTTGATTTCATCAAGGTCGATCTGATCGGGGTCGTGGATTTCCTCGCCCTTGATCAGCTTCTTGTAGTTCACCTGCAGAATTCGGATGGTCATCAGGGTGAAGGCGATTGGCAGCACCATGTAGACGTATTTCATCTCGACGCCCAAAGTCTGGGATTTCCAGAACTTGTTCATCTTGTTGAAGACAAAGTCGTAGGCCAGCCAGATGAAATACACGTTGAAGAAGATCCAGAACAGATCTGCAAATGCTTCGATGTATTTGATGTAGCGTTCGGGCAGGAATTTGAATTGAAACGTCACCCGGTTGTGCGCACTTTTCAGGGCCGCATAGCTGGCACCGAAAAAGACAAACCAGACGAACATGTAGACCGACAGTTCTTCGATCCATGAAAATGAATGGCCGAACGCCTCGCGCGAGACGATCTGCACAAACAGCAGAATGACAAAGCCGGACAGCAATAGGCGGCAGATATAGCTTTCTATATTGTCCAGAAATTTCCAGAACATGATGTACTCCTCCCCTGTGCAAAGCAGCGCACGTGGCGCTGCTTTGTTATTTTTTATATATCTGCCAGAGGCTTACTGAACCGGATCGCGGCCAATGGTGGTCAGCACCGTGTTCAGCTTCTCGACGCCGCCGATGGAGTCATAGAACTGCGGCCACACGGCTTCGGTCGCCAGCTTGATGAACTCGGCCTCGTCGTTTGCCGGATCGTCAATCTGCATGCCCTTGGCCAGCAGCCCTTCCTTGATCTCGGCTTCGATGTCGCGGAGATACTGCGCCGATTTCACGGTGGCTTCCTTGCCCGCTTCGATCAGGATCTGCTGGTCTTCTTCGGACAGGTCCTGGAACACCGCCTCGGAGACAATCAGCGGCTCAATCGAGAAGATGTAGCGCAGGTTGGTCACATATTCCTGCACTTCATAAAACTTCATCGCGTTGATGGTGGTGTAGGGGTTGTCCTGGCCATCGACAACTTTGGTCTGCAGACCGGTAAAGGTCTCGGACCAGGCCATCGGGGTCGGGTTGATGCCCCAGGACTTGTAGGTTTCGATCATGATCTCGTTCTTGGGAACGCGGATGACCAGATCCTGCAGGTCGGCAACATTGGTGACCGGCTTTTTCGAGTTGGTCAGGCGGCGGAACCCGGTGTAGGTCCAGGCCAGAATGCGCACGCCGGCGTCCCGGATGGTGTTGTCGGTCAGTTCCTGGCCGATCGGGCCCTGGGTCAGCGTTTCCGCATCTTCCAGCGACAGGATCACGTAAGGCAGGGTGAAGACACCAACCGAGGGCGAGAACGGTGTAACGTTGTTGATCGCCAGCAGCGACATATCCAGGGTGCCGATTGCGGCTTCGTTAACAGTGTCCTGCTCCGAGCCCAGCTGGCCGTTCAGGAACATTGTGCCGGTGTGTGCGCCGCCGGATTTTGCTTCCAGCGCTTCAATGAAGAATTTGCCGGTGCCTTCCTGCGAGCTGCCGGCGCCGTCGCCCACGGCAATCTTGAAATTTTTGGCGGATACAGCGCCGGTGGTCAGCATCGCTGCGGCAGAAACGGCTGCGGTCAGCGTGCAGACCTTTTTGAGAAATGACATAACTTCCTCCCGTATTGTCATCTTGAAGACAAGGCGCGCGCTGGCACGCCCTCCATAGCGCCTGTGCCAGTCCGATCCTGCCTTGCTGGCGAGAGGCTACATTGCGTTTCATGTTTCTAGAATGTAAACTTGTGATATCAAGGTTTCACATATATCGAACATTAAGATGAGCCGCAAAACACACGTCAAACATGTCGCCGATGCCGATCTGAAACTGCTCCGGGTGTTCAGGGCCGTGGCCGAAAGCGGCGGGCTGGCCGCCGCCGAGACCGAGCTGAACATCGGCAAGTCCACCATTTCGAAATACATCGCCGACCTGGAGCTGCGGCTGGACCTGAAGCTGTGCAACCGCGGCCCGGCGGGGTTTTCGCTGACGGACGACGGCAGCAAAGTGCTGAAATCCGCTGAGGAACTGCTGACCTCGGTGTCGGATTTCCGCGCCGAAGTGAATGAAATCAAGCAGCAGATGGCTGGAACTATCCGGATAGCCCTGTTCGACCAATGCGCCTCCAACCCCGAAGCCTTTGTGCCTGGCGGCATCCGGGTCTTTAACAAGGCCGCCCCTGCGGTGGAGATCGAACTGTCGCTGGAGCCGCCGAACGTGATCGAAACCAAGGTGATCAGCGGCCAGCTGGATATCGGCATCCTGGCGCTGCACCGGCCTTCTCCCAGCCTGGATTACATGCCGTTATATGGAGAGAACATGTTTCTTTATTGCGGCAAGGGGCATCCGTTCTTTGACTGCGACCATGCCAGCCTGGGCCTGCGGGATGTGCAGGCGATGAATTATGCAGGCATCCGGGTCAACTCGCCCAACCTGCATGTGGGTCAGAAACTGGGCTTCCGCCGCTCTGCCAAGGTGCAGAACGAACAGGCGTTGGCGATCCTGATCATGTCGGGCAGCTATCTGGGATTTCTGCCGGATCACCTGGCCGCCGGTTTTGTCGGCAGCGGCCTGATGCGCAAAGTGCTGCCCAGAGACGTCTTTTACCGCAGCCAGTTTGCCGCCGTCACCCGCAAGCGGCCCGCCGTAAACCGCATCACCAAACTGTTTCTGGACACGCTGGTTGCGGCACACTCGGGGCAGGCAGCAGAGGTTTGATGCAGCTCAGCCGCCGCGCCGCTGATCCGGCGAAATCCGACGCAATGCAACCTGAGCCGGCCGGCTCGGACCTCTGATCCCCGGGCCTAAATGATGTCCAGCGACACCTTTACCCGGTCCATCACAACCGAAGAGGTAAAGCGGCTGACATTGGATTCATCAAAGAAATACTCCTGCGTGAAGGCCTCATATTCCTTGATATCGCCAACGATGATCACAAGGATGAAATCGGCCTCGCCAGTGGTGTAATAGCATTGCTGCACCTGACTGGCCTGGCGCATCTTGCGCTTGAAGGCGTCCAGATGCATCCGGCTTTCGCGCTCCAGCACCACCTGCACGATCACTGTCATCTCCCGCCCCAGCCGGGCCGGGGAAAGAATGGCAATTTCCTTTTCGATCACACCGGTATCGCGGAGCTTTTTCAGCCGTTTCTGCACCGCCGGTGCCGACAGGCCGATCTCATGGCTGATGGCTTCGGCGGTCAATTGCGCATTGGACTGTATCAGCCGGAGGATATCGTGGTCTTTTTCATCCATAGCTGATTTTTCCCCTGCTTCGGCAGGAATGACAACTCGAATCCGCAAGAACACGGACCCACAGGGCTGGAGGATCTGCAGCCGCCGCGCTCAAAGAGGCGCGCGGGCATCCCGATTTAACGGGGAATTTGCGGCGGACGGCCTGCCTCCGGGATTGGCGTTACCGGTTTCTTAGGCTTACTGCCGAAAACTTGCCTGTAAATACACATGCAACTGCTTCCAGGATCCGGCTTGTTTCATATCCGGCCCGCCTATTGCAGCTGTGCACGGCTGTTGCGGAGTTTTAGATGGGTCTCAATCACAAATCCCTGCTGTTCAAACTGATCATTCCGGTTCCGGTCGTCATGCTCGCCTGTCTCGCAACGGCCTGGCTCACCATCCCGCCGGCGATGGAACGCAACAGCATTGACGCCGCATCGGATTCCGCCCTGCAGACTGTCAATCAGATCAAGAAGATCCGCGGCTATTACACCCGCTACGTCGTTAAGGATGCGGTGGCAGCGCAATCCCTGCGCCCGGGGATCAACCACCAGGAAGATCCCGGTGTCATCCCGCTGCCTGCAACCTTTGTGCACGACATCAGCGCCTTGATGGCCGCCGAGCGAAGCAGTTTTTCGCTGTACAGCCCCTATCCCTTTCCGGAACGCGCGGAACGCCCGATGGACGGCTTCATGCAGGATGCTTGGGCGTATCTGAACAACACTCCTGACGGATCCTATTCGCAAACCGAAACCCTGGATGGTGAAACCTTCCTGCGGGTGGCCGTCGCCGACCGGATGGTATCTGAGGTCTGCGTCAGTTGCCACAACAGCCATGCCGCCTCTCCGAAAACCGACTGGCAGCTGGGCGATGTGCGCGGCATCGTCGAAGTGCGCCAGAACATCAGCGGCACCCTGGAAGCCTCAGCAGGGTTCACCCGCTATCTGCTGGCCGGGCTGGGTGCCGCCAGCGCCGTGCTGCTGGCCGCCGTCCTGTTCGCCGCGCGCACCGTCACCCGGCCGGTTGCCAGCATCTGCACCAGCATGAAAGCGGTGGCAGCAGGAAACCTGGACATCACCATTGCCGAGGCCGGCCGGCAGGATGAAATCGGCGCAATTGGCAGGACAATTGTGGAAATGCAGGGGGACCTGAAGAATGCCCGCGACGCCGACCAGGTACGTGCGGAAACACAGCGCCAGCAACAGAAGGTGGTGGACAGCTTGCGGACCGGTTTGTCACGCCTGTCCAAGGGCGACTTTGCCTTCCATCTGACCGAGGCCTTCCCGGAAGAACATGAAGAGCTGCGCCAGGACTTCAACCTGACCTCCGAAACGCTGAGCTCCACTGTCGCCCAGGTGATTGAGGCGGCAGGCAGCATCCGCAATGGCGCCGCTGAGATCAGCCAGGCGTCGGACGACCTGTCGCACCGCACCGAAAGCCAGGCCGCCACGCTGGAACAGACCGCCGCGGCGCTGGATGAACTGACCGCCTCGGTCAAATCCGCCGCCGAAGGCGCCAGCAGCGTTGAAACCACCATGGAGGAGGCGCGCTTGCAGGCCGAATCCAATCGCACCATTGTGCAAAATGCCGTCACCGCCATGGCGGAGATCGAGCAAAGCTCGAACCACATTTCGCAGATCCTCGGCGTGATCGACGACATCGCTTTCCAGACCAATCTTTTGGCTCTGAACGCAGGTGTCGAGGCAGCACGCGCAGGCGAGGCCGGCAAGGGTTTTGCCGTAGTTGCCTCCGAGGTGCGCGCCCTCGCGCAGCGTTCAGCCGGCGCCGCGATGGAAATCAAGACGCTGATCGGCGACAGTTCAAGACAAGTAGAGAGCGGCGTCAAACTGGTCGGCAAGGCAGGCGAGGCGCTGCAGAGCATTGTCGAACAAATCACCCATATCTCGCAGCTGGTTTCCGGCATTGCCGAAGGCGCCGCCGAGCAATCGACCGGACTGAACGAAATCAACACCGGTGTCACCCAGCTGGATCAGGTCACCCAGCAGAACGCAGCAATGGTGGAACAGGCCACCGCGGCCGGCCACATGCTGAACACTGATGCCGGCAAACTCTCGGAACTGGTGGCGCATTTCCGGGTAGCCGGCGGCAGTACAGCCCCCGCCCCGGCAATCCCTGCTCTCCACCCGGCACCTTCTGCGCATGGCGATGATGACTGGGAAACCGAGATCAGCCCGGCGCCTTGCGCGGCTCCCGAAACCAGCAGCGGAAATGCCGCCCGTAATCTCTGGCAGGAATTCTAGCGCCGCCTTGGTAGCACCGGACCCGATGCTGCCGCGTCCCGGCTGCCGCCTTCGGACGGCCAAGGGAACGATTCTTCACGCCCCGCGCGCCCGCGAAAACGCCTCGCAGAAAGTTACCCGGCTTTTGCGACTGCTTTACCCCAGGGCAACTTGAGGCCGGGGCACTCCCTGCAAGATCCCCAAATTTGAATGTGTTCATACATGACGGTTTGCGCCACCCAGGCCTGCATTTCCGGAGCACATTCGGTGGCAAACACGATAATAATAAGGGAATACCACCGATGGGGCCTGAAATTCAAATTTGCGGCATCAAGATTCCCGGAATTCCGGAAAACTTCATTTGCGATAGACTTGCGGTACACACTTTTTCAGGACTTTCCTGATTAACACTCCTATAGGCCCCGGCTGCAACCGGTGCGCCGCCGCCAGCAGGAGACCTTTGCCAATGCCCCGGACCACGAAATTGCCGCTTAAGCTGAAGCTGCCGCTGATCATGGTAGCGCTGACCGGGGCCTTCCTCGTTACCGTGTCACTGCTGGTTTATTCAATGGCCGAGCGCAGCATCCGGGAAAACGCCTTTGCCGCGCAAAAGATAGAAGCCAAATCCGGCGCTCAGGCGCTGGAATTCCTGATCAGGGCAGCCCGGTCCGATGTTTCCAGCCTGGCCGGCCAGCCCGCAGTATTCCGGGCGATCGGCAACTTCGAACGGGTGATCGGCATGGTCGAAGAAGACGACCCGATCGCCTATCTGAAACAGACCTATGCCGCAGAAAACCCGCATTCAGCGCAGCAGCGCGAGGAGCTGACAGACGCAGGCGACGGCAGTTATTACAACCAGTCGCATGTCACCTATCACCCCACTTTCCTGCAAAGCCTGCGCCTGAACGGCTATCAGGACCTTTACCTGATCAGCGCCAAGGGGCAGGTGGTCTACTCGGTCAAAAAGCAGGATGACTTTCTGACCGGTATCGAGCCGGGTACGGACAGCGGACTGGCCCAAGCATTCAAGGCCGCACTGCAGGCAGAGGCCGGAACGGTGGTTGCTGCGGATTTTGCTGCCTACAGCCACAGTCCCGATGGGGTTGCAGCCTTCCTGGCCGCGCCCGTCTTCTCCAAACGCAAACAGATAGTCGGCGTTATCGCCGTGCAGCTTGGCACCAAGGGCGTCGTCACTGCGCTGACCAGCAATCTGTCGGGCGGCACCCATCAGAATATCTTTGTCGCCAGCAGCGACGGCCTGGCCCGCAGCCCGTCCTCGGTGGAGGGGCTGTTCCCGGTGCTGCAGAAAATGCCGGACACGCCGCAGATCCAGGCCGCCAAGGCGCGCGAAGCCGGCCAGTTTGAGGCGGTTGCCTCCTCGCTCGGCGAACGCGCCATTGCCCTGGTGATGCCGCTGGAGCTGCCCGGCTTTGACTGGTCGCTGGTGCTGGAAACCGACGAGCATACCGCCTTTGCCGTTGTCGAACGCATCCGGCTGATCGCCGCCGGGCTGATTGGCGCCGCGCTGCTGGCGGCCATCGCCGTGTCCTGGCTGGCGGCGCGCAGCGTCACCCGCCCGATCCATGCCCTGCGCGAGGCCACAAATGCGCTGGCGGACAACAACTATGACACCGACATACTGGGCCGCGACCGCGGTGACGAACTGGGCGACCTGGCCCGCAGCCTTGACAGTTTCCGCGGCAAACTGAAGGAGGCCGACGCCGCAGCTGCGCGCGAAGTGGAGGCCGCCCGCCACACCGCTGCTGTGGTCGACAGTATGAGCGCAGCCTTGTCCGAGCTGCAGCGCGGCAACCTGACCTGTGACATCCAGGCGCCGTTTGACGGGCATTACGAGACCTTGCGGGAAAACTTCAACCGCAGCCTTGACCGGCTGCGCGGGTCTATGGGCGAGGTGGTGGAGGCGGCGGAAAACGTCGGGCGGTTCTCCGAGGAACAACGGGGCGCGGCCACAGAAATGGCCCATCGCACCGAAAGCCAGGCAGCGACGCTGGAAGAAACCGCCGGCGCCATCCGCGAGCTGACCGGAGGTATCCGCGACACCGCTGACCAAGCGGGCCGGATGGATGAAACCATGCGCGGCGCCCGCAGCGAAGCGGAACAAAGCACCGATGTGGTGACCTCTGCGGTGGCCGCGATGGACCAGATTCAGGAAGCCTCTTCAGAGATTTCCAAAATTATCAACATGATCGACGACATTGCCTTCCAGACCAATTTGCTGGCCCTCAATGCCGGGGTTGAGGCCGCCCGCGCAGGCCCCGCCGGCGCAGGCTTTGCCGTGGTCGCCTCCGAGGTGCGCGCCCTGGCGCAACGGGCCTCCAATGCAGCTGGGCAAATCAAAGGACTGACCTCCGCCAGCGAAGAGCACGTGGCAAATGGCGTCGCGATGGTGGGCCGTGCGGGGGACGCGCTGACCAGTATCATCGAACAGGTCTCGGCGGTATCCGGGTTGGTCACCGACATTGCCGACGGCGTGCGCACCCAATCGCGCGGGCTGGAAAAAATCGACGGCGCCATGCACCAGCTGGACAATATGACCCAGCAGAACGCCGCCATGTCCGAGGAGGCCGCGGCTGCCAGCCAGCTGCTGCAAAATGAATCGCACAGCCTGACTGGTATCATTGGTCGGTTTGATCTGGGCAGCGGCGGCGCCGCCCCAGCGGCCAGCCACGAGGTCAACAGCACCCCCAGCCGCCTGAGCGCCTAGTACAAACCTGATTAGCTGAGGTTCGGCCTCAGCCCGTCAGCAGGCATATTGCGGGTCTGCAGTGATCACACTCAACATAATCTCCATTACAGGCGGTATTTATGCAGCCGGGGTGGATTGTCGGAGTACGTAAATAATGAGACCGAGTTATTGAGACTCAACGTCCATAGTTCTCAATCACTTAGGTTTTTTGCGTACCTACAGAGCTCGAAGACAACCGGTTGCTTGGCAACGCTTGAGCCCTACAGATCAGCGCAGCCTTGAGATCGTCGTGTGCGCAACACCGAGATCCAATGCGATGGCCCGGCAGGTATCACCGTTGGCCATGCGCTCGCGGGCAAGTTTCTGCTGATGTTCAGTTAACTTGGGTTTCCGGCCAAATTTGACGCCCTGTCGCGCAGCGATGGCTCGGCCCTCGTTCGCGCGCCGAGTGATACGCTCCCGTTCGTCTTCGGCCAAAGCGGAAAGGAAAGCGAGGGTGCCTTTGCCCATCGGAGTGGTCAGATCGAGCCAGGGTTTATCAAGCACCTTCACATAGGCCCCACGATCTGCGATCCGTTGAATAATATTGATGCCGTCGATCATGGATCGTGTGGCTCTGTCCCACTCTGCGATCACAAACACATCCCCTGCCCCGAGTGCGTCTATCGCACGTTCGAGCTGAGGCCGTCCCTTCACGGTTTTCCCGGAAACTTTCTCTCGGAAAATCTTATCAACGATGGCGGCGTTTAGTGCACCGATCTGTCGATCAAGGGATTGTCCGTGACTGGACACTCGGGCGTAACCAATAAGCATGACCTCATCGTATATGAACGCCTTTCAATACGCACCTGATTTATGCACCACACCAAGAGGCTTATGTCATGGGGTTCCTGAGCATGGTGCAAATATCATGAATTACGCAACACAGCCGCCATCCGCTGCGTTGCGAGTGAACTGGCAAGGTGCCGGACGAAGCCGACCTCCAGATTCACGCCTCGCCGACGCAGCATTCTCCCGCATTCGCGGCACGCCGTTTGTTGCGATGCAGCGCATTTCGTGAAGCGGTCGTTTGCAAGTGTCGATTTGAACCAAACCGAGTCCGTATTTTCGCCGCCGCCCGTTCTGATAATCCAGACGCGGGACATCCCCGCCATCCATCACGATAACCAGAAGGTCATCTTCGCCAGAAAAACCCGCTGACTGCGTCACGCATTTCAGGGTGGGAAAGCGTTTCACCGAGTTGAGAGACAGCTTCAAATTTTTTCAGGTGATCGTTCAAGAATGCAAGGAAAGTCGGAGCTCACAATCGTGGCTTTTTGAAACGAGTTGAAAGCGGCCTCGCCCCATACTCCGCCGATTTTCTATCGTTTTCGACGATCGGAAGAATTAGTCGATCGTACCGGCTTGAGCTGGGTGTTTTTGCATTGTGTGCATAACTTATTATTACTTGTCGGTGGTTCTTTTGTCGTTTGTCCGGACGTGGAACCTGAGCCACTCTGACCGTAGGCGTGAACCAGACGGCACCGGATGAAAACATGAACCATAGCTCTCAAATTGACCTTCTTCTTGATGACAGTGCCAAAGCAGCTGCACAAGTTATGCTGGACAGAGTAGTCAGCAGCACGCGGCAACAGGCCGGCTCTGGCACAGTGATTGATGTCCATAACCCGAGCACTGGCGAGGTGATCGGGTCTGTAGCCAACGAAGGGGCGAAAGGAATCGAAGAGGCGGTTGAGCAAGCAAGCCAAGCGCTGAGATCCTGGTCCGCGCTGCTACCGCGGGAACGTAGTGCGATCATGATGCGCTGGCACCGGCTTATTCAGGAAAATGCTGATGGCCTTGCGGCGCTGATGACTCTGGAACAGGGCAAGCCGGTGGATGATGCCAAGGGTGAAATCGCCTATGCCGCCAGCTTTATTGAATGGTATGCGGAAGAGGGCAACCGCCTGTATGCTGACACCATCCCCAGCCACTTGCCGGGCAAGTCGATGAAAGTCGCCCAGCAGCCGGTCGGCGTTGTTGGAGCGATCACCCCCTGGAATTTTCCCTCTGCGATGCTGACGCGCAAGGCGGCAGCGGCAATGGCGGCCGGCTGCCCGGTTGTTTCGATACCGTCTAAGGTCACTCCTTTCTCCGCACTGGCTCTGGACATGTTGGCTCGCGAAGCTGGAGTTCCGGAAGGTGTTTTCCGTGTTGTGACTGGCCATGCGCGGGTGCTGGTGTCCGAGCTGTGCTCGCACACCGCCGTGCGGGCAGTGTCTTACACCGGGTCTACCGAGGTTGGCCGCAATATCATGGAGCAGTGTTCTGCAACGGTGAAGCGTGTGTCGCTGGAACTAGGCGGGCACGCTCCGTTCATCGTCTTCAGTGATGCTGACTTTGAAGCCGCAGTGCAGGGCGCAATTGCTGCAAAGTACCAGACCGGCGGTCAGGACTGCTTGGCGGCCAACCGGATCTACGTGGCGCGCTGCATTTACGATCAATTTGCCACCCGATTCACTGAAGAAGCGCAAAAGTTGGTGGTTGGCGACGGCTTTGGCGAAGGTGTCAATATCGGCCCGCTGGCCTCCAACCCGAATCTGCGCAAGTCGATGGAGCATGTCGAAGATGCTGTAGCGAAGGGCGCCCGCCTGATGTGTGGCGGCAATCAGCCGGTACAAGGTGGCCTCTTTTTTACACCGACTGTACTGGCCGATGTCACGCCTAACATGAGGATCACATATGAAGAGACCTTTGGCCCCGTTGCCGCTCTGATCCCTTTTGACGATGAAGAAACGGTAATCAAGGCCGCAAACGACACCGAATACGGTCTGGTTGCCTATGCGTACACAAGCGATGTGACTAGGGTGCAGACCCTGCCGTCCAAGTTGGAATACGGCATGGTGGCCGTGAATACGGCCAAGTTGACAGGAGCGCCAATTCCGTTTGGCGGCGTCAAGCAGTCTGGCAACGGCCGCGAAGGCTCCCGCCTCGGAATCCTCGAATACATTGAACCGCAGTATGTCTGCATTCAAGCCTGAAAACCTTTAGCTCGGGAACTGAACTTATGACCAAAAAAGTAGCTCAAGCAATGATCGAAGGTCTGCGTGACCGAGGAGTAAAACATGTCTTCGGCGTTCCCAGCGGCGGCTGGGTGGATTTTATGGAAGCGATCCGTAATACCGACGGGATTGATTTCGTTCTGACGGCCCATGAAGGTGGTGCGGGCTTCATGGCGGACGTTGCTGGGCGGCTCACCGGCGTGCCGGGCGTGTGCTTTGCTACCTTTGGTCCGGGTGCGACCAACTTGGCCACTGGTGTTGGCTCGGCCCAACTGGACCGCTCTCCTCTTATCGCGCTGACAGATGAAATGTCTCAGGCCAACCGTGATCGTGTGGTGCAAATGAACATCGACCACCAAGCGCTGATGAAGCCGATCACGAAATTAACCACACGCCTCACTACCGACAATGTCACTGAGACTCTGGATAAGGCATTTGAAGTCGCTGTGTCCGGCCGCCCGGGCGCAGTTCACATCGGAATGCCGGTAGACCTGACTGGTCAGCCCGCCACTCTGACAGAATCCGCTCCCAAAACCGCCGCCGCACCCGCAAAAGCCTCAGCGGAAACGATCAATGCGGCTAAGGCGGCATTTGCGTCGGCGCAAAAGCCTGCAATGGCACTGGGGCTAGGTGCTGTTCGCGCTGGCTTGCAGGATGATATCCTGAGCTTCGCTGCAAAGCACGATATCCCGGTCGTACTGACGCCGATGGCCAAAGGGATGATCCCTGAAAACCACCGTTCTTATGCTGGTGTGGTTTTCCACGCGCTGAGCGACAAAGTCGGCGAGATCCATGCGCAAGCTGACCTGATGGTGGCTGTGGGATATGATCCGATCGAGTTCAACTTTGAGGGCTGGCTGCATCCGATGACATTGATCAATATCGATGATGCGCCGTTGGATATCGACACTTCTGTGTACACCGACACCTTGCATTTGGGTGGTGATATCGCGACCAACTTCCGAGCATTAGCTGCTGTTGAAGCAACTGGTAACAGCTGGGAAATGGAAGATGTACGGGCCCGCATGGACGCTATCTTTGCGCAGATGCGTCCGGGCAACAAAGAGTTTGGTCCCTGCGCTGTGCTTGACACGCTGCGTGAGGTTTTGCCGGACAAGGGCATTATGGCCTGTGATGTAGGCGCTCACACTCATTTGATCGGTCAGAAGTGGGAAACTCGCGCTCCGATGACGCAGCTGATGACAAATGGATGGTCGGCGATGGGGTTTGGGCTACCTGCCGCGATCGCTGCCAAGCTTTGCCGTCCGGAAACGCCGGTCTGTGCGGTGCTAGGGGATGGTGGTTTCCTAATGACCGCTGGTGAACTTTCCACAGCGGTCCGGGAAAACCTCAACATCGTTATTGTCATTTTGACGGACAACGACCTTGCACTAATCCGCATCAAACAGCAGCGCAGAGGTAACCCAATTTTCGGTACCCCAGTTCGAGAGCGTGAAGGCAATATCGGCGGTGACAATCTCTTTGGTGTGCCTGTCATGCAGGCTCGTGATCCTTCTGAGCTGCAAGCTAAGCTGGAAGAGGGTTTCAAGATGGATGGACCTGTCATCATTGAGGCTCTGACCAGCAGTGCTGAATACGACAAGCTGGTCTTGTTCAAGGATAAATAAACTCCCTTTCGAACCTTCCCTGAACCTGGCCGGTGCTGCAACTGCACCGGCCTTTTTTTGACTGCCTGAGGGGCTGGATGTGTTCCGTTTTCGTGCCGCCCCTGGTGCTCGCTTATAGCAGATGCTTGACGGGTTAGCGGAGTAGAGTGTCGAGCTCGCAGGCTAACTGAAGCAGCGCGTGGTCAGAACCGGGCGCACCAACAAGTTGCACTGCGGTAGGGATTGCCTCATCGCTGGGAATAGGGATGCTGATAGACGGCAGGCCTAGGAGGTTGACCCAGCGGTTCAGTGACAAAAGATCGAGCGACAGTTTGCCGATGGCTTGCAAATCGCCGTCTTTCCCCCATTCGGAGATCGTTAGACGATGGCGGCTGATCACTGGTGCCAGGACCCACTTGCAGTGAGTAAAGATACTCTGGCGGACTTGGCCCAGGCAAGCGGCCCTGTTGCCTTGCGCTGTACTGTAGATGGAGTTGGACACCGCCAGGCCGATCATTAGGCGTCGCTGAATGGAAGCTGGGTATTGTCTGGGATACTGCGCTATCCGCGGTCCGTGAAAGTTCCCCGCTTCATATCCGGTAATCAGGCCCGCAGTGGCGTTCATGCGATCCAGATCGAGTTCGGCCGCGCTTTGGCATTCGAGGCCCAAGTGCTGCAAGATTTGTGTCAGGTAGTTTAGACCATTTTGAATTTGCGGGCTGGTTCGAGTGAAAAGCCTGTTGGGAATTCCCACAACAGGCTTTGCCGGCGAGGCGGTGTTTTCTTCAAGCTGCGTTGTCAGAACTTCGAAGACTGACTGTATGTCCGCAGGGGATTTCGCCAGCAAACCGATGGTATCCTGGGTATCCCCTAATGGTACCGCACCCTGTACTGGAATAGCGCCTCGGCTGGGCTTGAAACCATAGACACCGCATAGTGCCGCCGGTATGCGGATCGAGCCCCCGGTATCGCTGCCAAGCGCAACCTGAACCGCGCCCGATGCAACAGCAGCTGCAGAGCCGCTGGATGAGCCGCCAACCAGGAGCCCCTTGCAAATAGGGCTACGCGGCGGATCCACAAGTTCATTCAGTTCTAGTGGCAGGTAGCACCAGGCCGAAAGCTTGGTTGTTGCCGCAATGTGCGCGCCTGCATCTCGAAGTCGCGCTATCAGAGGCGACGGAGGCAAGTCCAAGTCTTCGGGCGGCCGTGACAGCCCGGCGGTTGGATGGTGGCCGTCAAATCTGAAGATGTCTTTGACTGCAATCTGCATCGCTTCCGGGGTGTCCGGTGGGCTGAAGAGTGACAGAAAACATCCGGTCTTTTTTTGTGCCTTTTCAAGGGAGGTTTCAAGTGCTTCGGCCGGGTGTGCGAGCAGCCCTTGAATTACATCCTTGGCAAAACGGGTCTCGCTATCTTGGGAAGTTTGCCCGGCTGGCTTTGCCGCTGGGTCCAGTTTCTGGAATTGAGCCGCCACAGCTATGGCGGCGGCTTCTTTGTCTTCGCAACTGAGGCTGATGCCGAATTGGTTAAGTTTCAGATTAAGACACGCGCGTGCCTCATCAAGGATGTTTCCAGGCATTGTCTGATCTTCCGCTTTTCAATTTTGTCAGTTACTTGCTGTCATCCGGAAACAGCCCAGCATAGTGATCTGCAATTTCGCCCGCCGTTGCGAACCAGATGTCGTCGGAGTTCTGGTTCAAGAAGTCTAGAACGCGGCGGAACTGGCGGATACGGAACGGCTGCCCGACAATGAAGGTGTGGATGGTTATGCCGCAGGCCAGCGTTTGGCGCTTGGACTGTTCCAGCATTTCGGCAACATTGTCGATGCACATGTCGGCGAAGGCTGAAGAAGTACCATCATGCAGCACGATCATCGGTACGTCATTGACTTCATGCGGGTAGGGGACGCTTAGTAGCGGACCGTTCTTGGTTGTCATCCAGGTCGGCTGATCGTCGATCGGCCAGTCCAATGTGTACTGATATCCGAATTCAGCCAGCAGATCCTCGGTCACTGCACTGGGGTGGGCGCCGGGGCTCATCCAGCCCTTGGGCTGCACCCCGCCATGCTTTTTGATGGCTTCTGTGACCTCCTTGATCATTTCGCGCTCTTCTTCGGGCAAAAGATGATTAGGGTGTTCCGAATTGGTATGACCGTGCGCGACGATTTCATCGCCCCGCGCCGCGTAGGCCTGGATCAATTCGGGGCAATGTTCGTAGCAACCGGTGTTCAGCAGAATGCTCATTGGAAGCTTGTATTCATCGTAAAGTTCCAGCAGCCGCCAGCCGCCAACCCGGTTGCCGTATTCCCGCCAACCCCAATTGTAGGAATTCGGGTGGTTCAGCCCGGGCGAATAGGGGAGGCCGCCTCCGGTGCCATAAGAAAAATGCTCCACGCAAAGGGCTGTATAGACGGCCATTCGCTTGCCGCCCGGCCATGTGAAATCAGGGCGATCTGTGATTGCGCTGTAAGGAAACCTGTTGTTGGGTTCGATTTTCATCAGTGGCTCTCGGTCCTGTTGTCATCCCTGCTTTGTAGCGGGACTGGGTGACATAAGCTGAATTTTGTCGCAGGGAGCCAGGGCTCAGCGCGGCAAGCATATAAATTTTCCATCATTCACTTTGCTTGTGCAAAAGAGAATTTCTGCTAATATACATTACATTAAATTACCTGTCATTGGGGGCGAGATGGCGCGCCGGTTTCCTTCACTAAATGCTCTGCGGACGTTTGAGGCGGCTGCACGGCATCTCAGTTTTTCCGCCGCATCGGAAGAGTTGAATGTGACGCAAGCGGCTGTTTCCCGTCAGATCCGGGCATTGGAGGAAGATCTAGGCGTCAAACTGTTTAAGCGAATGACCCGCGCAGTTGATTTGACCGAAGAGGGGATTTTGTTGTTTCCACCGTTGCGGGATGCCCTTGATCAGATTGAAAGGGCTACAAACAGGATCTGGGGGAACAAGGGCAGCGGGATCCTTACCATATCGGTGCTGCCGACGTTTTCGGTGAAATGGCTCATGCCACGTCTTCTGGATTTCTCAGAGAAACACCCGGATATTGAAGTGCATCTGGTAAACTCCATCAAGCCAGTCGATTTTGAAAAGGAAGAAATCGACCTCGCAATTCGTGTCGGAACTGTCGAAGCTGAATTGCACACTGTGGGCAGGCCGAGGATTGACTTGGTGATGGCCAAGGCATGGGCCCAGCTCCAGGTCGAGGCGCTGTTGCCGGACGAATTGATCGCAGTTGCATCACCTGGCTATATAGAGCGGCATGGCGAATTAACTGATGCAGCGCAAGTCAGTGGTGTAACTTTGATAAACATGGCGACTAGGCCGAATGCTTGGAGCGATTTCTTCAAGGCTATTCGCTGGGAAGTCGATATGCGGCAACATGACATTTCTTATGGGCATTTCTTTATGACCATTCAGGCTGCGATCGAAGGGCGGGGTATTGCGTTGGCTCCGCAAGTGCTGGCGCAAGGAGACCTAGCTGCCGGCTTGCTTGTGTCGGCAATGCGGCGGCGTATTGCCAGCGATGGCCGTTACTTCCTGATCGGGCGCAAACGATCTTGGGAGCAAGGTAAAGTCAAAATATTCAAGGAGTGGCTGTTGCAGGAAGTGAGGGCGTCGGGCAGCAGCCGCCAAACTTCAATCCAGGAATGAACATTGATCTGGCTGCTGCAATCAGCGGCGGCGGATCTTATGTCGGAATAAGGTGCTCCAGTTCGGCCCCGTCTAAAAGCCCGTCACGGACAATCGCCTCTCTCAAGGAAATGCCATGTTTCCGCGCTGTCTTGGCTGCAGAAGCAGCTTTTTCATAGCCGATCACAGGTACCAGCGATGCCGCCTGCGCCAGGCTTTTGTTCAACAGTTCCGAGCACCGATCCTCGTCGGCTTCTATTCCCAAAACACATTTTTCGTTCAGCATTTTCGCTGCCCGGGTCAACAAGCGCGTTGAATTGAGGATGCTATAAAAGATAACCGGCTCCCATGGCGTTCAGCTGCAGCTGTCCGGCTTCCGCCGCCATGGTTACAGTGACATCCCGGCCGATGATCTCATAGGCGACCTGATTTACGGCTTCGGGGATAACCGGGTTCACTTTACCTGGCATGATGGATGAACCGGCCTGAACGGGCGGCAAGTGGATTTCGCCAATGCCCGCCAGCGGGCCGCTGCTGAGGATCCGCAGGTCATTGCTGATTTTGGACAGCTTAACGGCAAGCCGCGCCAGGATGCTCGAATAGGTTACAAAAACGCTTTGATCGTAGGATGCCGCCAGCAGGTTCTTGTGTGACGACAGCGGTGTTCCGAATACCTCGGTAAAGTAGGAAATCGCCAATTTCTGGTAACCATCGGGTGCGTTCACTCCGGTTCCGACAGCGGTACCACCGAGATTGACTTCCCTCAGGACTTTGGAGAGCTGCACCAGTCGGCCGATATCGTTCCTGATGGCATCGGCAAAGGCTTTGAATTCGTCGCCAAGGGATATCGGGACCGCATCCTGAAGCTGGGTGCGCCCAACCTTCTGTATTGGGGCGAATTCCGTAGCCTTGGCGTCAAAAGATCGGCATAGCCTTTGGAGCTCTTCAGCAAGCGGAGCACACTGGCTCATCACCGCCAGCCGCATGGCGGTGGGGTAAACGTCGTTGGTGGATTGCGAACAGTTGACTGTGTCGTTGGGGTGAATTCACTGTAGTCCCCTAACGGCAGGCCGAGCTTCAGTGAGGCAAGATTAGCTATAACCTCATTGGCATTCATATTTGTGGACGTGCCTGCACCGCCTTGAATGACGTCCACGGCGAAGGCGTCGTGATGCTGACCGTCAATAATCTCATCACAGGCAGCGATGACCGCAGCGGAGGCCAGGTTGGAAATTGCCCCCAGATCAGCATTGGCGAGCGCAGCTGCTTTCTTAACCATTGCTAGTGAACGGACAATTTCGGGAAAGTCCCTTAGCCGAACGTCTGACAGGTTGAAGTTGTCCAGGGCGCGGGCGGTTTGAATGCCAACAAGCGCATTTGAGGATATTCTCCGGACGCCAATGCTATCTGTTTCTTCACGGTATTCACTTTCCATGATTGCCTTCTTCATTCTTTGCTGCCTCGGCCGAAGTGGCGCAACTGGCCGGAAGGCGCCACAATGCGAAGTTTCCATCAATAGCCTTTCAGCAGGCTTGGCCGCATCCGAGGTGGATATTCGGCTGATTGATGTGATCGCATAACTTTTTGTTTCTGAGATGTGTCGTGAAAAGTCATGGATGACACGCTCTCCCTCCGCATCTGTGGCAGGTTAGTGAACCGATTAGGTGCATGCTTTGGTCAATGCTTCTTAAGAATAGAGATTTGGTCAGTAACCTTGTCGGCGAGAAACGGTTGAAATTCACGAGGGTAAGGAGCTGAGAGTGCCACACTTAACGAAAGGTAAATCATATGAGCAATAATAGTCGGTTGTGAAACGGGGGGGCAGCAGTCCTACTAGAGCGAATAGTTGCACCATAGGGAGGTGGAAAATGGCAGGTGCCAGCGCAAAGAATGCTCTAATCTCGCTATCAGGTATAACTAAGGTCTACCCTGGTGCAGTCGCACTGGCCGGTGTCGATTTTGATCTGCGCAAGGGAGAAATCCATGCATTGGTCGGAGAAAACGGGGCCGGGAAATCTTCTCTGATTAAGATCCTGTCCGGCGATACCCTTGCCAGTGCCGGCCAAATCAGCGTCAACGGTTCAGCGGTGAACTTCACTTCCCCGCAGGACGCAAAAGAAGCCGGCATCGTTACTGTTTTTCAAGAGCTTACGGTTATCCCCAGCTTAACAGTTGCGGAAAACGTCGTGCTTGGAAACTTGCCGATGACGGGCCCAATGGCAACAGTGTATTCACGCAAGACCGCACGCGAGATTGCCCAGAGGATCTTTGCCCGAATGGGTATAGACCTGAACCCGGACGCAAAAGCCGAGACCCTTTCAACAGGTGAAATGCAACTGGTTGAGATCGCACGCGGCCTGGTTCTAGAACCGCCGGTGCTAATCCTCGATGAGCCGACAGCCTCTCTTTCCGACGTCGAAGCGGAACAGCTTCTGGGAATCATGAAGCAGTTGCGAGATGCTGGCCACAGTATGATCTTTGTATCCCATCGCCTGGATGAGGTTCTGGAAGTTTCAGACCGGATTACTGTTCTGCGCAATGGTGAGTTGATTGAAGTTCGTGACCGCAAGGACGTGAACGACACTAATGAGCTTGTCAGCATGATGGTTGGAGGTGTTCTCGAAAAGCTGTTCCCGCAGGTCAATGCGAATATTGGAAGCGTTCATTTCCGGGCCGAAGGTTTAACCCGCGAAGGTGTATTCGAAGACGTTTCTTTTGACGTGCGGTCAGGTGAAATTGTCGGCTTCAGTGGCTTGGTCGGTGCCGGCCGGACGGAGGTTATGCGCTCCATAATTGGTGCGGACCCGTTGGACAGCGGCAGCATTGTCAAAAACGGAGTTCACTTCCGGGCGCGTAACCCTCGGCATGCAATCGAAGCCGGCATTTCCTACCTGTCCGAAGACCGTAAGGGTTCAGGTGTCGTGCTGTCCATGTCCGGCTACGAAAATGTCGTGATGTCAGCCATGCCGCGGATTTTCCCATCTGGTTTCATCAAATGGAAACAAGTGCGTTCAGTTGCGGAGGAAATCTCAGCCCGGATGCGTTTTCGTGGTCAACTGTCCAACGACACTTCGACGTATTCTGGCGGTAACCAGCAGAAGATTGCTATCGGCAAGCTGATCTTGTCGGGTGCGGATCTGCTCATCCTGGATGAACCGACCAGAGGTGTCGACGTAGGTGCAAAAGCCGAAATCTATCAATTGATTCATGAAGCCGCCGAAGATGGCGCTGCGGTTGTGGTGGTTTCGTCGGAACTTCCGGAACTCCTGAATATCTGTCACCGCATTGTTACGATGTCGGCGGGTAAGGTCATCAAGGAATTCCAGCGGGAAGACTTCGACGAAAACCAAATCCTGCGAGCAGCCTTTGCGGGCCACGCGACCGGAAACGGGACGGCGGCCTGACGGCCTGGAATTGTCCTTTCAGAATAGGGAGACACACAATGACGCAAGAAACCGCAACGGCACCATCTGAAAATTACAACAGTTCGAAGCTGAAAGAGATTTTGATGAACCGGGCCCGTGAGTTCGGAATGCCCGTGGCGCTTATTATGCTAGTTATCTATTTCTCAGCAAGCTCGGATGTCTTTTTGACTGGGCAGAACATGCGCAATGTTGCGCTGCAGGCCGCAGCCTTGGCCGCAGTCGCAATTGGTCAGACGTTTGTTGTTTTAAACGCTGACTTAGACTTGTCCGTGGGTTCCATTGTGGCATTGGTCAGTGTTGTCGCCAGCATGGTAATGGCAGCTTACGGAGCGCCGGTCGGCATTATGGTTGGTCTGGTAACCGGCGCTTTGGTCGGCCTGATCAACGGTCTGGTAGTAACCCGTTTCCGGGTGATGGCTTTTATTGCCACGCTGGCGATGCTGTCCATCGCTCAAGGCGTCGCCTTGAACATCAGCAAAGGTATTCCGATCACGGGCGTGCCCGGTAGCTTTGCCGATATCGCCTTTGCCCGTTTTCTGGGATTGCCGGTGCCGTTCCTGATTTCCTTGGTTCTGTTCGTTGCGGCTGCAGTCACCCTTCACTACACCCGGCTGGGTCGCAACATCTATGCGGTTGGCGGCAATTCAGCGGCGGCGCGCCTGTCCGGTATTCCGGTGCGCAAAACACAGACCTGGGCATATGTCATCTCCGGGATTTGCGCCGCGGTTGCCTCGCTGATCCTGACAGCACGGGTCGGTTCCGGCCAACCCACCCTGGGTTCGTCGCTGGCTCTTGAATCCGTGGCGGCGGTAGTGCTTGGCGGTGTTTCGCTCTTTGGTGGCCGGGGATCGATCATCGGTGTGGGTGTCGGCGTTGCCTTCGTGTCCATCCTGTCCAACGGCCTGAACCTGCTGAACGTGTCTTCCTACACCCAGTTGATGATCGTCGGTATCGCTTTGATCGCAGCGGTTGCAGTCGACCAGGCCATGTCCAAACAAAAATAACCAGCAACAGACACCCAATAAGCGGAGGAACTACTATGTCCAAATCATTTGAAACCGTTACCAAACTGAAGGGGAAGTCTCCCCTATCCTTGCCAAGACCTGGCCTCCTAGCCACCAAGCATATGACATCAAGGAGGAAGACAATGGTTAACTTCGGAAAGTCCGTTCTGACGTGCGCAAGCGCGATGGCTGGGGCTCTGTTGATGACTGCGACAACTACCCTAGCAGCAGAAAGGAAGTTGGGGGTTTCGATGCCCATTCTTGCGGGGCCCTGGTATACCGCCATTCTGTACGGGATTGAGACCAAGGCTGAAGAGCTTGGCTATGACATAGTTGTACTGGATGCAGGCGGCTATTCAAATGTCGACCGTCAGCTGTCGCAGGTTCAGAACCTAATCACGCAGCAGGTAGATGCGATCTTGGTGGATCCTGCCAACCCGAGTGCATTCAATGGTGTGGCCCGCGAGGCCCGTGGCGCAGGAGTTCCTTTGATTGGTGTATCGAGTCCAATTGTCGCCAGCGACGTACCGCCGGACGGAGCTGTTTCTTCCAGCCATTGCACTTTGGGTGAAATGATGGCGGCGGGTGCATGGGAAATCCTTCCTGAGGGCGGCGGTATTGGCGTTCTGGCAGGGCCGGGAGGTGCATTCTGGGCAGAAGAGCGGCTACGCTGTTTCAAGGAAAACGTGGCTGATAGTGGCATCGAAATCGTTGCTGCACTTTCTACGGATCAGGATGTTGCAATTGCTCTTACCACAGCCAATGACATTATTCAGCGGTTCCCAGACGTGAAAATGTTGTACGCCGCTGATGACACTTATGGCATTGGCGCAGCCCGGGCGGTTCAACAGGCCGGGAAGTGCGGTGAAATCAAAGTACTCTTTGCCGTGCTCGGCGAAGCAGCTCAGGATCTGATGGAACAGGGCTGTGTCGACTATGTCGTCGCGCAAAAACCAGTCACAATCGGCTCTCAGTCCGTAGATCTTGCGGACAAGTTGATCAGCGGCAGAGCCGAGCAAGGTGAGGTGCGGACGATTTCACCGGTGGCGGTGTTCCCGAGCAATCTGGCTGAAATCGATCTGACCGAGATCCGTCAGCCCAGTGGCTGGCGCCCATCAAACTAAAGCCGAAACCAGGGCGGGGCTGCGCCGCACCGCCCTAGTTGGCCACATCCTCGCGCATCGGCAGCCCGAGGCGATTCAGCTGAAACCATCAGAATATCTGTGAACTTCGCCCCGGCGAACCAAGTGGTAATCCTAATGACCAAAGTGAAACAACCGATAAAAGTAGCCGTTGGCGGGTTTGGCGCCATCGGCAAATTCGTCGCCAAGGCACTTGATGATGGCATCGAAGGGCTGGAGCTGGCCGCGGTGTCTGCAAGCAATGTTGCCAAGGCCGAAGCGTATATCGCGGAAACCTTTTCCCGTGGCTACAAAGTTATGGCTCTTGAGGAGCTGGCAGATGAAGCCGATGTGGTGGTGGAGTGCTGCCCTGCAAAATTCCTGTCTGATGTGGCTTCGCCTGCGCTGAAGCAAGGCAAGACAGTTGTCGTGATCAGCGTTGGTGCGCTGCTCTCCAACCCGCATCTGGAACAGCTGGCCCGGGAACACGGCGGTCGCATCCTGGTGCCCTCGGGCGCACTGCTTGGCCTGGATGCGGTTCAATCCGTGAGCCAGGGTGTGATCCACGAAATCAATATGGTTACCCAGAAGCCGCCGCTCGGCCTCTATGGCGCCCCGGCGCTTGTGGAGCAAGGGTTCGATCCCACTGCGGTAACGGAACCAACCAAAGTTTTTGACGGTACTGCTGAAGAAGCAATAGTTGGCTTCCCGGCTAATCTGAACGTGGCTGTTGCCCTGGGGCTGGCGGGTTCTGGTGTCAGAAACACCCATCTTGAAATCTGGGCCGACCCCACTGTTGTGCGCAACACCCACACAATTACCGTCAAATCCGACAGTGCGGATCTGACCCTGAAAATCGAAAATATTCCCACCGAAGAAAATCCGAAGACAGGAAAGATTACACCGCTCAGCGTCATTTCTACGCTGCGCAGGTTGTCTGCTCCGGTTGTGATTGGCGCCTGATCTTACCGGCTATAGAACTATGCCAGTCTGCTGGCCTGATCGGCGTTGTTGCAGAACTCTGAGTGCTAAGGATTCACCTCACGAATCCATGCGGTTAGACGGGGCAGATGAACAAGCCCGCACTTGCCCGCTACCGTACGACGAATTGGTCCAGCTACAACGATGCGCTCAGAAAGCGCGGGTCGCTTCTGATCCACTGACCGGCAGGGTATTGCGCAGCAATGTCCCAAGAGGTTGGTTGGACGAAGAGATGACCTGGCTCGCGCCGCCTGATGGCAGCCCCGGTCGCCCTGCGGTTTTCTCGGATGCGGCAATTCAGTTCTGCCTGTCGATCAAGGTTCTGTTCAAGCTGCCTCTCCGGCAGACCGTCGGGATGGTCACCAGCCTTTTGCACCTGGCGGGTCTGGACTGGCCCGTTCCGGATTTCTCTACGCTGTGCCGCCGACAGAGTGAGATGGGACCGTGGCCCCAGTGGGGCCGCGTAAGCCCATAGAACGCTGGCCGTCCAGATCCCATATCGCCGCGCCGATGGGCCGCTGAACCTGCGTCCCCTCTCGGGACATTGCTATGCAATGCCCTGCCGAGCAACGGACAGCACCGGGATCAAGTTCCTTGGCGATGGTGAGTGGCAGGCCCGCAAGCACGGCGTTCAGGGGCGGCGCCAATCGCTGCCCGGCAGTTGATTGCAGAGCAATCAATGAGAGGGGCGCAAGGTTCATCTTGCGATGGATGCTGCCACGTCTGACATCCGTGCCGCCCCTTGTCCGGCAGGCGATTTGCAATTCAAATCTGCCGAGAGGGAATTCACCCCCAGCCGCGACGGCCCCTCTCGTGGTTATGCTGCGCAAACCACTGCCGGGCAGTGGACAGCCCGGTCTTACCGGACTTGTTGGGTCAGTTCCCCGAGGACGAAGACATCGGCACCGTGATCGCCGATGGTGCCTATGACACGCGACGCTGCCATGCCGCGATCCTCGAACGCGACGCGGCCCCGATCATCCCGATCCGCAAGAATGGCCGGTTGCGGAAAGAAGATTGTCCGGCTGCGCAGGTCAGAAACGAAACTCTGCGAGCCACCCGGCACTACGGTCGAGCCTTCTGGAAGCGCTGGACAGGATACCACGTCCGAAGCCGGATCGAGGCAAAGATGCGCTGCTTAAAGGCATTCGGCGAGCGCATTGCCGCAAGAGACCCCGACCGCCAAACCGCCGAGATCCATATCCGCATCGCACTCATCAACCGCTTCAACGCACTCGGCACCGCTGAGATTATCCGCGTCGCCTAAGTTCGGAGGGGAAAGGAGGAGTCAGGCCTCAAGAGCGAGTTCTGCGACAATGCCCATCTGAACCAAAAAAGACATGGTTCGGTGTGGTAATTGAGACCTCTTCTCGGAGACAGGTCGACGAAATGCAAAAAACAGCAGCGAAAGAACATCCTGCGGCGGCGGTGCGCCAGATGGCCGTACCACCGGCGCTGTAGCCTAACAGGCCGCTGAAGAAGTCCGGCCAGCAAGACGCTGTTCTTCCCAACGGGTGAGTTCCCTCATCGGATTTCGGGATCGGGTGGCTGGATGCAGGCCTGTGGCTGCCTCATCCAGCCTCATGCCACCAGCAACCGCGGCAGGCGGGCGAGATTTCCTGCGGCGAGCGTTAGGATGAAGCGCGACCGCACTGCTCGACGCCGCGATAGACGGTCTGGGACATACCACCAACGGTTCTGGCCCAACCAAATACCTCTTCGATCCGCTTGCGGTGCTTCTGGGACTGGGCATAGCCTTTGTGCCGGGTTGTGCGCCCGTCGATTGCTGAATGCCGCGCCTTCCTGGCGACGTGCGGGGTGACGCAGGCCTGGCGGAGATCCGCGACGAATTCGGCCGCATCGTACTCCCTGGCGGCATCCAAGGTCAGTTGCCGGGTCGATCCGGGAGAATGGCGGTGCAGCATGTCCAGCGCGGTCTTGCGCTCGGCGCGGCCGTCAGCCTGGGTCGGGTCGCCTTGCACAACCATCCCGTGCCGGTTCTCCATCAACGCGTGCCCCATAAAGCAAAGCGCCGCACCCGTGCCGGGAGATTTCTTATAGAGCCGTGCGTCCGGGCCGGTGACCGAAGCATGGGTCGCATTCGAACGCTTCTCGCCCTTGAAGTTGACCTCGGGATTTCGGCGGCGGCGGTTGAAACGGGGCATTTGATCGGTCTCGGTTTCGGGTCGGATGGGCTGTGCGACAGGGGCAATGGATGTCTTGGGCGGGTCATCAGGCCCATCATCGCCGGGCGGCGTGCCCGCCGCCTTCGGCCGGAAACTCTTCATCGACGCCCAGGCCTTTATGAACGTGCCATCGACCGAGAAGTGGTCGTCCGACAGGAGCGGCGCGACCTCCCGGTGGGCCAGGATCGCCCTGATCAGCCGTTCCGGCGGGATCAAGGGGCGGCCGAAATCAGTGTAAAGCGCCTGGAAATCGGCATCCAGACTGGCCAGCGCGTCGTTGACCACCTGCCTGATCTTGCGGAGCGGGTGCCGCGCGGGGATGCGGGCCTCAAGATCGACATAGCTGAAAAGCGATCCACCCGCCTCGTCCGTCCCGCGCATCATCACCCCCGCCGAAGTTGTGCTGAGAGTGAATCATGTTCCTCAAGCCGCGTCGAGAGCCGACTTCTTCAGCTGCCTGCTCTCATGATCGTTGTCAACCCCTTGTTTCATAGCCGCTTCTTCCGGCGGGGCCGGTTAGGGCGTGATGTGGATGCGCAGGGTAGGAGACGGAACGGAGACGACGGTTGAGCAAGCTCTCATGCGCGGGTTGGTTACCGCATGACCGTGGTTTCGTCCTGGGGCTGCCTTGTTCTAAGGATCGGGCATCGACAGTGTCGGCCCATAACAGGGCACAAGGGTTCCCCACCGCGTTCCGTCCCCAACCCTGCGCACCGGAAAGGGTCGAGGCGTTGTTGCTCGTGGTCTCCTCAGGCTTTGGCGGGTGAGACGGTGCGGGCGAGCGCCCAGATGAAGCCGACCATCTCGCGCGCGATCGCCGTGATGACCACCACTTTGGCTTTTCCGGTCGCAATCAGATGCCGATAGCGCTGGCACATCCTGAGCTGTCCTTTCAAGGCGATGTCGCGGACAGCCTGCGGCAGCGTCTCCAGCCGGGCAAGGAGCTTCGGGCTGACGCGCGCCTGCATCCGGTAACTCCAGGCGCCCTCGATCAGCGCGCGCCGGGCAAGTCCGCTGCCTGCTTTCGTGATCCCGCCTCGCCGCACGCTGCCCCCGCTGGAATGCTCCGATGGCGTCAGCCCCAGGTAAGCCATCAGTTGCCGCGGATTATCGAAACGTTGGAAGTCTCCGACCTCGGCCACCACCGTCACCGCAACGATGAAGCCGACACCACGCATCGCCTGAATCGCATCAACGACCGGCGCGAGGCTCCAGGTTGGCAAAAGGTCTGCGATTTGCTGCGTCAGGCGCTCGACCCGCGCTTCGGCATCCGCAACGGCATCGATGTAATTCTGAAGGACGATCTGTTGCGCTGGATGTGTGAAGCCCACTGTCGCAAGCCAGCGCCGGTATGCCCCCGTCCAGCCCTTCTTGCCGGGATAGATCCGGCTGTGGCGCAACAGAAAGCCCTGAAGGTGCTGACGCGCCTTGCCTGCCACCCGCATCGCGGTCGCGCGGGCACGCACCAGATCGCGCATCGCCTCGTGCGCCGCATCCGGCACCCAGACCGCCGTAAGCTCTCCAGCTCGATGCAGCTTTGCCAGCATCTCCGCATCGCGACGGTCGGTCTTCACCCGGCCGCCCGCTTTCACCGGGATCAGCGATGGCGCCACTACGATGCAGTCATGGCCCAAGGACGAAGCCGCTCCGCGGCATTGGCGCGGGTGGCTGATGTTCAGCGATGATCTGACAGTGGTGCATTTGGGGAACGGCATTTCTGCCTGACGATTGAGCCCTTCTCAATCATCAGACAGGAGGCTCCCATGACAGAGGAGAGATCAACCCCGCTTCGAGAGCGGATGATCGAGGACATGCGCATCCGCGGGATGGGCGACAAGGCGCAGAAAGCGCATATCCGGGCGGTCAAGGATTTCGCCATTTTCCTCGGGCACCCGCCGGATACCGCCTCACCGGAGGAACTCCGCGCCTATCAACTGCACATGACGGATACAGGGGTCACGCCGGCGACTTTCAACGCCAGGATCGTGGCGCTCAGATTCTTCTTCGGCATGACCTGCGGGCGCGAGGAGATGAAGCGCTACATGCAGTTCCGCACCCAGCCCAGGAGGTTGCCTGTAGTCTTCAGCGTTGAAGAGGTATCGGACATCCTGATGGCGGCGCCGGGGCCCGGGCTCAAATACCGTGCCGCGCTCAGCATTTCCTACGGCGCGGGGCTGCGGGCCGCCGAGGTCTGTAACCTCAAGATCGGCGATATCGACAGCAACCGGATGCTGATCCATGTCGAACAGGGCAAAGGGCGGAAGGACCGGAAGGTGATGCTGTCACCCGGGCTTCTGAGCTTGCTGCGCGACTACTGGCGCGAGGCGCGGCCGGAGGGCTGGCTGTTCCCCGGCAAGCCGAAGATCAACCCGCTGTCGCCACGGCAGCTGAACCGCGCCTTCACGTCAGCGAAGAACATGGCCGGCATCAAAAAGGCCGCCACTCTGCATACCCTGCGGCACAGCTTTGCGACGCATCTGCTGGAGGCCAACACCGATGTCCGGGTCATCCAGGTGCTGCTCGGCCATGCCAAGCTGAGCACGACGGCCCAATACACCCATGTCGCCACCAAGACGATCCGTGACACGGTCAGCCCCTACGAGATGCTGGAGCAGTTGCAGGATCAGACAATCAAGCGAAGCCTGAAGTGACGGGGCACTGGGGTGTCCCGCCCGGGGCTGGAGATTGCTGATATATTCCGTGCCCATGGTGCCGCGTGGCGGCGGGCCAATGCAGGGCATGTCAGCCTGACCCAGCTCAAGGTGATGTCGGCAATCGAAGCCTGCCGGACCGAAGCGCTCGGCGGGCATGTGGCCGGGTGCGCCAAATGCGGCCATCGCCACATCGCCTACAATTCCTGCAAGAACCGGCACTGCCCGAAGTGCCAAGGGCCAGCGGCGCGCGACTGGATGGAAGCCCGCGCCGAGGACCTGCTGCCCGTGGAGTATTTCCACGTGGTCTTCACCCTGCCCGCAGAGATCGCCCGGATCGCCTCCTGGAACAAGCGGGCGGTCTACGGTCTGCTGTTCCGGGCGTCGGCACAAACGGTCATGACCATCGCAGCGGACTCCAAGCGCCTTGGTGCTCGGGTGGGCATGACCAGCGTGCTGCATACCTGGGGATCGGCGCTGACCCATCACCCCCACATCCATATGATCGTTCCCGGTGGCGGCCTGTCTCTGGACGGCGCGAGATGGATTGCCTGCAAGCCCGGGTTCTTCCTGCATGTGCGGGTCCTGTCGCGCTTGTTCCGGCGGCTGTTTCTGGAGGGGCTGATGGCGCTTCACCGCGCCGGGGAGCTGGCCTTCTTCGGCGACCTGGAACCGCTGGCGCAGGCCGATGCCTTCGCAGAGTGGCTGGCTCCTTTGCGCAAGTCCGAATGGGTGGTCTATGCCAAACCGCCCTTCGGAGGCCCGGAAGCCGTTCTCGCCTATCTCAGCCGGTACACCCACCGGGTGGCCATCTCGAACGCACGCCTCGTCAGCGCCGACGCAGGCACCGTGGCATTCCGTTGGAAGGACTACAGGATCAAGCGCGGCGACAGGCAGAAAGTCATGCGTTTGGCCACGCCCGAGTTCATCCGCCGCTTCCTGATCCACGTCCTGCCCGCTGGTTTCCACCGCATCCGGCACTACGGCTTGCTCGCCTCAGCGCAGCGCAAGGCCAACATCGCCCGGTGCCGTGCCCTGCTCGGGACAAGGTGCCCGGCTCAAGAACCGCCAGAAGCCGCCGAGGTTCTCCCGCTCACCCTGCGTGAGCCATGCCCGTGCTGTGGCGGAACAATGCATATCATCGAGATCTTCCGGCGCGGGCAAAAACCCCGGTCGCGCGCGCCACCGCGGAAGGAGGCGGCATGACGAAACGCCCGTCATTCCGGTATTGTGAACACCGGGCATCCGCAGCCGCCCGGCTGTCTCCATTTACGCCTGTACTCTCCTGCAAGCTCAGAACCACGCCGAAACGCCGCTTTCGTCGCAGCAATTGTCCGGAGGCCCCCGTTAAGAGCATCCCAACCGGCATCGGAATGCCTCCGGCTTGGCCGCTGGCTCCAACCGCAGACCCCGCCGTCTGCGCTCTTTCCCCATAGACAGCCCCAAGAGTCCCGCGGCTTCCACCTTGGGAGGTTTTCCAACGCGGGCCGATGTCGCGCCAAGCCGCACCCTCACACCGCGGCCCGCATCAGAAAACCTTCACCATCTCGACAAGTTGGCGATAGAGGCCATAGCCGCAGGGGCCTGCTTCATAGCAGAAATGCAGCCGTGCCCCCTTGGCCGTCAGCTTTTCGACCAGTTTGCGGACCTGATCAGGGCGGTACGTCACCTTCCCTAGGTGGCGGACTTCTCCGCCCCGTACACCCTCTGCAATTGCAACCGAGATTGTCGCCTTGTGGACATCCAGACCGATGAACGTGCTATCCTGCATGTGGTCTCTCCCCCATTCTTGAGGCACGGCACCCGCCAACCGGGCGCAACCCTCGAACGGAGAATGCCGCGGGAGAGGCCGCTAACCCAGTCTGTTCAGAAACCGATCATGGGGTCTAATCCAACGGAACCGTCACTCAGGATTTGTCTGAGAACCCTGACAACTTCATCCATTCTACCACGGCGAAACAAATGTCGGTGCAATGCTTCTCCGGTCAAACCCGCTCGACCGCACAACTCATTTAGCGCCAGCCTAATCACGCAGTTGGGGCTTGCGAAGCCCGCCGACAAGCACTGTTCCTGCGTTGGTTGATTGTGAATGTCTGTGACCACATAGATCTTCATGCCCTCGCAATATTAAGTGATCGCGAAATCTGCAATCCTGCCCTTGGTGAAACTTCATCGCTTTACTGCATGTTCAAGAACAGTTTGACCGCAAAGCCAATGAGTATGACACCGGAGATTTGCCGGAACCTGTCATATCTTGTCGGCGTCATAAGACGCTTCCGGAAGATGTGCGCCAGTGTCGAATAGGTGCTGAGCGACAGGATGGACAGGCCGCAGTAGGTCAGGATCAGAATACCCGCTTGCGCCGCCAATCCCTGCTCCAGGTCCAGAACCTGAGGGAACAGAGCCATATAGAATAAGAGTGCTTTGGGATTGGTGGCGGCCAGCAGGAACGCTTCTGAGAACAGTGCTCGGGCTGGCACGACCGCATCGGTTTTTGAGGTCAAAGACAGGGTTTCATTCCTGATCAATAAGTTGGCGCCAAGCCAAGCCAAATAGGCGATACCGACCCATTGAAAAAGAACCCAGAGCAAGCCTGAGGCCATAACAAACGATGTGATGCCCGCCGCACAGACGGCCCCGCCCAGGGCCAGACCCAACGCGTTGCCAAATATTGTGGGCGCAACCTGGTTCATGCCTAATTGCATTGCACGCCTGACTGTATTCAGGTTTGCTGGTCCCGGCGTCACAATGTTTACGGCAGAGATTGCCGCAAAGGATATCCAAACTGCCCAGTTCATGGTTGCTCTCAGCTATAATGCCATCTCACGGCAAAATAATATGTGTGCGCGCAAATGTGCTTCCTAAAACGAAGGCAATCAGATGAGTTTCGCCGTGAAAAGGGAGGCGATATGCGATAATAGCATTAGTATGGAAAATGTACTTGATGATCTTGATCGCGCCGTTCTTGCCACTTTGGTCGGGGATGCGCGCATTAGTTGGAAAGAACTCGCCTCTGACGTGGGTGTCTCGTCCCCAACGATCCGGGATCGCGTTCGGCGACTAGAAGACAGAGGTGTTATCCAAGGGTTCTCGGCTGAGATTTCACCAGCTGCCTTGGGATATTCGCTAGAGGCTGTTGTGCGGTTTCGCCCGCTCCCCGGGAAGCGCCATCTGCTTGAGCAGCGGATTCAGGAAACGGAGAGGATCGTGCAATGCGATAAGGTTACGGGCGAGGATGGGTTCGTGGCCCGCATACTTCTGAGGCACATTGGTGAACTGGACCCCCTGCTTGAAACATTCGGGCGGATGGCAACGACCAACACATCAATCGTAAAGTCGAGTCCCGTCAGAATGCGGCCTCCCCCATTTTAGAGCCATGGACGAAGCCGCTCCGCGGCATTGGCGCGGGTGGCTGATGTTCAGCGATGATCTGACAGTGGTGCATTTGGGGAACGGCATTTCTGCCTGACGATTGAGCCCTTCTCAATCATCAGACAGGAGGCTCCCATGACAGAGGAGAGATCAACCCCGCTTCGAGAGCGGATGATCGAGGACATGCGCATCCGCGGGATGGGCGACAAGGCGCAGAAAGCGCATATCCGGGCGGTCAAGGATTTCGCCATTTTCCTCGGGCACCCGCCGGATACCGCCTCACCGGAGGAACTCCGCGCCTATCAACTGCACATGACGGATACAGGGGTCACGCCGGCGACTTTCAACGCCAGGATCGTGGCGCTCAGATTCTTCTTCGGCATGACCTGCGGGCGCGAGGAGATGAAGCGCTACATGCAGTTCCGCACCCAGCCCAGGAGGTTGCCTGTAGTCTTCAGCGTTGAAGAGGTATCGGACATCCTGATGGCGGCGCCGGGGCCCGGGCTCAAATACCGTGCCGCGCTCAGCATTTCCTACGGCGCGGGGCTGCGGGCCGCCGAGGTCTGTAACCTCAAGATCGGCGATATCGACAGCAACCGGATGCTGATCCATGTCGAACAGGGCAAAGGGCGGAAGGACCGGAAGGTGATGCTGTCACCCGGGCTTCTGAGCTTGCTGCGCGACTACTGGCGCGAGGCGCGGCCGGAGGGCTGGCTGTTCCCCGGCAAGCCGAAGATCAACCCGCTGTCGCCACGGCAGCTGAACCGCGCCTTCACGTCAGCGAAGAACATGGCCGGCATCAAAAAGGCCGCCACTCTGCATACCCTGCGGCACAGCTTTGCGACGCATCTGCTGGAGGCCAACACCGATGTCCGGGTCATCCAGGTGCTGCTCGGCCATGCCAAGCTGAGCACGACGGCCCAATACACCCATGTCGCCACCAAGACGATCCGTGACACGGTCAGCCCCTACGAGATGCTGGAGCAGTTGCAGGATCAGACAATCAAGCGAAGCCTGAAGTGACGGGGCACTGGGGTGTCCCGCCCGGGGCTGGAGATTGCTGATATATTCCGTGCCCATGGTGCCGCGTGGCGGCGGGCCAATGCAGGGCATGTCAGCCTGACCCAGCTCAAGGTGATGTCGGCAATCGAAGCCTGCCGGACCGAAGCGCTCGGCGGGCATGTGGCCGGGTGCGCCAAATGCGGCCATCGCCACATCGCCTACAATTCCTGCAAGAACCGGCACTGCCCGAAGTGCCAAGGGCCAGCGGCGCGCGACTGGATGGAAGCCCGCGCCGAGGACCTGCTGCCCGTGGAGTATTTCCACGTGGTCTTCACCCTGCCCGCAGAGATCGCCCGGATCGCCTCCTGGAACAAGCGGGCGGTCTACGGTCTGCTGTTCCGGGCGTCGGCACAAACGGTCATGACCATCGCAGCGGACTCCAAGCGCCTTGGTGCTCGGGTGGGCATGACCAGCGTGCTGCATACCTGGGGATCGGCGCTGACCCATCACCCCCACATCCATATGATCGTTCCCGGTGGCGGCCTGTCTCTGGACGGCGCGAGATGGATTGCCTGCAAGCCCGGGTTCTTCCTGCATGTGCGGGTCCTGTCGCGCTTGTTCCGGCGGCTGTTTCTGGAGGGGCTGATGGCGCTTCACCGCGCCGGGGAGCTGGCCTTCTTCGGCGACCTGGAACCGCTGGCGCAGGCCGATGCCTTCGCAGAGTGGCTGGCTCCTTTGCGCAAGTCCGAATGGGTGGTCTATGCCAAACCGCCCTTCGGAGGCCCGGAAGCCGTTCTCGCCTATCTCAGCCGGTACACCCACCGGGTGGCCATCTCGAACGCACGCCTCGTCAGCGCCGACGCAGGCACCGTGGCATTCCGTTGGAAGGACTACAGGATCAAGCGCGGCGACAGGCAGAAAGTCATGCGTTTGGCCACGCCCGAGTTCATCCGCCGCTTCCTGATCCACGTCCTGCCCGCTGGTTTCCACCGCATCCGGCACTACGGCTTGCTCGCCTCAGCGCAGCGCAAGGCCAACATCGCCCGGTGCCGTGCCCTGCTCGGGACAAGGTGCCCGGCTCAAGAACCGCCAGAAGCCGCCGAGGTTCTCCCGCTCACCCTGCGTGAGCCATGCCCGTGCTGTGGCGGAACAATGCATATCATCGAGATCTTCCGGCGCGGGCAAAAACCCCGGTCGCGCGCGCCACCGCGGAAGGAGGCGGCATGACGAAACGCCCGTCATTCCGGTATTGTGAACACCGGGCATCCGCAGCCGCCCGGCTGTCTCCATTTACGCCTGTACTCTCCTGCAAGCTCAGAACCACGCCGAAACGCCGCTTTCGTCGCAGCAATTGTCCGGAGGCCCCCGTTAAGAGCATCCCAACCGGCATCGGAATGCCTCCGGCTTGGCCGCTGGCTCCAACCGCAGACCCCGCCGTCTGCGCTCTTTCCCCATAGACAGCCCCAAGAGTCCCGCGGCTTCCACCTTGGGAGGTTTTCCAACGCGGGCCGATGTCGCGCCAAGCCGCACCCTCACACCGCGGCCCGCATCAGAAAACCTTCACCGAAGCAGACATTGAACTGATTGGGGTCGCTTTGTCCGCGGTTTGTGAATCGGTCAATTCAAAATCGCTGCGCTATGCATGAACGGCAGGTCTCTCCGCCGCGCGGCGACACCTAAAATTGAGCGTGTGCAGAAAAATCTGTGCTGCCAGCGCGCGCAGCAAAATTTTGACACTTCCGCTGTGGGCTCAGTGCCGCCGATTGCCGACGCAGCAAGCACCGCGATAGGGGCAGGACGGAACCGGCCATCGGCGAAATGGGCTAAACCCTTGAACTTTAGCTGTGACTTTCGCAAGGCGGTCGTTCATGTCTAACGAGCCGACTTCCGGGCCGTAGGCGGCGAAATTGGGTGAAGAGCCCATCGTGGCTGATGCTGCATCGCAATAGCCGGATCATGAATTCCCCCTTTACAGCCTTCTGATCCTGTGGCTGGCTCAGCTTAAAGTTGGAAAGGTAATTTCATGGATTTTCAAATTTGGCTGGCTTTCGTCGCGGCTTCCACAGCACTCTTACTCATTCCTGGACCAACAGTCCTACTCGTTCTCAGCTACGCGATCAGCCAAGGCAAAAGAGTCGCCCTTGCGACCGTGGGCGGCGTTGCTCTAGGTGACTTTATCGCCATGTCTGCGTCGCTTGCTGGGTTGGGGGCTTTGGTCCTTGCGTCAGCGACTCTGTTTACTGCCCTAAAGTGGATTGGTGCAGCGTATCTCGTTTTTCTTGGGATCAAACTTTTCCGAAGTGCATCAACAGCTTCGTTGGGCGATTTGGAAAGGGTATCGCAAACCAGCGCGTCGAGCGTGTTTGGCCATGCTGCCGCTGTAACGGCTCTCAATCCGAAATCTATCGTGTTTTTTATCGCGTTCGTTCCTCAATTTGTTGTCTTGGACACACCGCTGCTGCCTCAGTTTGCAATTCTCGTAGTAACGTTTGTCGGACTGGCCGCCATCAACGCGCTCGCCTACGCGCTCTTGGCCGACAACTTGCGAGCAAGGATTGCCCGCCCTTCGGTTTTGGCTTGGTTCTCACGTTCGGGCGGCTGCTCCTTGGTTGCAATGGGTGTGGCGACGGCAGCGTTCAAACGTGCGCAGTAGACGAGGCTGAACGGCAGCAAACTCCGGCACCTTTCGGGCTCAAACACCGTGCAGCGAAAGGACGGTTCGAAACTCGGCGGGATCGATACGGCTGAACGGCTGGTTCGGTGAAATTCGCTGCATCGCCGAAAACTCGTAACCGCGCCTGCAAACACTTTCTGCGCAAGAGAAAGCGGCAGGATCAAATGTCCGCAAAGTCCCGCTCTTCGTTAGCAGGTCCTGGCTGCAGTGAAAGAACGGTCTGAATTCCGCGTCTCAGAGTGGCTTTGAATGGCCGGTCTCGCGACATCGGCTGCAACGCAGCGATGAGCGTGCCGCACCTGCAAACGATTGCTGCGTCAGCAAGCACCCGTAGCCGCAATGTCCGCAGAGTCCGGCACTGTGTAAGTTCACCGGTTCCATAACCTCGCGGCCGCAGCGAACGACCGGAACGGCGGGCTGCACCGCAGCACAAAACCTCGGCTGGCTACGTCAAACGACCGAGTTTGCAACGCCCGCTTTCTGCGTATCGCCGCCGTTCGTGATCGGCGCGGCGAAGGTCCGGAATCCGCCGAAGCCCTCAGAACCATTTTGCAGGAAATCTCAATAGTAACTGATCGAGCTCATCGTTCTGATCCGGCTCGAGTTCGGATCGTAGCTCTTGCATTGAGGGCTCCCTACCCCAACGTTTCTCATGCACGCCCTTTATTGAGAACAGGTTCACGCGGCGCTTCAAAATGGTTGCGATGAAACCGTGTGTTTTGCGGGTAACTGCGATCGAAGATGCTCGGTAAGGCCGATCCATTGACGTGATGTTATGCGGGTTTGGCCGCGATGGGAACGCAACACTGGAAAAGAGATCAATCGGCGCCCTCCCGCCCTGACCGGATTTCAACAGCACGTTTGCAAAAGCCATAACAAAGTCAAGGAATTCACTTTTGTTCTTGGTTTCAGACCGCTCCGACAGGCTCCTTTCGAGTGCCATTTCCAGTTGGATTGCCCCGTTCCAAGCAATCTGTACACGCCGGTTGTTATGCAGTCGCAGAGTGGTCGAGGCAAACATATCAGGCAGGCCAAGCTGCGTCGAATAGAGTGAGCCGCATGCGCTACACGCGAGCACAACGTTGGCGCCGTCAAAAACGAATGCCGTCTCTGCCTCGCAATCATAGCAGGCCAGGCAATGAGTGGTAAGCGGTCTCCTATGAACTAGGCAAAACGTCTGTGTGATCAACCTCCAAGACAATCGCATGAATTGATCGTGGCCATCGAGTTGGTCGCGGAGAACGCAACGTGGACACCACGCGAAAGAGGGTGTCGTGCTGAATTGGTCAAAACCCAAATGAATCCCCCCTGCCCGCCTCAACCACTTGGTATGAACGCCAGGTTTTGCGCCGGGGAAGGTGAGCAACTCCAGCCTGCGCTTCGCAGAGTCCAGCGCATTGTTCAGACCTGCTAGAATGGCACCTTGATCTAGTGCGTCCAGATCTTCAGGAAATCTTGCGATGTCCTGGTAGCTATCTGACGGAAAGAGCCTGCGAAGGTAGGACCGGGGATCAGTCGAATGCATTGCAGCCGCGCGGCTTACGAATGAAGTCAGGCTTTCCATCGCATAGGGTGTGACGCTCATATCGATAGCCCTTGGTCCCGAAAGCTAATCCACGTGTCGAAATCCAGGCGCTCACTGCCAGACACAATCGCATAAATTGCAAGGCCGGTGAGCACTTGCATCACGCTTTTGCAGATACCATGGGTCCGGCTGATAATTGCCTTGCGAAGTTTGGGATCGCGCGACAGAGCCCCCTCTTCTCTAACCGGACACCATCGTTCAAACCCTTCAAGAAACTCGATGAAGTCATCCTCGCTTGGTGTCCAGGCCCGATACTGAAGGTGAACTGATCGCCCTAAAGTCTGTTCGTCTTCCAATGCCCATCGCCATATGCGCGGAGCTCCTGTAAGGATGACCCTGATATCGTATTCGGAAATCAGGTAGTGGACGTAATTCTGATACGATATCAATTGATGTTTTTGAAAACTGTAGGCGCGGTGAAAATCCTCCAAGATTACGAGCCGCGTTTTCAAATGCCCTAATAACTCGAGGGTCTTTGGGTAAGAGGATCGGCGTGTCATTGCGCCGTATCCTGGAATGTCGAGGTTCGTGCGGAGTGCATCGCAATAGTCAATGAAGTCACCGCTCGGATGGATGAGCTGGTTCACGAGCGGAACCGTGTGCCTGCCGCGTCGCCTACTCGTCTTTGGGGGGTGCTGTGCTGCAAATTGCTTGATAATTCGGGTCAATCCCATCCCAGCCGGGGCGGTTATGAATACAAGCTTGTTCTCGCAGTCTACCGGCTCACGGATCAGTTCATCCAATCGATCTCTAAGCGCGCGAATAGCTGATGTTTCAAAAAACGCCCCGGTGCGAACGTAATGAATTCGCTCGGGTACCGGCGCCTGCGACATGTCCGCGAAGTGTTGAGATGGCGTTTTTCTCATGACAACTTCCTCGGCACAGAAAAGCCTCGTGGCCCACTAAGATCGCGAATATCGCAACCTTGTGATTGAGGAAGTGCTTCGAAGTGGCTAACTGCCTTCTTTCGTCGATTTGCTTCCGACAAGATTTGCTTGCGATAGTCGTGTGCAGCGACGGGGTTGGGCACGTTCATCGCTGCTTGCAGCCGTTCTTCTCTACGTTTTCGTTGTTCGTGCCAGTCATCTAAAGACAGAGGATTGCGCGGAAAATGCTCGCTTCTGGCCTCATGAAAGATTTCTTCATCTGCACTGATGTGCACCATCCGAATGTCAGTAGGGTCGTACTTGAGCATGACATCTTTCACGCCGCAGCTTTTCATCTTTTGCAGCTGCTCTGAACGATAAAACATTCTAAATAGCTCTAGACCTTCCCGCTGAATCTTGCGTCTCTCAAATGGAAGAAAATCAAGCCGAAACCGATCCGGGTCCTTTGGCAGCCGCGGCTGAGAACCGTTGTCCCGCCAGCCGGCGTTCCAAGCGTTCATGGGCGAAGTTAGCAGTCGGCGCTTCTTGTCGTGCACGTAGTCTCGAAGGATGAACTCGAGCAGGAGCCTTTCGACATCCAACAAAGTCAGTTGCGCCTGCTTCTCAGGCTGATAGGTTCCCTTTCTTTCGACGTTCGAAAACGTAGTTCCAGGAAGGGTTTGAACATACGCTTGGATTGTTCCAATGAAACCTTCGATGTTCCCGCCGAGATGTGGCTGTGCCACTGGGCGGAAAATATGCTCAACGCCGTATTGCTGCAGACCCCAGTTAAAGGGCATTGACTTTAGATCGCTTCCATTGTCACTGCTGATCACGAGCGGCAATCCGTATACTGGCCATTCGTAGCGAATACCCAAAGCGTCAAGATATTCAGCCTTCGGAAAAACAGACCGGTGAAATGCTTTCATGAGGTTGATGGCTGACGGTGCCTCCATCGACAAATATATTCCCGTCGGCATTGCGGTGGCGATATCGAGTAAAACAGTTAGGTAAGGCCTGCCAACGCATTCTCGCGTGTCAGGATCGACGACCATCACGTTCAATACCGAGTGATCAATTTGAACGACGGCAAGCGGGTCATTTACAACATACCTACCGCGGATAATCTGATAAGCCTGACGTGCTGCCTTGCTTCCATATCGTTTCAGCTTGAGCACTCGATCCGGAATCGTGTTTATCCTGTTGGTCAAAACGGTCGTTGAAATTTCAGGCAAACCAAGAGACGACAGTTCTCGGTTAATTGCTTTATGCGCTTGCGCCAGAGCGATCTGATTTCGTTTAAGAAATTCTTTGCGAAGGTGCTCGTGAATTACCTTCTCTTGCTCGTCACTGAGCATGACGCTCATTTTTTTGGGGCCAGGCTTCAATCTGCGTAGCGCGCTTGCACGGTCATCGTTTTGCGCTTGTTTTAAAAGCCGATATGCTGTGGATCTCGAGATACCGTGTGCGCGGCAAAAGTCCCGCACAGCTGCCGTGGATTGAAACCCACCTTGAATGTATGGTGCAAGGCCTCTGCGAAGCGCAAATGCCCTTGCCCACTCCCTTTCTTCTCGAGAGGTGCCCTCCTTCGGCATGATCGTCACCCTTTCCGCCAGGCACACCTGCAGGCTCGAAAACTTCGAGTGGCAGCCTTGACTTTGAGATTTGATTGGAGAAGATCGAGATGACGTATTCGAGAAGTCATTCGATCTTTGTGAAAGCCTATGTGTTGGCGCACATAGGTTTTTACTTTTTAGGACCAGGTCATATTGCACCTCCCTCATTTCCATAGCGGTCAGGCCACAACGAGGCTGGTGTCGTGTTCAAGCGATCAGCGATGGCCCGCTCAATTTTTCTGGATCGACGAGCGCCGCGCGCGACATCGGTGACAGCGGTGTGCGAAACGCCGACATCGCGTGCGATGGATCTGAGCGTCACACCGGCAGAACTTAGATCCGCTTTTAACTTGGAATATGCATTGGTCATCTTGAACTTTCACAGCTTCCATGCAGAGTGAAAGCTGCCAGAGAAAATGAGTCAAGTTGTTGTTATTGTACGACATTATAACATCGTGGACGCATTGTAATGCCATGCAGATCCACTTTCGCCTGAACAACGACGAGGTCGACGCTCATACGAACTTTTAACTTGACGAAAAAAATAGGAGGATGAAACCTTCCCGGAATATTTCACCCCACAACGCGGGCTAGCGCTCGTGAACCTCGAACTTCATGGTTGCGCGGACGTCGAAAGCGTAAATGATCTTTGCAACATGGGCTTCATCTCCCCCGCCCTTTTCACCGGCACGGGCATCGACAACTGTCCATTGCACTTTCAAGCTGTACAGCGGGAGTTGATTGCGCACATCGAAACGGGGAGCATTCTGTCGGCGTTAGCGGTCTCGCACCCGTTTGTCCTCGACGCTAAGGACCGGATGAACGTTGATCAGTTTCGTTCATGCGAGGTCGTTGTCTTTGACGAAGGCTATCTGCAGAAATTGACCTCATCAAAGCTTTCGGATGCATTCGAACGCTCCGCCAAAAGTTGGCGAACATGAACCTCTTCACGCCCTGATTACGAAGGAAGCTGCATTCAGGTTCGGCCAACTACCCATTCCTATGTAACAATTGGGTAGGACCCACATGGAACGTACAAAGGTGACAGGCAGAAGCGTCACATATCGGCTAGCGCCAGTTTTCGCGATTGATATCGTCGTTGACAGATCTGAGTAGGCGGAGCAACGACCACCACTCGACTTCACGATCCATTCGGGGTTTGAGCCAATTAGGTGCCTGAACGAGAACAGCCCTTCGCTGCGCCGCACTCGAACTCGAAAGTTGCGGGACAAAGTGAATTTTCGCTGCAAACTGCCTCGATGACGGGAAACTGCACTTTTGTCTACGGCAACCCACTAGAAGAGCAGGAAACGGATGTTCGCTGCATTGAGCAGTAACGGCAGCTTCGACTAACCGCGCTGCAGCGTTGTTAGCTTTCAGCAAACCGCAGAAATCCGAGCGGCAGTCAGTGGGTAATCTCAGATAAGCACAACTGCGGTGCCCACAGAAATCAGAACGAAAACGCAAAAGCTCCAAAAAAGCAGCATTTTCGATCTGCGTGAGACGAGCGGCTTGTTCAGAGGCAACAGCGGACGTCGTTCCATTTTCCTTCTACCTTGTTTCAGCATTAGCCACGCCCTTCGTCGGGCCTTTTGATCCGGAGTGAACGACGATACCACCCAAAGTGATAAAGGCTATCGCGGCGAAGACTTCCCAGCCTGGTTGGCCTAAGCCAAGTACAAGCATGAGCATGGTGGAGAAAACGGGGGCTGAGTATCCCAGGACACCAAGCAGAGCAGCATGACCCTGACGCATTCCCAGATCCCAAAGAAAGAACGCACCTCCGGCAGGGCCCAAACCCAGCGCGGCGATGACCCAAACATCCGAGGCGGTCAGCGCCGGCAGGTTCGCACCCTTTGTCATCCACCAAAGCCCGCAAATCAGAGACGACGCAAAGCAGATTGTCGTCATAGCAGAGATAGCGTCTGACTGATCATGGCGGCGCAGGTTTGAGAACAGCGCCCAGAGAATTGCTCCAACAAAGGCAAGACCGTACCCGAAGGTCTCAGATAGCTGGAGCGCAAACCCATCTTTGCCTATCAGGATTAACACTCCGGCAAAACCAAGCGCGGCTCCAAGGTAACCCGGGAAGCCGCTGCGCAGTTGGAAGAACAAGTTGCCAAGAATAATCAGGCAAGCAGGCCAAAGGTAATTGATCAGCGACACCGGGATCGGCGCCGCATGATGGAAGGCTTCCAGATATGACAAGTGGTAAGCTGTCAAAAGCCCGGCAAACAGGATGGTGCGCCGGTCCAGCAGACGCACTGGCTTCCGGCCTGTTGCGGCACAAATTGCAAGCCCCATGCCCGCCGCGATCGCAAAGCAGAACGTCAGGACCAGATAGGGCGGCAGGGAGGCTGAAAAGGCTCCAAGAACCCCCAATGTGCCCCAGGACAGAATGGCCAAAGTGCCCAATCCTGTGTGCCGGGCTGACATCAGAAGACTTCGCTTCCCAGAACCGCATCATGCGAGGGTTGCAGCAGGATAGTCTCGCCAGCCTCGTTCGGGACTCCCATGACCAGGACTTCAGATTTGAAACCGGCAATGTTGCGAGGCGGCATGTTCACCACGCAAACGACGGGCCGTCCAAGCAGCTCTTCTTCGGAGTAGTTTTTGATCTGAGCGCTGGACCAGCGCCGGCCTAGCTCACCAAAATCAACGCAGACCTTGTAGGAGGGGTTGCGCGCGCGGGTGAAATCCTTGACCTCGACGATCTTGCCTAGGCGCATTTCCACCTTGGCGAAGTCGTCATAGACGATCTCTGCTTTGTTCATGTCATTGTTCCTTACGACAGTGCGGCCAGAATGGCGGCTTCCGACCCTGCAGTATCGGCGGTACCGCCCAGATCGCGTGTCTTGGTGTCAGGACTTGCCAAAGAAGTTTCAATGGCTTGTTCGATATCGGCTGCGGCGTCTGCTTCGCCCAGATGCTCCAGCATCATGGCAGCGGTCCAGACAGCAGCAACCGGGTTGGCGACGCCTTTGCCTGCGATATCAGGCGCCGAGCCATGGACCGGTTCAAACATCGAGGGGTACTTGCCCTCCGGGTTGATGTTGGCCGAGGGCGCGATACCGATTGAGCCAGCGACAGCCGGACCCAGGTCGGACAGGATGTCGCCAAAGAGGTTCGAGGCCACAACCACGTCAAACCAATCCGGATGCAGGACAAAATTCGCGGTCATGATGTCGATATGGAACTGGGCCGTACCGATACCCGGATGACGCTCGGCGGCGGCGGCAAATCGTTCGTCCCAGAACGGCATGGTGTGAATGATGCCATTCGACTTGGTGGCCGAAGACACATGTTTGCGCTTGCGGGTTTTGGCCACGTTGAACGCATAGTCCATGATCCGGTCCGTGCCGCGCCGGGTCAGGATGCTTTCCTGAATGGCGGCCTCGTGTTCCGTGCCCTGATAGACGCGCCCGCCGATCTCGGAGTATTCCCCTTCGACGTTTTCGCGTACGATGATCATGTCGATGTCATCCGCACCACGTCCTGCCAGGGGCGAGCTGATGCCCTTCAACAGGCGCACGGGGCGGACATTGGCATACTGATCCAGTTCCCGGCGCAGCGGGATCAACAGACCCCAAAGCGACACGTGATCCGGAACACCGGGAAAGCCGACAGCCCCCAGATAGATGCTGTCAAACGCCTTCATCTGCTCGATGCCGTCTTCGGGCATCATACGGCCCGTGTCGTGATAGCGTTCGCAGGACCAGTCGAATTCGGTCCAGTCCACAGTGAAGTTGTGCTTTTGCGCCACAAGGTCAATGACGCGCTGACCGACCGGCAGAACCTCTTTGCCGATCCCGTCTCCGGGGATGGCTGCGATACGATATGTTTTTGTCATAGCCGGGATTCCTTACGCGATGCCGCCGATATGCAGGGTTTTGACTTCCAGGTATTCATCGATACCCTGACGCGCACCTTCACGGCCCAGACCGCTTTCCTTGATGCCGCCGAAGGGCGCGACCTCAGTGGCGAAGCCGCCCACATTGATACCGATCATGCCGGTTTCCAGTTCCTCGCTAACACGGAATGTACGGGTCAGATCGTTGGTGTAGAAATAGGCTGCCAGCCCGTAAGGCGTGGCATTGGCTGCGGCCAGCACTTCTTCCTCGGTGCCGAATTTGAAGAGCGGCGCGACGGGGCCAAAGGTCTCTTCATCGGCCACAATCATGTCTGAAGTCACCCCAGTTACAACAGCTGGGCTGATGAAGCGTTTGCTGCTGTCTTCCTGCGTCCCTCCTACGATTACAGTTCCGCCCTTGGCGGTGGCATCGTCCAGATGTGATTTGATCTTGGCAATGGCAGCGTCGTTGATCATGGGACCAATTTCCACACCGTCCTCAAACCCGTCGCCCAACTTCATGTTTCCAACAACGGCTGCCAGCTTCTCAGCGAAGGCGTCGTAAACACCGGCCTGAACAAAGATGCGGTTGGCACAGACGCAAGTTTGCCCCGCATTGCGGAACTTCGAGGCCATGACGCCTTCGACAGCAAGATCCAGATCGGCATCGTCGAAGATAATGAAAGGAGCGTTGCCGCCCAGCTCCAGGCTGAGGCGTTTCATAGTGCCCGCGCATTGCTCCATAAGCAGTTTGCCCACACGGGTGGAGCCGGTGAAAGACAGTTTGCGCACCGCAGGGCTGCCGGTCAGTGCGCCGCCGACACCTGCAGGGTCCCCTGTGACAATGTTGACCGCCCCGGACGGAAAGCCCGCGCGTTCCGCCAGCACGCCGAGTGCGAGGGCAGTGAATGGCGTGAACTCCGAAGGTTTGATGACCACCGGGCAGCCTGCAGCCAGCGCCGGAGCGATTTTCCGGGTGATCATCGCCGCCGGGAAATTCCAGGGCGTGATGATGGCGCAGACGCCGACGGGCTGTTTTTGCACGATAATGCGGCGGTCCTGCACCGGGCTGGGGATAGTTTCGCCATAGACGCGCTTGCCCTCTTCGGCGAACCACTTCACGAACGACGCAGCATAGGCGATTTCGCCCTTGGCCTCGGCGAAAGGTTTGCCCTGCTCCAGGGTCATGAGCGTAGCCAGGTCATCCTGAGATTCCATGATCAGGTCGAACCACTTCTCCAGCAGCGCGCCACGATGTGCTGCAGTGGTTTTGCGGAAGGTCGCAAAGCAAGCCTCGGCGGCGGCAATTGCGCGATCCGTTTCGTCGGAACCGCAGTTCGGTACAGTGCCGACAACAGAAAGTGTTGAGGGGTTGTCAACTTCGATCGTCACGCCGTTGTCGGCGTCGATCCATTCGCCCGCCACCAGGTTTTGCTGACGAAACAGAGAGATATCTTGAAGGTTCATAATTTCCAACTCCAGCAGTTAGGAAAATCCTATCGGGTTTGCGCGAGGGGAAATCTTGAATTTGCCAGTCCGGTAGCATCCTGTGCCGCGATTGGCCCGGCTTCAACATTTTGTGCCGCACCTTAGTCGCGGTCGACCAGATCCTGGATCGGCACGCTGTGCTTTTCTACAACCGGCTTAATCACGATATAGGAGAAATACTTATCGATGCCGAGGTTCCGCTCCAGAAGATCCTCCATGATCTCCTGATACTGTGACACACCGCGCGCGACAAACTTCAACAAGTAGTCGTACCCGCCGCTTAGCAAGTAGCAATCCACTACATTGTCATGTTTTCGGATTTCGTTTTCGAACCGGACAAAGTCCTTGCGGCGGTGGTCCGCAAGTGTGACTTCGGTGAAAACCGTTACGTGCTCCGCCAGTTTCTTGAGGTTGATAACGGCCCGGTAATTCTGAATGTAGCCCGCTTTCTCAAGCCGCTTTACCCTTTGCAGGCAGGGGCTGGGGGACAAACCCACAGCCTCTGCCAAATTCACATTGGTTATGTTGCCCTGCGTCTGCAGGGTGGAAAGAATATTGATGTCGATCCGGTCAAGCTTCGGCGTCCCCACCATATTCTTTCCTCCCGTTGCTTAGCTCGCCAACTCTGCCTGATGGGCCTTTGCCATGTCCATCATGCTGTTGAATTGGAAGTCATATTTCGGCATTTCGCCAGGGTTCATGGTGGCGCCAAAGCCCGACTTGTCGTGGCGGCGGTAGATCCAGCAATTGGACAGCCCGTATTTGTTGGCCGGTGCGTGGTCGTGGAACATGCTTTCAGCGGTGTGCAGAATTTCATGCTTCTGAATGCCCTGACGCGCCATCATTTCGATCATGTAGTCGAAATTGCGGTCGAACGGCTTATAGCTGCCAACGTCCTCGGCAGTGTAGACGCCGTCGAAATGCACACCCAGGCGGGTGTTGGCGCCAGAGAAGGTGAGATTGTCGGTGTTGGTCAGAACCACCAGTTTGAAGTGTTTCTTCAGGTAGGTCAGAGCCTCGATTGTGTCGTCGAACGCGGGCCAGTGACGTGCGGAACGGCCATAGGCTTCGCATTCCTCCCAGGTTACCTCAACGTTCCATTCCTCAGCCAGGCGGCGGTACACTACGGGCAGCAGCTCGTAGTATTTCTTCGACGGCGTATAGCGCTGCGTTGTGCTTTCGTAAAAGGCATGCGCTTCAAGAATGTCGTCGCGCGTCAGGCTGCGGCTCACACGGTCGGTCAGCGGCTTCAGTCCGGTAACCATGCCGGTTTCCCAATCAAGCAGGGTGCCATAGACATCGAATGTGAGGGCTTTGAAGTCAGACAGTTTCATGAGGATTATCCTTCTACGTCCAGAATAGTGTCCAGTGTTGCACGAAGGCGGGTGATCAACAGATCCACCTCAGCTTCGGTGATACAGATGGGCGGGGCAAGCCCGATAACGTCATCAGCAAATGCGCGGAAAATGACGCCATTTTCATAACCGGCTGTGGCCAGACGGCCCGCGACATTTTTGTCCTTGGCGGGTTTCGCCTTGGTTTCCTTGTTCGAAACGATCTCAATGGCGGCCAAAAGTCCCTTGGCCCGGACATCACCCACAACCGGATGATCCAGCAGGGTTTTCAGCTGCTGCTCGAAGTAGGCGCCAACCTTCTTCGAGTTTTCGATCATACCGCCCTCGTAAAGCTTGATGACCTCGAGAGCGACAGCTGCGCTGACAGGATGCCCCGAATAGGTGAAACCATGCCCAAACGGCACGCCTTCCGGCGCGGCATCAGCAATGGTCTGATAGATACCATCCGAAACAAACACCGCACCCATAGGCGCATAGCCCGAGGTCAGGCCTTTGGCGGTTGTCAGGAAATCAGGCGTCAGCCCTTCATGTTCACAGCCAAACATCGGCCCGGTCCGGCCAAAGCCTGTGATGACCTCATCCACAATGAACAGGATGCCCAGTTCGCGGCAGGTGTCCTGCATCGCTTTGGCATACCCTTCCGGCGGTACGATCACACCACCTGAACCCTGGACCAGTTCCATGATGAACGCAGCAGTGTTTTCAGCGCCAAGCTCTGCAACCTTGGCTTTCAGGTTGGCGACGCCCTGCGCGATGATTTCTTCATCTGAGATTGCTTTGTTGCGATACGGATAGGGCGATGCAATGTGGTGCTGCCATTGCATCGGCAGATCGAACTTGTCGTGAAAGACCGGCAGAGCAGTCAGTCCGGCACCGTTCGAACTGGAGCCGTGGTAGCCCTTTTCCAGCGCGATGAAGTGCTTCTTGGAGCTTTCGCCGCGGGCGTTGAAGTAGTAGCGCACCATGCGGATCACGGTATCCACCGCATCCGAACCGCCCAGAGTGAAGAACACGTGGTCCAGATCGCCAGGAGACAACTCGGCGAGCTTGGCCGCCAATTCAATTGCCGGCTCGCTGCCAAAGTGGAAATACCCGGTTGCATAGGGCAAGCGCTGCATTTGCTCAGTGGCAGCGGCAACAACATTCTCGTGGCCGTATCCTGCGTTGACGCACCATAGACCTGCAAAGCCGTCGAGCAGTTCATTGCCCTCGGAGTCAGTCAGGAAGACACCCTGCCCCGATTGCATAACAGTTACACCCCGTTTTTCGTGGGCGCGGATTGGAACCACAGGATGGAAATAGTGGGCCCGGTCTTTTTCGATAAGAGAGTTGGATCGCATCGGTTTCTTTCCCGTATGAGCTTTCAATCGAGGGTAAGGGAAACTGCCGGAAGGAAAGTGCGTTTTGCAGCCGGGAACGGCATTTTCAGCCGTTGTTTTTCCTTTGACAGCGTTTTATGCTGTATCTACCCGGCTGACTTTGCGGGAATTAAAGTGGATCGTGCTCTGAGAAGCCAGTTTTGCAGCATATTCTGAAAGTATGGCGGATCATCGCGCCATTGGCTTTGGAATGCCATGCCGCGAACGAGGCACATGAATTCATTCATCATGGCTTGCCGTATGTCTGCGCTACAGCCGAACGCCGCGAGTTCGACGTGCCAGACGTCATTGAGCGCCTCGTTGAATTTTTGGGATTCTGCAGCGACATAGGCCAGTTCTGTCTCATTCACGCGGGCTTCGGACAGGTAGTCCATGGACACCTGAAAGATTCCGCTTTGGTATCTTTCCCAGATGTATTCGGTCAGGGCTTTCAGGCGGTTCTGGCCAGGTTGCAGTGTCCGGGTGAAACTGCGCAGCAGATCCGCCTCGCGGCAAAGCATCTCAGCATAGGCCGCCTGAATGAGGTCCTTGCGTGACGGGAAATGGTGCAGCATCGCTCCCCGCGACACGTTGGCCTGGCGGGCGATGTCTTGTGTTGACGTATGCGCCAGTCCCCGATCAACGATCAGGAACTGTGCTGCTTCCAATATCCGGGCCTGGGTCGCCGCGGATCTTTCGGCCTGTGTGCGCCGTGGCTTGCTGGATGCCGTCATGTCTTAGCCTGCCAGATAGGCTGGAAGCCAAAGCGCAATTTGCGGAAAGACGACCATCAGCAGCACGGCGAAACACATCAAAAGGAAGAAAGGTATCGCATAGACCGCCACCTTGTGGATCGGCACACCGGAGAAGCCCTGAATGACAAACAGATTAAATCCAACAGGCGGTGTCATCTGGCCCAGCTCGATCATGATAACCAGAAAAATACCGTACCAGATCGGGTCGAACCCAGCGGCGACGACGACAGGCAAAGTGATCGGCAGGCTCATCACGATGATCGAAATGCCATCCAGGAAAAACCCGAGCAGAATGTAGAAGATCGCCAGAGAAGCAATCAGCACATAAGGGGACAGGTTCAGAGCATCGATCGCTACGGCGATATTGCGCGGGATGTGCATGTAGCCGATGGCGGACGACAGAAAGGCTGCGCACATCAGGATTGAACAGACCATGCAAGAGGTTTTGAGCGCATTGATCAGCGACTCCGCCAGCATGGCGCGCGACAATTGCCGGCTGAATGCCGCGAAACAGAGTGCGGCAAAGACACCGATGGCTGCTGCTTCGGACGGCGTGGCCCATCCGGTGTAGATTGACCCAATAACCACAAGGATAAGGCCAAAAACCGGAGCAAGGTTGCCCAGAATAGCACTTGGCCGGGCGTCTTCCTTGCTGATTATGTCCTTGGGTGCAAGTGCTGGTGTAATTGCGCATCTTGCGGCCAGATAGGCCGCATAAAATGCTGCGATCATGAGGCCGGGAACCACACCTGCGATGAACAGCTTTGCAATCGAGACCTCGGCCAGAACTCCGTAGATGATCAGGACAATGGATGGCGGAATGAGAAGCCCAAGGCTGCCGGCACCAGCGAGGGAGCCAAGCGCAAGGCTTTGGGAATACCCGCGTTGGTTCAACTCACTCGTGGTGATCCGGCCGACAGTGGCAGTCGTCGCCGCGCTGGATCCGGAAACGGCGGCAAAGAGAGCTGATCCCAAAACATTGGTATGCAGCAACCCTCCAGGGATTTTTGATACGAGCGGAGAGAGACCTTTGTAGAGCCGTTCGGAAATATCCGTCCGGAACATGATTTCTCCCATCCAGATGAACATTGGAACAGCGGCAAGTTCCCAGGAGGAGGCGCTTCGCACAATGATCCGGCTGGCAATTGCTCCGATCTTGTCGGGCGGGAAGCCCATGAAGGCGAACAGCGAAACTGCCGCAGCGGTGGCGAGAGCAAGAAATACCCACATACCAGTCGCCAAAACAGCGAGCATCAGAATGAAAACGGCGAGTGCTGTTGTAACGGGGTCCATGATTAGCCCTCCTGTGTCTTTGGAATAAATGGGCGGATGGCAAGGGCCGATAGTTGCAGCACCAGCAGGCAAGCGCCGGCAAAGACAATGGCATCCGGTATCCACAATGGGACTTCGGCCACGCTTTCGCTGACTGCGCCGCGCTTCCAGTTCTTGATCAAGTTGCGCCACAGGAATGTGCAGAAGTAGGCCCCCAGACCAGTTGCGCAGGCAGCCACGATGAATTCGACCGCTTGCTTAATTCTGCGCGGGAGCCTGAGTGTAAGCAAGTTTACCTGGATCATGCCTCCGTCCCGCAGTGTCCAGGACAGCGATAGGAAGGTGATCGACAGAACCGCAAAGCCAATGAACTCATCCAGGACATGGGTCGAGGTATCGAACAAAGTCCTCATGACGGTTTCCAGCAGGATGTGTGAAACGGCGTAGATGAGAATGGCAGCCGCGCAAATCAGGGCGCAATAGGACACAGCATCAATCGCACGCAGAAGAAGTCGCATGGTATTCTCCGGGATCGTCGGTGGCTTCAGGAGACGCCACCGATTTGTGGGGTGTTATTGAGTTTTCGCTGCATTGAAGGCGTCGATCAGGGCTTGCCCCCGGGCGCCGGTGGTCTCCAGCCAGTCGTTCAGTGCAGCTTTGCCGGCGGCTTGCAGGGCGGTCCGGTAGGTGTCGTTGTCCGATGTGACCACAGACACTTTGTTTTCAGCCAGCTGACCGTAGGTTGCGGCAAGACGATCCGGGATCGCAGCCCAGTTCTGATCACGGGTTTCGGCGGCGGCTTCGAGGACGGCAGCCTGCTGCTCTGCGCTGAGACCATCGAAGGTGCTTTTCGAAATGTGGACGAAATTCAGAGGGATCGCATAGTTGTAGATCTCGGTGAACGTGGTGAAGTGTTCCCAGAAGCTGCCTGAAACCCCGCCCTCGGCAGATGTCAGGACCGCATCAATTGCGCCGGTCGAGATCGAAGGAACAACGTCGGCCCAGGACAAGCGAACCGCGGCTGCGCCCAGTTCGTTCAGAGCAGTGGTGCCGTTTTTGTCATAGGTGCGGATTTTCAGTCCCGCCAATGCATCGGTCGAGTTCTTCGCATCAGTGGCCCAGATGCCTGACGGCGGCCAGGGAGAGGCGTAGAGCAGGATCTGGTCGTTTTCTTCAAAGACCTTTTTGAACTCGGGTTCAGCTACCTTGTAGAGCAATTCGGCCTCTTCCACTGTGGTCACGAAGAAAGGCAGCGAAGAGATCAGGAACAGCGGATCAATGCCGCCAAGCGCGCCGCCGTAGGTGTCGGCGATTTCCAGGGCTCCCTCGCCGACGGCGTCAAAGTGATCAGCCGACTTGTAGCCCAAGGCACCGCCGTAATGGACCACGACCTCGACGGACCCGCCGGTCTTTTCGGCGACCAATGAGGCAAAGCGCGCATCGCCAACCCCATGGATGGACGTGGCCGAATACTCGTTGGAAAGGTTCAGGGTGACATCAGCCGCATTTACTGCGGCGCCGGTGACAGCGAACGAAAGTGCCGCCACGCTTGCGAGAAGCATGTGTTTCATTTTGGGTTCTCCTTGTTGGTTTGGTTTGGATTTGGACGTCAGCTGCCCAGTGTCATTGACGCAATGTCATGGGGCATGTCGGTCAGCATCTCGTAGCCGTCATTGGTGATCAGAACGGTGTCCGAGTGGCGGAACCCGCCCTGGCCGCGCCAGTAGATGCCTGGCTCGATGCTGATCACCATGTTCTCCTGCAGGACGTCGTCACTGCCTTCGGCAACCCAGGGGCCTTCGTGACCTCCCATGCCGATCCCATGGCCAGTGCGATGCAGGAGATTGTTCCCAAAGCCCTCGGCGCGAAGAAACTCCATCACCTTGTGGTCGACATCGTGGCAGCTGACGCCTGGGCGCAAAGCTGCGAAGCCAATCTTTCCGGCTTCGACCATGATGTTGAAAACTTCGGCATCTTCTTTGCGGGGAGAGGTCACAAAGAAGGTGCGTTCAGTTTCCGCAGAATACCCATTCACACGCAGGAAAGAGAGACCGACATTCGGCCCTTCTATCAGGGTGTCCGAGGGCTCTGGAAAGCGGTGCGGCTGGGCACTGAAGGGAGCGGACCAAATGCCCTGCCAAATGTTTGAAATATAAGGGTCAAGATACCCTTCTTGTTGCGCGATTTCCTCTCGCAACAGGCTGTTCGCCTTGTCGGTGTCCGCAATACGGCCACCGTGGCAGGCCAAATCCATCGCTAGCTTCAGGCCACGGTCTGAATACTTCGCCGCCTTACGGATGGCAGCAACCTCGTAAGGGCTTTTGACCATGCGGAGCTGTTCGACATAAGGCAGGACCTGAGGCGACCAGCTGGACAGCGCCACCAGCAATTCACCGGTGATCGACATTTCGACACCGATGTTTTCATCGGCAGGCAACACAGATTGCAGCGCTTCGATGTAGCTGCCGCCGGCCGGTGCGGGGTAGTCGATGTATTCGACGATCTGGTGCGGCACAGCGATGGTCGCCATGTTTTCGGCTTCGATCCGGGGTGTCAGAAAGACCGGTTGGTTACCCGGACGGACGACAATGAAGAAGGGGCGTTCAAAGGGTTCGTAGCGGAAACCAGTGAAGTAAAAGATGCTGTCTTTCGTCGAAATCAGAAAGGCGTCCAGGCCTGCCTTCTTGATTTTCTTTTCGAGAGCGGAGAAGCGGGTTTGGTGTTCGAGCATGGTCTTCCTCAACTAACAATCAGGACCGACTGTTTCTTTATTGAGGCCTGTTCTGCCCGGCGTTTTCTGCTCTTCTCGGCCGGGATTCAGCATAGGATGCTTTGGGGGCAGCGGCTGCCAGCATGATCTGTTTCCCCCGGCGGGCGGAGAAATTGGCAGCTCGTGACCGAACTCTGCCTTAGTCTAAGGCTTAAGTGTAAGTTTGGCTCGTTCGTGCCAAAACTTGTTTCTCCAAAACGATGAAAGCCGGCGGTTAGGCCGGCTTTCAAAAGATATGTTTTGGAATTTCAGTGCTGGTACACTCCGCGGAAGAACTCATGCCAGCGAAGCGACAACCATTGCTCCGATGACGGCGAGGCCAGTTGCAACAAACCCGAAAAGTTCCACCGTGTTCTTGAAGTCTTTGGTCATTTTCGTCTCCTGTGAATGATGTTGGCAAGCTCTGTTGTTGAGCTTGAGATAACTTTTAAGACACTGCTTTTGCTCAATAAACCACCAAGTCATCATCCCCGGTATGCCAGCTGCGCATGCCTTGGGAGAGTGAATTTCGCATCACTCTCCTTTGGCGGAATTTTGTGCTGCTGCGGCGTTGGCAGGAAGCAAATTCTGCTGTTGCTCTCCGTCAGGGGCGATTTGAAGCACTCCTGAACTTAAAAAAGCGTTTTCGGGAATCGCTGCCGTCAATGGCAGAGGCTTAAGGCGGAGAAGACAAACAGGCCGCACCTGCGAAGGTGCGGCCTGTTCTTTCTTCAAAACTCAGTTCCAGCTGCGGAAGAACCGGATTTTGGGATCACCCCAAAAGCAGCTCGGGCAACCAAAGAGCGATCTCCGGAACAAATGTCGTCAGAGCCAGGGTTGGAAGCCACGCAAATATGATGAAAATCAGCGTCGGCAGCAACATGCTGGAAACTGGCGTCTTGGTGATTTTCGCGCCGAGGTACAGCAAGGGGGCAGTAGGCGGTGTAATGTTCGCCATTCCAAGGTTGACCCCCAGCACAGCGGCAAAATGGATCGGGTCCATTCCGACACCCTGCACAATCGGCAGCAGGATCGGTGTCGACAGCAGCAGGCCAGAGATGTCGTCCATCAGCATACCGATCAGGATCATGACCAGGTTGACCATCAGCAGGATCACAATCGGGTTGTCTGACACAGAGTAGACCAGATCCTTTGCGATGTTCGGGATATCCTCAAAGATCAGGAATTTGCTAACGATAAGCACCATGAAGATCATCACCATGACGACGCCGATGATCACACCTGAATCCGTCAGCGCTTCAACCAGAGCCCGCCAAGTCAGGCCGCGGTAGACATAGATTGCCACAGGAATAGCGTAGACGACCGCAACGCCGGCGGCTTCTGTCGGTGTCATGATACCGCCGTAGATGCCCCCCAGAATGATGAGCGGCATCAGCAAAGCTGGAAAGGCCAGAGTCGCCTTTTGCCGGAATGCGATGCCAAATTCCTGCGGGCGCTCCAGCAATTCGATATCATCATATTTGCGCAGCATGAACTGGTTCACAGCGATAAGCAGAGTTATCAGAATAAGCGCAGGGACGACTGTCGACAGAAAGCACTTGAGCACCGATTGCTGCGCCACCCAGCCATAGAGAATATGGTTTCCGCTGGGCGGGATCAGAAGGCCCAAGGGGCTTGCGCATACGATCAGCGCGGCCGATTGCCCTTCGGGGTAATTCGCGCGGCGAAGATGCGGCATCATGATGCTGCCGATACAGGTCAGCGTCGCATTGGCGGCACCGGAAATGGATCCGAAAATCCCGCATGCCAGAACGGTTGCTGCGCTCAACCCGCCTTTCAGGTGGCCGATGAACAGTTCGGCAAGGCTGACAAGCGGAGCCGCGATTTTGCCGCGCTCCATGATTGTCCCGGCAATCATAAAGAGAGGGATCGCCAGCAGAACCAGGGAGCGCAGTTTCGTCGAACCCGACGGCAGGTAGCCCGAAACTTCGTGCCCTCCCATGGCCGCAAGGAAAAGAAGAACCGCACCAAATGCCACATAAACGCTAACACCCAGCAGCAGCATGCCGCAGATAATGACCAGACTGCCTGCAATGATCATTGATCAGCCTCCTCTTTCTTGTTCATGTCTTCGGCGTCCGTGTCGTCCCCGTAGTCAATTTCGATGCCTCTGATGTGCGCGTAGAGATACGCCGCGGCAAAAATCGTCATGAAGAAGAAGCCAAGGAAGATTGAGACCCGCCAAGCGAAGTATGGGATCTTCAGGGCCGGGGTGGTTTTCCAGATCGGGTATTTGGCCAGTTCCTCGGCCAGCATCAGATACCCCCAGTAGAGAATGGCCGCGGTCACCACCAATTCAATGGTCAGCACGATCAGTCGGCGCCACCATCGCAGCCTGGGGTTTGTGATAATGATCCCGAGGATGTCTGCATTGATGTGGTGTCCGCGTTCGGAGGCCAAAGCTGATCCAGCAAAGAACCCCCAGAAACAGGCTGTCAGCAGCCATTCCTCATAGGCGAACAGATCACCGTTGAAACCATATCTGATGATCACGACCAGAAAAAACGTGACTGACATCAGAAATCCGCTGAGGATCACGATCCAGCGCATCATCCTCAGGGAGCCCTGAAGAGGCGTTGCGATACCCTTTGGTAATATCTCGGCTATATGCGCCATAGATTTCCCCCTGTATGCATACACTTGGGCCGACCTGTGACGGCCGGCCCTTCTTGTGTTTTCAGTGTTTTAGTTCAGGCTGGACAGAAGGCGATCGATGTTATCCTTACCGACGCTGTCTTCAAGCATGGGCCAGATTTCGGTGCGTACCTTGCTGGCCATGGCCTCCTGCTCTTCCGGGGACAACTTCAGAATGGTGTAGCCGCTTTCGACCAGCTTCTGCTCGAAGACCGCATCGTTTTCACGGTTGTAAGCGAAGAAGTCATCCGAAGCCTTGGTGAAGGCCGTTTGCACGACATCACGCTGCGCTTCGTTCAGCTCTTCCCAGGTCTTTTCCGAAACGTAGTAGGAGGTGTTCTCGGGGATCGAATTGTACTGGACGAAATGCGAACCCACGTCGCTCTTTGCAAAGATCGAGTAAGTTGCTGTCTTCGTGCAGCAGATTGCGCCATCAACAATGCCAGATTGGATTGCAGGGAAGATGTCGCCCCAAGACATGGTTGTCGCTTGGTAGCCCAGGGTCTCGACCATCGACTTCACGACATTTGAGGACCAAACACGAATGTTCATGTTTTTGGCGTCGAAGTTGTTCCAGTTGGCCGGTTCTTCAGTGGCCACGATGCCGACAAAACCTTCGGGGTTCTGACCGAGCAGGCGGATGCCATGGTCAGAAAGGGTTTCCTGAATGATGGTGTTGAACTCGGAATCCAGGTCGCGCATGACAGAATTCATTTCGTCCCAGTCGCTCACGAGAAACGGCATGGATAGGATTTCAAGACGCGGGTCGGTGTCTGCATAGAGGAAGGCAGCAGCGAAATCGATGTTCCCGCGGGCAACATCTTCCAGCAGTGCTTCGCCGGACCCAAGCTGGTTGGCCGGGAACACCGAAATCTTTAGGCCTACATCTGCGGCCTCAATGTCTGCTTTAACCTGTTCCATCATTTTGGAACCCTGGTGATCTACCGGGAAGACTCCGGCAAACTTCAGCCGCATATCGGCGGCAAATGCGGGCGCGGCAAGCTGCAATGCAACAGATCCAGCTGCCAGATATTTCAGGAATGTTTTCATCTTCAGTATCTCTCCTCATGACCGAAGGTTTTCGTGGTCGTAGGGTGTTCCCGCGCGCGTCCTCGTCGTGCTCTGCTGTGAGAGCGTCAGCAGAGCGAACAAGGTCTGCAGCGTTTTGCGGGCGAGCTTGCCGAGACCACCGCCAGCCAATCGCCTGTGTCCGCAGGGTCATAAAACTGTGGTGTTTCCGGCATCACCAAAGGTTCCCCTCCTCCTCTTTGGTTCAATCAGAGTAGGAGCACGGCAAATCCTGATTATGCTGAAGGCTGCAGTGAAACGGCAGAATCTGTGGGCTTAATCAGGTCCTTCAGTGCCATCTTTTGCGCTGCGCCGCTTGCCGTCAGTTTGTCGATTCTAACGCTCATTTTTTTACTTACGGCCTGCCTTTGGCGGGTTGCGGCTTGGTGCCTGCATCTCGTGATCTTGGCGGGGCGTTCGTTCAGCGATCTATGAGACGGCAAACAGTTTGATGGCCCAAACTTCTGCCAAGGCGGCACAGAATGCCTTTTCCGGACAGGAAAACAAAATTTCATGAAGCGAGCGCCCATTACCATGCCGATCAAACACAAGAGGGTGCGTGATGACTCCATATGAACAAGTGCTGGCGGAGCTGCCGGCAGAGATCGTGGTGAACGACAAAGACATAATCAACGGTTACACAACTGACTTCCGGAAGAAGTATACCGGCGAAAGCCCGGCACTGCTGCGACCCCGTTCGACAGAGGAAGTGGCCTCAATTGTCAAACTTTGCAATCTGCACAGCGTCGCCCTTGTCCCGGTCGGCGGCAACACAGGATATTGCGGCGGCGCGACCCCGGACGAAAGCGGCCAGCAACTGCTGATCAGCTTGCAGCGCATGAACAAGATCCGGGAGATGGATGCCGACAACCTCTCGATCACTGTTGATGCGGGTTGCATTCTCTCTGAGATCCATGAAGCGGCGGAACAGGAGAACTTGATGTTCCCCTTGTCGCTTGGCTCTCAGCAATCGTGCCAAATTGGCGGGAACATTTCGACAAATGCCGGAGGGGTTTCGGCAGTTCGCTACGGGATTACCCGGGACCTGGTTCTGGGCCTCGAGGTCGTGCTGCCGGATGGCCAAGTGCTCAGCAACCTGTCCCCGCTGCGGAAGGACAATCGAGGGTATGCGTTGCACCAGCTTCTGATTGGCGCTGAAGGCTCGCTCGGTATCGTTACAGGAGCCTCTTTGCGTCTGTTTTTGCCCGCGGCGAGTCGCGTCACTGCCTTTCTGGCGATCAATGAGATCAGTGATTTGATGCCGCTCTTGGCAAAAGCTCAGCGGTATACAGGTGAGGCGGTCACGTCGTTTGAATACATCTCTGGTGCATCTCTCGACCTTCTCTTTGCCAGCAAACCTGAATTGCGCCGCCCCATTCAAACTCCTTCCGAACATTTTGTGCTGATCGAGGCCGCATCGTCCTCCCCGGTTCTGGGCCTCGACCAGGCCATCGAAGCGTTTTTTGAGGATGGAATGTCCGGCGAAACAATCGTTGACGGTGTCATTGCAACAAGCGAACAGCAAAGGCAGGACTTTTGGAACCTGCGTGAACACATCCCCGAAGGTGAAGTGCTCAACGGCGGCTCAGTGAAGCATGATGTTTCTGTTCGTATCTCTGATATGGCCAGGTTCATTGAACTTGGCTCCGATCTCGTCCATCGGTACGGGCAGGGAGCCCGCCTTTCTGTTTACGGCCATGTTGGGGATGGCAATGTACACTTCAACGTGCTTGCTCCGGAAGGTGCCGAGTCTCCAGCCTACCTCGATGAAGTGAGTGCAAAGGTTTCTCCCTGCATTTATGACCTCGTCGCAAAACTCGACGGCTCATTCAGCGCTGAATACGGACTTGGGCAGGACAAGCTGCCACTTGATCAAATCTATGGAGACCCGATCAAACGGCAATTCATGAACGCATTGAAGAATGCCTTTGACCCTCTAAGGGTCATGAACCCAGGCAAAGTGGTTAGTGGTCACACAGGTACTCATTTGAAGTAAAGCTGCTTTTCGACGAAAATGGGTAACTTTATCGGGCTGTGTGTACGAAAATGTAAGCCACACAGTCCAATAATTGGCACTTGAGATATGTCGGCCGCCTATCTCTGAGAGGGACGCCACTAGTACAGAAGACGTGAGAATTCGGTCTGATCCATACATTCATTTCCTAAACTACTGCATCATCTTCGAACGACCGGTTTAAGGGGAGGCGAATCGGCTTTTTCTACGATCGGTGGGCGTCTCCTTTGCTTTGAACTTGCTTTGGCCAATGGCGGCTTTACGCGCTTCCTTCCCGTTACTGTCTAGTGCAGCATTTCGTAGTTTCGGGCTCGTTGCTGAGCTTCGCTGCGTGTTAAACGAAGGGTTGCTGACCTATATTCAGCCGGAAACTTGCAAATTCCCGAGTCTCAGAAATTAATAACACTAAGCACTTGATTTTGTTGCAACCGCAGTCTCAGCAATTAGGTGATCCGACAGCGACGGCCGTATGCGCTTGGAGCGCCACCCGATCCGCGTGAGCCATGAGACGATTTACCGTTTCGCCTATTCCAAAGATGGCCGCGCCGAAGCGTTCTACCGGCACCTGCCCGAGCATCGCAAACGCCGCCGGCCGCGCGGGTGCCGGCGGCATCATCGCACCCGGATCTTCGACAGCCAAAGCCTGTCACGCAGGCCTGAGCGTGTCCCGGAGCGCACTGAATCCGGCCATTGGGAATGCGACCTGATGATGTTCCGCAAGGAACATGGAAAGATCAACGTCACATCTCTGGTTGAGCGCGTCAGCCGTTACACCGTCGTCATGCGCAATGAAGATCGTCATTCGAAGCCAATCATGGAAGCTCTGATCAACGGGCTGGCTCCCCTGCCCGCCGATGCACGCCAGTCGATCACCTTCGACCGCGGCACCGGGTTCTCAGCTTGGCAGCGCCTGAAGGATGGTATCGGAGCCGACAGTTGGTTCTGCGCCCCCCAGGCTCCCTGGCAGAAAGGCACAGTCGAAAACACCAACAACAGGCTGCGCAAATACCTCCCAAGATCAACCCAACCGGCGGCGCTGACAAATCGATATTTGAAGTCGATTTGAACCGCCTCAATTCCACGCCCCGCAAGTGCCTTGGCTATCGGACACCCGCCGGGGTCTTCGAGGGCAAGCTTGTAGAAATTCAGAACCGATTGGAAAAAAAGTAAGCGCTTCGGCGCCCCCCTACACGGCGCGGCTTGACGAGAGAGAGAAGTTCCAGGGCATAAGGTCGTCGATGCGGCTTTTGGGATGACCGTCGAGCAACGCGCGCAGCGTGTCGGAGAGGTAGCTGACCGGATCGACGTCGCACATTTTGCAGTTCGCGATCAGGCTGGCGAGCAATGCCCAGTTTTCAGCACCAACCTCATGCCCGGCGAAGAGCGCATTTTTCCGTGTTAGAGCAATTTTCCTGATCTGGTTCTCGACCGGGTTGGTGTCCAGTTCCAGACGGCCATCTTCCAGGAACCGCGTCAGTCCGGGCCAACGCGTCAGGGTGTAGCGGATGTCCTCGGCAAGCTTGGACGAACGCGGAATGCGCGACAGCTGCGCCTCGAGCCAGGGCCTGAAGGCCGCGATGACCGGCGCGGAGAGTGCGCGCCGGGCGGCAAGCCGGGCTTCAGCAGGCAGGCCGCGCACGGATTTCTCGACGGCATAGAGCTCGGCAATCTGGCGCAGAGCTTCCTCTGCAATCGGTGAGCCGCCCTTTTCGAGCCGCTTCACAAAGCGCCGGCGCACATGCGTCCAGCAATGGACGAGCATCCATGGGCCCTCGGCCCGGTCGACCTTGGTGAGCTTATCATAGGCTTCATAGCCGTCGCATTGCACGAATTGCCCGCGATAGCCCTCGAGGAAACGGAGCGCATGCACGGCGCCCCGGCCGGGCGCGTAGTGGAACATCACCACGGGCGGGTCGGCACCGCCATGGCCCCGGTCATCGGCAACGATGGCCCAAAAATAGCCGGTCTTCGTTTTTCGCCGCCCAGGATCGAGTACCGGCGCGCGGGTTTCATCCATGAATACCCGGTCCGCGCCCTTCAGCCGCTCCTTCAGGTGATCTGCAATGGGGCGCAGGTGGAAACAGGCGCGCCCCACCCAATTGCCAAGCGTCGCCCGGTCCAGCGTGATCCCTTGCCGAGTGTAGATTTCCGCTTGGCGGTAAAATGGAAGGTGGTCGCCGAACTTGGCCACCATGACCTGTGCGATCAGCGCTTCGGTGGGCAGGCCGCCGGGCACGACATGTTCCGGCGCATGCGCCTGGACCACCGCGCCGGAACAGCGGCGGCAGGCATATTTGGGGCGCCGTGTGACCAGCACGCGGAGCTGGGCGGGCACAACGTCCAGCCGTTCGGAAACATCCTCGCCGATCCTGGCCATCTCGCCGCATCCGCAGGGGCACAACGTGCTCTGTGGCTCGATGATCCGCTCCACGCGGGGCAGATGCTTTGGGAGATGCCCGCGGTTGCGGTTCGGCGGGCCGCTCTCGGCAACGCCTTGCCCCTTCAGCGCGCGCCGCGCCTTCTCCTGCGCCGCTTCCAGCACGCCCTGTGCCAGTTCCACATCTTCAAGCGGCAGATTGAACTGCTCCGGATCGAGCTTTTCGGATTTCCGCCCGAACGTCTCCCGGCGCAGCTCGCTGACAATGCTCTCCAGCCGTTTCTGGGCCTCAACCGCATCCGCCAGCGCCGCCTCGGTCTCGGCGAGGCGGGCCTTCAGACGGGCGTTTTCTTCGGCCAGGGCGGTGTCGGTCATGGCTGCGATCAAGCACATGGGCGAGATTGCCACCACCGTCAAAACAAGGCTGAGTCACTCAGCCGCAGCTATCCTGCCAGTTCCGGCCGCCGCACGCGCTCGGGGCGGACAAGCCGCCAGTCGAGCCCCTCGAACAGAGCCGAGAACTGCGCGGGAGACATCTTCATCACACCGTCCTGTGCCTTGGGCCAGACGAACTTCGCGCCTTCCAGGCGCTTGTGGACCAGCACGATACCGGTCTGGTCCCAGACCAGGACCTTGATGCGGTCGGCCCGTTTGGCGCGGAATACGAAAGCCGCGCCGCTGAACGGGTCGAGTCCCATCGTCTCCTGAACCAGCAGCGCCAGGCCGTCTATGCCCTTCCGGAAATCCGTCGGGCGCGTGGCTACGTAGATGCGCAGCCCACCAGCCGGCGAGATCATTGTGTTGCCGCCCGGATCGCGCGGATCATCCGGGTCAAATGCGCTTCGCCGATGTCCGGCGGCACCCGCAGGGTCACGCCGTCCACCACCATCTCGATCCTGCTGGACTTAGCCGCGCCGCCGCGCCGTTTCGGGCTGGGCTCAGGTCGCGCCGGCTTCGGCTCCACAACAAGCGCCGCGAACATCGGTTCGGCAGCCGTCTCTGCGGGCAGAGCCAGCGCGCCGGCCATCAGCTTCTTGCGCCAATCATAGACCTGCCAGCGGGTCACCGCGTGCCGCCGCGCAACATCAGCAACCTTTGTTCCGGGCACCATGCTTTCCACAGCGATCCGCGCCCGCTCAGCCTCGCTTCGGAAACGCCGGCCCGACCGTCCTTCAAAAACTTCCATCCTGCCCGCGTAGCCATCCGTTGAGCCGTCTAAAGAGACGTCCATTTTGCCGTCCTATCCTGTCTCACTTCGACAGCAGGACTCGCACAGCCAGCGTCAGCGCGGCAGGAGGGGATCGACGAAGCGCTTACGAAAAAAACGACATATCCGAAATTGCGCTTCAGCGTGAGTTCACACGCAAAACAGCAATGTCACACATGGGCTCAACAGGCCGTTCGTCCAACTTCTTCGCAAGGCTTTTCAGCCCTTCGGAATTTGTAGTCTGCGGGCTGATAAACCTTGCTCCCCGTAGGTGGCTGGAGACACTTCTGCTTTGCGCAGCCGGTGGCATTTCTGATTGGGGTTTACAATCTAAACGCCGAGAAACCGGTCCGCCACTTCTGCCGGAAGTTCGCCGATGCCACCGCCCCAAGCATTGCTGCCCTTGTTCAGGATAACCGCACGGTCAGCAATAGCCGACAGCTCCTTCAGCGACTTGTCCACCACCAGAATGGCCAGCCCCGCCTCACGCTTGAGGCGGCCAATCGCGGCCCAGATCTCTTGCCGGACCACAGGCGCCAGGCCCTCGGTCGCCTCGTCCAGGATCAGCAGACGCGGGTTGGTCATCAAGGCGCGGCTTATGGTCAGCATCTGCTGTTCGCCGCCGGACAACGACCCGGCTTTCTGGTTTCGCCGCTCCTCCAGCCGCGGAAACAGCTCTGCCACTTTCTTGAAATCCCACGGGCCAGGGCGTGCCGCAGCCGTCAGGTTTTCCTCAACCGTCAGCGGCGCAAAGCAGCGCCGCCCTTCGGGCACCAGCCCGATACCCAGCCGGGCAATCTTGTAAGAGGGCAGCCGGCGCAGGTCTTGGCCGTCAAACCGCAGCTCTCCCTTGGTAGCTGCGAGCATGCCGCAGATGGTCTTTATGGTGGTGGATTTACCCATGCCGTTGCGGCCCATCAACGCCACCACTTCGCCCTCGGCGAGTTCCATGTCGACCCCGAACAGCGCCTGCGCCGGGCCGTATGCGGCTTCAACCCCTTGTAAAGACAGCAGGCTCATGCGGCGTCCTCCTCTCCCAGATAGGCACGGCGCACATCGGCATTGGCGCGGATGTCATCGGCGGTGCCGGTTGCGATGATCTGGCCGTAAACCAGCACGCTGATCCGGTCGGCCAAGGCAAAAACCGCGTCCATGTCGTGCTCCACCAAAAGGATCGGTGCCTCCTGCCGTAAGCCGTCAAGGAAGCCGGTCAGCGCCTTGGAGCCTGCGGACCCAAGCCCGGCCATCGGCTCATCCATCAGGAACAATCTTGGCTGCAGCGTCAGCGCCACGGCCACTTCCAGCTGGCGGCGCTGGCCGTGGGACAGGTCAGCAGTGCGGCGATGCGCATCCTGTGCCAGCCCGACCCGCTCCAGCGCGTCGCCTGCCTGCTCCAGAAGCTCCGGGTCCTTCATCACGTTGCGGAAGAACCGGAACGGGCCGCCCCTGCCCCCCAAAGCGCCCAGCACAGCGTTCTGCAGGACGGTGTAGTCCATCGCCAGTGCCGAAATCTGGAACGTCCGCCCCAGCCCCATCCGCGCCCGCGCAACGGTATTCAGCGCAGTCACATCCCGTCCCAGCAGCTCCACCGTGCCGCTGTCAGGTGCCAGATTACCGGCGATCTGTTTGATCAGGGTCGATTTTCCCGCGCCGTTCGGCCCAATCAGCGCGTGAATTTCGCCCGCCCGCAGGTCCAGCGACACATCGCGGCTCGCTTGCAATGCGCCAAAGCTTTTGTTCAGGCCCCTGGTTTTAAGCACCACTTCAACCATGCGCCTTCTCCCGTCCGGCAATGGCCCCGATCAGCCCGCCGCGGGCAAACAGCACGATCAGCAGCAGCAGGATCCCGAGGAAGATCTGCCAGTAATCGCTGATCCCGCCCAGAAGATGCTCCAAGAGGATGTACAGCGCAGCACCCGCGACCGGACCGTACAGCCGCCCGACACCGCCAAGGATCACAAAGATCATGATCTCGCCGCTGGTGTGCCAGCTGAGCATGGTGGGGCTGACAAAGCGGTTGAGGTCAGCAAACAGCGCCCCTGCCAGCCCGGTGATGGCACCGGAAATCACAAAGGCGGTCAGCCGCAGGGTAAACGGGGTCAGGCCCACTGCCTCGACCCGGTCCTCGTTCTGGCGCGCGGCGGACAGTGCCAGCCCGAAGGGCGAGCGCGCCAGCCGGGCGGTGAAAAACAGTGCGCCGCACAGGATCACATAGGCAATGGCAAAAAACTGGATCGGGTCCAGGGTGTTCAGGCCCGGGAAGTCATTGCGGACCCAGATCGACAGCCCGTCTTCGCCGCCATAGGCGCTCCAGCTGATCGCGAAGTAATACAGCATCTGGCCGAACGCCAAGGTGATCATGATGAAATAGACACCCGACGTGCGCAAAGACAGCGCCCCGATCACCAGCGCAGCCAGGGCACTGGCGGCAACCGCCACCAGCCAGATCAGCGGCATCTGGTTGCTGCCCTCAAACAAAAACGGCCAGTCAAACAGCGGCTCATAGTTCTGGGCATGGGCGGCCAGGATGCCCATGGCATAGCCGCCGATGCCGAAAAACGCCGCATGGCCCAGGCTGATCAGCCCGCCCTGCCCCAGCGCAATGTTCAGCCCCACACCGGCCAGCGCCAGGATCGCCGCCTTGGTTGCCAGGGTGATGATGAACGGCTCATCCAGCGACCAGGCCGCCAGCGGCACGATCAGCAGCGCGGCAATCATCGCCCAGTTCAGCAGGGTTTCACGGGTCAGCATCATGCGCTCCCTCCATACAGGCCCGAGGGGCGCACCAGCAGAACCCCCGCCATCAGAATGTAGATCAGCATCGACGCCAGCGATGCACCCGCCGAGGCTGCACTGGCAGGCTCCAAGAACAGGGTGAAAAGCCGCGGCAGGAACACCCCGCCCAAAGTGTCGGTCATCCCCACCAGCAACGCGCCGGCCAATGCGCCCTTGATCGAGCCGATGCCGCCGATGACGATCACCACAAAGGCCAGGATCAGCACTGGCTCGCCCATGCCGACCTGCACCGATTGAATCGCGCCCACCAGCGCGCCGGCCAGCCCGGCCAAGGCGGCGCCAAGGGCAAAGACCAGCGTGTACAGCTTGGAGATATCGACACCAAGGGCGGCAATCATCTCGCGGTCGGCCTCGCCTGCGCGGATCTGAATGCCAATCCGGGTGCGGGCGATCAGCAGGAACAGGCCCGCGGCAATTGCCAGCCCGATCAGGATGATCGCCAGCCGGTACAGCGGGTATTCAATGCCGCCCGGCAGGGTAACCGGCCCCGACAGATAAGACGGCACATCCAAAAACAGCGGGAAAGATCCGAACAGCCAGCGGGTGCCTTCGGAAAAGATCAGGATCAGCGCGAATGTCGCCAGCACCTGGTCCAGATGGTCGCGCCGGTACAGGCGGCGGATCACCACCAGCTCCATCAGCGCCCCGGCTGCGGCGGCAGCGGCAAGGCTTGCGATCAGCGCCAGCAGGAACGATCCGGTCCAGCCGGCAACGGCGGCAGCCGCAAAAGCACCCACCATATAAAGCGAACCATGGGCCAGGTTGATCAGCCCCATCACCCCGAATACCAGCGTCAGCCCGGCGGCCATCAGAAACAGCATGACGCCGAACTGCAGCCCGTTCAGGATCTGCTCCAGAACTAGAATATAGGTCATTTGAATTTCCGAAGGGGTAGTTTGCCGCGGCGGAGGCGCTGTGGCGCCTCCGCGTGACGGTTTGTCTTACATCTTGCACTCGCCGGCGTAAGCGTCGGCGTGGTCGCTCAGCCCGGTGGCGATGATCTTGTTGGTAAAGACGTCACCTTCTTTGATCACTTCGCGGACATAGATGTCCTGGATCGGGTGATGGTTGCCGCCGAATTTGAAATCACCGCGGACCGATGCGAACTCCGCTGCCTTCAGCGCCGCGCGGAAGGCATCCTGGTCGCCAGGCTCCGCCTTGTCCAGCGCGCTCAGGATCAGGTTGGCGGTGTCAAAGCCCTGACTGGCATAAAGCGACGGCAGACGGCCGTATTTTTCCTGGAAAGACGCGACAAAACCGGCATTGGCCGCGTTGTCGATGTCCTTGTTCCACTGTGAGGTGTTCTTCACCCCCAGCGCAGCATCACCCACCGCCTGCAGAATGCCCTGATCAAACGAGAACGCAGGCCCGACCACCGGCAGATCCACGCCGCTGCCAGCGTATTGTTTCAAAAAGGAAATCCCCATACCGCCGGGCAGGAAGAAATAGACCGAGTCGGCCCCCGAGGCCCGGATCTGGGCGATCTCGGCGGCGTAATCGGTCTGGCCCAGCTTGGTGTAGATCTCACCGGCCAGTTCACCGCCGTACATCCGTTTGTAGCCGGTCAGCGCGTCCTTGCCCGCCGGGTAGTTCGGCGCCAGAATGAAGCTGTTTTTCAGACCTGACTCATTGGCATAGGCACCGGCGGCCTCGTGCAGGTTGTCGTTTTGCCAGGCGACGTTGAAATAATTCGGATGGCAGCGCTTGCCCGCCAGCGCCGAAGGGCCTGCGTTCGGTGACAGGTAGAACACGCCCTGCGCAGTGGCAGCGGGCACCACCGCCATCGCCAGGTTGGACCAGATGATGCCGGTCAGGATATCCACCTTTTCGGACTGGATCATCCGGTCTGCGATCTGCACCGCGGCATCGGGTTTGCGCTGATCATCCTCGATCACCACCTCGACACCGTCGCGGCCGTCCTGTTCGATTGCCAGCATAAAGCCGTCGCGCACGTCCACACCCAGCCCGGCGCCGCCGCCGGACAATGTGGTGATCATGCCAATCTTGGTGTCAGCCTGGGCCGCAGCCGCCAGCGCCGGGACTGCCGCTGCCACAGCGAGCATCCGAATGGTCTTCATTACGTCTTTCCTCCCAGAACATACCCTGGACCGAAGCCAGGGTTTTGGATCAAATGCTTGCGACTTTAACGCCGCCCCGGCAGAAGCCAAGACCCGCTGCAGCCTGCATCTCTCCGGCTGATCTTTCGCCAGCCCTTGATACGAGCCTACGCAGGCTTGAACATTTATTTCAAGTATAAAATATATAGGACAATACTGTTGTCCTGCCGGTCCGGAACCGTTTCGAAAACCGGACCCGGGTTGCGAGGGGCCAGCCCCTCGCGCTCCCCGGAGTACTTGCAGAAAGATGAAGAAGGGCCGGCAATGCCGTGCTGTACGCCTTGGTCAGCCCGGTCCAAAGCAGGCCGCCAAGTGGTCGATCAAGGCCCGGATCCGCGCCGTCAGATGGCGGCTGGACGGGTAAACCGCATAGAGTGTGATCGGATCGGTTTCCTGTTGTTCAAAAAGCACTTGCAGCCTGCCGTCCTGCAGAAACGGCAGCGCTGTATAGTGCGGGCAACGGGCAATCCCCAGGCCGCTGGCAGCCATATGGGCCACGGCACGCGGTGAATTGGCGCGAAAGCTGCCGCCGACAATTATGGTACGCCGCCGGTCCTTGCGGCCAAAGGTCCAGGCATCCGGCTGCGGCGAGGTCATTTGCAGCAGGCAGTTGTGGGTGGCCAGTGTTTCGGGTTCGGCGGGGGTGCCCTGTGCCGCCAGATAGGCCGGCGATGCCACCACCACCAGCCGCATGGCGCAGAGCTTGCGGGCCACCAGCGTCGAATCCTTGAGTGTTCCAAAACGAACCGCCAGGTCCACGCCCTCCTCCAAGATGGGCAAGTGGCGGTCCGACAGCACCAGCTCAACCGTCACTTCGGGGTGCCTTTGCTGGAACGGCTGCAGGGCTTCGACCAGCTCGCGGCTGCCAAAGCCGGTGGGAGCGGTGATCCGGACCGGGCCTGCCAGCTCCTGCTGGCGCAGCTGCACTACATCCTCCAGCTCGTCGAACTGATCCAGCAGCGGCAGGCAGCGCTCCAGATAGGCGCGGCCCGTGTCGGTCAGCGTCACCTTGCGGGTGGTGCGGTTCAGCAGCTGTGCACCCAGCTGTTCCTCCAGCCGGGCGACATATTTACTGGCCAGCTTGGTGCTGATCCCGATTTGCCGCGCGCCATCAGTAAAAGAGCTTTGCGCCGCTACGGCAGCAAAAGTGCGCATGCAGTCCAATTTGTCCATCACGTCTCCCCCAGTGCCGCCTTTTATGAACTCTGCGTACACAATCAATCGCCAAAATAGAATATTATCGCCCATACGTGCGGCCGCTATCTTGCCTGTGTCTTCAACACCTCATGGCACATGCCACAGAAAAGGACCCCAAACATGCCCCATTCCATCCGCATTCACAGCTTCCCCCTCTCCGGCCACGCCCACCGGGTGGAGCTGTTCGCCAGCCTCGCCGGCATCGCCCATGAGGTGATCAATGTTGATCTCGCAGCCGGCGAACACAAACAGCCCGCCTTTCTGGCGCTGAACCCCGCCGGCCAGGTGCCGGTGGTCGAGGACGGCGAAACCGTGATCACCGATTCCAACGCCATCCTGGTCTATCTCGCCCGCAAATACGCGCCGTCCTGGCTGCCGTCCGATCCGGTTCTGGAAGCGGAAGTGCAGAAGTTCCTGACCTTGGCCGCGGGCGAAATTGCCTTTGGACCCGCTGCAGCGCGGCTGATCACCGTCTTTAACGCAGCCCTGGACGCGGAGTTCTGCGCCACCGTCGCCGCCCGTGTGCTGGGCAAGATCGATGCCCATATGGAGGGCCGCAGCTTCCTGGCCGGCGACGCCCCCACAATCGCCGACGTGGCGGTCTATTCCTATTTGGCCCACGCGCCGGAGGGCGGTATCTCGCTGGAGCCCTACCCGAATGTGCGCGCCCATCTGGCCCGCATCGAAGGTCTGAAAGGCTTTAAGCCGATGCCCGCCACCAAGGTTGGCCTGGCGGCCTGACCCCTTGCGCGGCGGCTCCTGTGGCGGCTGCCGCCTCTTTCTTTCAGCAAACAGGAGGTTTCCATGACTCCCTTTGACGCAGACAGCCCCTCTCCCTTTCATGAGGGCGAGCAGGAAATGCAGCGCCGCGCAGGCAAGCGCGACGCAATGGAAGCCTTCGCCCGCCGGGTGATCCGCCCCTTTATGCCGGATCAGCACCGGGAATTTTATGCGCAACTTCCGTTTCTGGCAGCTGGCGCAGTGGACCATCAGGGCTGGCCCTGGGCAAGCCTGCTGTGCGGCCCACCCGGTTTTGCCGCAACGCCGGATGCGCGGCATCTGCATGTTTCGCTAAGCGGCGGCACGGGGGATCCTGTCCATGCCGCCATCCGCAAAGGTGCTCCCCTGGGGCTGCTGGGGATCGAGCTGCACAGCCGCCGCCGCAACCGGGTCAACGGCCGGGTCATTGCCGCCGCGCGCAACGGGTTTACCCTGCGGGTCGATCAGTCCTTTGGCAATTGCCCGCAATATATCCAGCTGCGGGAATTGAAGCCGGCAAAGGCGCAGACCCCTGCCAAGCCGCAGCGATTTGACAGGTTCGGCAGCGCCCACACCGCGCTGATTTCCGATGCCGACATGTTCTTTGCCGCCAGCCATGTGCCTGCGGCGGAACACCCTGAACGTGAAGGCGTCGATGTCTCGCACCGGGGCGGGCGGCCCGGTTTTGTCCGCATCGACGGCAACACCCTCACCATCCCCGATTTCCCCGGCAACAACCATTTCAACACGCTGGGAAATTTCCTGCTGAACCCGCGCGCAGGGCTGGCGTTTACGGATTTTACCACCGGCAGCCTGCTGCTGCTAACCGGCACGGTTGAGCTGCTGGACGAAGACCACCCGGATGTCACCGCCTTTCACGGCGCCGAGCGCGGCTGGCGCTTCACCCTGCACCAAGGCGTCTGGCTAAAGGGTGCCCTGCCTTTCCGCGCCGAACGCGGTGCGTTTTCTCCAAACACAATGATGACGGATACCTGGAGCGAGGCTGAGGCCCGCAAATCCCTGGAAACACAGCGTAGCACCTGGCGCCGGTTTCAAATTGCACGGGTTGAACAGGAAAGCAGTGCAATCCGCTCGTTTTATCTGCAGCCGGAGGACGGCGGCCCGCTGCTGCCGTTTGAGGCCGGCCAGTTCCTGACCCTCCGCACCGCGCCGCCCGGCGCAGACACGCCGCTGGTGCGGACTTACACGGTCTCCTCAGCCCCAGGTGAAGACCACTATCGTATCTCGGTTAAACGCGAGGAGAACGGTACCGTGTCCCGCCTGCTGCATGACACCCTGCAACCGGGTTCGGTCATTGAGGCCAAAGCCCCGCGGGGCGCGTTCTTTCTGGATGCCTCAGACCGGCGTCCTGCACTTCTGATCGCAGGCGGAGTTGGCATCACCCCGATGATCGCCATGGCCCGGCATGTTCTCCGCGAGGGGCTGCGCACCCGGCATCTGCGCCCGCTCACCATCCTGCACGCAGCCCGCACAGTGACGGATCGTGCGTTCGCCAGTGAACTGCGCAGACTTGTGCAGGCCTCCGGCGGGTTCATCCGGTATGTTTCGCTGATCAGCAAACCCGCCGCAAATGAGGTGGAAGGCCGGGACTTCGATCTGGCAGGCCGGGTCAATGCCGAAATTCTGCAACAGCTGCTGCCGCAGGAAGCTGCTGATATCTATCTCTGCGGTCCCGGCCGGTTTATGCAATCCGCCTATGACAGCCTCCTCAGTCTTGGGGTTGATGACACGGGCATCCACGCCGAGGCGTTCGGGCCGTCCGCCTTGGTGCGCACTGCAGATGCCCCGCCTGTCCATGAAGCCGTGCCAGAAGCGGAAACTGCCATTGTCCGTTTCACCAGATCCGGATTTGAACAGCCATGGACCCCTGCTGATGGCACCCTGCTGGAACTGGCCGAAAACCATGGCCTGACGCCCGAATTCAGCTGCCGCGCTGGTAATTGCGGCAGTTGCAGCACCCGGCTCGGCGCAGGAAAGGTGACCTACCGCCGTGCACCGGCGGTGGCGATTGCAGAAGATGAAACCCTGATCTGCTGCGCCGTCCCTGCCACCGGCACAATCGAACTGGATTTGTGACCCGGCCCCGCTCCTGATCCCGCTGCGCACGATTTTTCTGGACAATACTGTCCAGGATCGCCGATGAATTGGACAGAAATGTCCAAAGGGTGGATTCGGCGGCACGCTCCGCTGGCCCGGCGGCAGCAGACAGGGAGCAAATCCATGAAGTCGCACTATCGTGCCGTTGTCATCGGGGGCGGCGTTGTCGGCGCCTCCGTCCTTTATCACCTGGCGAAATTCGGCTGGACCGACGTCTGCCTGATCGAACGCTCGGTGCTGACCGCCGGGTCCAGCTGGCACGCCGCGGGCGGGTTTCATGCGCTGAACGCCGATCCGAACATCGCCTCGTTGCAGGCGTACACCATCGACCTCCTGTCCGAGATCGAACAGGAATCCGGCCAGTCCGTCGGCATGCATATGACCGGCGGCATGACGCTGGCGGGTACCCCGGACCGCTGGGAATGGCTGCAATCGACCTACCGCACTTTCCAATCCATCGGCATCGACGATTGCCGCCTGATCACCCCGCAGGAAGCGGGTAAGCTGTGCCCGATCATGTCCACCGAGGGCATCCTCGGCGGCATGTGGGCCGACCGCGAGGGCTATGTGGATACCACCGGCACCGTGCATGCCTATGCGGGTGCTGCCAAGAAGCGCGGTGCGGAAGTCATTGAAAACAATCGCGTGCTGGAACTGCATCAGGTGGACGATGGCTGGCAGATCGTCACAGAAAAGGGCACCATCCACGCCGAACATGTGGTCAACGCCGCCGGTCTCTGGGCCAAGCAGGTGGGCCGCATGGCCGGGGTCGAACTGCCGGTATCGCCGCTGAACCACCACTATCTGATCTCCGATACCATCCCCGAACTGGAACAGCTCGACTTCGAGGTGCCGATGACCGTCGACCTTGAAGGCTTCACCTATATGCGTCAGGACCAAAAGGGCATCCTGCTCGGCATCTACGAGATCGACCATCAGCATTGGATGATGGACGGCGCGCCCTGGGAATACGGCTTCGAGCTGCAGCAGGAAGATCCCGACCGGATCGAGCGTGAACTGACCCTGGGGTTTGAGCGCTACCCGGCGCTGCAAACCACCGGTGTCAAGACCTGGGTCAACGGCGCCTTCACCTTTGCCCCCGACGGCAACCCGCTGGTCGGCCCGGTGCGCGGCAAACCCGGCTACTGGTGCGCCTGCGGCGTGATGGCAGGCTTCCTGCAGGGCGGCGGTGTCGGCAAATCGCTGGCCGAATGGATGATCCACGGCGAGCCGGAGGCGGATGTGTTTGGCATGGATGTGGCGCGTTTCGGCGACTACGCCCAGAACAAGCGCTTTATCAAGGAGACCACCGGCCAGTTCTACACCCGCCGCTTTGTCATGACCTACCCCAACGAGCAGCTGCCCGCAGGCCGCCCTCTGAAAAAGGCCCCAGCCTACTCGGACATGGCGCGCGCAGGCTGCCGCTGGGGCGCAAGCTACGGGCTGGAAATCCCGCTCTATTTCGCCCCGTCGGAAGATTTCACCGAAACCCCGACCCTGAAACGCTCCAACGCGTTTGAGATCGTCGCAGATGAATGCAAGGCGGTGCGCGGGGCGGTGGGCCTCTTGGACATCTCCGCCTTCTCACGGTTCGAGGTTTCGGGTACAAGCGCCGAGGCCTGGCTCAACCGCATCCTGGCCTCTAAACTCCCCGCCCCGGGCCGCGCCAAACTGGCGCCGATGCTGTCATCCGAGGGACGCCTCAAGGGCGACCTCACGGTGTTCAACTGGGGTGACGGCAGCTGGTGGATCATGGGCAGCTACTACCTGCGCGAGTGGCACATGCGCTGGTTCCAGGACCACATGGGCGAAAACGTCGGGGTGCGCGACGTGACCGATGCCATTACCGGCTTCAGCCTGTCCGGCCCGAACAGCCGCAAGGTGCTGGAAAAGCTGACAGACGCCCCCATCGCCGACCTGCCGTTCATGGGCTGCGGCACCTTCGACATTGGCATGCTGCGCCTCAAGGTGGGCCGCCTCTCTGTCGCGGGGGAGCTGGGCTATGAGCTCCACTGCTCCGCCGCCGAGCACATCACCCTGCGCGAGGTCCTGCTGGAGGCAGGCGCCGATCTGGGGCTGCGCGAAGTCGGCTTCAATGCGCTGCTCAGCCTGCGGCTGGAGAAAAGCTTTGGCATCTGGAGCGCCGAATTCACCCAAGGCTACACCGCCGCGCAAACCGGCATGGACCGCTGGATCGACTGGGACAAGGACTTCATCGGCCGCGAAGCGGCATTGAAGGAACGCGAGGCAGGCGGCCCGGCGCAGGTCGTTGTGACGCTGGAAATCGAGGCGACGGACGCAGACGCCAGCGGCTACGAACCCGTCTGGCAGGGCGGCACCCGCGTCGGCTTTGTCACCTCGGGCGGCTATGGCCACAGCACCGGAAAATCGCTGGCAATGGCAGTGGTGAACCGCGATGCAGCCGCAGAAGGCACTGAATTGACCCTGCACATCGTCGGCCAGGAACGCGCCGCGCGGGTGATTGCGCCCTCCCCCTACGACCCCTCCGGCACAGCGATGAGAGGCTGACCCGATGACCCTTGAGAACGAAGGCACTACCCGCGGACGCCGCCGGACCCGCAAAACCGCCGCCGGGGCCGCGCCGCAGCGTACTGTGAACTACCGCCAGCTGAAAAACCCCTTTCCGCTGATGGAGGTGTTCCCGGCGCATCAGATCGCAGAGATGCATGAAACCGCGCTGAAAATGCTGGAAGAGCTGGGCATGAAGGTGCTGCTGCCCGAGGCCCGCAGGATCTATGCCAAGGCCGGCGCCCGCGTCGATGAAGCCAGCGAAATGGTCTATATCGGCCGCGACATCATCGAGGCGGCGCTGGCCACCGCACCCCGTTCGATCACCTGCCGGGCCGGAGCGCGGGAGCGGGATATCACGCTGGAGCTGGGCAGCCTGGTGTTTCAGGCCGGCGCCGGCGCCCCCAATGCCACCGATCTGGAACGCGGGCGGCGCCCCGGCTCAGCCCGGGATTACCTGGAATATCTGCAGCTCACCCATCATTTCGACGTCTTCCACATGATCTCCCCCCAGGTGGAGCCGCAGGACGTGCCCGTCCACTTGCGCCATTACTTCACCACCGAGGCGCAGATGACCCGGACCGACAAGTTCCCCTTCATCTTCTCGCGCGGGACACCGCAGGTGATGGATTGTTTTGAGATGATCCGCGATTTCCGCGGGTTGTCGGACGCTGAGTTTCAGGCTGAGCCGCGCTGCTACACCATCATCAACACCAACAGCCCGCGCACGCTGGACATTCCGATGGCGCAGGGGCTGATCGACTTTGCCCGCCACGGCCAGGTCTCGATCATCACGCCCTTCACGCTGATGGGGGCAATGGCACCGATCACCGTTGCGGGCGCCATCACCCTTAGCCATGCCGAGGTGCTGGCCGCCCTGACGCTGACCCAGCTGACCAACCCCGGCGCGCCGGTCTGTTACGGCACTTTCACTTCCAACGTGGACATGAAATCCGGCGCTCCAGCCTTTGGCACCCCGTCGCATTTCCAGGCCTCCTTGGCGGCAGGCCAGCTGGCGCGCTTCCTTGGTCTGCCGTGGCGATCTGCTGCGGGGTCCGCGTCAAACAGCAATGACGTGCAGGCGGCAAATGAAAACCAGATGGGTCTGTGGGGCTGCCTGATGGCTGGCGCCACGGTGATCATCCACTCGGCCGGCTGGCTGGAAGGCGGGTTGTCGGTGTCTTATGAAAAGCTGATCACCGACGCCGAAGTGCTGAACATGATTGCCGAGCTGTGCGCAGGCGCCCAGGCCGGTGCGGACGAGATCGGCTACGGCACTGCGATCAAGGAGGTGGAGCCAAGCGGCCATTTCTTTGCCACTCTCCAGACCATGGCGCGGTATAATACTGAATTCTACGAACCCGTGGTGCATGATTACGCCAATTTCGGCACCTGGACCGAGCGCGGGGCGTTGGACGCCAACCAGCGCGCAACCCGGGTCTGGAAGGATATCCTGGCCCATGATAACCGGCCCAAGACTGACGACACCCGCGTTGAGGCCTTGCAAAGCTTCATCGCCAAACGCACCGCAGACGGCGGCGCCCCGCCGGAGAGCTGACATGGCCAGACGCGCCGCCCCGGTGCTGCACCGGGACAACCCGGACAAGGAACCCCTCAGCGGCCATGTGAAGGTCACGCCGGAAGACTGGCTGAACGTGGCCCGCGACCTGCTGATCAGCGACGGGGTGGCAGGCGTCAAGGTGCTGGCCATCGGCGAACGGCTCGGCGTCTCGCGCTCCAGCTTCTACTGGTACTTCAAAAGCCGCAAACACCTGCTGGAGGCGCTGCTGGACGATTGGGAGGCGCGCAATACCGCGCCCATCCTGACCCATTGCGAATTGCCTGCGGGGAATATCTCCTGGGCGGTCTGCAATTTCTTCCGCTGTTTTGTCGATCCGGACCTGTTTGACGCCAGTCTGGATTTTGCGGTGCGGGAATGGTCGCGGCGCGACGGCAAGGTGCGCAACCGGATCGATGCGGCAGATGCGCTGCGGCTGGAGGCGGTCACCGCCATGTTCATGCGCCACGGGTATACACCGTATGAAGCCGATTCCCGCTCGCGGATCCTGTATTTCATGCAATGCGGCTATCACGCACTGGAGGTCCGAGAACCGATGCAGGCCCGCACCGCGCGGCTGGAAGGATACCTGCTGGGGTTCACCGGGGCAGAGCCGGATCCGGAGGCGGTCGCAGCCGCCCGGGCCTTTGCCGAGGGCAAGATGGCCCCCTGACACCCCCGGCGCTTGCGGCAAAGGCAGGAACGAGGGGCCGGCCCCTCGCGCTCCCCGGGGTATTTCCGACCAGAAAGAAGCAGCCCCTGCAACCTTAGCGCCGGTTGTGGAAGATGAAGCCGATGAAGTTTAACAAGAGCTGTGCAGCCAGAATCTGAGTGCTTTCCGAAGGGTCATAGGCTGGGGCCACTTCCACCAGGTCGATACCGGCAACATCGCCGCGTTTGCTGAGGCCCTGCAGGATCTCCAGCACGTCGTAATACTGGAAACCGCCGTGGCTCGGCGTACCGGTGCCTGGCGCAATCGACGGGCAGAAGGCGTCGATGTCAATGGTGACGTAATAGCGGGCACCTTCGGGGATGCGCGCCAGCACCGCATCTGTCCCCAGCTTGCGCACCTGGCGCACCGACAGAATGTCCGAGCCGCGCGCCCGTGCGTCGCTATACCCTTCGCGGGCGGTGGAGGACACATTGCGAATGCCCAGCTGGGTCATGCCGGAGACGTATTCTTTTTCAATCGCCCGGCGCATCGGGTTGCCGTGCCCGTCCGTAACCCCGTGCCGCTCATCAACAAAATCCAAATGTGCGTCAATCTGCACCACATGGATCGGGCCGTTTCCGGCGCAGTCTCCGGCAAAGGCGCTGATGCAGGGAATGTTGATCGAATGATCACCGCCGATCGTGACGGGCAAGGCGCCAGCCGCCAGGATCTTCTTCACGCCGTATTCGATATTGGCGTGGCTTTCCTCAGTCTTGGTGTGGATGATGTCAGCATCGCCCAGATCGACGATCCGCACATTTTCGCCCAGATAGGTGGCGTCATCTTCGTGGTCGTAAGCACCGGCATGGCCGAAGCTGAACAGCGTCGAGGCCTCGCGCACTGCGCGCGGGCCGAAACGCGCGCCCGGGCGGAACTGGCAGCCGGAATCAAACGGCGCGCCAAGGATGGCGACGTCGGCGTTTATGCTGTCCCAATCTTCGACATAGGGTTTTTTGCCGAAGGTGGCGATGCCGACAAAGGGCAGGTTCAGGCGGCCGGCTTCGTAACCATGTCCAGACATATGTGTCTCCATTTGCGGGTCAGGCGGCAACTCAGCACAGAACACTGTGTGAAAATATATTATACTGTCTATCTTTACATGAAACACTATCATGTAATGCCTGCAGGACCGCCGGGGAGGAACAGGCACGTGAAACTGCTGCGCAACACGCTGCTGGAAACTTTTGTCACCGTGACCGACTGCGGCGGGTTCTCCGATGCGCAATATGCGTTGGGGATCACCCAATCCGCCATCAGCATCCGCATCCGCGATCTGGAAACCGCGCTCGGCTACCGGGTGTGCGAGCGCGGCCGCGGCGGGTTCCGGCTGACGGAACGCGGCGCCATCGCCTATCAGAAGGCCCGCAGCATCCTGCGCAGCGCCCGCGATTTCGACGCCGAACTGCTGGAGCTGCGCGATGCGGTCACCGGCGATCTGCGCATCGGCGTGGTCGATGCCGTGAGCAGCCTGCCCGGCCTCAACCTGGCCCAGGCCCTGCGGCGTTTTCTGGTCCGCCCGAACGAGGTGCGGCTGGAAATCGTTGTCGCCTCTCCCGCCGGTTTGACCCAGCAACTGATTTCAGGCGCGCTGAATCTGGCCATTGCGCCGTTTCGCAACCAGGTCACGGACCTGTCCTATGAGCCGCTGTGCTGCGAGGAGCACCGGCTTTATTGCGGCCGGGACCACCCTTTGTTCACTGCGCCGGATGCGTTGATCAACCCGCAGGAGATCGCCAGGTATCCGCACTGCCAGCGCTCTTATGACAGGCTTGTCTCTCCCGGGCTTGGCCGCCCGGATCCAACTGCTGTGGTCGCCAATATGGAAGCGATGGCAATGCTGATCGAGACCGGGCAGTATCTGGGCCCGCTGCCGGTGCATTTCGCGGAAAGCCGGGTCAAGGCGGGCCGGTTCCGGGAGCTGGCGCACCCGCAGTTGCGCTGGCAGTCCGCCTTTTCGCTTGCTGTCCGGCGCAGTCAGGTCCAGCGGCGCGCGGTGGAACTGTTTGGCCAGGATATCCGCGACGCCTGCAGCGCTGCCGCATAAGGCCCGTGATGCCGCGCCGAAGGCTGGACAAGTTTCCCCCCATTGCCGCAGTATCCCGGAACAAAGCCACGCCAGGCTTGCCGGCCTGTCCTGCTGACGCGTGGCTCCTGAGGTTGTGATCACCCCGTGAATGCAATGCCCCGTACAAATGCGCATTCTATAACGACAAAAGCCAGGCACGCGGATCCAACCGCGCCGCCAAGCCCCTGAAGGAGCGACGGAAAACATGTCCCAGATATCCAGCACCGTACTGGCGCTGCTCGAATTCCTGTCATATGCGTTCATCTTTGTCTTTGGCGCCGGCGTTTTGTGGCTGGTGGTGATCTACATCCGCGACAAGACCCAGACCGACAGCACCCTGCGCCGCAATTACCCGGTGGTGGCCCGTTTCCGTTATTTCTTTGAACATATGGGGGAGTTTTTCCGGCAGTATTTCTTTGCCCTGGACCGCGAGGAGATGCCCTTCAACCGGGCCGAACGCTCCTGGGCGTACCGCGCGGCCAAAAATGTGGATTCCACCGTCGCCTTCGGCTCCACCCGTGATCTGCGTCCGGCGGGCACGGTCTATTTCGCCAACTGCCCCTTCCCGGCGCTGGAGCAGGACGCCAAGGATCCAGCGGCTGTCACTATCGGTCCCTATGCCCGCACGCCGTATACCACCGCGTCGATCTTCAACATTTCCGGCATGAGTTTTGGCGCCATTTCCGTTCCCGCCGTGCGGGCGCTGTCGCATGGCGCCAAAAAGGCGGGCATCTGGCTCAACACCGGCGAGGGCGGATTGTCGCCCTACCACTTGGAGGGCGGCGCCGACATCGTGTTCCAGATCGGCACCGGCAAGTTCGGCGTGCGCAAGCCCGGGGGCGGCTTTGACGAGGATAAGCTGCGCGCGGTCGCGGCGCATGACTGCGTGCGGATGTTCGAACTGAAACTCAGCCAGGGTGCCAAACCCGGTAAGGGCGGCATCCTGCCCGGCGCCAAGGTGACCGAAGAAATCGCCGCCATCCGCGGGTTGACACCGGGCGAGGACGCGATCAGCCCCAACCGCCACCCCGAAGTTGACTGCGTCGGCGATCTGCTGGACATGATCGCCTATGTCCGCGACGTGACCGGCAAACCGGTGGGCTTCAAGGCGGTGGTCGGCGCCTATGGGTTTGTCGAAGGTCTGTGCCAGGAAATCCTGTCGCGCGGTATGGAAAGCGCCCCGGATTTCATCACCATCGACAGCGCCGACGGCGGCACCGGCGCCGCCCCGATGAGCCTGATCGACAATATGGGCATGCCGTTGCGCGAAAGCCTGCCGCTGACGGTGGACATCCTGACCCGTTATGGCTTGCGCGGCCGCATCAAGGTTTGCGCCAGCGGCAAGCTGATCAACCCGTCCGAGGTTGCCTGGGCGTTCTGCGCCGGGGCGGATTTTGTGAACTCGGCACGCGGTTTCATGTTTGCACTTGGCTGCATCCAGGCGCTGCAGTGCAACAAGAACACCTGCCCCACCGGCATCACCACTCATGACCCCAAGCTGCAATTCGGCCTGGATCCTGCCAGCAAATCCGAGCGCGTCGCCTATTATGCCAAAAACATGGTCAAGGAGGTCGGCATCCTGGCCCACAGCTGCGGCGTCGCCGAGCCGCGGCTGCTGAAACGATACCACGCGCGGATTGTCATGGATAACGGCCGCTCTGTCTCAATGGAGGAGCTGTTTCCGGTGCCGGAACAGAAACACGCAGCTGAGTAACCTCATCCGCCGTCAACACCACTTTCAACGAACAGGAGCCTTCATGCCTGACACTCACTCTGCGGCGCACGCGCCGGTCAAAGCCTCGGATCTTTTTGTCGCCGCACTGGAGGCCGAAGGCGTTGAGTATGTCTTTGCCGTTCCGGGTGAAGAAAACCTTGATCTGCTGGAATCCCTGCGTCCCTCATCGATCGAACTGGTGCTGACCCGGCATGAACAAGGCGCCGCCTTCATGGCCGCCACCTATGGCCGCCTGACCGGCAAGGCGGGCGTCTGCATGGCCACCCTTGGCCCCGGTGCCACCAATTTGGCCACCCCTGCGGCCTATGCCCATCTGGGCGGCATGCCCTTGATCATGATCACCGGCCAGAAGCCGATCAAGAAATCGAAACAGGGCCAGTTCCAGATCATCGACGTGGTCAGCCTGTTCGATCCGATTTGCAAGATGTCCAAGCAGATCGTGCACGGCAACACCATTCCCGCGCTGATCCGCGAGGCCTTCCGCACCGCGCAGGAGGAACGCCCCGGTGCCGTGCTGCTCGAACTGCCCGAGGATATCGCCGCCGAAGACACCGATACCACAGTCCTGCAGCCGCATCCCCGCCATTACGCGGTGGCCGGCGACGCAGTGCTGAACGAGGCGGCAGAGATGATCCGCAGCGCCAAGATGCCGCTCTTGCTGCTGGGTGCCGGCGCCAACCGGCGCAAGGCGCGCTCAGCCCTGTGCGATTTTGCCGATCTGACCCGGATCCCCTTCTTCAACACCCAGATGGGCAAGGGGGTGATCGACGAACGCTCGGACCTGTTCCTGGGTACTGCGGCGCTGTCGGACGGCGACTATCTGCACTGCGCCATCGAACGCGCCGATCTGATCATCAACGTCGGCCACGATGTGGTCGAAAAACCGCCCTTCTTCATGGAGCACGGCGGCACCAAGGTGATCCATGTGAACTATAAGGCGGCACAGGTCGATCAGGTCTATTTCCCGCAGGTTGAGGTGGTCGGCGATCTGGCCCAGACCATCACCCGGCTTGGGGAAATCCTGGGCGGGCCGCTGGATTTCGACCGCGGCTATTTCGAGCGTATCAAGAAAGAGACCGACGTGCATATCGCCGAAGGCGCCGAGGACCCGCGCTTCCCCATTATCCCGCAGCGGCTGGTGGCGGACACCCGCAAGGTGATGGCGGATTGTGATATCATCGCGCTGGACAATGGCATCTACAAGATCTGGTACGCCCGTAATTACAAGGCCTATCAGCCCAATACCGTGCTTTTGGACAACGCGCTGGCAACGATGGGCGCTGGCCTGCCCTCGGCGATGATGGCCGCGCAGCTGAACCCGGACCGCCGGGTGATGGCGATCTGCGGCGACGGCGGCTTTATGATGAACAGCCAGGAGCTGGAAACCGCTGTCCGGCTCGGCCTTAACCTGGTGGTGACAGTGCTGAACGACAGCTCATACGGCATGATCCGCTGGAAACAGGCGCACGCCGGGTTCGCCGACTGGGGGCTGGAATTCAACAACCCGGATTTTGTCCAGTATGCAAACAGTTACGGCGCCACCGGCCACCGGATCACCCGCACCGAAGATCTGGTGCCCACGTTTGAGAAAGCCTTTACCGCAGGCGGCGTGCATCTGATCGACGTGCCGGTCGATTACAGCGAAAACCAGCGCGTTCTGATTGATGAACTGGCCGCAAAGGTATGTCTGATATGACCAAAACCGTCGAAGTCGTGAACCCCTACAGCCTGGAACGCATCGGCACGGTCGAGACCAGTGATTGGGCGCAGATCGACGCTATGCTGGAAACCGCGCATGGGTTGTTCCGCCAGCGGGATGGCTGGCTGCCCGCCTATCAGCGCATTGAAATCCTGCGGAAAACCGCCCGATTGATGGAGGCGCGGTTTGACGAGCTGGCCCTTTTGATCGCCAGCGAAGGCGGCAAGCCGCTGGTGGACGCACGCGTCGAGGTCAAACGCGCCATCGACGGGGTGGAACTGTGCGTGCATGAGATCGGCCAGATGACGGGACGGGAAATCCCGATGGACCTGACCGCGGCCGGCGCGGGCCGCATCGCCTTTACCCAGCGCGAGCCGATTGGCGTGGTGGTGGCTGCCAGCGCCTTTAACCATCCGTTGAACCTGATCGTGCATCAGGTCGCCCCCGCCGTCGCCACCGGCTGCCCGGTGATCGTGAAACCGGCGCAAGACACGCCGCTGTCGTGCCAGACCTTTGTTGCCATGCTGCACGAGGCCGGACTGCCGCAGGACTGGTGCCGTTCGGTGGTCTGCAGCAACGACGTGGCCGAACAGATGATCACTGACGCCCGCGCCGGCTTCTTCTCCTTCATCGGCTCCGCCCGCGTCGGCTGGATGCTGCGTTCGAAACTGGCTCCCGGCACCCGCTGCGCGCTGGAGCACGGCGGTGCTGCTCCGGTGATCGTGGCCGGGGACGCGGATATTGACGCAATGATCCCGGCACTGGCCAAGGGCGGTTTCTACCACTCCGGCCAGGTCTGCGTCTCGGTCCAGCGAGTGTTCGCACCTGCCGGAATGGCCGAAGAAATTGCGCAGAAACTGGCCGCCGCCGCACAGGCGCTGAAGGTCGGCGATGCCACTGACGCAAGCGTCGATTGCGGCCCGCTGATCCGCCCCGCCGAGGTTGACCGGGTCGAGGACTGGGTGAACGAGGCGGTACAGGGCGGTGCCAAGGTCCTGATCGGCGGCAAGCGCCTGGGCGAGACCACCTATGCCCCCACCGTGCTGCTGGACCCGCCTGCCGAGGCCCGCGTGTCGCAGCAGGAGATCTTTGGACCGGTGATCTGCGTCTACAGCACCAGCAGCATCCCGCAAGCGATTGAGGTTGCCAACAGCCTGCCGGTCGCGTTTCAGGCAGCGGTCTTTACCAAAAGCCTGGACACCGCAATGCAAGCCGTGCGCCAGCTGGATGCCACCGCAGTCATGGTCAATGACCACACGGCCTTCCGCGTTGACTGGATGCCCTTTGCCGGCCGCCGCCAGTCCGGCTACAACACCGGCGGCATCGGTTACACCATGCATGACATGACCCAGGACAAGATGGCGGTGATCAAATTGTGACACCAGCGGGCCGGGACGCCGCAGACCCCGGCCCAGCAGTCTTTTGCATCTGCGGCCTTTCCGCCAGCAGCCCCAGCCGGTATGTCCGCAGCATCTCATGACAGAAAAGGCTTACAGCATGACCATCACCCGTTCCGGCACCACCGCCCGCTCCAGCAAAATCGTCAAGCACAACGGTGTTGCCTATTTCAGCGGCCAAGTGTCCGAAGCAGACACCGCAGCCGAGCAGACCCGCGAAATCCTGGCCAAGGTCGATGCCCTGCTGGCCGAGGCCGGCAGCGACAAGACCCGCCTGCTGCAAACGGTGATCTGGCTGTCCGACATGTCCTATTTCGCTGAGCTGAACGAGGTTTGGAATGCTTGGGTTCCCGAGGGCCACGCCCCGGCGCGCGCCTGCGGTGAGGCCAAATTGGCGCGAGAAATCCTGAAGGTTGAGATCATCGTCACCGCAGCCTGCGACTGATCAAAATTGTCAGCTGACAATTTTTGCGCCGGGCCTTTCTACAGGCCCGGCGCATTTTCGTTGCACCGGCGGGGCCGCCTCAGGCGCGCAGGTCCTGCACAATACGGGTACCGTCCGGCGCAGCGCCGGCTTCACTGATCGGCGACGCAGACGGATCGGTTTTCAGTGACTTGTACAGCCCCAGTGTCATCGCGATGATTACGAAGGAAATCGGGAAAGCCGCAGCAATCGACGCGGTCTGCAGGGCGCCAAGACCTCCGGCCCACAGCAGCACAATCGCAGTGGCGCCAATACCCGCGCCCCAGATAATCCGGAACTTCTTGGGCGGGTTGTCGTCGCCCATCGACAGCATAGTGGTGATAACCAGCGTGCCCGAGTCCGCCGAAGTCACAAACCACGAGAACAACAGCAGCGTCGCCAGCGCCGACAGCGGCCAGGCGGTCCAGCTCAGATCCCCCAGCCAGGAAGTGGCGCCCAGATTGCCGATGGTGCCGTACAGCGCCGACGGCAGATCCCAGGCCTGCACGGTCTGGATCACCCCCGCACCGCCATCGGCGCCCGGGCCGCCGGCCATGTTCAGCTCCTGCCAGATGGCGTTGCCGCCGAACATGCACAGCCAAAAGAAAGCAATCGCGGTCGGCACGAACAGCACCCCCACCATGAACTCGCGGATGGTGCGCCCGCGCGAGATGCGGGCAATGAACATGCCCACCATCGGTGCCCAGGCAATCCACCAGCCCCAGTAAAAGATGGTCCAGCCGCCCTGCCAGGCGATGTTTTCCTCGGAACTGGCTGTCCAGAACCCCATCGGGATGAAGTTCCAGATGTAATCGCCCAGCGTCGTCACATAGAACCCCAGCAGCCATTTGACCGGTCCGATCACCACAAAGGCGGCCAGCAGGAACATCGACAGCCAGATATTCCATTCGGAAATCAACCGGATGCCCTTGCCCACGCCGGATACGGTCGACACGGTTGCAATGATTGTCACGATCACGATCAGCACAATCTTTAGCGTCATAGTCGGCTCCAGCCCGAACAGCACATTAAGGCCGGTGGCCATCTGGCTGGTGCCCAGACCCAGCGATGTCGCAATCCCGAAAACCGAACCGAACACCGCCAGCAGGTCCACGCAGTGGCCCCAAGGACCATAGATCCGTTCACCGATCAGCGGATACAGCGCCGAACGCATGGTCAGCGGCAGCTTCTTGCGAAAGCCGAAATAAGCCAGGCACAGGCCCACGATCACGTACAAGGCCCAGCCGTGGAATCCCCAGTGAAAATAAGTCACCCGCATCGCATCAACCGCGCGCTGCATGTTCATTTCCGAATGGCCCTGAAGCTCGGCATGCGGGTTGTTGGGATAGCCCCAGACCGCCGAGTTATCGAAATAAAAGATCGGCTCTGCCACGCCAAAGAACAGGATGCCAATGCCGATCCCGGCCGAGAACAGCATCGCGAACCAGCTGAAGTTGCTGAATTCCGGGCGCGAGTCATCGTCCCCCAGCCGCAGGCTGCCAAACTTCGAGAACATCAGGAAGAAGCAGAAAAACATGATCCCGGCCAGAACCGAGATGTAATACCAGCTGAGGCCGCCTTCGATCCAGCCGCGGATGGATTTGTATAATCCGCCTGCAAATTCGACATTCAGGACGGTGAAAATCACAAAGGCGGCGATCATCCCCTTGGCTGCGATGCCCATCCCCGGATGCAGACCGGTAAAGAAACCGGACTTTGCCACCAGGTGGCTGTTGTTGGAATTACTTTCAGACATTTTGTCCTCCCTTGTCCCTGAACAAATGCCCCCGGCGCTCCTCCGCCGCGGGGGCTGCCCGGTTGCCCGGGCGGCAAATTTCCGGCCCTCCCCAATGGCCATGGTTCAAAAATGCGGGCCGGACCGGGGAGGAGGCCCGGCCCGCAACAGAAAACCGGCAGCCCGCAAGCCGCCGGTTCCCAATTCAGCCCCGCTGGCCGACGTGGCGCCCCGCGCCCTCGGGCAGCGGCATCCCGGCATGGGCAGCGGCATATGACGCCAGCTTGTCCGCAACGGCCTGCGACGGCAGCGAGGTGCCGCGCGCAGTCAGATCCATGTGCAGCAGCAGCGTCTCCACCGTCGCTGCCAGCTGGCCCTCGGGGCCGTGCAGGCGGTGGAACAGATGCATCTTCTTGCCTGCGCCCTGCAGCACCTGGCTGGTCACGGTCAGCGCATCGCCCTCGTGCAGCTCATCCAGAAAGCGCACGTGGTTTTCGACGGTGAAATAGCTGCCGCCCGCGGCGATATATTCCGCATCGCAGCCGATCATCTCCATGAAGCGGTCGGTCGCCTGGGCCGAGGCCTCGGTGTAATGCGCCTCGTTCATGTGGCCGTTGTAGTCGGTCCAGCTCTGCGGCACCGGGCGGCTGACAGTGACCGGCAGATCCGCCGCGTCCGGCACCGGCAGCGCGGCCTCATGGGTGTTTATCACACCGCCAGCCCCGCTGCCGGATTTCTTCAGTGCCCGCATCATGCCGACCAGATTGTCATCGCGCAGCCGCTCCAGGTCGCGGATCGGCATATGGCCGGACTGCGCGTCGGACTGGCCCGCGATCAGGTCCACCAGCTCCTCGGTGAACTCCGGCACATCCATCAGCTTGGTCCAGGGCCATTCCAGCGCCGGGCCGAACTGCGCCATGAAATGCTTCATGCCCGCTTCGCCGCCGGCAATCCGGTAAGTCTCGAACAGGCCCATCTGCGCCCACCGCAGGCCAAAGCCCATGCGGATCGACTCGTCCAGCTCTTCAGTGGTGCAGATGCCGTCCTTGATCAGCCACAGGCCTTCGCGCCAGACCGCTTCCAGCAGCCGGTCGGCGATATGGGCGTCGATCTCCTTGCGCACGGTCAGCGGATACATCCCCACTCCGCGCAGCAGGTCCGAGGCTTGCGCGCAAGTGCCCGCATCGCCCACCAGCTCGACCAGCGGCAGCAGGTAAACCGGGTTGAACGGATGCGCCACCACGGCGCGGGCGCCCTCGGCGTTCAGCTCCGAGGGTTTAAAGCCGCTGGTAGATGAGCCGATCACCGCGCTGGCCGGGGCATGCGCCTGGATCTGCGCGTGGATCTTGTGCTTCAGATCCAGCCGCTCCGGCACGCTTTCCTGGATCCAAGATGCCTCCGCCACGGCCTCGGCCATATCCGAATGAAAGGTCAGCGCGCCCTCAGGCGGCAGTGCCTTGTCATAAAGCGACGGCAGCGCGCGCCGCGCGTTACCCAGCACTTCGCCGATCTTGCGTTCTGCATCCGGGTCCGGGTCGAACACCCGCACGTTCCAGCCGTTGAGCAGGAACCGCGCGGCCCAGCCGCCGCCGATCACCCCGCCGCCGATGATTGCTGCTGTTTTCATGAGTCTTCCTTTTCAAAAACGCCCGGCTCTTCATCTGGCCGAAAATATCCTAGGGGTTTGGGGGCAAGCCCCCAATCCGCCCGCTTTGCCGCAGCGCAGCGGTGCATAAGCGGTGTTCAGGGGGGGCACGCAGGACACCCCCCTGCACCGCTTACTTCGCCACCGGTGCGCGCTTGGTCAGGCCCAGCTTTTCGCGAACCGCGTCGGGGCCGATGATCCGGGCGCCCATACCCTCGATCACGCCTGCCGCGCGCTCCACCAGTTGTGCGTTGGTGGCCAGCACGCCCCGCTCCAGAAACAGGTTGTCTTCCAGACCAACCCGCACGTTGCCGCCCGCAAGCACCGACTGTGCCGCATAAGGCATCTGATCGCGGCCAAGGGAGAACGCCGACCAGGTCCAATCGCCGGGCACATTGTTGACCATCGCCATAAAGGTGTTGAGGTCATTGGGCGCGCCCCACGGCACCCCCATGCACAGCTGCACCAGCGCGTTCGGTTCCAAAATTCCTTCTTTTACCAATTGCTTGGCAAACCACAGGTGGCCGGTATCGAACGCCTCGATCTCGGGCTTCACGCCCAGATCGGTCATCATCTGCCCCATTGCCCGCAGCATCCCCGGCGTGTTGGTCATCACGTAATCGGCCTCGGCAAAGTTCATGGTGCCGCAGTCCAGGGTGCAGATTTCCGGCAGGCATTCAGCGATATGGTCCATCCGCTCGGTCGCGCCGATCATATCGGTGGCGGCCTCATTAACCGGGAACGGGCTCTCAACCCCGCCGAACACAATATCGCCGCCCATGCCCGCGGTCAGGTTCAGCACCACATCCACCTCAGAGTCGCGGATACGGTCAGTAAGCGCTCGGTACAGCTCAAGTTTCCGGGACGGCGCACCGGTTTCCGGGTCGCGCACATGGCAGTGAACCACGGCGGCGCCGGCCTTGGCAGCTGCGATTGCGCTGTCGGCAATCTGCTTAGGCGAACGCGGCACGTGGGGAGATTTATCCTGGGTGCCGCCCGAGCCGGTCACGGCAGCGGTGATGAAGACGTCTCGGTTCATGGTCAGGGGCATGATCGGGATCCTTTGAGGTCAGATTTGCAATTCAGGGTGATCCGCAAACAGCGCCAGCGCCTGCGGGTTGGCGAGACCGGAGAGGTTGCGGACAGGGTGCTTATTCACCACATCGCGCACCGCCAGCTCGGCGGTCTTGCCGGACTTGGTACGCGGGATGTCAGTAACGGCGATGATCTTGGCGGGCACATGGCGCGGCGAGGCGTTCTTGCGGATTTCCGTTTTGACACGGGTGGTTAGCGCCTCGTCCAACACCGCACCCTCGGCGGTCTGCACAAACAAAACCACTCGCACGTCGTTGTCAAAGGACTGGCCGACAACCACCGCGTCGGCGACCTCTTCGATCTTGTCGAGCTGCCGGTAAATCTCCGCCGTGCCGATCCGCACGCCGCCGGGGTTCAGGGTCGCGTCCGAGCGGCCCAGCACCACAAAACCGCCGTGCCCGGTGCGGATGGTGAAATCGCCCTGCCGCCAGATATCCGGATAGGTCTCATAATAACTGGCACGATAGCGCGCATTGCCGGGATCGTTCAGAAACCGGGTCGGCATCGACGGATGCGCGTTGCGGCAGACCAGCTCCCCCGCCATGCCCTCGACCACTTCGCCCTGATCATTGAGGGTCGCCGCATCCAGCCCCAGCATCGGCGCCTGGATCTCGCCCTGATGCACCGGCAGCAGCGGGCAGCCGCCAATGAAGCAGCCCAGAATGTCGGTGCCGCCGCAGATTGAGGCCAGCTGCACATCCGCCTTCCAGTCCGCATAGACATGGGCAAAGCCTTCGGGCGACAGCGGCGAACCGGTCGACAGAACCACCCGCAACGCGGCCAGATCGTGGCTATCCGCAGGCCGGTTCCGGCGTTTCAGAGAGGCGTCTATGTATTTGGCGGATATGCCAAAATGGGTGACTTTCTCGGCCTCCACGACGTCGAACAGCCGGCTGATGCCGGGATGCGCCGGGTTGCCGTCGAACAGCACGATCGAGGCCTCCGAGGCCAGCGCCGCCACCTGCCAGTTCCACATCATCCAGTTGCAGGTGGTGTAATAGAACATCCGGTCGCCGGGGCGCAGGTCGCAGTGCAGCTGCTGTTCCACCAGCATCCGCAAGAGGGTGCCGCCGCCCGAATGCTCGATGCATTTCGGCTTGCCGGTGGTGCCGGAGGAGAACATCACATAAAGCGGATCGCGAAAGCCCATCACACGGCAGGCCAGCGCCGGAGCGTCCACCTGCTTGAAAGCCTCATAGGCCATCATGCCCTCGGGCAGTTCCTCGGCCCCGCCTGCATAGGGCCAGACCACGATCCGCTCTATCGAGGGCACCCGGGACGCAACCTCGGTAATCGCATCGCGGGTCTCGAAGGTCTTGCCGTTGTAGAAATAGCCGTCGGCGGCAAACATCAGCTTGGGCGCGATCTGGCCGAACCGGTCCACCACCACATCCGGCCCGCTTTCCGGCGCGCAGGAGGACCAGACCGCCCCCAAAGACGCCGTGGCCAGCATCGCCGCCACAGTCTGCGGCATGTTCGGCACGTAACCCGCAACATGGTCGCCTGCGGTGATCCCGGCGGTGCGCAGTGCAGCGGCGAGCTGTTCAACCTCGCGCTTCAGCTCCGCCCGGCTCCAGGTGATGCGGCACCCGTCTTCGCCGATGAAGACAATCGCCTCGCGGCCGTCGGCGTTCTTCAGGAAGCTGTCCGCGATGTTCAGCCGCGCCTCGGGGAAGAACCGCACCTGCATCGGATCGGCATGTGCCACCAGCGGCACCGTCCCCTTGTCCCCTTCCAGCCCGCAGAAATCCCAGGCCAGCGGCCAGAATTCCTGTGGCCGGGCAACCGACCAGGCGTGCAGATCCGCGAAGCTATCCAGCGCCCGGCCTGCGGTTTTCGCAGCCTGCGTCATGAAATCACACAGCAGAGGTTTGCGGCGCGCCGAAAGATCCGGCTGCCAAAGAAGCGGAGCGGTTGTCATGGCATCATTCGTGGTTAGAGAGCGGTCGTCAGGTCATCGTCGGGTCGTCAAGAAGCTTGACTTTCCGCGTCAATAGCGCAGGACATGACGCGACGCCTATACAGTTTCGGTCAGATAACATACAGATGTCGCCAAATCCGCCGCCGATCTTTGAATTTCTGCTGTTCGACGGGTTTTCGAACATGGTGCTGGCCAGCGCCATGGAGCCGTTGCGCGATGTGCGGATGAACGCAGGTCAGGAGACAGCGGGCTGGCGGGTCACCACTCTGGACGGGGCGCCTGTGCGCAGTTCCAGCGGGCTGCAAATCACGCCGGACGGGGGTTTTGACGAACACGCGGGCAACCGCACCCTGGTGCTGGTTGCGGGTTACCGCGTGCGCGGGCAGCTCAGCCCGGCGCTGCTGGCAAAACTCAGAACCGCCGCCCGGCAGGCCAAGCTGGTTCTGGCGCTGGACACCGCCGCCTGGCTGCTGGCCGCAGCAGGGCTGCTGAACGGCCATACTGCCACGATCCATTGGCAGGAGCTGGACGCCTTTGCCGAGGCCTTTCCCAAGACCCAAGTCTCCACCGCGCGGTTTGTGCGTTCCGGCCCGTTCCTCACCTGCGGCGGTGCCAGCACCGCGCTGGATTTGATGCTGAGCCTCATTCAGGACCTCTATGGATCCGCCGCAGCCTTTGGCGCCTCGACCATGTTTGTCTATGACCCCTCACGCCAGTCGGAACTGAACCGCGGCGCCGCCCGATTGGAGCAGAAGGGCTCGCCCAAGGTGCTGAAAGCTGCAAATCTGATGGCAGAGACAATCGAGGCGCCTTTGAATACTGCTGAGCTGGCAAAGCGTGTATCGCTGTCCGAACGCACCCTGGCCCGCGCCTTTCAGCGCGAATTGGGCATGACACCGGGCAAATACTACAAGATGCTGCGGCTGCAGCACGCCCGTTACCTCTCCGAGGAAACCCATCTGAGCCTGGAGCAAATCGCGCTGCGCTGCGGGTTTTCCTCGGCGTCCTCATTGGGGCGGTCGTACAGCGGGCTTTATGGCCGGACCCTGCGCGAGGCGCGGGTTCAGGAACGGCCTTGGGAGGCATCCGGCGATAATGGCAGGGGACGCTAGGACACAGCAGCCGGTACCGGTTTTTCATCCCGCGGCGGCACTCCGAATTTGCGGGCATATTCCCGGCTGAACTGGGTCGCGCTTTCATAGCCCACATCATAAGCCGCCGCCGCCACCGAGGTGCCGCCGCTGATCAGCAGGCGGCGGGCCTCCATCAGGCGCAGCTCCTTTTGGTACTGCAACGGCGTGGTCGAGGTCAGGGATTTGAAATGCTCATGAAAGCTGGACTGGCTCATCCCCGCCGCGGCGGCCAGATCCGCCACCGGCAGCGGCGCCTTGTACCGGTCCCGGAGCATCGCAATTGCCTTGGAAATCCGGCTGGCCGGACTTTCATGCAGCAGCAGCTGCCGCAGCATGCCGCCATGCTGGGCGCGCAGCAGGCGGAAATGGATCTCCCGCAGCACCAGGGGCGCCAGCGCCTGCACCTCAACCGGGTTCTGCGACAGGCGGAACAACCGCCCGACCGCATCAATCAGCGCTGCATCGCTATCTGCCACGCTCATCGAATGCGCCGCCTTTTCCTGCCCGTCAGCCACGCCGATCTCGTCATAGAGGCTGCGCGCCGTGGCCAGATCCAGTCGCAGCGCCAGAGAGACATAGGGCTGGTCCGGCGTCGCATCAGTCACCCCGGCATTCACCGGCAGGGCATGGCTGACAATCAGCGACATGCCTGCGCCATAGCGGACGCTGCGGTCCTCCAGCTGTGCCTCCTTGGCGCCTTGCAGGACCAGGCACATGATGGGTTCATAGATGATCGCCTCAAACCGGGTCGGGTTCTCGCAGCACAGCGCGTAAAACCCATCGACCCCGGTTTCGCTGCCGGTCTCTAGCCCGCCGGTTTGACGGACAAACTCAGCCACGTCGGTTATCAGATCCTGCGGCACCATGGGCGTGTCTCCTCTTGGTGCTGAATATAGGTGGCGTGCCGCAAGGAAAAAACCGCAAATCCCGGCGCGCCGGAGGATCAGGCAGATCATCCGGAGGATCAGGCACGGCGATCCGCCTTACCCGCCCTACCTTGCCGGTAGCAAGAACAGCACAGCCTGTCAGTGCCCGGTCCGCACCGGGCGGTCAATTTCAGCCAAGGGGAGGCCCCGCAGCCATGACAACAACATTGAAACTCAACGGTCAAACACATCAGGTCGAGGCCGAGCCGGGAACCCCGCTGCTGTGGGTGATCCGGGATGAGCTGAAGCTGACCGGCACCAAATTCGGCTGCGGCGTTGCGTCTTGCGGTGCTTGCACCGTGCATCTGGACGGTGAACCGGTACGGTCCTGCCAGACTTATGTCGAGGACGTGGACGGCGCTGAAATCACCACCATCGAAGGGCTGGAGACCAAGGTCTCGCAAGCAGTGCAGGCCGCCTGGGTCGAGCTGGATGTGGTGCAATGCGGTTATTGCCAGTCGGGCCAGATCATGTCCGCCGTGGGCTTGCTGACCGAAAACCCCAAGCCGACCGTGGAAGATATCGACGATTACATGAACGGCAATGCCTGCCGCTGCGCCACCTACCAGCGCATCCGCGCCGCGATCCTGCGCGCATCCGACATGATGGAGGCCTGATATGACCCTGAACACCTCCCGCCGCGGTTTCCTGAAAAGTGCCGCCGCCGCCGCCGCGGTTCTCTATGTGGGCGCCCGCGCCGATGGCGTGCTGGCAGCCGGTTCTGCTCCGGCCCAGCTGAACCCGTTCGTGAAAATCGACGCTGACGGCACCGTCACCGCCATCGTCAAGCATTTCGAAAAAGGCCAGGGACCGGCCACCGGTCTGACCACCCTGATCGCCGAAGAGCTGGGTGTTTCGATCGAAGACATCCGCTACGAATTCGCGCCCTCCGATCCGTCGCGCTACAACAACCTGATGTTCGGGCAGTTCCAGGGCACCGGCGGCTCTACCGCGATGGCGAATTCCTTTATGCAGTACCGTCAGGCCGGGGCTGCGGCGCGGGAGATGCTGATCTCTGCGGCGGCCAAGGACTGGGGCGCCGACCCCGCCGGGCTGACCATCGAAGACGGCATCATCAAGGGCGCAGGCCAGGAAGCACCGCTGGCGGAATTTGTTGCCGCCGCCGCGCAGATGGAGGCCCCGGCAGAGCCGCGTCTGAAAGATCCCAGCGAATTCCGCCTGATCGGCAATGCTGCAGTAAAGCGCAAGGATTCCCTGCCCAAAACCAATGGCACCGCGAAATATGCGATGGACCTGCATCTGCCGGGACAGATGGTTGTGGTGATTGCCCGCAGCCCGCGCATGGGCGGTTTGGCAACCGGTTTCGATGACAGCGATGCCAAGGCGGTCAAGGGCTATATCCGTGCCGCCATCCTGCCCAACAAGGCCGGTGTTGCGGTCTATGCCGAAGACACCTGGGGCGCGTTTCAGGCGCGTGAAGCGATCAGCGTGGAGTGGGATTTCTCCGCCGCCGAAAGCCGCAGCTCGGACCAGATCCGCAAGGAGCTGCTGGCCGCAGTGAACGCGGCGCCGCAGTATAATGCCAACGGTGGTGACCAATCCGCCACCGCAGCGCTGATCGACGGGGCTGAAAAGGTGGTGGATCACACTTTTTACTTCCCGTTGCTGGCGCATGCGCCGATGGAGCCGCTGACCTGCACCATCGAGGCTGACGCGGACGGCGGTGTGACCCTGCATGACGGCGCCCAGATGCCGACCGGCCCGCATATGGCAATGGCGGAGATCTTTCAGCTGCCGATGGAGAAAATCCGCATCAACACGATGTTTGCAGGCGGCTCCTTTGGCCGCCGCGCCACGCCGACGGCGGATTACCAGGTGGAAGCTGCATTGGCCTTTGTCCTGACCGACCGGACCCGCCCGGTGAAACTGGTCTGGTCGCGCGAGGATGACATCACCGGCGGTTATTACCGCCCTGCCGTGGCGCACCGGGTGCGCGTGGGGCTGAACGGCGATGGCAGCATCACCGGCTGGGACCACCGGGTGGCGGCCCAGTCGATCATGAAGGGCACCCCGTTCGAGGCCTTCACGGTGCATGACGGCGTTGATCACAGTTCAGTCGAAGGTGTGGCGGACAGCCCCTACCGGATCCCCGGCCAGTTTGTCGGTCTCACTGATACGGCCAAGGCCACCACGGTGCTGTGGTGGCGCTCGGTCGGGCACACCCACACGGCTTACGTCATGGAAACCATGATGGACGCAGCCGCCCGCGCCGCGGGCCGCGATCCGGTGGCGTTCCGGCTGGCGCTGCTGGAGGGCGGCGGCGCGGATCAGCAGCGTCTGGCAGGGGTTTTGAAGCTGGCCGCGGACAAGGGCCGCTGGGGCCGCGCGCCCGAGGGCCGCAGCCAGGGCATCGCCGTCCACAAAAGCTTTGGCAGCTATGTGGCCGAGGTGGTGGAAATCTCGGGCAATGCGGGTGATGGGGTGCAGATCGAAAAAGTCACCTGTGCGGTGGATTGCGGTATCGCGGTCAACCCGGATGTGATCATCGCGCAAATGGAGGGCGGCATCGGCTATGGCCTGGGCCATGCGATGCGGGATGAAATCACCCTGACAGACGGCGCGGTGGATCAATCCAATTTCCCCGATTACGAGCCGCTGCGGATCGGTGACATTGCCGCCATCGAGGTGCATATCCTGCCCTCCGCCGAAGCCCCCACCGGGGTGGGCGAACCCGGCACGCCGCCCGCCGCGCCGGCGCTGGCCAATGCCATTGCAGCCCATGGCCCGCAGGTGACGGAACTGCCGATGAACCTTAACGGCGTCAGTTTCACCTGACCTTTTTCCCCGCATCGGGGCTGATGCCTGGTGCGGGGTTTGCAGCGCTGTTCAAAGCAGCCCCATGGCGATGGCTGAATGCGGCGTGATACCCAGATCAGCAAAGCCTGCCATCGCCTCACCGGCGGTATTGTCCTGCCGCATCAAGGCGACCTGCGCCTGGGTCAGCGGCGGATTGCGCATCACCCAAAGCACCGCCGCCGCCATCCGCCACAGCGCAAAAGGCACCGGCAGCAGCAACCGGCGGCGGCCGCAACGCGCCGTCAGGCGCTGCAGGATGCCGCGGTAGGTGAGGATATCCGGCCCGCCCAGCTCAAACACTTTTCTGCGCGCGTGCGGAGCGTCGAGCAGCCGGCAGACGGCTTCTGCCACATCCCCCGCCCAGACCGGCTGCAACCGCGTGCGCCCGGTGCCGAACAGCGGGATCACCGGCAAGCGGTCAACGATTTTTTGCAGATCGCCGAAAAAGGCGCCGCTGCGGCTGAACATCACGCCGGGCCGCAAAACGATGGCCCCGGGACAGATACTGCGGACAGCCGCCTCGCCTTCGGCGCGGCTCCGCACATAGGCTGATGGGGAATGCAGGCTGGCACCGATCCCGGAAATGTGGATCAGCCGCTGGCCGTTGTTCCGGCGCACGATCCGGGCAATTCTTTGGGCGCCCTCGACGTGAATGTCCTGGAAACTCTGGCCGCGGCTCTCGGCGTAGCAGCCGATGCAGTTGACCACGGCCCCAAAGCCCGACAGAGCCTGTGCTAATCCGTCCGGGTCTGCCAGATCCGTTTTGACCAGCCGGATGCCACTGCTGGCAAAGCCGCTCTGCGCTGCCGCCGCCTTGGGGGACCGTGTGCCGGTACTGACTTGGCAGCCGTGCTCCTGCAGCCGGCGCGCTACCCGCTGGCCGAGAAACCCCGTGCCGCCAAGCACAATCACAATCCGGGCACTGGTCATCATGGGGAAACGCTCCTCATCAGGCCGGGCACCAAAAGCCGGCCCCCGCAGGGTCCCGCCACGCGCAGCGCCCGCCCGGGGCACGAGAGTTACCGGACGGGAACAACCCATAGCCTTCCACCACATAGCGCGGCGGCCCCTGCGGGCCACTTGCGGACGGCCCGGACGGCCAGGTGATAGGCCAGCCCCAGCCCGATCGCGCCGCCGCCAATGATGATAATCCGCGCCTTACACGGCACTGCCAGATGTTTGACGCAGGATTGACTTGGCCACAGGCGCAGCAAGCCGGAAACCGCCCTGCCAGGTGAACGGCGGGACGGCTAAGGGCATGCCTTGTTTTATAAAATTTCCCAGGAAGGGTCAGCGCATCACAAAAGGATCAGGGATCGGCTCGTCGCTGGTGCGCAGCCAGACGGATTTGACCTTGGTGTAATCCAGCGCCGCCTGCAGCCCGCCCTCGCGGCCGTGGCCGGACAGGCCGTGGCCGCCAAAGGGCGCAATCGGGCTGACCGCGCGGTAGGTGTTGACCCAGACGATGCCCGCCCGGATGCCCCGGATCATCCGGTGCGCGCGGGTCACGTTCCGGGTGAACACGCCCGACGCCAGCCCAAAGGCGGTGCTATTGGCAATCTCCAGTGCCTCGGCCTCAGTCTCGAAGCTGACGACCGACAGGACCGGGCCAAAGAACTCAGTCGACAGGCAGGGCGCCTCTGGCGCTTCGGAGCAATCCAGAATAGTGGGCGGGAAATAGAACCCCTCCCCCTCCGGCACGGTACCGCCGGTAATCAGTTTGGCGCCCGCCTGAACCGAGGTCCCGATCAGCCGCAGCGCATGGTCGCGCTGTTTCCGGGTGCAAAGCGGCCCGACTTCGGTCGCCATGTCATCCGGCGCGCCGATCACCACCGCCTCAGCCTTTTCTTTCAGCCGGGCCAGAAAGGCATCTTTGATCCCCTTTTGGATCACCAGCCGGGACCCCGCGACGCAGCTTTGCCCGGTCGCCGCGAAGATGCCCGAGACCTGCGCATTCACCGCACTTTCCAGATCGGCGTCGTCAAACACGATAAAGGGCGACTTGCCGCCCAGCTCCAGCGAGGTGGAGGCGAGGTTTTCCGCCGAGTTGCGCACGATATGCCGCGCCGTTTCCGGCCCGCCGGTGAACGCCACATGGGCGACCTTGGCGTGGCTGGTCAATGCAGCCCCGGCCTCTGGTCCGCCGGTGATGACATTGAAGACACCCGGCGGGAAGCCCGCCTGATCAAAGATCCGGGCGAATTCCAGCATCGGCGCGGGGCCTTCCTCGGACGCTTTCAGGACCACCGTGCAGCCCGCCGCCAGCGCCGGGCCGATTTTGACAGCGGACAGGAACAGCTGCGAATTCCACGGCACGATGGCGGCCACCACGCCCACCGGCTCGCGGCGCAGCCAGACCTCCATGTCGGGCTTGTCGATCGGCAGATGCGCGCCCTCGATCTTGTCCGCCAGCCCGGCGTAATAGCGGTAGTATTCCGCCACATAGGCGATCTGGGCCGAGGTCTCGCGGATGATCTTGCCGGTATCACGAGTCTCCAGCTCCGCCAGCTTTGGTGCGTTGTTCGCCACCAGATCAGCCAGCCGCATCAGCAGCTTGCCGCGCTGGGTGGCACTCATCCCGCCCCATTCAGGGGAGAAGAACGCAGCCTCTGCCGCGCAGACCGCCCGGTCCGCATCCGCGACGGAGGCGTTTGGCATTTGCGCCCAAGGGGCACCAGTGGCCGGATCGAGGCTGTCGAACGTGGCATCTGCGTCCTCAAACACGCCGCCGATATACTGCTGGAAGGTCTGCATCTCCGGCTCCCTCACTGAAACGCAGGCATGACTTGCGCGATGAAGCGCTCAAGCGAGGCTTTCTTGCGCTCGAAACTCATGCTGCTATCGATCCAGAACGAATATTCATCATAGCCCAGGGCCTCGTATTTCCTCAGCCGCTCAATCACGGCTGCCGGTTCGCCGATCACCAGATCGCGCTCCATCGCCTCAGGCGAGTAGAACGGATGCGCGGCAATCTCCTCGTCGCTCAACGGATCAATCAGACCCTGTGAGACGTCCCGCTTGTTCATGAACCAGGCGCCGAAGTAGTTGTAGAACCGGTTCAGCTCCTCTGCCCCGCGTTTCACATCCGCAGCACTTTCGGCCACATACGTGTGCTGCAGCAGCATGATCCTGGGCCGCGGCACCGCCGGGTGCTTGGCGCAAGCCGCATTGAATTTGCCCATCAGCTCGGCGATCTCGCCGTCGCCCTGCCACAGCGGCGTCACCTGCACGTTGCAGCCATTGGCCACGGCAAATTCATGGCTGTTGGGATCGCGCGCCGCGACCCAGATCGGCGGGCCGTTTTCCTGCACCGGCTTCGGTGACGATGTGGTCTTGGGGAAGGAATGAAACTCGCCCTCCTGCGCGTAGTCACCCTGCCACAGGCCTTGGACTGCCGGGATCAGCTCGCGCATCCGCTGGCCGGCCTCCCAAGCATCCATGCCGGGCAGCATCCGTTCGTATTCATAGGAATAGGCGCCGCGCGCGATGCCCAGATCCAACCGGCCATTGGTGATGATATCGGTCATCGCCGCCTCACCGGCCAGCCGGATCGGATGCCAGAACGGCGCTATCACCGTGCCGGTGCCCAGACGCACGTTCTTGGTCTGGCGCGCCACATCCACCAGGTTCAGAAACGGGTTCGGCGCGATGGTGAAATTCATCCCGTGATGCTCACCCGTCCAAACCGCGTGCATGCCGCCGTCATCGGCGATTTTGCACAGCTGGATGAACTCGTCATAGAGCTGTTTCTGGTCCTGATCGTCCGAAATCCGCTCCATATGCGCAAAAAGCGAAAACTTCATGAGCCGCTGCCCCCTGTCCCCACCGCGCGGACCTGGCCGCGGGTCTGGTTTCCATAATACACCCCGAAATTGCCCATCCGGCTTTCACTGGCGAACCGTTCCAGCATGACGCAGACCGCCGCATCGGCGATGTCCATCAGCGTGGATTGGGTCAGCGGTGTGAAAACACCCTTGGCCGGCGTGCCCCCGGCGGATTGGCACAGAAACGAGATGTGCTGATGTTCGCGCGCTTCGTCTTCGAATACAGAATAGATAAACCCCGGCTCTGCCTCGACGCCGGTTTCGGCAATCAGCCGGGCCAAGGCGGCTGAGGCGCCCTCCTTGCCGACGCGGGTTTCCGGCAGGGCTAGCTTGCCCTGATCATTGCCCATCAGCAGTACCTTGCCCTCGTGTTCGATCAGGGCCGAGACGATCAGCTTGGCGCCCTGTGCCAGCGCCTCGGCCTCAGCCGCCGCTGTCACATAGGCGCCGCGGGCGTATCCCAGCCCCGGTGCGGGCGAGGTCTCAAACGCCCCGACCCTGCCGATCAGGATAAGGTGGTCGCCCGCCTGGACACGGTTGTGCATCGAACAGTCAAACCAGGCCGAGACACCGTCAAACACCGGGCTGCCCACTGGCCCCTTGTGCCAACTGACAGCGGCAAAGCGGTCCTCGACGGGCCGTGCAAAGGTGTTGGAGACATCTTTCTGGTCTTCGGCCAGCACGTTGATCGCAAAGCCGTCCGCCTGCTCAAACGCGGCGTAGTTGCTGGAGGAATTGGCCAGGCACACCAGCACCAAAGGCGGATCCAAAGAGACGGAGGTAAAGGAATTGGCGGTGAAACCAATGGGATTGCCGTCCTGGTCCTGCGCCGTCACCACGGTAACGCCGGTCATGAAGGTGCCAAAGGCATTGCGCAAGGCGCGCGGGTCGATGTCGCTCATGACGGCTTCTCCTTCCGTGTTCAGCCAGTCCCGCAGCGCCGCGTTGACCGCTGCCGGGGCAGTCAGATTGACCATATGCCGGTGGCCCTCAATGACAACCGCTTGGCCTTGCGGCGCGGCATCTGCCATGGCCTGCGCCATGTCCGGGGTTGAGTTCGGATCACCATCACCAGTCAGCGCCAAGAGCGGGCAAGTGATGCCCCCGAACCCGTCGGCATAGGTGCTGTCACCTCGGGCAAAGGCGGTATAGGCGGCAGCGTAGCCCTGAGGGTTTACGCCTGTCAGCCATTCAGCCACCTGCGCCCGCGCAGCCTGGTCCGCAGCAGTGTCACCGAACCAGCGGATCAGCGGTGTTTCCAAATCAAAACTGCCGGCGCGGATTTCGGAGGCGCGGGCTTCAACCGCAGCCCGTGCCTCCGGCGTGCGCCGGAACACCCCGTTCAGCAGCGCCACGCGGGTGGTGCCCTCAGGATGGCAGACCGCATAGCCGCCGGCAATAAGCGCCCCCATGGAGTGGCCGGCCAGCGACACAGGCCCCAGATCCATCGCCTGCAGAACCGAGTGCAGCCAGACCACATAATCCGGCAGCTCCGCGCCTTCCGGCAATGGCGCGCTGCCGCCATGGCCGGGCATGTCCAGCGCGATCACCTGATGGGTTTGCGCCAGCGCCGCGATCTGCGGCGCCCAGGCCGCCGATTGCATGCCGACCCCGTGGATCAGCACCACCGGCGCGCCTTTGCCTATCTCCGGCCCTGCCCGCTGGCAGGTGACAGCCCCGTAAGGCTCAGACAGCTGCAGGGTTGTCGGCGTCATGGCCCAGTTCCTTCAGGTCCTGATAACGGTCGCCGATGCGGTGATGCGGACGGCCGCCGATCGAGGCACCAAGCGCGATCACGATCTCATCCGGGCCGGGCGCATCGGCAACCGACAGCTGGATGGTCAGGTAATGGCTGCGCCGCCCGCCGTCGTTCTTGTCCATCAGCGGGATCTGCAGCGAGGCATTTGCAGGCCCGCGGGTGTTGGTGAAGGCGAGATAGGATTTCGCCCCCACCGCCTCGCGGAAGTGATTGCCGAACCGCAGGGTGTGGATGAGGGCCGAGGCATGCTCCACCTCGCCATTCACCCCGACGATGGCGGATTTGCCGTAGCCCTCAACCTTGTCGCCGCCGCCTGCGGCCTCAAGGATCATTGCGGTCAGCTTCTCCCCCAGACCCGGCGCGCAGTCATGGATCGCCGGGCGCAAGTCCTCGGTAAATCCTTGCCCCGCCCAGGGGTTTTTGATCACCGCCACCGCGGCAATCATCTTCAGCGGGGTTTCCGCTGCCTTGCCGCCCTCGATCAGGGTCTCTTCGACATGCAGCAGCGTCTTGCGGATTTCGGCGGGCATGGGCTGTGTCTTTCGTCAGTGATTCCAGTTGACGTAATATGGTATACCATCAGACAGTATGTCAATGCAGACTTGTTCCGCCCCGGCGGTGCTGGTATCGGAGGACCCATGAGCCGACCCGTGATGAGCAGAATAGACCAACCGCCGCAGACCCTGCGCGACATCGTTCAGGAGCGGATGCGCGAGGCGATCATCGCAGGCCAGTTTGCCCCCGGCGAACGGCTGGTGGAACGCCCCCTGTGCGACCAGCTGGGCGTCAGCCGCACGGTGATCCGGGAAACCATCCGCTATCTGGAAGCCGAAGGGCTGGTCGAAATCATGCCCGGCAAGGGGCCGATTGTGGCACAGCTCAGCTGGGAAGACGCGCGGCAGATCTATGATATCCGCCAAATGCTGGAGACCGCCGCCGCCATCGCCTGCGCCCGGAACATGACACCGGAGCTCGCAGAACAGCTTCAAGCCGCGCAGCACGCCCTGCAGGACGCTGTGGCGGCGGGCGTGCCCGGCCCCATGCTGCGCGCCACGACAGAATTCTACCGGATCATTTTTGCGGGCGCAGGCCACAGTGTCGCCTGGGAAATCGCCCAGCGTCTGAACGGCCGCATCAGCCGTCTGCGGGCGGTGACCCTGTCGACCGAAGACCGCCTGAAACCGGGACCTGCTCATATGCAGGATATCTGCCAGGCCATTGTTTCCGCCAATGCAAAGGCCGCGCAGGCAGCCATCGAGCAGCACCTCGGCGACGCCAAGCGCACTGCGCAGCGGTTGCTGCTGGAAGAAAAGCCGTTCAGCTGATCTTCGGTTCAGCCGCCTCGGCAAAGGCCTGGAAGTCCTCGCAAATCCCCCGCGCCGCTGCCTCCAGCAAGCGGGCGCCGTCCTGCGGATTGGCCAGGGCGGAATGCGAGCCGACACGCCCGTCCGGAAACTCTGCCCTGTGTTCCTCCGGCGGGCCGTGGCGGTCGCCGGCATGGGCCTTGATAAACTCCGCTGACAGTTTCTGCGGCGGCTCCGCTGCCTCGCCTGCGGGCAGCACGCCCAGCAGGGCCTGGGTGATGGCAACCTCGGACGGGGTTGCGTGCATCCCTTCCCAATCGCCATAGAGATCCTTGCGCATTTCCTTGACCTCCTGCGGCTCCCACCAGCTGCGGACCGCCACCCGTCCCGGCGCCAGCTCCTGCGCGGCGCGCTGCAACGGCGCCAAATTCGCACCGTGGCCGTTGACGATAAACACTCCCGAGAATCCCTGCGCCAGCAGCCCGCGAAAGACGGCGGTTGCGTGGGCCTGAAACAAATCCTCCGGCATCGAGACAGTGCCGGGAAAAGCAGTGTTGAAGGGCGCCGGCGTATAGGCCAGCGCGGGTGCGACAATTGCATCGCACAGTTCCGCCGCCCGCAGCGCCACCGCCTCGGCGCAGATGGTGTCGGTGCCGATCATGCCCATCGGCCCGTGCTGCTCGGTCGATCCCACCGGCACCATCACCGCCGCCCCCGCCTTCAGGCGGGCCTCCACCTGCTGCCAGGTCATATGGGCAAGCTGCATCGTCTTCTCCTGTCATTTCGCCACGCGCAGCTTTTCCTTTGCCCGCAGGCGGCATAGTCTGTGGCAATGGAAGATTCATCGCCCGCAGAGATCAAAAAACCCGCGCTGGACCAGCTGGTCGGCGCCGCCGTCAAGACCCACCGGATGCTGGCCGGGCTGACGCTGGCCGGACTGTCGGAACGCGCCGGCGTGTCCACTGCGATGATCTCCAAGATCGAGCGCGGCCAGGTTTCGGCCTCGCTCACGACGCTGGAGGCACTGGCCAATGCCATCGGCGCGCCGCTGATCAATTTCTTTGCCGGCACGGTGGAGCATTCGGACGTGTCCTTTGTTGCCGCCGGTGAAGGCATGACGGTGCAGCGGCTGGGCAGCGGCTTTGGCCATACTTACAAGATGATCGGCCGGGCCGAGGCCAGCCATGTGAGTTTCGAGAGCTTTGCCGTCACCCTGGAACAGCCGCTGAAGCCGCGCCCGCTGTACCGTCACCGCGGGCTGGAGTTCATGCATATCACCAGCGGCGAGATGGTGTTTCAATGCGGCGAGGCCTCATATCATATGAAGCCCGGCGACAGCATCAGCTTTGATTCCAGCAATGCCCACGGCCCGGTGGAGCTGAAGACGGACAGGGTGAGTTTCATCACCATGGTCACCAAGGCCCAATCCAGCGAAGCCTGACCGGAACGCAGCCGCCGGAACGGCTGCGCGATGGGCCTACAGCCCCCACTTGGCCTGGGTGGCTTCAAAGAAACCGGTGGCTTTCTTCACCTTCACCCAGTTGTTCATGTAGTTGATCCAGACCTGATCATCCTGGGGCAGCAGCATTGCAATCGGCGTAGGCGCACGCGGGCCGGTGTCCGGCACCCGGGTCACCGGGAATTTCTCTTCCAGGGTGGAGCCTTCGATGTTGGAGGTGATGAACACATCGGCGCGGCCCGCCAGCACCTCCTGGAACCCGCGTGCGGGCGCTTCGACCACCTTGATATCGGCCTCCGGGAACCATTCGCGCGCCAGTTTCTCAAACGTGGTGCCCAGCGTGGTGGCGACCTTCACCCCCGGCTGGTTGATCGACGCATAGCCCGAGAAGTTCCCGGCCTTGTCCTTAAGTGTGTACGGGAAGATCTCCACCGCGATATAACTGTCCGAAAAGCCTGCAACCTTCATCCGCGGCGCCGAGATTGAGGCCGAACCGGTCAGATGGTACTTGCCCGCCACCACGCCATTGACCAGGGTTTTCCAGTCGGCCGGCACAAATTCCACCTCAACACCCAGATCCTTGGCCAGCTCGGCCATGATGTCGATGTCATACCCTTTGTAGCTGTTGGTCGCCGGATCGCGCAGCGTCATCGGGTTCCAATCGCCGGTGGTGCCAACCTTCAGCACGCCGCTGTCCAGGATTTCGTGCAGCGCCGATTGCGCCTGCGCTGCCCCGGCCAGCGCCACTGACACTGCGGCGGCGGCCACCGCCTTTAGAATATGTTTCATCGGTATCTCCCCGTTGGTGCGTTTTTGGCTGCCTCGGAAAACTAGCAGATTTGATGCTTGATTTAACGGCAACCGGACCGTTAACCTCAAGAAAAATTTTTCTTGGGAAGAAAAATATGCCAGGGAATGCCCAGCCAACGCCCGAAATCGCCATCGAACTTGCTGGTGTCAACAAATGGTATGGCACGTTTCATGTGCTGAAGGATATCAGCCTGACGGTGCGGGCCGGTGAAAAAGTTGTGATCTGCGGCCCGTCCGGTTCCGGCAAATCCACCGTGGTGCGCTGCATCAACCGGCTGGAGGAGCATCAGAAGGGCATCATCCGGGTCGACGGGACCGAGCTGACCAACGATCCGCAATCCGTGGCCGCGATCCGGTCCGAAGTCGGCATGGTGTTCCAGCAGTTCAACCTGTTCCCGCATCTGACGGTGCTGGAGAACCTGACACTGGGACCGGTCAAGGCGCGCGGCCTGTCCAAGGCTGAGGCCGAGGCCAAAGCGATGCACTATCTGGAACGCGTCCACATCCCCGACCAGGCCCGCAAGCGCCCCGGCCAGCTGTCCGGCGGCCAGCAGCAGCGGGTGGCGATTGCGCGCAGCTTATGCATGGAACCCAAGGTGCTGCTGTTTGACGAGCCGACCTCGGCGCTGGACCCGGAGATGATCTCTGAAGTGCTGGACGTGATGGCAGAGCTGGCGGTGGACGGCATGACCATGGTGGTGGTCACCCACGAGATGGGATTTGCCCGCAAGGTGGCCGACCAGATGGTGTTCATGGATGCCGGCGAGATTGTCGAGCAAGGCCCGCCGGAGGAATTCTTCGGCTCCCCCCGTTCGCCGCGCTGCCAGAAATTCCTGTCGCAGATCCTGCAGCACTGACCGGAAGGCTCAAGCATGAAAAAGACCCTGATCCTTCTGCTGCCGCTGCTGGCGCTTGCGGGTTGCTCCAGCTCCTCGACCTGGGGCTGGTATGTCATCAACCCGATGACCGCCAGCGGCTGGGTGAACGTGAAATTCCTGATCTCTGGCATGGGCGACACCATCCTGATCTCGGTGATCGCCGCCGCGATCTCCATCGGTCTTGGCCTGATCGTCGCCCTGCCCGGCCTCGCCAAAAGCCGCGGCTGGCGGATGGTGAACCGTGTCTATGTGGAGCTGGTCCGCTCGATCCCGCTGCTGCCGATGCTGTTCTGGGTGTTCTACGGTTTGCCGATCATCTTCCGCGAAATGGGGATGAACGTGCCGATTGATCCGTTCTGGGGCGCCATCATCACTTTGGCGCTGTCCGACAGCGCCTTTACCGCCGAGATTTACCGCGCGGGCATCCAGTCGATTGCCAAGGGCCAGACCGAAGCGGCCCAGACCATCGGCCTCAACTACCTGCAAACGATGCGCTACGTGATCCTGCCGCAGGCGATTCGCCGCATCCTGCCGCCGCTGGCAAACCAGTTCATCTACATCGTCAAGATGAGCGCCTTTGCCAGCGTCATCGCATGCAAGAGCTGACCCGGCGCGCCAATGAGCTGGTGGTCAGCGAATACCGGCCGCTGGAATCTACACCCTGCTGATCCTGGAATACCTGGTGCTGGTGCTGATCATCAGCGCCGGCGTGCGCTGGCTGGAACGCCGCATGGGATCGGACGAAAGAGGCTGAGGAGAAACAAATGGACTGGAAAACCTTCATGGCCGGGACCGAGGCCGACATCGGCACCTTCTCCAAGGAGGTCCCCGGCACCGTGCGCGGTTTCGCCACCATGGGCCAGGCCGCCAAGAAAGACGGCGCGCTGAGCGAGAAGACCAAGGAATTCATCGCCCTGGGCATCGCCATTGCCACCCGATGCGACAGCTGCATCGGCTTTCACGTGCGCTCGCTGGTGCGGCTGGGTGCGACGCGGGAGGAACTCTGCGAAGCGCTGGCCATGGCCACCTACATGGGCGGCGGGCCGTCTTATGCCTACAGCGCCAAGGCGTTGAACGCCTTTGACGTGTTTTCAGAGGGGCAGTCATGAGACCGGACCTGATCGGCGGCGAGGGCTATCTGCGCAACTGCTGGTATGTGGCAGGGCGCAGCGAGGATTTCGGGCGCGAACTGACCGCCCTCACCATGCTGGAAGAGCAGATCGTGATCTACCGCGACACCAAGGGTGCTGCCATCGCGCTGGAGGACGCCTGCCCGCACCGCAAGCTGCCGCTGTCGCGCGGCACCATCGAGGGCGACCATGTGGTCTGCGGCTACCACGGGCTGACCTTTGACTGCACAGGCGAATGCGTGATTGCCCCGACCCAGCTCGACAACCCGCCGCGCCGCGCCGCGGTGCAGTCCTACCCGGCCGAAGACCGCTGGGGCTTTCTGTGGCTGTGGATGGGCGATCCGGAGGCAGGCAGACCGGGGCCGGATCATCGACATTCCCAATTTCGACAACCCGTCCTGGGGCAAGACGCAAAAGGGCGCGATGGAGATGGGCCTGCCATTACCTCTACATCACCGACAACCTCTTGGACCCCAGCCATGTCGCTTGGGTGCATCTGACCTCCTTTGCCGGGGCCGGGACCGACAACCGCCCGCTGGATCTGGAGGAAACAGAGGACGGCGTCATCGTCTCCCGCTGGGTGCTGGATGAGGCGCCGCCGCCCTATTACAAAGACATGCTGCCCTTTGGCCCGACCTGCGACCGCAAGCAGCATTACGAATGCCGCCTGCCCGCCACCGCAATCAACATGTCGGTCTATGCGCCCCAAGGCGAAGGCGGCAACGATGTGCCCCAGTCGCCGAATGCTTTCGTGAACATCTCCTATAATTTCATCACCCCGGTGGACGGCGGGCGCTCGCGCTATTTCTGGTTCCAGCATCGCAATATGCATGCCGCGACGCGGCACTGTCGCAGCGCATGTTCGACGGCGCCGTCATGGCCTTTACCGAGGATAAGGAGGTGCTGGAATACGTCCAGACCGGCATGGCGAAACGCAAGACGCCCTATATCAACCTCGGGCTGGACGCTGGCGCAATGCGTTTCCGCACCCGCGTCGCCCGGCAGATCAAGTCCGAAGCCGGCTGAAAGCGAAGCCGTTTCCCGCGACGGATTTCAGCTGGCGAGCCGCCCGCCCGGTCCCTGCCCCACCGCTTGCGCAGGCGCGTCAAACACCGCCCGGATACAGGGGAATTGCGCCAGAACCTCCGCCCCGCCCGGCACCAGATGCGGGTCGAACACGCCGTCTTTCCAGACCGCAGCGCCGTCCACCTCAATCGTCGGATCCAGCACGTTCAGCGAAATCTCCCCCGGTGCGTAATGCCCGCAAGTGTGGAAATGCATCAGCCGCGGGTTGCCAAAGGCCGCGCCGCTCCAGCGTTCGTAATTCTCTGCCGCCGCCATGCCATAGGCACAGCCCGGATGGATACCGGCATGCCAGGAATGCATGGTCATCGGATCCAAACCGAACTGCTTCCCCACGCGTGCGTAGTGCATCCGGGCGCAATGCACGTCCGTCCGGTGACCCTCGAACCTCTCCAGCACGCTGCCGCGAAAATGCACCGCCAGCGGTTCACGCAGATCGCAGCCGTAGGGCTGATAGAATTTCGACCCGGTTCCCACTAGGAACCCGTCCTGCATCACCACGCCCGAGAACCCCTGCGCAGGCACCGGCGCAAAGACCGACATCGGAAAGCGTGTGACGGCCACATCCGCCGCGCCGGATTTGGGATAAGCCGCACCCGGTCCGCTGAAATCCGTGCCCAGCGGACAGGTCACCCGGATATGCTGCGCCGCCGCCATCAGCGCATTGACCGCATCCTTCAGCGCCACAAACCCCTGATAGTTCGCGCGGCCAAAGCCGGAGGCCAGCATCCCCGCATCCAGCGCATAAGACATGATCGGGCGGATCCCCTGCATGTCCGCATTGAACCGGATCTGATCACCGCAGCGCGACAGGAACAGCACCCGGTCCGCGGCCTTCATCCGCGCCACCAGGTCAGATTGCAGCGCGGCGCCCATCGGATCAAACGGCAGCACTTCGGCCTGCGCCTTGATCCCCAGCGCACGGGCGCTGTCCAGCACCGCCCCGGCAATCGCCGCGTCGTAATAGCCGCTCGCAGGATCTTCGCGCAGGATCAGCAGATGGTCCCCGGCGCGCAAGCCGCCGCAGGTCACCAGCAGATTTTCGGCGCCCCTGCGCAAACCCGCATCCTGCATCCCGCAATTCTCCCTCTGGATCCTCACGCGGATGTTACCCGCAGCCGCCCCCTCCGATCCAGAGAAATTTCACGCCAGTAGAATTTTCTACTGTCATTCAGGACGTCCCTTCCCCTATCCTGCCCCCGGAAACCGCGGAGAGAGCATATGAGCGCATGGATTGAGATGATCCCGGACGAAAAGGCACAGGCCGCTTAAGGAATTGCTGGACAAGGCGCGCACACCGCATGGCACCGTCGACACCGTGATGCGGGTGCATTCGCTGCGGCCCGAATCCATGAACGGCCATGTGACGCTCTACCGGTCGGTGCTGCACTCGGACGACAATCAGCTGCCGTTCTGGTTCCTGGAAGTCATCGCCAGCTACACATCCGTACTGAACGATTGCAGCTATTCGCTGACCCATCATTTCATGAACGTGCGCAACCTCTTGAAAGATCAGCCGCGCAGCGACCGGATCTTTACGGCGCTCAAGGCGCACCGCCCCGAGGATGCGTTTTCAGGGCAAGGAACTGGCCCTGCTGCGCTATGCGGCCAAGCTGACCACGGATGCGGGCAAGATGGTGAAATCGGATTTTGAGGGTGCTCAAGATCGCGGGTTGCGACGATGGCGAGATCCTGGAGGTGAACCAGGTCTGCGCCTATTTCAACTATTCCAACCGCCTGCTGAACGGCCTTGGCGCCACCACCGAAAATGACGTGATCTGGTTACTACAAGGGCGGCGAGTAACCCTCAGCCCCGCGCCGGGTCCAGATCGGCGCGGAACGGCGCCAGACTGTTGGTTAAAGGCGTCCAGAAAGTCAGCGCCAGCAGCGACCGGCTGCCCGACACCGGCCGCAGGATCGACAGCCGGTGATGCAGCTCGGGGGCGAATGGCACAATGGCAATGCCTGGCCACGGAACTGTTCGGCATCCAGGGCGCTGACCACGGACGCCCCCTGCCCCTGGCCAACCATGATACAGGCGGTGGAAAACTGCCGCACCTCGATCCAGCTGTTCAATTCCCCCCGGCCTCGGAAACGATTTGTGCAGCTTGCGGAAAAACGGGCTGTCGCGGCGGGTGTGATGATCTTGCGGTGCTGCAGATCGCGCGGCGTGATAACATCCTGTTCTGCCAGCGGGTCATCCTGCGGCAGCACGCAAACGGTGCGCACAGGAATGTCTATGTTTTCCACTGCCGGATGGGCGGCGAACCCGTCGGTGATGCCGCAGTCGTATTGTTCGCCGATGATCCATTCCAAAATCCGCTCGGGCCGGTCCGGCTCCAGCGTCAGCCGCACGCCGGGGCGGTGCTCCAGGAACCCAGCCAAGAGCTTGGGCAGCAGCGCCGTGGCAAACCCCGGCAGACAGGCGATGCGCAGATGGCCGGCCGTGCGCTCGGTCAAGTCCCGGTTGAGTTCCTCCAGGTGGTTCAGACTGTCGAACACCCGTCCCACCTCAGACAGCAGATAGCGCGCCTCAGACGTGGGAATCAGCAGCCCATCCTTGCGGGTGAACAGATCCACCGCCACCGTTTTTGAAAAATCAGACAAAAGACGGCTGGCGGCCGGCTGGGAAATCCCCAGGCTTTCAGCGGCGCGGGTAACAGAGCCTGTACGGGCAACGGCCTGAAAAGCCTCAAGCTGGCGGAGTTTGAATTTCAAGGGGTTAGCCGCTTTCCAAGCAAGATTGACACGCCACCGCATAACATCATGTTATGAAATTTGTCAAAAAACTTTTGCTTGAATTATCTTTCCCGCCGGACAAAAGCTATCGCCATAGCCAACCTTGGGAGAGAAGCTCATGCCGATCAAATCCATGCTCTGCGCCTCGGCCGTTCTGGCAGTTGCTGGCAGCACCGCATTTGCAGAAACCGAAATTCAGTGGTGGCACGCCATGGGCGGCACCAACGGCGAACGCGTCAACAAGATCGCCGCAGACTTCAACGCCACCCAGGACGACTACAAGGTGGTGCCCGTCTACAAGGGCAACTACACCGAAACCATGACCGCGGCGATTGCCGCCTTCCGCGCCAAGGAACACCCGCAGATTGTGCAGGTCTTCGAGGTCGGCACCGCCACCATGATGGCCGCCAAAGGCGCCATCTACCCGGTTGAAAAGCTGATGAATGACGCGGGCGAACCGTTTGACGGCGACGCCTTCCTGCCTGCGGTGGTCTCCTACTATGAAACCCCCGAGGGCGAGCTGCTGTCGATGCCCTTCAACAGCTCCACCCCGGTGCTGTGGTACAACAAGGACGCGCTGGAGGCCGCAGGCGCCGCAGTTCCGGCCACCTGGGATGAGGTCAAGACCGCCTCGCAGAAGCTGGTTGATAACGGCATGAAATGCGGTGTGTCTTTTGGCTGGCAGTCCTGGGTGATGATCGAGAACTTCTCGGCCTGGCACAACTTGCCCACCGGCACCAAGGAAAACGGCTTTGCCGGGTTCGACACCGAGCTGACATTCAACAACGCGCAAGTGGCGGCGCGACTGGATGACGTCGCTTCCATGGGCAAGGACGGGTTGTTTGTCTACGGCGGCCGCCGCGGCGACAGCCTGCCGATGTTCACCAACGGCGAATGCGGCATGTGGATGAACTCCTCGGCCTATTACGGCTCAATCTCCTCGCAGGCCCAGTTCGAATTCGGCCAGTCCATGCTGCCGCTGGATACCAACGTGGCAGACGCGCCGCAGAACTCGATCATCGGCGGCGCCACCCTGTGGGTGCTCGAGGGCCATGACGAGGCGGAATACAAAGGCACCGCCAAGTTCCTGACCTATCTGTCCTCGCCCGAGGTGCAGTCCTGGTGGCACCAGGAGACCGGCTATGTGCCGATCACCACTGCTGCCTATGAACTGTCCAAGGAACAGGGGTTCTATGACAGCAACCCGGGCACCGACACCGCGATCAAACAGCTGAGCCTGAACACCCCCACCGCCAACAGCCGCGGCCTGCGCTATGGCAACTTTGTTCAGGTCCGCGATGTGATCAACGAAGAGCTGGAAGCCCTGTGGGGCGGCGAGAAAACCGCACAGGACGCGCTGGATGCGGCGGTGTCGCGCGGCAACGACCTGCTGCGCCGGTTCGAGCGCACCGCCAACCCGTCCTAATCCATCCTGACGACCTGTCCCTGCCACCCCTTCCCCGGGCGGCGGGGCCGCTTTCCTGACTGGGGCCCTTCATGCTCAAACGGGTGCATTTCCCAACCTCGGCGCTGCCTTACCTGCTGGTCGCCCCGCAGATCCTCATCACGCTGGTGTTTTTCATCTGGCCCGCCAGCCAGGCGATGTATCAGTCCTTTCTGATTGAAGACGCCTTTGGCCTTGGCACCGAATTCGTGTGGTTCGAGAATTTCGAAATCCTGTGGTCGGACAGCCATTACCTGGCCAGTTTTCAGCGTACCGCAGTGTTCTCATTGCTGGTGGCGGGGCTGTCGATGGGCGTGGCGCTTCTGCTGGCGGGCTTTGCCCAGCGGGTGGTGCGCGGCGCAATGTTCTACCGCACCCTGCTGATCTGGCCCTATGCGGTGGCACCCGTCCTTGCCGGGGCGCTGTGGGTGTTCATGTTCAACCCGACCCTTGGCATCTTCCCCTATTTCCTGGAATTCGC
>NZ_CP081040.1:0-153472 GCF_025141525.1 Leisingera sp. M527 | reverse complement strand
TCGGCATGACATCACAGGTTCAACGCGCCCGCGGATATCCGGAACGTGTGCATCCCTGGATCATGCAATTGCTCGAACGCAAACCAATGCGTCTCGCAACCATTGCAATGGCCAATAAGGCGGCCAGGATCATCTGGGCGATCCTCACCAGAGACACCTATTACCGGCAAGCTGCAGCGTAACCCTAGGGGAACAAGAGGAATTGCAAGACGAATGCCATGATGGCACGTGCGGTCATCCGAGAACCCGGGAACCCGAGCTTTGTCCTGAACTTTCAGGTTCGCGCTGCCGATTGAGACCGGGTTCACGGAACCCATCAAGGCCAGCGGCTCAATCGAATGCCGCGATCAAAGGCCGGACACAGGACTGTACTGACCAGCCGCGCTATCAATGTATTTTCTCCTTGCAAAGCTGACGCCATCCACACAGGATATTGCCGCCTTTTGCTAACGCAGCTATTGCTGACGCAGCAATTGTTCGCTCGCGCAGCACGCACTTCGCTGCGTTGCGACCTCTGTCGCCAAAGCAGTCATTGAAGGCCACTCCGTGGGCCAGGATTCAATCTGCCCTTTCGCCGCGGCCTGAAAAGATCATCTTGTGCCGGACATTGGGCTGGTCTGCACCCTTTCTGATTGATGCAGCACATACATTGAATGGGTGTGATTCAACCATGCGGTTTTCCAAGTTCAAGATCGAAGTTCATATGGGAAGGGATCGTTTCTCCGAAAAAACCCAGCGGCGAACAGAGGTCCGCCGCTGGTTCTGAAGATGTGCAGTTTTTCCGGATCAGTTGCCTGATACTCGGGCGATCTCTGCCTGCAGGGCGTTGACCATATCCAGCCCTTCCTGACCAAACTTTTCTTCAATCAGTGCCAATACCGCCGGCTGCGCCGCTTCGGCAAAACGTTCCAGTTCGGCTGGCGCAATCATGTTGACCTTCATTGCCTCACGCAACCCGGCTAGACCTTTGTCCGACGCCTCGTTGATACGGCCGATGCCCTTGCCGGCATAGACCGCCGAACGGGCCGCATAGTCCACGACATAACGTTCTTCATCGGTGAGCGAGTTGTAGAAATCGCTGTTCATCATCAGCGTGTAAGGTGTCAGCAGGTGCTGCGTGATCGTCAGGTATTCCTGCACTTCGCTGAATTTGGCGTGTGCGACGATGGGGATCGGGTTCATCTGCCCGTCAACAACGCCGGTCTGGAGCGCGGTATAGACCTCGGGCCAGGGCAGCGGTGTCGGGGCGCCGCCAAGCGAGCGGATCAGCTCTTCATGCGTCGGCAGGGTCATCGTGCGGATTTTCAACTCTGCCATATCCTCGAGCGTTTCAATCGGGCGCACGGAGTTGGTGATCGAAAAGAACCCCTCGGCTTCGATCATGCCAAGCACCTCGACGTCCAGTTTTTCTTCGATGTCGGCCGCGAACATCTTGCCGAAATCGCTTTCGAGAGACACCACATCCTGGGCGTCGGCGATATTGGCGTAAAGGAAAGGCATGTCGAAAATACCCATCAGCGGATAATGCTGTGCCAGCCCGCCCGATGAGGAGATATTGGCCTGAATGATGCCGTCCCGCATTTGCTGAATGACCTCGTTGTCCTTGCCTAGCGTTCCATCCGGGAAGATCTGAACGTTGACCGAACCATTGGTGCCGACCTCGACCAGCGATTTGAACACCGTTGCCATGGCGCCTTGCGCGTTGTTGTAGGGGTCCTCGGGGTGCAGGATTGACAGACGGATGGTTTTTTCAGCCAGTGCGGGGGCGGCCAGTGTCAGGCCCAGCACACAGGCTGCGGTGGTCGTTTTGACTATTCGCGAAATGATCATGATTTCCTCCGGTTAGGTCAGATTTCGGTGTGAGTGAAACTTGCGGGCGGACGGATGTCAGAAGCCCAGCAGCCGCGGGATGAACAGGGTCAGCGTCGGCCAGTATGCGATCACGATCAGCACGCCGAGTTCGGCGAGCAGGAATGGCCAGAGCGCCTTTGTGATGGCCTCGATCCTTTCGCCGGTGACCGATGCAAGCACGAACAGACAGGCGCCGACGGGCGGCGTCATCAGTGAAATATTGAGCGCCAGAATAATCATGATACCGGCATGGACGGGCTCCATTCCGATTGTCGTCAGCAGCGGCGCAAGGACCGGCGCAAGGATGATCAGCGCGGCGTTGATGTCCAGGAACAGGCCGATGAACAGCAACAGCAGCAGGATCATGAGAATGACGACCGAGGGCGAGGACCTGACGCTGAGAATGGCCTGGGCAATCGCCTGGGGGATCTGCTCGAAGGTCATCCACCAGCCGAGGATCGACGCCGTGGCGATGATCAGAAAGATGATGCCGGTGACCAGTGACGTCCGGGCCAGCATCTGATACAGGTCCGACCAGGAGAGCTTACGCTGGATGATGCCCAGCAGCAGGGCATAAGCAACGGCAATCGCGGCGGCCTCGGTCGGGGTGGTGAAACCACCCAGGATGCATCCCAGAATAAGCGCCGGCATGACCAGCGCGGGCCAGCTTTCCTTGAAGGCATTCCAGACCGGGCACAGGCCGAATTTACCGTCACCCTTCGGCAGGTTCCAGCGGCGTCCGAAGATGGCGATCAGCGCCATGCACACAAGGCTGATCAATACGCCCGGAACGATGCCTGCCGCAAAGAGGCCGGCAATCGAGACCCCCATGATCGATCCGTAGACAACCATGAGTGTCGACGGCGGGATGGTCGGGCCGATGATCGAGCCGGCGGCGGTGACGGCACAGGCGAAGGGGCGGGAGTAACCCTTGCTGACCATTGCCGGCACCAGCGTATTGCCGAACGCAGCGGCGTCGGCAGTTGCGGCACCGGTAATGCCTGCAAACATGACCGAAGCGACCATGTTCGAATGTGCCATCCCGCCGCGCAGCCAGCCGACCAGCGCATCCGCCAGCTTGACAAGGCTTGCGGTGATGCCGGTTCGGTTCATGATTTCACCGGCCAGGATGAAAAACGGCATCGCCAGAAACGGAAACAGATCGAGACCCGCGAAAAACCGCTCTGGCGCCATGGCGAAAAACTGCGTTTCGCCGATCTGGGCGATGCCGACAATCCCGGCGACGCCCAGCACATAACCGACAGGCAGGCCAATCAGGAGCAGAACGATGAAGGTCAGGGCAACAATGAGCATCAGATATCACTCTGGCTGGCGCCCGGCTCGACGAAACCGCCGAACTGGTCACGCATTGCGGAAAGGACGATCTGCACCGCGGCCAGCGCCGTTGCGACAGGGACAATCATGAAGGGGATCGATTTGGGTATGAAATAGATCATAGTCACCCGCGACCAGCCCTTTTCGACCATCCCGAAACTGTAGAAGAACAGAAAAGCGAAAAGCGAGAAGGCGGTGATGTCGATCGTCAGCAGCATGAGCCTCTGCATGCGCCGGCCCATCATGTCGAAGACCGTCAGCACGCCGATATGCGAGCGTTTGGAAATGCCGATCGATACCGCCAGCAGCGCGACCCAGATCATCAGGTAACGAGAGGCCTCTTCGGTGAAGGTAATCGGCAGATCGACGAAATACCGGACCATGATGCCAAGCCAGACCATCAGCACCAGAACGGCCATCAGAACCACGACGACCCGTTCGGTCGCCTTCGCCAGATAGTTGCTGGCCTGGCCCGCCAGCGCGGCAAGCCGGTCGGCAGACATTTTGTCCTTGTCGCTCATATTGCACCCGTCCAGTTGGGAATCTTGGCATGACATAGCAAAAAGTTATTTTCAGTTATTGTCAACACTGAAAATTTAGTTTTAAATACGTCATCAGCAGAGGAAGCCCATGTCCGATACGTCAAACATCCGCCTGATCGACCGAATTCACCGGCTTTATGACATGTTGCCCAAGAGCGAACGCCAGATTGCTGACAGTCTGCTCGAATTTCCGGGGGACGCGGTTGCGTTCCAGTCTTCCGAGATCGCAACGCGTTCGGGATCATCGAATGCCGCCGTATCGAGGCTGGTCAAGCGTCTGGGATATAATGATTTTCGCGAGGTCCAGAAAGAAGTCCGCGATGCCCAGATGATCGGAATTCCGCTTTACAGGGTAACGTCCGCCGCGACCGTGTCGACCTCGGATGGCTGGGCGCAAAGCCATCTGGAGGCCGATATTCTGAGCCTGAAACGAACCTACGAGCTATTGGATGCCGCCGCGCTCGAAGAAAGCATCAAGGCCGCGATCAATGCCAGGCGCGTCTGGACACTGGGATTTCGCAATGGCTATTTCTTTGCCGATTACATGAAGCGGCAGCTTACCCAGTACCGTCCGCATGTCGATCAACTGCCCTCCCCCGGCCAGTCCGTCATGGAGGAATTGGGCGATGCGACAAAAGATGATCTTGTGATTGTCGTAGGCGTGCGGCGCCGGCCGCCCCAGCTGCACCGCTATCTCGAAGTTCTGGGCAAGATGGATGTGCCGGTTCTCTACATCACGGACCACCAGGCCGTAAGCTCGACGCAACACGCAAACTGGGTTCTGCGGTGCCACACCGCGGCGAATGATCAGCTCGATACCTATGCCGGACTGGTGAGCCTGCTCGGGATGTTCTGCAACCGGGTTGCCTCGGGCGGCGGAAAACACAGCCGATCCTATAACGAAAATATCGAGAAATGGGTCGCGGAAGCCGACGAAACCGACCCCCAGAATTGACCCTAACCAAAATGGTAAGTGACGTATGAAGATCGAAGGAATCGACCTCTACCGCGTGAGCATGCCGCTGCTCGAGCCGTGGAAAACCGCCTATGGTTCGCAATCGGACATCGAAAGCGTTTTTGTGCATCTCAGGGCAGAAGACACTGACGGGTGGGGCGAATGCGCGCCCGCGCCCCTGCCGCTTTACAACAGTGAATGGACGGCGGGTGTCTTTGCACTTGCACGTGACGTGCTGGCTCCCCGGATCGTCGGGCTGGAGATATCCTCGGGGCAGGAACTGCAGGAAAAGCTTGGCGAGTTCAAAGGAAACGAATTCGCCAAATCCGCCTTCGACGGCGCCTGGTGGGACGCCCGGGCGCGCCAGTTGGGGCAACCGCTCTGGTCCCTGATCGGTGGCAATGATCCGGTCGTGCGCGTTGGCGCGGACATCCCGGTGCTTGCCGATAGCCAGGCCTTGCTGGCCAGAATAGGACAGGCGGTTGATCGCGGGTTTCCCCGGGTAAAGCTGAAGTTCAACCGCAATTGCGGGTACGACATGATTGCGGCGGCACGGGCGGCATTTCCCGATACAGTCATGCATATCGACTGCAACAGCGGATTCACGCTGGACGATATCGACCTGTTCCGAAAACTGGACGGGCTGGATCTGGCGATGATCGAACAGCCCTTGGGGTATGACGACCTGATCGACCACGCCACCCTTCAGCGCGAGATTGCGACACCGATCTGCCTCGACGAAAGCATCACATCTGCCGCCCGCGCCAGAAAGGCGATCGAAACAGGGGCTTGCCGCTGGATCAATATCAAGACCAGCCGCGTCGGCGGATTGACCAACGCAATCGCCATTCACGATCTGTGCGCGGCGCAGAATATTCCGGTCTGGGTCGGCGGCATGCTGGAATCCACTGTCGGACAAGGCGTGTCCCTGGCGCTCTCGACGCTTGGAAACATCCACTATCCCTGCGACATCTTCCCGAGCACCAGGTTTTTCAAAGAGGATTTCTCAGAGCCAAGCATCACCCTGACCGGAGAGGCACGGATCGAGGCCCCCTCGGCGGCTGGCCATGGCTTCCGGCCAAAACTTGAGATGTTGAAAGATCATTGCCTGGAGGCGGTCTCGATCTGACGGGACGCCGCCTGCCGGCAGAAACGGAGAAAACAGGAATGTCGGCAACCGACAGATTTAACCAATTGCTACCCGAGGTCACGGCCTGGCGCCGACATCTGCATGCCAACCCGGAGATCATGTTCGACACGGTGGATACCGCAGGGTTTGTCGAAGAACTGCTACGCGGCTTCGGTTGCGATCAGGTCGTGACCGGGATCGGTCGTACCGGTGTGGTCGGTGTGGTCCGGGGCAATGGCAACGACACCGCGCCAACGATCGGGCTGCGCGCCGACATGGACGCCTTGCCCATTCACGAAGCCACCGGTCTCGACTACGCGTCACGCAATCCGGGTGCCATGCATGCCTGTGGCCATGACGGGCATATGGCGATGCTGCTGGGGGCGGCGAAATACCTGGCCGGTTCCCGCGATTTCGACGGGACCGCCGTTTTCGTATTCCAACCCGCCGAGGAGCAGGGCGGCGGCGGCCGCGAGATGTGCGAGGACGGTCTGATGCAAAATTTCGGTATCGACGAGATTTACGGAATGCACAACTGGCCCGGAATGCCGGTTGGCAGTTTTGCGATCCGGCCGGGCGCATTCTTTGCCTCGACCGACCTCTTTGATATCACGATCCGCGGCATCGGCGGGCACGCCGCCATGCCGCACAAGGCCATCGACAGCATTCACGCGGCCAGCCAGATTGTCGTATCGCTGCAGTCGATCAGCAGCCGAAGGACAAATCCGGTGGAAAGCGTCGTTGTCTCGGTGACCAGCTTCGAACCCAGCTCAGCAACGCATAATGTGATCCCCGAGCAGGTGGTGCTTCGTGGAACGGTCCGCTGTCACAGCGCCGAGGTTCGGCAAAAAACGGAACAATGGCTCAGGGAAATCGTGGATTGCACGGCGCGCGGATTTGGCGCCCGGGCGACAGTCGAATTCGCATACGGGTATCCGGTGATGGTCAACTCGGTCGAGCAGACACAGTATGCCGCCGCGATTGCCGGAAAGGTTTCCGGCGCATGCGCAGAGGCTCCGCCTGTCATGGCAGCAGAGGATTTTGCCTTCATGCTCAACGAGCGGCCTGGCGCTTATATCTTGACCGGGAATGACGATACCGCGTCTTTGCATGATCCGGCCTACGATTTCAACGATGAGGCCACCGCATATGGCATTGCCTGGTGGGTAAACCTTGTTGAGAACCGAAAAACCGGGAATGCAGGAGCCGGTAATTCGTGAGATATCCGGATCAGTCGGCGAAAGGTTGGATCAAGTTCGTCAGGGGACCGAGCCGTCGCAATCCTTTACACAAGATCACCGCAAATATGGACGATGCCCACGCGCACCACTCCATCATACTTAGTGCGCTCACCTGATACACGTCGTTCCGAGCCACGCAGGTTCCTTTTTGAGACCAACGACCTGCGGGAAGTTAGTGTCCGAGGACGTGGTGTAATTTCTGCGCCTTCATCGGTGTAATCCCGGGTGGCCATCGAGGTGTATGGTCGAGGTGGAGTTTGGCGACTTCAACCACGAACCTTACGGAGACCCCGATGACCAAGACGACCATGGACCTGTCCGAGCTTCTGGCCAAGCACGATCAGGGCGATTTCCTTCGCTCCATCGCGGAGGCTGTCCTGCAACTGATCATGGAGGCCGATGTCGACGGCCTGATCGGTGCCGGCCGGCATGAGCGCAACGGCGAACGCACGACCTAGCGCAACGGGTATCGCGAGCGCGCGCTCGATACCCGTTTGGGCACGCTGAACCTGCGGGTGCCGAAGCTGCGTCAGGGCAGCTATTTCCCCGGCTTCCTAGAAGCCCGCAAGACCTCCGAACAGGCCCTTGTCGCGGTGATCCAGGAAGCATGGATCGGCGGCGTCTCCACCCGTCGTGTCGATGATCTGGTGCAGGCGATGGGGCTGTCAGGCATCTCGAAGAGCACGGTGTCCAAGCTGTGTAAGGACATCGATGAACGGGACGGCGAGTTCCTGAACCGCCCACTGACCGGCGATTGGCCCTATCTCTGGCTGGACGCTACCTACCTGAAGGTGCGCCAGGGCGGCCGCATCGTGCCGGTCGCGGCGATAATCGCCGTGGCAGCCAACACCGAGGGACGCAGAGAAATCATCGGGCTGGGTATCGGCCCCTCGGAAGCCGAGACCTTCTGGACCGAGTTCCTGCGGTCCCTGCGCGCCCGCGGCTTCGGCGGGGTCAGGCTGGTGATCAGCGACGCCCATACCGGCCTCAAGGCCGCAATCGCCCAGGTCTTCGAAGCCACCTGGCAGCGCTGCCGCGTTCATTGGATGAGGAACGCGCTGGCGCATGTCTCGCGCGGCCAGCACACCGTCATCGCCGCGGCGATCCGCCAGGCTTTCGACCAGCCCGACCGAGCCCATGCCGGTGAGATCTGGCACAAGGTCGCCGAACAGCTGCGCCCCCGCTGGCCCAAGCTGGCCGATCTCATGGACGCCAGCGAGCACGACGTGCTGGCCTACATGTCCTTCCCCAGACAGCACCGGACCAAGTTGCACAGCACCAATCCCATCGAGCGCCTGAACAAGGAAGTGAAGCGCCGCGCCGATGTCGTCGGCATCTTCCCGAATGAAGCCTCGATCATGCGCCTGATCGGCGCCGTGCTGTTCGAGCAGAATGACGAATGGCAGACCGCAAGCCGCTACATGATGGTCGAAGCCTTCGCCCAGATCGACAAGGAGGAGATCGACCCCATTCTCAGCATCACAACGAAAGCCGCCTGATCATGACCTCAGGTCATCCGGGAAATTACACCACCTTGACGGACGTGACCTGCGGGAATTCATATCCGTTCCATCAATTCGCGGACCTGAAGTACCCATTGTCCTCTTTGGAAGATACCACTGTGACATAACATGTTGTCCCGTGTATCGCACATTGCCAGACAAAATCTCGCCGAACCCGGCGCGAATGCCCGTTCTTCGCGCCGCGAAGTCGTGCTCAAGATGATGCTTATGCGGCAAATCCCGTGCTGCGAGCGCGCGCAGCGAGAAAACCAAATTCACAGGTTGGGCTCTCCTGGCACCTTCGCCGCACTGGTCACAAGTGGCCGGTTCGGAAAACAACGCCGTTCGCTGCTTGGTTTTTGAACAGTTAACAGGACGCAACAACAGCGTTTGCTAATAACGGCGTCGGATGATCCCGACATTCAAGTCGCTGCAGTGCAAGACACAGGCGCCGAATTTGGCAGGCTGCGCTGATGACCGCCCCATCTGAAATAGGCGTACCGCCGCTGCCCCGCACTGCCCAGGGGATCGCCTGTGTGCTTGCCGGGATGATCCTGTTTGTTGGGCAGGATGTTCTGATGAAGGACATGTTGGCTCAATACCCGGTATGGATGCTGATTTTTGTCCGGTCCATCGTCGCCTTGATAACCCTGCTGCCGCTTGTCCTTTGGCTAGGCGCACCGCATCGCATCTTCACTCCATTCTGGCCGTGGTATCTGGCGCGGGCCATGCTCTTCGCCTCCGGGTTTGCGATGTTCTATTCAGCATTTCCCTTCATGGGGCTTGCTGAGGTAACGACACTGTTCTTCTCGGCACCTTTGATGACGGCGGCGCTTGCGGCCCTTTTTCTACACGAAAAAATCGGGTTTCACCGTGCAGCGGCACTGCTTGTTGGCTTCACAGGTGTTGTCATTGCGATGAACCCGGCAGGCGACAGTTTTGGATGGATTGCCATCCTTCCGCTCCTTTGCGCTCTCACCTATGCCATCAGTCAGACGATTGTGCGCAAGATCGGTGAGCAAGACACCTCGCTGACCATTGGTCTGTACACAATCTCATTCTCAGGTGTTCTGATCGTACCGATGGGATACGCGGTGTCGCAGATGATCGTGATCACACCTGAATTGAGCCACCTCCGCATGGGCTGGCCGCTGCCTCAGGCAGAGGGCGTCACCATGCTCGCTTTGCTGGGAAGTATCGGAACAGTGGCCTACACTCTGGTCTCCCGCGCCTATCAAATCGCTAACGCCAGCGTGATCGCACCTTTTGACTACAGCTATCTGCCTCTGGCTGCAGCCCTCGGATATCTGCTGTGGGGGGAGGTGCCGCCCTACACCACTTTCGCCGGAATGGTGCTGATCGTAGCGAGCGGAATGTATACCGCATACCGGGAACTGCGCGTCAACCGTGCCGAAACCAACAATCCCCCCATCGCCCAGACTGTCTTTACTCCGGGTGCGCCCGCGGTGGTACTGGAGGATGCGCTGGATGCGGAGGCGATGGAACTGGTTGAGTCTGATGAAAAGCTGAATTGACTGGCGGAAAGCTGGGCCGCAGGTGAATTTTCTGCTGAAGCGCGCATGTGGTTAACCCGGCCCCCAAGTTTCCTCCACTTCCGGGAGAGTTCTTAGGTCTGCGAGCGAACCGGTGCGATCATCACCATAAACCTTAGTTTCTCGGAATGGGCTCAGGTCGTCATCGATTTCTGGCTCAAACAATACAAACAAACCCGCCCATATCAGGCGCTTAACATGCGTCCGCTTGCGCAATGGGGATAGACGCAGGTGTCACCTCAATAAACGCAAGCTTCAAGCTTACGCGCAAATTTGCCTCATAGACGCAAACAATCTTGCGCGCTGAGAGGCAATACAAAGACCGGTCAGTAGAGAACAATTTTTGAAGACCAAGGATGAGGCCGGCAAGACTCTCCCCCTGGAATCCGCTATTATCCAGCGGCGCGGCCGACCTCGGAGCGAAGCGTGACGCGCCGGCTGAAAGCGTCACCGGGCAGCCTATACAGTCCTTGCCGGTTTGAGGCGGCCGCACACCTGGTGGCGTGTTTGTTGCCACACCAGCTGCACGTCGCAAGTGACATCTTGGGTGGCTGTAACAGCATTACCGGTGTCGTCCGCGGGCCTCTTCACGCTGCCGTTCCTCCAGGTCACCCTGGCCTTGCTGCTGAATCTGCGTCTTGCCTATCTCCGCGCTCGCCTGCTGACTAGCCTTGGCCAGTTTCTCCGCTTCGGCTTCCTGTTCCCTGGTAACATTGGGAAGTTTTTGCACGTCGAAGGTCTTCCCGGCCCGCAGGCTCTCGGCCAGGTTGCCCGCCAGATTGGACAGGGCCTTTTCCCGTTCTTCTTCCGGCACCCCGGCGTGGCGCAAAGCGGCATCTGTTTTTGCAACGATGCTGGCGGCTCCTTTCACCTGCTCGTCGCCTGGCTCGAAGTGGCGTATACGGTCCTCCAGGCGATCGGTGGCAGGCTGCTGTCCTCTATACTTGTCCGGTATTCCACTGGCCCCCGGGTTTGACTGCTGGGCTGCACGGTCAACCGGTACGGCTGGCGCCTGATCCGTAGGCTGCGGCTCGTTCATTTTGACTGCGGCTTCAGCGGGTTTCCGGCTCTTTGCCTCCGCACGTTCGATGTCTTCCGCAACCCAGGTGCGCCGTTGCACCTCCCGGTCAGAGGTTTCGCCGGTTTTTGGATCCTTGGCCTGGACGGTTACGGTTTGGGTGCCGTCGGAGCGGAGCGTTGCTGTGTCGCCGGCCTGCAGGCGGTTCTCCTTAATGATATCCGGTAGGGAAACACCCCAAACCTTGTGCTTCTGACCTGATGCCAGTTCGAGTTCCACAAACGGCGTGGCTTTAGCGCCTTCACGGTCACGATAGGGGGCCGAGCCGGTTTCGGTGATCGTGCCGCGCACACCCTTTTCATAGTTTGGCATATCGATCACGTTGGTGGTCTTGCCACCGTTATGCCGGTCGCCCGCAGATGCTGACGGGGCGGGCGAAGAGTGCCTGGTGTAGCCGGATTTGGCGTCATCCAGGCGCTCAATCACCCGGTCACCGATCAGCTGCTCCCTGCGATCAGCTTCCTTGCGGTCCTGTTCGGACGGCCGGTAGCCTTGGACCTTCATGCCGCGCGCGGTGCCCTCGATCCACATTTCACGGCGGAAGTCTTCCGGTCCGCGGGCCTTGATACCTTGCCAGCCGCGGTGGGCAGCCAGCTCGATCATGTCCATGGCGGTGGAACGGTCGGCATTCCTCGTGGTCAGCTTGTCGCCCTTGTCCACGATGGCCGGGCGTTCATCGTCATAGGCGCGGAACAGCTCCCGCTGGTTTGCATGTTTCGTGATCAGGAAGCGTTCTTCAAAGCTGCGAGGCATGCCGAAGTGGGACTGCTCATGGCCGTGCTGCGGGGCAGGGTAGTCCGGTTCGATTTCGCCGTCCCGCTGCGGCCGCTGGACCATCGCATCAGAAGCCGGTTTCTGGACCTTAGGCTTCTTGGCGGGGTTTTCAGGTGCACTGGCGCTTGCGGTGTCTTCTTGCGGAACTGCCTGTTCGGGAGCCTGTTGCGGCTCAGGCTGAACAACTTGTTGCCCATGATCTTCCATATCAGGCCCTTTCCTGTTTCTGCGGTTTGTCCGGCACGCCAAGCGCTGCCAGAATGTCGTGCGTACCCTGCGGTGTTGTCAGTTTTCGGGTGGTGCTCAGCTTGGCGATCTTCTCGGTAAGCCCGGCACTGTCGAGCGCCAATTTCTCGAAGGAGATGCCGCTGGGATCAGCCACCTCCTCGTCGGTCATCGGAACCTCGGCGGGTTTGCCGCTGGCCATGTTTGCTTCCTGGAAACCCTTGAGGAGTGTGAGTCTGGCCACGGTTTCTTCCAGCGCCGTCAGGCGCTGACGCATTGCCCCGTTCTCAGCTTTCAGGGCCGAGATGTCCTCGCCAGCTTCCCGCTTCGGCACGACCGGGACCCCCGGCGGCTTGATGCGCGAGCGGGCCAGAAACACCTCCTCCGCGTAAAAGCGGATCTTGCGCGCCCGAACCGGGCGCTCGCCGCCGATCAGAACCAGCGCTTCCGTGTCGGGCAGCTCCAGCAGCTCCTGCGGCATCATCAGATCACGCTTCTGCTCGCTCTCGCTGATAGTTGTCGTTTTGCGTTCAGCCAAGTATTTCGACTTGCTCTCGCTCCTCGCGGCCATGCCATGGGTGCCGAGGCGTTCTGAGATCTTCTTGGCTTCGTCGATATTCTTGGGTGTGAACACCACGGTCACGCCGGCGTTGTCCATATAGGACTTTGCCCCCTCCTGGCCGTAGATATCCGCCAGCTGCGCCGGTGTCTGAAGAATGGTCAGCACCTTCAGCCCGTAGCCCGCGAAATACCCGATGCCGCGTTTGAAGCTAGGCAGCTCGCCCACGGCCGCGAACTCATCCATGCACAACAGGACCCGGTGTTTCAGCTCGGGATTGTGCTCGGGCAGCTCCTGCATGTTGGCGTCAACGCAGCTTTGGAAGAACAGATTGAGCAGGGGCGCCAGGCGGCCGAGGTTGTTGGGGGTGATGCCGACATAGATGCTCATCGGTTTCTTGCGTAGATCGGCGAAGTTGAAATCAGATGCCGACGTTGCGCGATCGAGCATCGGGTTTGCAAACAGACCCAGGTTTGCGGTGATGGTGGACTTCACGCTTTCAAAAGTTGCCTCGCTTTTGGACAGGAAGTCGTTGAGCGTGGAGACCGTTTGCTGCGACAGGGGCGTTCCCGATGCGGCCCGGTCTTCGATCCGCTTTTTGAACGTCTTGACGAATTGATCCGTGAGGGTGAGCTCCCGGTAGATTTCGCCGAGGGTGAACGGCAGCTCCGGGGTTTCTGCCAGATAGCCGCCGACGCCGACAAACGCGGTCTGGGCGGCGCGGTCGAAGAACGGGTCTTTGGATTGCACCGGAATGAACAGGTCAGCCAGGCGCTGGAGATCATCGATCTGGTAGTCGGTGCCCCGGCGCACGGCGGACAGCGGGTTCCAGCGGTGCGTGCGGCCGTTCGGCTCCAAGGGGTCGAACATGAACACCTCCTGGCCGCCTGCTTTCCGGAAGCCTGCGGTGAGGGTCCAGTTCTCTTTCTTGATATCGAGGATGACGGCCGATTCCGGCCAGTTCAGCAGGTTGGGGATCACAACACCCACGCCCTTGCCTGAGCGGGTCGGGGCATAGAGCATCATATGCTCCGGCCCGCCATAGCGCAGGAGGTTGCTGGCTGTCAGATGACCGGTCCTGGCCACTTTTACCTTGCCGTTGTCTTCATCGACCTTCCCGAAACGGTCAACGGGCTTGCCGTAGTTCGGCGAGGGCAGGGGGCCTGTGAACCCTGCAATCAGCCCCTGTTTTGCCCGCAGGCCTGCACGTCTGATATCTGCGGCCTTGGCGAATGCGGCGCTGCCGTGCAGGTCAGGCTTCGGCTGAGACTTGAGAATCCCGGCGATGATCAGAGCTGCTGGTGCCAGGGCCGCATAGCCGGCCAGTTTCACCCATTTCGCGGTCTGGGCGGGCTGACCGCCCGCCAGCGCATACTCGGGATAGATCAGAAGATCCTGAGGTAAAGAAACCGGGATCTTAAGTCCCCACTGCAGCACCATGGCGGAAGCGGCAAGGCCGCCTAAGGCGGCAATACCCGTCCCCGCAGCCACCGCGGTAATGCGGGCGCTGGTGTTCATGCGGGGCCACTTCTGGACGATCATTCCGTCCCTCCCTTGGCCTGCTTCAAGGAGGGGTCAAAAAAGATCTCGGTAATGCGCCGTCCCTGCGGGGTTTTCCTGATCTGCACCACCACATCGACCATCTGGTAGAGCATATCCTTGATCTCGCTGCGCTTAAGGTCGCGGCCGGCTTCGCTTTCCTTCACCAGCAGGGCTAGCTGCTCGAAGGCGAGCTGCGCGGAATCCGCATGGATGGTGGTGATCGATCCTGCGTGGCCGGTGTTCACATTGCGCAGGTAGTAGAAGGCCGCGGCGTCGCGCAGCTCCTGCAGGAAGATCCGGTCGGGCCGCATCCGCAGGGCGCTTTCCAGAAGGTCGCGGGCGGACACATTGGCTTCGCCCTGGCCGCCTTTCGAATAGATCAGCCGCACCGCATTGGGCTGCGGCAGTTCAAGCTCCACGGTGTCCTCGATCGTGATCAGCCGTTCATACTCGGGGATCAGCGGGATCAGTGCCTTGGAGAAGGTTGTCTTGCCCGAGCCGGTGGCGCCGGAAATCAGGATGTTTTTCTTGGCGGTGACGGCCTTCTTCAGAAAGGGGAGCCAGGCTTGGTCCCTGTGCAGCTGCATCAGCTCCCCGTTGTCCCCATCGGGCGTATCTGCATCGGCTGTGACGTCATAGAACATTCCCAGCCCGGCCAGCTCTTCCAGTGTAAAGCTGCGCTGAGCCGGTTTCCGGATCGTGATGCTGACAGTGCCTGCGGGCACCGCAGGCGGCACCACAATCTGTATCCGCTCGCCGCCCGGCAGCGAGCCGGACAGAAGCGGACTGGTTTCGTTGATTTCCTGGCGGGTGTAGGAGCCGATGGCACGCACCATGCTCATGAGGAAGTCAAATGTCAGCTGAAGGAGGCTGTGGGTCTCCCAGCCGGAATAGGCCTCGACGAAGACCTGGCCGGGGCTGTTGACGCAGATCTCGATGATATCCGGCCGGTCGAGGAAGCTGTTGAACGGCTCTAGATAGGCCGCGAGTGCCACCGGCACCCGCTTTGCCATTGCGGTGGGACGGGGATCTGTCATGGGATCACCGCAGCTTGTAGACAGAGGAAAAGTCCAGGTCGCGGGCAACCATCACGGCAACCTCCTCGCCCTGGTTCTTCCGCAGGATCACCGGCACGTTAATGGTGTTTTCCAGCTCTATTTCAGCCAGCCTGCTGGCACCGTTGCTGGTGCTTTCATATTCGCCGTCTTCATCATGGCGGTTTGCCGCAATCGCCAGGGCGTCATCAATGATCGACAGCATCATGGTGCCGCCGAAGCGGGTCCAGAACCGGGTATCCACATCACCGTCAATTCCGCTGCGGCCGAGGGCATCGGTGGCCGGAGATGCCAGGCTGACGGTGACGCCATTGGGGGTTTCTGCCCGGGTCCACACCACGAACAGGCGCCGGTTCCCCCGCTTCAAGCCGCCCTGGTATTCGCCAATGATCCGGGTTCCCCGTTCCAGCAGAACAACCGCGCCGGTGGTGGAGAATATGTCGTCGGTCACGGTGCAGCGGACCATGCCGGGGTTGCTGGAATCCATTGCCGTATCAAGCGCACAGGGGATCATTGTGCCTTGGGTGATGGTCAAATGAGGATGATCGAGCATTGTGGCTTTGGCGGGCGAGGGCGCCCCGGTGAGCAGCGAAGACGCAAAGCCGCTCAAGTCTCCACCTGCACCGTCGGCGGCACTGCCGAACAGGTCGCCGGGGCTGCCCGCTGCCGCGCCCGCGTTGGCTGCTGCGGTGCCGCGGGGACCTGAGTAGGCCAGGAGCGGGGCCCGCTTCGAGCTTTCATAGATCAGTTCTGCCTCGCTGGGCAGGGCAGGGCGACGCTCTTCCTCGGCTCTGGCCTGTTCGATAGGGCCAAGCGGCTTCACCGGCTCAGACGAAACCGATGCCGGCAGGACAGCAGGTGCCGGATCCGGAAGATCGGCGGGCTGGAAGCCGCCGCTGGAGCGGATCCGCGTGAATGCCTGCTGCGTTTCCGGCTCTTCCGGCACCTCGCCGCTGGGCCATTGCGCGTAGGCGGCGATACCAAGGAAGGTGATACCCGCCAGTACCAAAAGCTTCTTCCGGGTTTCGCCGTCCAGCCCGCCGGTCTTTTCTGCGGTTACGGAGGAGATGCCGCGCTCTTCGGGGATCCCGCTTTCGGTCCCGGCATCAAGTGGGTTCTTGTCGTCAGCCATGATTATTCCCCGATGATTTCGCGCCGCACGGAGCGGGAAACCGTGCCGGTGCCGTTTCGGCTGCCGCTGCGGACATCATCAGGCCCCATGTTGTAGATTGCCGTGACTTGGTCTCCGAGGCGCAGGCGCAGTTCCGGCGCAATGTCGTGGACGATGATCTGGTTTTTCCGGACGGTTGTGTTTGCGGTGCGCTCTCGCCCGTTCTCGACGATGAAAACCGAAGGCAGTCGGGTGCGGCGCTTGAACGACAGCACGGTCATTTCGCCATTGTCATATGCGCTGGCGGGCTGCAGGTCGCGGGAGCCTGCTGCCAGATAGCGCCAGTTTTTCGTGCCGGCGGTTGCCACCGCGTCGGCAAGCCGGGCTGCTGCGGCCTGCTCCTGCGCGCGGGCTTTGTGTTCGGCAGCTTCCGCACGCCTGCGTTCCGCCTCGTCTCCGGGGTAGGTGTAGCGGATCTGGAAATAGACATCCCGCGTGTTGTGCATGATTTCGCCGTCGCGGGTGATCAGCTCCATGGAATAGGTGCGCGTTGTGCCATCAGCCCGCATAGTGGCGACCTGGAGGTTGGTCGGAGGATTGGCCTCACGCGCCTTGAGGTAGAGGATGTTCCCGCGCGGCTGGACTTCCCAGGCAACCGTGTCGCCGCCCGCCACATCGATGATTTCCTCGCTCTGAGCAAAGACGATTTGCACCGTGGTGCGGATGGTGCCGATCACGCGCACTACGTCCCATTCGTTATAGCGCACCGAGCGCACGCGGCTGTCCGACCGTGAAGGATCGGGGATATCCAGTGCCGCCGCCGGACCCGTGGCGGCCAGCAGGGCACTGGCCAGAAGGGCTGCTTTCAGTCTCATTCCACCACCTCCGGGTCGGCACGGTAGTTATTGGCGATGAAGCCCAGCGGGTTGATCAGCCGGTCTTCGGAGCTGATTTCAGCACGCGGGTCGAACTCGAAGCTGATGGTAGCCACCCAATGGCTGCGGGTTCTGAGGTCTTCCCGCTCGTTGATTTCGGTGCGGTAGAAGCGTACTTGGGCCAGCCCGCCCCCGAGGAAGGCAATCGAGCGGATCTTGATCTCGGCCTTGGTGTCCTTGCCGTAGGTGTACTGCGGGCTTTGCGGGTTGCTGGCGTTGTAATAGGCCGAGAACTCTCGCTGAGCTTCCGGCGAGGACAGCAGCGAGACCTCGTGAAAAATCGCTTCCCGCTCAGCGTAAGTGTAGCCCTCCCGCGCCCGCACGTAGCGGGCAAGGAAATAGCGCGATACGGCCTCGTCATAGGTCTGCCCGCCGTCTTCCAATGCAGTCATGACCTCCGGCACGCCGCTGGCCTCGTCCACACGGATCACAAAAGGCGTGATCTCTTTCAGTGGTGCCAGTGCCGCCACCGCTGAGACAGCTGCCAGGGCCAGCACGCTGGCGCCGCCGGCGATGATCCAGGCCACCCGCTTTGACCGTTCTGCGGCAATGCGCAGGTCATAATCAAAGGACCGCGCTTCGTTCAGGTACTTCTGAAATTCTTTGTCGTGTGCATCCTTCATGTTTAGCTCCCGCCGCTATCCTGATCGGTGGGATTTGCGAGGCCGATTTCCTTCTGCTTCTGGAGTACGGCCTCCTGATAGGCCCATTTCGTGGGGTTCAGCGGGCGCACCATGCTTCCCCTGACATCGGGCAGCGGAGTCACCGGAGCGCAAGCGGTGACGCCAATCGCCGCCGCCAGAACAATAAGCTTTTTCATGTAGTACCTGGTATTTAAGGGTGATGGGACCGGATTTGCGCGGCCTCAGGTTCTGGTTGCAGAGCCGCTATGCGTGCTGCTTCCACCGCCGCTGGAGCCGCCCAGGAGTTTCCGCTCAACAATCCGTTGCAGTGCGCCGGTGGAGGCACCGGTGCCAGCGGTCAGCGCCGAGGCTATGGACGGCAGGAGGAAGAAGAACAGCATTCCGCAAGTGAGTGCTACTGCGTAGTTCATCATTGCAGTGAGCGCATCAACTCCAGAGGTTTTGGTGATAACCTTTGCAAGAAAATCTACGATGATGGTCATGACAACAACCACCAGCAACTTAAGGACTGCGAAGTTCACTGTTTGGCCGAGCCAGGAGAAAAACCATCCTCGAGATACATCGAATAGTGCAAAGCAGATGAACAGAGGGCCGATCGCCGCCATGATCGCCAGCCCGAAGTGCGTGATGACGGCTACAAACAGTGCAACTGCTGAAAAAATGGCGCCATAGGCCATTATGACCAGGTTCTGGATGGATCCAGTGATGCTGCCGGAAATACCGCGTCCTGCTTCTTCCTCAGCCCGGACCCCTAGATCTGTGACGTGCGCCATTACACTGTCGGCCGGATTATTTCCCGTGCCCCCAGTTATGCCAGTTACAAATGCCGGTGTGTCAGTCAGGATTGTGTTCGAAACCCAGCTCGAGTAGCCGCCTGCACCACTAACCAAGGACCAAATGATGGCGAGTTTTATCCCGCGCGCCAAGAAATCCATCACTGGCTCCTGAATCATACCGCGCATGATCGCAAAACCATAAAGCACAATATACAGGGTCATGGCTGCGGCCAGAGGTGCTGCCAACGCGCCTGACATTTTGCCGGCAATCGTGTTGGTCGTGTCCGCGATGCTGCTGGTAAACTGGGAAAAGAACCAATCCCACATAACTATTCTCCGTAAAGTCTTTTGGCAGTTTCCAACCTCTTGATCCGCCGAGCTTTTGCAGCCGCTTCTGTTGCGTTTCGGCAATTGGCATCTTCACCTGACCGATCTTGTACTTCGCAAGCTTCGATCATTGTGGCCCGTTCATGTTCGTTTTCCAGGAAGTATTCGATCGTGTGGTTTTCCTCCTCGTTGCACGCGGCAAGAAAAAGCAGAGAAAGGAAGGTCGCCGCTCGAAGTTTCATCACTTATTCTCCATAGAGATTTTTTGCGTTTTCAAGGCGTTGCACCCGCAGTTTGGCCTGGTATTCGTGCTGGCGCTGTTCTTCGACTTGCATCTGCGCCTCCTGCAGCATGGCGAGTCCCTGAATGCGGTTGGTGTCGTTCTGCAGCATGGCCTGCTCGACCGAGAGGCGGGCGTTCAGGGCGTTGATCTCCTTCTGAGTTTCCGCCCGGCCGATTTCCATGCGCAGCTTTTCCAGCCCGGATAGCCGGTCGTCGGCTACCTGCAGAATGCGGTCTCCCATGGCGGCATTCCGGGCACTCTGGCCTTTGATGCGCTCTAGTTCTTTCCGGTAGAAATCCTCAGCGGAGATGTCCGCGCCAATCAGAGAGGCATGATTGTAGACATCCCGCGCGGCCCCGGCCAGTTCCCCCAAGCCATCGAGATCGACATCAAAGGCGCTGGCAATCCGCATGGCATCGGCGCCCAGCAGCTCCCGCACTTTGGGATCATTAAGCGCCTCGGCGATGTCATCCATGCTGGTCAGGCCGTTCACAGAGTCATAGAGGCGTCTAGCCTCTTCAAGCTCCTGTGCCATCTGCGCTAGTTCCTTGGCGAACTGCGCCTTGGCGTTGGCGATGGCTGTAGCATCGACAACTGGGACACCTGCAGCATGCGCGCCTGTGCATGACAGGGTCAGAGCGAGTGCGGATGTGAGCAGGAGTTTTTTCATTCCATCTCCTTTCGTCTTTGAAACAGCAGGGGAAGCCAGTGTGCTGGATCCGGGTTATCAGCCCGCAGCTCACGCATAATTTCATTGGTGGCGGTGCGGCCTGACAGAACAGTCAGGACGTCATCAAGCCCAGTCAGATCCAGATCGCAGACCACCGAGTTTCCACCCTGTTTCACCAGGAAGTGTCCCCGCGGCAGCTCGTTCCGAATGATGTCGAATTCCCGATCGGACAGCCCGAAGCCGTCTATAAGGTCGGCCCGGCTGGCCTTGTCCGAACCGAAGAAGATCAGGTTGGCACATTGCTCAATCACGGTCCGGGCGATCGGGCTGGCAAGCACGTCTGAGGGGGATTGGGTGCCGGCCACGATAATGCCGTTCTGCTTCCGGATCACCTTCAGTTTATCCCGCACAAAAGACACGAAATAGGGGTCCGACAGCGCTTTCCAGAATTCATCGATAAAAATTGCGATGCGCTGGCCGTTGATCAGCTGCTCGACCCTGTACATGAGGTACATCATGATCGGATTGCGGATTTCCGGATCATCCAGGAACGCGGTGATATCAAAACCGGCCAGGCTGGCCCCGAAATCAATTGAGTCCGCCTGGTTGTCGAAGATCCAGCCGAGCTGGCCGACCTCGCACCAGCGGTCCAGCCGGTTGCCGATATCCCCGGCGCCCCGGCCAAAGCCCAGCAGTTCTTTCAGCGTCGAGACCGAGCGTTGTCCGCGGGGCAGGGTGGCCAGCGAAGCAACTGCAGTTTCGATACGCTTCTGGTCTTCGGCGGAGAAACGGCAGCTGTCGTCGCGGCCGCTCAGCATGCTTTTCACCAGCGAGACGAGAAATGGCGCGGTTTCCGGCGTCACGTCTATCGCCATGAAGGGCGCACAGCCCGTCGGCCGCCCGGGCTGGAAGCTGAGGTAGCTTCCGCCAAGAGCGCGCACGAAAATTTCGCAGCCATAATCCTTATCAAAGAGGATGCCCTTGGTGCCAAACTTTTCCAGCTGGGACAGCATGAAGGTCTGGAAAACGGTCTTGCCCGAGCCTGAGGGGCCGCAGATAAGCGCATGCCCCAGGTCTTCGACATGGAAGTTGTAATAGAAAGGGGTGCCCGCCGTGGAACGCAGTTTGGCGACGGCACCGCCCCATTCGTTGCCGCTCCGGTGCCCGGCCGGGAAATTGTGCAAGGGGGCCATTGCCGTGAAATTCCGGCTGGTGACCAGGGCAGGGCGGATGCGGAACGGGTGATTGCCGGGAAGCTGGGACCAGAAGGCGCTTTCAAGGCCCAGGTCTTCCCGGCCCGCGACAGCGCCGGATTCCGACAGCAGGTTCTTGGCGTCTGCCACGTGGTTTTTCAGGGCCTTCGCGTCGCTGGCAAAGACCGCCAGGCTTAGGTTGTGTTCGCCCATGACATAATGGCCGGACATGAGCTCATCGCGGGCCTCGACCAGCTGGTCCGCTTGCGACAGCGCCGGATCCTTGGAGTTGCGCATCCGGCCTTCCTTGAGCGACATGGCGCGGAGGGCTTCATTCTTGGCCACGCAGCGGAAGGACTGCGTCAGCACGAATTGAAACGGGGCCGTCAGCAGGGTGTCGAACATATTGGGGCGGGTGACCGCGTGGTATTCCTTCACCCCGAACATGGCGCCATAGGTGGATGCGGCCGGGTGCCGGATCTCAAACGCTTCCCGGCCGAATATCACCCGGTCGGTGTAGATCGCGTTGCCAATGGTGCCCATGACAACTGGGACGGGCTCATAGTGGCCAGTGATGAGCTGTCGAAGCACACTGGCAGGCTGGGAGATCAGCAGGCCTCTGCTGTTGCGCTCGATAGCCAGCCGCCGGGGCTTGAACCGATTCAGATTGCTGAGGAGCTGCAGGGTTTTGTCATCCAGTTCGCCAAGCAGATCCTTGTCCACCTCGATCTGGCTGGCCCGGGCGCGGCGGACACCTTTCGCCAGCTTGGCGCCGGGCAGCTCCCGCGGCTGCATGTAGACCGTCAGGTAAATGTCGTTCCGGAAGAGTGTTTTGCGCTCAAGCGTTTCGCGGTAGCAGGCATCAATCCATTTGCTCGTATCAGAGGAAAAACCGCCGTCGGGGTAGTCGTCATCTGCCGTTCGGATCACGTGCACGTAGAGCATCACATTGTCATCGGCGATGTTGCGCAGCGCATGATTGAGGCTGTTGTGCAGGGTGTTGATCCGCTGCCGGTTAGCGGTTTCAAAGGAAACGCCTTCCAGCTTGAGCATCTGGAATGCGCCGCGGCCGCGCGTGATAATGGTGTGCTCATCGGAGTGCCGGATGTACGGCAAGTAGCGGTCTGCGGTCAGCTCCGCTTTGATTTTCTTGGTAAAACCCATTAATCAATTTCCTCGATCCTGTAGTCCCGTTTGAGGCGCAGAGCCGAGGACGAAGAACCGCCCCAGAACCGGTGATTGAGGCAGCGCGCGCCGGTATCGAACCAGCGGAACAGAATGCGGAAAGCGTTCTGGTCGCGCTGCACGATGAACCGTGACATGGCGAGAAAAGGGAGAGCCAGGAGCAGGTAGAAAATCGAGTCCGCAGCAATCATTGCCAGGCCCGCGGCTCCGCAGGAGATCGCAAAGGCTTCCATAGGAATGCCCCAGATCATCGCCGGGCGTGTCAGCGCCAGGAACAGCGGATCCTCGTTGATCTTTTCCATGTCAATATGGCCTCCCTTTTCCGTTCCGGCTGCTTAGGCGGTGATCATCGACAGCACATCGGTCGAGGCGTAGATCAGGACGATGCCGCCCACGACCCAGCCTGCCCGCCGCAGGTCGACGAAGTTGAAGAGCCAGCCGACGCCCACCAGCATGAGCCCGATGAGGGCCAGCGGCTGTTTGGCGTTGTTGAACTCATCGACGATGTTGTTGAAGAAATCCGTGAAGCCCGCAGCCGCGGCCGGCTGTGCGGCCAGGGTCAGGATGGCGGCCATGACTATGGGCGCCGCAAATTTGCGGCGTTTCGCGAAATCGGTTCGCATGAAGGTCTCCTTTATTGAAATACAAGTGCTGCGGATGTGCCGGAGCTTCCGAACACATCCCAGCGGGTTGCCGCATCCGCGGTAGCTGCAGTCACGGGGGGGCGATCTGCAGAATGTTGACGGCCTGTCCCGTTCCCGCCCAGCACGCGCGCCACATAGCCGTTTGTGAAACCGCGTGTGAACGAGCCGGTGTTGTAGGCCGAGAGGGCTTTCCCCAGTGCATCCTCTCTGGATGCGCCTGCCTCCCGCGCGCGCTCATACCCGTCGCGCAGAACCTTGGCAGAGGCTTCAAGGTTCTTGCAGGGATCAAAGACGGTTTCCGGGGTGAGTCCCAGCCAGGCGAGGTTGGCGCTGTTAATCTGGCCGAGGCCCATGTCGATGGACTCGCCTTTTGAGATCAGCTCGCGCGACACTGCGGCCGCCTCGGCAGCGCTTGCCGGGTCATAGCTCCGACGGTCCGGGCCATTCACACCGATGGCGAACGGGTTGAACCCGCTCTCTGAACGGACAATCTTCTCAAGGATATGAAGCGCGACGCCCGGAGCGCAGTTTTCGGCAATGGCTTCAAATGCCTGCCGGCTGAGCTTTCCGGCTGAGGCGGGAGCAGCTGACGCCACTCCTAGTATAGCAGCGAACAAGAATGCCGATGGGCGCCCTTTAGCTGCCGCCGGTGCTTTCTTGACTGCTGTCGTCCGGGATCGGGATGAACAAGCCGTTGGCGTCGGGGTTGTTCCGGATGTGGAAGGCCAGCAATGCATCCGCTGTTTTGAAAACCCGCGGGCCGCCGGTCTTCGAGGAGGTGACAATCTCCTCATGGCCGTCCGGAGAGATAGCCCACAGTTCCCACTGCCAGCCTTTTGGTGTGTTAATGGGGCGGTATTCAACCCGGCCGCCCTTCTTGAAAAATGAAGGAAGTGCATCGCTGGTAACTACTGGTCGGTTAATTCGCATCTATCCTCACCTGCCGAAATACGATGACAGGTGCAGTTAGCTTTGAATCACATTCCACTCCAAGAGGAAAGCGCTAAATACGAAAAAGCGCAAAAAGATAAAAAGGCGAAATAACGTAAGCGCGAATCCGCTAAACGTGCCAATTTTGGAAAATCAGGTGGACGCAGGCATCGTCCGTCGGGTAACGCTCCGCCAACCAACGTGTATTAGAGCGTTTGGACATTCTTGAGTTGAGTAACATGATTTTGGATCGCGCATATGATTTGCAAGACACGTAAAACGGTAGCCGCCGGGCTGCTAGCAGCTTCAGCGGTAATAGGCGGAATTTCGCGCACGGAGGCGACGCCGATCGATTGTGCGATTTTGCTCTGCCTTTCAGGTGGTTGGCCGCCCTCGGCAGAATGCGGCGCGGCGCGTGCAGAGTTCATCCGCCGGATCACACCATTTCCGATTGAACCGCCTTTGCAGATCTGGCGTTGCCCGATGGGAGCGTCCTTTGGCCCCGGACAATCGGCCAGCCCCGCACAGCGCCTCTTTGACACCGCATTCAGCGATAGTCTGAACCCTGCAGGGATACTGCCGCAACTGGGAACCGTGGACCTGGCATCAGTCACGATTGGCAAGCCTCGCGCCGAGCTGTTTCCGGCGGTCCTCAGCCAGCTCAAGCACGATGGAGCACCTCCAACCGGGATGCTGGAGCTGGCTGGAGACTATTCTGCGGAAAACGGGCGTGCCGACATCGACATCAGCGATCCCGCATTCGATTTTGTCCGCTCCATCCGCGTCTACCATGTGAAGTTCGAAGCGCGGAGGGAGAAGGATTATTGCGGAGAGATCGACAGCACCCAGGTCGGCACCTACGGTGTTCAGGGCGGCTTTTCCTGGCATGGCTACAGCGTCCGAGGTGTGCCAAGCTATGTGATGCCGCCCGTCAAAGGATGCCCGGAAGGCAGCCGCAACCGGGCGGTTGGTGTCGAGTGGAAGGATTACGAGGGCAATACCGGGTCCGAGCTTATCTATTATTAAGACCTGTGCCGTTGAGAGGTCGAGCCTCAATGATTTCGGCACATTCCAGACCGTGGGTCTCCGAGGTTCGCCGGGCATCAGCAAGGCTTGATCGGGCTTCAGCACAGAAGCGAGGGGAGGGAAGAGTGAGCATTCGGTTCCTGATGTCGGCCGTCCTTGCAGCAGTGCCGGGAAACCTGGCTGCGCAAGCCTGTGTCGAACCGGTGCGGCCGGAACTGGCCTATCTGGAAGATGCCGGGTTCACCGGTGCCGAATTGCGGGAGCACTACCGCCTCTACTTCGCGGACGTGGAGGTCTACCTGAATTGCCTGAATGCCGGCTCCGGCCGGATCCGGGAGGAGGCCAGGGCGGCGGCATATGATTACCAGCAGGTATTGAACCGGCACCCGCACGCGACAGACGCGGAAACTGCTGGCGAGCACAACGCTCCAGAGGTCAGCATGCGCGAAAGCGGTGATCTCTACCTGTCTTACAAGCCCGGATCCAGGGAGGGAGACCGGGAATGATCCGCTAGCAAGCCACGGCCAGTTGGTGTCTGGTTTCGTGCTGTTCTGCTGTGGTTGTCCTTTTTGTGCTGCCGGTGCTGGAGTGGATCGTTTCGCGCAGGCAGCCGTCTGCTGGGTACTAGCCCTTAGGGGCAGCAGCCGATTGCAATCCAACCAGGCGCTCGTAGACGGCCTCGCTGATGGCTTCAACTACATCGGTTGGGAAACCCGCCGGCATGGACTCTGCAGCTGTTTCGAGCGCCTTGGGCGCACGCTCTGCAATGTCTTCAATGAGGCTGCGCGCACGTTTTTTCGAGAGCCCCGCCCGCATGGCCGTTTGCACGAAATGCCGCCCGTGAATCTGGTCGAAGCGATAATGGCGGCTGTTACCCACCGACATCGCCATTTTCATTTGCTTGCGCTCGATCTGGCGGGCGTTCAGCGCAGGCTGGGCAGTCAGGATGTCATAGAGCGGGGTCATGCGGTAGCTGCCACCCGGACTGAGGAACACGCTGAAGTTCTTGGCATGGCCGTCTGTTGCGCCGATCAGCCAGAAGACCAATTGAGCCTTCAGGAAGGTTTTCTGATCTTCGAGGGGTGTATCGCTGCCTTTGAGAAGGCCGAGTACGTCGGCCATGCCCGGTCCGCCCTCATTCTGGTATTTCAGGGTTGGCGGTATGGACAGAGCCTGGCAGCAGTCTTCCTGCGGCAGGCGCAGGAGGCGTCCGTCCTTTGTCCAACGGCGGTCGAAACGCTCTATCACAAGGGCTTTGGTGTCCCCGAAGGTTTCAATGGCGGCGTTGTTCACCGGCAAGCCGAAGGCTGATGTGAGTCTGAGGCAGTAGTATTCGTTCTCGACGCTGTCCGAGAGATCGATGCCGCCGGGCAGCTCGCCGATCTGTGTCTTGATGAGATGTGTGGTTGGGGTCACGCCGTGCGGCTTGATCCATTGCCCGTCATGCCGAAGCAGGGCGGTTTTTTCTTGTGCGCCGGCCACGGAAATCCGGAACGCGTCATCTCCTGTAAGGCCGAGAGGTGCCTGGCTCAGGCCTTTCAGGATGTTCTCGATGGCTCCGGCATCAACCGTTTCGCCCTCCAGCTTGCCGGTGGCGTCGGGCGCAAAATCATCCCCCGCGATGAATTGCAGCGCGCCTACACAGTCATGGCCGATCTTGGTCAGCATATTGTAGGCGTCAATGCCTCGGGCACCGACTTTTTCGGCAACAAGGCGGCGAAGCTTGTCCGAGTCAGGCAGCAGGTTCTCGAAAACCGCCGCAACAGGCTCTCCCCGATACGGCGTTTCGCGCAATGGCAGCGAAAGTGAGACAGGCAGGGCATGCTCCCAGGCCAGCCAGTCGTGGTGATAGGCAAAGCCGATGGCACCGCTTCTTTCACGGGTGAGTGTTCCGACGCGACGGTTGTTCAGGTAAATCCGCAATGGCATATATGCGGGGCGCCGTCCCATTAGAAAAGCTCCTCGATATCCTGCCCGTGCCCTTTGGTGCGCTCGTCGATCCTGAATTCCAGGTCAAGAGCTGCAAGAACGGCTAGGATGGTGTCGAGCTTCGCAAGCTTCTCGCCGCTTTCGACTTGGGAGATCGTGGCCTGGCGTAACCCAGCGCGTTCAGCAAGTTGCGATTGTGACCAGCAGCGCTTTTTGCGCGCGCGCTGGATGATGGAGCCGATCTGTCTTGGTGTGCGAGCGAGTTCTTTCATACGAAGATGATACACTATGGCGAATAAATTAGCAATATACGCTATGGCGGATAATTTTAAACTATACGCTTAAGCGAGTAAGTGACTTGTATGCGCCGAAACGTATGATCTGCTCCGGATTCTTTGAGCAGGTCAGAGATTGTGTACCTGAGGTGCACTGACCCGGGAAAGTTTGAAGATGTCGGCTGCTTCACTTCCTTGCGTAACCCTTCTGCGTCGGTTTGCATCAGGTTGCTTGCTTTGAACAGGGCGGCCGGGCCTATTCCTATTTCGCACGGCTGAAGCGGGCTGGGCGTCTTAGAGGGGCCACACCTCACGCAGCAAGCTGCCGGTGCGCATTTTCATATGTTTGGCCACATGACCCAGTATACCTATGAAAACAGCTCCGAAATGTGGATGGCCGAGTGGCTGGTTTCTCCTGAAGTCGCTGACCTCAGGAAAATTTCTAACGCAGACCGGAGCAACATGCCAGCCCCTGCATCGGCCCACACTTTCTCATGTTAGTACCCGTGCCCTTGGCCTTCCGGGTCGTTTCAGGCCGACTTCAGTGAACTCCTCAATGAAGAGCTGTTCGATACCCTGGACGTTACCCGCGGCAAGCTGGCGATGTGGCGCTACGACCTAAACAATGTCAGGCCGCACTCTTCGCTGTGGAACAAAACACCCAGGCAAGCGCGGCAGGCGCTTGAGTAATACGAGGGCTCCGCGCCCATCGCGCTTGCCAAGCCGAAGCCAGCGATTACCAAAATCAAACCCGCTAACTCTCGTCATAAGCGAAGGACCAGCCGGGGAAGGGGGGGCGTCACAAGGTGTCGGGTCGGAATGGGAGGCTGTCAACAGAGAAGCTTCACAGCTCGTGCGGGGGTAGTATCTTTCACCCTTTATTACCCTTCAACAGTTGCAACACCGCCTCAAAAGAAAACTATTCAAGCGTGTCTGTGTTCGGTACTATAGTTACAAAGAGCAACATCGCTAGGAGAGAAGCAATGATAAAATACTTATTGCTCATGCCATTATTACTCTTATCGCCGGAAAGACAAGCAAACTGCATCGCTGCGCATGAGCGTACATCGTTCTACGAAATCTCAAATGGTTGTGTGGTCGGGAACTGCTGTGGCCGTCAAGGTTGTTGGTCTCGCTGTAGTTGCTGGTGACTGACATGCTGAAAGTTGCAGGATTTTTCTTAGGATTCTTGTTGATGGTTGTGGGAATAGTGCTCGCAATGCAGCAATTTATCGACTTGCCAGTCTTCGAAGAGTTCGTACGGCCAAACCCCGGAGCCAGATCGCAATTAGGTCTTTTCGGGTTGTTGTTTTTTGGAACTGGCTTATCCCTTATTCTCACGCAAGTCTACGCTGAGCACTACGGAGCTAAGATAGCGGGAATTGCCTTTGTCGGTACCCTTGCCGCTCTATACATTTTTATGCTGATCGCGCGAGCTACCGTTTTCGATGTTGAAGTTGACTATGACTTATCTAAGTTTTACCCAAGAGACTTGCGACTTGAAATTGCTTGTGGCAAGGAACGTTTTGACAACGGGTTGCAGACTGCCAGGCGCCCTATAATGATCATTGGTGCTGATCCAGAGCCTCTTGATAGAATTAGACAAGCGGCTATGGAATACCAAGATCGACCATCCGGTAAACCTATTCTAATGCCTAGTGATGTAAGAGCTTCAAAATTTTCACATGTTGGAGATCCTGGGGAAGATATTGCCCTGATGCCGATTCGCAATCCCGCTTTGCGAACAGTATTCTTTGTTCCTCAGGTTGTCTTTTCCGAAAATGACGAAATTACACTTTTCTTAGCTGTTGATAGTAATTTTGTCCAATCCGGTGGAACTAGGGAAATAGATGCCGAAAGATCTATACGCGTTTTTACCCTTGAAGTGGACAAAAAGGAGCCTGAAGATAACTCGGACCATCCGACCATCCACGCGTCTATTAACCTTTCAGGCGTACAAGATGCATGCAGCTAAGTGTTTTGTTGCGGTGTCAGCGGTGGTCGCCATAGCTTTGAGTGTTAGCGCAGCACATGCTCAATCAATCCCTAATGTGCTGAAAAAACTCGAAGAAAGTCGCGATTCATCATGTCGAGCTAGCAAGAGTTCAATTGCAGATTTAGTTTATCGAATTGAGCAAACGGCTATATCAGGCGGAAATGTAGGAGAAATTGCCAACGCACTTTCTGTTCTTGCACGCGAGGATTTTTGGGAAAGTAGCGACCAATCGGAAAGCTTAAGGTCTCTTACAAATGCAGGCTCTAAATACCCAGCTTTGGGACCAAGATTTGCAGAAGTTCAGTCTGCGGCGCGAGGAGAGTTAAAATCGATCGTGTTTCGAAACTTGGACGATCCAGAGCGCATGATAGACGAACTTGATGCTTTGGCTTCAATTAACTTGAACATAGACAAAGGCAACCCCCACTACGTGGCGGAGATAAACCTTACCCTTGCAGAGTACCTAGCCGATCATGCCTTTCGATTAATATCTGAATGGGCCTGGTCAGTTCCACTCAACACCACTCTGGAGCTGGAAGGAAAAGAGCTAGAAGCGTATCAACTGACTCATAAGCTTCTTCGAGAAGCCGTAAATAGATACCAAAAACTAGCGGAGTTCTATTCGGTAGAGTTCTCTGAAGGAAGCATCTTCACTCGGGACTTAGGGCCTGATTTTCGATATCAGAAAATTCTGCTCCAATATTTGTTGAACGATAAAATCTGGGCAGCGGAACTAAACGATCTTGCGGCAACCGCGTCTTCTTCTAATTTGTATGCTAGTTTCGATTCCGTTCCGCATATCTTCGTGTATGGTTTTTTACTTCCACCGAGAGCTGTGCAAGTTGAATCAAGAACAAATGCGAACACCGACGGTAACAGTTCATGTCTCCCATCGCAAGGCGGCTCAATCGGAGTGAACAACGTAAATGTTGGTCCTGTGGTCAAACGATTTTACAATCCGGTTCAGCTTGCAGCATACACTTGCACAGTCTTAAACGAGCAGGCAAGCTATCCTTCCCTTCTAGCTCTTTCTTCAAAACTATCGCGTTTCTCGAACTACGATTACCGGATTGTCTTAGGGCACTTTGAAGGAGATCGGGTGCGTTTCTCCCGATTAACACGAGGAGAACTGATCGAAGGAGCTCGCGAGGTCCTGGGAGGTTTGTCGGACTTCGAGACATCTATAGGCGTTGTCAGCCCAATCCAAGAGTGCGTGCCCGAAGGAGCGGAAGAGCTTGTAGCCCCCGCTGCTCTAGTGCTTTCTGAGCAGGAAACTGGGCCGGATGAGGGTTACATATACCTTGGTAGCCAAATGACGTATACACAAGCCAAGAGGCTATTGGATCTACTGACAAACTCGAAGATATTCAGGGATGCCTATCTAATTCGCCCGAGAATATGATGCTTAGCGGATCACTCTAGATGAGGGGCCTTGTTGCACAAATCGGGAGCTGAATGAGCTACTCCCCGAAAATCGGACACTGACGTAAGCTACAATTTGCTGTCTGTTGATCTTCGACGCAGAGGAGATCAGAGATGTCGAAACGGAAGAACCATTCGCCTGAGTTCAAGGCCAAGGTCGCGCTTGAGGCTTTGAAGGGCGAGCGGACTGTCGCTGAGCTGGCAAGCCAATTTGGCGTTCATCCGACAATGATCCACAGCTGGAAGCGGGCGCTCCTGGAGGGCGCGTCCGGCGTATTCGAGCGTGGCGGCAAGAAAACCCCGGAGATTGATGAAGAGCAGGTCAAAGAATTGCACGCCAAGATCGGGGAGCTGGCCGTGGCCAATGATTTTTTGTCACGAAAGCTCAAGCCGTGGATCAGCAAGTGAGGCGGAAAATGATCGAACCTGCCAATGCCAATCTGCCCATTGGTAAGCAATGCAAGCTGCTGTCGATTCCGCGGTCTTCGTTTTATTATCAGCCCAAGGGCGAGACGGCGCTGAACCTGGCGCTAATGCGTCTGATTGACGAGCAGTTTCTGGAAACGCCGTTCTTCGGTGTTCGGCAGATGACCTGGCATCTTCGCAACGAAGGCCATCTGGTGAACGCGAAACGGATCAGACGGTTGATGCGGCTCATGGGCTTGATGCCGATCTACCAGAAGCCCAACACCAGCAAGGCGGCGAAGGGCCACAAGACGTATCCCTACTTGTTGCGAGGGTTGCGCGTCGACCGGCCCAACCAGGTCTGGGCCGCAGACATCACCTACCTGCCAATGCGACGGGGCTTCTTGTATCTGGTGGCGATCATGGACTGGCATACCCGCAAGGTTCTGGCCTGGCGCATCTCGAACACGCTGGAAGCCGACTTCTGTGTCGAGGCTCTGAATGAGGCGATCCACCGCTTCGGCCCGCCAGAGATCATGAACACCGACCAGGGGAGCCAATTCACGTCCTTTGCCTGGACAGATCGTCTGCGCCGCTCCGGCGTGCGCATCTCGATGGATGGCAAGGGTCGGTTCCTCGACAATATCTTTGTCGAACGGCTCTGGCGCAGCCTGAAATACGAGTGCGTCTACTTGCACGCATGGGAAACAGGATCAGAAGCAAAGGTGGGCGTCGGCAAGTGGGTCGAATTCTACAACCGCAAACGCCCCCATTCCGCCCTTGGTGGCAAACCTCCGGCCGTGGTTTATTGGCTGAGAAAAGACGAAACCCAAACAGGTCAGCAGGAGCAGAGAGTAGCTTAAGTTACGCCGAAAGCTGTCCAACGATTGGGGAGTAGCTCAGAACGCAGCTCCCCTTTCCCCGGATAGACTTATTCCACGGGCCGCGTAATAGGCATGCCAAGCGCCGTGTAGCCGTTCAGCACGGCGATACGAACCTGCAGCTCGGTACCTGGCGCTCGAAGTCTCGGGCCATCAGGGATTGGCCGAGCAGCTTGATGCAGTTCATCTTGCTTTCGACACGGCTCCGACGGTGGTAGCCGCTCCACCGTCGCCAGATGGCGCGGCCCAAATACTTCGAGGCTCGCAGCGCTTCGTTGCGGGCGACGGCGCCAGGACTCGTTGGTTTCCAAGGCTTTGCGTTCTTGCGTGGCGGTATGACAGCGGCGGCATTTCGGGCAGCAATTGCCTCGTGGCACTTTCGGGTATCGTAAGCTCCGTCAGCGGTGACCGATGCGATGCCCTGATCCGCTTCGATCTGGTCCAGCAGTTCCGGGAGTATGGGCGCGTCTCCGATATTGCTGCCGGTGATCTCCACGGCTCTGACCTCCAGCGTTTCCTCGTCAATTCCGATGTGTATCTTGCGCCAGATGCGCCGCTTGGTGCCACCATGCTTTCGGGCACTCCACTCACCTTCGCCCTCGGCCTTGATACCGGTGCTGTCGATCAAAAGGTTCAGCGGGCCTTTCCCTCCACGGTAGGGGATGGCCACGTTCAGCTTTCGTTGGCGACGGCACAAGGTGCTGAAGTCCGGGACCGGCCAGTCCAACCCGACCAACCGAAGCAGGCTTTCGACGAAACCAGTCGTCTGTCGCAGCGGCATACCGAACAGCACCTTCATCGTCAGGCACGTCTGGATCGCCGCATCGCTGAAGCTCAGCTGCCGACCACGTTTTCCGGTCGGAGGTGGTTTCCACACCATATCGGGATCAAACCACACCGTCAGCGAACCGTGCCGCCTCAGCGCTTCATTGTAAGCCGACCAATTCGTGGTCTTGTACTTCGTAGGGGCCCAACTGCTCATGCCTCCCTGCTATCATGCTGGATTCATGCAGTGAATCCCTCGAAAGATTTGTGCAACAAGGCCTAGATGAGGTACTACTTAATCGACTCCTAGACTGCCAATTTCTATTAGCATTGCGGGCTAAATGTGGGCGTTACCAGCTTCTCTTAATCGCTAAACCACTTTCAGCCTCAAAATAGCGATCCATGGAAAGGTCTTGCCATTAGATAGACGGGGTTTCAGCAGACCGTCACTTCCGATCTTTGGGCGTTTAGCCTTGACCGAATTGTCTACATTGCCACCGATGGTCTTGATCGTTCCACCAGCTAGATCGACTTCGACCACAAAATCGGAATGGGATGGGTAGAAACTATCAGCTTCCAGAAATGTCTTAGCCGCCGCTAGGTCAAATTTGGCCGCTGTTCCACGCCCATAATGCACCAAGTCGCCCGGTTGCGGTGCGTAAGCGGCTGGGTTCATCACCTCAAATAGCGGGTCTGCCAAGTTTTCGTCGAGGAGATCGTTGAAATAGACCCAGTGCGCCTGTGCGCCCTTGAACCGGGCGCTGCTAACCCCTTGCTGCATAATTGCCCAACTGACGAACGCCGCGGACCAAGCAGGCCGGATTTTCGATCCGTCTGACATCGTGACCAATGTCCGCCCATCCAGTGACTTGCCAATCGATTGCCAATAGCCCCCTACACGCAGAAAATGCGGATCTTCGGTTTCTGTGTGCTTACCATTCCCGAAAAAGGCAAGCTCGGCTTCCAGTGTCGCCAGTAGAGTCGAACGAAGCCCTGTCGAAATCATACCTGCCAGCGGTTTACCCCGCCCGTCAAAGACTGGCGAGGTTTTGCCAAAAATCAATACATGCGGCTCAGGCAATCCAGTTCCCGGAGCGGTGCCGTGGAAATGCACGTCTTTCTTAGCATTGTTGCCGAATTCTGCGACAGCGTTTTGTACGACGAAATTTCCCCATTCTGCGAGTGCTGTCGCTGAGGATAGATGCGGATTCAGAAAGTGCGTCGCACCACGCAGGAACCCGGCCGCACCGCCGACGCGTCGTTCCAGATAGTCCTGAACAATCGCTGTGACGTTGGCCGAGGCCGTAGGCAGCTTGGACCAGGTTCCCAAGGGGTTAATGGCGGAAAACTGAAACGGTTGGTCTATGACACCTTGTACAGTGTTACGGAAGAGCTTTTTGTGGGCGGTTCTGTTTATTACTGTTTCGACAACTGCCTCAACTCCTCCTTTCAGCTGTCCAGTTCCGTGTTTGGCGAAATGTCCGACCTCGCTTTGCGACACACGGCAAAGCGCGTCGAAATCCTGTGGCGTAATCTCTATGCGGACGTGCAACCCGACAAATTCAGCGTTCGTCGAGCTTGTGGTCGTACTGGTGGCCTTCGTAGTTGTCGTTGTCGTAACCGGAGGAGGTGGCGAAGGAGGCTCTAAGGCCACCGTCGGAGCGCCACCTACGCGCACAAGGAGTGCGCGAAGTCTGGCGCTCAAACGAGCCTGCTTGGCTAGCTCGGTTTCGGCAAGCGCTCGCAAATCGTTTACGACCACGTCTAACCGCTGAAGCCGCCAGTCTTCCGACTGAGATTGAAGGGCGTTGATTACCTGTGTCTTGGCAGCAACCTCGGCTGCGATCGCTGCCGCCTGACCTGAATCTGCACTGGCCTGCTCCATTTTGAGTTCGATGATCGCTGTCACGACTCTGTCGATCTCGTCCAGAAATGGATTCTGAGTGGGCATTTCGTACAATCCCTCATTTAGCTTCAACTAGATCTATCTTCAGCGAGTTAGAATACACCCAGAAGCTTTCGTCGTACGGCCGAGATTTCGGCCGCGTAGCGATCAATGCGCTGGGTTGATTCTGCCAACAGCCCCAGAATTGGCGCGCCACTGTCGCCGCGCTCGACCGCCCGTTCTAACGCAGCTAGATCTGACCTTGTCTGGTCAATTAGAAGCACCCAACTTGCTAGCATCTGCCGAAATTCTTCCAGCTTGTTGAAGCTCCCATTGCCCAACGCTGTTGCTGTTCGCGCGTCGCTGAACATTGCTTTCGTGTCGTCTCGCACTACTGCCAAGAAAGTATCGACCGTATTGGCATGCGCTTGAACCAAACGAATGAACTCTTCGCGATCGGATTGAGCTAGTGACAGGTTCCCCAGTGCCAGCGAAGCCTCCACCACAGCGTTAATTTGATTGGCAATTTGAGGTTCTCCAACCAGCCCCGCGATCGACCCCACCGACGCGTTCAACGTTTCGACATTTTCTGTTTGCAGGCTAAGAGAATTGTTGGTCGCATAGCGGCCGAGAACCTCATTGAACACCGTTGCCGAAGCAAAACCGGCTTCAATTTTGATGCTAAGAGGCGATAGTGCCTCCGGAACATAGACATCTGCAAAGTTCGGGTCGAATGTATTGTTATCAGTCCGTCGTGCTCGGTTGACCTTGTCATATTGATTGTAGACTTCTACCACCTGCTTCCCTGCATCGCGCGCCCGAGCATAGGACGCCTCGTACGCCTCGAAATCTTGCGAAGCGGGAATAGTGCAAGCCACCAAGCCCAGGACCGCCCATAGATTGAAAAAACGAAGTGATATCATTCAGCTTTCCCATGGCAGGAAACATCAATAAATTGTAAATTGGAGATCCTGCTCTTGCAAGACTTTTAAGTCGAAGTACCCCCAAGAGTGGTCAAATTTGTCAAATGTTTTGGGTGTCTGGGCGAAATACCCACGTCCACTTAGGGATATTTCCGAACAATTATTATCCTCGTTGAGGGAAGCGCGTATTTGATTTAATGTATTCGACTGGTTGCAATGTTATGCGTCGGTGTAAGTTCATGAGGGCACATTTTGTGGCGAGATGAGCCGCACCGGGTTTGCCAGAAGCCTAATGCTAGTCGCATTAAGAGGTTCGCCGGCTATCCCAAGGACAAGTACGAGAAGGCAAGCCAGCGCAACATCGCGCAGGTTCTGGCCGCAGAGTGCGGCGAGGACGACATCGCCGAGTTTATCCGGCGACTGGTTTTCAATGTGCTGATCGGCAATGCCGACATGCACCTCAAGAACTGGTCGCTGATCTATCCGGATCGTAGGCAGGCGGCGCTTGCGCCGTGCTACGATTTTGTCTCGACCATTACCTACATAGAGGACGACAAGGCGGCGCTCACCTTTAGCCACACCAAGAAGTTCTCCGGGTTCTCGAAGGACGAGCTATCGCACCTAGCTGCGAACGCCGGACTATCCGAGAAGCTGGTTCTGGGAACCGCGCGCGAAACTGTCGCGCGCTTCCATGAGCACTGGCAGGCCGAGAAGGGGAACAGGAGCGATCCAGCATGCTTGCGCAGCGATGGAAGCGACCGCGCGCGACTTAAACGGCGATCCCAAAGCAACACTCGGCCAGCTTGTGAAGCGATTGGATCTTCCTAAACCTCTCGATGCGGCCGCCGAGAAGCTGTGGGGCTATGCGTCTAACAATGCCCGTCATGGTCTGGAAGGGCAGCAGGTTGATACGTCCGAGGCCGAGTTGATTGTCAGTGTGGCCTGCGCGATCTGCACTTACTTGGCTAAGCGAGGGGCGAAAACTGATCTTCCTCGCTAAAATTTACGCCGCCTTGCGGTGTCGTGGCGACCAACTTACAAACGCGGGCTCCTAGGGGAGTAGGTCAAAATTCCAGAAGCCTCACGGCCTTTTCAGTGCGCAGAGAAAAGATCTGGCGTATTCTCATCGCGTCGGCCGCTCAAACCGTCGCCAAGATGCAAACATGGGTGTTTGATCCGTGTCAGGCCTTTACGTCCCTCGAAGTGGACCCACCCACCTCTGGGCATGCCAACACTTAGTATCGGGGCCCCGCATATTGGACAAATCCGTTTGAATGACGCGCCCTTCCTGCTTCCTTGACTACTCTGCAGCACCCAACCGCCACGGACAGAGATTGTTCGCCCCGTCACCAGTCGGCGGTTGTGGGCCTTTCGGTAATACCACCGTTCCGTCATCCTAGCCCCCTTCTTTCCTCAACTCTACTGCCGCTCGGTGTCGAACGTACGTAGAAGCCTAGTGGTATGGCCTCCTGGACCAGCCCGACATGCGAGATCAGACCCACAGCCCGACTGCCCTCTGTCAACGCAGCAAGAACCTGGATCACTTGGTCCAGCGTGCCCGCCCCATTCTCGGTGTCGAGGCTACCGAAGCCTTCGTCGATGAAGATCGTATCCATCCGGATTTTGCCAGACAGGCTCTCGACCACATCGGCGAGCCCAAGCGCCAAGGCTAGTGCCGCGATGAATGTCTCGCCGCCGGACAGGGTAGCCGTTGGACGCGCTTTGCCAGTGTTAATGTCGAAGACCTCGATCTCGAGTCCGCGTTTGCCGCGCCCACCCGATGCCTCGAGCCCGCGTGCAAGCCTGTAGCGCCCGCGCGTCATAGGGTCGAGCCTCATGTTCGCCGCCTCGAGCACCTGGTCGAACATAGCCCCAATCGCGAAGGTCTCGAGCGTCATCTTGAAATCGTTCTTGCCATTGGCCAGATCGGCCAGCCCCCGAAGCGGACCGGTTTCGGATTCAAGCCGCTCGGTTTCGGCCAAGGCTTTGGCCAGCGATTTCTTGAAGTTGGTCAGGGACGATACATCTGTTCTGGACGAGGAGAGCCCATCGTTGGCGGTGTTCAATTCCTGGGTAGCGTTGTCGAGTGCCAGCTGAAGCGGGGCGAGGTCCGGGCGCTCGCGATCCACACAAGCGGCCGTAGCGTTCTGCCATGTCGTGCGCGCCGCGATCAGGCCCTCACGATGATCGGAAACCGTCTTACGGTCGGCGTCGAGGGTCGGGAAATGCGCTTTGCAAGCCTCATATCCTGCTTTGTCCAGCCCGACATCGGCCAGCCGAGCGCCAAAATCACCATGCGCCTTTTCCACGCGCTGCGCCTGCGCGTCGCGCACCCGCTTCGCTGCTTCGAGCTGCTCTTGCGCACGGGTATGCGCTTCGCTGGCCGCTCGGTCTTTCTGCGTCGCCAGTTCCAGCGCTTCGGAGAGTTGCCTTTGCTCGCGTTGCAAAGCCTCCCGTCGTGCGACAACCGCCTCAGGCATGCGCAGACTTTCTGGCAGGGACTCAACCACTGTATCGCGCTTGGCACGCGCCCCAACAAGAGTGGCCTCAGCCTGTCCTGAAGCAGTGCGCGCCGTAGCCTCGGCAGCTTCGGCCTCGGTCACTTTCCGCTTGAGATCGGCCAAATGCTCCGACATCGCGTCAAGGTCAACGGCTTCTCCAAGCGTGGCGATGGCGCCATCCAGCCGAGTGATTTCAGCTTCGATTTCCGCCATCGTACGCTCGGGCCGTTCCTGTTCGTCCAGCGCCCGCTTCTTTTCATCCAGCCACGTTCGGCAATTGCCGAGTTCGGTTTCCGTCCGAACCCGAGCCTCGGCTGCAGTTCTCGCCTCAGCCTGCGCGTTGCGAAACGCTTCGGTCAAACCAGATTGCTCGGGCGCGCCATGGGCCGGCGCAGGATGATCGTGAGAACCACAGACAGGGCAGGGCGCTCCTTCGGTCAACTTTTCGGCCAGAATGATCGCCTGCGTGCGGGAAAGCCGTGCCTCGGCATCAATCAGGGTCGCCTCGGCTGCCTGTGCCGCATCGGTCTTAGTCGCCAACTCGCTCGATGCCGCTTCGACCTTTCGTTCGGCATCCACGACAGCGCCCTGCGCCTTTGCATGCGCTGCTGCCTTGACCCTTTCGCGGTTGACCTCGGCCAGCTCACCGGTCAGCGTGCCTCGCACCGCTTCGGTCTTTCGGGCTTGTTCAAGCGTCAGATCGGTCGCATCACGTTGAGACCGGAGCCTTTCGCGGGCCTCTACGGCCTCGGTCAGCGCCTTCTTCGCCGAGACTTCCTCCTGCGCAGCCTTATCAAGCGCTTTCTGTAGCTCCGCTGCTTGCCTGACCTGGCTCTCGATCGCCTCCAACTTTGTCAGGTCGGCCTGAACCTGCTTTCGTCGCTCCTCGTCAGACTGCACCTCGACCAGTTTTTGCGCTGCTTCTTCCTTCGCCCCATTGGCGCTATTGTGCTCCGCTTCCGCGTTGGAAACGGCATCCACCGCGAGTCGCCCGTCGTGCTCCGCATTGTGCCAAGCCGTCTCAAGATCACGGGCTTGCAAGGCATTGCTGACAGCCTCAACCCGCCTGGCCAGAGCATCGACCTCATCCATTTTCGCTTCGAGGCCGTCAAGCGCCTGCCGCGCCGTGTCGACGGCAGCAAAAGCCCTTTCGATCTGTTCGCCTTCGGTCAGAGCCTTGCGCGCGGCTTCGTTCGCCGCCTCTGCGATCTGCTGAATTCCCTGCTTCTCTGCTACCTTGGCTTCCGCCGCAGAAATTCCTAGTTCCAGTGCCTCGGCGCTCTCGAAGCCGCGTTCCTCAAGCCGGGCTACATAGAGTGCACGCTGGTCGCACAACGCTCGTTCTGCCTCTGAGGCTTCTTCCTTCAGCCGGGCGGCGAGATCGCGATAGATCTTCACGTCGAAGAGATCGCGCAATATCTCGACCCGCGCATCAGTTTTTGCGGCAAGGAACGTTTCGAACTTGCCTTGCGGCAAGAGCACGATCTGTCGAAACTGATCTGCCCCGTAGCCCAGCAGCGCCTCGACCTGTTGACCCACGACCGAGACCTTCTTTTCAGCAATGACGCGGCCAGACTGACTCGGGCCAAGTGTGTCCACCGGGATTCCGGTGACGTCGAATAGCGACGCTTCCGCCCCGTCTTCTGTCATCCCTTCGCCGCGCGCCTTCGGACGCTCTTGCGCCGGACGACGACGGATCAGGTAGGTCTTGGCACCCAATTCAAAGACAAATTCGACTTCAGTGGGTAGATCCGGCGCAGAGTAATCTGAACGCAGCGAGCGTGGTTCCTGATCGGTCTTGGTTGGTGCCCCGAAAAGCGCGAAAGACATCGCCGAAAACAACGTCGACTTCCCAGCCCCTGTCTGGCCGTAGATTCCGAACAGCCCTGTCTCCAGCGCGGAGCGGAAATCCACCACCTCGGTTGTCGCGAACGGCCCGAAGGCCTGAAGCGATAGGCGAATGGGTCTCATACCTGCTCCTCCCCGGAGGCTGCTGCGTGCAGTTTGTCCGCGACGATCGCTACTTCGGCGGTATTTGGCTCCCGGCCGCGCACAACCTTCATGAAGTCGCCGACCATATCTATCGGCGTGACCGCTGCTCGCCCACCGCTAAGCATTTTGGTCTCTGGGGCGCGACCCTGTCGTTCGTAGGCCAGATGGCAGGCATTGGGGTAGGTCGCGCGCAACCGCTTCATCGGATCTATCAGAGGGTTTTCATCCGTCAGATTGGCCTGGATGAAGTCTTCAGACGGTGTTCCTGCCAGAAGATCCGAGAATGCCCCGGTCAGCGAGCGCACTTGCCGGATCGGACGGAAAGCTACGGTACGGATCTCGACTCCTTCAGCTTTGAGATCGACGACAGTCATGGATTTTTCGCTTCCCGCCTCGTCGAAACCGAACGCAAGCGGTGCGCCGGAATACCGAATATGGCTCACGCCTACTTCCTGCGGCTTGTGCAAATGCCCCAGTGCCACATAATCCGCCCCGTCGAAGACATCAGAGGGCACAGTTTCGATGCCGCCGACCCGTGTCAGAGCGCGCTCGGTCTCACCGACCGCGCCGCCCGCAACGAAGGCATGTGCCACTACGACCCAACGCGCTCCTTCGGGCACCTGACCCCTCGCTGCGGAGATCTGGGCCGCGATAACATCTGCTGGCGTGCTGATACCCTCATCCTCGAACACTTCCCGCGCGGCATATTCATAAGAAAAGGGCAGCGCGGAAAAGGCGATCTCGCCATGCTCGTCACTCAGCACAAGCGGAGTTTCGACCGCGTCGGCGATTCCGCGCACCAGCACCCTCGACGCTGTGGAGAAGACAGACATTGCCTCGATCCGGTCACCGGAATCGTGGTTTCCCGAGATCATCACGACCTCGGCTTCGGTCTCTTCTGTCACACGCTTAAGGAAGCGATTGAACTGCCGGATAGATGAGTTGGGCGGTGAGGCACGGTCAAAAACGTCCCCAGCGATCACAAGAACATCGACCCGTTCGACCAAGAGCGTCTCGAGAATCTGGCCTAGGACGACTTCATGATCCTCCTCGAGGCTCAACCCCATGAACTGACGCCCCAGGTGCAGATCTGCAGTATGAAGTATTCTCATGTCACACCGTCAATTATTGCACATGTAAAAACTATATGGACAATGACGGGGAGTCAAGATATCCTTCCCCCATGCCCTTCGAAGACCTCAAACATGCCCAGCGGGCGCGCTTGGAATACCTTGACAGACTGTTTTTCTGGGACGGTGCAGCGACTCGTGCCTCCTTGATCAAGCGTTTTGGTATTTCGAATGCGCAGGCCGCTCTCGATTTTCGGACTTACCTCGCCGAAGCGCCAAAAGACGCACTGCACTATGATGCGTCGTCGCGCCAATACCTTGCCCATGACAGCTTTGAACGGCTCAGTGGCAAGGCGTCCTCGATAGAGCTGGAGCAACTCTTGGCCGACGCACCATCTCCCGCATTCGATAGATTGCCAGATTTGCAACGCACTCAGGACCTGCGTGTCTTACGGCCGCTCTACCGTTCCTTCAGGGCCAAAGAGGCGACGAGGATCGTTTATCAATCGATGCGAGATCCAGAACCGATGACTCGCTGGATTGCACCTGTTCGGTTCGCTTCCGATGGCGTTAGGCTTCACGTACGAGCCTGGTGTTTTGAACGTGAGGGTTTCCGTGACTTCCATCCTGCTCGCATAGACCCTGATCAGTCTTTCGCAAAAACCAAGCCAGCCGAGACGGTGCCCCGAGATGACGATTGGTTCACCTGGGCCATCCTGAAACTCAAACCGCATTCAAGATTGACTGAGGCGCAGCAACGCGTGGTCCGCATTGAGTTTGGGTTCACCTCAGATGTGCTTGAGGCCAGAACCCGGAAAGCACTTGAGTTCTACACGGAACGCCGATGGGGTCTTGAGCAAAAGGAACCTCGTCTTGAACGGGTCTCTATCGACTATGTTCCGATGAGCGAGGAGGAGATCGATGCAAATTGATATGCGCCGTATTGATCCCTCCCTCAATATGAACCGGTTCTATTCCTTGGAGCTGACCAAAGACCTCTTCGGCCAACACGGCGTCCATCGGCAGTGGGGTCGCTTTGGGACTTGGGGGCGGCATCGCCATGATTGGTACGCGACAGAATCCGAGGCTGAATCTGCCCTTTCCGATCTGATCAAACAGAAATTGGCGCGCGGTTATCTGATTAAACGGCCTGTGTCTAATGGCCAAGGGGTTTGAAATGTCATCGTTTGGAAAGTGGTCGCTACAAGGTGTTCCCCAAAAAGGCTGGACCTGCATCGGATTTGAGGATCTCGGTGAACCCGCCACCCAATGTGAAATGTGCGAAAGCCAGGACATCCGGTATGTTCACCAGATGCAGCACCCTGACTATCCCCACATTCTCGAGTGCGGTTGTGTTTGTGCCGGCAAGATGGAGGAAGACTACGCGGCCGCGTCAAAACGGGAAACTGACAGCAAGAACCTGGCGCAACGGCGAGGGCGCTGGTTGACCCGAAAGTGGAAGGTCTCGCAAAGTGGGAATCACTATCTCAAAACGGATGGGTTCCACATTGTGGTCTTCCTGAAATCTGGTGGGTGGAGCGGAACGATCACCCACCTTGACAGTGGGGCAGCAACACAGGCCCGCCGCCTCTACAGCACTCAAGAAAAGGCGAAGCTCGGAGCCTTTGATGGCATGATCTGGCTAAAAAACCACTCAGGTTGAGGCTGATCAGTAAGGTACCCAACGAATATGCTGCACTCTTCGAAGCCTTGGTTCAATCTCCGAGACGGAAGGCGTCCTCCCAATTTTGCGCGGCAGACCTTTCGCGGAGCTGCTCTAAGAGGCTAGTGACAAAAGCGTCGGCGTCGCATTTCTGAACTTGTCCTGTCTCATAACACGCGGGTTCCCTAAGACACTGCAATAGTGCCTGCACCTCCTTTTTGAGTCCTTCGTTCTGCTTGATTGCAAGATAGGCCTCGAATGGCTTGCCGCTGGTTCCGAGCGGCAAGCCAATGCGCCGTTCAAAATCTGGTATACTCACCTCGTGCGCTACACGGATTTCGAGCGATCTTGCCTCGTGAACAAGCTTGCGGATTTCCGTGTTGTGCGCCCAAGAGGGAGATTTCTTGAGCTTCCCTTGCTCGTTTACGGTCGTGCCGTGTGGCCAGTCGCAGTCATGCAGCACCCCGAAATCTTTGCGGAAGTGGATGAGCATCTTCATGACGGCGCGTATTTGCGGCTTTCCGCGCGCTTTAATGATTGTGACCTGATCGATAAGCTCGTGCCCCGCTTCGACCACAGCTGCGATGAAGGCAGCATGTTCGGTGTCGCCCTCGACTACGATCGGATACGTGCCGAAGAAAACCTCGCAGAACGTCGGATCCATCTCCTGGATTGCTTTCAAGGTTTCCTTTTCACCGCCAGTGAACCCAGCCTCGTCGGTGCGAAAGGTTTTGGGCCCAACAATGTCACCTGTACCTTCGCGTTCGAGCCGCAAAATCGTGGTATGGTCCATAGCCGGATTGACGAAGAGCGGAGAATGTGTGGTCATCATAACTTGCCACTCTGACTGACCGGCAAGTTCATATAGCTGCCGCTGTGCCGCGCGAGCCGCGAGCGGATGAAGGGCGTTTTCCGGCTCATCGATCAGCAAGATATATCCGGGCAAGGCTGGATCCTCGGTGTCGTTGGGCAAAGCGCCACCAGCCGTGATTGATTCGATCTGAGCTTGGATCTCCTGCGTTTTCTGTGGGTCTTTCTTTGCTTTCGTCAGATCTTTCTTCAGCGACTTGATCGTATCTTCGCGGAGTTTTTTGTCGCTGACGAGGCGATTGCGAACCTGCAGCATGGTCCAGAATAGCGCTCTCTGCGCGCCTGCACCTTGTTGAGACAATTGAACTTCTGCCCCATTGTCAGTGACGCGTAGGCCCGAGCCGTCAGCGATAAGTTTGGCCGCGTCAAATTTCGGTGGCGCAGCCTTAACGTCCAGCGTAACCGATAAATCAGGAAACACACCTGTAAAGCCTTGTTCGATTTGCGAAACCGCTTCGCAAAATTGAGACTCCTGTTCTTGCACGATCCCTGTGACGCCTTCGGCGAGCTGTGTCATTGCATGAGAAAGAGCGGAGTCGGCATCTGCAGCGGCATTCGATAGGGCAGTGCCAACTGGTTCGAGAACCAGCTTCATAAGTGCCTTCTCGGCCTCAGCAGGGTCTCCGCGCGAACCAATTCGAACCGGCTGCGGCAGGCGAGACCTGAAGACGTTGTCGGCGCCGCCAGCTTTGCCGTCTTCGGCGTAGCCCCCATTTTCCTCTTCGGCTTGACTGGGTTTGCGAGTCTGCCGAAGCGGGGAGACCTTGCCGTCCTCGACTTGTTCCGGCCGCCATTGCCAGCGGCTGGTTAGGATGCGCAGGTCTCCTCGTTCTTCCTTCCATTCTTCGCCAATATTGCCGATGCCTTCGGGAATATGGATTTCGAGGATCACCTCGGAAGGTTGATCTTCCGGAGCTTGCGCGCAACGGTCGCGGACCCAATCGAACTTCTCGCTACCCTGAGCAAGCTCGTATGCCCGGAGGAGGGTTGATTTCCCGGAATTGTTGCGCCCAACAACGCAAACAACATCGTCGAGCGCGACACTAACGCCATCGGGCCCAATGCAGCCAATGTTTCGAACGAACATGCGAACTAACTTTGATCTTTTTTCGACCATTTTGATCATCCTGCACCAATTTGAGGATTTTCACTCTTTGACCAGATGCTCAGACCATATTCAATCCTAGATGGTAGGTTAATGTATGGTAAGTTGAATTTCTCCTTTGCCGACGTCAATCAAAAGTGTCGCACTCTTGCAAAATGTTTTACCGCATACGGCCCATAGCCCAGGCTGCATTGTGGCAAAGGCAGTTTCGTCCTGCTTCTGCTTCTGAAATGCTGCAATGTACACCAACGACCGGTTTGGGGAAGCCGCACTGCCGTAGGTGACAGTTTGATGGATGACCGCTAGGGCCGTCCTGGTCGAGGCCGCGGCCAAGACTACTGTCCGGAAAGAGGCTGCTAGCTGTCATGGCATGAGCAGGGGTAATATTTTTCGGACTTCCTCAGCGAGGGTATGATCAGGAAATTTTTCGATAGCCTGCCGCCAAACCCGCGCAGCTTCAATGAGATCGCCGTTGTTCCAATGAACGCCGCCAAGGTTGAACATGGCGAGGTCGTAATGAGGATCGAGCGCGATCGCCTTCTCGTAGGCCGCAATCGCGTCGGCCGATCGGTCGCTATTACTGTTCGCTTCGCCCAGTTGGAACCAGCTCATGGCATCTGGTTGGAGGCGCTCCGCCTGCTCGATGAGGATCGGACGACTTTCTTCGTAGCGACCGAGGAAATTGAGTGCCGTGCCAAGGCAATAGCCATAGTGGCCGCCCTGCAGTTCATAGGCTTTGCGGTAGCAGCGCTCAGCCTATTCCCAGTTTTCTTCGTCCTGGGCCCAATGACCGAGACGGTCCCAGGACAAAGCGGCATCCTCGGCATCCACCTGCGCAATATGCTGTTCGAACACCGATCGAAACTCGGCATAAGACCCGATATCATCGCCTTGCTGGCGCAGGTAGAAACTTGTCAGAAGCCGTTCTGCTCGCGCGCGACCAAATTCTGGGTGCTCCGCTATACATCGATCCCAGAAGGACTGCGCCAGGCGTGCATTCTGAATAGACACGCGTCCGAAAGCGGCAATCTGACGCGCGCACCAAGGCCATATCCAAGGCGCGGTATCTGCCTCGCTCAGCAATCTGTTGATCTCTCGAAAGGCCGCCCGGCCATCGCCGAGACTGAACAAGACGTTCGCGCGCCAGCCAGAAACGGCCGAGGCTCGGCCGATTTGCCGTTCCGTGAAGACGACTCGGTCGAAACATTCGAGCGCCTCTTCGTATCGACCATTGCGATGATGATAGTGCGCGAGGGCGTTGTGAGCTTCAGGCAGGTTTGGGCTCAATCGCAGAGCTTCGCGATAGTGCTCCGCCGCAATGTCTTCCTTCCCAAGCCGCTCGAAGCTTGTGCCGAGATTCTTAAAGCACTGGGCGGCCATTTCAGGCATCTCGAAGAAATCGCGATCATTGAGCGCAGCCATATAAAGGGTCTTGGCCTCATCGTCGCGGCCTAGCGCCGAGAATCCGTTGCCGATGGTATAGTATAGGCTGCCAACCTGATAGCAGCCCGTCTCGAGCATCGACCTGAAGTGCACAACGGCGGCCTCGATCCGCTCCTTTTCGGGGGCCTGAAATCCCATTCCGAGATTGATCTCTGCCATGTAGCAGAAGCCCATGGCGTCATGATCCGCGCCAAGCACGGCACGGAACTGATCAAACGAAGCGCTCAGGACTGAGTCCGCACCGCGGTCATAGAGTTGTTCTGCCAACTGCCGTGCAAGAACTGGGTCTTCTGGTACATGGAGCTCGGGCTTGGCGGCACGAAGCAGGTTAGGTATTGCCTCGAAGGGTGCAGTCGTTTGCGCGATCCTACGGTCTCGCGAGATTCGCGAGCCTGAGCGTGCAAGCTTCGCCAGCCGTGCGAGCCCTTCCACAGTAAGCTCATCAGTGAATGTGATCGTCAGGGTATGCTGTTCGGCCCAGTTCTTGCCGCTATGCTCATAGTGGCGCAGTACCGTTTCGACGAAGCTGACGCGAAGCGACTTCGTCGGCGCATGATACGCTACATAGAAGCTGTACGGCTGCGCAATCAGATAATTGAGATTAGTGCGGTCAACACAGATGCTGAGCGAACTATCGGCATTGAAGGCACGCTCAGTACCCTTCAGCTGGACATGCACGCGGACATTTGTGGTATGACCATCGATGACAACCTCGATTTGGCAATCGGTTCCGTAGTCCTTGCGGTCTCCCCCTTGGTAGACAAAGTCGCTGCACCGCGCGATCAGCGCCTGAAAAGCCGCTTCCGCTTCATCTTCCAAGGCGTGGTTGCGATCGCGTTTGGGTAGATCATCAAACGAACTCACACCATTTCCTCTGTGCGTGCCTTCGGAAGTACGACTTGGGACGCAGCCTTGTGGTTGCCTGCCTCGAGATCACTACAGTAGACAATTGGTTACGGCCACCATTTGTTGCGCCGCACAAGGATGTAGCTCGGTCCGCACCGCAGTCTTTGGCCTATCGGATGATGTTGCACGATGCCACGAAAGGCCTATTCGGTGAAGCTGCGCCGCAGCGATGACCAGTCGGACGATCGACAGCAATGGGCCGACTTTACCAATTGGCTTGGAGCAACCAACATGGCTTCGTAAAGCACACTTCTTGCAGCTTTACGGGCCTTGGTGTCCGGCGCGGCACGAGTCCGTTTGGCGGAGGGCCTATCTGTTGCACGTCCGAAGCATGTAGCCTTGGCGCTCGTTTACCAACGCGCCTGAGCTACATGTTTCGCACTTCTAACCGCCTAATAGCCCGTCGACTTTCCTGGCCAATTTGTCTGCAGCCTTGGCCAGGTAACTTGCATCGAGATGGGCGTATCGTTCGGTGCTATCCGGCGACCTGTGGCCGAGCAGCTTGCCAGTCATGTGCAAGGTTTCCCCTGACATGATCGCATGGGAGGCGTAGGTGTGGCGGAGATCGTGCAGCCGGATTCCGTCGGGCAAACCGGCCAGATGTTTGAAGGTTTGCCAGGCGTGATCGATGGATGTGCGATGCGGCTTCTTGGTCCGCTGAGCCGGGAACACGTAACTGGACCGGCGCTGTTTACGCAACCGGTCGAGGTACTGGATAGCAGCATCGCTCAGATTGACCTCGCGCGGTCCCGTCTTGGTGCGCCGGAGGGCAAGCTTGTCTTTCCGGACCTCATCCCACCTCAACCGCAGGATCTCTGGAGTTCGTCCCGATTTCCGGACAGTTTGATTATTGACCCTACGCTGCGCTTTTCCAAGTCATGGTTTCGTATGCTTGCGCGGGGGTTTGGTAGCCGATGGCGGAATGACGTCGCTGGCGATTGTAGAAGACCTCAATGTATTCGAAGATCGCCGCCTTTGCCTGGACGCGCGTTTTGAAGCGCTCCCGATGAACCAGTTCCTTTTTCAGTGATGCGAAGAAACTTTCCATTGGAGCGTTCTGCGCCTTCAAATGGTCCCCCAGACCATTTGATCCGCTGGCGCGGACCAGCTTGAACTCCAGGCATTCGCCGGTTCGGCTCATGGATTGCGTGATGTGTGCCGCCCCGAGCAGTTTGCGGTATTCTCCGCCTGCGTATTGCACGCCGCGATCTGAATGATGAATGAGCCCTGGAACCGGTCCACGGCGCCCCAGAGCCATGTTCAGGGCATCACAGCACAGTTCGGATCGCAGATGATCGTCCATTGCCCAACCGACAATCTCGCGCGTGGCCATGTCTTTGAGGGCGGCGACATAGAGCCATCCTTCATCCGTATCGACGTAAGTAATGTCAGCGAGCCAAACCCGGTTCGGGGTTGTACAATCGAACCGTTGTTCCAGCAGATTTGGCGACGGTTTGAGGCTGTGATTGCTGTCTGTGGTGCGCGGCTTTCGGTGCTTGCACAGGTGCGGCGTGACATTGTTTTCCCGCATTATTCTGGCCACGCGCCGCTCCGAAACGTCCTCGCCATCGGCTTTCAGATCCTGGTGGACCCGCTTTGAACCATACCGTTTTTTGCTTTGAGAAAACGCCTCTTTAATCTTTGGAAGCAACTCGGCGTCCCGGTCGGTACGCAGCTTTTGCCGCTGATCTCGGGCAGGTTGTGACTGGACAAAGCCATAAAACCAGCTGCGCGCAACACCAACAAGGCGACAGAGCTGAGTGATCGGGTAAACAGTCTTGTGGGCAGCGACGAAAGCACGTTTCGCGTTCATGTCTTCGCTGCCCTTGAGGCAAAAAAAGCGGAAGCTTTCTCGAGGATCTCATTTTCCAGCTTCAAGCGTTTGTTTTCCTTCCGCAGACGATCCAGTTCCGCCGCATCCGCCTGTTGCCTGCGCAGTGCCGCCATCGATCCTGCCGCTTCGATCTCCAAGCGCCAGGTCTTCAGCTGGGAACTCGTCACACCCAGTTCCCTGGCCACGCCGGTTTGTGTGGCACCAGGCTTATAAAGCCGACCAACAGCTGCGGCTTTGAATTCATCTGTGAACGTTCGTCTCGATTGTCCCATTCCATGCTCCTTTCCTGGACAGGGGTAATTTACCCCGGTGTCCGGGAACAGGAACGAAGTTCACTCGCCGGAGCGGCAGCCTGTCAGCAGCATCAGCCAGATTGCGTCCGCAGCGTCCCGCTGTCTGGCCGTTGCGGAGTCCAGCACGGCCGCCAGCCGCCGGAGCTGGTCACTGCTCAGCATGCGCCCGCGCGCCATGCGCCGGTTGCAACGCAGAGGCGCAGCCGGATTGGGCAAGCCTGCCGGAAGATGGCCTGCTTCCAGACCCCAATTCAGAATTGTCGTAAAGTGACCAAGCGCCTGGTTGGCCCCGCCCGGCCGGGAGCGGGAATAGGCATAGAACCAGTCCGCTATCTCCGGTGTTGTAATCCGTGCAATCTTCCGTGGGCCAAAGGCGGGCAGAAGCTGTGTGTCCAGATAGTACCCCAAAGAGGAAAGCGTGGAGACGGCATAGACCCCGCGTTTGGCGTTCAGGAAGGCGGTGCAGAGCGCCGCAAACTTGAGTGTGTTGCGCTGGAGCGGGGCAGTGGTGCGCTGGCTGTTGCCCATGTGCCCGTGGAAGGCTTCACGTGCCGCATTGGGATCCATGTCCTCAAAGCGGCCCAGGGTGACGCGCCGGGTTTTGCCGGCGTCCCGTTTCCAGCAGACCCAGGACTTGGCGCCGCCCGGCTGGACACGCAGGGCCAGGCCTTCGCATTGCGCGTCGTGCAGCACGTATTCCTTCTTGCGCGGCTTAAGGGACGACAGGATCAGCGGGGTGAGAAGGGTGACGGTCTTCATGCGCCTGCCCTCCGGCTCCGGTTCGCCGACCGCCAGGTGACCAGCCCTTTCCGGAAGGTGGCAGGATCGATCCCGTTTTTAGAGCAGAAGGCGTCGATGGAGAGGGACGATCTGCAGAAGCGCTGGTAAAGCGAACGGCCCGCCCCGCGCCCCGAGGCCGGAGCCATGACGATCTTTTCCAGATGGGTGCCAACGCGCTGGCTTGCAGCCTTGATGGTACGGTCCTCCAAATGTGCATAGCCTTCGGTGGTTGCGAGATCGGAATGGCCCAGCAATCCGCCGATCACGCGCAGATCCAGCCCGGCATTGATCCCCACCGACGCAAAGCTGTGGCGCAGATCGTGCAAGCGGACTTGCCCTAGCTTCGCGCTTTCCCGCACCTTGCGCCAGGCCCTGTCGATCCGGTGATCCGGCATTGGGTCTTGACCCTCACCGAACACGTATAGGTTGCTACTCGGAAAGGAGGCCAGAACCCGTTTTGCGGCACGCCCGAGCCAGATCGCGCGCGGTCCGGACTTGGAATCCGGCAGGGCACAGCGCGGCCCGTCGATCATGTCCCACCGCAGGGCAAGCGCTTCCCCCTTGCGGCAGCCGGTGAGGGCGAGAAAGCGGAAGCAGCCCGCCTCAAGCGGGTGGGTTTCCTCCAGCCGCCGCAAGGCAGTTCCCAGCCGCGCCCACTGTGCCTCGGAGAGGTAAGTGGCCGTGAAGCTTGTCTTCCGGCGCCTCAGCCCCTTGCAAGGGTTGCTGCCGGGCGGCTGCAAGCCAAGCAGTTCCGCGTGGCGCATCATGCCGGATAGTACGGCGAGTGCGCGGTTGCCGCTGGCGGCACTGCCGGGCAGTCTGTCTTTTCAGGAAATCAAATCTGGCCTTGTAACCTGATTAAGCCGCTTGCTGCCCAGATAGGGGAGGATGAGGTGCTCGACGTCGTGCGCGTGGGCGCGATGCGTGGCCGGTTTCCAGCGCGGGGCGAGATCCTTGAGATAGCGGCGGCTGAAGGCGGCCACCGTCGGGGCGGCGTCCGGAGCGCTACCTGTTTCCGTGCCATCGAGCAGAGCGCGGGCCAGCTCCCGGGCCTGGGGCAGGGGGATCGCATCGGCCCGCCCGAGTGTCTGCTTCCGGGTCCTGCCATCGGCACGCCACTGCACGATCCAGGAGCTTGTAGCGCCGCGCTGCCGGAGGCCAAGTCTGGGAACCTCAGTGTCCCAATGAACGGTCTCTGACCGTTGGGAAGCGGGACGGGCATTGGCGGTGTTCAGAGCGGATTTACGCATGGCTGTCTTCCTTCTCTGCTTCAGGAAAAATTCCGCGCAGTTTCCCGGGAAGCGGCCAGGAAAAGCGGGGAAGCAGCATAACTCAGGAAGGAAAACCGCCGCCGCGGTGCGTTCCGCAGGCGGGAAAGCCAGTCAGTTTAATGGCTTACCGGGTGCCTTGGAACGCCGGTTTCGGCCCGGAGGCCTCAGATTTGTTCCACACATGACGCAGCAAGCTGAAAATCACCTCAAGGCACGGATTTAATTAGCAAAATTGGATTTTTGATAAGTTGGATTTACTAGGCCCGTTTTTGCCCACATTTTAAAGGGGCCATAGGCGCACTGAAAAACGCGTAAGCGAAATTATGTAATTTAGCCGGAGCGAAGGGGCCATTGCAGGGCAAGCCGGGCTGCCGCTGCTGCAGACTGAACCGATGGGGCTTTCCTTTAACCCTAGACTGCCGACAAACAGGCGCATTCCGCCTTGTGATTGACGCGCTGGGTTGTGCTTCCTTGGACAAAAGCGCCAAGTGACCCCAATCCGCGGCGGCCTGTAACAATCAGATCAGCACCGCAAGCATTTGCACAGTTGATAATATTGTCGGCCGGTTCACCGGCTTCCAGATGCGTTTCAGCAATGACTTGATTGCAGGATTCCGCAACAGCGCGTCCCGCGCTGAGGATCTTCTCTCCGGAGGTCTGCACTTCCTCTGCCGATGGCATTGTCGTGGCCGCGTGATAACCCGCGACAGCCCCCAGTGCGAAAGCAACCGTCTGAGGTTGCGGCGTATGCACAAGGTGAACGTCTGAACCGTATTTTTGAGCCAAATCACACGCCATTCGCAGTGCGTTTTCCGCGGCTTCGGAACCATCCAGCCCAACGACTATCTTTTGAAACATTTTCACCTCCTATGAACGGGTAACTGTTGATCTGCCGATGAGGCCTCCTGGTGCCGCAGATTGAGAATTCGGCATTAACAAAGGGCAGCAGCGGGGCTGTCAATCGGTATCTGTCGGATGGTTTTGCACCGACTGCAGGTAATTGATCAAATTGCTCAGCGGCCGGGGCACCATCATCGGCTGGCCGCTGGGCAGCGCCAAGGCAACATACTGGTCCTCGTCCAGCGAGGGGCCGAACACCGGCATATCACCATGGGCGGCAACTGGCTGGCGGCCGTCAATCTGCTTGGCTACGGCCTCAATGGGGAATGCGCCGCCGTTGCGTGCGGCCAACTGTCTGAGGTCTGGCGGCTGCAAGGCCATCATTTCCGCCATCGGCCCCTGGCTCGCCGCGCCCTTGCCATGGCATTCGGCACAGAAAAACAGGAACAGGTCCCGCCCCTCCTCCACGCCATGGCTCTGCGCCCAGGCCGGGCCTGCCGCAAGTGCAAGTGTTGCTGCCAGCCGCATCAGCATTGCTTTTCTCCTTTGCTCCGGACCCTCTGCGCCGCGCTGCCCGAACCCGGTGCCCGCCGCAGATGATGTTATGATAGCGGCAATCGCGTGGCGCAGGATTGACACAGAGCAAGGCAGCCTTACTGGAACCCGTCTAGGCTCCGCAGGTGCTGCAACGGGACGGAGGGTGCTGCCATGACCAAAACTGCCGGTGCGCTGCTGGCCGCTGCGGCCGTTCTGCTGGCGGCCGCCGCTGCCTATCTGTTTGTCGCGGACAACGGCGCGGGCCTGCCCGATGGCTTTGTCCAGGGCAACGGCCGGATCGAGGCTGAACAGGTTGAGATCGCCCCCGCACGGGCGGGCCGTGTGGCCAAGGTGCTGGCCGCCGAGGGCAGCCTGGTGGCATCCGGCGGCATCCTGGTGAAAATGGACACCGATGAGCTGTCGGCGGCGCATGACCGGGCCAGGGCCGAAGCTGCGCTGGCGCGCCAAACCAAGACCGAGGCGGAAGCGCTGGTTGTCCAGCGCCAGAGCGAGCACCGCCGCGCGGAGCATGAGCTGGACCGCGCCACCGCCCTCCTGGCCGGGCACAACATTTCCGAAACCCTGTTTGAAGAACGCGACACCGCCCATCAGGTCGCCGAGGCGGTGCTGGGCGCGGCCAAGGCGCGGGTGGCCACAGCGGACGCCGGGATTGCGGCGGCTGAGGCAGAGGTCCGGCGGATCGCCGCGCAGATCGAGGACAGCACCCTCACCGCGCCGGTGCCGGGCCGCGTCTTGTACCGGCTCGCGGAACCGGGTGAGGTGGTCGGCGCCGGCGGCCCGATCATGACGCTCCTGAGCCTGGAAAACATCTATATGGAGGTGTTCCTGCCCGCCCGCGAGGCCGGGCTTCTGCCGATCGGGGCCGAGGCCCGCATCGTGCTGGACGCCCTGCCCGATTACGCCATTCCCGCCACCGTCACTTTTGTCTCGCCAGAGGCCCAGTTCACGCCCAAGCAGGTGGAAACGCTCAGCGAGCGCGAACAGCTGGTGTTCCGCGTCCGCGTCCGCATCCCGCAGGATCTGGTGGCCGCGCGGATCGAACATGTGAAAACCGGCCTGCGCGGCATCGCCGTGATCCGGCTCGACCCGGCCCGTGAGTGGCCCGAACCGCTGGAGCGGCGCATCCCGCCTGAGCTGTTCGAATGAGTGCCGCCGCAGGCAAGGCCGGCATACGCGTCGCGGGCGTCACTCACCGCTACCTCAAGCACATTGCGCTGGACGCGCTGTCGCTGGACCTGCCGCCGGGCCGGCTGGTGGGCTTCATCGGCCCGGACGGGGTCGGCAAGTCGACTCTTCTGGGCCTGATCACCGGTGTAAAGAAGCTGCAGGCAGGCACCATAGATGTCCTCGGCAGCCCCATCGGCAATGCCGCGCACCGCCACCGCATCTGCCCCGCCATTGCCTTCATGCCGCAGGGGCTGGGCCGCAACCTTTATCCCGAACTGTCCGTGCGTGAAAACCTCGAATTCTTCTCGCGTCTGTTCGGCCAGGGCGCGGCAGAGCGCGAGGCGCGGATTGCATCGCTCCTCGCAGCCACGGGGCTGTCGCCTTTTGCGGACCGGCTGATGGGCAAGCTGTCGGGCGGCATGAAGCAGAAGCTGGGCCTCTGCTGTGCCCTGATCCACGACCCCAAACTGCTGGTGCTGGACGAGCCGACCACCGGCGTTGACCCGCTATCGCGCCGCCAGTTCTGGGCGCTGATCGGCGCCATCCGGGAGCAAAGCCCCGGCCTTACCGTGCTGGTTTCCACCGCTTATATGGAGGAGGCGCAAAGTTTCGACTGGATCGTCGCCATGGATGCGGGCCTGGTCGGTGGAAAAAACGCCTCTCTGGGAGAGATGATCCAGGCGCTTGGCGCCAAGGGCATCCACGTGCCGCCGGGATTTGCCACCACCGCAGGCGCCTACCGCGACTACCTCGCCGCCAATAAGCTCGAAGCACGGATTCACCAGGAGCTGCAAGCCCTGGCCGAAGGCCGCACCAGGCTGCAACAGGCGGGCAAGGCGATCCGCTCCATGATCCTGTCAGGCGATTGGCCTGCAAAGACCGCACAGGCGATTCTTGCCCATTACCGCAGCCTCAGCAAGACGGCAGGACAGCCGGATGTGGCCGTGGCGGTGCGCTCCAGCGCCACCGCCGAGGACCTGCCGGAGGCCAGTTTCGCGGGCCAGCAGGAGACCTATCTGAACGTCAGCGGCGAGCAGGCGCTGCTGGAGGCCTGCCGTAAATGCTATGCCTCGCTGTTCACCGACCGGGCGATCTCTTATCGCCGGATCCACGGTTTCGATCACATGAAGGTGGCGCTGTCGGTCGGGGTCCAGCAGATGGTGCGCGCTGACACCGGCGGTGCCGGCGTGATGTTCTCGATCGACACCGAATCCGGATTTCCCGATGCCGTCCTGATCAACGCCGCCTGGGGCTTGGGCGAAAACGTGGTCCAAGGCGCCGTGGACCCGGACGAATACCAGGTCTTCAAGCCGTTTCTGGATACTCCCGGCCTGATCCCGATTCTGGAAAAGCGGCTGGGGGCCAAGGCCGTCAAGATGATCCAGGACCGCGACGGCAGCCCCCGTAACGTGCCCGCCTCCAAAGCCGAACGGGCACAATTCGTGCTCAGCGATGCGGACATCCTGCTGCTGGCCCGCCAGGCCAAGGTGATCGAGGACCACTATGGCTGCCCAATGGACATGGAATGGGCACGCGACGGCGACGGCGGCAGAATCTATATCGTGCAGGCCCGCCCCGAAACCGTGCAGTCGCGTGCGGCCATCGGCACCCTGCGCTCGTATTCGGTAACGGATCCGGGGCCGGTTCTGCTGACCGGGCTCAGCGTCGGCAGCGGCGCTGTCGCAGGCCGCGTGTCGATCATCGAAAGCGCCGCTGACATCACCCGGTTCAAAGACGGCTCGGTGCTGGTCACCGGCACCACCGACCCGGACTGGGTGCCCATCATGAAACGGGCCGCCGCCATTGTGACCGATCACGGCGGCCGCACCTCGCACGCAGCCATCATCAGCCGCGAGCTGGGTCTGCCCGCCATCGTCGGCTGCGGCAACGCCACCGAGCTTCTGCACGATCAGCAGGATGTCACCGTCTCCTGCGCCGGCGGCGAACAGGGCGTCGTGACAGAAGGCTTGTCGCAAATCGCCGTCACCGAGGAGACGCTCGCAGACCTGCCCCGCCCCAAGACCCAGATCATGCTCAACCTCGCCAACCCCGGCGCCGCGCTGCGCTGGTGGCGGCTGCCGGTGGACGGCGTCGGGCTGGCGCGGATGGAGTTCGTGATCAGCAACACGGTCCGCGTGCACCCAATGGCGCTGGCCCGCTTCGATCAGGTGACCGACCCGGAAACCCGCGCCGTCATCGAGGCGCTGACCGCAGGCTATGCCCCCAGAACCGAGTACTTCACCGAACGCCTCGCCCGCGGCCTGTCTCGGATCGCCGCCTTCTGCCACCCCAAGCCGGTGATCATCCGGATGAGCGATTTCAAGACCAACGAATACGCCGACCTCCTCGGCGGGCAAGACTTTGAGCCAGCCGAGGAAAACCCGATGATCGGCTTCCGAGGCGCCTCCCGCTACTACTCTGAGGAATACCGCGACGGCTTTGCGCTGGAATGCCAGGCGATTGCCCGGCTGCGCGGCCAGATGGGGTTCAAGAACGTGATCGTGATGATCCCCTTCTGCCGAACCCCCGGGGAGGCCCACAAGGTTCTGTCGGTGATGGCAGAGCACGGCCTGAAACGCGGCCAGGACGGGCTAGAGGTCTACGTCATGTGCGAAATTCCCTCCAACGTCCTGCGCGCGGCGGAATTTGCTGAACGCTTCGACGGCTTTTCCATCGGCTCCAACGACCTCACCCAGCTGACCCTGGGCATCGACCGCGACTCCGATGCATTGGCGGAGCTGTTCCGCGAGGATGACCCGGCGGTGCTGTGGATGATCGAAACAGTCATCCGCGAGGCGCACAAGGTCGGCTCCAAGGTCGGCTTCTGCGGCCAGGCGCCCAGCAATAACCCGGACTATGCCCGCCGCCTGGTGGAGTTCGGCATCGACAGCATCTCGGTCACTCCCGACAGCTTCGTGCAGGTCCTGCGCAACGCCGCCAAGGTCGAAGCAGGCTAGAGCCCCTCAACTTCGCAATGCGGCAGCAGCGCCTCAACCTGACCGCTTTCAAACAGCGCGGTGCCCTCGCTGCCCACCGTGGCGCAGGCCGCAGCAACACCCCAGCGCAGTGCCTGATCCAGCGCCTCGCCGCGGGACAGCGCCAGCGTCAGCGCGCCGGTAAAGGCATCCCCAGCGCCAATCTTGCTCTGCACTTCAACATAAGGCGCACGGCAGAAAAACCGCTGCTCCCTTGTGGCCAGAACCGACCCCTCTGCACCGCGGCCGCCCACCACGATATCCCCCACGCCGCGGGCAATCAGGTTCTGGGCAAACCCCAAGCTGTCCGCGACCGTGGCCAGCGCGTGCCCCGCCGCCTGCTCCGCCTCCCGCTGGTCCAGCCGCAGCACATGCACTGGCTGGCCGGGCGCCGCCAGCAAATGCGCCAGCGCCGCCTTGGAGGTATCGACCACCAGCTTGTCCGTCCGCGGTGCAATCGCCGCCAGCACCTGATGCGGGAAATCATCGGCCAGCCCCGGCGTCACACCGCCGCTCAGCACCACATAGCCGTCCCGCGGCGCCGCCTGCGCAATCGCGCTCAGCAGCCGGGCACCATCGTCCGCCGTCATAGTCTCGCCCGGAACGCTGAAGCGGAACTGCTCGCCGGTGGTTTTATCCGTCACGGCAAAACTTTGCCGGGTTTCGCCGGGCACATGAACCGCCACCGCCAGCACGTCTTCCACCACCAGCAGCTGCAGCAATTGCTCGCCCATGGCGCCGCCAACTGCCACCAGCGCCGAGACCTCGCCGCCCAGCTTGCGGATCGCCCGGGCCGCGTTCACCCCGCCGCCGCCGGGATCCACCCGCGGCGCCTTGCAATAGAGCTTGGGGCCTGCCACCACCCGGTCGATCGACGTCGCCAGATCGACAGCGGGGTTCAGTGTGATTGTCAAAATCCAGGACATCAGCCTTCCTTCCCCGCGGCCTCTCCAAGCCGCATCTGTTCAGTCCTTTTTCAGGATCATCGCCAGCCGCAAAACCGCCGCCAGGATCGCCTGCCCCAAAACCGGCGACTTTCCCAGGCCGATCGCCGCGTCATTGTCGAGATTGTCGTTCTCTCGCAGGGTGCAATGCCAGCGGCCATGCTTGCCATAGGCCCGGCCCCGGATATGCACATCCCAGTCCGGGAAAGCCGCGTCGGCCACATGCATGGCCCCATCCGCGGTGCCAATGTGCTGCGCCGCTTGTTCATCATCCGGCGCAGCTCCTGGCAGCAAATAGGCCAGCGCATGCAGCACACCGCCGAATTCCGCCAGGGTGAGATCCGCCTCATTTTCCAGCCGGTCAATGAGGATTTCCAGTTCCGGGTCTTGCATAGCCACCTCCTGCAGAGTGAATCGTTAACTGACTTCGGCAACTCCGATGACATAGTTCTTGCCGTACGCCCGGGCACATTTCGGACAGGTCGTATAGAACATAAAAATGCGCCCCGCGGTCTTGCCGCTGGCTTCGGCAGCAACCTCCATGTCATGCATCCAGTCCTTGGCCCTACGGTAAGAGCCTTCGAACACCCGGGTGATGAAGTCGCCGGAAATCTCCTTCATTTCTTCACCGGGCACCCGGCGGGTCACCGCAAGGAAATGCTCCGCTTCCGCGTGGGACAATTCCCGGCTCAGAACCAGAAACCCTTTGGGGTCCTGCGCACCGGCGTCTTTGATTTGCCTCTGCGTCCGCGCAAAGACTGTCCCCATGTTCAACGGAATATGCAGCAGGCTGCGGGTCTTGACCCGGACAAAGAGCTTCTTCTCGAAATGCAGATTGCGGCCATCCCACCCTGCCGGGTTAAACTTGGGGCAGCAGCCGGTTGTGTTGCAGGACATGTCCATTTCGGGCACCGTATTTGTTTGCATGCCTCGGCCTCCCCGCTTGATATGACGCCTTCAGTCTAGTCCCGCCGCGGCAGGATGAAATGATGCGGGTCAATCCTCCAGGCGTTTTGAGCGTGCTCCCGAGGCAACGCCCCTGCCCGCCTGCGCGCCGCCTCAGCCGCCGGTCTGAAGGATCAGCGGGCAGCGGGCTGCGTCCTGGATGCGGGTGGCGGGCGGCAGATCCGCAAGCGGCGCCGCAACGATGACCGCCGCCGGGTTCATGTGCTCCAGCTGCCGCAGCAGCGCCTCCGGCTGCGCACAGAACCGGGTCTCCAAGCCGCTGTCCTCCTGCCCTGCCGGAGCGGGCACCGGCTCCGCTCCGGCGGGGCAGGCAACCAGCGCCACCAGCGGCTTGCCCGCCTTGCGCGCCAGCCGCTGCGTATAGTCCGGCACACCCTGCCCTGCCGCCAGGATCACCGCAATGCGGCCCGCCGCCCGCAGGATCGGCTTGAATCCGAAGATCAGGATGTCCCCCGCCTGCGAGACCCTGCGCAGTTCCTCCTGCACATGGCCCTCCGCCTCCCGGAACGAGCTTTCCAGCGCCGCCGCAGCAGCGCGGGCGGACAGCAGCCCCCGGAACCGCCGCGCATCCGCCTGAAACGCCTTGGCCAGGGCCGCCCCGGTCAGCCCGGTTTCCCGCTGCCCCGAATAGGACACCGCCCGCGAATGCGCATAACCCGCCGCCAGAACCGCGGTTTCGCGGACAAATACCCCCTGCAGCTCCGCCCCCAGCTGCCGTGCCAGCTCCATCGCCAGCACCAGTGCCGCCTCCGCGTCCGTATAGCAGCTGGCGCCCAGAATAACCCTGGCGCGCCCCGCCTTCCCTGCCCTGCCCGCATCACGTTGCATTGCCGCTGGCCTCCTTTGCAAAAGACTTGCGGATCTCGGCAAAGCTTTGCAGCCGGTCCTCCACCAGCCGATTCAGGCTGCCCTCCGCAAAGGCCCCGTCCGGGCCGCGCACCCCGGCTTCCAGCCCGGTCAGCACTGCAATTCCATCGCTGACAGAACTCATCGGGCAGATGTGAAACCGCTCCTGTGCCACCGCATCCACAACACGCTGGCGCAGGTTAAGGTGGCGCACATTGGCCGCCGGTATCAGCACCCCTTGGCGGCCTGTCAGCCCGCGGTCCGCACACACATCAAAGAAACCCTCGATCTTCTGGTTCACCCCGCCGATCGCCTGGATATCGCCGAACTGGTTCACCGACCCGGTGATCGCAAAGGACTGGTCCAAGGGCACCTCCGCCAGCGACGACACCAGCGCAATCAGCTCCGCCGCCGAGGCGCTGTCGCCCTCCACCTCGCCATAGCTCTGCTCGAACACCAGGCTGGCCCACAAGGACAGCGGAGCGCTGGTGGCATAGGTGGCCGCGAGGTACCCCTGCAGGATCAGTATTCCCTTGGAATGGATCGGCCCGCCCAGCTCGGCCTCGCGTTCGATATCGACCAGCTTGCCGGTGCCGGACCGGGTGCGCGCCGTCAGCCGCGACGGTCTGCCAAAGCTGTAATCGCCGATCTGCAGCACCGTCAGGGCGTTGATCTGGCCAATGCGCGCGCCGTCGGTATCGATCAGCACGGTGCCCTGCTGGATCGTTTCCAGCCCCAGCTCGCGCACCCGCCCGGCCCGGCGTTCCTTCTCCGCCACCGCGGTCTCGATATGCGCCGCGCCGATATGGGCGCTGCTGCCGCTGTCCGCCCAGAACTCCGCCTCGCGCAGCAAGTCGGACAAGCGGCTGAAGTTCAGGGTCAGCCGCTCCGCATCACCCGCCATCCGCAGGCTCTCCAGCAGCATCCGCTCCACCGCTGCCCGATCCATCGCCCGGGCGCCTGCACGCCGCGCCAGCCCGGCGATCATCTTCGCATAGCCGCCCGCCGGAGCCCCCTCCTGCAGCCGCAGATCATCGTCGAAATCCGCCTCCAGCTTGAACAGCTGCAGGAAATCCGGGTCCAGCGCCGACAGCAAATAGTAATGCAGCCGCTCGTAGTAATGCAGCCGCTCGCCGATCAGCACCACCCGCACGCTCAAGGGCACCGGATCCGGCTCCAGCGACACCGTGGAGATCAGGCTCAGCCGCTCGCCCGGCGAATAGATCGGGATCTCCCCCGTCCGCAGGCAGCGCTTCAGCGCGTCCCAAGCCAGCGGCTCGCTCAGCACCTGGCGCACGTCCAGCACCAGATAACCGCCATTGGCCCGGTGCAGGGCGCCCGGCTTGATCATCGTGAAATTGGTGATCAGCGTTCCCATCTCCGACGCATATTCGATCCGCCCGATTAGATTGGCCATCGTCGGCAGCTCCTCCTTGACCACCGGCGCGCCTGCGCTGCTGCTGCCGTTCGCAACCATCACGTTGACCCTGTAGCGCTGGAACTGCGACAGCTCGAAATGCTTGCTTGTGGGCACCGGGAACGGACCGGCCTCCTCTTCGCCCTCCCCGATCAGGAACAGCTCGGCATTCTCGATCAGATCGCGGCGCACCGCCTCCAGGTAGCGCATCACCGCCGCCTCGCCGGCAAACCCCTCCTGCACCTCGCGGATCGCCTCGTCCACCCCGCGGGAGGCCAGCTCGTAATGCAGCTGCTCCACCTGCCGCCGGTGCTCCTTTTCACGCTTCGGCACCGCTTGCAGCACCTCTGACATCCGCTGCTGTATGCGGTCGATCACCGCTTCCAGCTCTGCACGCTCTTCCTCGCCTAGCGCGTCGAACTGCTCCTGGGTCAGCACCTTGTCACCGCGCAGACCCGCAAAACTGAAGCCGACCGGCGTGCGCATGATCGCAACGCCCGCCGTGCGGGCATCGTCAAAAACCTCCGCTATCTCGCTTTCATGCGCGGCAGAGAAATCCTCCTCGATGGTGCGGCGCCGGGTCTGGTAATCCTCCGACTCAAACAGCGCTGGGATCTGATTGGCCAGGTCGTCCACCAGCGTTTCCATCATCTTGCGCAGGCGGCAGGCGGACCCGGCAGGCAGCCGGATCGCCAACGGTTTGTGCGACACTTCGAAGTTGTTGACATAGACCCAGTCGCAGGCCACCGGCCGGTCCTTGGCGATCCCGGCCAAAATGGACTGGGCAAGCGCACGGCGGCCGCTGCCGGGCTGGCCCAGGACAAAGACATTGAAATCCTCATAGCCGGTCAGGGCACCCATCCGGATCGTATCCGCCGCCCGCTCCTGCCCCAGCCAGCCGGGATCGCCGTCCAGTTCGTCCGTCAGCGCGAAATCCAAGCCTCCGGACGGCAGAACAGGCTGCAGTTGCGCCGCCTTCAACTCATTAAGCTTTTGCGTTTTTGCCATTTTCACCTCGCACTATCAGGGCACCAGCACCGCGGCGCCCTGCAAATGCCCCTGCCGCATATCCGCAAGCGCCTGATTGGCCTCTTCCAGCGCATAGCTGCGGGTCCGGGTGGAAAGACCGGCCTCCACCGCCAGGGACAGAAACTCGTCACCATCCTGCCGGGTCAGATTGGCCACCGACAGGATATGCCGCTCGCCCCACAGGTCCGCATAGGGAAAACCCGGAATATCACTCATGTGAATACCACCGCAAACCACCCTGCCTCCCTTGCGCACGGCCTTCAGGGCCGCAGGCACCAGGCTGCCAACCGATGCAAACAGGATAGCGGCATCCAGCTCTTCCGGCGGCCGCTCATCAGAGCCGCCTGCCCAAGCAGCGCCGAGGCTGCGGGCAAACTCCTGCGCGTCCGTGTCACCGGGCCGCGTCAGCGCAAAAACCTTGCGACCCTGCCAGACTGCCAGCTGGGTCAGGATATGCGCCGCCGCCCCGAAACCATACAGGCCGATATTGCCGCCCTCGCCGGCCATCCGGTAGCTGCGGTAGCCGATCAGCCCGGCGCACAGAAGCGGTGCCAGCTGTACCGGGCTGGCCTCCTCATCCAGCCGGAACACATAGCGCGCATCGGCAACGCAGAACTCGGCAAACCCGCCGTTGCGGGTATAGCCGGTAAAGACCGGCGCATCGCACAGGTTCTCCCGCCCCTCGCGGCAATAACGGCACTGGCGGCAGGTGCTTCCCAGCCAGGGCACGCCAACCCGCTGGCCAGTGCCGAACCCCTCGGCCCGGCTGCCTGATGCCTCAATGCGCCCGACAATTTCATGCCCGGGGATCAGCGGCACAGCAGCTTCGGTCAGGTCGTCATCAGCGATGTGAAGATCGGTGCGGCACACGCCGCAGGCCTCGACCCGGATCAGCACCTCCTTAGGCCCCGGCTTCGGCCGGGAAACATCCTCCAGCCGGAGCGGCTCACCTGCTTTATGGAACACCATGGCACGCATCTTGCGACTCCTGTGTTTCAGATTACCCCGCAACGGATCCCAACGGGTTGATCCTGATCACCCCGGCAGGATTGCCCGCCGCCGCTAAACCCGCAGCCCCCACCAGCTTCTGGCGGTGAAGGCTTTGCGCATCCAAGGGCTAAGGCCGATACACAGAACCACGATTGAAAAAAGGCACCAGACAGCAGGCATCTCGTTCGGGTTGCTGGTCAGCGTCCAGGCCAGCACCGGCCCGGCGAAGAGATGCATCAGCACAAACCGCCACGCCCCATAGGCCAGCGGCAGCAAGAACACCGCCGCCATATAGGCCGGAAAGCCGGACTGCACCCCAAGCGCAGTGTCCAGCGGCACCAGCAGGCCGTTGTAGGGCACATTCCAGGCAATGTGCCAAGTCCCCGATACGGTACACAGTACCTCGGCGCACAACGGCGCTCCGGCCGCACAGCGTCCCAATGCCGGCACGGGCAGAAGCTGCAGGAGCATCACCCCCGCCGCCCCGAAGCTAAGGCCCAGCACCCACGGCCTGCAGCGCGCCCTAACGGCGGCCGGCACCAGCTCCAGCGCAAAGGCGTTGATCAGGACGGGCTGAAAGGCGATGTGCAGATAAGACAGCAGCGTGACGCCCTTGTTCACCGTTGCACTGCAGTCATCGGCGGTCAGGTATCCGGCCAACTGCAGGGCCTCCATGACCGTGAAATAGCCAAGCACTCCCCACACCGCCAGTGGCCGGCCCTGCCGCCGGCAGAGTATCGTTGCCGCGGCTCCGGCAACCGCCATTGCCGCAGAGGCTTCCGCGTTCCAGCACATCCGCTAGACGTCTTCGAACGACGCCAGCCGCCGCCGCATCTCGTCCCGTTCCGCCAGCAAGTCCAGCACCAGCGCAATCCCGGCGGCATTAACTCCCAAATCCCGGTTCAGGCGCCGTGCCTTCTTGGCACGGGCGATGCTCACGCTGTGAAACTGCCAGTTCTGGATAGCTCCCCCGTCGGGTTCCAGAACCCCATGTTCGACCAGCTCGATGACCCAGTTTCTGTCAGCCTGGCAGAACCGGCACAGCTCATCCAGGGTCAGGCTAACGACAACTGTACTTTTTGCCTTTGCAGGTTTCATGCGTCTATCCTCCGATCCCGGCACGCGGGTTGAACGGCACCTCCCGGGCCATCTGCTCAAAGACCCGGCGCGCCTCCTCCGTCGTCACCTTAGGGTTCACGATCCTGAGCGTTGCGAAGATATCTCCGGCGGGGGTTCCCGGCAGCCCTTTGCCCTTGAGCCGCAGCTTCTGGCCGCTGCGGGCATTGGCGGGAATGGTCAGGGCAACCTTGCCATCCGGTGTCGGCATCATCACCTTGCCGCCCAAGGCCGCTTCCCAGGGGGTCACTGGCAGATCGAGATACAGATCACGGCCATCCGACCGGTAGACAGGATGGGGCGCAAAGCTGACTTCCAGAAACAGATCACCCGCCGCGCCGCCTTCAGGGCGCGTCAGTCCCTGACCCGCCAGCCGGATGTGCTGCCCCTCAGTGATCCCCATAGGAACCTGCACAGTGATGCTACGCTCCTGCAGCTGCGTGGAGCCATCCGCTGCCACATGCGGCACTCTGAAGGTCAGGACACGGGTGGCACCGCGGTAGGCATCCGCGATTTCCAACTGCAGGCGCGCGTGCTGGTCAGCGCCCCGGATGCCCGCCTCCGCGCCAAAGGGCTGCCTTTGGCGCCGGAACAGGGTTTCAAAGAAGTCGCTGAAAGCTTCGGCATCCTCAGGACTGCCGCCGCTGAACCCGAAACCGCCTTCCCAGTCCGGCGGCGGACGGAACCCGTCCTGTACTCCGGTCTCCGGCTTGCCCAGCTGGTCATAGGCAGCGCGACGTTCCGGATCTTTCAACACCTCATAAGCTTCGTTCACATCCTTGAATTTCGCCTCGGCCTCTTCCGTGGCATTGATGTCCGGGTGGTACTTCCGGGCAAGCTTGCGGTAGGCCCGCTTGATTTCATCTGCATCCGCCGATGGCCCGATGCCGAGGATCTTGTAATAGTCCCTGTACTTCATGCCGCAGCTTCCCCGAACTATTGCTGCACCAGTGTGCCACGCCGGAACCCCCTGCGGGTTGATCAGGATCATAGCGCCAGAACCAGTCTTTTTGGTGATGACTCTATTGAAGTCTAAGACGACGTTAAAAGAGCTTTGAAAGTACATTCAAATGACAGGGTGCGTTTTACACAGCAGTGCGGGCTTCGGAAAACTGGCCCCCTGACCTTCAAAGGAGATGATCGGGCTTTTCCTCGCGGACCTGACCGCGCCCGCAGGCAAGACCCATGCTCTACCGGCCAGCGCATGTGTTAGCGATTCCCAGGTTGAGCAGCAACTGCAGTAACTGACTCAAACGGCCAGCCTGTGCTCGCTGAAGAATGCGTCGGGGCTGAGTCCCATACCAGCACTTCTTACTGAGCGCCGCTTATGGGCCGTTGCGGCAGATCAATGCCGTTTCCCTCAGGAACGGTCATGATGCCATATCCAAAAATGGAGGCCAAAATGGTAGAGTCTATACTGGTGCCTGTAGACCTTGCACACAAAGATGCTCTCAAGGCTGCGGTGTCTGAAGCGGCGAATCTGGCAAAGGTACACAGCGCGAAGCTCACTCTGGTTGGCGTCACCGGGTCAGGTCCGTCGGAAGCCGCGCACAACCCCAAGGAATTCGAAGAGAAGCTAGCGGCATTTTCAAACGAGATTGCGGACCGGATTGGAATTTCGGTTGGCTCCAAATCACTGGTCGACGTTGACGTGGCAGCTGACCTTGGGGAGGTGCTCATCAATGCTGCCAGCGGCATGGGGGCCGATGTGATCGTTATGGCGTCCCACATCCCCGGGTTCATGGAGCATTTCTTCGCATCCAACGCGGGATATGTTGCAAGCCACGCAAAGTGTTCTGTGTATGTTGTGAGATAATCGGCACCAGTTCTCTGATTGCGGCATTGTCAATCGGGAAAGCGAGCCGTCCGTCCAGGGTCATGGTTCTCTCCGAGGTCACGCGTGTTGTGCCTCATCATGGTTTTCGGTGCTGGTCGTCTTCAATGTATGGCTCGGGTTTTGCGGAATACTCCACTTCCCATCGGCCCGCGCGAGATCGACCAACCTCCGCCCCTTCGGTCAGCTTCAGCACAGGTTAGCTGTTTACGCTGTTTATGCTGCCACGGCCGGATTCCGGTAATCTTCATCTTTCGTAAACATTGCCCAAATTGACCGGGCCATCTTGTTGGCCAGAGCAATAGCAACCAGCATTCGAGGTTTGCGCTCCAGCATTCCAGCAAGCCAAGAATCCTTTGCCGCGCCGTGCCGCAAGGCCGCGCGAACCACCGCCATTGCCCCAATAATCAATAGCTTCCGAATGTCGCGCTGACCCATCTTTGATGTTCGCCCCAGCCGTGATTTGCCGCCAGAGGAATGATGCCGCGGCACGAGGCCAACCCACGCGGAGAAGTCACGCCCGCATCTAAAGCCTGACATGTCAGGAGCGAAGGCCTCAATCGCCAGCGCCGTTACCGGCCCAACACCTGGTGCGGTCTGCAGACGCCTCAATGTCTTCGATGACTTCGAAGCTGCCCGCGTTTTTTCCTCGAGCCTGGCAATATGGGTGTCCAGAGTGGCCACCTGTTCGAGATATTGATGCCCCAATTCACGTACCATTTCTGGCATGCCGACGTCATCGCAGGCCAGCGCTTCAGCCAGAGCCTTGAGATGCACACGCCCCATTGGCGCGATCACACCGAATTCGGCCAGGTGCCCGCGCAATGCATTGATAACCTGCGTGCGCTGGCCAACCAGCATTTGCCGTGTCCGGAAGAGCATCGCACGCGCCTGATGGTCTTCGCTCTTCACTCTGCAGAACATCACCTTGGCACACTGCGATGCCGTTAGGCGGGGGCATCCACGCCATCACTAACAATCAAACCGGACCACTCAGGTGGGGCTGATCACTTGCATGACGGGCGGCAACCACAGAAGAAGATCGGACACTCTCGTGAATGCTGCGGCTCGTGATATTCCAAGCTGCACTCGTCGTGGCGCATCGCAATCCGGTCCTCAAACCCTTCTCAGACCGGCTGCGGAAGGCAGGAAAACTGCACAAAGTCATCATTACTACCGTCGTCCGCAAGCTTGTGACAATTGTCAATACACTCTACAAAGTCCAACAGAAATGTGCATCTCAACCCATTTGAGGAATACAGTTGCTAGCCATCTTTTCCCAAATGCCGCCTGGTTGATAACACGGCCGCTTGAACTCCCAAGTCCAGGATCGGTCTGGGTGGCATCCATTTGGGTGGTGCCATCTCCTCTGCCGCAGTCAGTTCACTTGACCCAGCTCCTGCGATCTTATCTGCAAGCAATTTGCCGAACAGGGATGCCTTGCTGACACCGCTTCCATTGTAAGCCGTTGACGTGAAAACGTTTCGGGACAATTGACCGAACGCTGTCGTTCGGTTTCGTGTCATACAGACAAAACCACCCCAGGTGTGCTCAATCTTGAGACCTGGCAGCATCGGAAATCTGCGCGCTATTCCGTCTTCATGTATCCTGCGGAAATGGTCGAGTTCGCCGGCTTTCTGGTGCGGTGTAAAACGGCAATCCGCTGTGTTGCGAATGAATATCCTTCGGTCATCCGTCAACCGAACCGTCGCGCCCATGCGATGGCCGGAAATGAGCCCCCAGTCTTTGGCCCGCCCAATCAAGCTGAATTCGTCGTCGGAAAGCGGACGGGTCAGCGAAGCCGTCAGAAAGAATGGCAACAACCGCGACTTCAGGAAACCAAAACTGCTGGTGAAGACATTGGTCGCCAGTATGATATTGTCCGCAATTACGCGTCCGCTGACGGTGTTGAGAGTGACCTGTTGTCCAAAATCTGCTCTCAGAACCGGTGTGTTTTCGAATACCGTCACAGTTTCACCGGGCAATGTTTGCGCCAGCCCGCGCGCAAGAGCGGCTGGGTTCACAAGAACTGAATCCAATGTCTGGACACCGCCTTGATCAGCCCCACTTGAGTGGTCCAATTTGATTGTTAGTGCATGACCGGTCTTTGGTCCATCTGGACGATGGTTTCCGGGGCCGGAGGGCGGTAGCCCAGAGCACTATGTGGGCGTTTCGTGTTGTAGTGTTTCCTCCATTCTTCGATCAGGATTTGAGCTTCTCGCAGGCTGTAGAAGATTTCGCCATTCAAGAACTCATCCCTGAACCGGGCGTTGAAGCTTTCACAGTATCCGTTCTCCCAGGGTGAGCCGGGTTCAATGTAAGCCGTCCTTGCACCGACCGCTTTGATCCAGTCCTGCACGGCCTGCGCAACGAACTCCGGGCCATTGTCAGACCGAATAAACGAAGGCACGCCGCGCAGGATGAACAGGTCGCTCAGCGCATCGATGACGTTGCCGGAGTTCAGCTTGCGATCCACGCGGATTGCCAAACATTCTCGGCTGTATTCGTCGATGATGTTGAGCGTGCGGAACGCCCTTCCGTCATCAGTCCGGCAATGCACGAAGTCGTAAGACCAAACATGATCACGGTATTCTGGCCGTAGCCGAACGCACGATCCGTCATTCAGCCAGAGCCGCCCCTTCTTTGGTTGTTTCATGGGCACTTTCAGCCCCTCTCGCCGCCACAGCCTTTCGACCCGCTTGTCATTCACATGCCAGCCTGCATCTCTCAGCAGCGCTGCGATCCGCCGATAGCCGTAGCGGCCATACTGGCGGGCAAGCACGATCATGTCGGCAACCAATCGTTCTTCATCCAGGCGACGAACTGGCACCCTACGCTGCGTGGATCGGTGTTGTCTCAGAACGCGGCACGCGCGGCGTTCCGAGACATTCAACTCACCACAAACGCGATCAATGCAAGCACGGCGACGAGCGGGGCTCAGAAGTTTCCCTTCGCGGCTTCCGCCAAGATCAGCTTGTCCAGCGTCAGATCAGAAACAGCTTTGCGAAGCCGCTCGTTCTCTTTCTGAAGCCGCTTCAGTTCCCTCAATTGGTCAGTGCCCATTCCACCGTACTTCTTCTTCCAGCGGTAATAGGTCTGTTCAGTCACGCCAATCTGCCGGATCGCATCCAGACGCGGCATTCCTTGCGCGGTCAGTATCTCAACCTGCCGCAACTTCGTGACAATCTCTTCTGGCTTTGGTCGCTTGTTGGCCATGCGTTTCCTCCGTTTTACTAAACATAACGGAGGACCACTTCAGTGGGGGAAGACCACTTGGCCCGCCACTTGTAGACCGTGGCACTGCTCATACCGTGCTCGCGGCACAGCTCGGATACGGGCACGCTGTTCTCCATCTGCCGCAGAATACCCATGATCTGGGCCTCAGTGAAACGTATCTTCTTCATCGGAATCTCCTCGTTCATCCTGCCGAGAAAATTCTACTTCCGCATCCCCTTAAGATCGGGGGGATTACCCAACTTGCTGATCTCACGGCCCCGGAAATGAGCGCCGCCACAGGCTTCCATCGCGACAACACAAGGCTGCAACCCGCTGAAGAAGGCCAGCACCTGACCCCTCCGCAGCTTCTTGCGCAGAACAGGCTGCCCCGCTGCATCTGCCCCGTGGACGTGAAACACATTCTTCGCCAGATCGAGCCCGACCGTGTTAATCTCTGACATGACCGCTCTCCTTTGTGGATCGTTGCAGACCCACCTTGGCACAGTGATGCCGTCGGGGGGCGGTCACATCATCAATGCCGGGTCGATACTCTCAGTGGTGTTGGCGGGTCTGCCAGCAGATCTTGTTAGCATGACGCGGCCTCGGCGCCAGTCACCAACTATCAGCCATGGCGCAAAAATATCGGAATGATTACTTCTTCCTCATCCCAGATATGACGATTGAGGATTTTCTCAAGAGCCTTGCCGCCGGCGTGGAGCTTTGCCAGGTGATCACGGTTGACCTGCCCGCCTTTGAGGTTGTCCAGTGCAATCTGGGTCTCATCCAGCGCAGCATCCAACACTTTGTGATCACCGTCCAAAAGGGACAGGCCGCGGTCCAGTTCAGGATACAGCAAAGCAAACTGTGGAAAATAGCCGTGATCTTCGATTTCGTGGTGGTGGTGTGCAAACCCGATCAAGTTCCTACTGAACGGCAGTAGGTTCATGCTTTTGACGGCGCCTTTGACTTCACTTTGGGGCACATCCAAAAGCTCTTCGATTGCCAGTGACATCTTCGCCGAGCCATTCAGAAGATCGCGATGGATGTTCATGAAAAAATTAGCCTTGCCGCCAAAACGGGGGTGTTTTTTCCATTCAGACCGCGTGCTTTCCAGCAAAGTCTCTTTTATGGACTTCGGAAGCGCTTTTCGCGTGTTGACGTGATGTTTCGGAAGATCATAGTCCAGGAGCATAACTGCAGTCTCCAAAAGTTACTTTTTGGCCAGCCAAGGCCGGAAAATTTTTCCGAGAAATGGCATGATTGGCCATGTCAGGAGCGCAGCCAACACCACCACAACTGCGAGAGTTTGGAGAGGTTGGGGCATTCCTGACACCAGCGGGCGTGACAGAGGTATCAAGATCAGAAGCGTTGGGTAAACACCGAGCACGCTTAGTATCACGCGTTTCCAGAAGGGCGGGAGAGACGGCGCGGCACCTGGAACGTGGTCGACCCAGAGACCCAGGCCCGCAGATTCCACGATCTGCGCCGCGCCCCCTGTCAAATCCGTAATTTCCTTCAGCTTTGCGGCGATGTCGGGGCGGATCTCCCAATTCTGCGCTGACTCTTGGTCTGAAAAACGCAGAATTATGGTGTATTCAATCTGATGCTCTCGCTTGTGTCTTACTGTGTCTGTTGACAAAAAGCCGGGGCAGTCATTCAGCATCTCATGAAGTTCCCGCGCGCGGGCTTCGTAGACAGTGCTCACATCGTGCGGGACGTGGTCGGTTACGGCTATAGTCACCGGTGTGTTCATAATATGACCTCAGGTCCGGCTGGAACAATACCGCTTGGATTTACACCGCGCAGGCTCGCCCAGTAGTGAGTTTTGATTTGGTCGAATTTTACTGTTTCAGCAACATTCGCATATTCATAGAGTTTCTTGCGGAAAGCGGAAAGATTGGGATAGTCGGCAATCCGGCGGGTATTGCATTTGAACAGGGCAACATAGACTTGGTCAAACCGGATGAGCGTTGTGAACAAGCGCCAATCGGCCTCGGTCAGCTGCCCGCCAACCAAATAGCCGTCTTTCTCCAACCGTGCTTCGACAGTGTCCAGCGCCGAGAACAGGTCTGATACAGCCTCTTCATAAGCGGTCTGTGTCCCGGCAAATCCGCATCGGTAGACGCCGTTATTGATCTTGCTGTAAACGAGGTCGTTCACCTCGTCGATTTCAGCCAGCAGGGCCTCAGGCGCAAAATCAAGATCATTGCCCGCAACGCCGACAAAGGCGGAATTCAGCATTCTTGCGATCTCGGCGGATTCATTGCTGACGATAGTGTTCAGCTTTTTGTCCCACAGCACCGGTACACTGACCCGCCCCGTGTAATCGGGTTGCGCCAATGTGTAGATCTCGTGGAGGAAATTCTTGCCCAACAGGTGATCCGGGAAGCCGCCTTCGGCATCGGTGAATTCCCACCCGTCCTGATTGACGATCGGAGCCACTGCAGAGACCGAAATTGCATCCTCCAGCCCCTTCAGGCTGCGCATGATCAATGTCCGGTGGGCCCAGGGGCACGCGTAGCAAACGTAAAGGTGGTATCTGCCAACTTCAGGTGCAAACTTTGCACCGGGCTCTGGCGAGATCCAATTCCGGAAATCAGTTTCCTGACGGCGGTAATGCCCATCTTCAGAGGCGAGGATATCACCTTCGCGAGTCCATTTTCCCTCAATCAGTCGGCCTGCCATTTTCGTGTATCCCTTAAGTTCTTGTGTGGCTGCAATCGTAGTTTACACATCATCAAGCGCTTGAAAAAAATAACATTTCACTGCGTATTAGATCGCCAACTTACACAGCACCGCTGTTCGGATGGAAAGATTAGCCAAAGGGCGCAAAATTCATCTTCCTGGTGTTTTGCGCCCTAATTGGCTTACCCTTGGTTTTCTGTGTCAGCAGCTGCTGCTGCGGCGTAGAGATCAGCCGAAACGGCCTGAACAATCGGACCTGCGCCTGTTGTCCAATCTTCGACCAATTCAGCCAGTATTTGAATAGTTCCTGCTACATAACCGCCAGCTTGGCGTACTCTCGCCAATGCGAAATCATCACCTGCTTTCGTTCCAGAGCCAGACGCATCTGCAATAACCTGCACGTCGTATCCTTCTTCAACAGCGCTTAACGCAGGATAAAGAACACAGACTTCCGTCAACAACCCGGCCATAATCAGATTCTTGCGGCCAGTTGCTTTGACTGCATTGTGGAAATTCGGATCTGCCATGGAATCTACGGTGCCTAATCGTCTGATTCTGTTGGCGTAAGCTTCGGGGAGTATAGTTTCCAGTTCGGGGAATAAGGGGCCTTGAGCCTCGTTCTCCAGACTGCTTGTCAGAATTACAGGCATACCAAGAGCTGCGGCCGCTTTTGCAAGAGCCAGAGTATTGCGCTTCATTTCCTTCACGGATCCGGAGTGCATCCATCCTGCCGTGCCAATCTGATGGTCGATCAGTAACAACGCTGCATTTTCTGGGCTGTATCTTTTATGTGCCATCAAACGTCTCCACCTTGTTTGGCTGCTAAGCCATGTCATAGATTGGACTCCGTCAGACTATTTTGGACGAAGCGCCTAAAACGAAAACCCAAGAAATCTCTACCCAGGCGTGGTACCCCGGTGGCCTTGCCACCGGGGTATGTCTCTTATTCTGCAGTTTCTTTTTGGGCCTGCTGAGCAAGATAGCTTTCGTATACCAGGCCATAGGCAGTGTGACCGCCCAGAACGCCGCCGAGCGGGTAGCCCAGCGGGTTACGCCAGTCGTCCATAACTTCTGCCAGGACTGAACCCCAAGTGGTAACTTTCACGCCAGCCTGGCTCATGCGCAGCATGGATGCGTCGCGGGTTGCGTCGTCCCAGGTACCCGAGGCGTCAACAACAGCATAAACGTCATAGCCTTCTGCCACTGCGGACAGCGCAGGGAACAGCAGACATACGTCAGTGACGATACCCGCCATGATGATTTTCTTGCGGCCGGTCGCTTCAATCGCGGCTTTGAATTCCGGCGATTTCCATGCGTTGATTTCGCCCGCACGGTTGATGACTTCGCCGCCAAGCACGTTGGTGATATCCGACAGAATCGGACCATTGGGGCCTTCGGCCAGAGACGCGGTCACAACCGAAGGGATGCCTGCGGTTTTGGCCATGTTGGTCAGGCCGTTGATGTTCTTGCGCAGAGTTTCGGGCTGAATGTCACGGACGCTGGCCAGCAGGCCGGTCTGGTGGTCGATCATTGCCAAAACAGCGTTATCGGGTGTCAGAAATTCAGAAAACTTGTTGGACATGGTTTTTCCTTCCTTCAAGGTTGTGGTGGCTACGCAAGCGTGCCGATAAGTACATGATTGTACATTCGTTGCGGTGAGAGACGTCGCTTCATCACCGTATTGTTGTTGGTGTTCGGGGGTGCCGGCCGCCCTGTTCAGCGCCGCCCACCCCGACCGGCTAAAAGATTTAGCCGATCAAACTATGCAGGTGCGCGCTCTTTCAGCGTGGGGTAGTCAGTGTAACCTTCGGAACCGCCGCCATAATAGCTGGATTTATCAGGCGAATTCATTGGTTCACCAGAGCTCAGGCGTTCGACAAAATCTGGTGTGGTCAAGACATACTGGCCATAGGATTCCAGATCCGCCACGCCTGATGCGATATCCGAACCGACTTTTTCCAGTGCACGGCCGGGGCGGTTTACGATTAGCGCCTGCCCCCAAGCCTTGCGGATATCAGCCAGCAGATCCTCGTTTCCGATGTGCATCAGGTGGACATAGGCCAGCCCCAAGTCGTTTAGCTCGCGCATCAGATAGCGGTACAGGTCCGGGCCTTCCGGGCCTTCTTCCAGCCCGCCGAGGGTTGTTCCGGGTGACAGGCGGATACCGGTGCGCTCGGCGCCGATCTCTTCAGAAACCGCACGGGCCACTTCGATGGCAAAGCGGGCACGGTTCTCAATACCGCCGCCATAGGCATCCGTACGCACGTTGGCATTGGGCGCAAAGAACTGCTGAAGCAGATAGCCGTTGGCACCATGGATCTCGACGCCATCCGCTCCTGCGTCAATCGCACATCGGGCTGCTTTGCGGAAATCGTCCACGGTACGGGTGATGTCCTCTGCAGTCAGTGCACGCGGCTCAGGAACCGGCTTCATGCCATCGAGTGTAAACATCTGGTCGCCCGGCACGATTGCCGAGGGAGCCACGGCCTGCGCGTTGCCTGGCGTATTGTCAGGGTGCGATGTACGACCGACATGCATCAGCTGGATAAAGATGTGCGAACCTTTGTCATGCACAGCCTGCGTGACTTTCTGCCATTCCTGCACATGGGCGTCAGTATAGATGCCGGGGGTAAAGATATAGCCCTGGCCTTCGTCGGACGGTTGAGTGCCTTCTGAGATTATCAGACCCATACCGGCGCGTTGCGCATAGTAAGTTGCGGCCAACGGACCGGGTTTTCCATCCGGCTGAGCCCGGCTGCGGGTCATTGGAGCCATGGCAAGACGGTTTTTCAGATCGAGATTGCCTAGCCTTATCGGCGTTTTGATATCAGTCATAGCGGAGAATCCTAAGTGTTGGACTTGCAAGGAACGTCATCTGTAGTGGCAGCTTGCTATGCAAGTGTGCCAATGAGTACGAGCTGCACATCTGTGGTGGCTTTGAACGTTCCGTTAGCACCGCGGAACAAATCGCCGCCTGTTAGATTGGATTCGTCAAACTGGCCGTCTCCCTTTGCGACATACGCGAGATAGGGGGCCTTCAGGTCAACGCTTTGGCCAGCGGTGAGCATGGCGAGGTCAATCGTGGTGTTTGCCTCGAAAGACTGGGTCTCACCGGCCACGCCGCCGTAAATGCGGGCAGTTTCACCCCATTTCGGGCTGAATTTCTTATAGCCGGCAGGCTCACCCTTCACCTCGGGCATAACCCAAAGCTGAAGCATCTGATTCTTTGTATCGTCCGGGTTCACCTCATTGTGCCGGAACCCTTCGCCGCCGGCCCGCTGTACCTGCGCCTCATTTGTGTCGAGGGATCCGCCATGCTCCAAAGAGCCCTGATGTGCGATGCGGCCTTCCACCATGACCGAGATAACATCTATCTCTTTGTGGGGGTGCATCGTTGTTTCACCTTTGGGGCTGAAACGCGCATCTGCCAGATAGACGAAGTTGCCGATGCCGTCCCAAGCCTCGGGGTTTGCTTTGTCGCCCCACAGCTTTTTCCCTGTTACCAAGCGATGTTCTTTCAAACCCGCGAAGCCGCCTTCAGTCAGTTCGTCGCGATGAAGAACTTCCAGATCATGCTGCGTCATATCGTGTCCTTTTCAAGTTTTTCGCCTTGCTTGAGGAGCAATATGCGACCATCCTGTGGATGGATCAATACACGGAAAATGCAAAAGAGAGTTCTAAAAATGGAACACCGGGATTTGAATGATCTTGCAACATTTGCTGCGATTGCAGACACGAGCAGTATAACGCAGGCAGCCAAAAAGCTGATGCTGCCAAAATCCAATGTAAGCAGAAGGTTGGCACGTTTAGAGGACAGGCTGGGGGTGAAGTTGATCGAACGCAACACACGCAGCAGCCGGCTTACGCCCATCGGAGTCCGCTACGCTGATTATTGCCGGTTGATGGTTGAAGAAGCGAATGCCGCTGATGCTGTCGTTGAAGCTAGTTTTGCCGAACCGACTGGTGAATTGCATGTCTCGGCTTCGGTTCTAGTAGGACAGGAAATCATAGCACCGGCAATTGCAGCCTATGTCCAAGAGTACCCCAAAGTGCAAGTACACTTAGAACTATCAAACGAGCGATCCAACCTCATAGAGAATGGAATTGATTTAGCTTTCCGAATTGGTGAGAATCAGGATTCAGCGCTGATGTCCCAAACCATCGGAACATTTCCGTTTGGTCTCTTTGCAAGCCCTAGCTACTTGCGGCAATTAGGTTCGCCGAGAGTTCCCAAAGATCTAGGCCACCATCGTCGCCTTATCATGCAGAGCGGATTTGGAACTTCACGATGGAAGCTAACCCGGAACGAAGAGCGGGTTGAAGTCACAGCACCAGTCAGCGTCATAGCAAATGATTTTCTGACACTTCGAAACTTGGCAGTCGCAGGTGGGGGTATCGCGATGCTTCCGACCTATGCGGTTCACTCCGAATGTGCATCCCGTCAGTTAGTAGATGTTCTGCCAGAGTGGGATGCATCCAATGTCGGGCTATCAGCGATTTATCCTAGTCGTCGGGGAGCGACGTTGAAGCAGCGTGCGTTTATACAACAAGTTAAACATGTCGCCGAAAATCTTTCATGGACCCGCAGAGACATAGTGGGATGAGCGCCCTCCGATCCATTTGCCGCTATGCTTCGGATCGAAACTACGATCAGACCGCCGTCTCCACAGCCTTACGTCGAAACCGGTATTGCTTGGAGAGCTCAAGTTACCTTTTTGGAGCTCATTCATTTCGGTCCGGTGCAGCTTCATTGCCAATTTTCCGCGGCTTGCCATCAGTATCAAGGGCTACAAACGTAAAGTCCGCGCTTGTGACCTTGGCCGATGTCTCGGTGTGTGTCCGGCGGCGCCATGCTTCAACCCGGATTATCATCGAAGACGTTCCAATCTTAAGCAGTTCCGTGAACAATGAGACTTCGTCTCCAACCTTTACAGGCTGCAAAAACTGCATTGCGTCGACTGCGACAGTTGCGCAGCGGCCTTTTGCAGTAAACGCAGCCTTGCTGCCCGCGGCGAGATCCATCTGAGACATCAGCCAGCCGCCGAATATATCGCCGGCTGAATTTGTGTCCGCAGGCATGGCAATGGTCCGTATTGCGGGTGCTGTCTTCGGAGGCTGGGTCTGCATCATTTCATCCAATCATGGTCAGCAAATTATCCAGGCTTGCTTTTGCGTCGCCATAGAACATGCGGGTGTTGTCCTTGAAGAACAGCGGGTTCTCGATGCCGGAGTACCCAGTGCCCTGGCCGCGTTTGGAGACAAAGACCTGTTTCGCCTTCCAGCACTCCAGCACCGGCATGCCGGCGATCGGCGAATTGGGATCCTCCTGCGCCGCCGGGTTCACGATGTCGTTGGAGCCGATGACGATGGCCACATCCGTTTCCGGGAAGTCCTCGTTGATCTCGTCCATTTCCAGAACGATGTCGTAAGGAACTTTGGCCTCGGCCAGCAGCACGTTCATGTGGCCCGGAAGGCGGCCTGCGACCGGGTGGATCGCAAAACGGACGGTCTTGCCCTTGGCGCGCAGACGGCGGGTCAGTTCGGCCACATTCTGCTGCGCCTGCGCCACGGCCATGCCGTAGCCCGGGATGATCACCACAGAGTCGGCCTCGTCCAGCGCTGCCGCCACGCCGTCGGCGTCGATGGCGATCTGCTCGCCGTCGATCTCCATCGCCGGGCCCGCGGTGCCGCCGAAGCCGCCCAGGATCACACTGACAAACGAGCGGTTCATCGCCTTGCACATGATGTAGCTGAGGATCGCACCCGAAGAGCCCACCAGCGCGCCGACCACGATCAAGAGGTCATTGCCCAGCGAGAAGCCGATCGCCGCCGCCGCCCAGCCCGAGTAGCTGTTCAGCATCGAGACCACCACCGGCATGTCGGCGCCGCCGATGCCCATGATCAGGTGATAGCCGATGAACAGCGCCGCCAGGGTCATCAGGAACAGCGGCAGGAAACCGCCCGAATTGAAGTACCAGATCAGGCTGAGGAAGGAGAGGCCTGCAGCGCCGGCATTCAGCATATGGCCGCCCGGCAGTTTGGTGGCCGCCGAGGTGAGCTTGCCCGCCAGCTTGCCAAAGGCAACAACCGAGCCGGTGAAGGTGATCGCGCCGATGAAGATGCCCAGGAACAGCTCAACCCGCAAAAAGGCGATCTCGGCCGGGGTTTTCTTGGCAATCAGCTTGGCAAAAGTTCCCAAGTCATCGGTGCTGGTGGCTGCTGCCACATTGCAGATCTCGAAATGGGCGATAAAGCCGACAAACACCGCGGCCAGGCCGACCAGCGAGTGCATCGCCGCAACCAGCTGCGGCATCTCGGTCATCTGGACCTTCTTGGCGACATAGGTGCCGATGAGGCCGCCGCCGGCAATCAGCAAGAGCGACAACAGCCACAGGCCGGAGCCGGGGCCGATAATTGTGGCAAAAACCGCCAGCCCCATGCCGGCAATGCCGTACCAGACCGCGCGTTTGGCGCTTTCCTGGTTGGAGAGGCCGCCCAAGGACAGGATGAAGAGAACAGCCGCAACAACATAGGCGGCGGTGGTGAAACCGTATTCCATAAGTCCGGCCTCTCCTTAAGATTTCTGGAACATGGCAAGCATGCGCCGGGTGACGAGGAAGCCGCCGAAGATGTTGATCCCGGCCATGAAGACCGAAAGCGCCGCCAGCAGGATCACCAGCCAGCTGCCGGATCCGATCTGCATCAGGGCGCCGAGGATAATGATCGAGGAGATCGCGTTGGTCACCGCCATCAGCGGCGTGTGCAAGGAATGCGCAACGCCCCAGATCACCTGGAAACCGACAAAGCAGGCCAGCGCAAAGACGATGAAATGCTGCATGAAGCTGACCGGCGCAAAGAGGCCGACCAGCAGCAAGAGCGCACCGCCGCCTGCCAGCAGCGTCACCTGGCTTTTGGTCTGAGCCTTGAAGGCCGCAACCTCCTGCGCGCGTTTTTCTTCCGGCGTCAGCTCCGGCACAACTTCCTTGGGCTTGGCCGCAATTGCCTGCACCTTGGGCGGTGGCGGCGGGAAGGTGATCTCGCCCGCAAAGGCCACGGTGGCGCCGCGGATCACGTCGTCCTCCATGTCGTGATTGACCTGACCGTCCTTTTCCGGTGTCAGGTCTGTCATCATATGGCGGATGTTGGTGGCATAGAGCGTCGAGGCCTGCGTCGCCATCCGGCTGGGGAAATCGGTGTAGCCGATGATGGTGACGCCATTGTCCGTCACGATCTTCTCGTCTGCCACCGTCAACTTGCAGTTGCCGCCCTTTTCCGCCGCCAGATCGACAATGACCGAGCCGGGCTTCATCGCCGCGACCATATCCTCGGTCCACAGCTCCGGCGCCTCGCGGTTGGGGATCAGCGCGGTGGTAATGACGATGTCCACCTCCGGTGCCAGCTCACGGAACTTGGCCAGCTGTGCTTCGCGGAATTCCGGCGAGGAGACCGAGGCATAGCCGCCGGTGGCAGCGCCGTCCTGCTGGGCTTCCTCGAAATCGAGGTAGACAAATTCGGCGCCCATGCTCTCGACCTGCTCGGCGACTTCCGGGCGCACGTCAAAGGCCAGGGTGATTGCGCCAAGCGAAGTCGAGGTGCCGATGGCGGCAAGCCCCGCCACACCGGCGCCAACCACCAGGACCTTGGCCGGGGGCACCTTGCCCGCAGCCGTAATCTGGCCGGTAAAGAAGCGGCCGAAGTTGTTGCCCGCTTCAATGACCGCACGGTAGCCCGCGATATTGGCCATTGACGACAGCGCATCCATCTTCTGCGCGCGGCTGATCCGCGGCACCATTTCCATGGCGATCACATTGGCGCCCTTGGATTTGGCCAGCTCCATGCCCTCTTCGTTCCCAGCCGGGTTGAAGAAGGAAATCAGCGTCTTGCCCTTGGTCAGCCGCTTCAGCTCGGTCGCGTCCGGCTGGCGCACCTTGGCGATGATATCGGATGCTTTCCACAACGCCGCCGGTGTCTTGATGATCTCGACGCCCGCTGCCTCATAGACTGCGTCGGAAAAACCTGCAGCCGCACCGGCCCCGGCTTCGATCGCGCAATCGTAACCGAGTTTCTGCAGCTGCTTGGCAGAGTCCGGCGTCATACCGACCCGGTTCTCGCCCGCAAATGTTTCTTTTGGCGTGCCTATCTTCATTTGTGTTCCATTCCCGTGATAAGCGGTATTCTGCGGAGCGCTTTCAAAGCACGTCTGCCGAAACGCGACCTAAGTTGCTGCATTGTACGGTGAGCCGTCCGGTTGACGGCAAAGCGGCGGGCACGATCAGCGATCCTGTCGCAACAATCTGCCCCTTGCGAGGGTAATCGCGAATGACATCCGCCGAATTGACCAGATGGGTCAGTGCACCGACAGGGGAAAACGGCCATTCAGAGTGATCCGCCTCGGCGATCAGGATGTCATTGTGATACACTTCGACTTTGCCCGGGGGCGTGTCTGCCAGCGTGATCGGCTTGGTTCCGACTGCCAAGCCTCCGGTCATGGAATTGTCGGCAATAAGTTCCGGCCAGCTTCGGCTGCCGGGGTCTGTATACCGGCAATCTGCCAATTCGATACAGAGATGAGCCGAAGAAACAGCCGCCTGAACCTCGTCTTGTGTCCAGGGCTGCCCGTCCTCTTTCGGAGGCAGATCCCGTGCCAGTCTCAGGCCTACTTCGACCTCGACCATCGGTGTGAGAAAGCTGCTGTACGAAAACGCAGTGTCTTCGGATTGAGTGGTCTCATCCCAAAGGCACCCCAGAATGGGCGCACTCAACCCGCATCTTTCCATCGCCGCCGCGCTGGTGACCCCAAGTTTCCAACCGGAAAGCGGCGCGCCGATCTTGCGGATCAGCGCGTTCTGTATTGCGTAGGCGTCGTCAAGCGTGCGCGGACGAAGTGACTCCGGCAGCGTCGGCAATGATTGCCGGTTGTTCCAAGCCGCCGCCAGAGCAGCGGCGGCTTGGAGAGTTTGTTCTGCAGAAAGCGCCATTTCTCAGTCCGCCAGCTCAGCTAGGTTTGCAAACTGCTCCAGCGATTCCGGATTGGCCAGCGAATCCTTGTTCTTAACACCGGTGCCATGCACCGTGTCACGCACCGCAACTTCAACGATTTTTCCAGTCGTTGTGCGAGGGATGTCAGTCACTTGGATAATCTTGGCCGGCACGTGCCGGGGCGTCGAGTTCTTGCGGATCGACGCCTTGATTTTCTTCGTCAGATCTTCGTCCAGAGCTGTTCCGTCTTTTAGAATGACAAACAGGACAATCCGCACGTCATCATCCCAGGTTTGCGCGATCACGCAGGCCTCGACAATTTCCGCGATCCGATCCGTTTCACGATAGATTTCGGCGGTCCCGATACGCACGCCGCCGGGATTCAGAATCGTGTCCGAGCGGCCATGTATGACCATACCATCTGCCAGATCATGGGGTTTGATCTCCGCAAAATCCCCATGGCACCAGATATTTTCAAAGCGGTCAAAATAGGCACTTTTGTACTTTGTGCCATCATCGCCCCAGAACCCGACCGGCATCGACGGGAAGGAATTGGTGCACACAAGCTCGCCGCGCTCATTCACAACCGGTTTGCCGTTGTCGTCAAAGACGTCGGCATTCATGCCAAGCGCTTTGCACGGGATCTCGCCACGGTAGATCGGCAAGGTCGGGCTGCCCATGACAAAGCAACCGCAGATATCCGTTCCGCCCGACACCGAAGACAAGCGTACCGTCGGCTTGATGCTCTCATAGATATAGTCGTAGCATTCCGCCACCAGCACAGAGCCGGTCGCATTGATACCTTCAAGGCTGGCCAGCGAATGGGTGTCCACAGGCCGCAGACCTTCCTTGCGGCAGGCATCAAGAAACTTGGCGCCCACTTGCCACACGGTCATCTTGGTGTCGTCGACCATGTCGAACATGACATCTTTTTTGGGATAGAACGGCGATCCGTCATACAGGATCACGGTAATCTCACTGGCCAGCGCCGAGATCAGCCAATTCCACATCATCCAGCCGCAGGTCGTAAAGCCAAAGACCCGGTCCAGCGGTTTGCCGTCGCCGTGCAGGACATGCTCGCGGATATGGGTCAGCAGTGTGCCCCCTGCCCCATGCATGATGCATTTTGGCTTTCCGGTTGTGCCGGAAGAGAACAGGATGAACAGTGGATGATCGAAGGGGAACCGCTCGAACTCGATCGGCTGCGGTTCGTAGGCACTGAGGAAACTGTCCCAATCCTCGGCACCGCGCCCCAGACCTTCGGCAGAGGTGTCGTCTGACATATAGCGGACCATCACGATCTTTTCGACCGATGGCAAAGCTTCAAGAATGCCAGGCATCTTGTCCATCACCGAATGGGCCTTGCCGTTGTAATGGTAGCCATCCGCAAAAAACAGAACCTTCGGTTCGACCTGTGCAAACCGGTCGATCACACCCTGAACCCCAAAATCCGAAGATGTAGACGACCAGATCGCGCCCAGGCTGGTGGTGGCAATCATCGCGATGACGGTTTCAAGGATATTGGGCAAGTAGCCGGAAACCCTGTCGCCGCTGCCGACACCGCAATCTTTCAGCGCCTGTGCAACGCGGGAGACCTGATCATAGAGCTCGGCAAAGCTGATCTCGCCATTTTTGCCGTTTTCGCCCCGGAAGATCACCGCAGGCGCGTCATCGCGCCGTTTCAGCAAGCATTCCGCATAGTTCAGTGTGGCACCGGGAAAGAACTTGGCACCGGGCATTTTGTCGCCATCGACCAGCCAGGGCTTGGGCCCCAAATCCCCGACCACACCGTCAAAAGTCCAAAGCGACGCCCAGAACTCTTCGCTGTGTTTGACGCTCCAGTCGTGCAGGTCACGATAGCTGTCCATATCACGTCCCCATTCCTTGTTGGCATGGGCAGTGAATTTGGTGATCTGGGCGTTTTCGATTTGCTCTGTGGTCGGTGACCAGAGGGGTTTGTTCATGACAACCTCCTGAAAATTTGAAATGCGGCTTGGTGTCAGCGCCAGGGGCTGAAATCGGGCTTTCGCTTTTCGAGGAACGCAGAAGAGCCTTCTTTCTGCTCTCCGGTTTCAAAGTATCCAGGTGCGATCTGCTCTACGACAGGCAGCATTTCCTGATCCAGAATATCAGCCATATGCTGACGCATGGACCCTTTGATAACCTTCAGGCATGTCGGGCTCAGCGACAGCATTTCGTCTGCCCATTTGCGCACTTCGGCGTCGAGATCAGCCATCGGCACAACCGCATTGACCAAACCCCAGTCGAGCATATCTGCCGCAGAGTATTTCCGGCACAGGAGCCAAAGTTCCCGCGCCCGCTTGTGCCCGAGAATGTTTGCAGAATGCGACACCATATAGCCAGCCGCCGGAGATCCGACGCGGGGCCCGTTCTGGCCGAAGATCGCGTGATCCGCCGCAATCGTCAGATCACAGAAGTAGGCCAGATGATTGCCGCCGCCGATCGCATAGCCGTTAACTCTTGCAATCACAGGCTTCGGGCAATCAATGATCGCATGGGCCATTTCGAACCGGTACTCGCCCGGCTCAAGACCGCCTTTGGCTTCCCAGTTCACATCGCCGCCGACGCAGAATGCTCTTTCGCCGACACCGGTAAGGACAATAACACCGACGGTTTTGTCTTTTCCGGCGAGACCAATGGCCTCGACAATCTCGTCCATAGTGACCTGTGTCCACGCATTCAATACTTTTGGACGATTGATTGTGATTGTTGCGACCTGATTGTCGATTTCGTAAAGGATGTCCTGGAAGTCAGGCATTATTATCTCCTTAGTGTCAGCTATGATTTGGACTGCAGTTTCACAGCAGCATCAGGGAAAGCTCTGGAACAGCAACGATCAGGGCGAGGACCAGAAGCATCACCAGCATGAACGGGATCGCGCCGGCAAAGACATCGATGAGTTGAATACGGCTGTCCTGTAAATTGGCCTTGATGACAAAGCAGGCCAATCCCAGGGGCGGAGTGAGCAAGCCCACTTCGCAAGCCAGCACGGTGACGATGCCAAACCAGATAAGATCGGAGCCAAAAACAGCCAGCAGCGGAACAACAAACGGCAGCAGGATGAGCATGATCGAAACAGATTCCAGAAAAGTTCCGAGAATGAGCACCAACAGGACGTAGCCAAGGATGATGGTGACATAGCTGAAATCTGCTTCAGCGATCAGAGCCGCCGTCTGACTGGGCACGCCGGACATTGCCAGCATCGAGGCATAAAGCTGGGCGGCGATCAAAAGAAAACAGATAGAGGCTGTGACATAGCCGGTTTCGATCGCAACGCCCCACAACTTTTGGAAATTGAGCTTGCGCCGCACAACCCCAATGATCAGCGCGCCAAACGTACCGACCCCGCCGGCTTCCGTTGGTGTGAAGAAACCGCCATAGATCCCGCCGACGACCATCGCCATAAGCAAACCAATAGGGAGAAGCTTCATCCAAACCAGGAACATGCTTTCATCTTCATGCACATCATCTTTGATGGCGGCATAATCCTCAGTCCAGACTTTTTCCGGCGAGCGTATCGCCATGAACAGGATCAATAGGATGAATGAGAGTGCCAGCAGAAGCCCGGGAATGATGCCCGCAATAAACAGATCGCCAATCGAAGTTTCGGTTACGATTCCGTAGATGATCATCAACATGGATGGCGGGATCAGCATACCCAGCACCGAAGAACCGGCAACGACACCTACTGCAAAACGCGGCTGATAATTATGGCGCACCATTTCCGGCACGGCAACTTTGGTAAAGACCGAGGCCGACGCAATAGACGATCCAGTCACTGCGGCGAAAACAGCGTTAGCCCCCACCGTTGACATTGCTAGGCCGCCCTTCAGCCTGTGCAACAGGCGGCTGGCAGCAGAGAATGTGTCTTTCCCGATGTCCCCTGCCGCGACCAGAAGGCCCATCATAACGAACAGCGGAATGACGCCAAAGGCGTAAGACGCGATTTTCTCGGCTGCAGACAGAGCAAGCAGTTTTCCGGCGACCGCGCTCCCTTTGATTGCCCAGACCCCAATGAAAGACACCAACATCATAGCAATGGCGATATGCATACCCGTCTGGATAATCACCAGTACCGCTACGATTGAGTATACACCTATCTCGAAGTTGCTCATTGTTGCACCGTAGATTTTGAAGGATTGAAGGCAGCGCGAATGTCATGCCAAGCAAGCAGCAGAAATTGGACAGCCAAGGTCACGCAACCGATAATGATGATAATTTTCACCGGCCAAACGGGGATCGTGAATACTCCAAATGTGCCTTTGTAATATCCTCTCTCAAAGGCTTTAATTGCGGGTTCGATGCTGAAATTCAAAATAGTCAGGCAGATCGCACCTCCCACCAAATTAAACGCTGCCTTCACAATAAGAGAGAACCTAGGAAGGCGCTTTTCTAACATGGAACTGAACACATCAGACTTGATAAATCGATCCGTGCGAAGTGTATTCGCCGCCTGCAACCAGACAATTGCTACAATTGCCAAGCCAATAAATTCGGTTACTCCCGCAAGTGGTGCATTGAAGAATGTCCGAGAGAAGACGTCCAGATTGATGAACAGCACCATCAACAATATCCCAATCGCACCCAGAGCGTTGAGGAGCAACGTGAATTTCTCAAATAAGCTTTTTGTCATTGGTCGCTCCTCCGCGCATAGTTTTACTTTAGAAAGGTATTATTCTTGGTCCCAGTTTCGGACTGGCTCAATACCTTTGGCACGGATTGCGTCCATGAACGCTGTCAGCACTTCGTTGCCGGGATAGCCCTGAGATTCCGCCTGTTCCGCCCATTCCTTTGCAATGTTCGGCATCGCCTCAGCCCAACGTGCTTTCTCCTCGGGCGAGATCGAAACGATGGTTACGTCTTCGTTGCCGCCCAGAATGGTCAGACTTTTGGTCGACCATTCTTGAGTCGCTGCGTTGGATTTTCGACCATATTCGTCAGCAACTTCTTTCAAAATTACCTGGAGCTCTTCCGGTAAGCCCTCAAACACGTCTTTGTTGATGGTCAGGGCGCTGGAGCTTTGGGCACCGAAATCCAGCTCATTCACGTAAGGTGCAACTTCAGTGTATTTGAACGGAATATAGGCGCTTGGAAACACAATGAAGCCTTCATAGACCCCGGACTTTGTGTTGTTGTAGTAGTCCATCATGTTGGACTGAACCGGAACAGCACCCGTACCGCGCATCCAGCTTAGGGCTGCGCCAGCCGTCCCGAATTTGCGGCCCTGAGCGTCATCAATCGACTCAACCGGCGTTGTTGACAGCAGTTGATAGGTGTCAATGCCAAGACCGGTCAGCCGGACCTGATTGTATTTGTCCCACTGCGCCGACATTTCCGGAATGCTTTCGTGCAGCTCAGAGACTGTATCAACAACGGTTTGAATGTCGTTGGTCAGGAAAGGAGTCATAAAGCTGACTTGATCCAGCGGCAGCTTGTCCGGGTGAAAGAGCGTCGGGATATAGGCAATATCAACAATGCCATCATCGACGGCAAAGATACATTTTGCTGGCGCACAGAGAGCACCGGCATAAGCATGGGTCCACTCGATCTGAATATCCAGACCGGCCTCTTCAATCCGCTTGTCAACTTCCGGTGCAAAAAATTCCTGCATCAACTTCACGGGGATCAATCTGTTCGACTGACCTGCAGCCAAGGAAAGGCTGATCGTCTCAGCACTGGCTGATCCTCCGGCCAGAATTGATAGCCCGGCCACTGCGGATGCCAGAAGGCTGCGCGTTTTGAATTGTTTCATGATATCTCCTCCCTGATTTCGTTCTTTCGGAGCAGCCGGGCCGTCCCCTCCCGGGAGTACCGCAGATGTCGGTTTGCCCAACATCTGCGGCGTGCCGCCCGGCTACTCAGGCTGATCAGCGCTTATGGAATAAGAACGGTTGAACCTGTTGTTTTACGGTCTTCAAGATCGGCATGCGCCTGGGCGGCGTCTTTCAGAGCGTAAGTCTGGTTCACATTCACCTTCACGCCGCCTGCCATTATAACGTCCCACAATGCGGTGGAACTTTCGACGACTTCTTCACGCGTGACTGTATAGTCGATTACGCTGGCACGGGTGACGTAAATCGAACCGGCCTTGTAGGCGAGGCCCATGTCCAAATCCGGCACCGGACCGGAAGACGTGCCGAAGTTGACCAGCGTGCCGCGGCGTTTGACGCAGGACACCGACGGCAGGAATGTCGTCGCACCGACGGAGTCAAATACAACGTCGCACAGTTCGCCATTCGTGATTTCGCGCACGCGCTCGACAAAGTTTTCGCTAGAATACAGAATCGTATGATCACACCCATGCGCCCGGGCGAGTTCCGCCTTTTCCGGGGTGCTCATGGTCCCGATGACAGTGGCACCCAGATGTTTGCACCATTCAGACATGATCAGGCCCATACCGCCAGCGGCCGCGTGGATTAGAACTGTGTCGCCTTCCTTGACCCGGTAGCAACGGCGCAGCATGGCTTCTGCGGTCATGCCCTTTGAGATAATTCCGGCAGCGTCAATGTCGGAAATACCGTCCGGGATATGGACCAGGCGGTCAGATTTGACGATACGCTTTTCCGCATAGGAACCAATTCCGGCGGTATAGGCAACGCGGTCGCCAGGTTTTACTTCGGTAACGTTCTTGCCAACTTCTTCAACAATCCCCGCACCTTCTATTCCAACTACGGCTGGGAAAGCCGGAAGCGGAAACTCACCTTTGCGATGATAGGTGTCGATGAAGTTCAACCCGATTGCGGTGTGCCGAACCACGGCTTCGTCGTCACCAGGGGCTGTCAACGGGTAGTTTTCCCATTTCAGAACTTCGGGACCACCCAGCTCATGCAGTACGATTGCTTTGTTCATATCTGTATCCAGTCTATTGATTATCTGATTGTCACGGCAGCAGGACGGTCGAACCCGTCAGCTTGCGGGTCGCCAGATCTTTATGAGCCTGCGCCGCATCTTTCAGGGCATAGGTATTGGCCACATCCACTTTCACACCACCCGACAGCATCACATCGAACAGCGCATCCGCACTGGCTTGCAGGTCAGACCGCGCGGCATTGTAGTGCAGCAGGCTGGCACGGGTCACATAAAGCGAGCCTTTCAGCATCAGCTGAGTCGGATCCACCATCGGAGGCGGGCCGGAAGCGGTTCCGAAATTGATCAGGAAACCGCGTGGCGACAGACAGTCGAGCGAGCCCTCGAAGGTGTCCTTGCCAACCGCATCGAACACCACTGGCACGCCGGCGCCATCGGTGATTTCTTTCACCCGCTCGACAAAGTTTTCTTCCGAATAGTTAATCACATGGGAGCAGCCGTTCGCCTTGGCGATTTCAGCCTTGGCAGCGGAACCTACTGTACCAATGACCTCGGCACCCAGATGGGTTGCCCATTGGCATAGGATCGAGCCAACACCGCCCGCGGCCGCCTGCACCAGAATCTTTCCGCCTTTTTCTACGTTATGCGGCCAGGCCCGCAGCAGCAGAAACTCAGCGGTTGTGCCTTTGGAAAAGCTGCCGGCCGCCTGAACGTCGTCGATCCCGTCTGGAATGCGGATCAGCCGGTCCGCGGCAATCAGGCGCTCTTCGGAATAGGAGCCAAAGCCTGCGGAATAAACCACGCGGTCACCAACATTGAGATAGTCGACCCCTTCGCCGACCGCCTCGACGACACCAGCCGCCTCGGCACCCAGAATGCCGGGCATTGAGGGCAGCGGGAAGATGCCTTGCCGGAAATAGACGTCGATAAAGTTCAGGCCGATAGCTGTGTTGCGCACCCGCGCCTGGCCTTCGCCGGGATCTCCGACAGTGACGTCGGTCCAGGTCATCACCTCAGGCCCGCCGGTTTCGTTGATTACGATCGCTTTGGTCATCTTAATTTTTTCCTTTGCACAAGCTGGCAGGACGCCTCAGACGAAGCTGTTTTCCAGAACCCCAAGGCCCTCGATTTCGATTTTCAGGTGATCGCCGGGCTGCAGGAATTCCTGGTCGCGGCCGTCGAGCTTGCCGCCGACGCCTGCGCCGGTGCCGGTTGCCACGATATCGCCGGGTTCAAGTGTCACCTGACGCGACAGGGCTTCGATCTGCTCGGCCACATTGAAGATCATGAACCGGGTACCTGTGTCCTGGCGCAGCTCACCGTTGAGCCACAGCTGAATCCGCAGATCGCTGAGGTCAGGAACTTCACTGGCGGGAGTGATCCAGGGGCCCATGGGCACTGACTTGTCAAAACACTTCTGTCCGAACCAGTCAGTCTTGAACTGCTTCCAGTCGTCCCGGAACAGGTGATCCCGCGCCGACAGGTCGTTGATGATTGTGAAGCCCGCAACGTAGTTCATGGCGTCGTCGGCACTGACATCCTTGGCGCGCTTGCCAATGACAAATGCGAGTTCGGCTTCCCAATCAAGTTTTTCGGTATGGGAAGGAACAGGGATTTTCTCATCCGGGTGGGCAATAGCCCTGCTGGGCGGCGCCTTGAGGAAGAAATACGGGCGGAAGCCCTCCCGGTTGAACTTGTAACCGTGGTTCATTTCTTCGACGTGGTCGCTGTAGTTGGCGGCCGTGCAAAAGATAGCACCGGGGTAAAGGAGCGGTGCGCGCAGTGTCACATCGTCCAGCGCAAGCCCATCTGCTTCGGACACAGACGCGGCAATTTTCGTTAATGCGGACTGAGACTTGCTCCAGTCCTGAAACAGCGCGAAGGTCGAGGACACATCGAGTCCACTCTCTCCGCCTGCAATCTTCGCCAAGTCATAGATGCGGCCATTGATAAGCAGACCCGGCTTCGCCACATCACTAGGATTAGCACAATAATTCAGTATCCTGAACGACATATCTGTCCCCTGGAGTAAAGTTTTAGTAAAGTTTCGAAGTGATGGCCTGCGATGCAGGCCTTTCCTTAAGCCAACGGACCGAGGAAAACTTCGCCGTGGTATTCATCAGGCAGCGCCTCAATTGTCTCCGGCCAAGGCGTCTGAACAGTGCGGGATTTGCCTGCGCTCAGCCCCCCATCAGCACTCACCTGCGCCATATAGGCGTATAGTTGGATCAAGTGCCCATCCGGATCACGGAAATAGGCAGTATAGTCCATGCCAGGCATCAGCTCTGCGGGAATCTTGACGGGCTCATATCCATTCTCGGACATGAACGAGACCGCGTTGCGCAACTGCTTGTAGCTGCCCAGCTGAAATCCGAAAGACATGCACTTCTTATCAGTGACACCCAGAACCTCACGCAATGCGGTCGGATAGAGGGCAAGCGAGTGATGCTCTGTATTGGCCCGGAAGAAATAGCAGTTATGGCCCTGATAGGTCACTGTTTCGGTCAGATGCAGACCTAGCGTGTCACTGTAGAACTTCACAGCTGTTTCGATGTCATCCATGAACAGGCGCGCCGGGCCGACCTTGATGATCTTGAAAGGCTGCGGCAGCAGCAATCCCTCGACATCGAACTTAAAGGGCAGCTTTTCCTCGTGGCGCCAACCTTCTACAGAAGTAGCCCCCTTGGCTTCATCCTCGATGACCTCTGTGTATTCTGACTTGTAAGGCAGCTCTGGCGGCACTTCGAATTTGTGCGACATGTCCGCAGGCTTTGACCGGCCATCCCAGCCGATCTGCTCCATCCCGGCGTAAAGCTCGTTCAGAAACCCTTCAGGGCCCGCCGGGTATGTGTGCCAGTTCGATCCGGGCGAGTCACGCCCAATACGCGGAATTGCGAAACCCTGCTCGGCCAGCCAGTCGTTCCCGATAAAGACTTCCTCCATCGTGCCGACATGCCAGCTGACTTGGTTCACCGTCATATCTTCGGGAACTTCGTCATTCATCATCCTGTTCAAGGTGCCTTTGGGAAAAATCGCAAATGAGTGGTGATCTGCCCCATGACGCAGGAAATATCCGACGGTTTCACCGGCACCCTCAAAGTCGACATCCGGATAGTTCGGCGCGAAATCGATGGGATCCGAAATCTTCATCCCCAACAGATCGCAATAGAATTCGCGAGCGGTTTCCAAGTCTTCGACATTGAAACCAAAGTGCCCGAGACGCCTGATCTTAAAGGGTCGGTCCAGCTGGACCCCTCCAACATTAAAAGACATTCACATTCTCCCTAACCGAGTCGTTAACAGACCAATAGCAGTCGCTAATCGATATTTCAACAAAAATCGATTATTATTGAAAAATCGCCCTTGAGTCAGAAAAACTGACTCTCACTGAGAACCCGCCCTCATTGACCAGCCAGGACTCAACGGAAAAGGCGCGCGCGCCACGGGCATGCATGGGGTCGAGGCCAGCAATCTGCTCAGCTTCGGCAATATCCGCCGCTCTGACGACGACAACGCCTTCGCCCCGCCATTCACTGCTGCCGGCCTCCCAGACCGGCCCGGCTGCAAAAAGAATGCCCCGTTTTTCGATATCGACCTGATATTCGAGGTGATCCGGAACATTGTCCAAGACATCCTGCAGCGGCCCGGACGGCCTGGAGCGAATGATGAACAACTGCAGAGCAAGCATGCCCTGAGATTTTTCGATGATGTCGACGATAGGGACTGAATCAAGGGTCATTTTTTGCTCCGAGATGTTTGTTGTATCTTTTCAATAAAATCGATTATTGACAAGTGAATATATTTTCCGTCTACTGATTGGCGCAACTTCGGGCATGATTTCGTGCAGAAAATGGGTAAAGATGAAATTTCCGAACTTTGAATATGTGAAGGCTACATCGCTGGACCACCTTCTGGATCTACTGGAAGCCCATGGTGATGACGCGAGGATTCTGGCCGGCGGACAAAGCCTTCTTGCGTCGTTGAGTTTGCGGTTATCAAGTCCGGACAAACTTTTAGATATCAATGGCTTGACCGAGCTGTCCGGCATTGAGCGGCAAGGGAAGTCGTTAGAAATCAACGCGCTGACCCGGCATGTAGAGGTACTGAACTCGCCGCTCGTTGCCGAACATATCCCGCTGCTCAGCAAAACCATGCCCTACATAGCACATGCTGCGGTACGCAACCGCGGCACAATCGGAGGCAGCCTGTCCTTGGCTGACCCGTCGGCTGAACTTCCCGCCATTACCACAGCACTGGATGCGACCTTTACGCTGCAAAGCAAAGCTGGCAGCAGGACAGTCAAGGCGCGGGAATTCTTCCTTGGCCTGTTTGAGACAGCCCGGCAAGAAAATGAAGTGCTGACCAAAGTATCCATTCCGGTTCAAAACCCCAAAACCGATCTTAGCAGTTTTGCAGAGATTTCCCGCCGGAAAGGAGATTTTGCAATCGCAGGTCTGGCCGCCACGGCACGGATCAAAAAGGGACTGCTGAACCGCACGCCGCGCCTGACTGACATATCGTTAACCTATTTCGGCGTTGGCGAAGCGCCGGTCATAGCCCGGAAGGCAAGCGAATTGCTGTCTCAGGATCCGAGCCGAATCGACGCGGGTGTCGCGGCTCTCAACGACGATCTGGAACCTTCGGGAAATCTGGAAGCCACCCCCGAAATCAAGTTGCATCTCTGCGGCGTCCTGCTACGCCGCGCTCTTGCCGACCTGAATGCGCAATTGGCCGCAACGTAAGCTGTGGAAAGGAACAAAAATGACCACGGTTACATTAGAATTGAACGGCAAAACCGTCACGCGCAGCGTCAATGCACGCAAGCACCTGACCGATTTTTTGCGTGAGGATTGCGAACTGACTGGTTCGCATGTCGGTTGTGAGCATGGCGTATGCGGAGCCTGTTCCGTGCGTTTGAATGGCCAGGTTGTCCGTGGCTGTCTGACCCTCGCCGCGCAGGCGGATGGACAAAGCGTCGAAACAATCGAGGGCGCATCGGATCGTGGGGACCTCGCCGATCTTCAGGCCGAGTTCATCAAGCGGAACGCTGCTCAATGCGCATTCTGCTCTTCGGGGATGCTGCTAACCGCGGCCGAATTGGTTGCCGCAGGAAAACCCCAGACGCGCGAAGAGATCCGCGAGCACATGTCGGGAAATTTCTGCCGCTGCACCGGCTACCACGCCATCATCGACGCCGTTGAAGCAGTCAACAACGCCCGCCTGCAAGGAGCCTCTTCATGACCGTCGGCACGCCAATCGGATCGCCCATGCCGCGAAGTGATCTCAAGCGCCTTCTCTCCGGCAGAGGCCGCTATACTGACGACATCAAGCTGCCGCGGATGCTGCATGTAACCTACCTGCGTTCGCCCTATGCGCATGCAACGATAGATGCCATTCAGACCGGAGAAGCTGCCACCAGCCCCGGGGTTGAGGCCGTGTTCACCGGCGCGGATCTTGCAAAAATCTGCACGCCCTGGGTTGGCGATGCCGCACACCGCCCCAATCTCAAATCCGCGCCGCAGTACCCAATGGCGGTGGAACGCGTCACCTGGCAGGGTGAGCCGGTCGTTGCAATCGTCGCCGAGACCCGCGCCCAGGCAGAAGACGCCGCAGAACTCGTCGAGATCGACTGGACTCCCCTGACCCCGCTCACAGATCCGGAAGCAGCACTTGCTGACGGCGCCGAGATTATGCACGAGAGTTTGGGCACCAATCTGGTGGACGAGCAAGTGATCCGCTCGGGCGACCCCGAGGATGCTTTTGCACAAGCCGATCACGTGGTCGAAAACCAGTTCCGTTTTAACCGTCAGACCGGCGTCACGCTGGAACCGCGCACGGTTATCGCTAATTTTGAGCCGCAGACAGAGCAGCTGGATGTCTTTCAATCGCATCAGTCACCGTTTCAGATGCAGGACGTTTATGCAGTTCACTTGCCGGTCCCCGAGCAGAATATCCGGGTGATTTGTCCCGATGTGGGCGGTGCCTTTGGCGTCAAACTGCATGTTTACGGGGATGAAGTGGCCACTGTCGCGATCAGTGTCCTGATGGGACGGGCTGTTAAATTCTGCGCGGACCGGCTGGAATCCTTTGTGTCCGACACCCACGCGCGTGATCATATCGTAAACGCCCGAATGGCGCTGAAGGACGATGGAACCATTCTGGCGTTTGAGGTCGACGATCTCTCTGCCGTCGGGCCTTACAGCCACTACCGCCGTTTCTCCAATGTGGAAGGGCTGCAGACTATCGTCAGCGCCGGGGCGTGTTATCAGTTTCAGAACTATTACGGCCGCACCCGCATCGCCTTTCAGAACAAAACCATGGTCGGCATGTATCGCGGCGTTGGATTGCCGCTGGCCTGTGCTGTCGGTGAGCAAATGATCGACCATGCCGCCGCTGCGCTGAACCGCGACCCGGTGGATTTCCGCAAGCAAAACTACATTGCTGACGAGATGTATCCCCATACATCTGCCAGCGGCGTGAACTTTGAGCGGCTGTCGCTGCTTGCCTGCCTCGACAAGCTGACTGAAATGATGGACTACGAGGGTCTCAGAGCCAAACAAGCACGTTTGCGCGACAAAGGCACGTATCTCGGCATCGGAATTTCAACCTTTATTGAACAGACCGCCTATGGCGCGATGTATTACGGGCCGACAGATGCCCGGGTGTCTGTGCAGGAAGGCTGCACCGTCCGGCTGGAGCCAAGCGGAAAGATAAAGGTTCTGACCAGCGCCACGGAGCAGGGCCAGGGCACGACATTTGCGATTGGCCAGATTGTGGCCGAAACTCTTGGTGTGACCACTGACGACTTGCGCGTGCTGCACGGCGACAGCTCCACCAGCCCTTATGGAGGTGGTTCCTGGGCGTCACGCGGGCTGGCGATGGCCGGCGAAGCGGCCCTGGATGCCGCCAGCGCACTGCGGCAGAACATTCTTGAGATTGCCAGCGTTATGGGGGATGTGCCCGCAGAAGACCTACTTCTCAAAGATGGCATGGTTCAGGCCCGGTCGGGCAACTTCTCGCTTTCACTCGCCGATATAGGCAACGAAGGCCATTTCCGGCAAGACCGCCTGCCGCCGGAATTTCAGCCGCAGCTCAACGTCACAAAAAGCAACGTGCCGCCACGCAACCAGACCCCCTACAGCGTTGCCAACGGTGTGATGGGCACCCTGCTCAAGCTGGATCCTGACACCGGCATGATTGAACTGCTGGAACACTGGGTGGTTGATGATTGCGGCCGTGCCGTCAACCCGCTGCTGGTTGATGAGCAATTGCGCGGCGGCATCGTACAGGGCTTTGGCGCCGCCTTGTATGAACAATGCCATTACGACGATGAAGGCCAGATGCTGAATGCGACCATGGCCGACTATCTGGTGCCGATGGCCAGCGAAATGCCGGACATCCACGTCGGCCATGTCGAAACCCCGACAGCACTTGGAAAGCTTGGAGCTAAGGGCGTCGGCGAAGCAGGCACCATCGGTGCGGTAGGCGCTGTCTGGTGCGCGGTGAATGATGCGCTGCGCCCCCTCGGCACCCAGGCGAACCAGCAGCCCTTCTCTCCTCTAGTGATCCTCGATGCGCTCGCTAGACCACGCTCTTAATCTGACAGGAGTTCTCAAATGAAATCCTCTGACTCGCGCCTTCTTGCGCTTCCCCGTGAAACCGTCTTTGACGCCTTCTTGAATACTGATATTCTGCAGCGCAGTATTCCTGGCTGCGAGTCGATTGTCAAAAACGAAGACGGTTCATTGTCTGCGGTAATCGCTGCCAAGGTCGGTCCCGTACGCGCAAAGTTCGCCGCCGATATCGACATAGTTGAAGCCATTCGTCCGGAAATCTACCGTGCCAGCGGCAGCGGCAAAGGAGTCGCCGGTATGGCCACAGGGGACGCTAGCGCCACCCTGACCGAAGAAGACGGCAAGACCCGGGTTGACTATCAGTTCGAAGCGAAAATCGGGGGTAAGATTGCCCAATTGGGCAGTCGGGTTATCGACAGTTTCGTCAAAAAATTCGCCAATGATTTCTTTGAGGAATTCGAGCTGGCTCTCACAGAAGGCCCGTCCTCTGCAAGTGAGCCATCTGCTTCTGATGTTGCGCCATCCGGCCCCCAAAACAAGTCAGGGTCGAACAAACTTGCGCTGACGCTGCTAGTATTGGCGGCGGTTGCAGGTGTTTGTTACGCTATTTTTGCCTTCTAGAAAGAAAGGCGCTATGAGGCTTCCAATAGACATTCGAAGCGACCATGTACGCCGACGACAAACAGAAGAAAGCAATAGCCGTGAGTAGACTGCCATCCGATCTTGCTGAATCTCGTAGCAAAAAGACCGACGTACATGACTTGATCAAAAAAGACATCATTGAAGGTCGCTGGCGCCCGGGCACCAAGTTGAGTATATCGGACATGCGAAAAGACTATGATGTTTCTCTTAGCCCGCTACGCGAAGCGCTCTCGAGACTTGCGGCGACGGGTTTCATCACCTCCGAAAGGCAGCGTGGTTTTCGCATTTCTGATGTTTCACAGGCTGGACTCAAAGACCTCAACAATGTGCGGACAAAGCTGGAATGCTGGGCTATCTGCGATGCAATCGATAACTCTGACAAGAACTGGGAAAGTGACGTTATTGCCGCTTACCATCGGTTAGCGCGCACACCTTACGAATGCAATGAACAGATAGGCCGTGTTTCAGCCGAGTGGAACCGCTGCCATAAAGAGTTCCACTCGGCTCTAGTCAGTGCATGCAAGTCAACTTGGTTAATGCGGTTCAGGGATATCCTGTTTGACGAAATGGAGCGGTATCGCAATCTATCCCTTGAATACACAACCAAACGGCGGGAGTCGACGAGGAAAGGGGGCAATCGTACGGCTAGTTTTGAAGATGAGCACCAAATGATGGTCCAGGCAATACTTGATGGAGATAAAGAGAACGCTTGTGCACTGATCACACAACATTTTCAGAACACATATGAAATAGTTCAATCTATACTGGACAGCGACTTTGATATGTAAGGTGCGCGGGTGCGCGCTATTACGACTTGCGACTTTTGAGTGATAACAGCCTGTTGGCGCTCAAAAGGACAAATGATGAAACGACCATACAAGCAGCTCAGCCTGGAAGGAAGACGCAAGATCGAGCAATGGCGCGCCGCCAAAGTCAGCGCTGATGTGATTGCAGAGCGTCTCGGCCGTGACAGATCTACCATTTTTCGCGAACTCCGCCGAATTCATTATCAGGACGCAGGCATGCCGCAGGTTGTCAGTATGCGGCGCCTGGAGGGCAACCGGCTTTCACCTTGATGGCAGGAAGTTTCAGGGGGAGTAGTTCTTCGGCCGATTGGCAGGGTGATCTGAAGAGATGGTTTCGAAGGCTGCCTTGAAATGGGCGAAGGGTTCGGCGCCATTGGTCTTCGCCGTAGCGATGAGCTAAACGATGCGGCCTCAGACACAGCCACCTTAGTCATTTGAACCGCCCCGGGTTTGCCGGAGTCTTCAATTCCTGACTAACAACTGTGATTCAGGGGGCTGCTTCATTGTAGGGGGGTCCAACCCGGGTCATCGTATTCAGAACCGTAGCTAGCTGTTTGATCCCACGGTTTGATGGTGTGATCCTTTCGTTGGAATGGAAGGAAGCACTATGGGACAAGTTCGTCACGGGAGCGCCACGACCACGCACGCGGTCCGAGCAGCAATACAGCGATCGCAGGCTTCGATCGCGGAGCTGAGCCGGGAGCTTGGGATCAATCCCAAGACAGTTGCCAAATGGCGCAAGCGGCAGACTGTCGAGGACCAGAAGACCGGCCCCCAAAAGCCGCGCTCTACTGTTCTGAGCGAAGATGAGGAAGCGATGGTTGTGGCGTTCCGGCGGCACACCCTGCTGCCACTGGACGATTGCCTTTATGCGTTGCAGCCGTCCATCCCGCATCTGACCCGCTCTTTTCTGCATCGTTGTTTTCAGCGGCATGGCATTTCGCGTCTTCCGGATGTCGAGGGTGACAAGCCGAAACGCCAGAAGTTCAAGCGCTACCCCATCGGCTATTTCCACATCGACATTGCTGAGGTGAGAACCGAGGAAGGCAAACTGCATCTCTTTGTGGCCATTGACCGCACGAGCAAGTTCGCTGTTGCGCAACTGGTCGACAAAGCAAATCGCAAAACGGCCTGGGAGTTCCTTGAACACGAGACAGTACGGAATTTTGTGCCCTGGCGCCTTTTCTTACGCCAACGGGAAGCGTTCCTCGAACATGATAGCGAGCTGGCTTTTCACCGCATGCCATTCGCGGACTGACCGCTTCCACTCCGCTGAGGTAGCATTCAGCGCCAGATAGATCAACTTGGCTGCCGCCTCATCGCTGGGGAAATGATCGCGGGTTCGAACCGCGTGGCGGATTTTCGAGTTCAGCGCTTCAATGGCGTTTGTCGTGTAAATCAGCCGGCGCACCTCGGGCGGATAATCAAGGAACGGAATGACTTCGTTCCAGGCCCGCCGCCAGCTCGGCGCTATGGCCGGATAGCGCTTTGACAGATCGCTCGCTTCAAATTCGGTTAGCGCAGCTTCGGCCGCCGCGGCATCAACGGCCGTATAGAGCGCTTTCAGAGCCGCAGCGACGGCCTTGCGGTCCTTGTAGCTGGCAAAGCTCATGGAATGGCGCAGCAGATGGACAATACAGGTCTGGACCTGGGTTCGGGGGAAGGCCGCCTCAATGGCTTGGGGGAAGCCCTTGAGGCCGTCCACAACGGCGATCAGGATGTCCTGAACGCCGCGGTTGTGCAGATCACTCAGCACCTTGGCCCAGAATTTGGCCCCCTCATTGGCCTGGAACCACAGGCCCAGAACGTCCCTTGTGCCGTCCGGCAGGATCGCCAGGGCCACGAAGACCGCCTTGTTCGAGACCGCGCCATCGCTGCGGATATTGACCCGGATCGCATCCATGAACACCACCGGGTAGCAGGGCTCAAGCGGGCGGTTCTGCCAGGCCGTCACCTCCTGCATCACGGTGTCAGTTATGGTCGAGATCAGGCTGGGCGACGCTTCGAAGCCGTAGATATCCTCGATGTGGCCCTGGATTTCCCGGGTCGTCATGCCGCGGGCGTACATGCTGATGATCTTGGTGTCGAACTCCGGAAAGCGGCGCTGATACTTGGCGATCAGAACCGGGTCAAAGGTCCCGTTCCGGTCGCGCGGAATGTCCAGAACCACCTTGCCGGTGTCCGTGGCCACAGTCTTCCGGCTGCTGCCATTGCGTCGATTGGCGGGCTGGTTCTGGCCTTCAGGCGGCTCCTGCGCGCTCTTCGCTGAGATGTTCGTCCAACTCGGTGCTCAGCGCACGTTCCGCAAGCGCCTTGGTCAGTTTGGAAAGAATGCCCTCCTTGCCGAAAAGGTCGCCGGGCGAACGCCCTTCCATCAGCCGGTCCAACAGGTCTTTGTCTATGCTCATACGTGGGTCTCCTCAAAATTGAGCTACCACGCCAGGGCACAAAATTCAGGATAGTCCCTTGAACACCTGCTGGAAGCTGTGCCGTACAAGATCCACACCATCCTCACTGACAACGGCATCCAGTTCGCGGAACAGCCCAGGAACCGGAACACAGCCTATTCCCGGCCTATGCGCTTCGACATGATCTGCGAAGCAAATGAGATTGAACACCAACTGACCAAACCGAACCATCCATGGACCAACGGCCAGGTTGAACGGATGAACCGCACGATCAAGGATGCGACGGTCAAAAGGTATCACTACGCCAGCCATGATCAGCTTCGCAGCCACCTCGCCGACTTCCTAGATGCGTATAACTTCGCACGCAGATTGAAGACGCTGAGCGGCCTCACGCCATATGAATACATCTGCAAAATCTGGACATCAGAGCCAGATCGATTCATCCTCAATCCGATCCACCAGATGCCGGGACTGAACAGCTAGCTTCCGCGAGCAGTGCCTCAGTAACCAGCTTTCGCGCCTTGCCAGAAGCGATGAGGTGCCCTTTGTAAGTCCGGAAATGCGGATCGGATCTGCTGGCGGTAAAGGGAACAAGACATCAGATCGATTTTATGTACTTTTCCTTGTTATTGTGTGATAATCGATTCTTAGAAACGGCCAAGGCAAAACCATGGAACTTAATAGAACGCAAAGCTACTGTTCAACCTCCCCTTTTGTTCAAGTTTTTCTGTCGTCTTTAGGCTACGCTAGGCTCAGAGAATTACTACGCCAGTCTTCATCCTATCGGTGCGCAGCTGCAAAAATTTGTGAGTTCACCAAAAGCATGTCGAGCTCGCTATGATCGTCTTAACTGATCTTGCTACTGTATTGATTCAGCTTCTGATTGAGCGTCGCAACTGCTCGAGACCTCAAGCTGAAAAACAGAAAATTCAGCCGCAATAAGATAATCATCCCGTGAGATTTTCTATAATCGCGCATAACGATGGACAGAACCCATGCCCCTTCTTCCTATCATCGAAAACAGCACAGACCAGCTGACCGAAATATTTAAAGATCTGCACGCCCACCCTGAAATAGGGTTTGAAGAAGCTCGGACCGCAGGCATTGTTGCGGATTGCCTTAAGGAATGGGGTGTCGACGAGGTGCATACCGGCCTTGCCAATACCGGTGTGGTTGGCCTGATTCACGGCAATTCAGAGGGCAACCGCCGCGTCGGTATCCGGGCGGATATGGATGCTCTGCCGATCAAGGAAACAAGCGGCCTGCCATATGCCTCTAAGAACGACGGGGTGATGCATGCCTGCGGGCACGACGGCCATACCACCATGCTGCTTGGGGCAGCAAAACACCTTGCCGCGACACGTAACTTCGCTGGCACCGCGGTATTGATCTTCCAACCCGCGGAGGAAGGTCTTGGCGGCGCACGGCGCATGATCTCAGAAGGCTTGTTTGAGCAGTTTCCCTGCGATGAAGTCTATGGCATGCATAATTCCCCTAACGGAAAGTCCAACAAGGTTACTATAACCAAAGGACCGGCAATGGCCGGTGCGTCCTTTTTTGATATCATAGTGCGGGGCAAAGGCAGTCACGCTGCGATGCCCAGCAATGCTCATGACCCATTGATGATCGCGACGGCCTTGGTTCAGCAGCTTCAAACCATTGTCAGCCGCAATGTTCCGCCGACCCAGCCTTGCGTGCTGTCGGTAACCCAGATCAACTCGGGCTCAGCCTACAATGTTATCCCGGACACCGCGGAACTCAGCGGGACGCTGCGGTTTTTCTCGGACAAGGTCCGCGCGCTTGCACAGCGCCGGGTGCAGGAGCTTTGTGCGGGAATGGCGCTTGCCCATGGCGTGGAAATCGATGCAGAGTTCCGCGAAATTTTCGACGTTCTTGTGAACGATGGCGACCTGTCGGATGCCTATTTAGAGGCTGCCAGCGAGATTGTCGGGTCCGAAAACGCGATCGAAACGACCGGCCAGGCGACAGGGTCGGAAGATTTTGCTGACATACTGAAAGTTGTTCCTGGTGCCTATTGCCGGATCGGGCATGCGGGAAACATCCCACTGCACAACCCAAGCTATGTATTCGATCCATCAATCATTCCTGTTGGCGCATCGGTGCTGGCCCGAATTGTGGAACAGCGGCTGGAGACATCAGCCACGGGCTGATTAACGCTGAAACCGGGGCTGCGCCTGACCGGCTGAACTCGTCCGCTGCGATGCTTCGAAAACGGAGATCAGAGTGGCAAACAGGCGGGCGCAGTCTCAGAAGATTGTCCCGGTTTTGCGCAGGTTGAAGTGCTGATCGGGCAGGCAGGCCCGGCTTGACACTGCCCTGCGAACCGGCGTTGTGAAGCACGCCTCTTGCCGCTGATGCAGGTAATCGAGCCAACAGGCCAACGGCGCGCCACTGGTTCGCGCCCAATGCCAGCTAGGCTCCAGATCAATGATACGGTAACAATCAAGCGGGACGAGGCGGATGAGGCTGCTCAGCCCTGTCGTGATCTTTCCTAAGACGGACTGCAAAAACCCTATTGCGTGGACAGCTATGAAATCCTTCCTCCCAGTCATTCCCAGCCTTGCAATGATCGCGCTTACGCTTTTTGCTCCTGCTGCCGCCGCGCAGCAGCAGGACACTCGTAAGTGGAATTCAGCCGCGCTGATGCAAACTTTTGCGGCCAACTATAAAGCCTCGGCTGAGGTTGCTGAAGCAGTCTGGCCGGGTCTGGTTTTGAAGGACCTACCCAAGGTGGTTGTGGTTCATGACACCAGCAAGCAAGTAATTGCAGTCATGACTGTTGATCACCCAAATCCCGCAGGCGTTGGAACCGTGCAGCAGACCAACCTGGAATACGCAGATATTCGCCTGATCTCAGATCCGGATCCCGCCATCGCCCCGGATCTGATTGACCCCTTTAGGTTTGTTCTGCCGGTCGCCGGCGTGCCGACCTTTGTAATTGCCTCTGAATGTGGGGGAGAGTTTCTTTTCTGCGCCTCTGATCCGGAGTTCGTCCACTACTTTATTCACGAAGCCTTTCACCGGTTTCAGATTGACCATTTTGCAGATATCGAGGACGGGGAGCTGACTCAGTACGACTATAGTGCGGAGCATCTTTATTCGATTCTCATTGAGAACGCGGTATTGAGTCATATCAGCGATACCCTAGATGATGAAAGCCTTCATCAACTAGCTCAGGAATTGGTCGACATACGGCACTACCGGGCGCAGAGATTCGAAATCACGACACTTGACGACCAGCAGGAACGCATTGAAGGCACGGCAAAATTCCTTGAGGATCGACTGCCGGGGGCATTTCCTCAAGAAATAAAGAGCTATCTGAATGGGCCTTATCGCCAGGGCGAGATCAAAAGTGAATTTGGGTTCGGCCGGTTTTATGGATCGGGTGCAATTGCAATGGATCTGAGTCTTCGTTTGGGAACTGATGATGTTCATGAGCGAATTCGCGAAGGTGCTTTCCCGATGCAGCTTCTGACAGAAACAATCCCGCCGGATCTATCCGATCCGGCTGCACGCTTTCAAACTCTCGCGCAAAAATATGATACAGACAGCACACTGCGTTTGGCTTCACTGCGATATGCGGACTGGGCAGCAACAGAGCCTGACTGGGAATAGACCAAATCAAACAGAAGCCGCACGCAAGGCTGCCAAGCTGCTAGTTGTTTAGTCCCTGGGTGTGGTGGTCTACAAATTTGTGACCATCAGAAGGACGCCCTATGGGACAATTTCTTCACAGCAGCGCCACGACCACGCACTCGATCCGAGCTCTCATACAGCGATCGAAAGCTTCGAACGCGGCGCTGAGCCGGGATCTCGGGATCAACGTCAAGACGGTGGCGAAGTGGCGGAAGCGGGAGCGTGTCGAGGACGCGCGGATGGGCCCGAAGGTGGCACGGTCCACGGCGCTAAGCCTGGAAGAGGAAGCGGCTGTCGTTGCCTTTCGGCGCCACACGCTGCTGCCACTGGATGACTGCCTCTATGCGTTGCAGCCGTCGATCCCTCATCTCACGCGCTCTTCGCTGCATCGTTGCCTGCAGCGCCACGGCATCAGCCGGTTGCCCGACGTCGAAGGAACGAAACCAAAGCGGAAGTTCAAGGTCTACCCCATCGGCTATTTCCATATCGACATCGCGGAAGCCCGTTCTGGCGAAGGAAAGATCTACCTGTTCGTCGCCATCGACCGGACATCGAAATTTGCCTATGTCGAGTTGCACAAGAAGGCCGGAAAGATGGCAGCGGCTCAGTTCTTACGCAATCTCATCACCGCTCTGCCCTATCGGATTCACACCATTCTTACGGATAACGGCGTGCAATTCGCCAATCGGCAGCAGGACCGACATGCCATGGCGCATATCTTTGGACGAGTCTGCACGTCAAACGGCATCGAGCACCGGCTGACGAAGATCAACCATCCATGGACAAATGGTCAGGTCGAGCGGATGAACCGAACGATCAAGGAGGCGACGGTTAAGCGATATCACTACGAGACCGATGCCGAGTTGGGAAACCACATTGATGCGTTCATTGCAGCCTACAATTACGCACGTCGCTTGAAGACGTTGAATGGCTTCACACCGTTTGAATACATATGCAAAACCTGGACGAAAGAGCCGCAGCGGTTCATCGTCGATCCAACCCACCACACCCCGGGACTAAACACCTAGCAACTATAATCGGCTCGGCTTTCAGTCATAGTGATTTTCAGCCCGAATTTGTAGCGACTATCCGAGGCATCAAACCCGAATTATCTGCGAATGGCGCAATTTCGGGGCCGTGGAGTACGCAACACGCGAATGCGTGGACTGGTTCAACAACCGCCGTCTGCTCGAGCCTATCGGGAATATTCCGTCGGCAGAAGCAGAGCTCAATTTCTATGCGGCTATGGAAACTGAGGAGCAAGCCGCGTAACTAACTGCAATCAGCCTCCAGCATTCCCGGTGCGGTTCAGTCCCCGATCTGGCGGGGGCGGATTTTGCCCCTGTGGCGATCGAGCCTGTGGACGCGCCGTCGGCGGTCACGTCGACTGTTGCCGTCGAGATCATCCATGGCAGGGTCACCATTCGACTGGATAGCGGGACGGCAGCGGCGCGGATTTCTTCTACGCAACGACTTGCCTAAGGCCCGAGATGAAGCGACATATGCGGTATCAGCGAGCTGCCAAGAAGATCCCTGTGGTGCTGAGCGCCGAGGAAGTGTCAAGCATTCTCGAAGCAGCACCCGGGCCCGGACTGAGATACAGCGCAGCCTTCAGCGTTGCCTATGCCGCAGGGCCGGGTTTGGGGGCCATTGCTTGGAACAATTGTGTATTTCGCGTTGCGCACAGTTTTTGCTGATTATGGCGCGCTCTATCTTATCTTGCTCGGCGCGGCGGCGATTGTTGTGATGATCGCCAGCCCTGGCGGACTGGGTGAGCTTATTGCATCCGCTTGGCACAATCGAACGCAGAGAACCCGGTAGAGATATGAAAGGCGATACCTAAAGCTTGAGCAGGATTAGGCCGCCGATTGCGACAGCAATCATCATGAAATGCATGATCTGGGACTGCTCAAGGTAAATGTAGAATGCATACCAGCTTCCGCCTAACAGCAGGACAAATGTCATTGCCATGAACACAGTCAACGCCAAAGACGCCATCGCGACAGGGTCAATAAGTGGCGTTGTTAACCCATAGTTGATGAGGGCAATCCAAAGAAAGGCACCTGAGATTGCCTGTATCAAAATGATTCCAGAGATCCCAATACGATGGAGCCTTGGATCGTGTTGTGCACGTGACGTCAGCGGACTGTCTGGTATGCCATCCATCCGAAGGCCTTCCATCTTCAGAATGTGCCCAACGTAGCCGGCACCATGACCAAACGAGCGTAGATTATTGTACGCGGTAAGGCTGATCCATGCCGCAAGTCCGAAAATCAAAACGGCAGGTGCCAGTTCCGGCACACTATTGGTATCCATGTCGCTAGGTTCCTATGAATTGGAGGACGTCGGTTGGAGCTGAAGGCCGAAGCGTCGATCACTCACCAGTCAAATTACGCTTATGCTTCGGCCAAACAAAATACAAAGGCCGAAGCATGGGATAGTTCAGGATCTAGATTTCGCCGGCTTTTGCCAAAGTTCGCAGATGGTCCAGCGTGGCTTGAACTGAGGCCAGGTAAGAGCGCTCAAGTTCGTCCGCAAGAGCATCAGCTTCTTTGGAGCCTGCTTCAACTCCTGGGATGTCGAGGGCAAATGTGAATGTCAGGGCCAGCTGACCATCGTCTTTGAAATAGAGTTCGTTGAAAATATCGCCCGGTGTTTCATCGCTAATTCTGCGAAAATGGACGACACGTTCGGGGATCGACGTGATCGCTTCATGAAGACGTTCGCCAGCGTGGACAACTTCGCGCAAGAACCCGCCGTCCCATTCTTTGATCACCTTGCATTCGGTGATTGAGGGTACAAAGGGAACGGCGTTTTTGGCCTTCATCCCCAAACCTTTCCAGGTTTGGCTGCGCGTCAGCTGAATTTCTTCATCTCGGCCATTTACCAGGATTTCACGACTTACTCTGATCATGGATATTCTCCTTTTTTGAATGCTGTGAAGTGCTTAGGATTTCTCACCACGTTCACGGTTCAGCTATCGCTCACACCGAAAGAAATGTGTGCAGGATACTAGTCCTGCACACTTTCCTAGGCAGAGCCGGTTCAGAACTTGAACGCAGCAAACACAGATACGGAATCTTCGTCTGCTGCAGAAACACCAAACTTGTTTTCAAAGTGGGTGTACTCAAGACCTACTTGGAATACACCGGGCTTTTTACCCATCGCGTGCCCAGCATCCCAACGCAGTTGCGGTGAGAAAACAATTTGACTGTCTACGTTAGACCCGCGTTCGCCAATGAAATCAGTGAAACCTTTGAACAGAAACTTCTGGTTGCCGATCTCAAAAGGCCTGTTCCAAACCAGTGTTGCCTGATACGTGGTGTCCAGATCGCGGTTAAACGGGTCGGTCACAGTGTCATAGGCATAGAGCCCCAGGCTCAGAATGCGGAAACCAGGTACGTTGAAGGAGACCCGCGGGCCGATCAGTGCCACGGTGAAGTCAGTACCTTGGTTGATCGCGGCACCAAGTGCCACGTCTTTGATTAAACCATCACCGAAGGAAAGACCTGCATTGCGGCCCGAGAAGTGAAGGTAGATTTCACCATACTGATCGCTTTTTCGTCCGCTCCCTTCTCCGTCGGAAAAGTTATCGACAAAGAAGAACAAGTCTCCCCATTTCCGCACGGTAAGATGGTCGATAGTGATTGTCGCTCGGCTTGTTTCGTTCCGCCCGTTACGCCCCAGCAGAAACCCGTCACCGTATAGCGTCTGCACTTCGGTTGCAGAAAAACCCTGTGCTGTGACGGCTTGAGGCACAATAGCTGAAAGGGCCAACGCCCCCCCGGCAAGCAGGCATTTTACATAGTTTTTCAAGTTATCCTCCCAGAAGAATTGGATGCCCCTGCTACTCAAAGAGCATCAAACGAAGATTTTGGAGCGCCTGGACACTGCTCACAGAACTACGCTGGAAGCTTAAGAGGACACCAAATGAAGGACGCCCATCAAAACCATGAATCCGGCGCAACGGTTTACTATCTGCAGGTTTTCGCAGTTATGCCCCCGCCCTAATAATCGACAAAAACACGATAATCGATTTTACATAACCTTGTCCACCCTTTAGAATTAAATCCATCCGTTGGGCAAGTGGACGTCTATTTTTCGCGCTACGGGACTAGGCTCTGGACTTCGGTAACGGGAGGTTCCCGGCTCAACAACAGCAGCGATCAGGATATCGAGCTGCCTATGGCGGAGTTCACCTCCAAGGCGGTGAAGGAACCGGTCGGCGTGGCGGGCGCCATCATCCCCTGGAACTTCCCGATGGCGTTGTTGCAGAACTCTTACTGCTAAGGATTCACATCACGAATCCATGCGGTTAGACGGGGCCGATGAGTAAGCCCGCACCTGCCCGCTACCGCACGACGAATTGGTCCAGCTACAACGATGCGCTCAGGAAGCGCGGTTCGCTTCTGATCTGGCTGGATAAAGAGATGACCTGGCTCGCGCCGCATGAAGGACGGCCAGGGCGCCCACCGGTCTTCTCGAACGCGGCGATCCAATTCTGCCTGTCTGTCAAGGTTCTGTTCAAGCTGCCCCTCCGGCAGACCGCCGGGATGGTCGCCAGCCTTTTGCACCTGGCGGGGCTGGACTGGCCCGTTCCTGATTTCTCTACGCTGTGCCGTCGACAGAAAGCACTGGCCGTCCAGATCCCGTATCGCCGCGCCGATGGGCCGCTGAACCTTCTGGTGGACAGCACCGGGATCAAGTTCCTTGGCGATGGCGAGTGGCAGGCCCGCAAGCACGGCGTTCAGGGGCGGCGCCAATCGCTGCCCGGCAGTTGATTGCAGAGCAATCAATGAGAGGGGCGCAAGGTGCATCTTGCGATGGATGCTGCCACGTCTGACATCCGTGCTGTCGAATTCACCCCCAGCCGCGACGGCGACAGCCCGGTTCTGCCGGAACTGCTCGATCAGATTCCGAAGGACGAAGAGATCGGCAGCGTGACCGCAGACGGAGCCTATGACACGCGCCGTTGCCACTCCGCCATCATCGAGCGTGGTGCCGCCCCGATTATCCCTATCCGCAAGAATGGTCGGCCGTGGAAAGAAAACTGCCCGGCGGCACAGGTCAGAAACGAAACCTTGCGCGCCACCCGGCACTACGGCCGGGCCTTTTGGAAACGCTGGACGGGATACCACGCCCGGAGCCGGGTCGAGGCAAAGATGCGCTGCTTGAAAGCATTCGGCGAGCGCATCGCTGCACGAGACCCTGACCGCCAAACCGCCGAAATCCACATCCGTATCGCCCTCATCAACCGCTTCAATGCACTCGGCGCCGCCGAGATCGTCCGTGTCGCCTAAGCTCAGAGGGGAAAGGGGTAGTCAGGCCTCAAGAGGGAGTTCTGCAACAATGCCCATCAAAGCGATCATTGTCGTCTCCGCCGGACAGATAGTCGTCCCCGGCGCCGCCTTCGATTGTATCGCTACCGCCCTCACCGTAAACCGTATCGTCGCCTGACCCGGATTGAATGCTGTCGTCGCCAGTCCCGCCATATACGGTGTCGTCACCTAGTCCGGATTGGACGGTATCGTCACCGGCGCCCGCATTAACCAAATCGCTGTTGGACCCGTCGGAATGATCGCTGTTATCGATCATGTCGCCTTCTGGGTCACCGGTGTAAGCGCCGTCAATTAAATCGCCAGAGGCTGTCCCGTCAATTTCATAATCCAGAAGTTCAACGAACGAAAATGTGTCGAGATCGTAGTCTCCTCCGCCTTGGTACTCAGATACTTGCCCGTAATCACCCGTGTCGGAAATGTTGGTGATCTCTAGAGAATAAACGGATTGCCCGCTAATGCGACCAAAGAGGTCGCCAAGATAAAAACTCCCCATTTTCAAGCTGGTACCCAAGTATGCTTTCCGTTGAAGTGGAGCCATCCGCATAAGTCAGGCGGACAGTGACAAGAACCGTTTCATCTACTTCGCTTGAAACGCCATCAATCGTAACGTTTTCAGCAGATGCCGTACGGTGGTTTGCCTCAAAAAGCCCATCACCATCCGCATCATCATAGTCAAAGTCGACAATCCGCGAATTTGCGCTTGGACCCGAAATCACTGTCCCGATGATCGGAGCCGTTGATCCTTCGTAGCCGTAGCTTCCTTCATCCGTATCCAGTTCGGGGAAATTCCCGATATGGATCAGTTTGGAAAGGTTGTTATAGGCCGTCATCTTGGCTCGTCTCTTGGCATGTCAAATTTTCAGGGCGGGTTCTCACCGCGAGCCGCACCTTTCCTTCAGGGGGCGGAGAACGCCGCCGGCTGAAGCGCGTTTCCTTTTTCATATGCTTTTGGCGTCTGCACCTTCTGCGAAAACTTCTTTCATCAGCTTTCCGGAGAACCGCCGAACAAGTGACAACAGTTCCCGGGACTTGATCAGAGATGATTGCATAATCTTATTTTCGATAGAGTTAAGCAGTATCGACGGATATGGGCTGACGCGATGTCGGTCAGAACCAGTTTTCAAGGGCAAATCAACGCTGCATTCCAACCGCAAACAATACGGGAGACACTCCATACTTTCCCCTGAAACTACGCGAGAAGTTAGTGGTCGTCTCGAATCCAGTTGCCGCGGCCACTTCGGAAATTGACAAATTGGTTTCCGCCAAAATTGACCGAGCCCTCATTAACCTCAAGTCTTTGAGATACTTGGACGGTGTGACACGAAGATGTTGCGAGAAAAGCCGTTCCATGTGCCTGCGTGACATCCCTGATTGTCTGGCCACGGCCTCCATGTTCAGGTCATTCCCCAGATTGTTCTGAAAATGCTCGATTACTCGAAGCAACTTGGGATTTCTGGAGCCAATTGACGCAGAAGTGGATAAACACTGAGGGTTTTCAGCCGCTCTATGAGCAGAGTGCAAGCACATATCCAGAACAACACGGGAAACCTCGGAGCCGAATTTCTGCCGGATAAACTCTACCATCATATCTGTGGATGCGCTGCCACCGCCACATGTCCACAATCCTGGTTCCATGACAAAAAGCTGCTCAACTGGAATGAGATGGTCATATTTTTCCTGGAACGGAGGCAAATGCTCCCAATGAAGTGCAAATGCCCGCCCATTGAGAAGGCCAGCATGCGCCAGCGCATAGGCACCTGTACACAGGCCACCGAGTGGCCGTCCCATTCGAGCTTGCTTGCGCAACCAAGGCGCCAGTTTTGACGGAGTGTTTTCTTCTGGTTCTCCGCCTGAACAAACCAATATGCGAGCATGGCGATCCGTTTCTTCGAGTGCCCCATCCACCCCAACTGGCACTCCGCATGACGCACGCACAGGCAAACCGTCAGCAGAAAGGATCTTCCAACTGAACAACTCCTTGCGTGTCAGTTGGTTCGCCATACGCAGAGGTTCGATGGCGGCGCTAAACGTCAGCATTGAGAACTCGGGCAGCAGAACAAAGACGAACTTCTCGGTTTCAGGATCGCCGTCCAAAACCATGTGAGCCACACCCTTGGGAACCAACGTATTCATATTCCTACCCAACATATTCTGATTGATTTCCTGCTGCCGGTGATCAGATTCCCATTCAATCTGAGCCAGACTGGCCAGTTGTCTAGCAGCGCGTATTCTCGTTAGAGGATTGAGAAACCCAAGATCTGGAGATCTAGTAGCGGGAGGCTTCCAAACCCTCAAAGGAGATCTCCGGTTGTTTGCCGGTAACAAGATCAGCAACCGCCTTTCCTGAACCGCAGGCCATGGTCCAACCGAGTGTCCCGTGCCCGGTGTTCAGAAAGAGATTCTTGAGTTTGGTACGGCCTAGAATGGGTGTGCCATCCGGTGTCATGGGACGCAAACCTGTCCAGTTCTCAGCCTGTGACACATCCCCGCCTTCCGGAAATAGATCTTGAACCACATGGCGAACCGCGTCGGTTGCGTGCTTACCCAAACGCATGTTGTAGCCAATGAGCTCCGCCTGTCCTGCCACGCGAATGCGATCGCCAAGCCGGGTGATCGCAACCTTGTACGTTTCATCCATCAGAGTCGATTGCGGTGCCGCGTCTGGGTCGGTCACTGGCAAAGTGATTGAATACCCTTTCACAGGATAAATCGGCAGTCGGATCCCGAGCGGCTGCATCAGGCGTGCAGAGTATGACCCCAAGCAACAGACGAACCTATCTGCAGTGAATTCCCCAATGTCAGTCACTGCAGTGGTCACCCGGTCACCGTCCAGGGTGAAGCCTTTCAAGTTCTCATTGAAACGGAATTTGACGCCGAGCTTTTCAGCTTCCTTTGACAGCTGTGCGGTGAACTTCCTGCAATCCCCGGTACGGTCTGACGTCAGGCGCAGTCCGCCGACTAACTTGTGGGCAACCTTCGAAAGGCCAGGTTCTGCCCGAATACAGCCTTCCCGATCCAATACCTCAAACGGAGATTCAAACTCTTCCAGGATCAGCTGGTCCAGCTTGGAAGCCTCAAGTTGCTTTTCACTTCTGAACAGCTGGAGCGTCCCCTGTTGCCGAAGATCGAAATCCAAAGGCAGATCTTCCGTAAGCTCCTTGAGCGCATCCCGGCTGTAGTTAGACACCCGCACCATTCGGCTTTTGTTCACGCGATAAGCCGCTTCGTTGCAGTTGGAGTACATCTTGAGGGCCCAGGACCACATAGAGGGGCTGATCAATGGCCAAATCATCAAAGGGCGGTACTTCATGAACAGCCACTTTAGCGCCTTCTTCGGGACACCTGGGGCTGCCCACGGAGAAGTCATGCCATAGCTAAGTTCACCAGCATTGGCGAAGCTGGTCTCCAGTCCAGCTTCGCGCTGACGGTCAATCACCGTCACTTCCGCGCCCTGGCGTGCCAGGAAATAAGCCGTAGTAACGCCTATAACGCCGGCACCCAGTACGATAACCTTCATTTCAACGGTCCTCAGATCTTGCGCAATCCCGGAGGGCCGGCACTAACCGGCCACAGCAGCAGTTACGATCACCTCAACTTTGAGGCTGGGGCTGGCGAGCTTTGCTTCACCGCAAGCGCGGGCGGGGGCATGCCCTTGGGGAGCCCAATTGTCCCACACACTGTTCATCTCCTCAAAGTCAGACATATCCGCCAGCCATACGATGGCTTGCAGCATGTGGCTGCGGGACGAGCCGTATTTTTCTAGCAGCGCATCCACACGGGAGAGGCAATCGCGTGTCTGGTCGGCGACAGTCTCCCCATCCCCAACCTGGCCGCAAAGATATAGCACGTCGCCATGCTTGACCACTTTGCTCATGCGCTGGCCTGTTTCCATCCGTTCGATCATTGGTTTGTCCTCTTGCTGATTTCCTTAGTTCTTTTGGCGGCTACGTCTGTTCCTGAAATGCCACCGCACCCATTGACGGGACCGAGGAGCGCCAGGCGCTTCTCGGTATCTTGATTGGCTCACATGGCTGTGCCGAGGGTAAACCCGCCGCGCAAAGGGTCCTGCGGATCATACACGAAGTCGCTGAAAGCGGTGATGAACGGACGGCATGCGATTTGAGGAACAACAGAGTCGAAACTGCTCACTTTCGTGGTTTCGAGCACCTTGGCATCAAAAACAGTCCCAATCGAACTTTCGTGCCGGAACATTTCCCCGACAGCCACACGCTTGCGCGCGAACTCGACCGCGATACGCGCACAAGTCCCGGTGCCGCACGGCGAGCGGTCGGCCTGCGCGTCCCCAAGAATGACGATGTTACGCGCATCAGCATGCGGGCCGCTAACCGGACCTGTAAGCATAGCGATGTCGATCCGGTTGATGTGGCTCAGTTCAGGGTGTTCATAGCTGAGTTGCTGGTTCGCCGCCGACCGCAGTGCCACCCCGGCTTCGATGAGCCTGTTTGTGTTCTCCGGACCGACCGAATCGATCCCAAGGTCAGCCGCCGCCGCAATAACAAAAATGTTGCCGCCGTAGCTAATGTCGGCTGTGACTGTGCCATAGCCTTCGACCTCCAGTTTCACATCAAGATCGAACACGAACGATGGAACATCAATCAGCGAAACATGCTCAATTTCTCCAGCGTCATCGGTTTGCACGGTACCAACGACCACGCCTGCAGGCGTGTCGATCCTAACCTCCGTCTGACGCCCCGTGATTTCAACCTGGCCAGTTTCCACGAGCATGGCACAAACGCCCAAGGAAGCGTGTCCGCACATGTTGTAAAAACGGCCGCCGTCCATGTAGATCGCTCCGATATGGGCGTCCGGATCAACTGGGTCCATCAGAATACACCCGAACATATCACGGTGTCCGCGGGGCTCATGCATGGTTGCACGCCGCAACCAGTCCATGTTTTCTTCGAGGTAGCGCTTTCGGGCCGCCATCGTGTTGCCTTCGATTTTCGGGTATCCTCCGACAACCATTCGTGTCGGTTCGCCCGCAGTGTGAGAATCGATGATAGACAAGCGGTTGCAGAATTTCATTTCAGGCTCCTTTGTCATTGGAACAGCCCAGCATCCAACTGATGCGGCAACGGGCTGGCAGTGTTTTATTGAGGGGTTCAGTCCAGCAGCAATTCAGGAAGCCACATCGCGATCTCAGGCACATAGGTGGTCAACAGCAGTGCAGGCAGCCAGGCGCCAGCAATAAGTATCAGCGTCGGACGCAGGGTCTCATTGATAGAAGACTTGCTGAGCCGCGAGGACAGATACAGCAATGGAGCCGTCGGCGGAGTGATATTCCCCATTCCCAGGTTAACTCCCAGGATGGCCGCAAAATGGATGGGATCAACGCCGATTTCCGTGACGATCGGCAAAAGGATCGGTGTGCAAAGCAGAACACCGGAAACGTCATCCATAAGCATTCCGACAATCAGCATGAAGACATTGAGCATCAGCATGATTACCAGCGGGTTTTCGGACAACAGACGCAGATAATCCAAGATGACCTCAGGCAGTTCTTCAAAGATGAAGAGGCGGCTCAGGATCATCACGACGAACAGCATTACCATTACAACGCCAGTTGTGACCGCTGTCTCCACGAGTGTGTCGGCAAACCGTTTCAGCGTCAGCCCACGGTAAATGAAGAAACCCACGGGGATTGCATACAGGGCAGCAACACCCGCGGCTTCCGTCGGCGTCATCAGACCGCCATAGATCCCTCCCAGGATCAGGACTGGCATCAGCAGCGCAGGAGTTGCCTTTGTTGTCTGAAATGCAGTCGTCCGAATGACCTCAACAGGCGGCATGTGAGGATTGCGGCGAATGTTGTCGTTCTTTCTCAGCATCACAAGGTTTGTGATAGAAAGTAAAAGCATCACAATCAGGCCCGGCACCACCGTTGCTAGAAAGCATTTCAAGACCGATAGCTGGGCTACCCAGGCATAGAGGATCATCAGCGCGCTAGGCGGGATCAGCAACCCCAACGGCGAAGCACAAGCAAGCAGCGCAGTGCTATGTCCCTTGGGGTATCCCCGCTCTTCGAGCTTTGGAAAAAGAACTGTTCCAATACATGAAAGGGTTGCAGCACCAGACCCAGAGATCGCACCGAAGACAGCGCTTGCCAAGACACCTGCGACGCCAAGACCGCCGCTAAGGCGACCGAAAATCGTTTCGGCGATGTTGACCAATGGATCAGCAATCCGGCCCTTCTCCATTAGCCCGCCAGAGAGGATGAAGAGGGGAATGGCCAGCAGCACAACAGTATTCATTTTGCTGTAGCCAACCGGAATGAGCGTGTCCGGGCTGTAACCACCGAAATATGACAGCGTGATAGTCGCTGCACCGAAGGCGAAGGGGACAGGAACACCTATGACCAGAGTGGCAAGCAGCACGATCAATGCAATAACAGCGATATCCATTAGAGGGATTCCTTGCCACGAATTCTGTTGATGAAGTGAAGGACCGCATGAAAGCTCATCAGAGCAAAGCCAAGGAGAATAGCAGATTGCGGCACGACCAACGGAATCTTCCATCCCGGTGTTACTGGCCATCGCTCAATTGCAAATTCAATGAGCAGCCAGCACCAGTAAGTCATAACGAATAGAACTGAGATTTCGACAATGTCGCGCACATACCCCAGTACGAGTGTCAAAGGCCGTTCGCCCAGAGTGGATTGAACGAAGTCGGCTTCGATGTGCGACTGTTCATAGGAACCGAATGCCGCACCAAAAAAGTATAGCCAGAAGGCGAAAACGAGCAGGATTTCCTCTGACCCGTAAAGGTCATAGGAAAACAAGTATCGCGCAAGAAAGGCGGCGACCACGATCAGCATGATGGCCAAGTTGGACGTGATCAGCACGACACGTTTCAATCGCTCTAGGTATTTGATTATCATGGCGGTTTCCCCTGTCTACTTCGACTTCCACCCGGTGAAACGGGCGGCCATGGAAACAAAAGAGGTCCGCGCCTGTTTCCAGCGCGGACCTACACTGTGGAAGACGTTACTTGAGATCGGACTGCATGCAGTTGATCAATTCAGAACCAAAACGCTCTTCCAGTGCCGGCCATGCCTCATCGCGAACGCCTTGTGCGAACTTCTGGGCAACTTCACCTTCGAAAGGGTGAACCTTGATGCCAGCTTCTTCGAGCTTAGCCAGGTATTCTGCATCTTCCGCTTCAGAGCGCTCGATGGATTCAGCAGCAGCTTTCGCAAACACGTCGGCGACGGTTCCCTGCTGTTCAGGTGTCAAGTCCAGCCAAGTTTTCTCGCTCATGACAAACGCGGTTGCTTCGACATAGGCGCGGTAAGGAACGAATTCCTTCACGATATCACGGAAGCCGAAGTAGTTGAGAGCCGCAGTTCCGCCGATCCAGCCGTCTGCAACACCAGTCTGCAGCGCCGGGTAAAGGTCCGCATAGGCGATAGTGGTGCCACGGAAACCCATCGCGGAAGCACCGGAATTAAAGGTGTCAATCGGAGGAACCCGAATCAAGACGTTTTTGTCAGCGCCAACTTCGAACAGGTTTTCGGCCGGTTTGGTCAGACCAACACCGATGAAGCCTTCCGGAACGATGCCCAGCAAACGGACGCCCAGGTCAGCTTGCATTTTGCTGTAGGCGCCATAGAAGCAGGAACCTGGCGAGTATACCTTACGCATTTCGTCATAGTTGGACACAAGAAACGGGAAGTAGTTCGCTTCGAGGTTGGGATCCAGCTGGCTGGGGACGGTCAAATGCGCAATGTCGACATTGCCACGCACGATGTCTTCATAGACAAGCGTGTAGTCGCCAAGCTGATTTGCGGGGAATACCTTTGCAGACAGGCCGACCTCCGCAGCTTCCAGATCTTCGGCGATCTGGTTCAGCATTGCAGTTGCAGAATGGTCAGTGGCATGCTGCCCTGAGATTTTGAGCCGTGTTGCAGCCTCTGAAACCGACGATGTTGCAGTGGTCGCGACGAAAGCCGCCAGCAGTACGCCGGCAGCGCGGCTCGCGGTGGCTCGAATGGACAGTGACATTTTCATTCCTCCTATGAAGTCGCTGATCCATGTCGAACTACGTCCCGCACAGGGCTTTGAATTGGACATTTGACGCCGGATTCAGTACATTTGAGTACGGACCGCTCCCATACTCAGCGCTGGTTGATCAATGCCCTCCCCGACTACCTTTGAAGAGTTAAACGACAGCAGACTTGGCCGTCCCAACAATGGCCTTTCCGAATCGGAACTGCGCGTATCATTCGTTCTATCTCCAAGATTCACGATCTTGCCATTTGCCGGCTTTTTGGATGCACTCCGTCTGGCGGCCGATGAAGGTGATCGCAGCAGGCAAATCTATTGTCAGTGGGAGATTGTAGGACCTACCTTAGACCCTGTTACTTCGAGCAGCGGAGTAGAAGTAACGCCATGGAGAACTTTTCCTGACATCGATGAATGTGACTGCATAGTCGTCGTTGGCGGTCTGTTGCCTCACAGCATGTCTCATCCACCGGAGACACTCTCTTTTCTGCAAGAAGCAAACAGCGCAGATAAACTAATCGTTAGCCTGTGTCAGGGAAACTTTACCCTAGCACTTGCCGGCGTTCTCGAGGGCCGAAGGTGTGCCACTCACTATCGTCATGACAAAGAGTTCCGCGACCTATTTCCTGAAATAGAGGCGACAACACAGGAAATTCTTGTCAAGTCAGGAAACATCATCACATGCCCTGGCGGCACAGCCGCGATTGATGCAGCCTTTGAAATTATTTCACATCGATGCGGCCAAGCTCGTGCCACTAAAGGCTTGGCTGACATGATCGTAGAGCGTCCACGTGCGGCGTTTTCTCCGCCTCGGATGCCATTCGATGAACTTGCAAGATGCGGAGACTTAAGGGTCGAGCGCGCAGTCGCAATGATGCGCCAAAACCTCTCCGAAAATTTTTCCATTTCAGAGCTGGCAGATCGTGTGGGCTGCAGTGCCAGCCATCTTAGCAAGGCATTCAGACGTTTCTCCAATGCCTCGCCTGCTTCAGTATGGCGATCAATGCGGCTGCGCCACGCTCATTGGCGTGTTTTGAATTCTTCACATTCAATTACAGAAATTGGCTATGAATGCGGCTTCTCAGATAGTTCGCACTTTATCCGCTGGTTCAGAAAATCTTTCGGTGAGACACCAAACGGATTGAGAAATAGAATGCGAAGCTCCAATTCGGAAGGCTGCGTGAGCTACCCCCTGAATTTCGGACACTGACGTAAGCTACGAATTGCTGTCTGTTGATCTTCGACGCAGAGGAGATCAGAGATGTCGAAACGGAAGAACCATTCGCCTGAGTTCAAGGCCAAGGTCGCGCTTGAGGCTTTGAAGGGCGAGCGGACTGTTGCAGAGCTGGCAAGCCAATTTGGCGTTCATCCGACGATGATCCACAGCTGGAAGCGGGCGCTCCTGGAGGGCGCGTCCGGCGTGTTCGAGCGTGGCGGCAAGAAAACCCCGGTGTCGCTTTGACTCTAAATCCGAGATGCGCCGCGTTGGGCGGGAGTGGGCAAAACCTGGTGGTCAAGCGGCCCGCTTTGAGACGCCTAGCCTTCCGTCAAGGACAGCGGCCCGAGTGACGGCAACCCGATGCGCGCCCCGCGGTGACCATCTCATGCGCCGCCGCTTGCCCATGCGGGTGTTGCCGATGTCATCAACACAGCCTTCTGCCCGGGACGACGAAACTGCGAGGCCATTCCGGTGTCGATGGCCGTAGTCTACGAGCGCGTCAAAGTTGTTTGCAAGGTAGGAATAGAGGTCCTGGCACCGGGCTTTGACGCGCTTGGCCGCTTCTCGCAATTCTCGGGTTTCGGCGTGCAGACGATCACAGTCGACCTGAAGAACGTTGAGGATTGTCGCGGCGGTCATCACTTTGCCGTGCCAAAGGTACCAACGCACTGTATCTGCAGGTCGCTCGAAAAGGTGCGGCAACCCTGAAAAGCCCTTCGATTGCAGAAGTCCCCGCACCGCATTTTCAATGTGCTTGACCCGCATCGAGATATGCCACCAGTCCAGTATGTGTGTGATGGGACCTCGAACGGCACGCCTCACCAAATTCGGCAGTGCAGGCTCGCCATCTGAAATCACGGTGACTTTGCTTTGACCGTCCCAGCCCTGCGCGATCAGGTCATGTCGGAGCTGCTTTGCAGGAGAACTGGCGGCTTGCTGCACGAGGCCAAACCGCCGGCTCATATTGGGGCTTTCAACCTTGCCGACTACGACATCCAGATGGCGTTTCTGGTATTCAGGCCGACATCGTATGTGCGCACCATCCAGAAAAACGGTCAGTGGTGAGGGCGGCGCAATTGTATCCGCGTCTCCTTGGCTCGCGTCGTCGTGGCCTAACTCGTCGGCGATGCGACCCAAGCGATTTCGAACGGTCGTGTTCAACTGAGCCGAACAGGGCAGGAACATTTCGATTATTCGAGCGGCTTCCCGAAACGTGTACCTGGCCCCCAATTCAGCCTGCAGGCGCCGAAGTTCGGGAGTCGCACGGTCAGATAACAACCCGGCAAGTGGTGATTGCGGCCCAGATTTCGCGATCCCAGCCGGTTGGCACAAGCAGCCTCGAAGCCTCGGCCACTTCACCCGAATTCGCCCGAAAAGCGTGTCGAGAATACGGCCTCGATCATCATGGATCGCGCGTTGTTTGCCACAGCCATCGCATTTCCGGCGAGCCTTCATTGCTTCACCGACCTGATCTTGCACAATCGCTTCCTGCAAGCGCCTCAACAAGGCCTTTGCGTCGTCAAGCAGAAGGCCCAAATTCTCGGAACCAAACTCGTCCGGCGCACGGCGAAGTCGACCGATATTGCGCCTCTTGGTTTCTCTATCGTCAAATGTCGTCTCGACAAAAATGCTTACATCCATGGTGGGTCCCGCCTTGTTCCGAAACCTCACCCTACCACGTCGACCACCAGGTTTTGCCCACTCCCCGTCCTGGCTCTGCAGCTGAAAATCACTTAGTTGATTGAATAAAGGTTGCCGCCAATGTCGGGTGATAACGTGCCCCGGCGGAGTTGATCAATCCGTCGGCGTTCGCAGTCGCGGGCAGCTGACACGAAGTTTTTAGTGGCCGGGCGTGAGGGAGCGGGCTAGCTTTTTGAAAGACGCGCAACAGGAAAGGGTCCGGCAAATGGCGATACCGGCAGGGCCGATGCTGACCCGTCTTTTGCTTGCCTTGCTGATCGCGGGCTGTGCGGTTTCACCGGTGGACCGGCTGGCCAAGCCGCCCAACCTTTATGCAACCGGTCTTAACTATCAGGCGGAGAAGGTGCCCGAGGCGCAGCGCACGGTGGCGCCGCGGCTGCTCTATGTCACCAACCGGTCGCAGCGGCTGAACGGCGACGGGTCCGTAACCTATCTGGCGGAACGGTCGGACTCCATGGCCTTTGGGGCGGCGCAGGTGCAGTTCACAAGGGTGCAGGACTGGCCGGAACTGGTGGCGCTGACCCATGCCGATGGAAAGGGGCGGCTGCCGCGGCTGAAGGTGGCAGGATACCGCGACGGCATCCGCTTTTCCAAGACGCCATTGCCGGCCGAGCGGCGGGACGGCCGTGTCGTGACCGAGGCGCGGGCAGAGCGAGAATATGCTGCCTATTCGGCTGCGTTCCGCAAAGCGGTGGCGGCAGAAGTCAGGCGGGCTGGAACCGGCCGCATCCTTCTGTTTGTGCACGGGTTCAACAACGACTTTGACGATGCGCTGACCACATTGGCCAATATCTGGCACTATGCCGGGCGCCGCTCGGTGCCGATGATGTTTTCCTGGCCGGCGGGCAATTCCGGCCTGTTAAAGTATTTCCGGGACCGGGAGGCCGGGGATTTTTCGGTGTTTCACCTGAAGGAAACACTGGACCTGCTGGCCTCGGTTCCGGAGGTGGAGGACATTGACATCGTTGCCCACTCCCGCGGCAGCGATTTGGCCACCACCGCGTTACGCGAGCTGGTGATCCGCGAGCGGGGGCGGGGCCTACGGCCGAAGCTTACGCTGAAAACCGGCACCCTGATCCTGGCTGCGCCCGACATTGACGTCGGTTTCGTGCGGCAGCGGCTGATGAGCGAGCGGGTATTTGCAGCCTTCGAACAGGTCAACGTCTACATCAACCCGGAGGATCAGGCGCTGGCCCTGGCCTCGGTTCTGACCCGGGAGTCGCGCTTCGGGCGGCTGGATGCCACCGATTTTGCCCCGGGCGAACTGGCGTCGCTGAAGAAGGTGGGGCTGGTGCATTTCATCCGGGTCGAAGGCGCGGCCGGGTCGGGCCACTCCTATTTCCGCGATAATCCCGGTGCGATGTCGGACATCGCACTGGCGCTGAGGACACGGGCTTTCCCGGGCGGCACCCTGCGCCCGCTGGAACTCGACCACGACAATATCTGGACCTTGCATCCCGACTACCCACTGGACCGTCTGCCAGACCTGGACCTAGACTTTGTGCAGGAGCGGCGCTGATGATTAGGGGCGGGAAGGCGTTGCAGCTGGATTGTCACGAACGGCATTCGACATGATCGGCCAGAGCCGAACTGCAAAAGGCACATGGACGAATTACTGATTAAGATCTGGGTCGTTGCATTAACGGCAGAGGGCTGTGTTTGTCGTCGGCCTAGCTTGCCTATCTCGCAGCCTCCTGGAACAGTTTGGCGATGAAGGCGATCTCATTGATCACCCCGGTATCCATAATCTGCCGATAGCGGTTTTCAGAAGGCGAAGAAACGCACTAGTGCAGCCCCCTGCCCGGCCGCGTAAACTCGACGTTGCGGCGGCTTGGGAACCTGAATCCAAATCCGGTGCTGTTCGGCGGCTGCAGCACCCCGGCCCGGAAACCAGCTCAGGCCGCACCGCTCAGGGACGCCCGCCAAACCCGGAACCGCCCCTGCCCCGTCACCTCCTGCACCAGGTTCTGCGCCTCGAACCAGGCAATGTTCCTTTGCACCGCCGCGCGGCTGGCGCCGCTCAGCTCTTCGGCCAGCGGTGCTGTCACCAGCGGCCAGCTGCGGAACACCTCGATCAATTGCGGTGGTGTGCGGCCCGACAGGGATTTGGCGCGGCTGCGGGCGTCGCTCTCCCACTGGTCCAGCTGATCCAGATGCCGCATCGCCCGGAGAACCCCCTGATCCACCGCCTGCAGCCAGCGGTGCAGCCGCTCCTTCGGCTCGCCGCCGCCGCGCAGCCCGCCTGCCCCGCTCATCAGCACCGGCGCAAACAGCGCTCCGCCCTGCCCTTCGCCAGCCGACATGCGCGCAGCGATCACCGCGCCCTCCAGAACGTCGCCCTCCGGCCCGATCCCCGCCATCCGCCAGAGGTGAAAGGCAAAGCACGCGCGGACGATCGGATGCAGGTCGGATGCGGCTTTCATGATGGCATTCCACCCGGCGATCCTGCCGGACAAGGGATCTTCGCCCGGGGCGTCATGGCGGCCCAGAAACCCGGCGATATCCGCCCCCGGGCCGGGGCCGCCCGCCAGGCGGCGGAACGCCCAGGCGGTGCGCTGCAGCGCCGCGGTATCATCACCGGCCGCGCTGACCCGCATCGCCTGCCACAGCCCCAGCCTGTCGGGGGAGATCCGGTCGCCGGACAGCCAGCTGAGCCCGGACGCCTCGACAAGCGCCAGCCTGTGGCGCCAGCCTTCGGGCCCGCGCCGCAACCGCTCATCCAGCGCCCCGAACCGCGCCGCCGCCTGCGCCAGATGCAGCGCCTCCGCGGCCTGCGCCTGTTCCCACGTGGCGACCTGCGCCCGCTCATCCGGCTCGGCGCGCGGCAGCGGCGGCAGAAAGTCCGTCTCCTCCTCCGGCGGTCCGGGCAGGAACCACAGGTCCTTCTCCCCGGTTTTACCATCATAGGGTCCTTCTCCGGCATCTATGCCGGCGCCTTTGGTTTCAAATGGGCTTTTCTTCATATGTGCAAAATATAGCCTTTTTGCCCATTACCCAAGTAAATTCCGGAATCCCCGCCGGCCGCTGTCCAGGAACCGCGCTCAGCGCCGCCGCAACCTCCCCTGCCGCACCGGCCGGAACAAGGAAACAAGAGGGACAGTTGGCAACCAAGGCGAATGGTCGAAAACTGCATGCGTTTTCAAACCTCCGTTTAATAGAGACATATTAAATTGAAAATTGCTCCGGATCAGGCAAACTTGTGAACGATCGCCAATAGACAGCTTCAAGAATCCACCATGCCCTTCATCGGCTATGCCCGTGTCTCTACCGATGACCAATCCACCACTGCCCAGGCTGAAGATCTTCGGGCTGCAGGTTGCGCACGGGTGCATCAGGAACAGGCGTCCGGCGGCGACCGGACGCGACCGGTCCTGAACCGACTTTTTGAAACGCTCCGCCCAGGTGATACGTTGGTAGTCGTTCGACTGGACCGGCTTGCCCGTTCGCTCTCCCACTTGTTGGAGGTGATCGAGGGGCTGGAGGCCAAAGGCGTCCACTTTAAGTCCCTGCGCGACCCGGTCGATACCTCCAGCCCACAGGGAAAATTCACCCTCCAGGTGCTGGGCGCCGCGGCAGAACTGGAACGCGCACTGATCCGGGAGCGCACCTTGGTCGGTCTGAAATCGGCGCGGGCGAAGGGCCGGATCGGTGGCAATCCCGGACTACGCAGCAAGGACCCCAGCGCCCTCCGCAAAGTACAGGCTGCCCGCGATGAGGCCCTGTTCCGGCGGCTGGAGGAAAGCGCGCAGGACTGGGTTCCTGAGGTGCGCCGCCTGCGGCCCGACCTGCCGTGGGAGGACGTGGTTCGGATCATCAATGCCCGGCTTCCATCCGGCGCGCGGCAATGGTCTCGGGAAAGACTGATCCGCGCGGCGAAACGCTATGTCCGCGAAGGTTTCCTGGAAAGCCATGTCCTTGAGCGCGCCCGGCGCAGGGAGCCCGATGACCGGCTGATGACGATTGTTGCCGCCATTGCAGGCTCGGCTCCGGACATCACGCTGCAGCAGATTGCAGACCGGCTGGAGGCCATGCGCGAGCGGACACCGCGTGGGCGGGCAAAATGGTCTGTGTCTTCCGTCAAGATGCTGCTGGACCGCGCCAAGACCCAGGGCCTGATTCCGGCCGAGCGGCCCGAATAGGATGAGCCGGAAACACAAGATGCCCCCCTGCCCTAGACCTTTGGAACCTGTCCTGTCGAATTTGTTCCAAAAGAGATCTTGCCGAAAGTTTTGGCTTCATAACTGTAGTCATATGCGGCAATTCGGTTGTGTTGGTAACTAGGTGTTCAGTCCGGGTATCTGGTGGATCGGATCGGCAATGAAACTGTCTAGTTCTGAAGTCCAGACTTTGCAGTTGTATTCGTAGGGCTTGAGCCCGCTAAGGCTCTTGAGCCTTTGGGCGAAGTTAAAAGCGGCCATGAAATCGGCGAAGAGGATGAGAAGTTGATCGTGGCTGTCGCAGTGGGAGCGTTTGACGGTGGCGTCCTTGATTGTTCGGTTCATCCGCTCGACTTGACCATTTGTCCACGGATGGTTGGGTTTGGTCTGCCGGTGCTCGTTCCCGTTCGCTTCGCACAACATGTCAAAGCGCATATGCTGGGAATTGATCGTGTTGTGGCTACGGTCTGGTCGGCGAACTAAACCCCGTTGTCGGTCAGGATCGCGTGGATTCGGTAAGGGATTGCCTCCAACAGGTGTTCCAGAATTTCACATTCCGTCCGCTTGACGGCTTTCTCGACCAGTTGGGCGGCCGTTAACTTGTTGGTCTTGCCGATAGCAATGAAGAGATGGAGCTTATCCTGGCGGTCTGTAATATCTGCGATGTCCATGTGAAAGAAGCCGATGGCGTAAAGATTAATGCGCTGAGGCTTGGGTTTGTCCCCTCTACATCCGGTAGCCGTGAGATGCCATTCTGCTGAAAGCAGTGGTGCAGCGCTGACCGGGTCAGGTGCGGGATCGAGGGCTGGAAGGCGTAAGACAATCATCCATAGGAAGGAGCGTGCGCCGACGGAAAGCTACCACCATAGCCTCCTAAGCCTCGTTGAGAACGGTCGAGCGAGGTTCCTTCGGATCGGTCTTGGGATCCTCGACCGTCTCGCACTTGTTCCAATTCGCGACCGTCTTCGGGTTGATATCGAGTACTCGGCTCAATGCCGCCGTCGAAGTTTGCGATCGTTTTATTGCAGCTCGGATAGGCGTGCTTAGTCGTGGCGCCGCTGTGACGAACTTGTCCCATAGTGCTTCCTTCTCTTCCACAGAATGGATCGCACCATCAAGCTGTGGGATTAAACACCTAGCTAAACATAGTCACTTTCAAGCGACCTGAATGCTTTCACGTCAGTGTGTAGATATCGACTGAACTTGCGTCACACCGCCTTTCCGGTTTACCCGGGTAAACCCTTTTGTGGACTTACCGCACCTGAGACAGAGTGTTTTAGCGGTTTTTAGTTCCTAAGCTCTGAAGCGACAAAATCTGAAAGTCGAGTATTGAATGCCGTGTGACTAGATTGCGGAACGCATCAATCTACCTCGCTAAGGTGTTACTAGCCTGAGAGACAACCGACCTGAACATGTCTGAGGTAGTGTCTTCGAAGAATCCCCATTCACTCAATCTTGTAGGCAAGGCAAACCGGAATGTTATTGATGGTTTACCCGGGTAAACCATCAAGGGATGAACAGTTGCCTACTTTCTTGGTAAGGTTCTGGATCAACCGAACTGGATCGAAGCGGCCAGTTGCAGAACCGTTAGTAAGGCTTCGCAGATAGGCACCAGGAGATCGAATGTTCTTGTGCATTTGTGTCATTGCCAAAAGAGTCAAAGTCAAGCCTCCCTGCCCCAATTCCCGCTCGGCGCTGTCCAATACGTTTCGGCTCAACCCGAGCATTGGTGCGAGAAATCGCGACAACTGATGTAAATCTACCCAATTCCGTACTGGTGACTGTGCGAAACTTAAAGCCTCGGGACAAGCTGCTAAGACGTCAGCCATAGTGAGCGAAGGTACATCCTTGTGGCCTGTCTTAGTTTTTTTTGCTTTGCCAAGTGTTTCAACTTCGACCTTGGACTCTTCAGATTCAATTTTTTTCTGTATTGATCTCTGATGGTGGCGGACATTTTGACTGTCATCGGGGGACAAAACTTCAGCCTCAAGCAGGTCTTCGCTACCAGACACGGACTTGGAGCAGGGCGGGGGAGGGATATCATCCGAGGGTGTGAACCGCCCAATGAGGGCCTCCAGTTCAACACGGTTTAGGCGGCGGCGAAGTGCGAGGCGGATGATGTTGTCTTCTTCCGAACCAATGGGCCACTGTCGCCGCAGCGTGGAAAGGCGGTCGCGCAGCAGGCGGACGCGCACGGCCTCTTCTTCGGCCTCTGCCGCAAGCGCTGCGATCTCCCTAGCGCGTTCTAGAAGCGGACCCAGATCAAAGCCATAGGCCTGCAAAATGCTGCCGTCGCGGGCGCGGTGCACGTAGCGTTTGCCGTTGGGGGATTGAGTTCGGCGCAGAAGGCCGACCTCGAGCAACCGGGCAATCTGGCGTCGCATTGTGCGCTCTCCCATGCAATTGGCTCGCTCGCAAAGCTTTTCGTTCGAGGCAAACACCACCCAGGTGCCGGTTGCCCCGCGCTCGCGGACGAAAGAGACCAGCGCTTGCAGCAGGCTGAAATGCCGGTCCTTGAGGTTGAAGGTGTCCTTGGCTGCTTTGAGATTAGTGATCACGTCCCAAAACATTTGCCGTGGATCGCTGCCGTCCAGGCATGGGAGATCGGCCGGGGAAGGGACCCCGGTTGCCGGAATAAGCTGTTTGAATGCCATCTGCTCTTCACGAGGGACCAGGAAGCCACACCTTATCCTTCTTGTACCCTGCCTAGCGGCAATTTTTGGCACAAGTTACCTGTCAACCGGATGGGTTGTTGTTGACAGTTCAGAAGAGAGCGGGGTACATCTTAGGTGCAAACATAGATGGGGCTCTCTGGGATTACGGTCTTGGGGAGCTTCTCTTTTTTTGGTCTCCTGTATTGTGCCTCCTTGCTGGTGTTGCCTGTTATGCCTCGGGCGCCCTTTTCAGGACGCCTGTTCCTCTTGCCACTGCGCATGCAGGCGCAGCAGGGCTTCTTCTCCGTGCCGGTCAAGCCATTCAGAGAATTCCTGTTGTTTCGGGTGTGTCCGCAGAATGGTGCGTCCTCCGGTCGTAAGAACCTCCCCAATCTTGGCGCCGCCTTCCGGTGCGCGCACGGCCCGTGCCGGTTTCGGGGCAGGGGCTTCGGGTTTCTTCGGCGCCAGTTGCGCCTCCACTCTCCGGGCAAAAGCGTCGAACCGCTTGGCCGACTCCAGCTTGGCATCTGCCTCGGTCACCGGCACAGTGGCCGGGTCGATTTCATGCTCCAGTACTTTCTCCGCCAGCGCGTGCCAACGTTTCCAGCCAACACCCGGTGCTTCGCCAATCCACTCGATCACATTGCGCGGGATCGCCTGGCGCACCTTGCGCATGTGCGACAGGTGGCTCTTGCTTACCGCTAGCGCTTCGCGGATCACCGCGGGGGCGTATCCGGCTTCTTCTAGGTCACCCGCAAACACGGCCTTTTCGATGAAGGAAGGATCCTTACGGTGGTTGTTCTCCTGGCCCTGGGCAAGGATCGCTTCCTCATCCGACAGGGTGCGCACCAGTGCTTTGACCGGGATACCCAGCTGCTTGATCGCGGCGAGGCGGCGGCGGCCGTAGACGACCTGGTAGCGCCCGCTCAGCCGCGGATGCGGCCTGAGCAGGATCGGCACTTGCTGGCCGTGCTGGCCGATGCTTTGCTTCAGCTCCTCTAGATCGTTACCGTCCAGCTGGAACCGGTCACGCATGCCGGTATCCTCGATCTGCTCCGGATCGATCTCCTGCACGCTGCGCTGCGCGGTTGATCTGATGTCATTTTCCAGGGCTGCTACGGGACCGCGGCGGAAGGCTTGGGGAATGGGCGCCTCGCGGGCGGCTTCGACAGGATCGCGTTCAGCCGGGGTGGCCGCTTCCTCACCCTCGGCGCCGAATTCGGCCATCAGCCCTTCAAAGACGTTTTTGCGCGCCATCAGCTTCTCCCCCAGGCCGCCTGCACAGCGGTTTCGAATTCATCCGCCACGTGGTTTACTGATTCCATCGCTCGCTCCAGCGTGGCGCGGTTCATTTCGGCTCTATTGGCTTCGTAGAGTGTTTTTTGTGACAGGCCCGCATCGGAAACTGCAGTGGACTTCAGGAACGGTTCCGTCATTAGCCGCTGCCCGAAATGCATCCGGAGGAATGATGCCATCTGCGATTGCGGCATGTCCGAAGGTTCGTAGCGGCACAGGAGATAACGCTGGAAATCATAGTCCAGCCGCTGATCGTTGCGCTGCACCACTTTTAGAAGTGAGGTGGCCATTGTGAGATACTGGCTGAGGCTGGCCACGTCGATCATATTCGGGATCACGGTGATCAAAAGGCCGGTGGCGGCCACTAGCGCCGACATGGTGAGAAAGCCCAGCTGCGGCGGACAGTCGATGAACACGACGTCATAGCGGTCCTCGACCTGGTCGATCGCCGCTTGCAGCCGAAGGTAGAAGGGCGGCTGTATGCCCTTACGAATCGCATGTGGGGTCTCTGTCTCGTATTCCGACAGGATCAGTCCGCCAGGCGCCAGGTCGAGGTTCTGGAAGTAGGTCTTTCGGACCACTTTTTCCATCGGGGCCGGATCCTGGTACCGCACGGCGTCATAGATTGTGCCGGAATCCGTCAGATCGAGTTCGGGGTGGAGACCCAGCATGGTGGTAAGCGACGCCTGCGGGTCCATGTCAACTGCCAGGACCCTATACCCCTTTAGCGCGAAACGCTGCGCAAGATGAACGGCGCTGGTTGTCTTGGCCGAGCCGCCTTTGAAGGTCGAAACCGCAATCACCTGCAAATGGTCGCTGCCTACCCGGCCGGGCAGGAACTGCAGCGGGTCCTTTGCTGTCCGCGCCATCGCTAGGCGGATGTCCTGAATGTTTTTACCGGTGTAGAGCCTGTGCCCGCGCCCGTCTGTATTCACATCGGGAATCTTGCCGTCGAAATGCAGCTTGCGCAGATGCGACTGGCTCAGACCGAGCAGCGTGGCCACTTCACCCGAAGTGAACGGTCTAAGCTCTTTCTTCGCTTCCGGAGCGAAGACGTTGCGCATATGCTTGTCCAAGGACTGGCGCAGCCGAGCTTCATCCTTAAGCAGATCGTCAAAGACATCTGCCCCTGGCGGCATCCCGATAGCGGGTTCGATTTGTGCCGTCATTCACTGCTCCTTGTCCGGCCGTCTTTACCGCGGCTCTTCCGTAACGCCGAACGGCCGCTAAGCAGCTTTGTGCGTTACAGTTTCCGTGATGCCACCAAATACCCGCTCCTTGCAAGAGATTTCCATGTAGTGATAATTGTAGTCATGTAAGCGCCTACCGCTATATCTAGTATTGTCGCGCAGCCGAGTATTGTTAACGTGTTGAAAGATATTAGCTTTTTTACCTCTTCAGGCGGGGTGGAGGCTGACTCCACTTGAAAACTGACGAGTACGGTATAGCGGGGCACAGCGTTGGCGCGGGCCGCTTGCCTAGAAAACACTCCTTAAGCGATTCTCCTGGAGACTGCAGTAAGGGCCAAAAGCTACCGCTACTAAACGCATACTGGATGAACGCTTCCATAACGCGTTCAAACCACGTGGCCGCACCTAAGAGCTTCCACCGCTCTCCGACTACATCACCATTCTATTGATCTAAGCGCCTTTGGCTGGCCGCTACTAGCCGCTCTAGGATGCCCGTACATGAGTTCATCTCAATCAACCACTGGCAGGGCAACCAGAGCGGAACTTGACGAAAACAAGATAGCGGTCTGACCAGTAGAATACTGAACTATCTGAAACGAAAGCCGGACTGGACGTTTCTTTTACTGGCCACCTGAGAAATACAGCCGACTAGCAGAAGGGGCCGGAGTTCTTAGGCCTCTTCGTCCAGGTTCAACCAATACCGCGTATAACGGCGTTCACCGGTCCGGCTGAGCGCACCCTTTTCAACGAGATCCTGCAGATCCCGGGTTGCTGTTGCCCGCGATGTGCCGGTGATCTTGAGATAATTCTCAGCGCTCAGCCCGCCTTTGAAACCTTCGGGGCCTTCTCTGAACATCCGCGCAATTGCCTTGGCTTGCCGGTCGTTCAATTGGTCCCGGTGCCTGTCATAGAAGCGCGCCTTACCGATGAAGAAACCGACCCGGTCAAGTGTGACCTGCTGAGCCTTCAGCACGATCTCGGCGAACCAAACAAGCCAGGCTGTTACATCAAGCGTCCTTTGGTGCACTGCGAGCTGGTCGTAATAAGCTCTCCTTTCCCTTTCTATGGTGAAGGCAAGGGCAATGAGGCTTGGTTGACCGAGGTTCTGCGCCAAAGATTTTTCGGCCAGGGCGCGGCCCAAACGCCCGTTCCCGTCTTCGAAGGGGTGAATGCTCTCGAAGTAAAGATGGCTCAGCCCGGCCCGGGTCAGGGCAGGGAGGGGCTCAGGAGCATCCGGCCCGGTGGTATTAAACCAGCCAACATAGCGTTCCATCTCGCGCAGGACCTGACCTGAAGGCGGGGCTTCGAAATGTACTGTCGGCCGGTCAAGGCGGCCGGAGACGATTTGCATTGCTTCCGCGTGCCGCCTGTAGCCGCCGATGGCTTCAAGACGGCGGTCATGGGACAGGAGTGAGCTACTCCCCAATCGTTGGACAGCTTTCGGCGTAACTTAAGCTACTCTCTGCTCCTGCTGACCTGTTTGGGTTTCGTCTTTTCTCAGCCAATAAACCACGGCCGGAGGTTTGCCACCAAGGGCGGAATGGGGGCGTTTGCGGTTGTAGAATTCGACCCACTTGCCGACGCCCACCTTTGCTTCTGATCCTGTTTCCCATGCGTGCAAGTAGACGCACTCGTATTTCAGGCTGCGCCAGAGCCGTTCGACAAAGATATTGTCGAGGAACCGACCCTTGCCATCCATCGAGATGCGCACGCCGGAGCGGCGCAGACGATCTGTCCAGGCAAAGGACGTGAATTGGCTCCCCTGGTCGGTGTTCATGATCTCTGGCGGGCCGAAGCGGTGGATCGCCTCATTCAGAGCCTCGACACAGAAGTCGGCTTCCAGCGTGTTCGAGATGCGCCAGGCCAGAACCTTGCGGGTATGCCAGTCCATGATCGCCACCAGATACAAGAAGCCCCGTCGCATTGGCAGGTAGGTGATGTCTGCGGCCCAGACCTGGTTGGGCCGGTCGACGCGCAACCCTCGCAACAAGTAGGGATACGTCTTGTGGCCCTTCGCCGCCTTGCTGGTGTTGGGCTTCTGGTAGATCGGCATCAAGCCCATGAGCCGCATCAACCGTCTGATCCGTTTCGCGTTCACCAGATGGCCTTCGTTGCGAAGATGCCAGGTCATCTGCCGAACACCGAAGAACGGCGTTTCCAGAAACTGCTCGTCAATCAGACGCATTAGCGCCAGGTTCAGCGCCGTCTCGCCCTTGGGCTGATAATAAAACGAAGACCGCGGAATCGACAGCAGCTTGCATTGCTTACCAATGGGCAGATTGGCATTGGCAGGTTCGATCATTTTCCGCCTCACTTGCTGATCCACGGCTTGAGCTTTCGTGACAAAAAATCATTGGCCACGGCCAGCTCCCCGATCTTGGCGTGCAATTCTTTGACCTGCTCTTCATCAATCTCCGGGGTTTTCTTGCCGCCACGCTCGAATACGCCGGACGCGCCCTCCAGGAGCGCCCGCTTCCAGCTGTGGATCATTGTCGGATGAACGCCAAATTGGCTTGCCAGCTCAGCGACAGTCCGCTCGCCCTTCAAAGCCTCAAGCGCGACCTTGGCCTTGAACTCAGGCGAATGGTTCTTCCGTTTCGACATCTCTGATCTCCTCTGCGTCGAAGATCAACAGACAGCAAATTGTAGCTTACGTCAGTGTCCGATTTTCGGGGAGTAGCTCAGGCCAATGATCTTTCCCGCCTGCAAATGAGCTCTCAAAATCTTCGAAAACTTCAGCCACACGTGTCCAGGCCTGGAAATAGAGGATCAGTGCAAAGTCATTCAGCTTGTCCGCCGAGGGTGTGTTCACGATTGGCATCTTAGCGGATTCCAGTCAGGCTGTGAGGTTGATCAAGGGCGAGCAGCATGTCTTGAATTTACGGCCGCTGTTGCAGATGCAAGTGTCATTTCGACCTGTGATTTGCGCCAACTCCTTTAAGACCAGAGCGCTTGCATGCATGACATCGGATTGGATGCTCTCGAAGGTTCGCAGGTCAATACTAGTTGTTCTTCCAACGGAACTCGCTTCGAGAAAGCGCTGCCTTTCAGAGTACCAATATAGGAGCGAAGCGACAGCCGATGATGGAGAAAGAGGGTGTCTTTGATTATCAATTCTACTGTTGCCATCGAAGTCGTATGTCCGCATTGGATCGGGGAGAAACAGAATTTTCTCCTCGCCATCCCTACGGGGCGTAACGTCGATCATCTTGCCGTGGATTTCCCAAACCGCGTGGTGCTCTGCTTCGACAAAAACCCGAGGCCAAACCCAAATGGCCCAGCCGTATGCGATCCGGCCGCCACTCGCTTCGACTTGAGATCGGACATTGTAGAAGCACTCGAGAGGCTTTGTCCCAGCGGATGGAGTAACAGCCAGCTGAACCGGATCATGCTCTGGACTCAGTGAATGGCAGAAGTCCCTAATCTGAGGCGTGATAAGCTCAGGGCGGCGTAGAAAAGATTTGCTAAAAATCTGTGGATCAACTGCAAGCATGGCTTAGCGTTTGCCCTCGGTTAGCTGAGCACGAGAACCCCCAAAGGGGCTCTTTGTTATTTCGGATGAAATAAACTTGGATTTATTGGATCTAGCCCGGTAGCAAGGTTAGTTGATAAGCTTGTCCAGCAGATACTCGGTATTGTCGTAGGCCAATTTTGCTGCAGAAACTGTCTTGTCGGCTTGATGAATGGCGGTAATAGATCGCCCAACCGCGTTTGCTGCCTTTCTCCAAAACCCCGCATCCTCTCCTTTGGAATTGGTGTTGTTGAGGACTACAGCACCGAGAAGTGCCTCAAGCTCGTCGTGCATGCTGTCCATGCCGAAGAAATACACATTCTCCAACATCGCGATGGTTTGGCTCATCCTCGCATACAGGGCGTTCCGCACGGGTTCTGGGATTTTCAATTCCATAACCTGATCCCGGAGTGCCCTAAACTCGTCCGCCAAGTCTTTCGCCTCAGGCAGGTTCACTTCACGAGTAACGTGCCCTGACATTGTCATGTGGAGATGTGTCAGGTTCAAAAGGTTTTGGGGGTTAAGGAAATTGCCCTTGGCGTTTCTGATATCCATGTGGACATGGGCGTAATTCACCAACCCCAAGAACGGCGCAAACATTTTCTGGGCTTGCTCCATGTGAGTTGCCTCAAAGGGAAGACGCCTGATGTCTTTCTGCACATCCCTTGCCAACTTCACGATATGAGCAGCTGCGAAAGCATCAGAGTCTTCACCGTCAAGTTCCAATACCTGCGCCACGGCATCGAGAAATCTAGTGCTATCTTTATGTCTTGTGGCGGCAGCTAGGATTTGATGCAGCGCTTGTGCAGAAGTGAACAATGTCGAATCCTCTTGGCAAAATCTAACTCTAATTTCGCGTGGACCGGCATCGTATCACTATGGAATTGAGCCGCTAGAGAAATCCTCTCAGCGCCTCAACTTTTACCTCTACGCCTGTCACAAAGTCCGCGGACTTTTGCATCAGGATCCGGCGCTGATCCAGCAAGTCAGAACGGGTACACGCGATGCCAGTTTTATGCTCCACCCATGACGAGCGGCAGCTTTTGGTCGCGGCAGTACGGCAATAACCGAGACCTCACCACTTGCCAGGGATGGGTTTGCAAAGGGCGTTTTCTGCGCCAAGCTGACTAGGGATGGTGCGCAGGCTACACCTTCGGCGAACGGCAGCTCCGCCCCGCAGTGTGAGTTCTCATGTCGCCTGACTTCGCGAGTGCAGCGAATGTCTCATCTGACGGGCTGCGCCGCAGCGCCCGCTTTCTGTGGCGAGTGACTGCTATGGGCCGATCCGCGTCGGCCGGATCCTGACAAACTTTGTTGTTGACGGAGCCGAGGAGTCCGGCAGCTTTGGTGAATTTTTTTTTGATGCGCGCCGCGGTGTGAGGGGGCGGCTTGGCGTGGCATCGGCCTGCGTTGGAAATGGCGCAGCCGCAGACGTGAGTTCGGTCGGCCCCCTTCGCTCATGCGGTAAATCATGAATAGCCTTTGCCGAGCTCTTATTGAAAAGAAGCCTCTAGCCAGGCCTCAAACAGTTGTTTGGCCGCATCATTTGAAGCCGTCGCTGGAACGTGCAGCAAGTAGTGAGCCTGGTCGACCGCCAACGGCTCTCCAGCAATAGTAATCGGCTTCCCGGTCTCAATTGCGGTTTGCGCAAAACGTTCCAGCACCACGGCAAATCCACCGCCTGCAGCGACGATGTCAATCGCCGCAACTGTGGTGTCGACCGCAAAACGGGCAACTTCTTTGGCTGGCGCCAAGCCATATGCGTTAAGATAACGCAGCAGCATGTCTTCAAACCCCAGGATCTGGACCAACGGCCCCCGCCGCAGCCTCTCTGGGCTCAATTTGCAGCCACCGGTGGCACAAATCGGGACAAGCCGTTCCTTCGATATCTTCTTAACCGCCACCCCGTCCCAGCTGCCTGAGCCGAACCGAAGCTCCACATCCACGTTCTCCGGCGCATCAGACCCGGCCCAGATGTTGGTGACCAGCCGCACCGGTATACCTGGATGCAGTGCTGCAAACTCCGGCAGCCGGTGCGCGAGCCAAAGCCCTGCAGTGGACATCTGGACCCGTACCGTCAGCATCTGCTCAGCCTCCGCCCCAAACAGGCTGGCGGTAGAAAACGCCATGTCCCCCAGCGCCTGGCGCAGCGAATAGGCATAGGCCTTGCCCACTTCGGTCAAAGTCAGCCGCCGGGCCGCACGGGTGAACAGCTTGCAGCCCAGCTCCGCCTCCAGTGAACGCACATGCAGACTGACCGCGGTCTGGGTTAGTCCCAACTCCTGCGCGGCCTCAGTGAAGCTCAGATGCTGCGCTGCACTTTCGAAGGAGCGCAGCCAGATCAGATTGGGCAGTTTCCGCATTTATCACCAAAATTACTTTGTGATTATGCTTCGATTTACTCGTTTTACTTTGCGCGTGTCACGCTCTTATCTCTTTCCCTGAATGATCACCGCGGCAGGGAGGCCGCTGAGTTATGAAACGCATCTATACCTTCGGCGGCTACCCGGCGCTGCGCAATCTGACGGTTGCGGACATTGTTGCAGGCAAAGGCCGGCGCAAATTCGTCCAGACTACGGCCACCAGCCGGATTGAGGCCGCCGCAGCGGAAGCGGCGGGCATCGATCATCTGTCCATTGTCGACCATGACATTGCCGAAGTCCGGGCCGGTGCCCCCAACACCTTTACCACCGCCGCGCTGATGGCCAGCGATTATGCCACCCATGACGAGATCCTGCGCGCAGGCATCAGCGCCGCCGCCGCGGGGGCAGATGCGGTCTACACCCTGCGCAGCTTCAAGGCAGTTGGGAAACTCGCCGACGAAGGCCTCAGCGTTCAGGGGCACCTGGGCCTGGTGCCGCGTCTGTCGACAAATATCGGCGGCCTGCGCGCCTATGGCCGTACCGCAGACGAGGCGATGAAACTCGCCGAGGATCTGCGCCGCCTGGAAGACGCCGGAGCCTATGCGGTGGAACTTGAATGCGTGGCGGATGAGGCTATCGCCGAAATCAGCCCGCGCACCGGCCTGGTCACCCATTCCATCGGCTCAGGCGGGGCGGCAGATGTGATTTTTCTGTTTCAGGAGGACGCCTGCGGTGACACTCCGAACCCGCCGCGCCATGCCAAGGCGTTCGCGGACATGGCGGGCATCCGCAACCGGCTTGAGGCTGAGCGGCTGCTGGGCATTCAGGCCTACCGCGCCGCAGTGCTGGACGGCTCTTATCCTGATGCCGCAACCAGCATCGCGATGAAACCCGGCGAACATGAAAAACTGCGCGAGGCGCTGGACAAGCGCATGCCCTTCCACCGCTGACCCCGCAGCGCATTCAGAACAGGACCGCCGACATGACCACCACTGATGTCAATACTGCCGCCCCGCAGACCGAAAGCAGCGAACCCGGCCCGATGAGCCGCGAATGGCACTGGCACCCGGAACTTCCGGTGAAACACGCCCCCTATTGGCATTGGCCGCCCAAGCCCGGCAAGCTGGCCAAATGGCTTTGGCGGAACTGGCTGCAAGTTTCCGACCGCTCGATCTATCTGGCCCTGGCCTTTGCGGTCGCCTATTGGCTGCAGCCTGTCACCGCTGATCAGGCAGATTTTGCTTTCGGCTGGATGTCTTGGGTCTTCCTGCGCAACTGGCTTCTGCTGCTGATCGTCGCCGGGGGACTGCATATGTGGTTCTATGGCATCGACGGCCAGGGCAAACTGTTGAAATACGACCCGCGCCCCTATGCCAAGCGCAAGAACGCGCTTTACAAATTCGGCTATCAGACCTGGGACAACATCTATTACTCAATGGTCTTTGGAGCGACTTTCCTGTCTGTCCTGGAATGCGGCCTGCGCTGGAGCTACGCCAGCGGCTTAATCAGCACCCTCAGCTTTGCCGAGCATCCCGTCTGGTTCATCGCCCTGTTCCCGGTGCTGGCGCTTTGGCAGAGCTTCCACTTCTACGTGGTGCATCTGTTCCTGCATCAGCCCTTCATCTACCGCCATGTCCACGCGGTGCATCACCGCAACGTCAACACCGGACCCTGGTCCGGCATGTCGATGCACCCGGTGGAGGCCTTCGGATACCTCAGTGCAATCCTGATAGTACTGATCCTGCCGAGCCACCCTGTCCACATGGTCTTCCTCGGCTACTGGCTGATGTTGGGCGCGGCCTCGTCCCATTCGGGGTATGAGGCGATCTGGGCCCGCGACCGCCAGACCCTACTGCTGGGCGCTTTCTTCCACCAGCTGCACCACCGCTACTACGAGTGCAACTACGGCAATGCAGAGATGCCCTGGGACAAGTGGTTCGGCACCTACCACAACGGCTCAGAGGAGGCGACCCGCCGTACCCGAGACCGCAAACGCCAGATGCACGCGCAAGGCAAAGCATGAAAATTGAAGCCCTGAGGGTCCTGAACGGTGCAGAGCGCCGGTCAGGACTTCCTTAGTGTGGTGGGTTTGATGCCGGGCCAATGGATAACCCAGATTGTCTCACCTTTGTGCTGGTACGCAGAAATAGGTGCTCTGATCTGCTGAGCTGTCAATCAAGACTCAGTCGGGAACAAATGGCGCCTCCGTCCCGCACTTTGTGAGTTTGCATGTCGCGTGACTTTGTGCGCGCAGCGAATGTCTCATCAGAAGTGCCGAACCGCTGCACCCGGATACTGTGGCGAGTGATCGCTCTGGGCCGTGAGCACGTGTCGTCTTAGATTGGGGGTGCTGCGCGCTCAGTGACCAACTGTCTAGCTGTGACCCTTTCGCGATGGATCATGTACAGCCCGGCACTGATGATGATGGCAATACCAAGCAGGCTAAGCATGTTCGGGAAGTCATTGAAGACAAGATAGCCGAACAGGGCCGCTACCGGCAGCTCAAAGTACTGCAGGGGAGCCAATGTAGCTGAAGGTGCAAAGGAGAGGGCATAGGTCATCATCATGTGGCTCACCGTCGCGAAAAAGCCTGCCCCCAGAAGCCACAACAACGCGAGGTCCGCCGGCCAAACAGGATCGAACAGCTCGGTGCCGGAACCTTGGGCAGCTATCAGCACTGGAACGCAGAACAGACTGGCGATCAGGCCAGTGTGAAATTGCAAAGCCACAGGATGCATCCGGCGTGACAATCCCCGCGTCACAAGAATGTAGAAAGCAAAGGCGACCGCGGTACCAAGCGGGATTATGGCAACAGCGCCAAAGGCCGCGAAGCTGGGCTGGATAACGAACAAAACCCCAACAAATCCTACAAGAGCCGCCCCGACACGACGAGGACCGACATCCTCGCCGAAATAAATCTTGCCGACCAGCAAGACAATGAACGGGGCCACAAACACGATTGCCAAAGCGTCGGCGAGAGGCATCACACGGATCGCTGCAATAAAGCAAAAAGTTGCAAACAGCAAAAGTAGTGAGCGGATTGTGAGTGCCATCAACTGACTTCGCGCCACACGCAACGGCAGCCTCATTATCCAGATGAACGGTGCCATCAACGCGCACTGCACTAAAAAGCGGGCAGCCGTAATCTGCCCAACTGGCACACTGCTTGATGCGAGTTTCGCAGCTACATCCAGCAAAGGAGCAGTCAGACAAAATCCAAGCATCAGAGCTACGCCTGCCAAGATGCGATCCGTAGATTGAGGTATGGAAGCAGTGGTGGTCATCACGTCATGTAGAAATGTCGCCCAATGCGTGTCTGCTCTCTATGCGACACCAGGCAAAAGTCTCAAAATCCCCGAGCTCTGGTTGGATTGGATTTTGCGCCTGCAGCTAACGTCTCCTTCGGCGGGCCGCATTGCAGCGTGCGGAAAGTGATGGGAATGGCGGGAATGGGCCGTTCTCATTCGCTGACTTGTAGGGAGGCAGGCCTAATCGCCACGGTGCCAAACCGGGCTTTGGTTAGCTGTTAGACTTTCTCGTATTGAAGCTCTGCCCCCAGGAAGCCGCTGTTGCCGCATGCATCCAGGATATGGCGCCGTACCGCCGCAACCTGGGGAGCAGCCAAACGTTCAGGACGGCAAAGCAAAGTCAGTGCCACTGGATCGGCAGACCAGTCAGGGATCAGGCGCACGAGATTGCCAGCTTGAATATGCACCTCTGTCAGTAGGGACGGGAGCAGGGCTGCTCCTTGCCCGGCAAGGACAGCTGCAAATGCAAGCTCCATCGAATTGACGCGCAGGCCGATCGTCGGCTCGATGATCTCCTGTTGCCCTTCCTTATTTCGAAACGCCCATTTGCCGGATTCTTGGGTGCGCAATACACAGGGCAACCTGGCCAAATCAGCAGGCCGGGAGAGACGGGGCATCCTTTCTGCAAAGGCCGGGCTGGCAAGAGGCGCGCGCTGCGCGGACGGCAGGGCAGCCGAAATAAACCGCCCTTTGTCTGCAGGACCGGTTCTGAAGGACAGATCTATGTCCTCTGCCGCAAAATCCGATTTTGAATCATCGGCATGCAATTCAAGTTCGATAGCCGGGTAGCGGGACCGAAGGCCTGCCAGAAGCGGGACAAGCGCGGTGCAAAGAAGACTGTTAGGTCCTGAGACTGACACCCGTCCTGCAATCCTCCCGCTTCGGGCGAAGCCAAGCTGCGCCTCGGCCTCAAGCGCTGCATCCACCGGGCCGACGCAAATCTCGAAAATCCTGCGCCCGGCTGCGGTCGGGGCCACCGCCCGCCCAGACCGGTCCAGCAGGACCAGCCCCAATTCGGCTTCAAACAGCGCAAGCTTTTGGCTGATCGCCGACTTCGTGGTGTTCAGCTCCGCAGCTGCCGCGCTCATCGACCCGGCGCGCACAGTGGCCACCAGGGCCTTGGCGCAGGAATAGAATCTATCGTTCATGAATCTGAACGTTAGTTAATAAAAGGATAATTTTCCAGAACGAATGAGATCCCTAAATTCTATCTCAGCGAACAGGCAAGGAGATGAGAAATGCAGACAGAGATGGTCTATCACCCCGCCGCGACCCGTGAGTTCAAGGACTTCGGCTTCATGCAGGCGCATCTGTCGTTCAAGCCGCACTTTGCAGAAGGGCGCCGGCGGTTCGGCCCGCTGATCACAATTGACGACGGCACGCTTGCACCGGGCGCCCAAGGTTTTGGCCTGCATCCCCACCGGGATGTCGAAGTCGTCACCTTCATGGTGAGCGGAGAGGTTTCGCATATCGATCCGGTGGTGCCCGTTCACAACGGTACTGTGAAGTCGAAAGGCCTTCAGGTGATCACCGCCGGTACAGGTATCCTGCACAACGAGGTGAACAACTCGCGGACGAAGCCGATGCGTGCGCTGCAAATTTGGTTCGAGCCGCGGGCCAGAGGCCTGGCGCCGGCTTATTCCAGCAAGGAGCTGGAAACCGCGGACCACAGCAACCGGTTCCAGCTGGTGCTGTCGCCAGACGGCGCCGAGGGCTCACTTGTCGTGCAGCAGGAGGTGCGCCTGAGTTACGGCAAATTCGACCGCCGCAGCGTGCTGAACTTCAGCCCGTCCAGCCCTGACCGCAGCCTCTACATCTTTATGATCGAAGGCGAGGCAACTGCTGCCGACCGCGCCCTCAGGAAAGGTGATGGGCTGGGACTGCTCCGTGCCGGGGACGTGGCGGTTGAGGCTGCAGCCGGCGCTGAGCTCCTGATCTTCGAACTGCCCGCATCCGAAATCTCTTAACCAGGAAAGGACATCAACATGACCTCCAAAAAAGTGACCCCCGAAAACGCAGCCATTGTTCTGATCGACCATCAGGTTGGCACCATGAACTGGGCAAAGTCCGTTGACCGCGATCTGATCGAAGCCAACACACGGGCCCTGGCGCGGACGGCGGCGGCGCTTGGCATGCCGCTGGTGCTGACTTCCAGCATGGAAGACAACATGCAGGGGCCGCTGATGCCCGCGCTGGAAGAGATTGCGCCGGATGCCTTCGCCGCGCGGATCAAGCGCCCTGGCGTGGTGAACTGCTGGGATGACAGCGCCTTTGCCGCTGCCTGCCGCAACACTGGGCGCAGGCATTTCATCATGGCAGGCATAACCACTGACGTGTGTCTTGCCCCGCCTGCGATCAGTGCCGCCGAAGAGGGCTTTGCCGTGACCGCAGTGGTTGATGCTTCCGGTTCTCCCACTGCGCTGACGGATGAGATGGCGTTCCGCAAAATGGAGCGAGGCGGTGTCGAGCTCACCACAACCAGCGCGCTGCTTGCAGAACTTGCGGTCAATTGGGCCAGCGAGGCCGGACAGAAAATCATGCAGATCCTCGGCGAGGAAATCCTGAGCCGCGGATAGGCTCTCTGACCTATTGAAAGTAATGCGGGAGCGGCCGCCTCATTCATGGGGCGGCCATTGAACTTCGCAGGTGTTGCCAACTTCGAGAAAAAGCTCCCGATCAGGCAATAAAAGGAGCTTGAAAACGGCTGCTATGGGCCGGCTGCGCAGGGGATGCCAGGCGGGTCGAAGGGGTTGCTCGCAGTGACACCGAATGGCCCATTCGAGCCCATTGAAGCTCATTAATGCCTGAGAGCAGCAATAAAACTTCTGACCAACTCAGGGAACGCCAGCAGTACAAAGACGATAAGCTTCAATGATCTCGGATGACAGAAGATCAGCATCCTCTTCCCTCATATCGTATCCGATTACAGAGGCTCGAATGATCTTTCGGCCCACCCATTCGCCGTGGGTGGGGTATACCTTTCCATTGTCTTGAACGCGCTGCAGGACCCGCATGGTCAGATCGTCACCATCCGGTCCCTCGCCGCAGCAGATTGCGACCTGATTGCTGTGGATCTGGTTCAGAACTGTCAGGCCGGGCTCGTTCGAAACCGTTCTGGCAATTCGCTCCGCCAGGCGGCAATGGCGTGCTACCAGTTCGCAAACTCCCGTCCGGCCAAGGTGCCGAAGTATCGCATAGCTCGGGACACCTCTTGCACGCCGGGATAGCTCCGGCGTTGAATCACTTGGTTCCCAATGCTCTGTTGTTTCCGGGAGATAGGCGCCGCGGGCAGACATTGACGCAACGAGCGGCGCCCGGTCGCGCACGATAACCATGCCTGCATCGAATGGAGCATTAAGCCACTTGTGCAGGTCAATCGCCCAACTGTCCGCTTCAGCAACCCCCTCCAACCGGTTTGCCAGTTCGGGTACAGCAGCGAGCCAGAGCCCGAAAGCACCATCCACATGAACCCAGCCGTTCCGCTCGCGCACCATTGGTATGAGCTCGGCAAACGGATCAAAGGCGCCGGTGTTTATTTGACCTGCCTGCAGGATAACAAGCGGCGGGCTGCTGCAGCTGTCCAGGGCAGCCCGGAACGCATCCGGTTTTATCCTCCCTTCGCCGTCCGCCACAACGATGTTTGTCCGGCCCGCGCCGAAACCAGCATAACGCAGGGCAGCGAATGGGGCGGAATGCGCATCCTGCCCAATTAAAACGGGGATCTCGGGTGCAGAAAACAGCCCGTCAGCTTCAACATCCCACCCTTGCGCAGCCAGCAGCGCATTGCGTGCGGCCATGACGCCAACCATGTTTGCCACTGTGCCGCCCGTGACAAGACCGGCCCCGCTTTTGGATGGCAGTGACAGCAATTCAATAACCCAGTTGCAAACAGCGCGCTCCATTCCGGTTATTGCAGGCGTTTCAAAAGATGAACCCGCGTTCTGGCCCCAGGCTGATACCAGAATGTCGGCAGCTACACCGACGGGATGCGATGCGCCGAGGACATAGCCGAAGAAGGTCGGCCCCGCCATTTTGTGCAGACCGCCTTCAGACCGCCGCACGATGTCCCCGATTACCTCACTTTCCGGCACCCCCGTTTCAGGAAGAGGGCTCAGAAAACGGCTCGCAGATTCGCCAAGTCCCAATGCAGGCCGCGCTGGCGCCTTTGACAGTTCCTGGCGATAGGTTTTCGCCGCCTTGTAGGCTGCTTCTAAGGCTTGCGCCTGTCCTTCACTCAAACCTTGCCGCACTCGACCCACCACAAATACCCGCTACCAAAATACTACCCGTGGAAAAGTAGCATGGATTACTCTGAAACGCCTTGGGTTACATGTGGTCAAAGAGCGTTTCGTCCCGGCCGAGGCATTGGTTGGTTAGAAATGCTGTACCTGATTGCGAACGGCCGCTTTGGGGAGGCCGCACTGCGGCGACGGGAACCCTGACAAATGGCAGGTGAGGGCCGTTCTTGTTGCCACCATGGCGCCGATCCTGTGATGCATCCGAGGTCGGCTCCGGACCCTGTTGACGTTTTTTGCAGAGCCGAAAATGTCGGCTTGAGTGTTAAGGTTCCTGATTGAAATTCAGTAGAGCCCCGTTGGGTCAGGCAGGCGCGACCTGCCTGACCCCCGCTGCGGCGCGCAGCGCGCGGCGAAAGGCCTCATCCAAATCCGGCCCCGCGGGCGCCGCCCGGTGTTGCAGGTCAGCCGCTCTTCTGGCTGCGCAGGGCACGGAAGTCGCTGCGGGTCAGCTTGCCATTGCCGTCCGCGTCTACGCGGGTGAAGAACTGCTCGGCGACAGACCGGAATTCCGCCTTGGAGATGCTGCCGCTACCGTCGGCATCGGTGATGGAGAAGGGATCGGCATTGCCTGTGCGCTTGGCGCCGTCGCCGCGTTTGCACTGGCTACTCAGTGCCTCAAGCATAGCTGTGTGCTCACCCTTGTCCAGGCTGCCGTTGCCGTCGGTGTCGGCACCGTCGAACTTGGCCACCCGGGCCTCCACCGCCTCGGAGACGGTCACCTTGCCGTCGCGGTTCAGGTCCATCGCCTTGAGGCTGCCGCCGTCGGCGTATGCGGGCAAGGCAACGGCGGCGATCATCGCTGTGATGAGGATTTGCGTCTTCATGGTTAGGTCCTTTGTTCAAATCTCTGCGACGGTATGTCCCCTCTGAAACGGGATAGCCCCGTCTTTCCGGCGCAAAAATCCGTCACGGCTCGCAGATGCGTCATCACCTTTCACAAGCTGTTGATATCAGGGTCTGAAACCGCCGTGCCTGCCGTAATCAGGCCGCCTGTTTCCGACCCCTTGGGCGGGAATGGAGGCGCAGCGCTGCCTGCAGGGCGGCACTCTGCGGGATAGCCAGTTTTTCCCGGAGGAGGAGAGATGGGGGAAATGAGCTTTGCCGGAGGTGTTTACACCACCCTGCCGGCCCGCAGCTATACGGATGAAGCGCTCTTTGCGGAGGAGAAGGCGAAGGTCTTCCGCCGTTGCTGGCAGCTGATCGGCCATGCCAATGACATTCCCAATGCTGGCGATTACGTGGTGGAGGATGTTTCCGGCACCTCGGTGATCGTGCTGCGCGGCCAGGACGGGGAAATCCGGGCCTTCTACAATGTCTGCATCCACCGCGGTCATGAGCTGCTGGAGGGCAAGGGCTGTGCGAAGAAGATGACCTGCCCGTATCACGCCTGGACCTATGACACCACGGGGCAGCTGCGCGCGGCCCCCAATGCCGCGAACTTCCCCGGTTTCGACAAGTCGCAGCACCGCCTGCGCCAGGTGCGGGTCGAGGTTTTTTTCGGCCTGGTGCTGGTCAACTTGGATGCAGACGCTATGCCCTTTGCAGAACTGGCGGCTGAGGCCATTCCCGAGATCCAGGACTATGCGCCGAACCTGGAGAGCTACCATCGCGCGGCACGGACTGAACGGCTGGCCGCGGCCAACTGGAAGGTGGTCGCCGAGAATTTCAACGAGTGCTACCATTGCGCGGTGGTGCATAAGACGCTGACCACCGGGGTGGTGGATCCGGACCAATACCGCACCCGCGGCTATGATTACGGCATCCGACATGTTTCGCCCGCGAGGCCCGACGGGAAGAAGAGCTATGCCTATGTGGCCGATCCGGAGGCGAAGACCGATAAATTCCTGACTTGGTGGTTCTTCCCGCTGCTGGCGCTGCAGGTCTATCCCGGCGGCATCGTGAACACCTACCGCTGGAAGCCTCTGGCTGTGAACCGGACCAAGATCGAGGTCGACTGGTGGCTGCCGCTGCCTGAGCCGAACGCGGTTGAAGAGGAGATCATCCTGCAGCACCGCACCACCACCTTTGCCGAGGACGGGCCGATCGTGGACTCGGTGCAGCGGGGACTGGAGTCCGGCGGGTTCGATACCGGTCCGCTGGTAGTGGATGCCATCTGCTCCTCTCAGTCGGAGCATCCGATCATGGCGTTTCTAGAGCACTACCACCAAGCTATGGGCCGGTCTTGCCAACGCATGTCTTCACCAGGATCCTGATGCCATGTTCATACTGGAGGGCCGGTTTAGGGCTTCTCGTGCGCGGCTGTAGTTTCATCGGCAAGCCGGCCAGGGCAGACAATCAAGAGTCCTTTGAAACTTGGGGGTGTGCCCCGCAAGCACCGAGTTCCCGCAGTCGCCCTGTGTGAGCGATACCTGAACCGCGACTCCTATTGACGTTCAGGGTAGGCCAATGGGCCGGAAGTCCTGAAAAAGGGGCTAGGCCTGGTGTCTGACTTTTTGTCAGCGCAGGGGGTAGCCAAGACGTTGCACGGCGGCTGAACGCCGCCGGTGCGCTATCTTTCTTGAGGCAGTTTATTGTCGCGCCGGATTGCGCAACCAAGGCTCTGAGCCTTCAGATCTCAAGATCCTCAATGGACTTGCCAGCTTTCAATGCTTCGTGAACCCAAGCCGGTTTGCGCCCGCGGCCGCTCCATGTCTGGGATGCGTCTTCTGGATTGGCGTATTTGGCCGGTGCCTTTGTGCCGGACTTTCGGCCCTTAGCGCCATGAAGCGCAATCACCTCTTCGAAGGGCACACCGTGTTTGTCGGCGATGGCCAGCATTTCAGAATAGGCGTTTTGCTTTGCTTCTTTTTCCACTTCAACTTTGCGGGCTTCAATTTCTTTGGCCAGGGCATTGAGTTCAGCCGCATTCAGTCCGCTCAGATCTATCGTCATGTCTCACCTGTGTATTCGGTTTGACGTTGTCAAAGCAGATAATGTTATTTGTGACAAGTGGCAGGCCTTTGACCTGGAAACTAATTCAATCAGACTTTAGTCGTTGTACTCAGCTATTGATTTCAGCCTCGAAGCCTTCAAGTGCGTGCAGGATTTCATCGAAGTCAGGGGCTTGTCCGATGATCATTTCCTGCATTCCAGCGTAGTCCTTGCGCAATTCGGTTGTGAGTTCTTTATTTGGCATCAATCGCAGCGTGCCCGGTTTTGCATCTTGATAATTGGCCCAGGCAGCCTTGAAGAAGACCGACTTGTGATGCGCAACTTGATCCAGGAGATCAAGGCTGCTGAGCGCCCGGGACCTGGCCTCATGGCCGATAAGCTGAGCCATATCATAGTAATGGCGAGACATGCGGTCAGCGAGTGGCTTGGCGGTATCCTGATGGTAGAGCATGTGCAGGATTGTTGCCTTTTCCCAGAAGGTGCGCTCGACACCTAAAACCTTCACTTCGATCTCGCCAGTGTCCAGCAGATCCGGAAAGGCCTGGTGCAGGTATGGGGAAATCTTCCGGTCTTCGGCAGGCAGGTGGACACCCCGTGCGCCAAATTCGAAGCGAACCGCAGGTTTAACGTAACTATCTGACGATGCTGCAATTGATGGGTAACTGAAGAGCAGTGTTTGCGCATCACTGCGGTCAACCTGCAGTGAAAACTCCTGCTTCAAACCAGCATCAAATGCAGTTTTGATTTCATCAAGAAGATGCCCGGTGACTATTTTTCCGGCCGCATCCTGCAGTTCCTGGAGAAGCTGTCTTTGTTTTTTGCCGGATAGGTCAGTGTTTTCAGGATCCCGATCGCCGTCAAATCCAAACTGTGTCCGGTCGAGGGACAGATCCACATCTTCGGAAAAGCGGTGGATTACGTCATATGCCTTGGAAAGGGATGTTCCGCCTTTGAAGATCATATGATCTCCAAAGGTGGGCAGAGCGAACAACTGCTTGAGAGACCAGCAGACCCAGAAATCCTTCTCGACAATCGCCTTGGACAATCCAAGCTGCGCGGCGGTTTCCTGAAAGGCTTCGTCCCGGTTTTCAGGAGTGTCGTTGGCAAACTTCTCCATATTCTCAGGCCTGCGTGACGATCTGCTGAACGATAGGGTGCATCCAGGCGGGTACGTGCTTGCTTTGCTTGGAGAGCAGGGCCCGGTCACGGTTGTTCAGCGTCTGAGCCAGTTTGTCGATTACGTGGTCATCGATCCGGTCTTTCCCGACATAGCGCAGTGCCTGGAATACCGCGCCGGTCTTCTGGCCCGCTCCAACAAGGGTTTTGGAGCAAGCGTTCCGAAACTGGATCACTTGCCGCCCGATTGTCTTGGTGCGTGTTGGGCCATCGGTCAGATAAGTCGGCTTGGACGGCACCTGCGTGGAAAGGCCCAGCTGGTTGGCCGCCATGGCAGGGGAGGGCTGAAGGATCTGATTGTCCTTGCGTGCGATTGCCTTTGCAATGTCATCAGCAGACGGCGACAGCAAACCGAAGCGCTGGCTTTTCTTGGGGTAGTCGTAGAGTCCCCGGGTCAGACGGCGGATTACACCCTGGCCGGCCAGCCGCGACAAAGCCTGATCCACGCTCGCGCGGGATCCGATATCCAGAAAATCCGTCGGCGTGAAAATTGACCCGCGGCCTTTCCCGATGATGCGTTGTTTTATCTTGGACATGATCATGGCGTATCTTGTTGTCAGAAAATAGTATAGAAATTACTGACTATCAAGCTTTGCGGTGATCACGCTGGAAAGGCGCCAAGTTGCTGCAAGAAAACGGAAGGGCCAGTTTGCCCGGCTTCTGCGAAATCTGCTTTCCTTGTTTGTCTTGGGGTTCGGGAAAGCCGAACGCCGCTGCGACGGATTGCTAGGGGGCTTTGCCCCCACGCGCCCGCAACCGGAAACCGCCGGGACCGTGTCCTCGGCTGCGCCTGCGGGCCGCACCACTCCCATCGGTTTCCGGTTGCAGTTGCTACCCCCCACGCTTCGCCAGCGGGTCAGGTTTTAGAGACGGCGCCCTTACAGGGCTCTGCTCAAAACCAGAGCCAAAGGGGGCCTCCCGATGGCCATGACACAAAGGAGACGTTGGGTATGAATCTGTTTACGGAAGACCAATTTGAGAAACTGCTGCAGAACGGGGCAATCGCGGCACGGGAGAGGGCAGGGGAGATTGCTGAGGACATGTCGCGTCAGCCGGTGGTGAAGCTATTCACACCCTGGGGCGCCGCAACCTGGTTAATCAGCGAAATTGATCCTGAAGACAAAAATATCGCCTTCGGTCTATGTGACCTGGGTATGGGTTGCCCTGAGCTGGGCAGCGTGTACATCCCGGAACTGGTGGCAGTCCGCGGTCCCTTTGGCTTGAGGATCGAACGTGACCTTTATTGGGCACCGTCGAAGCCGCTTGTGGATTATGCACGGGAGGCGCGTCTGTACGGCGCCATTCAGGCGTAAGCCAAACCTTGGCTTGCATGGGGTAGGGGTCTGTCTTAACCGTGCTGCCAATACCCTATGAACTTTGGGGCGGCTGACTGGTTTAGGCCAGTTGGCTCGCCCGCAGCAATGAATTTGAGAAGTACTGGCAGCGCTAGGAAGGACCCGAATTGGTCCGGTGCGCGCGCATTCTGTTGAGGATTAAGCCCAATGTCTGAACTTGTGAATTCTCTGCGCCAAACCTGGCGCTCTGCTCAGCTGTATATTGGTTTCCACCGGGACCAGAAGGGCGCGCGGCGCGCAGCCCCGAAGGTGTGGCCTCCAAAGAATGCCAGTGCGAGTATTCACAATGATCCTAGCGAGCAAGAAGCCTTTGTTGTGGTTAAAAGCGCAGCAGGGGACACGGACCAGGACGTGCAAATCAAGCTACGCCAGGACAAGATTGTCCTGCGCCGCGATTTCCCGGATGCCTGGAACGGGGTTCTGGTGACGGAAGATTCAGTAACAGTTGCGGTGGCGGGCATTTCGATCCGGATCAGCCATGATGGATCTATCACCCGCGAAAGCAGCAGCGAGACCACCTGGGTGGAGGCAGACGGATCTGTTCTGAAGAAGACAGAGTTCGCGGAAGCCAGCATCTCCGCCGACGGGGTGGATCTGGCACGCCGCACTTCCGATAGCATCGCAGCTGTTGGCAAAGATGGCATAATCGCCAAAGCGCGGTAGAGCATTGGACCGCGCTGACCCGCGTGGCTTAGAACTGCAGGAGCGATCGCACATTGGCGATTGATGTCCTGCGAGGTGACAGATATCTCAACCTCTGGTGGTGATGGCACGCAAAGGGAGAGGCCTGCATGGAAGATATTCTTTTCTGGAGCCTCGCGGGGGAAGCCCGGAACCCTCTCATATGCCGTGCATTCCTTAACAACCGCCGCCTCGGTGCTTGTGCCAGGTTCTTTCTGATGAAGGGCCTTCAGCAAGATCCGGTGAGTGAAACAAGACGCATTCAAATATTGCCGCCGCGCCCGATGTGACTGCTGAACCCCAGAAGAACCCGCCCGGTGCCATTTGACGGCCAGGGTTCCTCAAGGGTGGGCGAGCGCTGCGAGGAAAGACTAAATATTGAAAACCATAGTTATTACAAACAACAAGGGCGGCACCGGTAAGACGACTGTTGCCACACAGCTTGCCTATTCTTTGATGCTGGCGGGATACTCCGCGGTGGCAGTTGATCTCGATAGCCAGTGCAATCTCACAACTGCGCTGCCAGCTCAGCGCGTGGCCGGCAATGCGCTCGATTTGGTGGAGGCGGGGGAGCCGCCTGAGTTCTCGGCCGCCCCCGGTGAACTGGTGCTGATCGAGGGGCATGCCGACATGCCGGTCGTCCGGGACGATACCATATTGCGCAACACGGCCGGAGCGCTGCAAGCGCTGAAAGGGGCGGACTTCTGTATCATCGACACACCGCCGACCTACAGCGCAACCGTCTATGGGGCGATGCTGGCAGCCGATTACATTCTTGCGCCCATTGAACTGAAGCGGTTTTCCGTAGACGGGATCAAGACCGTGCTGAAAGCTCTGGTCGAAGTCCGGGAGATCAACCCGGATGTGAAGTTCCTGGGGCTGCTGCCGTCCCGTTTTGACGCGGTGAAGGAGATGGAGCGCGAGTCCCTGCGGGTCATGGCGGCGGAGTTCCCGCAGCTCATCATTCCGCATGCGCTCCGGAACCGGACTGCTTATGAAAAAGCCGAGGCGGAAGGCATGCCGGTCAGCGAGGTTTCAACCAGAAGCGGGCGGGAGGCTGAGGCCGAGTTTCAGGCCTTCTTTGAATGGTTTCTTGAAAATGTGGAGGCGGGCCTATGAGCGGCGGCGGTTCCAAATCCCGGGTCAACAGGTCCATGCTGTCTTCTCTGAAGGAGGCCGGTGCCCTTAATGACTTGATGCTCACGTCCCGGAAAACCGGACAAGCGGGGCCGCGTGATATCCCGCTCGATTTAATCGAACCGGATCCGGAGCAGCCGCGCAAACATATTGACGAGGACAAACTTGCGTCCCTGGCGGAGAGCATCAGCGTGCAAGGTGTCCTGCAGCCGATCACCGTCCAGCCGTTCAATGGCGGTGGCAGACATTTGATCATCATGGGGGAGCGGCGCTACCGCGCCGCGAAACTGGCAGGCCTGAAATCGATTCCAGCCATCGAACGGGAAATGACCGGTGAGCTGCGCATGGCGCAGCTTACCGAGAATGTGCAGCGCGACGGCCTCACCACTTTTGAAATCGCCGCTGCCGTGTCAGCCATGCGCGAAGCTGGCAAGTCCCGAAGCGACATCGCCTGCGCGCTGGGGTGGGGCGAAAGCGAAGTTTCCCGGTTTGCAGCGGTCATTGAAATGCCTGAGCCGCTGCAGCAGCTGGCGGAAAAAGATGTCCCGGTCCGGGCCTTGTCCGACCTTTATGCGCTTTGGAAGAAGAACCCGGAAGCTGTGGAAGAATTCGTGCAGATTTCCGATGCGGCGGATGTTTCGCGGGTGACTGTCGCGAGATTGCGTTCCCGATTGACGCAAGAAATTACAGATGCTGTCAGGGCTCCCCGCACCGTGGAAGACGCAGCAGGCGGGTGCAGCGATCAAACGCAGTCCGTTGGAATGCAAACCGGCGGCGACACGGCTGCCGGGCAGGCTGCATCCTTGGACCAAGGCGAAACCGTCAAAGCGCCGGAGGTACTGAGCGCGCCTGGCACGCAGAAGAATAGTGGGGGCAGGGGGGCTGCCATCATCTGCAAGCATGGCGGTGCTCTTGGGCGTCTCCTGACGGACCAGATTGCTTCCAGTCCGAAAGCCATTCTGGTGAGTTTTGAGAACGGGCGCCGGGTAGAGGAGGTTCCTTTGTCGGAGCTTGAACTGATTGAGGTCGTTGCGCTGTAGAAATTCCAGCATGCTCTTGAAGGAAGCTGGCCGTTTGTGTGTTTGCCGGGTGGTTTGACCAAACGCGAAGGCCGCTGAAGATCCAAACATTAAATAACGCGCTGCCCAGAGGGCGGCGCGTTTTCGGTTTTGGGAATTGTGGTCCGGGACCACATTTGCGGATCCCGCCGGGTTTCGAGGGCCCACAATTTTCCCAATGGTCTGGCTGGAACTTTGGAAAACCTGCTCCTGCCAGAGTGAAGAGGTTCGGCCATCGCACCGCACGCCCGGCGCTAAGCGCGTGGTCCGGGACCACATTTCCTCCGGGAATGACGCCGGCAGATGGCCCACCGTCAGACGCACCCCACCGCCCTTAGGGCGGTGAGGTCCAGCCGGTCTCTGAACAGAGGGTGCAACTCAAAGTGTGGTCCGGGACCACATACTCGCTTTTCAAGGAGGGTAATGCAGGATAGGCGTATCGCCAGCAAGTACATTACCTTAGATTGAAATGCCGACACAAAAGAAAGCCGCGATGGCCTATTTGCCCCCAGACCGCCATGCCCAGCTTGCAGCCGTTGCAGAGGCCAAGGGGCAAACAGTTTCGGCTTTTCTGGGTCAGCTGATCGATATTGTTCTGGGAGAAGAGGAGGGTCCGGCAGAGTCTCAGCGGCCATCCTCGCGGTCCCGCCGCGAAGGCAAGGTCACCGTCCGCCTGGCCTCTGATGCCCGTGACTCTCTGTCGGAGGAAGCAGAGCGGGCCGGACTCACACCTTCCACCTGGGCGGCCAATCTGCTGACGGCGCGGCTACGTACGGCCCCTCAGCCGACGGCACGCGACCGCCGCCGGTTCATGGCAGGGCTGCGGCAGATACACGGCCTATCCACGAACGTGAACCAGATCGCATATGCGATGAATCGCGGGGTCTTCACCGGGGACAGCTACGCCCCAGCCCGGAATGAATTGGCGCAGCTGCGCCGTGAGGTAGCGGAGCTGCGGCAGCAGGTGCGTGACTTCGCCAGGGGCCGGCTTGCGTTTCAGCTTGGCCTCGAGGAAGAGGAGCTGACGGATTGAGCGACTTCAAGGACACCTACGGGTTTCAGGATTGCTGGCCACCCCGGAAGGGCCGCATGGTGCGGAACGCGGCGTCCGGATTTTTTGTTGCTGTGGCTGACAGGGACAGCAGCCCTCAGCAGTCCAAGCCGGGCGTGAAAACAGAGCGGACCACGTTATCTGCACCGGGCGGGCAGATGATTTCTGTGGCTGACAAGGCGCGTCTGGCACGGGTAGTCAAAGGCACGACCTGAGGTCATGGTGAAAGTGACCAAGCCAGCAAGACTGACAAGCATGGGAACCCGATCAAGGTCACGCGTGGAACTGAGGCGAGGCGCGTGGCTGATCACATCAACTATATCAGCCGGAACGGCAAGCTTGAGGTGGAAACTTCCTCTGGCGAGGTGCTGAAGGGGCAAGCAGGCCACTTCAGAGCTATACCGGGACTGGATCGAGAAGCATGAGGATGCACGGGCAGCAGGCATGGCGTCGGACCGTACAAGGATCAACACCAGCATTCTTTTTTCAATGCCAGGCAATACAAATGCCACTGGTGTAAAGGATGCGGTGCGGGCTCTGGCAGAACAGGAATTCGGCGGTCGCCATGACTACGCCATGGCGTTCCACACAGACACCCCGCACCCGCATGTGCACCTGACGGTCCGCACGGTTGGACACGACGGCGTGAAACTCAACTTGCGCAAAGCTGACCTGCAGCACCTGCGCGATACCTTTGCAGAGAAACTGCGCCAGCGCGGCATCGAGGCGGAATCCACCCGCGGCATGCCCGGGGCAAGACCCGGCGGGGCGAAAGCACGCCGGTCTACAAAATCCGCCAGCGCGGCGGGAAAACCCTATATAGATGCGAAAAAGCGCAATGAGGTGCGCCGGGATCTGGAGCGCAACAACGGCGTGCTTCCAACCCATGCCTGGGACGCGGCAATTGCTGATCGCCGGAACAGGGTCATGCGGACCTTTACGGGAGCCGCCCGGATACTGGCGCAATCCGATGATCACCGCGGACACGGGACCTGGCGCAGGAGACCAGGCGATTACCGCCCGGCTAACGGAGGTCGCCACCCAGCGGGCAGAGATCGCAAGATCATTGGAAGCGGCGCCGTCGCCTAGCCGCACTGGCGGTACAATCGTCAACCGTGATGCGGACCGGTCTCCGGAGCTAGGGCGAGATTATCCAGACCGCTCGCGGCCGGGCAAGGGGCGTGAACGGTAAGGCCCTCCAGCAAAGGGGGCTGGAGTTATGCGCAGGGGTACGGCCGGATCAGTCACTCTAAGAAACGGCTTGCAGCCGTTGTGATGGCGGAGAACCAATAGTCTCGACGATTGGCGGCTGTCAGTCCTTTCCAGTCTAAATACTAAGCATTTCTGACACACACCGGACTTTCAGAGCTGGACGTTTGATGGGCGAGATGCGGATGGGGTGCATGGCGTCTGCTCCCAACCGCCGCGTATTGCGGCAAACTGTGGAAGTCATCTTCTGACAGGAAAGGAGCCCCACCATGGAAGTCACGACAGTAGGATTGGATCTGGGCAAGGATGTTTTTCAGGTTCACGGCATAGCGTCCGACGGCACTGTTGTCTTCAATCGTTCGATCCGGCGCAGACAATTACTTAAGTTCTTCGCAGCGCTGCCAAGTTGTTTGATCGGTATTGAAGCATGTGGATCAGCGCATCATTGGGCGCGTGAACTGATTGCTATCGGGCACGACGTGCGCCTGATGCCTGCGGTCTATGTCAAGCCATATGTGAAACGCGGAAAGACAGATGCAGTCGATGCGGAGGCGATTTGCGAGGCGGTCACGCGGCCGACGATGCGGTTTGTTGCCGTTAAGTCGAAGGAACAGCAAGCCCTGCTTACGATGCATCGGGTACGCCAGCTCATCGTCCGCCAGAAAACCCAGATGCTGAACGTGATCCGCGGTCTCCTTCGGGAATTCGGCCATGTGATCGGGAATGGGCCGTGGCGGCGATGCGCTTCGTCAAAGCTTTCCAGATTGACGATTGCCCAGACATACCGGATGTGGCGAAGAGCATGCTCAAGACGCTTTGCGACCAGGTTGTTGCTCTCGATGACCGGGTGACCTTTTACGACAAGCTGATCGAGTATCATTCCCGGATCGATGATCGTGCAAAGCGCATCAGGACAGTTCCTGGAGTCGGCCCCATCACCGCCTCAGCCATTGTCCCACCATCGGCGACGGTAAGCAGTTCAAGAACGGACGCGAGTTTGCCGACTGGCTTGGACTCACGCCGTTGAACAGGTCGAGTGGTGGAAAAGAACGCTTGGGCCGGATCAGCAAGAAAGGAGATCGCTATATACGCAGGTTGCTGGTGA
>NZ_CP081039.1:0-149857 GCF_025141525.1 Leisingera sp. M527 | reverse complement strand
CGGCGCGCACGTGCGTCGTTTGACCAGGCTTATGACGAATTCAGATCTTACGCGTTGGAAGCCTGGGAAAACCTGGAGGATGAGGCATGAGCAAACGCAGAGTCTTCGACATCGACTTCCCGTCTGAACCAGAGGTGTTCCCCGCGGGGACAGCCGCAAAAAAGCCGGATGACAAACAAACAGAGTCGCGTCGCGGACCGATGGCCACTGCGATCTCGGAAAACGCCGATGCGTTGCGTGCCCGCGCCGAGGCCGAGCAAAACATCCGCGCCGAAAACGACCGGCTGGCACATGAATTTGTCCGGCTGAAGAAGCTGGGCCTGGTGGTCGACCGGATCCCGCTTGGCATGATCCGCATGGATAAGCTGATCCGTGACCGTAAGGATGAACGCGATCCGGATCTGGAGGAACTGAAAGAGTCGATCAAGGCCGTTGGCCTGTCGAACCCGATCCGGGTCGAAGAGCGCGGTGACGGCAAGTTTGAGCTGATCCAGGGCTACCGCCGGATGCGCGCCTATTTTTCGCTGCTGCAGGAAACTGGCGACGAAAGCTATGCCGCGATCCCCGCGGGTTTGGTTGCCAAGGGCGACAGCTTGCAGGCCCTCTACCGCCGGATGGTGGATGAAAACCTGGTGCGGCGCGACATCTCCTTTGCCGAAATGGCACAGCTGGCGCTGCGCTACGCCGAGGACACCCAGACCGGGGCCGAGACGACCGAGGATGCGGTCAATGATCTTTATGCCTCGGCCGGGCGGCAGAAACGGATCTATATCCGCCATTTCGCCCAAGTGCTGAAGGCGGTGGGCGAGGGGCTGAAATTTCCGGAGGCAATCCCGCGGGCGCTGGGGCTGGATCTGAAAAAACGGCTGGAGGCGGATGCGATGAACGCGCAGGTGCTGCGGGACACGCTGGCGCGGGTGCAGCCGCAAACCGAAGAGGGTGAGCTGGATGTGCTGCGCAGCTTTGCCGAGGGCAAGCGCAAGAACGCCCCCCGCGCCGCCGCAGCACCGCGCGCCGGTGTTGCCAAGACAACATTGCGCTGCACTGTCCCCGCGGGGACAGTCCGTTGCCAGGCGCGCGACGGCAAGATCGAGATGGCGATGGAGCGCGACTTTTCCGAGATCGACCGGCACAAGCTGGAGGACGCAATCGCCGCGTTTTTCGAGGCCTTGGAACAAGAAGACTAAGCGTCTGTCCCCGCGGGGACAGCTTTGGAAAATGGCAAAGGCCCGGCAGAAATGCCGGGCCTTTTTTGCGTCTGCTGCTGGCGTCCGGCGTGGTTTTTTGCGTCTGTCCCCGCGGGGACAGGCCAGACGCCCCTGTGATATTCAATGCGCTATTCAGTATCTAATCAGCATATTCGGGCCTGTTTTTCACTTTTGTCCCCGCGGGGACAAAGCTGCGTTCTGCGGAGGCGGTTGCGGAACTGCCCAGCTGCCGCAGGCGATAAACTGCACGGGTCGGACATTTCGCTGGCCTCTGCCGGCGGCAATCTGACCTGTCCCCGCGGGGACACTTGCGGAAAACCTGGCACGGTCTGGATCGGCTGGCGTTTGTCTTCTGGGATTCGCCGCGGCTTTTCGGGAAAATCCGGGTTTGTCCCCGCGGGGACAAAACTTGAAAACCGCGTCATCTTATGTCCTGGCGGTGGCTTGCCCGTACCGCTTGCCTGTGCGGTTTGGGTTTGAAAACACCAGTGTCCCCGCGGGGACAGCGGCAAAAACGGGTGATCATGCAGGTGGAATTTTTGCCTGTCCCCGCGGGGACAAACCGGCTGGCCTGGCTAGTGACGGGTGGTCCGGGCAGGCCTGCAGGGCGCAGCGCGCATCGTGACAGATCCAATAAACTGATCTGTCCCCGGGGGGACAGATGAAGGCCTTAAGACAAGGGGAGCGGGTTTTGCCCGAAAAAAGAGGCCCGGCGGGGGGGCGGGCCTTGGTGTTTTCCACTGCTGTCCCCGCGGGGACAGGTGGATATTTTTGCGGATCAGCGGCGCGTCAGTTCAAAACCTTGAATTCGATCCGCCGGTTCTTGGCCCGGTTCTGCGCCGTGTTGTTTGACACCAGCGGCGTGGTCTCACCATAGCCGACGGCCACCAGGCGCTCGGCCGGAATCTCCATCCGCTGCAGGTACTGGGCGACTGCCGCGGCCCGCTTCTCGCTCAGCTTCATGTTCCAGGCGGCTTTGCCCTGGCTGTCGGTGTGGCCGCCGACTTCGACCACCATGCCGGGGCAGCGGCGGATGATGTCCGAGAGGCTCTCCAGAAAGTCACGGGAGTTGGCATCAAGCCGGGCGGTGGATGGGGCAAAGTTCACGCTGCGGCCTTGCGACAGGATTTCAAACCGGCCGGCGCAGGCCTCCCGGCTGAAATCGCCGCTGGCTTCCAGTGCGGTGGCGGCGCCCGCAGTGACTGTCCCCGCGGGGACAGGCGTGCTGCCGGGCGAGGTGCGGTCAAACATCAGGTCCATGCTGACCAGGCCAACGGGTGTGATGGTGACGCCAGCGGCTTCCTCAAGTTTTTCCCGGCCGGGGTTGAGGTTGAATGCCTCCAGCTTGAGAATGACAGGCTGCACGGTGGCAACAGAAACGCGGTCGTTGCCCAGTGATGTTACCGCTACCGGAACGGTCAGGTCCGCTTTGACCCCGTGCAGCGACAGGGTAACCGGAAGGTCAATCCCCTTGCGCTGCACGGCAGCAAGATCTGAGATCATGGCCGGGTCGATCCGGGCGGTGACCACGGCTTCGGGGTAGGTGAAGGTTTCAAAGAACAGAAACCGCATCCGCACGTTGCGAAGGTCAATGGAGGTATCCACGGAATCGAGCGCAATCTGGATTCTGGCGTCGCCCTGGTCGGAAATACTGCCGGAAAATGCAGCAAAACGGCTGGATTCCGCAATGCTGCCCTTTTTGATCGATATAAAGCGGATGGCGGAGGATTCGGGGTTGAGCTGCCAGCCGTGCTCAAACGGGCCGGCCGCCAGGGCCGGACGGATGAGGAAGAATAAAACTGTTAAAATTGAAAGGGTTATGCGGAACATGCGCGATCCATTTGGGTTGCCAGCGTGAAATCCCCGCCAGCGGGCAGGGGCGAAAGAGATGTGCCCAGACTAAAAGCACACTTGCTGCCGGGCGCAAGGGCACGATAGTTTCGTAACCAAATACCCTTAACAATTGGGAAGCTGCCCCGCAGGACAGGAACCGGGGGCGAGAATTGGAGCAGGTGCGTGCGTGGTTTGATGATCTGGGTCCGGCTGATGGTGCTGGCTGTTGCGGCGGCCTGCTGGGGTGCCGCAGTTCTGGCAGAAGAGCGGCTGGCGCTGGTGATCGGCAATTCGGCCTATGGTTCGGTCTCGCCGCTGGACAATCCGGTGCGCGATGCCCGGCTGATTGCACAGACGCTGGAGGGGCTGGGATTTGATGTCACCCTGGCGGCGGATACCCGGCAAATTGAAATGAAGCGCGCCATCGGCCAGTTCGGGCGCAAGCTGCGCGGGGCAGGGGAAGACGCGACGGGCCTGTTTTACTATGCCGGCCACGGGGTCCAGAGCTTTGGCAGCAATTACCTGCTGCCGGTCGATGTCGCCCTGGCGGATGCGGCGGATCTGGACCTGATGGCGGTGGAGGCGCAGTCGGTCTTGCGGCAGATGGCCTCGGCCCGCAACCGCACCAATATCGTGATCCTGGATGCCTGCCGCAACAACCCGTTTGAGGCGGTGGCGGATCTGAATGCAAGCGGACTGGCGGAGATGAAGGCGCCGACCGGTACCTTCCTGGCCTATGCCACGGCACCGGGCGATGTGGCGCTGGACGGTACCGGGGAGAACAGCCCGTTCACCGAGGCGCTGGCGCGCGAGATCGTGGTGCCGGGGGCACCGGTGGAGCAGGTGTTCAAACAGGTGCGCCGGGCAGTGCTGGAGCAGAGCGGCGGCGGTCAGACGCCCTGGGACACGTCCTCGCTGGTCAGCGATTTTGTTTTTGCCGAAGCCGCGCCGGAAGCGGTGATGAGCGCGGCAGAAGTGCAGGAAGCGCAGATCTGGCGTTCGGTCAAAGCGTCGCGCGATGCGATGCAGATCATGCTGTATCTGCGGGGCTACGGTGACGGGAAGCATGCGGATGAGGCACGGGGGCTGCTGTCCGAACTGATGGCGGAAGAACTGCAGGGCAGTGCGGCGGTTGCCGCAGCTCCGGCGGCGGCTTCGGCTCCGGCTGTGGCGGATGCTGAAACGGCGATGTTCGAAGCCGCACAGGGTGATGGCAGCAAGGCCGCGTATGAGGCTTATCTGATGGCCTATCCCGAAGGCCAGTTTGCCGAGATGGCGGCGGTGGAACTGGCGGCGATGCGCGCCGGGGCAAGCCAGGATCCGGAGGCCGGCGCGGCAGTTGCTGCGGCACCAAAGGCCGAACCTGCACCGGTGCCGCTGCCCGAAGCGGGGCCGGTCACCTATGCCAGCCCGCTGCATTCGGAAATGCCGCAGATTGCCGGGCTGACCCTGGCCGAGGCAGTGACCCGTTCCCCCGCATTTCCGCCCATTGAGGGCCTGCCGGAGAGTTATTGGAAAGGTCAGGCCTGCAGTTCCTGCCACCAATGGACGCGCGAACGTCTTTGCACGCAAGGGAATACTTATCTTAGCCTCAACATGCAGCGTTCGCTGGGCAAGCAGCATCCCTTTGGCGGGGCATTGAAACAGGCGCTGAAGAGCTGGGCGGCGGGCGGCTGCCAGTAACGGACCGGGGGACCGCTGGAGCAGGGCAGGGGAGGGCTCCCGCCTGCTCCGGTGCATTTGAAAATGCACCTTTGCCGTTGGGCGTGGCGCTGTGCTGCGCACAGCGGGTTTTCCGCTGAGAGGTGTCTAAGGGCAGGTTTGCCCTTAAGGCACCATCCCAATGATGTTTCCCTTTTTCCGCCTCAAGGGTGAACCGCGCCTGCGGCGCGGCTGCTCGCGCAGCCCTTGACCCGGAAAAAGGGCAAGGGACGGCACGCGGCTAAGGGGCGTGGGTGGTGATCAAGAAATAGACCCATTCGCCCTTGAAATCCGCATGTTCAGCGCGGGCTGCTGCGACCTGGCTGCGCAGAAATTCCAGGTAGGGTTCCACCGGTTCGCTGAGCGGGCGAAGGCCTTCGTACAGCGGGTGGGAGGCGGCGAAGGCCACCGCGATTTCCTGGCCGTAGGGCGGGCCGACATTGATTTGCAGGCCGGGATCTCCGGCCTCTTTGGCACCGACCCGCAGGGCGCTTTTGGGGGTGGCCTCGACCAGCGGCACCAGCTCGTTCGGGGAAAGGTGCAGCACCGCGCCGCCGGCGTCGAAGTAATCCACATAGACATAGGCCGGGTAATCCGGCGCGGTGAGGTCGAAGAACAGCCGCTCGCCACCGGAATAGTCGAGCACCCGGGCATGGGCATCAGCGCCGACCAGCAGCGGATTGGTGATCTGGTCGGTGCTTTGCGGCAGGCCGACGTTCGAGATCCCGGCCAGCGCACCGCATTGCGGGCGGGGCAGCAGGCGCATCTGATCGGACACGGTGATATCGGCGCCCATTTGGGCCTGAAGCGAGGCCAGAACGGGCGAGCGCAGGCCGTCTTCGGGCAGGTGGCCGCGGACCTGGAGCGTGGCAGTTTCGGGCACAAAGGCGACCTGAAGGCGGGAGCAGGGCACGGCGGAGAGGATGCCGGCGACCCCGTCGCGCAGCGGATTGCCTTCAGCCACGGCATCGCCGGGCCGCATGAAGGATTGAAATGCCGCGAGGGAGACCGGGTCGATGTCGCCGGTGCCGCCCTGGAACGCCAGTGCCGCCTTAATGCGGGGAGCATCGGGGATGGCGGTGGGGGTTTGCAGCGGATTGGGCGCGGCGTCAGCCAGTGCTGCGCTTTCGGGCTGTGCTTGGGGGCTGGGCTGGCTGGCGGGAGCGGACTGCGGCAAGGCGGCCAGATCCGGCTGTTTAGCTGCGGCGGCGGTCAGCGCAGGGGCTGCAAGTGACAGTGGTGTTGCAGGGCCCTGTGCAGCAGCCAGCAGCACGGCTGCGGGCGTACCAGATGCTGCGGCTTGTGATTCTGCCTGCGCAAGAAGAGTCTTTTCTGGTGCGGGTTCAACAGTTTTTGCTTGCTGGCGGTCCGGGCGGGCGACAGCCAGGCTTGCCGCCTGAGCCGGGGCGCCGGCAAGTTTTTGCCCGGTGTTTGGTGCGGGATTTGCTGCAGGCGAGGGGGCAGCAGCTGGTGGCAGGCTGGCAGCTGCCGGAGCCGCAGAGGCAAGACGGTTCGCAGGCAGGGCCTGAGGTCTGGCGCTTGATTGCGGGACCGCGCCTGCGTCCAGGCCCTGGCTTTGTGCTTCACTTTCAAACGCTTGCTGGCTGTTGGCTGTTTGCGGCACGGCTTTGGAACGCGGGATGCGGTGGGCCTGCAGGTTAAGGCTGCTTTCCGGGCTGGGCTGTTGCGGCAGGGGTTGCGGCACCAGCGAGATCAGCAGCGCGCCGGCGCCTGCCGCGTGGACCAGTGCAGAGGCTGCAAGACCCAGCGCCCATATGGCCGGAGCGCGGCTCATCTGTCCGTTTCCGGGGTGACCACCAGCACCACGTCCTTGAACCCCAGCGCCTCGCCCTCGGCCACCAGCGGCAGCACCCGACGCAGTTCAGCCGCGCGATGGGCGTTGATGCGCAGCCGCAGATCCGGGTCGTCTGCCAGCAGGGCGGAGAGGGCAGGGGAGAGGGCGTCGCGGGCGATGGCATCGCCGTCCAACGCCAGATCTCCGGTGGCAGAGACGGCCAGGGTAATGCCGCCCGTCGGCATGTCGCGGCCGGTGGCGGCGGTGGCGGGGCGCACATCAAACGGGGCGGTGGCATCCATCCGACCGATCAGCATGAAGAACACCAAGAGGAAAAACACCACGTCGATCAGCGCGATGATGGTTTCCGAATGGGGGCTGCGGGCTGGCCGGTTGAGCTTCATGGCGCCGCTTCCAGCCGCAGCACGCGCAGGCGGGTGACGCCGGCCAGGGCGGCGCTGTCCATTACCGTGATCAGCGCCTGGGTCCGGGCGGCGCCGGAGGGGAGAATCACCACTTGGGTCAGGGGTTCCTCGGCGACAGCGGCGGAGAGAGTGGCGCGGAGGGTTTCAGTATCCAGCGCGGTGCCGCGCAGCACTGGCACGCCATCGGCGCCGAGGCGGATCATCAGGGTGCCGGCCGGGGCCTGAGTGCTGGCGGCAGAGCCTTCGGAGGGTTTCACCGCCGGGATCATGTCGAGGTTCAGATAGGTGGAGGTCACCATGAAGAACACCAGCAGGATCAGCATGACGTCGATCATCGGCACCAGTGAAATCAGGGCGCGGGGGCGGGCGGGCCGGTTGATCGTCATGGCAGTTTCCCCCGTGTCAGCGCGATCCATCAATCAAGAGCAGGCGGCCGGCGGCGCTTTCGATGGCTTGCGCGGCGGTGTCGATGCGGGCGGCAAACAGGCCTGCGGCGACAGCGGCAGGGATGGCGACCAAGAGGCCCGCGGCGGTGGTCAGCAGCGCCTGCCAGATGCCGCCGGCCAGCACCGAGGCATTGGCCGCACCCTGTGCCAGTTCCAGCTCCTGAAAGGACTGGATCATGCCCAGGACGGTGCCCAGAAGCCCCAAGAGCGGCGAGACCATGGCGATGAGTTCCAGCAGGCGGATGAGGGAGTTCATGCGGCTCACTTCCTCATTGCCGCGGCGCTGCAGCTCATCCTGCAGCAGGGGGCCGCGCAGGCCTTCTTGCAGGGCCTGCATGGCGTAAGCCATGACCCGGTCGGCGGGGGATTTTCCGGCGGCGATACTGTCCTGGGCTTGCTTGCGGTCGCCGCCCTTCCACAGGGTCAGCGCCTGTTCACGGGCCACAGTGCCGGAGCGGACCGGCCAGAGCTGGATCAGTTTGACGGCGATCACGGTGATCGACAGCAGCGACATCAGCGCCAGCAGCGCAATCACCGGTCCGCCGGTGCCGAAGATTTCCCAGGTGCCGCTCATGGCTTATTTCACCAGCGGCGCGGCAGCGCGGGAGCCAAGTTCGAGGATCGGGAAGCAGTCCATCTGGTCCTCGTTCTGGGGCTGGCAGGAGGTGATGTCATGCAGCAGAATCTCGGAGATGTTGCCGCAATTGATTTCCGGAATCTCGAACAGTTTCAGGGTGGTGCGCTGGACGGGCAGGGGCGCGGCGTCGATTGACAGCAGCCGGTCGATCACGCCCTGCCTGTCGAGGATGGCCAGCGACATCTCGAACCCTTCGAAACTTTTGCCGGTCTGATTGCGGAACAGGAAGAAGGCGCGGCAGCCGCCGCCGTCGATCTCTTCGGTCTTGTTCAACTCGACCCGCAAGGGGCCGGTTTCGGCAGCCGCCGCCAACGGCAGGGCAGCGAGGGCGAGGGCAGATAGCAGGCGTTTCAAAGGCATTACTGTCTCCGGGTTCCGGTTATCGTTGACCAGCCCGCGGCGCGCGGATTGGGATGTTGGGTCAAACCAGCGCGGTCAGCGCCTTTTCGATCTTGTCCATGGCGTCGCGGGCGGAATCGAGGTCGCGGCGTTTCAGGTGGCGCGCTGCCACATGCAGGGCGCGGCCAAGACGGTCGCGGACCTTGCCCGGCGCGCGGGCGACATTGGCCTGCAAGGATTGCGCGCGTTTGACCTGGGCGCCCAAGCTGCGCTGATCCATTTCGCGCTGGCCGCGTTTCATCGACTTGGCCTCATCCTCGCGGTCCTGGCCGATGCGGGCAACGGCGCGTTCGATCACCACCACCATCGTCTCGGCCTCTTGCAGGCGGCCGTCGTTGATCAGGCTGACGGACTTGGCGAGGGCGCGTTTGAGTTTCAGTTCCAGCGGGCCGGGTGCCAGGCCGATACGCGGCTGGATGCGTTTCAACCGTCGTTTCAGCGGTGCGATGGCGCTGGCGTCGATACCGGAGGCGGAAATGTCGGAGGTGTCCTCCTCGGTTACCTGGCCCTCAGCCTTTTCCGGCTTGAGGCTGTCGAGCAGGTTGCCGCCGTCATCGTAAAACAGCACGTTGACCTGGGGCTTGTTGCGCTTGAGGAATTTCTTCAGCTCGGTGACCATCCGCTGCGGCGCAGTTTCGCAGATCATCTCCATTTCACCGGAGCGCACCACATAGGTGCCCCAGGCCATCGGCGGGCCGCCGCCCGCCTTTTTCACCGGGTTGAGCAGGGTTTCCGGTTTTTTGCCCGGCTGGATCATCAGCAGCGGGTCTTTGCCCTGGTCCAGACAGAAGGCGAAACTCATCCGCTTCTTGGCCCCCTCGCGAACCATCGCTTTGACTTCCTTGCCGGAAATGCGCTCAATACTCATTATTCGTCCGCCGCAAAAAGTTGTGAAACCATTTGACTTTAGGATGCCGATAAGGCTCACTTGGGGTCAAGTTTTAGTTTGAGATTAGGGCAGCCTTAACCACCGGACCTGAAAAGGGTGGGGGTTTGCTTGACGTTACGTCAATAAAGCCGCAAAACCGGAAAAAAAGCGGGGGGCAAGCAAGACAATGGATCCAGCAGCATTACTGCAATCCAAAGGGGACGACGCGCCCAGCGGCGAGAACCTCGAATATGATCCAGCCTTCACGGAGATGGAGCTGGCCGCCCAGCCGGGGGAAGAATCGGTGGTGGGCAACGAGACGATCGAGGCGACGGATCCGGATTACCGCGAAGTTCAAAAGAAAGCGCTGGAAGTGCTGGAGCGCAGCCATGATCTGCGCGCTGCGGTGTTTCTTGGCGATGCGCTGCTGCAGTCCGAAGGGCTGGCCGGCTTTGCCGATGCGACCGCCTATATCCGCGGCTGCCTGGAGGAGTTCTGGGAGAGCTGCCATCCGGAGCTGGATGAGGACGACGGCGACCCGACCATGCGGATCAATGCGATTCAGGATTTATGCGGCCAGCCGGACGGGATGGCGGGGCCATCGCCGCTTTACCGTTCCTTGCGCCGCGCACCGTTGAGCGAAAGCCGCGGCTTTGGCCGGTTCTGCCTGCGCGACATTGAGATTGCCGAAGGGGTGGTGACCGCCCCCGAAAACATGGAGCATATTCCGGACACGGCCACTATCGGCGCCGCCTTTCAGGACAGCGATGAAGAAATCGTGTCTGCAAGGCTTGCGGCAATCGTGTCGGCGGAAGAGAATGTCCGGGCAATCTCAGCGGTGTTCGATGAGCAGACACCGGGGCAGGGCCCGGATCTGAGTGCGCTGATCAAATTGCTGCAGCAGATCGCCAAGCGCATTCGTGAGTATGGCAACATGAGTGCTGAGGAAGGCGCCGGCGATGACGGCGCTGCAGAGGATGCGGCGGCTGACGAGGGCGGCGCGGCCGCGCCGGCTGCTGGCGGCAGCGCTGCGGCGGCAGCGCCGGGGGTGATCAATTCGCCGATGGATGTGTCCAATGCGCTGGACCGTATCATTGCCTATTACCGGCGGCGGGAGCCGTCGAGCCCGCTGCCGATCCTGCTGGAGCGGGCGAAGAAACTGGTGGGGGCCGACTTCCTCACCATTATGAATGACATGGCCCCGCAGGGGGTGGAGAATGTCCACCTTATCGGCGGGATCGACGAAAATGACGACGACTGACGGACGCGGGATCTGCAGCGGCGGAACGGGCCGCGGCAACCGTGAAAGCAAGACGAGTAAGGAGACCTAGATGGCCGGAAGTTCACAGAAATTCATCGCCCGCAACCGGGCACCAAGGGTCCAGATCGAATATGACGTCGAGCTGTATGGAGCCGAGAAGAAGGTGCAGCTGCCGTTTGTGATGGGCGTGATGAGCGACCTGGCGGGCAAATCCGAAGTGGAGCAGCCTGCAGTTGCGGACCGCAAGTTCCTCGAAATCGACGTGGACAACTTCGATGACCGGATGAAGTCGATGGCGCCGCGCGCCGCCTTCACGGTGCCCAACACGCTGACCGGTGAGGGCAATCTGGCGGTTGATATCACGTTTGAGAGCATGGACGATTTCAAACCTGCCGCGATTGCTGCCAAAGTGGAGCCGCTGCGCGAGCTCTTGGAGGCGCGCACCCAGCTTTCGAACCTGATGACCTATATGGACGGCAAGACCGGCGCCGAGGATCTGATCTCGAAGATCATTCAGGATCCGAGCCTGCTGAAGACTTTGGCAGCGCAGCCGAAACCCGGCGGCGACGCCGAGAGCGAAGAATAAGAGAGGAGGACAGAGATGGCTGAAGAAGAACTCCAGGCGGAAGCCGCTGGTGGGGAAGCCGCCTTTGGCTCTGCCGAATTTGCAAGCCTGCTGCAAAAGGAATTCCGCCCCAAGTCGGACCAGGCCAAGACGGCCGTTGAAAGCGCGGTCAAAACCCTGGCCGAGCAGGCGCTGGCAAACACTGCGCTGGTGTCCGATGACGCGTTGCGCTCGATCGAGAGCATTGTGTCGGCGATTGACGCGAAGCTGACCGAACAGGTCAATCTGATCCTGCACAACGCGGAGTTCCAGCAGCTGGAAAGCGCCTGGCGCGGGCTGCATTATCTGGTCAACAACACCGAGACCGATGAGCAGCTGAAAATCCGGGTGCTGCCGATTACCAAGAAAGAGATGTCCAAAACCTTGAAGAAATTCAAGGGCACGGCATGGGATCAGTCGCCGCTGTTCAAGAAGATCTACACCGAGGAATTCAGTCAGCTGGGCGGCGAGCCTTATGGCTCTTTGGTGGCAGATTACCATTTCGACCACTCGCCGCCGGACATCGAGCTGCTGGGTGAAATGTCCAAGATTGCCGCGGCCGCCCATGCGCCGCTGATCACCGGCGCCAAGCCGACCCTGTTCCAGATGGACAGCTGGTCGGAACTGTCGAACCCGCGCGATCTGACCAAGATTTTCCAGACCCCGGAATATGCCGCCTGGCGCTCCTTGCGCGACAGCGAGGATGCGAAATACGTCGGTCTGGCAATGCCGCGGTTCCTGGGCCGTCTGCCCTATGGCTCGAAAACCGATCCGGTGGACGAGTTTGCCTTTGAGGAAGACACCGCAGGTGCCACCAGCGAGAAATACGGCTGGGTCAACGCGGCCTATGGCATGGCGGTGAACATCACCCGCTCGTTCAAGATGTACGGCTGGTGCTCGCGGATCCGCGGCGTGGAAAGCGGCGGCACGCTGGAAAACCTGCCCTCGCATACCTTCCCGACCACCGATGGCGGCGTCGATCAGAAATGCCCGACCGAGATTGCCATCGATGACCGGCGCGAGGCGGAACTGGCGAAGAACGGCATGATGCCGCTTATTCACCGCAAAAACACCGATGTTGCCACCTTTATGGGCGCGCAATCACTGCACAAGCCGGCGGAATATGACGACCCGGATGCCTCGGCCAACGCCAATCTGGGCGCGCGGCTGCCGTATCTGTTCGCCACATGCCGGTTTGCGCACTATCTTAAATGCATGGTGCGGGACAAAGTCGGCTCGTTCAAAAGCCGTCAGGACATGGAATCCTGGCTGCAGGACTGGATCAACAACTATGTTGATTTCAACGCGGATATCTCTTCGGAGAACGAGAAGGCGCGCAAACCTCTGGCCGCAGCCGAAGTGGTTGTGGAAGAGGTCGAGGGCAACCCGGGGTATTACACCTCAAAATTCTTCCTGCGCCCGCATTACCAGCTTGAGGGGCTTTCTGTCTCGCTGCGGCTGGTATCCAAACTGCCCTCGGAAAAGGGAGGCTGATTTTCCACTCCCCAGCCTCAAACGATCATAGCGCAGTAGAGATCTTAGTTATTGAAAGGATAGAAAAATGGCTGCTAACATGTTTGTGCAAATCTCGGATGTCGATGGTGACGCGACAGAAGAACAGCACAAGAAATGGATCGTCATCCAGTCCGCAAGCTGGAATGTCGAGCGTGCCGTTGAAATGACCGATCTGGGGTCGACCCAGCGGATGCATGCAAATTCGAACTTCGGCAAAATCGAACTGACCTCGCAGATGGGCAAAGCGTCCAATGGTCTGGCGCTGTCGGTGGCCAATGGCACCGTGCGCCCGGAAATCATCATGCATTGGTGCCGGTCGGGTGACAGCGCCAGCGCAGGCCTGCTGGTCTATTCGGTCTGGAAGCTGAAAGACGTGGTGATCGACAGCTACTCGATCTCGGGCAGCGAAGACGGCATCCCGGAAGAGACCTGGTCGCTGGCTTATGCCTCAATCGAGCATGAGTACAAATCGACCAACCAGAAAACCGGTAAGCTGACCACTGAAGGCACCTTCAAGTGGAACGTTCAGACCGGCAAGGTCGAGTAAAACCAATGGCTGGCCCCGGGTGTATTTCATGCCCGGGGTCTGTTTTTCTGACGTATTTGCAGCATCCACCCCAGTTGCGGAGTAGACCCCATGACACCCGAAGAGCATCTGAAAGCTGGTGATCCCAGGGCGGCGCTGGAGGCGCTGCAGCAAAAGATCCGGGGTGATGCGAGCAACGCCAAGCTGCGGGTTTTCCTGTTTCAGCTGTTGTGCGTGCTGGGCGACTGGAACCGGGCGATTGCCCAGCTGAAGGCGGCGGCGGGGCTGGATGAAGGCGCCACGGTGATGGCGCAGGCCTACCGCGAGGCGATCATCTGCGAGGTCTACCGCGAGAAGGTTTTTGCCGGTGAAAAATCGCCGCTGATCCTGGGTGAGCCCGAGGAATGGCTGGCGCATCTGATCGAGGCGCAGAAACTGCTGGCAACCGGCAACCCCAAAGAAGCGGCGGAGCTGCGTGCCAAGGCCTTTGATGCGGCCCCGGCCAGCCCCGGCGAAGTCAACGGCAAGAAATTCGACTGGATCGCCGATGCCGACATGCGGCTGGGCCCGGTGCTGGAGGCCGTTGTCAACGGTAAATACTACTGGCTGCCGTTTGCACAGATCGTCTCATTCGAGGCCGAGGAGCCGAGCGATTTGCGCGATGCGGTCTGGACGGCCGGCACGCTGACCCTGGCGGGCGGCGGTTCGGTGGCGGCGATGATTCCGACGCGCTACCCCGGTTCGGAAAAAGCCGATGGTCTGTCAATGCTGGCGCGCGCCACCGTGTGGCAGGATGCCGGCGCGGAAACCTACACCGGTCTTGGCCAGCGGCTGCTGGCGATCGGCGACGAAGATATTGCTATCATGGATGTGCGCACACTCCGGATGGATGGGCATGACATAGAGAATGGCTGACAAAACTCTGGCCGAGCGCCTGCAGCCATCGCTGCTGGACCGGCTGACCGATAATGCACCTGGCGATCTGAAGGAAACCCGCGAGAGCCGGGTTATTGATCTTGGGCGGCTGCGCGAAATCATCCAGCGCGATCTGTCCTGGCTGCTGAATACCCAGAATGTCGAAAGCCATTTTGACGCGCAGAAATACCCGTCGGTGTCGGCTTCGGTGCTGAACTTCGGGCTGATCGAAGTGGCAGGCGAAGCCTCGACCAGTGAAAAGGCCGAGGCGATCCGCCAGTCGATCAAGCAGGCGATTGCAACCTATGAGCCGCGGATCATCGAAGGCTCGGTGGATGTGCGGCTGCAGGATGGCACGGATGCGACCGAGATGACCGTGGGGCTGGAAATCCGTGCCGATATGTGGGCGCAGCCGATGCCGCTGGAGCTGTATTTGCGCAGCAAGGTCGATCTGACCACCGGCGAAGTGGAAATGGAAAGGGCCATGTAAGATGGATACACGGCTGCTGACCCATTACGAAAACGAGCTGAACTACCTGCGCGATATGGGCGGGGAGTTTGCTGCCGCCTATCCCAAGATCGCGGCGCGGCTGGGGATGGAAGGGGTCGAAGTTCTTGACCCCTATGTGGAACGGCTGCTGGAGGGGGCGGCGTTTCTGACTGCCCGTGTCCAGCTGGAGCTGGAGCTGCAATATCCGAATTTTACCTCGAACCTTTTGGAAATCATCTATCCGCATTACCTGGCGCCGACGCCGTCGATGATGATTGCGTCGTTTGAGCCGGATGTGGCGAATTCGGCGGTCAAAAGCGGCTATGTGCTGAAGCGCGGATCGACCCTGCGGTCGCGGCTGACCGAGGGCGAGCAGACGCCTTGCGAGTTCCGCACCTCTGCCGATCTGACCATGTGGCCGATCCAGATTACCGAAGCACAGTATATCGACGGCCGTGGCGAACTGGTCGCGGCGGGCGTTGCTGCGGGATATGACGCCCGCGCGGGCATCCGGTTGCGGATCAAGCGGATTGACGGTGATCCGATCAGCAAGCTGGGGTTGGATGATCTGTCGCTGTATCTGACCAGCGAGGCGGGCAACAGTTGGCCGCTGCTGGAACTGCTGTGCACCCAGGTGCAGGGAATTGTCGCGCGCTCCACCGACCGGCGGGCGGATTGGCAGCTGCCGCTGCGCGGGGCCAAAGTGGTGCAAAAGGGCTTTGGTCCGGAGGAGGCGCTGCTGCCGTTGCCGCGCCGGGTCTATGATGGCTATCGGCTGCTGCAGGAGTATTTTGCGATGCCGGAGCGGTTCCGTTTTGTGGAACTGCAGGGGCTGCAGGAGGGGTTGAAGAAATCCGCGGGCGATGAGGTTGATCTGTACATACTGCTGCGCGAGGGGATGCCGGAGATCGCCCCGATTGTGGTGCCGGATGTGTTCAAGCTGAACACGGTGCCGGCGGTGAACCTGTTTGAAAAACGCTGCGACCGGGTGCGGATTGCGCCGATTGATACCGAACACCACGTGATCCCGAACCGGACTGCGGGCCTGGATTTTGAGATTTACGGGCTGAACAGCGTGACCGGGATCAGCGGCGAGGGCGAGGACGACGTGATCTTCCGCCCGTTCTATTCGGCCAATGATTTCACCGCCGCAGGCGAAAGCCACCCGGCCTATTACACCGTCAAACGGCGGATGCGGCAGCGCTCGGAGAAGGAACGTCTGCGCGGGGTGCGCAGTTCCTACCTGGGGTCGGAAGTCTACCTGACACTGGTGGACCGGTCGCAGGTGCCCTATTCCTCGGGGCTGGAGCAGCTGGCGGTTAACGCGCTGTGCACCAACCGCGACCTGCCGATGCTGCTGGCCACCGGCAATGATGATGTGTTCCATCTGCCCGAAGGCGGGCCGGTGCGCAAAGTGACGCTGCCGGTCTCACCAACCCGCCCGCATCCGACGCTGGCGCAGGGGGATACCGCCTGGCGGCTGATTTCGCACCTCAGCCTGAATTACGTGTCGATTGCCGAGACCGGCAAGGGCCAGTCGGCGGAAGCGCTGCGCGAGCTGGTCGGGCTTTATGCGCCCTTGGGCGACCGGGTGACCGAAAAGCAGCTGGAGGGGATCCTGTCGGTGGGCGCACGGCCCATTGTGCGGCGGATGAGCGACGAGATCCTGTCGACCGCTGTGCGCGGGCTGGAGATCACCCTGGGCTTTGACGAGAGTTATTTCGAGGGCAGCAACATCTATGTGCTGGGGGCCGTGCTGGAGCGGTTCATGCGCGGTTATGCCAGCATCAACTCATTCACGGAGACAGTCCTGAAGACTGAAAAACGCGGGGAAATTGCCAGATGGCGACCGGAAAAGGGCCTCGGCCGGACGATCTGAGCCTGTATGGCCGATTGGCCATGGCGCCTGAAAAGCACCATGTTTTTCAGGCCTTGCGGGTGTTGGAGGCGCATTTCAATGACGCCCCGCGCCTTGGCGAAAGCCGCCGCCCGCGCGAGGACAAGCTGCGTTTGGGGCAGGAGGCAGAACTGGCGTTCCCGCCCTCGACCATTGCGGATTTCAAGCCGGCCGAGGGGGGCAAGCCGGCGGTTCTGACCAACCGGTTTTTCGGTCTGTTCGGGCCGCAAGGGCCGCTGCCGCTGCATCTGACCGAATACGCCCGCGACCGTAAGCGCAACCACCGCGACCCGACGATGGTGGCCTTTGCCGACATGCTGACACACCGGCTGATGAGCCTGCTGTACCGGGCCTGGACCCAAGGCTCTCCGGCGGTCAGTTTTGACCGGGCCGATGATCCGATGGCGCGCAAGGTGTCGTCGCTGATCGGCTATAACGGATTTAAATTCGGCGACCGGGACGACATGCCCGATCTCGCCAAGCTGCATTTTGCAGGCCATCTGGCCAAGGGTGCCAAGAATGCCGAGGGGCTGGTGTCGATCCTGTCGGCGTTTTTTGAGGTGCCGGTGCAGCTGGAGGAGTTTGTCGGCAGCTGGCTGGAGCTGGAGCCGGACGACAGATGGCAGTTGGGCTATGGCGGGCTGGGGCACAGCACCAGCATCGGCAACAAGGTCTGGAGCCGCTCGGCCAAGTTCCGCATCCGGATCGGGCCGTTGAAACTGGAAGATTATGAACGCCTGCTGCCGGGCGGCGAGGCTTTGAAACGGCTGCGTGCGATTGTGCGGTCTTATGCCGGGGACTTTCTGGATTGGGACGTGAACCTGATCCTGGCAGGCGACGAGGTGCCGCGCGCATCCTTGGGCGGCACCACCCGGCTGGGGCATACCAGCTGGATCCGGTCGCGGCCCGACCCGGACGCGGACCAGCCGGACGTGAATGATTTATACCTGTACCCGGGATTTGGCGCCGGGGCTGATGAGCGAATAGAGGGAGGGATTTAAGATGACCGAGATCAGCCGCGTGGCGCTGTTTGGCAAGCTGAACAAGCTGGGATACCAGGCCGTGGAAAGCGCAACCGTGTTCTGCAAGATGCGGGGCAACCCCTATGTGGAGCTGGTGCATTGGCTGCATCAACTCTTGGCGCAGCAGGACAGCGACATTCACCGGATTATCCAGCACTATGATCTGGATGCCGGCAAGATTGCGACCGAGCTGACCCGCGCCTTGGACATGCTGCCGCGCGGGGCCTCGACGATCTCGGACCTGTCGGACCATCTGATGGACGCGATGGAGCGCGGCTGGGTCTGGGGCTCGCTGCTCTATTCCGCCGGCCAGGTGCGCAGCGGCCATTTGCTGCTGGGCATGCTGAAGACACCGGCGCTGCGCAACATTCTGTCGAACATGTCGCCGGAGCTTGCCAGGATCGGCGCTGATGATCTGGCGGATAATTTCCATGATGCCACTGATGGTTCGCCCGAGGAACGGATGGGCGCGCAGGATGGATCGAATGTGACCGGCGGCGGTGCGGAACCGGGTGAGGCGTCCGGTTCAATGGCGCCTGGCGCGATGGGCAAGGGCGAGGCGCTGGAGCAGTTCTGCACCGATCTGACCGAGCAGGCGCGCAACGGCGAGATCGACCCGATCGTCGGACGCGATGAAGAAATCCGCCAGATCGTCGATATCCTGATGCGCCGCAGGCAGAACAACCCGATCCTGACCGGCGAGGCCGGCGTGGGTAAGACCGCGGTGGTCGAGGGCTTTGCATTGCGGATTGCCCGCGGTGACGTGCCGCCTGCGTTGCAGGACGTGCGGCTTTTGGTGCTGGATGTGGGCCTGCTGCAGGCCGGCGCTTCGATGAAGGGTGAGTTTGAAAACCGTCTGCGCCAGGTGATTGACGAGGTGCAGGCCAGCCCGGTGCCGATTGTGATGTTTGTCGATGAGACCCACACGCTGGTGGGCGCGGGCGGTGCGGCCGGCACCGGCGACGCGGCCAACCTGCTGAAACCGGCACTGGCACGCGGCACGCTGCGCACCATCGGCGCCACCACTTGGGCCGAGTACAAAAAATACATTGAGAAGGATCCGGCCCTGACCCGTCGCTTCCAGGTGGTCAAAATTGACGAGCCGGGAATTCAAAAGGCGATCCTGATGATGCGGGGCATTGCCTCGATGCTGGAAAGCCATCACCGGGTGCAGGTGCTGGACGAAGGCATCGAAGCTGCGGTCAGCCTGTCGGCGCGATACATTCCGGCGCGGCAGCTGCCCGATAAATCCGTCAGCCTGTTGGACACGGCCTGTGCGCGGGTGGCGGTGAGCCAGCACGCGGTGCCGGCTGAAGTGGACGACAGTCAACGCAGGATTGAAGCGCTGACCACCGAACTGGAGATCATCGGCCGCGACGAGACGGCAGGCTATGAGGTCGCAGACCGGCGCGCGGCGGCGGCGGCTGCCAAAGCGGCTGAGGAGGAACGGCTGGGTGGGCTGACCGAACGCTGGGACAAGGAAAAGGCGGTTGTCGAGGGCATTCTGGACCTGCGCGCCAAGCTCCGGGAGGGGGCCGCGCCCGTGGACGCAGCCCCGGATACTGGGGAAGACGGCGCGGAGGGCGCCGCGACCAGCCCGCTGTCTGACGAGGACCGCGCAGAACTGATGCAGCAGCTGAAGGACAAGAACGCTGAGCTGGAGGCGTTGCAGGGTGACAGCGCGCTGATCCTGCCGATTGTCGACCACCAGGCGGTGGCGAGCGTGGTGGGCGACTGGACCGGTATTCCGGTCGGCCGCATGGTCAAGGACGAGATCGAAACCATTCTGAACCTGGAAGAACATCTGGCGAAACGGGTGATCGGCCAGGATCACGCGATGAAGATGATCGCCAAACGGATTCAGACCAGCCGCGCCGGGCTGGATAATCCGAACAAGCCGATCGGAGTATTCATGCTGGCTGGCACCTCAGGCGTGGGCAAGACCGAAACCGCGCTGGCGCTGGCCGAAGTGCTGTATGGCGGTGAACAGAACGTTATCACCATCAACATGTCGGAATACCAGGAAGCCCATACCGTCAGCTCGTTGAAAGGCGCGCCTCCGGGTTATGTCGGTTACGGCGAAGGCGGGGTGCTGACCGAAGCGGTGCGGCGCAAGCCCTATTCCGTGGTGCTGCTGGACGAGGTTGAGAAGGCGCACCCGGATGTGCATGAGATCTTTTTCCAGGTCTTTGACAAGGGCGTGATGGAGGACGGCGAGGGCCGTATCATCGATTTCAAGAACACGCTGATCCTGCTGACGTCGAATGTGGGCACCGAGACGATCATGGATCTGTGTTCGGACCCGGACCTGATGCCGGAGCCGGAGGGCATGGCCAAGGCGATCCGCGATCCGCTGGTGAAAGTCTTCCCGCCGGCGCTGCTGGGGCGTCTGGTGGCGATCCCCTATTATCCGCTCAGCCCGGAGATGATCGGCGAGATCACCAAGCTGCAGCTGGGCCGGATCCAGAAACGGGTCCAGGAGTCGCATGGGGTGCCGTTTGAGTATTCGGACGCCGTGGTGGAAGAGATCGTCAACCGCTGCCAGGAGCTGGACAGCGGTGGCCGGATGATCGACGCGATTGTCACCAACACCATGCTGCCGGATATCTCAAACGAATTTCTGCGCCGCCTGATGGAGGGCAAGGAAGTCGAGAAAGTTGCGATAGGCGTCACCGGCGGGGAGTTTTCATACGCGTTTGACTGATCGCGTCCGAGAGTAATCAGTGGGAAGGAAATCCTATGGTTAAACATGTTGTTATGGACCTGAAAAACCTGGACATCAAAGTGTCCGGGCTGGAGATGGTGGAGCCGCCGAAACTGTCGTTCAAAGTGGTGGTCGAACTGGATAAGAAAATGGAGAAGGGGGTCGAGAAAGACCCGCTTCTGCAGCAGGAATTCCATGCTGGTGCCGACGAGGTGCTGGAGCAGACCAAGGACACCATCGAGAAGAAATGCAAGGTGTTCGACAAGCTGTTTGTCCAGATGGTGGCCAAGGGCGCCTCGGACAAGGACATGGAAAAACAGCTGAAAGGGCTGAACGACGCCATCAAGAATGACGTCAAGGTGGCCGAAAAGGGCGCGGAACTGGCGGCGCAAAAGGCCTGGACCAGCCTGCAGAAAAAGAAAAAGGAATGGTCCTCGTTCAAGATCAAGATCGGCGTGTCCATCGCAGGCACTTTGGCCGGGCTGGCGGTGAGTATTGCAGCTATGGCCACCTCGCCGTTTTCCGGCGGTGCGGGCGCGGCGATTGGCATCATCGGTCTGATCAAATCCGGGGTGTCGCTGGCCAAGGACATTGGCAAGCTGGCGATCAACATCGATCTGTCCAAAACCATCCTGGTAAAGAACCTGGCGGTGGTGGAAAAAGCGGCCTCGAACAAGGCGCTGAATGCAGCAAACGAGGTGTCGGCGGCGGTGTTTCAGGAATTCCTTGGCATCTCGCAGCCGTCGGTCAAAACGGTGGAGGATTCGGCGGATACGCTGAAGGCGAAATACGCCCAGATGGTCGTCAAAATGCATGACCTTTCGAAGACGCTGAACAAGATCCTGAAACAGCAGGAAAAGCTGAAGAAAGAGTTCCTGGCCGAGGTCGGCAAGAAGTTGAAGAAGCACCCAATCAAGGACAAGAAGACCCAGTTGGTCATGATCAGCAAAGCGCTGGATACGGCTTTGGCGAAAAACTATGCCGAGGTTCAGAATGCCATCGACAAAATCCAGATCATGTACAGCGACGCGCGCGGCTGGGCCAGCAATATCAAGGAACTGATGAAGCGGGTGAAGGCGCTGACGATCAAGGACCCCAAAGCGCTGAAGGTGTTCCGCGAGGGGCTGAAATTCGCGGCCCTGGCGCTGTCGCCGATTGATGGCAACTCAATCGCCACCGGTGCCAAGGATCTGGCCCTGGGCGTGGGCGGGGCGGTGGGCGGCTATGCCTACGACAAAATCACCAGCAAGGCGCTGGACGGGACTGTGTTCGACGCGGCCTGATGCGTGATGAAAGACCGCCGGGCGCAGAACGTGCCCGGCAAGAATTGAAAGACCGGGTGGAGAAACAAATTGGACAGCAGCGCGCAAACCGAAGGGACGCTCCGGGACCGGGCCCGGGAATTTGTTGAGCGCCAATGGGTTACCAATACCATTCTGGGCATCATCATCTTCAATGCGATCACTCTGGGGCTTGGCACCTCTGCTGCGGTGCGGGCGCATGCGGGCGGTCTGCTGGATGTCATCGACACTGTTGTTCTGGGCATTTTTGTTCTGGAACTGGCGCTGAAACTCTTTGCCTATGGTCTGCGCTTCTTTGCTTCGGCCTGGAATATCTTTGACTTGATTGTGGTCTCGTTCGGCTTGTTCCCCGACAGTCAGGGCCTGTCGGCGCTGCGCGGGCTGCGGGTGGTGCGGGCACTGCGGCTGCTGTCGGTCATCCCGCAGATGCGGGCGGTGGTGCAGGCGCTGCTGGATGCCTTGCCGGGCATGGGCGCGGTGATCGTGATGATCTCTATCGTGTTTTATGTGTTCGGCGTGATGGCCACGATGATGTACGGGCAGGCCTTTGATGAATGGTTCGGTACCCTGGGCCGGTCGCTGTATTCGCTGTTCCAGATCATGACGCTGGAAAGCTGGTCGATGGGCATCGTGCGGCCGGTGATGGAGCAGTTCCCCTTTGCCTGGTCTTTCTTTGTGCCCTTCATCGTGATCACTGCGTTTTCGGTTCTGAACCTGTTCATCGGTCTACTGGTCAACACCATGCAGACCGCGGTGGAAGCCGATGAACAGGCCGAGTTTGAGAAACTGCGCGATCTGGTCAAATCGGAGACCGATGTGGTGGACGCGCATGTGATGGAGCTGCACGAGGAGATCAAGGCGTTGCGGTCGGAAATTGCGCAGTTGAAAGGGCGGGACAATGGCTGACAGCTCGCAAAAGTTCATTGCCCGCAACCGGGCGCCGCGCGTCCAGATTGAATATGACGTGGAGCTGTATGGCGCCGAGAAAAAGGTGCAGCTGCCCTTTGTGATGGGCGTGATGAGTGACCTGACGGGCAAATCCAGAGTCGAACAGCCCGCAGTTGCCGACCGCAAGTTCCTGGAAATCGATGTCGATAATTTTGACGAACGGATGAAGTCGATGGCGCCGCGCGCCGCCTTTACCGTGCCCAACACGCTGACCGGCGAGGGCAGTCTGGCGGTCGATCTGACGTTTGAAAGCATGGCGGATTTTTCGCCGGGTGCCATTGCCGCCAAGGTGGATGCGTTGCGCCCGCTGCTGGAGGCGCGCACCCAGTTGCAGAACCTGATGGCCTATATGGACGGCAAGACCGGCGCCGAGACGCTGATCGAGACGATCCTGAATGACCCGTCGCTGCTGGCGGCTGTGTCGGCGCCGGCAGGAGATGCCGGCAGCGCCGCGGCCTTGGACAGCCTGCGCAACCTGGAACTGCCTGAAGAAGAGGCAGATACCAGCGACGATGTGCTTGCCGGGCTGGCGGCGGCGGCTCCGGAGGCTGCAGCGCCCGCGGATGCATCCGGCGGGATTCTTGACGCATTGCGCGACGCGGTGCCGGAAGACCAGGCGGCAGAGGATGCCTCGGCGGGGGTTCTGGAAGGTTTGCGGGATACGGCCCCGCAGGATGCTGCACCGGAAGATACATCCGCTGACGTGCTGGCGGGCCTGAGCGCCGCCGCACCGGCAGACCCCGAACAGCGGGATGATGCGGCGGATGCCTTGGCGGCTTTGGCGGCAACCGGCGTGCCGGAAACCGCAGAACAGGACGGTACAGCATCTGTTCTGGAGGGGCTGGCGCAGGCGGATGTGCCTGAAACGGAGGACGCGGATACCTCTGGCGATGTGCTGGCCGGGCTGGCGGCGCAGGAACCCGGGGACGCAGGCGCGGAGGATGTGTCCGGGATGGTGCTGGACAGCCTGGCAGCCGCGGACGTGCCTGACGCTGAAAAGGAAGATCATTCCGGTGTCCTGGATGCGCTCGCGGACGTTGATGTGCCGGAGCAGGCAGACACCGCGGCTGATGATGCGCTGGAAAGCCTCGCGGCGATTGAAACTGCAGAGCAGCCCGCGGAGGATCACACTGGCATTCTGGACGGGCTGGCAGATCAGGCGCCGGAGGATCAAGCGGCAGATGATACCGCGGGAGCCGCCTTGGAAAGCCTGGCGGCGGCAGATGTTCCCGACGCGGATGTCTCTGATGCCTCCGCAGCGGTTCTGGATGAGCTGGCCGGCTTACAGCAGGAAGAGGCAGACGCCGATGATACGGCGGAGGCAGCTCTGGAAAGTCTGACCCAGGTAGAGATCGAAGAGGACCAGGGCGAGGATGTTACCGGTGTTCTGAGTGGGCTTTCAGATATTGAGCCGGTTGCAGAGGATGACGGCGGCGAAGCCGCTGCGGCGCTGGACAGCCTGGCTGAAGCCGCCGTCGAAGGCGGCATTGAAGACGACGGCCCGGACGACGGCCTGGACGATGTTCTGGAAGGTCTGCTGGAAGACGCTGCGGTGGAGGAAGACACCGGCAGCGCGGCGGCGGATGCACTGGACAGTCTGGCCCCGGTTGAGACTTCAGAAACGCCGGAGGACGAGACCGTTGACGTATTGGAAGGATTGCTGACGGGCGGCCCGGAGCAAGATGAGGATCCAGCTGAAGATCTGAGCGCGGTGCTGGGCAGCCTTGAGACGCCTGAGGAAACGGACGGCGAAGACAGCGCTGCAGACGTGCTGGCCGGGCTGGCAGAGGATCTTGCGGAGGACGCGCCCGAGGAGGAGGATGACCTGGACGGTATCCTCGGCCGGCTGGAAGAACCGGAGGGCGATGCCGGGGACAACGATCTGAGCGCTGCGCTGGACACACTGGAGGCGCCTGCAGAAGATGACGCCGGGGATGGCGGTCTGGATGATTTGCTTGCGGACCTTGGCAGCGATGCGCCCGAGGAGGGCGCCGAGGAAGACGTCCCGGATGACATACTGGCAGACCTTGCCGAAGACGATGGCGCCGACGGGCCAGATGGCGCGGAGCTGGATCCGGACGCCTTGCTGGATGGGGAAAGTGATGCGGAGGAGCCTGCCGGCGATGACGGTCTGGACAATCTTCTAGGAGACCTGACGGACGAAGATGAGCCTGCATCCGCAGATGACCTCGATGCGCTTTTGAGTGAGCAGGACGAAGAGCCGTCAATGGGCGCAGAGGATGGCGGCGATGATTTGGACAGCTTGCTGGGCGGTCTGGACGCGCCTGACAATAGCGCCGCTGAGGAGGGAGAAGACAGCAGCCTGGATGATCTGCTGGGCGGTTTGGACGATGATGACGCCGCCGGTGATGAAGCGGCGGGCGATGATGATCTGGACGCGCTGCTGGGCGGGCTTGATGAGGACAGCGCGGAGGAGGCGGAAGACGCCAGCCTTGATGATCTGCTGGGTGATCTTGGCAGCGAGGATGAAGACGGGGATCTGGACGGTCTGCTGGCAGGTCTCGGCGAGGAGGCCTCGGCGGAGGAAGCGGCTGAAGACACCGGTGCCGAGGATGACCTGGATGCGTTGCTGGGCGGGCTGGGAGACGCGGATTCAGATCTGGACAGCCTGATGGGTGAAGACGGCGATATGGATCTGGACGATCTGCTGGGGGATCTTGGCGGTGAGGACGAGGATGCCGGGGACGCGGGGAGCGACGATCTGGATGCGCTGCTGGGGGATCTGGACGCCGGCGATGATGAACCGGGGACAGAGGTTGCGGCGGCTGCAGTACCGGATGATCCTGAATTTGCCTATGGCAGCATGAGCGCGGACCGCCCTGATCCGCAGAAGCTGCAGCGCAAGCGGTTCCGGCTGGCTATCTTGGGTGATTTCTCAGGCCGCGCGGCCAAGGGGCAGCTGGAGACCGGCGACGGTCTGGCAGCCCGCAAGGCAATCCTGCTGGATCCGGATACGGTCGAAGATGTGATCGAGAGCTTTGCGACTGAACTGGTGCTGCCGATCGGCAAGGACGGCACCGGGATTGCGGTCAAGCTGGAGGATCTGGACGGGCTGCACCCGGATGAGCTGTATGAGAACGTTGAGCTGTTTTCCGAACTGGTGGGGCTGCGCAAACAGCTGCAAAGCGGCGCGACGGCGGATCACGCGGCAAATACGCTGAAGGCCTGGGCGGAGAAGCACGGCACCAAGGCGCGGGCGCCAAAGCGGACCTCGGCGGGCAATTCAGTGCCTGCCGACAAACGGCTGAGTGCCTTTCAGCAACTGATCGGGGCAACCGGTATCACCCCGCGCCCGGCCTCGCCGGTGGAGGAGCTGCTGGCACGCGTTGTCGGCCCGCATATCCGGGCGCTGCCGGACCCCGATGTGGCGGCAATGCAAAAGGCGGTGGACGAGGCGCTGGCGGACGCGATGCGGCTGGTGCTGCACCATCCGGAGTTCCAGTCGGTTGAGGCGCAGTGGCGCTCGCTTGATCTGATGGCGCGCTCGATCGAGGACGACGATACGCTGGATGTGATGCTGTATGACATCTCGGCCGAGGAATTGGCGGTGGATCTGGCGGCGGAAGAAGACCTGTCCAAGACCGGTTTTGTGCGGTTGCTGACCGGGGAGCCGCTGGACGAGGAGAACGGGCGCGGCGGTTATTCGGCGCTGATCGGCATGTATCAGTTTGAGGAAACCCCGCCGCATGCGGAACTCTTGGGCCGGATTGCGCGGGTGGCGGCGCATGTGGATGCACCGTTCTTTGCCGCGATATCGCCAGAGTTCCTGAAGACGCCGAAGGCGGAGCGGCCCAAGCTGGTGGCCGATGCCTGGGATACGCTGCAGGGCATGGCGGAGGCCGGTCATCTGGGATTGGTCAGCCCGCGGTTCCTGCTGCGGCGCCCATATGGCGAAAAGACCGAACCCTGTTATGAGTTCGATTTTGAGGAGTTTACTGAAACCGAAGGCCTGAAGGGCATGCTTTGGGCCAATCCGGTGGTGCTGGTGGCGATCCTGCTGGGGCGGTCGTTCCGTCAGCACGGGCCGTCGCTGCAGCTGGGTAAAATCATGACTTTGGGGGAGATGCCCTATCATTATGTGAACGACAAGTTCGGTGACCAGGTGGCGCTGCCTTGCACCGAGCGCAATATTGACCTGGACAAGATTGCGCTGGCGCAGGAACGCGGGTTCATGGCGGTGAGCGCGGTCAAGGGGCGGGACGAAGTGCGGCTGACCTCCTTCAATTCTCTGAAGGGCAGCGAGATCCTGGGTCCTTGGACCGGATTGCCGGCGCCGGAACCCTCGCCGCCGGATCCGCGCGGGCAGCCAAAGCCGGCCGAACCAGCGGACGGCTGCAATGATGAAGATGATTTGGATCTTGATCTGGATCTGGGCGGAGATGATGGGGATGATCTCGGCCTGGACGATCTGGACCTTGGAGACGGCGGCGGGGATGACGATGGTCTTGGGGATCTGGACGACCTGCTGGCGTCGTTCGGGGACGACGATGATGATGATGACGGGGATGATGATGAAATGGATGCGGACCTCGCCGCGCTTTTGGATGATTTATAATGCGAATGTTTGAGAACACTGCCGGCGATTTCCGGCCCGGTTCCCGTCGCGGAAAGGAGGAGACATGGTAGAAAGCAAGGGCCATGAAAACGACCTCGCCTGGATGTCGGGGACATATTCCACCGACGGTCTGATGATGAGCCGTGCGATTGTGCGCGAGGGGCTGAGCAAGCTGACCGAGACCACAATCGAGTTTGCCGCGACCAAGAGCCAGCCCAAGCTTCAGGATCTGGTCGGCAAGCAGATGAATGTGCATGTGATGCGCCAGCAGACAGAGCATCAGTTCAACGGGCTGTGCATTTCGGTCGAGTATCTGGGCTTTCGCAACGGCTACGAGATGTATGTGGCGGAAGTGCGCCCCTGGTTCTGGCTGCTGACGCGGACCAGCGATCTGCGGGTATTTCAGGAGAAAACCTCGGTCGATATCATCAAGCAGCTGTTCAGCGAGTACGGCTTCAGCGATTTCACCGACAAGCTGAGCGATTCCTATGAGGCGCGCGAATACTGCCTGCAATACCGCGAGAGCGACTATGCCTTCTTGTGCCGGCTGATGGAGGAAGAGGGGATATACTTCTACTTCGACAGCCCCATTGGCGATACCGCGATTGAAAAACTGGTGCTGTGCGATGGTGTCAGCGGGCATGCGCCGATCAAGGGCGGCGCGGGTATTGAGTTCCACGCCCGCGATGACAGCGACCGCCGCCGCGAGGAGCATATCTCGGAATGGACCAAGGAAGAGATCCTGACCCGCGGCAAGGTCACGCTGAATGATTTCAATTTTGAAACGCCCTCGGCGGATCTGAAGGCGGCCACTGAAATAACCAGGGGCAGCCATTCCTACAATGATTACGAAATTTATGACTACCAGGGCCGTTATCCGTCCAAGACCCCATTGGGGGACAAGCGGTCAAGGGTGCGGATGGAAGCGCAGGCGATCAGGCACATCCGCTGGCGCGGCGCCTCCAGTGTGGCGACGCTGGGCACCGGCAGCACCTTCACGATGGAAAAACATCCGGTGAAGGAGAACAACAAGGAATATCTCGTCATTGAGACTGAGCATCATATCAAGGTGGCCTGGGATTATGGCGAGCGGGAGAGCCAGCAGAAGAAAGAGGTTGCCACCAAAGGGGCGATGCGGCGCGACCTGAAGGCGCGCAATATGGATGTGCCCGAGGAAATGGAGCATGACGTCTATGCATCGACATTCAGCGCCATTTTGAAATCCGATCAGTTCCGGGCGCCCTTGGTGACCCCCTGGCCGGAGGTGCAGGGCCTGCAGACTGCAATCGTGGTAGGCCAGAGCGGCGAAGAGATCTGGACCGACAAGCATGGCCGGATCAAGATCCAGTTCCATTGGGACCGTGAAGGCAAGAAGAGCGAGACCTCTTCTTGCTTTGTGCGGGTAGTGACGCCCTGGTCCGGCAAGAACTGGGGCATGGTGGCGATCCCGCGGATCGGCCAGGAGGTTGTGATCCAGTTCGAGGACGGCAATCCCGACCGGCCGATTTGCACCGGCATGCTTTACAATGCTGAAACCATGCCGCCCTATACCTACCCCGATGATCAGACCCAGCTGGGGATCAAAACCAATTCCTCCAAGGGCGGCGGCGGCTATAACGAGCTGATGTTCGATGACAAGAAAGACAGCGAGTTGATGCGGGTGCAGGCGCAGAAGGACCATCAGATGCTGGTCAAGGACCGCTCGACGGTGACAGTGGGCATGGATGCGCCCGACCCGGAAGTCACTGAGGCGGACGAGAAGAGCTATGTTTTCACGGTCCAGCAGCACATGACGGAAACCGTGCATGAGGGCGACCGGACCGAAGTGGTGGAGACCGGCGACAAGTCCGAGACCATCCAGACCGGCAATATGACCTTGGACGTGGACACCGGCGACCTGACCGAAACCATTGCCACGGGGGACCATACAGAGACCGTGTCGATGGGCAATCTGACGGTTGACGTGACGGCGGGTAAGATCGCCATGAGCGCTGGCCAGGAGATCAAGCTGACAGTGGGGGCATCTGAGGTAAAAATCGACAATTCCGGTGTTACGATCAAGGGGCCGATGATCAAGATCGAAGGTTCTGGAATGGTTGAGGCCAAGGCGCCGATGACCACCGTGAAAGGCGAGGCCATGCTGACCCTGAAGGGCGGCCTCACGATGATCAACTAGGTGGTGCAGATGTCGGCAAGATTTGAAAAGCTGGTGAAAATGCCCGCTGACCCGGTGGCCAAGCTGTTGTCACGGGCAAATGTCATATTGAAAACACCGCTGGAGGCGCCGCCAACGGCGCTGGCGGGAACTGTGCTGGAGGAGCTGGACCGCAAAGGCGCGCTGGTCGATCTGCTGCGGCTTTTGGCTGTGCTGCTGCCCCCGCGGGAGCGGGTCTGGTGGGCCTGTCTGGCGGCGCGCGATTACATCGGGCCGCGCTCGGACCAGGATCCGGCCTCGCTGACGGCGTCGGAGGCCTGGGTGTTTGAGCCATCCGAGGAAAACCGCGACAAGGCGCGCATCACCCTGGATCATGCCTATGTGGATGATGACACGGTGAATTGCGCGCTGGCGGTGCTCTATGCGGCCGGCACCCTGGGGCCGGGGGAATTGAATCAATATCCCGCCCCCGCAGGCGCGTCCGAGGCGGCGGCCTTTGCCATGAATATGGTGGCCTTGGGTCAATTGTCTGATAAGTTTGAAGAACACGGCGGCGTTCTGATAGAGCGGGCGCTGGATATTGCGCGTGGCGGCAAGGGGCAGGTGGTCCAGGTGCCGGAAGCGGCGGCGCATAGCTGAGGGAGGATGTAAGATATGGGAATGCCACAGGCCCGGATGACGGATCTGCATGCCTGCATGCTGCCCTCGACCCCGCCGCCGCCGGTTCTGCCGGTGCCGACGCCGATCCTGCCGCCCTGCGCGGTGACCGTGCTGGTGGGCGGTCTGCCTGCAGCGCGGGTCTCAGATATGTGTACCGCGGCGCCGCCGCACCCGATCGTCAAAGGGTCCGGCACGGTATTAATCAACAGCCTGCCTGCGGCCCGCATATTGGATACGGCAGCGTGCGGCGGCATGATTACCCTTGGGCAGGTCACCGTATTGGTGGGAGGATAAGCCCAGGCATGGGAGTGACACTGAAATTCCAAAGCTCGGGCGCAATGCCCGGCGATGCGGCCCCTGTTCCGATGCGGGGGCCGAGCCTGACTGTGGGCCGCGGCGCCAGCTGCGATCTGGTGCTGCCGGACCCCGATCAGTTGCTGTCGCGCAATCACTGCGTGATTGAGGATCACAATGGCAATGTGGTGGTGGTGGACCTCAGCTCCAACGGCACCTTTCTGAACTATTCCAAAATCCCGCTGGGCCGCACGCCGACGCCGCTGAACAATGGGGATGTGCTGTGTGTCGGCAACTATGAGCTGGTGGTGGAAATCCGCGATGATCTGGCGGATGTCGGCGGCATGATTGCCGCCCCCGCCGCGCAGGGGCCTGCCTCGCACGGGAATGCTGCCAATGCGCCGGATCCGTTGCAGCTGCTGGAAGACGCCGGGCCGGGCGGTGATTTCCTGGATGATCTGCTGGGCGAGGGCCTTAAGGGGCCTGCACAGCTGAACCCGGTGGATCCGATAGATGAGCTGCTGCTGCCCCTGGGCGAGGAAGAAGATCCGTTCTTTCAAAAAGCCAGCGACGGACGCGAAGGGGAAGGGGCCAGTCTGGCCAACCACAACCCGACCGCTTCAGACGGGTTTGCGGTGCCTGCAGCGCAGTCGAACATGATCCCGGACGATTGGGATGATGATTTCCTGTCCGGTATAGGCGAGCCGGAAACCCCGGCACCTGCCCCCGATCCGCAACCCGCGCCGCCGCCGCGGGAGGTTCCGGCCCCGGTGCCGGAAACCCCGCCTGCAGCGCCGCCGCCGGAAGTGCCCTCTGCACCGCCGACCGAGATACCGCCGGTGCAGGATACGGTTGTCGTGGAACAGAAGACCATCGCGCCAGCGGCACCGCCGTCAGCTGAGTCGCAGGACGCGGTGGCCGCGTTCCTGAAGGGTGCCGGCGCCGAAGTCAGCCTTGATCCGGCGGAACACGCCAGCACCATGGCGCGCATGGGCCGGGTGATGCGGACATTGGTTACCGGCCTGCGCGAAATCCTGATGACGCGGACCTCGATCAAGTCTGAATTCCGGATTGAGCAGACGATGATCTCGGCCGGCGGAAACAACCCGCTGAAATTCTCGATCACGCCTGAACAGGCGGTTGAGGCGATGGTACGCCCGGCGACCAAGGGTTACTTGTCGCCTGAGACCGCCGCCGAAGAGGCGCTGCGCGATATCAAGGCGCATGAGGTGGCGATGGTCACCGGCATGGAGGCGGCGCTGAAAGGCGTGCTGAAACGGCTCGACCCAAAAGCGCTGGAAAGCCAGATTGAAACCAAAGGCGGCCTTAAGGGCCTTTTGCGCGGAAAAAAGGCGCAATACTGGGACGTCTACGAACAGCTGTATGCGGAAATTTCCGATCAGGCTGAGAATGATTTTCACGACTTGTTCAGCCGCGAGTTCGCGCGTGCCTACAAGGATCAGCTGGACAGGCTGAAGGACTGATGCGCACCGCGCCGCTGGCGCGTGCCCGCAACTGAGAGGAGATCCCGGTGTCCTGGGACAGTAAAGTACTTTGGACGGAGGGGCTGTTTCTGCAGCCGCATCACTTCCAGCAGTCCGACCGCTATAACGAGGCGCTGGTTGCCGGGCTGGCGCGGCGGCTCAGCCCCTATGCCTGGGGTGTGAACGGGCTGGAAATCGACCATGAGGCGCTGAAGATCGGCCAGTTTGCGGTGAAGTCCTGCGAGGGGCTGACCCATGATGGCACGGTGTTCCGGGTGCCGATGGCGGATCCGCACCCGCCAGCTATGGAGGTGCCGTCAACGGTCAAGGATTGCATTGTCTACATGACCGTGCCGCAGCGCCGCCAGGGCGCCACCGAGGTAGACCTGAGCGGCGCCGAACGCTCGGCCAGCCGGCTGCGCCCGGACAAGCAGGAAGTGACCGATGTGACCTCGACCGAGCGCAAGCCGGTGGAGCTGGATGTGGGCAAGATGCGGCTGCAGTTTGCCCTGGAGGTGGACGATCTGGCCGATCTGCTGGCGATCCCCGTCGCGCGTATCATCGAGGTGCGCCCGGACAAGGAGATCGTGCTGGATCAGGCCTTTGTCCCGGCTTGCCTGGACGTGCTGGCCGCACCTGCGCTTAGCGGTTTCCTGCGCGAGCTGGAGGGGCTGCTGGCGCACCGGATGGAGGCGCTGGCGGGCCGCTTGTCCGAGGCGGGCGGTGCCCGCGGGGTGGCGGATGTGTCGGACTTCATGCTGCTGGCCGTGGTCAACCGAATGCTGCCGCAGGTGCGCCATCTGCGCAATATCGAGAACCTGCATCCCGAACGCCTGTTTGCCGCCTGTGCCGGGCTGGCCGGGGAGCTGTCGGTGTTCATGTCAACCGAAAAACAGGCGCCGGAGTTTCCGCCCTATACCCATGACAATCTGGTCGAATGCTTTGCGCCGGTGATCCGGGTGCTGCGCCAGTACCTGAGCTCGGTGCTGGAGCAGACTGCAATCCCGATCAAGCTGGAAGCGCGCAAATACGGTATCTCGGTCGGTGTCATCGCCGACCGCAAATTGCTGGGCAATGCAGGATTTGTGCTGGCAGTCAGCGCTGACATTCCGGCTGAGGATGTGCGCAAGCATTTTTCCGGCCAGGCCAAGATCGGCCCCGTGGAAGAAATCCGCCAGCTGGTAAACTCGGCGCTGCCGGGGATCACCCTGCGGCCCTTGCCAGTGGCGCCGCGGCAGATTCCCTATCACTCCGGCGTGGTCTATTTCGAGATGGATGCGGACAGCCCCTACTGGCGCAAGATGACCACTTCGGGCGGCATCGCGGTGCATGTGTCGGGGCAGTATCCGGGGCTTAAGATGGAGCTTTGGGCGATCCGTAATGCGTAAGGGAAGATGCTGAGATGGCTGATTATGATGATCCCTTTGCGGAACCGGGGGATACCGACAAGACGGTGATCAAGCCGAACCCGGGCGGGCGGCGGACGGCCACTCCGGTGCAGCAGCCGGAGACACCGCAGGTCCAGCCCGGAGCGGAACAGCCCGCAGAGCCGGATCTGGATGCCTATGGCGTGCCGCAGGCGGCGGCACCACGACCGCAGGCTGCCGCGGGCGGCGCCAAGGCGCCGAAGATGGCGCTGACGGGGATGAACCAGTTGACGGCCTGTGCCTCGACCCTGTTTGCGCTGATCTCGCGCATCCGCAACCGGGCCCAGCATATGGACCCGGATGGCTTGCGCAAAAACGTGGTGGCCGAGGTGCGCGCGTTTGAAAACCGCGCGTTGCAAGCGGGCATTGCGGCGCAGACGGTGAAGATTGCGCGCTATGCTTTGTGCGCGACACTGGATGATGTGGTGCTGAACACGCCCTGGGGCGGGCAATCCGCCTGGGGGCTGCAGTCGATGGTGGCCACATTCCACCGCGAGGTGGTCGGCGGCGACCGGTTTTATGACCTGCTGGCACGGCTGGAGAAGGAGCCGGGCGGCAATATCGACATGCTTGAGTTTCTGTACATGTGCCTGTCGCTGGGATTTGAGGGCCGTTTGCGGGTGGAGCAGGGCGGTTCCGAGAAACATCTGCAGATCCGCGGCGCATTGGCCCGGATCATCCGCAACCAGCGCGGGCCCGTTGAGCGCGATCTGTCGCCGCATTGGGAAGGGCTGGTCAAACCGTTCAAGGCACTGTCGGTCTGGCGGCTGGTGTGGATCACCCTGGCAGCCACCTGTGCGCTGCTGGCGCTGCAGTTTCTGGGCCTTAGCTGGATGCTGTCGAACCAGACCGAGAATGTGGTCGGGCAGCTGACGATTGTGGATTCCGGCCCCAAAGCGGAGCTGGAACGGCGCGCGCCGCCGCCGCCACCGCCGCCGCCTGCACCAACCACCGAAGAACAGATCGCCAAGGTTTCGGGTTTCCTGGAACCGGAGATCAAGGAAGGCATCGTGCAGGTCTTCCAAAAGGGCAACACGCTGATCATCCGGCTGGCCGGTTCCGGCATGTTCGGCTCAGGCTCGGACCAGCTCAGCCAGAAATTCCGGTCCTCGGTGAACCGGGTGGCTGAATCGCTGAATGACGAAAAGGGCAAAATTATTGTGGCGGGCCATTCCGACAATATTCCTATCCGCTCCTCCCGCTTCCCATCCAACATGGCGCTGTCGCTGGCGCGTGCGAAATCGGTGATGGCAGGCATGGCCAAGGTGATGACCGACCCGGACCGGCTGTCGGCCGAAGGCCGCGCCGATAAGGAACCGATTGCAGATAACAGCACCCGCGCAGGGCGGGCCAAGAACCGCAGGATCGAAATCCTGCTGGTTCAGGAGGTTGAAGGATGATCCGCCGTTATATCTTTCCGCTGTTCCGGTCGATCTATACCATCCTGCTGATCCTGGCAGCGGTGCTGTCGGCCTGTGTGTGGTATTTCGCCCCTTTCATCGGCAGCGAGGACTGGCGCCCGTTTGACAGTGTGATGTCGCGGCTGATCACCATCGGGGTGATCTTCCTTTTGTACTTCATCATCATCGGCATCATCTTCTGGCGGCGCCGCCGCAAGGACAAGGAGATGACCGAAGAGATCGCCGAGGCGGTGGATACTTCGGAAGACGATGTATTGTCCGAGGAAATCGGCGAGCTGCGCGGCAAGTTCAAGGACGCGATGAAGGAGCTGCGCAAGTCCAAGGGCGGGCGGCGCCATCTGAACGATCTGCCCTGGTACATCATGATCGGCCCGCCGGGTGCGGGCAAAACCACGGCGATTGTCAATTCCGGTCTTCAGTTCCCGCTCGCTGAAAAGCTGGGCAAGGCTGCGATTGGCGGCGTTGGCGGCACCCGTAACTGCGACTGGTGGTTCACCAATGAGGCGGTGCTGATTGACACTGCCGGGCGTTACACCACCCAGGAAAGCGACGCCGAGGCGGATAACGCCGCCTGGCTGGGTTTCCTGGGGCTGATGAAGAAATACCGCAAACGGCAGCCGATCAACGGTGCGATCATTGCAATCTCGCTGTCGGATCTGTCGTTGCAGGACGAGATCACCCAAAAAAGCCACGCTGCTGCCGTGCGCCGCCGTCTGGCGGAGCTGCGCGAGAAGCTGGGCGTGCGTTTCCCTGTCTATGTGCTGTTCACCAAGGCCGACCTGATTGCGGGTTTCCAGGAGTTCCATGACTCGCTGGGCAAAGAGGACCGCGAACAGGTCTGGGGTTTCACCCTGCCGCTGCCCAAGGGCAAAAAGGACGCCGCGCCGATTGCCGGGTTTGACGAGGAGTTCGGGCTGCTGCTGGGGCAGGTGAACGCGCAGCTCTTGGAAAAGATGCAGACCGAGACCGACCACCAGCGCCGCGCCCTGATTGCCGGCTTCCCGGCGCAGGTCGCCTCGATGCGCGGTGTGGCACGCGAGTTTCTGACCGAGGTGTTTCAGGATAACCGTTATGAACAGCGTCAGATGCTGCGCGGGGTCTATTTTACCTCCGGCACCCAGGAAGGCACGCCGATCGACCGTCTGATGCTGGGCATGGCGCAGACTTTTGGCATCGGGCGGCAGGCGATTGGCACCGGGCAGGGCACCGGGCGGTCTTTCTTCCTGACCCGGCTGTTTGAAAGCGTGATGTTCCCCGAGGCGGGGCTGGTGTCGGCGGATGACAAGGTCGAACGCCGCTACCGCTGGACCCGCCGGATTGCGATCACCGCAACTGTTCTGGTGGCGGTGGCAATGGGCGCGCTTTGGGTGCGGTCCTATCTGAGGAACACCGATCTGATTGCCCAGGCTGAGGGTCAGGTTGCGGCCTATCAGGCAGCAGCGGCGCAATTGCCGCCCAGCCCGGTCGGCGATACCGATCTGGTGCCGGTGGCCGCCGCGCTGAACAATCTGCGCGACATGCCGGGCAATCCGGTGCTGTCTGATCCGGAACCCGATGGCGCCATGACCTATGGCCTGTATCAGGGCGAGGTGATCGGCACCCAGGCCGCACAGACCTACCGCGCGGCGCTGAACCAGCGATTGCTGCCGCGGCTGCTGGTGCGGCTGGAGCAGCAGATCGAAGGAAATATCAACAATCCCGACACGCTGTATGAAGCGCTGAAAATCTATCTGATGCTGGGTCTGCAGGGGCCGATGAACCAGGACCTGATCAAGGAGTGGATGCGGCTGGATTGGGAGCGGATCGCCTATCCCGGCATCGCCCGCAACCAGCTGCGTGCCGACCTGATGGACCATCTGACCGCGCTTTTGTCACAGCCGATGGAGGAGATTGCCCTTAACGGCCCGCTGATTGCCCAGGCGCAGAACATCCTTTCGGAAATGCCGCTGGCACAGCGGGTTTACAACGGAATTCTGAACTCGAAAAAGGCCACGGCGCTGGCGAAATGGCGGATCACGGATGTTGGCGGGCCGTCGGTCATGCGGGTGCTGGTGCGCAGTTCCGGCAAGCCCTTGAACGAGGGGATCGAAGGCGTCTTTACCTATGACGGCTTCCACAACGTATTTCTGCCGGAGGCGGTCAGTGTCGCCGAGAGGGTCCACCGCGAAGCCTGGGTGCTGGGCGAGCAAAGTGATGCCGCTCAGAACGAGGCAGTTTTGCTGAAGCTCAGCCGCGATGTATTGGACCTGTACTACAACGACTATATCAGCCGCTATGACCAGATCCTGGGGGATATCGACATTATCCCGCTGGAGTCGCTGTCCCACGCCGTTGAGGTCACCAATGTACTGTCGGGGCCAACCTCGCCCATCGTTAACATCCTTACCGATGTCAGTGCGGAAACCCGGTTGAACGAGGATAAGTCTATTCTGGATGCGGGCACTCTTGCCGCAGGTGCCCAGAACGTGGCCGCGATTGAGGCGCGCTCGAACCTGTCGATCCAGGGCCAGATCCTGCTGGAGGCGCTGGTCGGCTCTGCTGAAAATGCGCCCGGTCAGGCCGCCAAGCCGCCGGGCGCCTATGTGCAGGAGCGGTTTGAATGGCTGTATAATCTGGTGAACCGGCCCGAGGGCCAGCCCTCGCAGCTGGATGGTCTGATGGGGCAGCTGCAGCAGGTCTATCAGGAGCTGAACAAGATGTCCTTCTCGGGCGTGGCGACGGGCGGGCAAAGCGGCCAGGCGCTGCTGCAGTTCCAGCAGACCGCCAGCCGCATGGGCGGGCCGCTGCCCCGCTGGGCGACGCAGATCTCGGCGGGGTCTTCGGGGATCACCTCGGAGGGCACCCGTGCGTCGATCAATGCGCGCTGGCAATCGGCGGTGCTGCCGTTCTGCGAGCAGGCGCTGGGGAACCGCTATCCGTTCAACCGCTCGGCCCGGGCCGATGTGGCAATGGCGGATTTTGCCAAACTGTTTGCACCTGGCGGGATGATCGATGGTTTCTTTAACGATCAGCTGTTGAAATATGTCGATACCCGCAGCCGTCCCTGGACCTGGAAGCGGGTGAATGACGTGGATCTGGGCATCAGCCCGGCGGTTCTGCAGCAGATGCAATATGCCGCCGAGATCAAGGAGGCGTTCTTTGCCGGCGGTGCCCAGCCTGCGGTGCAGTTCCAGATCACCGTCAACGCGCTGGACCCGAAGGCCAAGGAGGTTGTGCTGGAGATCGACGGCTCCAAAGTGGCCTATAACCACCGGTCCGGCGCGCCGACGCCTGTGGCTGTGACCTGGCCGGGGTCGGTGGGGCTGGCGCGGATCACTCTTTTACCCAAGAAACGCGACGCCGAAAACGTGATGTCGCGCGATGGGCCTTGGGCGTGGTTCCGGCTGCTGGATGCGGCAGAGGTGCGGCGCACCAATGTCTCGGACCGGCGGCGGGTGAATTTCCGCGTTGGCGGGCGTCTAGCACTGTTCGAACTGCAATCCGGGTCTGTCATCAACCCATTTGCCTTGCCGGCAATGGCAAAGTTCAGCTGCCCGAAGTCGATGTAATGGCGGGGTTCGGTGCATTCGGTAAGATGCCTTCAGCCGGGGATTTTTTCCGGCTGAATACACCGGGCGGATTTGTGCGGGTTTGGGATGCCTGGCTGCAGCAGGTTATGCTGGACGGGCGGGGCGAATACGGGCCAGATTTTGACGCCCACTACATGACCGCCCCGATCTGGCGGTTTACCCTGCCTGCCGGACTGGCCGGGGCGCAAAGGGTGATCGGGGTGCTGATGCCCTCGGTTGACCGGGTTGGCCGGCGGTTTCCGCTGACGCTGATGGCGGCGCTGCCAGGGAATGGTACGGCCGCCGTGCCCTGCTTTGGCGAGGATGCGCTGTTTGAACGGCTGGAAGATGTGGCGCTGGATGCATTGGAGGATACGATGACCAAGGACAGGCTGGCGGAAGCACTTGCTGGTATTCCAGTGCCGGACATCCGGTCGGCGGATCCGTTGCCGGCCGCTGGCCCGGGTCTTGTTTTGGCCGGTGCCCAGGGGCCGGAAGTGCTGCCTGGCACCTTGGCGGGTGCCGCTCTGGAAGGGAAGCTGACCGGCTGCAGCCTGTGGACGGCGATGCTGGATGGCGTGCCGCGGAGGCTGGCCTGTGCGGATCTGCCGCAAGGCGGCACCGCACAGGGGCTTTTTGACCTCGGGGCGCCGGTTTGGGCGGACGCGGAGGGGCTGTGATGAACCAATTGCGCAAATACCGTTACACCGCGCAAACCCATGTGGGGATTAAGCGCAAGGTCAACGAGGATGCCGTTCTGGCGCTGCCGGAGCATGATATCTGGCTCGTGGCAGACGGAATGGGGGGGCACGACGCAGGGGATTATGCCAGCCGGCTGATCGCCGATGCTGCGGCCATGATCCCGCTGGGTCTGGATCCTGCGGCGCGGATGCATGCGCTGCGGGAGGCGATACAGAACGCGCACAAGGCGATCCGGACCGAGGCGGAAGCCCGTGGCGGCGGCACAATCGGATCGACAGTTGCGGCGCTGGTGATGGCCAATCAGCATTTTGCCGGGTTATGGGCCGGCGACAGCCGGATCTACCGGCTGCGGGACGGGCATATCGAAATGCTGACCGAGGATCACTCGGCAGTGGCTGAATTGGTGCTGGCTGGAAAAATGACCTGGGACGAGGCGGAACAGCACCCGCAATCCAACGCGATCACCCGTGCTGTAGGTGTTGGGGAAGAGCTGGAGATCGACAAGATCCGCGGCGACACGGAACCTGGCGACCGCTTCCTGATCTGCTCGGACGGGCTGACAAAATATGCCACCTTCCAGATCCTGGAGGATGCGCTGACCGGCACACCGCTGGAGACCGTCGGCGATCAGCTGATCCAGATCGCGCTGAACGGGGGCGGGGCGGATAATATTACCGCTGTAGTGATTGATGTCCTGTGACGCCGCCGTTTCCTGAAGACGCAAACGGGACATACCACGTGTGTTTTCCGAGCTGGAATTGCCATAAAATTCCGGCCCGCTGATCAGGGTTTTGCTGTCACCAGAATACGGCTGTCCAGCGAGCGGATCCGGCTGGAATCAGCCTCGTAGCTGGCCTGCAAGGCTTCGGCAAAACCTACCGCGCTTTCGGACGTCGGGCGCATGCCGTCAAACAGCGGTTCCGAGGAGTGCAGGACCACCACTTTGCTTTTCCCAAGGGTGCTGTCGTCAACCTTGAAAGCAATGCCGCCGCCGGTGGCGGATTCTTCCAGACTATAGGCGACCCTTACATGAACTTCGCCGGCGGCACCGTCCCGCAGGCTGGCAACGGCATTGTCTTCGCGCGAGATATTGGGCAGCAAGTGGAACACATTGCCCGAAACATCCAGGATCGACACGGTCAGGTAACCCTCGGTCACATCGTCCGGCAGCACGATATCGATTACCGGGTTTTCGCCGACAAAGAACCGGCCCGACGGATTGGGCTCCACCGTTGTTCCGCCAACAGCGAATGCCACTTCGGCGCCGCCGGACGGGGCTTTGGGCAGATGCTGTTCGACAACACAAAGCGAGTCGTTCAGCACCTCAACATCCAGCACCACCTGGCGTTCATGCGCCAGCGCCCGCAGCGCATCAAACAATTCCAGCCGGGTAGCGGTGCTGGCGACGCGGCCGCTGATCAGCACCGGGTCGCCGGGCGCGTAACCGTCGTAATGGCCATTGCCGTCCCGCAGCAGCGGGCCGCAATCGGCAAAAGCCTCCATCACTGCCTTGACCTCGGCCACCGGCAGCATCGGCAGCTCAAACCGGATCTCGGCCTTGCCTTCCAAGGCGCCGGGCAGGCCGTTGCGGAACAGCTCGTTCAGCATTTCGGCCACGTTGGTGTCGTCGGTGGTGCCGGTGAGCCGCGCCTTGTTGTTGCTGACCACCAGGCGCCATTCGCGCAAACCCTCAAGCGGTTCAACCGTGTCGAGCACATCGGCGCCCCACGTGTCGGATATCGCGCCGGTGGCCAGGGTCAGATCGGCATCCTGGGACAGCGCCAAAAGTGCGTCCCGTGCGGCTTCGCTTGGCACGTTGCCAACGATCTGGACCGGACCATCGGCGGGTTTTTCGGCGATGAAAGAATAGGGGCGGGCCACTGGATAGGAGGGCTGGAGAACATTGTCGAGAATACCGCTGAAATAGGCACCGGCCCCGCCGCCGCCGAGCAGAAGCAAAACCGCCAAGGCCGCCCAAAGACCGCCGCGGCCGCCTTTTGCTTCCTCTGCCTTGCCCTGAACCGGCTTGGCGGAGGGCTGCGGCGGCGGGGCGGGTTTGCTGGTCTGCGGCACGATAATGGTGGCGTCTTCAGCCGGGCCATCCAGGATATCCCCCAGGCTGCCGCCATCGGGATCATCCAGAAAGGCCAGAACTTCACCTGCATTCTGGAACCGCGCGTTCGGATCCGGGGCGCACATCCGCTCGATCAGGGTTTTGAAAGGCTCGGGCAGGCCTTCTGTGTCGAGAGGTTTTTGCTTGTTTTCAACTACTTCCATCGGATTGGCGCCGAGTTTCGGCGCCGCGCCGCGGAAGTTGGCCAAAAGCAGAGCCCCCAGCGAATAGATGTCCGAGCGGGCGTCGGTGTTTCCGCTCATCTGTTCCGGTGCGGCATAGGAGTATTTGCCGGCAAACTCATTTCCGACGATGGTCTGGGCGCCCGGATTGGTATCCTTGGCGATGCCGAAATCGATGATCACAGCCTCGGCCGGTTCACCGCCGCGCAGAATGATGTTGTCCGGGCTAAGGTCGCGGTGGACGATATTCCGGATGTGCGCTGCCTGCAGGCCCTGGACCACGCGGCGGCAAATCACCAGCAGGTCCTCAGCCGCCATCGGCCCCTGCTTTAGGCGCTTGTCGAGACCGGGGCCTTCTACATAGTCCATCAGCAGATAGATATGGCCGTCCGGCGTGCGGTGGTTTTCCGAATAGCGCACCACCGCAGCATGGCGGATTTCGCGGATATTCTCCTCGCGCGCCATCAGGACAGTAAAGTCCTCATTGGCGGCAAGTTCCTGTTTCAGCACCTTCAGCGCCACCAGGTTGCCGGAAATTTCCGAGCGTGCCTTATAGACATGAGACGTGCCGCCGCGGCCCAGCAGGCCTTCAATCCTGTAGGTATTGTTCAGCAGGTCACCCGGCTGGAACAAGTCGCCAGGGCGCGATTCAAGCATGGAAGTCTCCCTGGCCTTTCATCCGGCGCGGGTCGGGGCTGTGATCAGCCCAGAGCCTGGAATTCAACACGGCGGTTTTCGTCGGCGCGCGTATTGTTTTCGTTGTAAGGCGCAGTCTCACCCATGCCGATGGCCTTGAGCAAGCCCTCGTCCACACCGCAGGAGCTGATCAGGTGACGGCGCACTTCCTGCGCCCGCAGCAGCGACAGCCGTTCATTATAAGCCGCTGATCCAGAGCTGTCGGTATGGCCGATGATCTGGAACACGGTGCCATCAAGCGCCTTCATTGAGGCGCACATATTGGCCAGTTTCGGCGCCTGATCGGCGCGCAGCGCGGCGCTGTCGAAGTCAAAAGAGATCTGGACATTGATCTGGGTTTGCCGGTCGACCGGATTGTATTCCTCAGCCGCGGCGGCCACGGTTGCGGTTTCCTCCGCAGGATCCTCGGCCGCAGTTGCGCTGCTTGGCACGATCACAAGGCCGCGCGTCTTCTGCTTCTTGAAGGCTTCGGTGATTTCCTCGACCGACAATTCGCCGCCATTCGACTGCGCCTGAGCCAGCGGGGCGAAAATCAGGCCCGCACCCAGAACACTTGCAAAAATTCCTTTAAGGCGGATCATGCCCGGCGCCCTCCCCTGCCATTTCAACATGGCTGGCAGTCTATACCAGCACCTGCGGCCTGCCAATGGCAGGCAGAGTGAAGCGAGGGAAAAAAACACGGTGTTTCCGGCAAGTTGTAATCAGGGGGTTTACTGCCGCGCGGCGAGGGATTGAAATGGGCGCAAATGATCCGGGAGGGAAAATGCGGGTTCTGCCAGCAGTGATAATCGCCATTGGCCTTGTGCTGGCTCCGGCGGTTTGGTTCGGGCTCAGCTGGCTGCTGAGCGAAGAAGACTTCCAAGGGGCGGGCGGTGTTGATTCGACCGCGCGGATCGAAATCGAGATGCTGCGCCAGCAGGTCGAGGATCTGCAATCCCGGATGACGGATCTGCAGAGCGAGGTTGCCAGCCTGCCCGCTGGAGGGGCAGGCGGCGGCACCCCTTTTACCGATGACGCGGCGGGCGAGGCCGCAATCTGGAACCAGACCGGCGGCGCCGATCTGGATTACGCCCAGGTCGTGCTGATCGCCGACCGGCTGAACGTGAACCGCGGGCTGCGGGTCACAGGCGGCAAGTATCTGACAGAGAAACTGGGCCGCCCGCGGGAGGATTTGAACGATACCTGCCAGCCGATGACCAATGCGAACCTCAAGGAAAAGCTGGTGACCGAACAGGTCGGACCGATCCGGGTCAGCATGCTGCGCCCGGCGATCGAAAGCCTGAAGGTGGTGTTTGAAAACATCCGCCAGGCGGACCCGGACCTATATGCCCGCATCAATACGGCCGGCGCGCTGTGTGTGCGCCGGATCCGCGGCACCGCAAATTCATTGTCCACCCACAGCTACGGCCTGGCCGTTGATCTGAATATCGACGGCAAGCTGGATAATTTCACCGACGGCAAGACCCAGCTGGGCCTGACCATCATGGCGGATTTCTTTTATGATCAGGGCTGGGTCTGGGGCGCCGGGTTCCGGCGCGAAGACAGCATGCACTTTGAGATCAGCCGCCGCCAGCTGGATGCGTGGATTGCGGACGGTCAGCTGTGATGGTGTTGCGCTGACCTGAAAATCAGCCTTCCAGCCCGTAAGCCTGCCGGATTCCCCGTTGGGTTCCAGGCCCGAAATTGCCATCAATGGCACCGGCATAAAAGTTGTTCTCCTTCAGTTTCAGCTGAAGAGAGCGCCGGGTTTGCGGAGTGAACATATTGGGCCGCTCGCTCAGCAGGTTGAGCACATCAGAACTGCCGCTGCGCAGAGCTGCATAAAGATAATGCGCTGAATCTTCCGGACCTTTCGACGGGATCAGACCGTCATCTATCAAGGCAGCGAAATTAAACTGGGCCTGCGGATGGCGCAGATCCGCGGCGCGTTCAAAAAAGGTCAGGGCTTTTTTCGGATTGGCAGGCAATCCCAGCCCGCCCTGGTAGTGCAAGAAGCCAAGGTCGTTGATCGCATCCGCAAAATCCTGCGCTGCAGCAGCCTGGTACAATTCCAACGCCTTGGCGGGGTCCGTTGCGACACCTGTGCCGCGTTCATAAAGCTTGGCCAGTTCGAACTGCGCTTCGGGAGAGCCGGCATCGGAAGCGCGCTGCAGAAAACCGACCGCCGCGGCTGGATCAAACCGGCCTTCATTGGGGTTCAGCCGGATATAGGCTAGGCCCAGCATCGAGCGGGTATCACCAAGATCCGCCAGCGCCAGCAGCTGCTCTTCCTGGTCGGGTTTCAGCGCCGCCCAGGCCTCGGAGGCATCTGCAACCGTGACCGGAGCATCATTTTTGCCCGGGCCGGCAAGATAGAAAGGCACACCGGTCAGTGAGCCATAAGTATGCGGTTCCTGCAGATTAGCAGTGTTTTCCATCACCCGGTCGCGCACCTGGCGGAACATCAGGCTGATCTCCAGCCCCGGCTGCACCATTTTTTCTATCAGCGCAGTGGCATAGGGCGAATTGCTGCCGGAGCCGTCCAACGCCACCTGGCCGTCTTTGGCGGCAAAGGCCACCAGGGTGCCGCGGTCCGGATCGGCTGCTGCCATGCCGCCGCCGCCGCGGGTTGCGGCATTCGTTTCGGCAGCTTCACTGCTGCTTTGTTCCAGCGTAATGGAATCGCCCAGCGGGTTGTCACGGCAGCTGTCGAGGATCACGATCCGCATCTTGCGTGCCCGGTCCACTGCCCCCAGAAGTTGTTTCAGCGACAAGGACTGGCGTTGCACATCGCGGTTGCTGGCCACCTGGGCATCAGCCGGGATCAGAAAATTCTCGCCCTGCACTTCAATCCCGTGGCCGGCGAAATAGACCAGAGCCAGATCCGCCACTTCGGAACGGAAAGTGAAATCCTCCAGCAGCTGCACCATGTCCGAGGTGCCGGGATCCAATGCGAGGCTGACGTCAAAGCCGATCCCTTCCAGGGTGTCCGCCATTGCCACGGCATCGTTGCGGGTGTTCTCCAGCGGCGGCAGGTACTGGTAATCCGCCACGCCGATAACCAGAGCAATGCGGTCGCTTGCGGCCTGCGCACCCGTTGCAACAAGCAAGCAGGCTGCGAAAATCAGAGGCTTGATGAGAAATGACATGCGAATACCCGGGCCGGCAGTTTCAGCTATGACCCAATGTAGTCCGCTGCGGCAGCAAAGAAAAAGGAAATTCGCCGCCGCTGAAGGTGAAAAAACGGCCCCGCCCGGGTCGGGCGGGGCCGCTTGATTTCAGGTGCTTGCCATGCTGCCTGCGGCACGCAGCCGCTCGCGCAGCTTTTCCAGGGTGACCCCGGCAGCTGCGGCCGGCAGATCGGCAGGCCCGGATTCATCAACTTGCGCCTGTACGCGCTTGTAGAAACCGGAGAGGCCGGACAGGGTCTGGATCACCAGATCAAAGTCCTGCAACGAGCGCAGTTCCTGGCTGGTCGGGGCGGTGCCGCGTTCCAGCACGTCCAGGACAACGTCTTCCAACGCTTGCATCTGGCTGCGCAACTGCTCCATCTCCCAGGCCGACGCGGCGCATAATTCGCCTAGGGCTTTGTCGGGGCGTTCCATGGTTATAGCCGCCCGACAACCTGTTCGATGGCCTGTTTCATCGTGGCCACCGTGAACGGCTTGCGGACAATGTTGTTCAGGCCCAGCTGTTTGCCCATCTGGATCATTTCCGGCGTTGGTTTGCCGGTTACCAGAATGAAACCAACCCGCTGGGTTACCTGATGGCCGCGCACGGCCTGCAGCAGCCCCAGCCCGTCCATGCCCGGCATGTTGTAGTCCGACAGCACCAGATGAACTGGTGTTTGGGTCAGTTTCTGAAAGGCGGATTGGCCGGCGTTCTCGACCATATAGTTCTTGATGCCGATCTCATCCAGGCTTTGTGTGATGATCCCCCGGCTTGTCGACATGTCGTCAACGACCATAACGCGGAGAGAGTCTTTCAAGCTCATTTTTTCTTTCCTTCTGCTCTGCTTGCAGCCGCGGTCAGGTTTTCCTGCCTGCGGATGAGTTGACATAAGTGGTGATCCCGGCCGTCTTCAGCTGCTGCGCCGCCGGGCCTGACATGCGCTCGGAATGACCGATGAAGAGGTAACCGCCCGGGTTCAGGGCATTCTGAAAAGCGCTCCAGACCTTCTGCTGGGTTGGGTTGTCGAAATAGATCGCAACGTTCCGGCAGAAAATCGCATCGAACCTGCCGCGGAAGGGGAAAGGTTCGATCAGGTTCAGCACCCCGAAAGTGATCAGCTTGCGCAGGCTTTCGGGAAAGCGTCCGTCGGGATCGCGTTTGGGCACCAGCTTGCTGTATTTTGTATCAATCTGGGCCAGTTCGTCCTCGGGGTACTTCGCCGCCTGTGCGTACTGCACCACCACCGGGTCGATATCGGTGCCCAGGATTTTGAAATCCAGCTGCGCCGCTTCGGGACAGATATCCAACACGGTCATGGCAATCGAATAGGGCTCCTGCCCGTTCGAGCAACCCGCCGACCACAGCCGCACCCGGCCGCCGCGGCGCGCCTGTTCGATCAGCGGCGGCAGCACGTCGTTGCGCAGCGTCTCGAAATGGTGCGGCTCCCGGAAGAAATGGGTCACATTGGTGGTCAGCAGCGACAGCAGCCCGCTGCGTTCCTGGTCGGCATTGGGGCCGTCCAGGCTGGCAAGGTAGTCCTTGAATTTGGTGATGTTGCGCTGGCGCAGCTTGCGGGCCAGGCGTGAAGACACCAGGGGCTTTTTGCTGGCCGCCATGGCCAGGCCGAAGTTTTTATGCGCGAACTGCGCAATGGCTTCGAATTCCTGGTCCGACAGCGAAAAGCTCTCTGTGCTGGGGGAAATGGAACCTGCTGCGCTCACGGCATCACCTGCTCCGGAGCCGAGATCACCGCATCAAGATTGATGATGCGCACCATGGTGTCATCATGCGAGATGATGCCCTGGATGTACTCCATCGTGTTGCGGCTATCGACCGGCGGAGTGTCCTGGATGTCGTCCGGATTGATCGAGATAATCTCGGAGACCGACTCGGCCAGCAGGCCAACCGGCTTGCCATGCACCGAAACGACGATGACGACATTGCGTTCGCTGGCTTCGGTTTGCTGCAGGCCGAAACGGGCGGACAGATCGTAGATCGGGATCACCGCACCGCGCAGGTTCATCACCCCCAGCACGTCGGCCGGAGCATGCGGCAGGATCGTCACCGGTGACCAGCGCCTGATCTCGCGAATTTGGGTGATCTTCAGGCAGAAGGCCTGCCCGGCCACGGTGAAGCTGACAAACTCGCTGTGTTCAGCGTGTTTCACTTCCTGATCGGTATGCTTCGCTTCAGCTTGCATTGCTCATTCTCCGCTCGGTGTCAAAGGCGGCCGCTGTGGGCGAGGCCGCAATGATGCTTTCAGGGTCCAGGATCATGGCGATCTTGCCGTCTCCAAGGATGGTTGCTGCGGCAACGCCCGCGATTTCCCCGCAGACGCCGTCCAGGCTTTTGATCACCACCTGGCGCTGGTCGTGGATGTCATCCACTGCCAAAGCGCAGCGCTGGCCGGTTTCGGTTTCCACCAGCAGATAGACGCCGGCCTGCCGGTCGCTTTCGCGGTACAGCCCCAGGCTGCCGGCAACGTCGCAGATGGGCACGAAATTGCCGCGGATCGACAGCAGGGTGCCGTCGGCGCCGAGGCTGTTGATCATGTCATCGCTGCCGCGCATCGTTTCGACGATAGAAGTAATCGGCACCACCATGGTCTGGTCAGCGACCGACACCACCATGCCGTCCATCACCGCCAAGGTCAGTGGCAGGATGATCGTGAACGTTGACCCTTTTCCGGGCGTGGAGGAGATGTTGATGCGGCCGCCCAGGCCGGTCACCGCATTCTTCACCACATCCATACCGACACCGCGTCCGGAGAGGTTTGACACCTCCTTGGCGGTGGAGAAGCCAGGCGCGAACAGGAGATTGTCGATCTCGCCGTCAGTCAGCTCGGCATTTTCCGGGATCAGGCCCTTCTCAATGGCGATCTGTTTGACCCGCGGGCGGTTCACACCGGCCCCGTCATCCTTGATTTCAATGCAAACACTTCCAGAACGATGGGAAGCCGACAGCCGTATTTCACCGACTTTCGATTTTCCGGCGGTTTCCCGGTCCTCGGGTTTTTCGACCCCGTGGTCCACCGCATTGCGCAGAATATGCGTCAGCGGGTCGGACAGCCGTTCGATCACCGTCTTGTCGACCTCGGTGTTTTCGCCCTCATTCACGAGTTTACAGGTTTTACCTGTCGCAGCCGAAGCTTCCCGGACGATCCGGGCCATGCGCTGGAACAGCGGTTTCACCGGCTGAGCACGGATTGCCATGACACCTTCCTGGATGTCGCGTGCGAGGTTTTTGAAACCTTCGAGCTCTGTTTCAACGTCCCGTGTATCAGAGACATCGAGGTTGGCGATTTGCTGCGCCAGCATCGAATGGTTGATGATAAGCTCCCCGACAGCGTTGATCAGCCGGTCCACCCGCTCGAGCTCGACGCGGAGCGTGGGCTTGGGACCGCCGCGCTGCTCCTGCTTGCCGCTCTCGGCTTTCGGGGCCGATGCCTTTTCTTCGGCAGGTGCCGGCTTGGCTTCGGGTTCAGGTGCGGGGACCGGCGGTTCAAAAGGGACTGCGGGCGCCTCCCCTTCTGTTGTGTCCGCTGCGGGCGGAGCATCAGGTGCGCTGAACATGGCGTCCAGGGCAGCCAGTGCATTGGCTTCCGCTTCCGCGTCGCCTTCGCCATCGATAGACAACTCGCAGAGACCTTCGACAAATTCGAAGACTGCCTCGACAATCGACCGGGAGTCCTTGGTCACCAAAGTGATGTCCCAGGCCAGGTAGCTTTCGCTCATATCCATTGCGTCAAAGCCGGGCAGCTCGTTTTCGTCAAGCTTTACGGTCAGATCGCCCATGTCCTTAAGCGCCTGGAACAGGAAGAACGGCTCATTGCCGGTACCGTACATTTCCTTCAGCGGCTGGAACCGGATCCGGTAGGTTTCCTCCTGCGGTTCTGCCGGCGCTTCCGGCACAATACCCAGATCTGCCACCGGCGCCGGAGCGCCAAGCCCCATCGGCTCGAAGGTGAGGTCTTCCTCTTCTTCGGGGATGTATTCATCCAGCGCTGCCAGCAGCGTATCATTGTGCGCTTCGTCTATCTCGCCACCGTCCCGGGCGGCTTCGACCAGCGCCGACAGTTGATCGCTGGAGCGCAGCAGCAGCTGGATCAGCTTTGCGTCCAGCTCCATCCGGCCGGCGCGCACCTCGTCAAAGACGGTTTCGAACCGGTGGGCAAAGGCCACCAGGTCGTCCAAGCCAAAGGCCCCGGCACCGCCTTTGATCGAGTGCACGGCGCGGAAGATTGCATTGACTGTCTCAGGGTCGTGATCGCCTCCTTCGATGGCGGTCAGCCCCTCATCCGTTGCTTCAAGGAGCTCTTCGCACTCCTCAAAGAAGGTATCCTGAATCGAACCCGACATCTTAGGCCGCAGCTCCTGTCACACGCTTTAGAGCGAAGATCAAAGAGGCATCGTCAAACGGCTTGGTGATCCAGCCGGTGGCGCCGGCGCCGCGGGCGCGGGATTTCAGTTCAGGTGCGCTTTCAGTGGTCAGCACCAGAATCGGCACCTTGGAATTTATTCCGGTGCCGCGCAGCTCCTCAATCACGCCGAAACCGTCGAGGTTGGGCATGTTGATGTCGGTGATCACAACGTCCGGATCCACATCCGGGTACATGTCTACACCTTCACGGCCATCAACCGCGCAGTGGTATTCAAATCCGGCCTCTTCCAGGGTCGCGGCCAGAAGATTCCGGATGGTGCGGGAATCGTCGATTGCCAGAACTTTGGTTTTCATGCTGTTTCCTCGTCTTCAAAACGGTTGGGCTCCAGCCCCAGAAGCGTCAGGGACTTGCGGCAGGGTTCGGTTATATTGGTGACTGAGAAGCCCACCCCCTCGGACCGCCACTGCTGCTCTGCACCAAGCAGAAGCTGCAGACAGCGCGAGGGCATCAAGGCAACGCCGCGGCAGTCAACCTCGACTGCTTTGGAGCGTGCCCCTTGAAGAAAGGCGACCAGCGAATCCAGCTCCGCGAAGGCGTTGGGCAGATCCAAAATATGTTTTTGCGTTTCCGTAGTCATTGTCGGCGATTCGCACCCCCGTTGTCGGCGATCAATTCGAGTTCGATGAAGCAATTGATATGCGGCGGGCCTTAACATTTGATTGCCGCCCCACCCGCACGGAGGGGGATTCATAAGGAGTTCGGGTGCAATTCAGCCAGGGAAATCCCGTCAATTTTTATTTGTGCTGCCACGCGTTGAGAATCACCTGCCGGCTGCAGCCGGGGAGCAGCGCAATCCAAGTGCAGCCTGTGCGTGTATCTTTACCCGGCCTTTACGGAATGACGCTTTTGCGCTGCAGAAATCAGCATCTTTTTGCTTTGCCACAGGAAGGATCTGCCCCTCCGTAAGCCGCAAATTAATATATGCGGCGCATCCTGAGAAACATCATCTTTTGCGGGAGCCTAGACCGCAATGCTCTTAGGAGGACGGAATGAAAGCGCTAAAATCGCTCAAACTGGCACATAAATTGCCGCTGTTTATTGTTGGGTTCGGTGTGCTCGTGACGGCGATTCTCGTCACGATCAGCACGATCAGTTTCCAAAACAGTGCGGAGAAGAACGCCGAAGACCAGTTCCGCTCCATGGTGGCGGACCGGAAGTATTCGGTACAGACACTGCTGGATGGAATCCATGCGGATGTGCAGACCCTGGCCGCCGTGCCGTCGACTGCAACCGCGATCGAATGGCTGACGATGACTTGGAACGATCTGGACGGAAATCCGGGACAGATCCTGCGTCAGGCCTACATTGACGACAACCCGAATCCGCTTGGTCAGAAACATCTGCTGGCGCGTGCAAAAGGTGACTCACCTTATCACATGCATCACGAAAGCTTTCATCCGGCGTATAAGACTTTGATCGAAAGCAAGGGTTACTATGATGCCTTTCTGATCAATCTGGCCGGGGACATCGTTTATTCGGTGTTCAAGGAAAGTGATTTCGGAACCAACATGATGACCGGCCCGTACAAAGACTCAGGCCTGGCAAAAGTGTACAGCTCTGCCCTGGAAGGCAGCCGCGGCGAAGTGTTCTTTGCCGATTTGGAACCCTATGCGCCTTCTGCCGGCGCAGCCGCGGCCTTTGCTGCGGCGCCAGTTGTAAACGACGCCAATCTGACGGTCGGCGTGCTTGCAGTTCAGATTCCGGTGAATCTGCTGGGGGCCATTGTCAACAATGAGCAAGGCTTGGGGCAGACCACACAGATCTACCTGGCAGGCTCTGACATGAAAGCGCGGACCAGATCACGGTTTGACGGCGGTTTCGAAGTGCTTTCTCAATTGCCTTCGACCGAGCAGGTGACAACAGCCTTTGATGGTGAAGCCCATGTGCAGAAAGACGTTCCGGGTCTGAACGGACATCCGGTACTCGCCTATTCCGAGCCGCTGCCGCTGGAATTCGCAAACTGGGCCATCATTGCCGAACAGGACTGGGCCGAATTGATGGCTCCGGCGGTCAAGAAACGCAACATGCTGCTTCTTGCGTCAGTGATCTGTGCGGCTGGCATGTCCTTCTTCGGCTGGCTGTTCGCCCGCTCCATCACCCGGCCGATCGACCGGATCTGCAACAATATGGAAGCCGTGTCGTCCGGTAATCTCGACACCGATATCGAAGCCGCAAACCGCAGCGATGAAATCGGCAAGATCGGCAAAACCCTTGTCTCAATGCAGGACGACCTGAAACTGGCCCGTGCCGCGGAAGAGGAACGCGCAGAAATGCAGCGGCAGCAGCAAGATGTTGTCGAAAGCCTGAGCGCCGGGCTGATGCAATTGGCCGAAGGCGATTTTTCCCAGCCGATCAAGAACGCGTTTCCGCAGGAGTATGAACAGCTGAGGGAGAACTACAACAGCACTGTCAGCAACCTCAGCTCTACCGTCCGGCAGGTGATTGAAGCCTCGGGAAGCATCCGTAATGGCGCCGCTGAGATCAGCCAGGCGTCGGACGACCTGTCGCACCGCACCGAAAGCCAGGCGGCTACGCTGGAAGAGACAGCTGCGGCGCTGGATGAGCTGACTGCGTCGGTGAAATCCGCCGCCGAAGGCGCCCGCAGCGTTGAAAGCACCATGGCCGAGGCCCGGACCGAAGCTGAGAACAACCGGGAAGTTGTGCAAAGCGCCGTATCCGCAATGACCGAGATCGAGCAGTCCTCGAACCACATCTCGCAAATCATCTCGGTGATTGACGACATCGCCTTCCAAACCAATCTGCTGGCGCTGAACGCCGGCGTTGAGGCGGCGCGGGCGGGCGAGGCAGGCAAGGGCTTTGCCGTGGTCGCCAGCGAGGTGCGGGCGCTGGCGCAGCGGTCCTCGGATGCAGCGATGGAGATCAAGACGCTGATCGGCGACAGTTCCAAACAGGTGGATCGCGGCGTTGAATTGGTCGGCAAGGCCGGCGAGGCGCTCCAAAGCATCGTCGAGCAGGTCACCCATATCTCGCAGCTGGTCTCCGGCATTGCCGAAGGCGCGGCCGAACAGTCAACCGGCTTGCACGAGATTAACACCGGCGTCACCCAGCTGGATCAGGTGACACAGCAGAATGCGGCGATGGTGGAAGAAGCCACAGCGGCCGGGCACATGCTGAACACGGATGCCGGTAAGCTGTCCGAACTGGTCGCCCATTTCCGTGTGGCCGGCGGCAGCGCAGCACCCGCTCCGGCCCGTGCCGCCGCTCCGGCGGCCAAACCTGCGCCCTCGGCACATGGCGAGGCCGATTGGGAGATTGAAGCCAGCCCGGTGCCAGCCGCCGCGGCCGCAAGCGGCAACGCCGCGCGCGATCTATGGCAAGACTTTTAAACACACACCGAAGGCGCCGCGGCTTTGGTTGCGGCGCCTTCACACATGTCAACCTGTGCCTGCAATTCTGAGGGCATTGCAAATTGACTGGGGATCCCATTGTCTTCGCGAAACTTATTGATCATTACCACTGACCGCAGCTTTGCCCGGAATTTGCAAAGCTACATGGAATCTGCCTATCCCGGCATGAAGGTTCTCTTGGCCAACAATCTGATGATGGCCTACAATCAAGCAGAGGCCGCACAACCGGTTTTTGCTTTTGTGGAAGACGGTTTTTCCAAACTGCCTGAATTCGAAATGATGATGGCGCTGTTTTCCGCCATGGATACCCGATGGGTGGCCGTCATGGACACTCAAGGCGCGACGCCGGCCAGAAAATCCTCGCCGCTGCTGGATGTCGGGGCGGGCATCTTCGAACTGACAAAAGCGGATCATCCCAGCCAGTTTGCCCAGTATTTCGACATGATGATCAATGCGCCGCGGCGCAGCGCCCGTGCGGCCCCGGGTGCATCCGCTGCCCGGCCCTCTGCCGCAGCAGCTGCCAGCAAGAAGCTGATCCTGATCGGGTCTTCTACCGGCGGTGTCGAAGCTTTGCGCAGCATTCTGGTCGGCTTCCCCTTTGACTGCCCGCCGACGCTGATTGTGCAGCATACCGGCAAGAATTTCGGATCCGGCCTGGTGTCGCTTCTTGACCGGCTGTGCCCGGCGCGGGTGCGTGCTGCCGAAGACGGAACAACGCTGGAACCGGGCTATGTCTATATTGCTGCAGGCCAGCGCCGCCACATGGGGCTGAGCAGCCGCAAACCACTGCGCCTGCGGATGAAGGAAGGGCCTGATATTTCCGGACATACTCCGTCTGTTGACGCTCTGTTCACCTCTGCCGTGCCATATGGGAGGGAGGTCGTGGCCACCATCCTGACCGGCATGGGCCAGGATGGCGCCAGGGGGCTATTGGAATTGCGCAAGGCCGGCGCGAAAACATTTGCCCAGGACGAAAAGTCTTCGGTTGTCTACGGGATGCCCAGGGTCGCCTGGGATATCGGCGCCGCACAGAAGCAGGTGCCGCTGCCGCAGATGGCCAGCACACTGCTACAGGCGAGCAAAGCCTGAACGCACCACAGGAAGGAACCAAAACATTGACCACTGTTTTCGCCAACTCAAAGTCTGTAACGGTTCTGCAGGGGGAATACCGGGTTGCCACAGATCCGAAGATCGTGTTTTCAACGGTGCTCGGCTCATGTATCGCGGCCTGCATTTACGATCCGGAAAACGGAGTGGGCGGAATGAATCATTTTCTGCTCGCCAACGCCCGTCAGGGCGGCGCAGCCAATGCCCGTTACGGCATCCATGCGATGGAACTTCTGATCAACGGCGTTCTGAAGAAGGGGGCAATCCGTTCCAATCTGAAGGTCAAAGTGTTCGGCGGCGCCAAGATGTCCGCAAATCTGTCGGATATCGGCGCGGCCAATGCCGATTTTGTGCAGCGGTTCCTGCGGGATGAAGGCATCCCTTGCATCTCATCCAGTGTTGGCGGCACCTCGGCACGCCGGGTGCGGTTCCATGCGTGCTCTGGCGCAGCCCAGCAGACCCATGTGAAGGACGACCGCAAGCTCGGCGAATTGGAGCAGCGCGCCGCCGCACGGCCGGTTCCGGCCCCGGCTCCGGCAGGCGGAAGTGCAGGTGCGGTCGACCTTTTCTGACTTAGACCGCCGGCAAGGAACAGCTTGGGCATCCGAAATTTTCGTTTGCCCGTGCCTGCCTGCAGAGGTAGGTCCTAAGAGTGATGACGACAATCCAGGCTGCAGTTTTGGCATTCCTGGTTCCGCCTGGAGCCTGGCGGGGCCTTTTGATGCCTGTCGCCTTGCTTTTGGGCTTGGCATCCATGGGGCAGGCACAGATCACGGTCTTCGCCGCAGCCAGCACCAAAACAGCGCTGGATGAGGCCGCAGCAGCCTACATGGCTGAAACCGGCCGGTCCGCCGCTTTGTCTTACGCAGGCTCCCCGGCTTTGGCACGGCAGATCCAGCTTGGCGCCCCGGCGGATGTCTACATCTCAGCCAATCCCGGATGGATGGACGTGTTGCAGCAAGACGGGCTGATTGTTCCTGCCTCACGGTTGGATCTGCTGACAAACCGGCTGGTTCTGATCGCTCATGGAGCAGATGCCGCGCCGATGGACCTGGAAACCGCCGACCTCGGTGCGCTGCTGGGGGAAAACCGGCTTGCCATGGCGCTGGTCGATGCGGTGCCGGCCGGGATCTACGGCAAAGCCGCGCTGACCACATTGGGGCAATGGCCCTCTGTTGTGTCCAAAGCCGCCCAGGCCGCCAATGTGCGCGCCGCGCTGGCGCTGGTCGCATCGGGCGAAGCGCCAATGGGCGTGGTTTATGCCTCGGACGCTGCTGCAGGCAGCAATGTCACAGTGGTTGCGGTGTTTCCCGAGGACAGCCATCCCCCGGTCATCTACCCCGCCGCGGCAATCTCAAGCGGCAATGCGGCTGAGGCCCAGGCGTTCTTAAACTATTTGCGCAGCCCGGCGGCCCGCGGCATCTTTCTGCGCCACGGGTTCGGAGTGCCTGATCCGTGAACGCTGAGGCCGCATGGCTGGGTCCCGAGGAGTGGCAGGCAGTGATGCTGTCACTGCGCGTCTCGCTGTGGGCAACACTGGCCGCGCTGCCGCTGGCGGTGTTTGTGGCCTATGCGCTGGCACGCTGGCAGTTTCCCGGCAAGCAGCTCGTGAACAGCCTGGTGCATCTGCCGCTGATCCTGCCGCCGGTGGTGACCGGCTATCTGCTTTTGATGGTGTTCGGCACCAAGGGACCAATCGGCGGCGCGTTACAGCAGATTGGTATCGTCTTTGCTTTCCGCTGGACTGGCGCTGCGCTGGCGGCGGGTATTATGGCCTTTCCTCTGATGGTCCGGGCGATCCGCCTGTCGATTGAGGCGGTGGACCCTAAGCTGGAACAGGCTGCCGCGACGCTGGGTGCCTCGCGGGCGCTGTGCTTTGCCACTGTCACCCTGCCGATGATCCTGCCGGGGCTGATTGCCGGCACCGTGCTGGGGTTTGCCAAGGCAATGGGGGAATTCGGGGCCACAATCACCTTTGTTTCAAGCATTCCGGGACAGACGCAGACCCTGCCGTCGGCGATTTACACTTTCCTGCAGGTGCCAGGCGGTGAGACCGCAGCATTGCGGCTGACGCTGGTGTCGATTGCTATCGCATTGACTGCGCTGCTGCTGTCAGAACTGCTGGCGCGCAGGGTTGCTGACCGGGCAGGGGGACGCTGATGCTGACTGTCTCGCTACGGCATGCGCTGCCGGGGTTCGGGCTGGATGTGCAATTCGAGGCGCCACCAGGTGTCACCGTGCTGTTCGGCCGCTCCGGAACCGGAAAGACAACCGTGATACAGGCGGTGGCCGGCCTGTTGCGTCCGGATCAGGGGCGGGTGGCTCTGGACAGGGAGGTGCTGTTTGATACCACACAGCGGCACTGGCTGCCGCCGCACAAGCGCCGCATGGGCTATGTGTTTCAGGAGGGCCGGCTGTTCCCGCATCTGACGGTGCGGCAGAACCTGGCGTTCGGGCAATGGTTTGCGCCGCGGGGTGCCAAGCGGGAGAGCCTGGACCGGGTTGTGGAGATGCTGGGCATTGGCCCTCTGCTGCAGCGCCGTCCCGGGCTGCTGTCAGGCGGCGAGAAGCAGCGGGTTGCAATTGGCCGGGCGTTGCTGGCGGCGCCGCGGATGATCCTGGCGGATGAGCCGCTGTCAGCTTTGGATGAGGCGCGCAAGGCGGAAATCCTGCCCTATTTTGAGCGGTTGCGCGACGAGATCGGCATTCCGATGCTTTATGTCAGCCACTCTGCAGCGGAAGTGGCACGGCTGGCCACCACGGTTGTGGTGCTGCAGGACGGCAAGGTGCAGCGGCAAGGAACCGCGGCGCAGGTGCTGGGAGACTCTGCCGTCATGCCCGCAGGGGTTCGGGCCGCCGGGGCGCTGCTGGAGGCATGTGTTGCCAGTCACCACAACGACGGGCTGACAGAACTCGACGCGGGCGGTGTCCCGCTGTTCCTGCCGCAGATCGCAAAAGCTGTGGGCAGTGTGGTACGGGTCAGGATCTCGGCGCATGAGGTGATCCTGTCACGTCAGCGCCCCGAAGGTCTCTCGGCGCTTAACATTCTGCCCGGCACGATTGAGCATGTCCGCACTGGCGGCGGTCCGGGGGCCATGGTCTCGCTGCAAACGCCCGCCGGGCGGGTGCTGGCCCGGGTCACCCGGCGTTCCGCCCAGGCCTTGGGGCTGGAGGCGGGAGTGGAGTGCTTTGCTGTGGTCAAGACCGTCTCCATCGCGCCGGAGGATATCGGCGGGGGCGGATAGGGCAGCCTGCGTCTTCAAAAATACCAAAACAATCCTTCAAGCATTCTTGATACGGAATTAAGTTCGGTTGCGTGGCGCAGGCCGCTATCAATGTGGCAGCAGTTCAGCAGGAAAGGCAGCCCATGACCAAACGATCCTATTACGCACCGGAGGGCGGGCTGCCGCCACAGACCCAGCTGCTGACCGACCGCGCGATGTTCACCGAGGCCTATGCGGTGATCCCCAAAGGCACGATGAGCGACATCGTGACCAGTTTTCTGCCGTTCTGGGACAAGGCCCGGTTCTGGGTCTTGTCACGGCCATTGTCCGGATTTGCCGAAACATTTTCGCAGTATATCGCTGAGGTTCAGCCAGGCGGCGGCAGTGATCGTCCCGAAACCGAAGCGGGCACTGAGGCGGTGCTGTTTGTGGTGCAAGGTGCGATGACCCTGACCATTGACGGCACTGCGCATGAAATGGAGGAGGGCGGCTATGCCTTCCTGCCGCCGCATGCCAATTGGAGCTTGCGCAACAATGGCGATGCGCCGGTCCGGTTCCACTGGATCCGCAAGGCGTATCAGCCGGTTGCGGGACTCGACGCGCCGGAAGCATTTATCACCAGCGACAAGCACGTCGATCCGACCCCGATGCCAGGGACCGAAGGCAAATGGGCAACAACGCGGTTTGTCGATCCGAACGATCTGCGCCACGACATGCATGTAACGATCGTGACTTTCGAGCCCGGTGCGGTGATCCCGTTTGCCGAGACCCATGTGATGGAACACGGGCTTTATGTGCTGGAGGGCAAGGCGGTGTACCGGCTGAACCAGGATTGGGTCGAGGTTGAGGCCGGCGATTACATGTGGCTGCGTGCCTTCTGCCCGCAGGCCTGTTATGCGGGCGGCCCGGGCAAATTCCGCTATCTGCTGTATAAGGATGTGAACCGGCACATGCCGCTGGCGCCGCTGCGCTGAGCGGCGGCGGGAGCGCCCGGCCCTGATATATGCCCGGGCGCTGCCCGGCTGTTCAGCCGGGCGGGGTTTCCGCAGTTGCAGGCGCGCCCAATCCATATGACAGTTTTTCAGCGGCGTCCTTTACCAGGGCGCCGATGCCGTTGATGCCGCCGTCCGGCATCCGCGCGGTTGGGCCGGAAATGGAAATCCCCGCCAGCACTTCACCCTGCATGCCAAAAACCGGCGCCGCAACGCAGCGCATTCCCGGCGCCTTTTCCTCATCATCAAAAGACCAGCCGCGGGTGCGGATCTGCGTGAGGTCAGCACGCAGGGCATCCGCTGAGGTGAGCGTTTTCGCCGTGAACCTCTCCAGCGTCCGGCCGCGCAGAAAGCGGACCAGACGGTCCTCTCCGAAACAGCTGAGCAGCGCCTTGCCGATGCCGGAGGCGTGCATTGGGGAGGTCGTTCCCGGGGGGAAGAAAGCACGGATCGATTCATGCGTTTCCACCTGGCTCACAAACATCACATCGCCATTGCGTTCGATCCCGAGGTTAGAGGTCTCGCCAGTGGCCTCCATCAGCTCCCGCATCACCGGCCGTGCCCGTTCGATCACACTGGAGCGGCGCAGGAAGGCGGAGCCGAGCCGGAACGCCATCGCCCCGATGTGCCAGGTCTGCGACTGCGGCTCCATTTCGACAATCTGGCGCGCCTCCAGGGTTGCCAGTACCCGGTACATGGTGGCCGCCGACTGATCCAGCGCGGAAGAGAGTTCTGTCAGTGTCATGCCGTTGGCGCCGGCCAACGCGTCCAACACATCCAGCGCCCGGTCCAGCGACTGGATCGTGGCTGGCTGGCTGGCGGAATCAAAGCTTTTCGGGCGGCCTTTGCGGCGTGGCGGTTGAGGCATTTTCAGGTCTTCTTGGGCAATTCAAATAGCAGCTTATGGATAAAACTGAAAATCAGTTCTGTACAGTGAAAAAATGCAATGATTTGTTTTTTAATGGATAAATCGCTGCGAACAATCTTTTGAAATCGTTTTTCAAAAAAGTATCTCCACGCACGGCTCTCTCTTACAGTGAAGGAAATCGCCACAGGAGGGCACAAAATGAGCTTTCAAAATCCGGTTTTCATCCCCGGTCCGACCAATATGCCCGAAGTGCTGCGCAAAGCAGTGGACATGCCGACGCTGGACCACCGCTCGCCGCTGTTCGGTCAGATTCTTCATCCGGCACTGGCCGGCGTGAAGAAGGTTCTGAAAAGCGAGACCGCCGAAATCTTCGTCTTTCCGTCGACCGGCACCGGCGGCTGGGAAACCGCGATCACCAACACGCTGAACCCAGGTGACAAGATTTTGGCGGCCCGCAACGGCATGTTCAGCCACCGCTGGATCGACATGTGCCAGCGTCACGGGCTGAATGTTCAGGTTGTTGAGACCCCTTGGGGCGAGGGCATTCCAGCCGGCCGCTACGAGGAAATCCTGACCGCCGACAAGGGCCACGAAATCAAGGTGGTTCTGGCCACCCATAACGAGACCGCAACCGGCGTTAAATCCGACATCGCCGCCGTCCGCCGGGCACTGGATGCCGCTGGCCACCCGGCGCTGCTGTTTGTGGATGGCGTGTCCTCAATCGCTTCGATGGACTTCCGGATGGACGAATGGGGCGTCGATATTGCCGTCACCGGCTCGCAAAAGGGCTTCATGCTGCCGCCTGGCCTGGCCATTGTCGGCTTCTCCCCCAAGGCTATGAAGGCTGCCGAGACCGCAACTTTGCCGCGCACCTTCTTTGATATCAAGGATATGGCCGCCGGTTATGCCAACAGCGCCTATCCCTACACGCCCTCTGTCGGCCTGCTGAACGGTCTGAACATGGCCTGTGGTATGCTGCTGGACGAAGGGCTGGAGAATGTCTTTGCCCGGCACCACCGAATTGCCGAAGGCGTTCGCGCTGCGGTCAGCGCCTGGGGGCTGGAACTGTGCGCCGTGTCGCCGGATGTCTGCTCTGACAGCGTCAGCGCCATCCGCACGCCGGAGGGCTTTGATGCCAACAAGTTTGTGAGCCTGGCAGCCGAGAAATACGGCGTCGCCTTTGGCACCGGCCTGGGCGAGGTCGCGGGCAAGGTGTTCCGCATCGGCCATCTGGGCAGCCTGACCGATGTGATGGCGCTGTCGGGCATTGCCACCGCCGAGATGGTCATGGCCGACCTGGGCCTGAATATCCAGCTGGGTTCCGGCGTGGCGGCGGCGCAGGACTATTACCGCGGCAACACCGGCGCCAGCGCCAAGGCCGCCGCGTAATGAAGGATACCGCTATGTATATCCCCACTTACGAGGACATGCTGGCTGCGCATGAGCGTATCCAGCCGCATATCCGGCGCACGCCGGTGCGCACTTCGGCCTATTTGAATGAGCTGACCGGCGCTGATCTGTTCTTTAAATGCGAGAACTTTCAGGAGCCGGGAGCCTTCAAGGTGCGCGGCGCCAGCAACGCGGTGTTCGGGCTGGATGAGGCGCAGGCCGCAAAAGGCGTGGCGACGCATTCCTCGGGCAACCATGCCTCCTGCCTGTCTTATGCCGCAATGCGGCGCGGCATCCCGTGCAACGTGGTGATGCCGCGCACCGCGCCGCAGGCCAAAAAGGACACCGTGCGCCGCTATGGCGGCAAGATCACCGAATGCGAGCCCTCGACCAGCTCGCGCGAGGAGACCTTTGCCAAGGTGCAAGCGGAGACCGGCGGCGATTTCGTGCATCCCTACAATGACCACCGCGTCATTGCGGGGCAGGGCACCTGCGCCAAGGAGTTTGTGGAGCAGACCGACGGTGTGGACATGGTTGTGGCCCCCATCGGCGGCGGCGGCATGATCTCGGGCACCTGCCTGACACTGTCGACGTTGGCGCCGGAAACCCAGGTGATCGCAGCGGAACCGGAACAGGCGGACGACGCCTACCGCAGCTTCAAGGCGGGCTACATCATCGCCGATGATGCGCCCAAGACCATTGCCGACGGGCTGCTGGTGCCGCTGAAAGACCTGACCTGGCACTTCGTCAGCAACCACGTCAGCGAGATCTACACCGCGTCGGACGCGGAGATCATCGATGCGATGAAGCTGATCTGGAAGCACCTGCGGATCGTGATGGAGCCGTCCTCAGCGGTGCCGCTCGCTACCATTCTGAAAAACAAGGATGCCTTCGCGGGCAAACGCGTGGGCCTGATTGTCACCGGCGGCAATGTCGATCTCGACAAGCTGCCCTGGATGAACAGCTGATTTTGGGAGTTACCACAATGAACGCACAGACCAAATTTGACGACCTCGAAGTCGGCTATGATGTCCCGGCGATCCCGGGCATGGATGAGGCTGACATCCAGACCCCGGCGCTGGTGCTGGACCTGGACGCGCTGGAGCGCAACATCAAGAAGATGGGCGACTATGCCAAGGCGCATGGGATGCGTCACCGGGTGCACGGCAAGATGCATAAATCGGTGGATGTGGCCAAACTGCAGGAATCTCTGGGCGGCGCGGTTGGCGTCTGCTGCCAGAAGGTCTCTGAGGCGGAGGTTTTTGCCCGCGGCGGCATCAAGGACGTTCTGGTGTCGAACCAAGTGCGCGACCCGCAGAAAATCGACCGCCTGGCGCGTCTGCCCAATCTGGGTGCCCGCACCATTGTCTGCGTTGATGACATCGACAATGTGGCCGACCTGTCGGCAGCAGCGCAGAAGCATTGCATCCAGTTGGAAGTCCTGATTGAGATCGACTGCGGCGCGGGGCGCTGCGGCGTGACCACCACCGAGGCTGTTGTGAACATCGCCAAAGCTGTGAACGCGGCCGAGAACCTCAAGTTCACAGGCATTCAGGCCTATCAGGGTGCGATGCAGCACATGGACAGCTACGCAGACCGCAAGGCCAAGCTGGACATCGCCATCGCCCAGGTTGCCGATGCGGTTGAGGGCCTGAAGGGTGAAGGCATCGACTGCGAGCTGGTGTCCGGCGGCGGCACAGGCTCCTACTATTTCGAGTCGAACTCGGGTGTGTATAACGAGCTGCAGTGCGGTTCTTACGCCTTCATGGACGCCGATTACGGCCGCATCCTGGACAAGGACGGCAACCGGATCGACCAAGGTGAGTGGGAAAACGCCTTCTTCCTGCTGACCCAGGTGATGAGCCACGCCAAATCCGACAAGGCCATTGTTGACGCCGGTCTCAAGGCGCAATCCGTGGACAGCGGGCTGCCCTTCATCTTTGGCCGCGACGACGTGGAATACATCAAATGCTCGGACGAGCACGGCGTGGTTTCCGACCCGAACGGCGCGCTGAAGGTGGGCGACAAGCTGCGCCTGGTGCCGGGCCACTGCGACCCCACCGCCAACGTGCATGACTGGTACGTCGGTGTCAGAGACGGCAAGGTTGAAACCGTCTGGCCGGTCTCGGCCCGTGGCAAAGCCTACTAATCAAATGATCCCCGAACTGGCGGAGGTGCGCAGGCCGCCCTCCGCCGGCTTTTTTTGTTGAGGAGAAACAGACATGTATATCGTTCCGGAAAAGGCGATTGCGGATCTTGTGACCCGCGAAGCCTCGTTCGATGCGGTCGAGAAGGTCTTTGCCGCCATGGCTTCGGGAGATGCCTACAACTTCCCCGTCGTGCGCGAGGCAATCGGCCACGAGGACGCTCTTTACGGCTTCAAGGGCGGCTTTGACCGCGCAGGCCTCACCCTGGGCCTCAAGGCCGGGGGCTATTGGCCGAACAACCTGGAAAAGCGCGGGCTGATCAACCACCAGTCCACCGTTTTCCTGTTCGATCCCGACACTGGCAAGGTGAAGGCGATGGTGGGCGGCAACCTCCTGACCGCGCTGCGCACCGCAGCGGCATCCTCAGTGTCGATCAAGCATCTGGCCCGCCAGGACGCCAAGGTGATCGGCATGATCGGCGCCGGCCACCAGGCCACCTTCCAACTGCGCGCCGCCCTGGAGCAGCGCCAGTTCGAGAAGGTCATCGGCTGGAACTACCACCCGGAAATGCTGCCCAACATCGAGAAAGTCGCGGCTGAGGCCGGTGTGCCGTTTGAAGCGGTCGAGCTGGAAGGAATGCGGGAAGCGGATGTGATCATCTCCATCACCTCGGCCTTCGCGCCTTCGCTGATGGCAGATCACGTCAGCCCTGGTACCCACATCGCCTGCATGGGCACTGATACCAAGGGCAAGCAGGAGGTCGAAGCCGAACTGCTGGTCAAGTCATCTGTGTTCACCGACGAGGTGGCGCAATCCATCTCCATCGGCGAGGCGCAGCACGCCGTGGCGCAGGGCCTGATCCAGGAGTCTGATGTTGCCCAGATCGGCGCGGTGATCAACGGCACCAACCCGGGGCGCACCTCGAGCGATCAGGTCACCCTGTTCGACGGCACCGGCGTCGGCCTGCAGGATCTGGCCGTTGCGGCCTCTGTTGTGGACGTGGCAGTTGAAAAGGGCATCGCCATTGAGGTCGATTTCTAAGCCCCAGCCAGAAACACATTCTGAAAATATCCGCATAGCGGAGCAACAGGAGAGAGGTGTACTTCTCTCCTGTTTTTTCTTTGAGGGACTGAAAACATGTTTCTGGGATTGAGCCTGCTGGTGGTCGGTGTAGTGCTGTGCCTGAACGGCCTTTGGCTGATGGGCCGGATACAGAACCGCGAGATCATCCTGATCAACGTGGTTGCGGCGCTGGTGTTCTTTGCCCTCGTCCTGCTGATCGCGTTGGCGGCGCAACAGCCGGCGGACCTGCTGGATGCCGGCATGACGCTTTTGTTCGGCACCACATATCTGTGGGTTGCCTACAACCGCGCCTTTGCCTCCAGCGGCGAAGGCCTGGGCTGGTTCAGCGGCATTGTGGCGCTGACCGCAGTACCCATGGTGCTGCGGGTGCTGGTGCAGGCGGACGGGCTGTTCGACGTCTGGCTGGCGGGTTGCTGGGCCGCCTGGTCCGGGCTGTGGTTTGTGTATTTCCTGAACCTCGCCCTCAAACGCGGCAGTCCCCGGCTGACCGCCGCCGCAACGCTCCTGTGCGGGATTTTCACCGGCTGGCTGCCGGGGCTGGCAGTGCTGCACGGGCTGGCAGGCTGAAACGAAAAGAACCGGCCATTGCGGGCCGGTTCCAATTGTCATTTCACTGCATCTGCCTGCTTCAGGCGTGATCCTCATGCGGCAGCGAACCTTTGCCATGGCCGCTCATCCCGCCGGAGACTTCCTCGGTGGCCTCCCCAGACAGCTCCTGCGGCAGCACCAGGTTCAGCACGATGGCAATCAGCGCGGCTGGCAGCAGGCCGCTGGTCAGCAGGATCCGCGCGGTATCGGGCATATGCTGCAGCGCGCCGGGTTCCAGCTGCAGACCCAGGCCGATGGACAAGGAGATCGCAAAGATCACCATGTTGCGGCGGTTCCAGTCCACATCCGACAGCATCGATACGCCGGCCGCAACCACCATACCGAACATCACAATCACACCGCCGCCCAGCACCTCGATCGGCACCGTGCGGATCACCGCGCCCACCTTGGGGATCAGCCCGCAGATGATCAGGAAGATGGCGCCGCAGGTCACCACATGGCGGCTCATCACCCCGGTCATTGCAATCAGGCCGACGTTCTGGCTGAATGATGTATTGGGGAAGGCGCCAAAGAAGCCCGCAACCGCGGTGCCCACACCATCGGCATAAGTGGCGCCTTCGATTTCCTGCTCGGTGGCCTCGCGGCCTGCGCCGCCTTTGGTCACGCCGGACACATCGCCCACGGTTTCAACCGCCGAGACAAAGCTCATCAGGCAAAAGCCGATGATGGCGGCGGCAGAGAATTCCACCCCGTATTTGAATGGCTGCGGCAGGGCAAACACCGCCGCACGCTCCCAGGAGCCGGAGACCACCTCAAACGTCAGCATTCCGGTCATCAGCGCATAGACATAGCCCACGATTAGCCCCAGCAGCACGGCAGAGACCGACAGCATGCCCTTGGTAAAGAATTTCAGGCCGAGGGTGACAATAATCACCACCAGCGCTGCGGACCAGTTCAACAGCGAGCCGTATTCCGGAGTGCCAATGGCGGGAACGCCGCCCGCCGCGTATTGGATGCCGACCTTGACCAGCGCCAGCCCGATCATGGTGACCACCAATCCGGTGACCAGAGGTGGCAGGGCAAAGCGGATCTTGCCGATCACTGTGCCGAGCAGGCCATGGAAGATACCGCCGACAATGACGCCGGTGAACAGGGCAGCCAGCCCGTCCACGCCCTTGCCCGCGACCAGCGGGATCATGATCGGCAGGAACGCAAATGAGGTGCCCTGCACAATCGGCAGCGCCGAACCGACCGGACCAAGGGTGATTGTCTGCAGCAGCGTGGCAATGCCGGCAAACAGCATCGACATCTGGATCAGGTACAGCAGCTCCGGGAAATCCGGCGAGTTCGATCCGAACCCGAAACCGGCGGCGCCGGCCACGATGATCGCAGGTGTCACGTTTGAAACAAACATCGCCAGCACATGCTGGATGCCCAGCGGGACCGCCTTGTGCAAAGGCGGGGTGTAATTCGGGTCGCGCAGCTGTGCCGGCGTCCCGATGGAAGTATCAGCCATGTCTTCTCCTGTTGGTCATGGGGATCTTGCCGCTTCTTTTTTGTTGTTGGCGGCTTCGAGTTGTGCGGTCAGTCTGCGACCACAGTGAAAGGCTCCTTGAACCAGTGTTCTTCAAGATTTGGCGTGGTGCCGATGCGGTCGACCACGATGTACTGGCCAGGTGCGCCCAGCGGGGCCAGCACCCCGTGCCAGGTGTTCCGGTACAGGTTGATGGACTGACCTGGCTGGCTGATGAAGGCCTGCAGATTGGCCGGGGTGCCATCTTTATCATCCGCCACCACAACCAGCATCGGCACGCCGTTGACGGGCACAAAGGCCTGGCTGCCCTCCGGGTGGCGTTCCAGCATGTCCACTTTGTGCGGCAGGTGGCGGGCCTTGGCGTCAAACAGGCTGATGCCGGCCCGTCCGTCCTCGCCGAAGTTCAGGGCCGCGAGGTCGTGGTGACGACCGCACATGCCCTGATTGATCATCTTGTCCGGCGCGCCTGCAACCTCGATCACATCGCCATAGGGTGCAAAAGCCGCCGCTGTCAGCGGCTTCGCTGTCAGCCGCCCGCTCACGGCAGCATGTCCTGCAGGCGGAACTGGGCAATGCGCTCGACCTGGCGGCAGGCCTCATCGAACTCGGTCGCCCGGTCATTGTGGATACGGCGGTGGAACGCCTCCATGATTGACGTCTTGTTGTGGTCGCGCACCGCAATGATGAAGGGGAAGCCATGCTTCTCCACATACTCAGTATTGAGTTTGGTAAAGGCCTCCCGCTCTTCATCGGTCAGCATATCCAGGCCGGCACTGGATTGTTCCGAAGTGCTCTCGGCGGTCAGACGCCCGGCAGCGGCCAGTTTGCCCGCCAGATCCGGGTGGGCGGTCAGCACGCCCAGGCGCTCTTCCTCAGACGCGGTGCGGAATTTGCGGCACAGCGCGTTGTGAACGCCAGCGGCGCAGTCATGCGCAGGGCCAAGCTCCAGATCATGGGCGCGGTCGGCGATCCAAGGCGAATGCTCGAAGATCGAACCGAACTTGGCGACAAAATCCGCGCGGTCCATTTGGCTGGGGCGCTCGCGCTTCACTGGTGGGTGGGTTTCGGCCCAATGCTCGGCAATGTCGATCCGGCGCGGACACCAGACACCATCAAAGCCCTGAATATACTCAATGAAACGTTTGAGGCCCGCAATCTTGCCCGGACGTCCGATCAAGCGGCAATGCAGGCCGATGGTCATCATCTTCGGCGCACCGGCCTCGCCCTCGGCATAGATCACGTCAAAGGCATCCTTCAGATACTGGTAGAACTGCTCCCCTGTGGTGTACCCCGGCGCAGTGGCAAACCGCATGTCGTTGGCTTCAAGCGTATAGGGGATGATCAGCTGAACGCGCCCGCCGGTCTCCAGCCAATAGGGCAGATCGTCGTCATAAGTGTCTGAAATATAATCAAACCCGCCTTCCTCCGCCGCAAGCCGCACGGTGTTGGCGCTGCAACGTCCGGTGTACCAGCCGCGCGGACGGTCGCCGGTGACCTCAGTATGAAGGCGCACCGCCTCGGCAATCGCGGCGCGTTCTTCGTCCTCGGGCATGTCTTTATGCTCGACCCATTTCAACCCGTGGCTGGCAATCTCCCAGTTCGCGTCTTTCATCGCCTGCACCTGTTCGGGTGAGCGGGCCAGCGCGGTGGCGACGCCATAGATGGTCAGCGGAATACCGGCGCCGGTGAACAGCCGGTGCAACCGCCAAAAGCCGGCGCGGCTGCCGTATTCATAGACCGACTCCATGTTCCAATGGCGCTGGCCGTGCCATTGCGCAGCGCCGGGTATGTCAGACAAAAAGGCCTCGGACGCCGCATCCCCGTGCAGGATGCAGTTTTCACCGCCTTCTTCATAGTTCAGAACAAATTGCACGGCGGTTTTGGCCCCATTGGGCCACTGCGGGTCAGGTGCGGCAGCACCGTATCCGCGCAAGTCACGAGGATAGCGCGTCACGTCAGGTCTCCTGTCTTTTTAGTATGTATAGAACAGATAATCCCGCTCCGCTTTCAGTATATTTTTGAAAGAACATTTTGACTCTTCCTTCTGTATGCACTGGGCTGAACAGCGCATACCTAAGTCAACAGAATTGAATGGAGACTGGCATGACCGGATTTCTGACCACCCATGTGCTGGACACCGCCCGCGGCTGCCCGGCGGAAGGGCTGAAGATCGACCTTTACCGGATCGACGGCAGCGAGCGCATCCATCTGCGCAGTCTGACCACCAATGACGATGGCCGCACGGATGAACAGATCCTGCCGGCAGGTGAATTCGTAACCGGCACTTATGAGCTGGTGTTCCATGCCGGCGGCTATCTGCGCGCTACCGGCCAGGCCGGCGCGGACCCGCTGTTTCTGGACGAGGTGCCGCTGCGTTTCGGGATGAGCGAGGCAGACAGCCACTATCACGTGCCGCTGCTCTTGTCGCCCTACGGCTATTCCACCTACCGCGGCAGCTGAGCCGCACACCCCAAGATACCTCTCCTCCCGCTTGGCATCTGCCGGCGGTTCCCGTCCCAGGCAACTGGGGCGGGCTTTTTCATTCCGAGGGCAGGGACGCCTGGATGTGATCCACCATGAAGTCCATGAACAGCCGCACCTTGGGGTCCTGGTGGCGGCGGTGAACATAGAGGCAGGCCATCTGGATCGGGACCGGCGGCTCCTCCGCCAGCACCGGCACCAGCCGGCCTGAGGCAAGGTATTCAGAAATCTCGAACACCGGCTTCAGGATGATCCCATGCCCGTCCAACGCCCAACTGGTCAGCACATCACCGTGATCCGATTCAAACGGTCCGGTGACGGTTACCCGCTTGACCCCGTCCTGGCTGCGCAACGGCCATTGGAACTCCGGTGCGCCAGGATAGCGCAGGTTCAGGCAGTCGTGCGCCTCGGTCTTCAGCTCGTCGCTGCTGGCAGGCTGGCCGCGCTGCCTGATGTAATCCGGTGAGGCACACAATACCCGCGCACAATCGGCAATCTTGCGGATCCGCAGGTTGGAATCCTCAGGCACGCCGAGAAAGAACGCCGCATCCAGACCTTCGGCGGCCAGGTCCAGCTTGCGGTCCGACAGCCGCAGCCGGATTGAGATCAGCGGATAGGCCTCATTGAATTTCGGCACCGCCGGCGCAATCAGGTGCTGCCCCAACCCCAGGGGTGCGGCCACATAGAGCGTGCCGCGCGGGGTTTGCGTCACGTTGCTGATATCGGCCTCGGCCTCGTCCACCGCTTCCAGGATCTTGACCGCGCCGTGATAAAACAAGTTGCCCTGTTCGGTCGGGTTGAGCAGCCGCGTGGTGCGCTGGAACAGCCGCACATTCAGGTGGTCCTCCAGCTGCGAAATCCGCGACGACGCCACCGCCGCCGAAATCCGCATGTCGCGCGCCGCGGCAGACATATTGCCAAGTTCATAGACACGGACGAAGGTGCGGATATTGTCGAGATAGGCCATTCAAGTATTCTTTGTGTTATTTTGAAACAGCTTGGGTTTTTTACCTAATACATGAAAATAGCGGCATGCTCTAGTCTCGGGTCAAAGCTTATGAGGAGAGAACAATGGAAGAGCTTGTGATCATGTGGGACTGGCTGGGCTTTGCGGTCCGCTGGCTTCACGTCATCACCGCCATTGCCTGGATCGGATCGTCCTTTTACTTCGTCGCGCTGGACCTCGGCTTGCGGAAGGTTCCGCATCTGCCGGTTGGCGCGCATGGCGAGGAGTGGCAGGTTCACGGCGGCGGTTTCTATCACATCCAGAAATATCTGGTGGCGCCGGAAAACATGCCGGAGCATCTGATCTGGTTCAAATGGGAAAGCTACGCCACCTGGCTATCGGGTGCCGGCCTGTTGATGATCGTCTACTGGGCGGGCGGGGAGCTGTATCTGATCGACGCTTCCAAGGCCGATCTGGCCCTGTGGCAGGGCATCCTGATTTCCGGCGCTTCGCTGACCATCGGCTGGATCATCTATGACTTCCTGTGCAAATCGCCGCTGGGGGAGAAGCCAACCTTCCTGATGGTGCTGCTGTTTGTGCTGCTGGTCGCCATGGGCTGGGGCTACAACCAGATCTTCACCGGCCGCGCGGTAATGCTGCATCTGGGCGCCTTTACGGCTACCATCATGACGGCAAACGTCTTTTTCATCATCATGCCGAACCAGCGCATCGTGGTGAAAGACCTGCAGGAAGGCCGCACGCCGGATGCCAAATACGGCAAAATCGCCAAGCTGCGTTCGACCCACAACAACTATCTGACGCTGCCGGTTGTGTTCCTGATGCTGTCGAACCACTACCCGCTGGCCTTTGCCACCGAGTACAACTGGCTGATCGCGGCGCTGGTGTTCCTGATGGGCGTGACCATCCGTCACTACTTCAACAGCAACCACGCAGGCACCAGCAACCCGACCTGGACCTGGCCGGTGACCGCCATCCTGTTCATCGGCATCATGATCCTGAGCCAGGCGCCGCTGCAGCAGGACACCTACGAAGAGTCCGAGGCGCGGGAGTTGACCAAGGGTGAACAGGTCTTTGCCAGCAACCAGCATTTCGAGGATGTGATGAATGTGGTGCCGGGCCGCTGTGCCATGTGCCATTCGCGCGAGCCCTATTATGACGGCATCCGCCGCGCACCCAAGAACGTGCTGCTTGAGACCCCGGCCGATGTGGCGAAATACGCCAAGGACATCTATCTTCAGGCCGGCGCAACCCATGCGATGCCGCCCGCCAATGTGACCTACATGGGGGACGAGGAGCGCGCCCTCATCCGCCGCTGGTACGGCAGCGCCGCCAAAGATCTGCCGTTTTCACTGGCCGCAAACTGACGCAAAACCGTCTGACATGCCCAATGGCTCCGCCCCCGTGGCGGGGCCTTTTTCGTTCGCCACCACGCCTGTGCCCCCACCGCAGCAAGACCATGGAACCAAACAGCCCCGCCGTGTGTTATACTGATACAGGGTTTGCCCAACTGCGCCGGATACCCGGGGTCTTCCGGCCTGTTCAGCCACAGCGCCAATCCCTTTCGGGCACCCTTTCCCGGCGGCAATCGCCGGGAACCGGCCGTTTGGGACCGCGGCAAAACTGCGGGGTTTGGACGTTGAAGGAGGAAACACGATGCTAAGGAAAACGATTGCCATCGGATTTGCACTTTGCACCACTCTGGCCGCCTGCGGCGACACCACAGGTGAGCGGCTGGTCTACGGCGCGGGCGCCGGTGCTGCCGGTGCTGCTGTGCTGGACGCGAATCTGGTAACCGGTGCCGCTGTCGGTGCCGCGGCAAACCTGGTCTACTGCGAGGAAAATCCGCACCGCTGCTAAGGCGAGAACCCTCGTTTTTTTTTGAGGCGGGCCAGCGGTGCCCGCCTTTACTTTTGCCCTTAACTGCCAGTCTCGATCCGCCGGAAGGCTGCCAGCCCGTGTTTCACAGCGTAATCCACGAACAGGCGGATCTTGGGATCCTGCAGTTTCCTGTGCGGGTAAAGGCAGCCGAAGATCGTCGGCTCTGGCGGTGTGTCCGGCAACACTTCCACCAGCGCGCCGTTGCGCAGATGCGCGGCTACATCAAACCGCGGCTTGTTGACGATACCCCGCCCGTCCAGCGCCCAGCCAGTCAGCACATCACTGTCATCAGCGTCGTATTTGCCCGACACCTCCAGCTTGCGGGCACCATCGGGCGTTTCCAGTGTCCAGTAATACTCGGGTGAGCGCGGGTAGCGCAGCAGCAGGCAATTGTGGCCGCTCAGCAGATCTTCCGGCAGCTGCGGCGTGCCGTGACGCTCCAGATATGCCGGCGCGGCACACAGCACACGGGCGCAATCGGTGATCTTGCGCATCTTCAGGGTCGAGTCATGCGGAGTGCCGATGAAGAACGCCACATCCAGCCCGTCCGCCAGAATGTCGACCTTGCGATCCGACATGCGCATGCGGATTTCGGTGGCCGGGTAATCCTCGACAAAACCTGGTACCAGCGGTGCGATGATGCGGCGGCCAACACCCAGCGGCGCGGTCACCCGGATTACCCCGCGCGGTGCAGCGGAGAATTGCGAGACCACCGCCTCGGCATCCTCAATCGATTCGAGAACCTTCTTGGCTTCGGTGTAAAACAGCTGCCCGGCCTCGGTCGGGGTCAGCGACCTCGTGGTACGGTTGAACAGCCGCACGCCAAGGTGCTTTTCCAGCTCCTTAATCCGTTTGCTGGCCACGGCGGGAGTCAGCCGCAGATCACGCCCGCCCGAGGTGATGCTGCCCAGTTCGACGACTCGGGTAAAGACCCGCAGAGATTCCAGATAAGACATGTTCTACAGACCCTTACTGGGCGCATTTGCCGCTTGCCGTTTCACAGCAGCAGGCGGCGGACACGCCGGTTCCGGCACCTATAGCCTAACCATTTTCAACAAGGTGTTGAAAGCCTTTCGCAATTGCACCCGTTAACCGGGGCAGTCAGACAGGGTAAAACAAACCTAAGCGGGCCATGACGGCCCAACAACACTCCGGAGGCCAGATGACACATCAAACCGACATCCGCTTTCTGCTGAACGGCCAGAACATCGCACTTCAGGACGTGAAGGCAACCACCACCCTGTTGGATTTCCTGCGCCTGGAACAGCGCCTGACCGGCACCAAGGAGGGCTGCGCCGAGGGCGACTGCGGCGCCTGCACCGTGCTGGTGGGGCGGCTGCAGAATGGCGCCCTGCGCTATGAGGCGATCAACGCCTGCATCCGTTTCCTGGCCTCGCTGAACGGTTGCCATGTGGTAACGGTGGATCATCTGGCCCGCCCCAATGGCCGTCTGCATCCGGTGCAGCAGGCTATGGTCGAATACCACGGCAGCCAATGCGGCTTTTGCACCCCCGGCTTTGTGATGTCGCTTTATGCGCTCTGGATGGAAAACCCGCAGCCGAATGAGGCGCAGGTGGAAACCGCCGTGCAGGGCAACCTTTGCCGCTGCACCGGCTATGAGCCGATTGTCCGCGCCGCCCTGGCGGTGAACCAATACGGCACCCCGGCCAACGACTATCTGACCACCGAGCGTGACAGCCTGACCGCCAAGCTGAAGGCAATCCAGCAGCAGGCCCGCGTCGTGACCGGCCCCGAAGACGACCGCGCCATCCTGCCGCTGGACGCAAGCGACCTTGCACAGGTGCTGGCCGAGAACCCCAAGGCAACCATCGTGGCCGGTTCCACTGATGTGGGCCTGTGGGTCACCAAATTCATGAAGCCGATTTCCCCGGTGGTGTTTGTGTCCCACCTGGAGGAGTTGAAGGCAGTTGAGCTGACCGACGAGGCGCTGACCATCGGCGCAGGCGTCACCTATACCGAAAGCGAAGCGGCAATCCGCGATGCCTTCCCGCACCTTAGCGCGTATTGGGACCGCATTGCCGGCTGGCAGGTGCGCAACATGGGCACCATCGGCGGCAATATCGCCAACGGCTCACCCATCGGGGACACCCCACCGGTGCTGATCTCGTTGGGCGCCGAGGTGACACTGCAGAAACAAGGCGGCAGCCGCACCCTGCCGCTGGAGGAATTCTTTATCGACTACGGCAAGCAGGACCGCCAGCCGGGCGATTTCGTTGCCTCGATCCGTATTCCACGCCCGGCGGCAGGGCAGATTGACGCCGCCTACAAAATTTCCAAGCGCCGGGACGAGGATATATCCTCGGTTGCTGCTGGTGTCAGCGTGGAGGTGGCAGATGGTGTGATCACAGCGGCCCGCATCGCCTTTGGCGGCATGGCGGCAACGCCGAAACGCGCTGCAGGCGCCGAGGCCGCACTGGTGGGCCAGCCCTGGAGCGAGGCGGCGTTTGACGCGGCGGCGGAGGCGGTGAAGCAGGATTTCACTCCGCTCAGTGACTGGCGTGCCTCCGCGGACTACCGGATGCTGTCGGCCAGCAACCTGCTGCGCCGCTTCTATCTGGAGAATGACACCGCCACTGATCAGCCGGTCCGGCTGGCCATCGCATAAGGGGAAAGCAGATGAAAGACCATCAAACCATCAGCGGCGGCGTGCATCAGGACCGCCAGCATGACAGCGCCATCAAACATGTGACCGGGCGCGCCGAATATTGCGATGACATCGCCGAACCGCAGGGCACGCTGCACGCTTACTTAGGTGTCTCCACCGTGGCCCATGCCAATATCAAGGGCATCGATCTGACTGCAGTCCGCAACGCCCCCGGTGTGGTAGATGTGCTGACCGCCGATGACATTCCCGGCGTCAACGACATCAGCCCCACCGGCAAGCATGACGAGCCGGTGTTCCCAACCGGGAAGGTCGAGTTCCACGGCCAGCCGATGTTTGCGGTGATCGCCGAAACCCGCGATGCCGCCCGCCGTGCTGCCGAACTGGCACAGGTAGACTACGAGGTGCTGCCGCACGCGCTGGACCCGGTTCAGGCGCAGGAAGCCGGCTATCCGATGATCACCGACCCGCTGAAGCTGGAGCGCGGCGATGTGGAAGCGGGCCGCAAAAGCGCCCCGCACCGCATCCAGGCGCAGATGACCGTTGGCGGCCAGGACCACATGTATCTGGAGGGCCACATCGCCTTTGCCATCCCCGGCGAAGATGAAGATGTGACCGTGCATTGCTCCACCCAGCACCCAAGCGAGGCGCAGCATATGGTGGCGCATGTTCTGGGCGTGGCAAACAACGCGGTCACCGTCAACGTGCGCCGGATGGGCGGCGGCTTTGGCGGCAAGGAAAGCCAGATGAACCTGTTCTGCGCGGTGGCTGCGATTGCCGCAAAGAAACACAACCGCGCCGTCAAGATCCGCCCGGACCGCGATCAGGACATGACCGCCACCGGCAAGCGCCATGACTTTGTGATCGACTATGACGTGGCCTTTGACGACGCGGGCCGCATCCAGGCGGTCGAGGGCGGCTTTGCCGCGCGCTGCGGCTATTCATCTGACCTCTCCGGCCCGGTCACCGACCGGGCGCTGTTCCATGCGGATAACGCTTACTTCTACCCGAATGTGCTGCTGAAAAGCCGCCCGATGAAGACCAACACCGTCTCCAACACCGCCTTCCGCGGCTTTGGCGGCCCGCAGGGTGTGATCGCTGCCGAACGGATGATCGAAGAAATCGCCTATGCCCTCGGCAAAGACCCGCTGGATGTGCGCAAGGCCAACTTTTATGGCGAGGAAGGCCGCGACCTGACACCCTACCATCAGAAGGTGGAGGACAATATCCTCGACCGGCTGATCACAGAGCTGGAGGAAAACGCCGAGTACCGCAAGCGCCGGGAAGAGATCATCGCTTTCAACAAGGACTCGAAGATCATCAAGAAGGGCATTGCCCTGACCCCGGTGAAATTCGGCATCTCCTTCACCGCGACCTGGTACAACCAGGCGGGCTCGCTGATCCATGTTTACAATGACGGCTCGATCCACCTGAACCACGGCGGCACAGAGATGGGGCAGGGCCTCAACACCAAGGTGGCGCAGGTTGTGGCCGATGCCTTCCAGGTGGATTTCGAGCGCATCAAGATCACCAAGACCACCACCGAGAAGGTGCCGAACACCTCGGCCACCGCGGCCTCAAGCGGCTCGGACCTCAATGGCATGGCGGCGCTGGATGCGGCGGAGCAGATCATTGCCCGGCTGACCAAATTCGCGGCCGAGAAGCACGGCGTCTCTGAGGCAGAGGTCGAATTCCTGCCCAATCGCGTGCGTGTCGACAGCGAGGAGATCCCCTTCGACAAGCTGGTGAAGGAGGCCTATATGGCCCGCGTCCAGCTGTCGGCGGCGGGGTTCTACAAGACGCCGGAAATTCACTGGGACCGCGCGGCAGGTAAGGGCCAGCCGTTCTTCTACTACGCCTATGGCGCGTCCTGCTCGGAAGTCTCGGTCGATACGCTGACCGGTGAATACCGGGTCGAGCGCACCGACATCCTGCATGACGTGGGCCGCTCGCTGAACCCGGTCCTCGACAAGGGCCAGGTGGAGGGCGCCTTTATCCAAGGTATGGGCTGGCTCACCACCGAGGAACTGTGGTGGGACGGCGAGGGCCGACTGCGCACCCATGCGCCCTCGACCTACAAGATCCCGCTGGCGTCTGACCGGCCGCGCATCTTCAACACCCAGCTGGCCCAATGGTCAGTAAACAAGAAGCGCACCATCAAGCGGTCCAAGGCCGTAGGCGAGCCGCCGTTCATGCTGGGCATTTCGGTGTTCGAGGCGCTGTCGATGGCTGTCGCCAGCACGGCGGATTACAAGGTCTGCCCGCGTCTGGACGCGCCGGCCACGCCGGAGCGCGTTCTGATGGCCATCGAAACCCTCAAAGGGCAGGGCTGAGCCATGGCCCGCCGCCATTCCCTCCAAGACTTTCTGGCCAGTCGCAAACATGTGGTGCAGGTGCGCCTGACCCGCGTTCGCGGGTCTTCCCCGCGCGAGGCCGGCACCTGCATGTTTGTGGCGACAGAGGGCTTGTGGGGCACCATTGGCGGCGGCCAGCTGGAATATATCGCCATCGACCACGCCCGGCGGATGCTGAAGCAGGATATGATCAGCGACACCTTGGACGTACCGCTGGGGCCGGAGATCGGCCAATGCTGCGGCGGCCGGGTGGAAATGTCGCTGGCGCAGATGCGCCAGGCCGACCGCGAGGACGCGATTGCCCGCCAGCAGGCTGATGAGCAGACCCTGCCGCATGTCTATGTGATGGGCGCAGGCCACGTGGGCCGGGCCTTGGCGGATCTGTTCCAGCATATGCCGATGCGCTGCATCCTGATCGACCAGCGCGCCGAAGAACTGGCCCAAGCCCAAGCGGATGTGGAGATCCGCCAAAGCGCTATCCCTGAGATCGACATCGCCACCGCCCCGGCGGGCAGCGCCTTTGTTGTTCTCACCCATGATCACGCACTCGACTTCCTGCTTGCCTCCGCTGCCCTGCAGCGCGGCGATGCCGGATACGTGGGCCTGATCGGATCGGCCACCAAGCGGGAGAAATTCCGCCGCTGGTGCCGGGATCATTGCGACGGTCAGCGAACCGACCGTCTCATCTGCCCCATCGGGGCAAGCGGCAGCCGCGACAAGCGGCCCAGCGTCATCGCGGCCTTCGTGGCTGCGGAAGTGATCGCTGAATTGACCTCTGAAACTGCCGCGTCCGCTCCAGCACGGAGCATTGATTTGCCTCAAACGGGCAAGCAACCGGACGCAGAGGGAGACACGGCTGGAGTGATCAGCCGTTAAGGACTGCGTCCTCTGATAGGAGGAGGCCGCCATGACCACAGGGCGGAGCTACACATACAAACTGTTCGCGCGGAATGACTTCAGTGCATTCTGGGCGTTGTTTACCGACAACCTGATCAACCTGATTGTGCTTTCGGGCATCTGTCAGTTTGTCTTCAACATGCCTGCCGACATCGTGTTCGGCCGCATCGTGCCGGGTGCCGCAGTGGCGATACTGGCCGGTGTCGCGGTTTACACCTGGCTGGCCAAACATACAGCCGAGAAAGAGGGGCGCGACGTGACTGCGCTGCCCTATGGCATCTCAACGCCCGTCATGTTCGTCTATCTGTTCGGCGTGATCGGGCCGATCTACTGGTCCACCAATGACGCCATGCTGGCCTGGCAGGTGGGCATTGGCGCGGGTTTCATGGGCGGTATCGTGGCTGGCCTTGGCGCCATCGTCGGCCCCTGGCTCAAACGTGTGACCCCGCGCGCCGGCATGCTGGGCACGCTGTGCGGCATCGCGCTGGTGTTCATCGGCACCGTGCCGCTGGCGACGATTTTCGAAGACCCGTTCATTGGCTTTGCCTCGATGATCATTATCCTGTGGGGCCTGGTCGGCCGTCACCGGCTGCCGTTCAACATTCCGGCGGGTCTTCTGGCGCTGATCGTCGGCACCGTTGTGGCGCTTGGCATGGGCAAGGCTTCGGTCTCGTTCGAAGGTGTGGGTGTCTACCTGCCGGTCCCCTACTTCGGTGACCTGATTGCCGGCATCCAGCATCTGTTTGCCAACCCGGAGCTGTTCCTGGTTCTGGTGCCGGTGCAGATCTACAACTTCATCGAGACCATGAACAACGTCGAAAGCGCCGAAGCGGCGGGCGACCACTATCCGGTCGGTCTGTGCCAGGTGACCGACGGTGTCGGCACCATGATCGGTGCGGTCTTCGGCTCGCCGTTCCCGACCACCGCCTATATCGGCCATCCGGCCTATAAACGCATGGGCGCGCGCTCGGGCTATATCATCGGCGTTGGCCTGGTGATCCCCTTTGCCGCCTTCTTTGGCCTCTTGGCGTTCCTCAACAACCTGATCCCCGTGGCCGCTGCCGCGCCGGTACTGGTGTTTGTGGCGCTCAGCCTGGTCACCAACACCGCGCATTCGGTGAAGACCGACCATATCGCGGCGGTGACCATCGCGATGATGCCGCATGTCTCGGCCTTCCTGGTGATCAAATGGGGCGCACTGGCCGGCGCATTGGGCGCATTGGGTGCCTCCGGCATGGCGCAGCTGGGTGATGCTGAGCTGACCGCAGCGCTGCTGCAGCAGGGCGCGCATTACGAAGGCCATCTGGCCCTCAGCCAGGGCGCGATTCTGACTGGCCTGATCTGGGGCGCCATTGTCGCCAGCGTGATCGACGGCGACTTCCGCAACGCAGGCGGCTTTGCCCTGGCGGCGGCGGTGATGTCGCTGGTCGGTGTGATCCATTCTGCCAGCCTGCACTGGCCGGAATTCAGCGGCGTCGCAATGGGCTACCTGATCGCGGCTGCGTTCCTGTTCATCTATCCGATCTTCCACAAGGCGGATGAGCATGAGGACGCTGCCAAACCCCATGTGCCGCACCTGCCTGCAGGCGAATAATCCCAAATGAAAAGGGGCAGGGGGCACCGCGTCCCCTGCCTGCGAACCAAGGACATCAAAGACATGACATCGAAACAGACGCTGCTGCGCGGGCGGGTGCTGACCTTCACCGCTGAACCGCAAGGCGCTGACGACACCAGCGCCTATCAGTTCATCGAGGACGGTGCGCTCTTGCTGGCGGACGGTATGATCCTGGCCAAGGGCAGCTATGGCGATCTGGCCGCGCAGGCGGCGGAGGCGCAGGTGATCGACCATCGCCCGAACATCCTTATGGCCGGCTTCATCGACACCCACCTGCATTTCCCGCAGGTGCAGGTGATCGCCAGCTGGGGGTCACAACTGCTGGAGTGGCTGAACAATTATACCTTCCCTGAGGAAGTCCGCTTTGCCGATGCCGGCCACAGCGCGCAGATGGCCGGGCATTTCTTTGACCTCTTGACCAGCCATGGCACCACCACCGCCGTGGCCTATTGCTCGGTCCACAAGACCTCGGCCGAGGCGTATTTCGACGAGGCCGCGCGCCGCAACATGCGGATGATCGGCGGCAAGGTCCTGATGGATCGCAATGCACCCGAGGGGCTGCTGGACACGCCCGTCAGCGGCTACGACGATACTAAGGAGCTGATCGCGAGGTACCACGGCAAAGGCCGCGGGATGTATGCGGCCACCCCCCGCTTTGCCATCACCTCCACCCCCGACCAGATGGAGATGGCGGGTGCGTTGGTGAAGGAGCACCCCGAGTGCTACGTGCAAACCCATCTGTCGGAAAACCACGACGAGATCGCCTTTACCGCCGAACTCTATCCGCAGGCGCGCGACTATCTGGATGTCTACCAGTCCTATGGGCTGCTGACGGAAAAGATGCTGCTGGGCCATTCGATCCACCTGAAACCGCGCGAGATTGATGCGCTGGCCGAAACCCAGGCCAAGCCGGTGTTCTGCCCGACCTCCAACCTGTTCCTGGGCAGCGGGCTGTTTGATGACGCGGGCCTGCGCAGCCGCGGCATCACCAATGCAATTGCCACCGACATCGGCGCGGGCACCAGCTATTCGATGCTGCAGACGTTGAACGAGGGCTACAAGGTCCTGCAATTGCAGAACCAGAAGCTGCACCCCTTGCGCGCGTTCCACTGGATCACCCGCGGCAATGCGGTGGCGCTGGGGCTGGAAGACAAGATCGGCACGCTGGAGGCAGGCACCGAAGCCGATATCGTGGTGCTCGATCCCCGCGCCACCCCGGCAATGGACCTGCGGATGCAGCGGGCAGAGACCCTGTCCGAGGAACTGTTTATCCTGCAGACCCTGGGCGACGACCGCTCCATCGCGCAGACCTATGCGGCTGGCAAACCGATGAAGGTTTGAGTATCCGTTGAAAAAAGACCGGCCCAAGGGCCGGTCCATAGCTGCCGGACAGAGGCGTCCCGGCAGGGAGTGAAACCTTCAGGAACGGCGTTGGACCGGCTCCGCGCCATAAACTTCCTCAAGTATAATCTCGACTAGATCGAACTCTGTGTGCAGGTTGACGTCCTCGAAATAGATGTGGCTCGGCCAAGCCTGGCTGACGTGGTTGTCCTCGGGCAGATCCACATGGGCGCAGACGTTGCGGATGGCCGCCACATGGGTACGGGCCATCCCGCGGGTTTCTGCCTTGGCGGCGTCCAGATCCTCGATGCTGTTGCGGTCGATTTCGGGTGAGCCGATACCCGAGGTCAGCGGCATGTTCCGGGCGATCGCCTGCTGTTCATAGAAAGAGATGTCAACCTTGTCCGCAGCCAGCCGCATTATGAAGACAGGGTTCACGCTCACCTTTGCATCTGTCAGTTCCAACAGGGCCGGGTTTTCCAAGGGCGCCGGTTCGGGTGTGGCGGCGGTGCTTGCCTCGGTGCCGCCGCGGCGGCGGGATCGGCGGTCTTTCTTCCTGGCCAGCGTCACGTGGTCGCCGCGGTAGTTGTTGTCGAACACCCGGCCGGCATAGGGCTTGTCCCTCAGCATGTGCCGGATCGCGCGGATCGACATGTTTTTGCAGTTCTCAGGCCCAATGAAGAAAGGCGAGCCGGAGGCGTCCGACAGTTCGATCCAGCCGTTCGGGAAGGTGGCGATATGGTGGTCCATCCACGGCCCCAGCACCAAGTCGCCCAGATGATCCAGCAGTGCATTCACCTCATCCGGATCATTCACCACATCGCCCAGCAGCGGCTCCTGCCCATAGATGTCAGCGGCCAGGCTGTAAGGCGCGGTGATCTGCAACAGCGGCGGCAGACCGGTCAGCTCCTCATGCACCCGCAGGATCCTGGTGATCGCCAGCGGCACTCCGGAAGTGAAATCCGGAGTCTTCAAGTCGCGCCAGTTGTCCTTGCTGATCAGCATGTTATCGGGGTCGGCACCCGGCGGGTATTTATCCGGGTACATCATGGTCTGGCCCAGCGGCTCGCAGGACCAGGCATAAAGCGCCCAGGTGATGTAGAACTTGTTCACCCCCAGCAGGCGGCTGACCGCAAGGTTGGCGCGGACATAGCGATAGGGGTCCTCGTGGTAATACTCGCGGGTCTCAATCCCATAAAGATCGTTCAGCACCGCCAGTGCCAGCATGTGGACCGAGGCGACGCTGTTGACCCGGTTCGGGTCGGCCTTTTGCCCGAAATTGGCGTCGAAACCGCCGACGATGGCCGCGTCGAACACCCGCTTCATTTCTGCCTTGGCCCCGGCATCGCCCGCTTGCCAGGCACGCAACAGGTCAAGACCCTTGGGGAATGCGTAATCTTCAATTCTGGTCATGGATTGGCCTCAAACCTTCGTGAACCCGTGGCGCGTTTTGCACCAGTTTGGATTGAGGCTACTAAAGAGTGGGTACATCAACTATACCCGTTATTGATCCAACTATAGACCCACTTGAACCAATGCCGAAATCCCCGGGCGGCGCCTTGCTGCAAGGTTTCACAATCGAACGCGACTCCCCGGTGCCGATCTACCGGCAGCTGGATGCCTCGTTACGGCGGCTGATCCTGGACGGGTCGCTTGCACCGGGGCAAAAACTGCCCTCCACCCGCGAACTGGCACAGGAGCTGGGGATTTCGCGGATCACGGTCAAGAATGTCTATGAACAGATCATCGCGGAGGGCTATGCCCAGGCCAAGACCGGGGCAGGCACGTTTGTTGCCGAGGGGCTGGATACAGAGGCTTTTCCGCAGGTCCGCGCACCGCGGCACAGAGAAAAGCCGGCAGATTTCGAGATTTCCGACCACGCGCGAACCATCAACGCGTCAAAGTCCCTTGCGCGCTACGGCGAGACCGCGCCCTTTCGTCCCGGCGTGCCTGCACTGGAGCAGTTTCCTGCGAAGCTCTGGCAGAAATACTTGGCCGGGGCGATGGAACGGAACGCGCGGCGCAGCCTGAGTTACGGGCAGGTGAATGGCAATGCAGCCCTGCGCGAGGCGATTGCCAGGCATCTGGGTGATGCCCGCGGCATGAAGGTTGATGCGGAGCGGGTCATCATCACCTCCGGCGCGCAGCAAGCCTTTGTTCTGATTGCTTTTGTTTTGCTCAATCAGGGGGATACGGTCTGGTACGAAAACCCCGGCCATATCGCAGGACGGGACGTGATGCAGATCATGGGGGCCCAGGTGGCACCGGTGCCGGTGGACGGCGAGGGGCTGGATCTGGACCACGCTGTCCGCCGGTATCCGAAGCCTGCGCTGATTTTCACCACCCCGTCGCATCAGCAGCCATTGGGCACCACGATGAGCCTGGGGCGGCGGCTGGCACTGCTGAATTACGCACAGGAAAACAACGCCTGGATCATCGAGGACGATTACGACAGCGAGTTCCGCTACCGCGGCCGGCCGCTGCCCGCGCTCAGCGCCTTGGACAGCGCGCGGCGGGTGTTTTACGTGGGCACGTTCTCGAAATCGATGTTCGCGGCAATGCGCCTGGGTTATGTGGTGGTGCCGCCCGAGTTTGCCGGAACCTTTGCCACCGCGCGCAACCTTTTGGGGCAGAACTCCTCTGCCGTGGTAGAGGAGGCGATGGCGCGTTTTATGGCGGACGGGCGGTTCACCGAGCATATCCGCAAGATGCGCAAGCTATACCGGGTCCGCCGGGATGTGCTGTTTGAGAGCCTGGCACGCGAATGCAGTGAATTCCTGGAGCCGCAGCGCACCGATGCCGGCATGCATATGGTGGCCTGGCTGAAACACGGTATTGATGATCAGGCCGCGCATGAGGCACTGCTGGCGGCGGGCATCGACTCGCTGCCAATCTCGGTCTACTGCATCGAACCGATTGACCGCGCGGCGCTGGTGCTTGGCTTTTCCGGCGTGGATGAACGGATCATTCCACGGCTGGTCAAACGGCTGGCGGAGGTGCTGAAGGAACTCAGGTCAGCGCACTAACCGCTGAAGGCCACCTCAACTTGCAAGCCGGGATTTGCATCGGACAGGGTCAGCCTGGCGCGATGCAGCTCGGCAATTGCCGCCACCAAGCTGAGGCCGAGGCCGCTGCCCTGGGTGGTGCGGCTTTGTTCCAAGCGGTAGAGGCGGCGCAGCACATTCTGGTGCTCGGCTTCGGGAATGCCGGGGCCGTGGTCGCGCAGGGACAGGATTGTTTCCCTGTTGTGCTGCAGCGACAAGCTGATGCCCGAACCTTCCGGCGTGTGGCGCAGAGCGTTTTCGATCAGATTTGCCAGCAACTGGCCGAGCAGCGCCCGGTCACCGCTGACCAGGACCGGCGTTTCCGGCAGGCTAAGCGTGAACGTCCGGTTTTGCTCTTCGGCGGCCGGTTCATAGATTTCGGCAAAGGTGGCTGCGATTTCGCAGAGGTCCACCGGTTCGAACCGCGATCTCGGCGTGCCGCCTTCCAGCTGGGCAATCTGCAGCAGCGCCTGAAAAATACGGGTGATGCCGCGGGTCTCCGCAAGCGCCTGATCCGCCAGCGATTGCGCATTTGACGGCAGGTCCGGCATTTCCTGCAAGCGGGCAAGCTGCACCGCCACCCGCTGGATCGGCGTTTTCAGGTCATGGGCAATATCGGCAGAGACCTGCCGCAGCGCCTCGGTTGATTGCTGCTGTGCCCGGGCCATGCGATTCACGCTCTGGCCGATACGGGTGATGTCGCTCCGGCGCGCCGCTTCCGGCACCCGAGCGCCAAGATCGCCGGAGGTCAGCGCCGACAGTGTGTGCTCAATCCCCGCCAGCGACCGGGCCGAGCGCCGCGCCAGCAGCACGCCGCCCAGGACTGCGATGGCAATGGCCGGCAGCAAGCTGAAAAACAGCACCCGCAGATAGGTCTGCCGCAGGTCATCCAGAGGCTTGGCAGTCTGCGCGACGGTCAGCAGCCCGCCGTGGATGTATTCGCTAAGAGAGATGAAGCGGCCGGTGATCTCAACCGGGGCCGGCCCCAGTGCCACGACCCGGAACCCTTCTTGCTGCTGCATGATCGCCGCATTGCCGGCCACGATCCGCCCGCCCGGGCGGCGGTAACTGAGAAGGCGCCGTTGCGGATCGGTCTCGGCGGTCTCAGCATTGACCAATGCGGCCAGTGCAGCGGCGGAAGGCGTGGCCCGGAAACCCGCCATATCCTGAGTCAGGCTCTCCTCGATCGCCTGCCGCTGGGAACCATGCGCAACATAGTAGGTGATCCCAAGGCTGAGCGCACTGGCCGCCACAAACAGCAGCGACAGCCACAGCGACTGCCGCATCGGCGACGAGCACAGTAAAGCCCGCGTGCGGCTCCGCCGGTCACCCGGCAATCCGGTACCCCGCACCGCGGACGGTTTCGATCAGATCGCTGGCAAAGGGCTTGTCCATCTTGGCGCGCAAACGGGAGATATGGGTCTCCACCACATTGGTCTGCGGGTCGAAGCTGATGTCCCAGACCGCCTCCAGCAGCATGGTGCGGGTCTGCACCCGGCCCTTGCGGCGCATCAAATGCTCCAGCAGGCGGAATTCGCGCGGCAGCAGGTCAATCTCCTGCCCTTCGCGGGTCACCTTGCGGCGGACCAGATCCATCTCCAGATCACCGGCCCGAAGCACAGTTTCCTGTGTCTGCAGCCCTGGGCGGCGGGCGAGGGCAGCAACACGGGCGGCCAACTCGCCAAAGGCGAAGGGTTTGACCAGGTAATCGTCCGCCCCAGCCTCCAGCCCGTCGATCCGGTCGTTCACGCCGCTGAGTGCGGTCAGCATGATCGCAGGCGTGCGCAGCCCGGCGCCGCGCAGGGTCTTGATCAGGCTCAGCCCGTCCAGGCCGGGCAGCATCCGGTCGATGATCAGCACGTCGTAGTCAGCCGCGTTGGCCTGCAGCAGCCCCTCGCGGCCATCAGTGACGAGATCAACACTATGCCCCTCCTCGCGCAACCCCGTGGCCACATAAGGCCCCGTGGTCGTGTCGTCTTCCATCACCAGGATCTTCAAGGCTTCCCCCGCTTTGCTGCCGGCCCGGTGATACACCGTGTCGCGCCTCTGCACACATTACAGATCTGTATAGAAGACGTCAGGACATTGAAATCCGCACCCGCCATCTGCCTTGCATCACTTCAACGCAAGGAAATGAAGATGCCCAAAACCCACGCTCCCAAACGGTTTGCCTTTGCCCTGACCGCTGCCGCCTCAGCAGCGGCGATGTTTACCCTGGCGCCTGCACCCGCACTGGCGGTGCCGGCGGGCGGTTATGCGGATCTGGTCGAAACCATCTCGCCTGCGGTTGTGTTTGTCGAGGTCACCGGCAAGGCGCAGCCAGCTTCCGGCCGGCAGACCATTCCGAATGACAAGTTCATGGAAGAATTCATGCGCCGGTTCGGCGGCAAAATGCCCCGGTTCGACGACAGCCGCCCGGTGAAGGGCGCAGGCTCCGGCTTCGTGATCTCCGGAGACGGGCTGATCGTCACCAACCACCACGTGATCGACAATGCCCAGACCGTATCCGTCACCCTGGCCGATGGCAGCGTGCATGAAGCCACCGTGATCGGGGCCGACCCGCTGACTGATATTGCCCTATTGAAGGTTGAGGCCGCCGCGCCGCTCACGGTGGTGGAATTCGGATCCTCAGACGCGCTGCGGGTGGGTGACGAAGTGCTTGCCATGGGAAGCCCCTTCGGCCTGGCGGGCACGGTGACATCGGGCATCGTCTCGGCCACCTCCCGCAATATCAACGCCGGGCCGTTTGATGACTTCATCCAGACCGACGCGGCGATCAACCGGGGCAATTCCGGCGGTCCGCTGTTCAATGCCGAAGGGGAGGTTGTCGGCGTCAACACTATGATCTATTCGCCCGGCGGCGGCTCGGTCGGGATCGGCTTTGCCGTGCCCTCGGACATGGTGCAGAAGATCGTCGCTGATCTGGAGGATGATGGCGAGATCACCCGCGGCTGGCTGGGCGTGCAAATCAAACCGCTGTCCGAGGACGCCGCCAACGTGCTGGGCCGCGAGGCAGGCAAGGGCGTGGTGATCGAAAGCGTGGCGGCTGACAGCCCCGCAGCTGAAGCCGGCCTCAAGCCGGGCGACGTGGTGCTGCGGTTTCGCGGGGCTGACGTCAATGAGCTGCGCGATCTGACCGCAGCGGTGGCGATGAATGCCCCCGGAGAAGCGGCACAGATCGAGGTGCTGCGCAGGGGCAAGGAAGTCACCCTGGATGTCACCTTGGGCGACCGCGCCAGCCAGGGTCAGGTTTCATAGCCAACCGGCGTCATGCCCGCGATCACTTGGCAGCCAGCCCACGACCGGGTGACTGCTGAGCAAAGCCCGGGCACCGATGCAGCCGCTGACTTGCCCGGCGGTAACAAACGGGTTGAGCGGGCGCCCTTGGCTTTCACAGACGGCATGCAGTTTGGTATTCATGCCACCCTTGGTTCTGCCAAATAGGCGGCCACGCCTCCCTTTTTCGCGGCCATACCGGCCGCGGTGCGGTGTGCCTTGAGATAGGTCGCGTCCACTGCCCGGCAGGGCATCACTCAGTGAAGTCCCGAGAGGGGATCATGATCGTCTGCTCTTCGCGGTGCTCGGCAGCCAGGCCGGCCATAATCCGCGCGAAGATGCCTTTCTCGTTCCCGTTGCCCGGCAAGGCTGTGAAGCATGCCTGAGATGAAGCGCATCACAATCCGGTCCTGAAACCCTTTGCAGACCGGCTGCGGAAGGCAGGAAAACAGAACAAAGTCGTCATTATTGCCGTTGCCCGCAAGCTCGTATCAATGGTCAACACACTCTGCAAATTCCGCCGGAAACGGGCCGCTCAGACCGTCTGAACAATACAGTTTCTAGGTACATTTTTTGCATCAGCATCAGCACAACAAACGCTACCCCCGTTTCGCAACGGGAATAGCGCGGCAGGATCAAACCTGCTTGGGGAGGAACCGGTGTCAGCTGGCTGCGCGCAGTCCGCGGTCCAGAGAAACGCTGCGCAGCATGGTGGAGAAGCGTTTGTAGCTTTCAGGAGAGTAGCGAACTGCAAAGAAGATCATCAGGAGCGACCCTGCCGCCATCACCAGCCAAACGTTGCTAAGGTCTGACATTGCATCCCGAACGGCACCAGCGGACAAAGGCACGAAGCTTGCCAGAATATAGCCGCCGCCCTGCACGAAAGAGGTGAAGTTGCCTGCGGTTGTGGGATCATCAACGTGATCGATGGCTACAATGATTGACAGCGGGAACAGAATGCCGATGCCAACACCCAGCAACGCCATTGCCAGGAAGGACATGTCAATCGGGGCGGTGTACAGCACGCCGAAACCCAAAGCTGTCAGGATCAGCGCAACAACCAGCGGGCCGCGGCGGTCCGGGAAATGGTGAATGAAAGCCGCCACGCCCAAGGCTGTTGCCGCTTCGATCACCGTCAGCACCGACAGCAACAGGCCTGCAGCACCTTGATCCAGTCCCTGTTCCAGATAGAAGGGCGGGATCCAGGCCATCACCAGCATGAAGGCGCCGGTGCCGACCCCGAAAAACAGCATCAGCGACCAGCAGCGCGCGCTGCGCCAGAACTGCGGCGGCGTGGTGCCCGCTGCGGGGGCAGGCGCTGTGCGCTCGCTATCGGCGTTGCGCGCGGCCATGGCCCAGATCAGAACCGCGAGAACTGCGGGCAGGCCCCAGGCCGCCAGAGTACCGGTCCAATCCAGCGAAGACGCAAGCCCTGCAGCCGTACCCGCTGCGATGCAGGCCCCCGCCACGATCCCGGTGGAGTAGAGACCAATCACCCGGCCGGTTGCCGCGCCGAAATTGCGCTTGGCGAAGCCCGGCATTAGCGATTGCACCATGGCAATGCCAATCCCGGCCCCGGCGGCGGTAACAAGAAGGCCGGCACCGGTGGGCAGCCACATGCGGGCTGCACAGGACAGGGCGATGATCACCGCGCCCAGCGTGATGCCGCCGCGCTCACCCAATGCTGAACGCAGCTGGCGCACATAGATGGCGCCAATGCCCATCAGAAACACGGGGATCATGGTCAGGAAGCCGATGATAGTGGAATTGACACCGGTATCGCCCAGGATTTGCGACACCAGCGGGCCGATGGCAGCAACTGCAGGGCGTAAGTTCAGTGAGATCAGGAATATCGCGACCAGCAGTAACGCTGGTGATGCTTTGGCAATGCGTGTGGTCATGGGGTGTCCTTTCAACAGGTGGTATGCGGGGGTCAAACCGCCGAATAATCCGGCGATTTGAGCAATTCTTGCGGACGGGTTTTGATATCCGGAACAAAGACGCTGCCGTGCCAGTCATCCGGCGCCACCGGACGCAGTGCGATGGATACCGCGTGCGGGGAGCAGCCAAAGACCTGAGTGACCGACCGGGTAATGGCTTCGGAAAGGGCGGCGTGCTGTTCCGCCGTCAGAGTGGCGTCGAAATGTTTGATAATGACGTGGGGCATGGGATCAGGCCTCTTGCAGATTACGGGTTTCAGGGCGGGTCGGCTGCCATGCCGGAACGTGGCGGCGAATTGCAGCGGCCAATTCGGAAACGCCGCCGGGTTTGAGCAGCTGATAGTGGTCCGCAGCAAGCGTGTGGACCGGTGCCGGAGCGGCAAGAGTGCGGGTGGCTTCCTCCAGGAAGGAGAGATTGTCGCCTGGTGCCTTGAACAGGCGCACCGGCGCGGTCACTTGGCGCTGTTCCATCTGCAGCCCGTATTCCGGCGCATAGGTCTGTGCCACCAACCGGGTGATACGGCCGATCATGCCCAGGTCGAGATCCGGCTTTTCGGCAGCGATATACCTTACGAAGCCCTCCAGATCCGAGACCTGTTCGATCACCGGGGCCACCCGGTCCGCAGCGATAGTCTGCGCAAAGACTGAATACAGGATGGTCAGGAAGGACGGATCGCGGAACAGCGCGGCCTCATCCGCACGAGCGGGATCGCCGCCGGGCAACTCCGGAGAGCCCGGCGCGATCAGGGTCAGCTCCGCTACCTCGCTGCCCGCCTGCTCCAGCTGATAGGCGGTCTCATAAGCCACACGCGCGCCAAAGGAATATCCCCAGAGCGTGTAGGGCCCCTCCGGCTGCGCCTGACGGATCAGTTCGGCATCGCGGGCTGCCATTTCCTGGATCGAACCGCAGATCTTCTCGCCGGGGTTCACGCCCGAGGCCTGCACGCCGATGACGGGACGGGGCGTGTCAATCTCCCGCGCAAGATGGCGCAGGTTCATCGGGTAGCCGCCAAGGCCGGGCCAGCAGAACACCGGGGCGCCTGTGCCTTTCTTCAATGGCACTGCACGCGACAGGCTGGAGTCTGCGCTGCCGCCATCCAACCGGCGTGCCAGCGCTTCGATCGTCGTGTCCTCAAACAGCACCTGCACCGGCAGGCTGGCCTCAAAGGCCCGGTTGATGCCCTGCACCAGTTTGACGGCCTTCAGCGAGTCGCCGCCGATTTCAAAGAAATCGTCCTGTACCGAGACCTCCTCGATGCCCATTTGCGCGCACCAGATCCCAGCCAGCCGGGTTTCCGTATCATTGCGGGGGTTGATGATCTCACGTTCGGCAGCGGCATCGTCGAACTCAGGGAGCGCCTTAAGGGCGTTCACATCCACTTTGCCCGACGCGCTGCAGGGGATCGACGGCACCAGCGCCAGTTTGCTGGGCACCATATAATCGGGCAGCAATGACTGCAGGTCGCGGCGGATTAGTTCAGCCGGGCCTTCCATATGCACGCTGTCTTCGTGCATGCCTTCATGCGCAATTTGTTCGGCGCTGACCTTGCCGAAAACGGCACTGTAACAGGCACCGGAAGTAAAGCCCTGCGCGTTCAGGATGTCCTTAAGACGGACCGCCGCAACAAGATCATTTCCCGATTTGGAGCTGTAGCCGGACGACATGGTCCCGATCCGGCGGCTGTTCTGCTGCACACGCTGCAGACTGCGGCCCAGGTCGATATAGGCGTGCCAGCGCTCCGCATCCCGGCTGACCATCGAGATCATGCCGCTGGCGCGCTGATAGACCCGCTGGTTGATGGCGATTACATGGCGCTGTTCCATGATGTGACGCGAGAACGGCTGCAAGCCGCCGTCCCGGTAGGCATAATGTCCCGGCTCCAATCCCGACACCTTGCTGCCATGGGCCTGCACATAGAAATCCACCGGCAGATCTGTTAACCGGTCGGCATGTGCGGTGACCGCATAGCCCGCAATGTAGATATGATCCGGGCCGCATTGCAGATGCGTCAGCGCATCGGGCCCAGCTGTACCCGCACCGATTCCCAGGCCATGGGCGGGCAGGACATGATCCATCAGGCCCAGAATATGGCCGGTTTCAAATTCCAGCACCTCGCGGAGGTTGTTCTTGTAAACCGGTTCAATCGCCGGAATATTTCCCACGAAATGCAGTTGCATTACCGGCTTGGCCGAGGCTGGGCGCGGCGCTGTCAGAACCAGTTCATGGCGGGCCGGATGGTAATAGTAATAACCGGGCTCAAACCCCGCCACATTGGCCAGCTCCACATATACCTGTGTCGCGTTCAGTGCGCCCGGTGAGGCATAGGCATGCTTGGGCAGCAGCCGTTCCCCGCTGGTGAACTGACCCAGCCAGCGCAGCAGAAAACCCAGATCGCCGGCGCTGAGCGCCTCAAGCCCGCCTGCGGCTGAGGCCGGTTGTTCCGGCTGCGCCAGAACCGCAAGCACATCCTCGGCTGAGACCTCTCCGCCTTCGTAGAAACGATAGGTCTTGCGGGCAAAAGCCAGCTGCCGCTGGGCTGCGTCCGCATCGGCACCCGCCAGGGCATAGGTTTTGCGCCCTTCGGTTTCCGCCGTGCTGCGCAAGCCCGCGCCGGACAGCTGCGCGCGCACTTGCAGGCGGCTTTTCTTGCTGTGGTGGTGGGCACCGGCATTGCCCTGATCCATCAGCGGTGCTTCACGCTGGTTCAGCTCAATACCGGCAGCAAGAACCGGCTGGCCGGTGCGGGCATGCGGTTTCACAAACACCCCGGCGGCCTTGACCCAGTCGTGGTTCTCAATCGCCAAACGGATTTCATCCAGTTCAATCCGGTAGCCGCGGAATTTGACCTGATTGTCGGCGCGGCCCTGGAATTGCAGGCTGCCATCGGGGTTGCGCCGCACCAGATCCCCGGTTTTGTACAGCCGCAGCGGCATGCCGCCAGCCGGGCTGATCCAGGTGATAAAACGCTCGGCGGTCAGGTCGCCGCGATCATGATAGCCATTGGCCAGCTGACGGCCGCCGATATAGAGCTCCCCGGCTGCGCCTTCGGCAACGGGTTGCAGATTTCCATCCAGAATCCAGCAGCTTGTATTGGCGGCTGGCTGGCCGATCGGGATCATCTCCGGGCCATTCTCCAGCGCTGCCGGATCCACCGTGTGGGCGGTGGCGTTAATGGTGCATTCGGTCGGGCCGTAGAGATTCACCAGACGGCAGCCGGGGCGGGACTCAAAAATCCGGGCGGCCAGTTTGCGGGTCAAGGCTTCACCGCCGCTGAACAGGCTGGTCAGGCTGGTGCAAGTTTCGAATTCCGGCAGGTCAACCAATGCCTGCAGCAAGGTCGGAACCCCCTGCAGCATAGTAACTCCATGCTGTTTGACCTGCTCAATCAGCGCTTCCGGGTCGCGGTAAACGCCGGGGCGGCCCATCACCACCTGAACGCCGCAGCAGACTGCCAGCAGCTCCCACTGCGCAGCGTCAAAGCTGACGGGGGTTTTCTGCAGGATGACTTCGCCTACACGCAGCTTCTGCTCAGTCTGCAGCCAGGACAGCTGGTTGAGGATCGCCGCATGGGAAATGCCAACACCCTTAGGGGCACCGGTGGTGCCGGAGGTGTAGATCATATAGGCTAGATCATCCTCCAGCAGCGCAGGGCCGCACAAACAATCGCTATCTTCCCGGCCAGGGACCGCATCCAGCGCATCCAAGGTGATCACGGTAACTTCCGGCAGGATCATCTCGGCCAGGCGGCCGCGCAGCTTGTCCTGGGTGACAATCACGTCAATACCCGCATCGCGGATCATATAGCTCAGCCGGTCCACTGGGTAATCGGTGCCCAGCGGCAGATAGGCGCCGCCTGAGAACAGAATACCCCAGAGGCCGGCCATCATCTCGGCAGAGGAGTCCGCGAACAGCCCCACCCGGCTTCCCGCGCCGACACCTGTGCGTTTCAGGCGGGCGGCCAGGCGGGCGGCATATTCGGCCAGATCGCTATAGCGCAATGCGCTGGTATCGTCGCATACCGCGATTTCTTCACCGCGGCAGCGCACCTGCAGCATCAGCATATCAACCAGCGAGGTGCGTTCCGACGCGGCGCGCAGCAGCGCGCGGGTGATATCGGTCTGCTGCGGGCGGGCGGTAACGGGTCTGGAGAGGAGCGAGTTGGGGGTACTCATGGTATGTCCTGTCAAGTATTGGAATGTTCATTACAAAACTGGTGGCCACTCACCGCCGAGGCAGGCCGGCAGTGAGAATGCTGCTATTCGGAATAGATGCCAGCAGCAGGTACGCCTGCTACGGAATGAGTCAGTGGTTTTCGTAGAGAAGACCTCGGCCGGAGATCGGGTCGGTCACGCCGCAGCTACGCAAAGCGTGCCAGTAGAGAACCGCATTATTCGACAGCACCGGTTTTCCAATCCAGGTTTCCGCGGCAGCGGCAAAATCCGCCATGGGAACATTGGTTCCCACTTGGACAATGGCTTCCACATCCGGTCCGTCAACGTCCAGCACCGCGTCACGCAGATTTGCCGGGGAAACGTCCGAGATATTTGACGGCGTCCGCCCGCCAAGGCCATGCGTGGCTGCAACCTCGATCCCGCTGTCAGTGAAGAACCGCGAAACCGGCTCATCGCCCAGTTCCAGATAGGGCGAAATAAGGCCAATTCGCCGGATTCCGCCAAGTGCCTTCAACGCTGCCAGGATTGCATCTGCGCTCATAATGATCTTTGCACCACCTGCTGCTTCCGCCAGACGGCCATGCAAAGCCTCATGCGCAGCGTGGCCTTCCCAATAGCCATCTGGCGATACCGCAGCAATGATCGCCCCGGTGCCGCAATGGCGCAGGCTGCGGATGGCGTCCGGGGTGGAGCTACGGATGTTTTCAATCACCCGGTTGAAGCCATCCGTATGGGTCAGGGAATCATCATCAATAAGCATCCTGCCGATGTGATTGGTAACGCTAAAGGGGCGCATGTCCTCCATTTCAGGCTGCGCTGAAGTGTTGGTTGACGGAATGGCAACGCCAATGCGCAGCCGCTTGCCGAGAAAATTACTCATAGTCAGATCCTGTAAATATTTAAAATTCTTGAGGGCAGCGGCCAATGGCCGCCGCTGCGGACTTCAGGCAAGGATTGAGGCTGCCATATCAGCATCGCCCCGGCCTTGCGCCTGCACCCGCCGGTAGCGATTCAGGCCTGCCTCGGCCAAATCCGCCCGCACGCCTGCCTCCCGAGCGGCATCAAGGATCAGCCCACTGTCCTTGACGGCGTTGTCTACGGTGAAAGCCGGAGTGAAATCTCCCGATGCCATGGCCAGGGCTTTCATTTGAAAGAAGGGGGTATCCAGTGGCCCGCCACGCAGAATCTCCGCCACCAGTTCCGGATCCAGTCCCAGGCCGCGCGCCAGGGCCAGACTCTCTGCCGCTCCATGGGTCAGTGCGAAAACCCAGCTGTTCAGCGCCAGCTTCAGCCGGGTTGCCATTCCGGGGGCGGTGTCCAGCCAGCGGGTGGCTTTGCCAACAGCATCCAGCACCGGCTGCACAGCTTCCTTTGTACTGTCCGGACCGGCAGCCAGCACTAGAAGCTGCCCGGCCTCTGCCGGCTGGCGGGTGCCAAGCACTGGTGCGTCGATAAGGGTAAGCCCCTTGCGGTCCGCCAGCGTCTTCAGCCCGGACATGTCGGCCGGCCCGACTGTGCTCATCTGCAGCCAGCAGACAGGTGTCTCCGGCACGCTCTCAGCGTCCGGCAACACCGACATGACTTCTGCGATGGCCCTTGCGTCTTTCAGCATGGTCACAAGAACTCTGGCGTTCTGAACCGCCTCAGCGGGATCCGCAGCTACTGTGATATTCGGGGCCGCCAAGGTTAAAACCTTGTCTGGGGAGCGGTTCCATACACTGACCTGGCAGCCAGCCGCAGCGATATTGCGTGCCATCGGGGCCCCCATCAGCCCGGCTCCCAGAACTGCCACGCACAGGGCGGAACGGGGTGGCGGCGAAATTGCGTCCGGTGTCATGTTTAACCTCTGTTTCTTGGGTTCCAGCGACCGCTGTGAAGTTAACCCCACTGGGGTGGCCGCAATTAAAACCGCTTATGGAACAATCATTCCACAACAGTCAACAACCAATGGGAGAACTTCATGCTAATGTTACACGGATTCGATGGAGGCTTCGACGATACTGTGCAGATAGGGCTGGCGGCAGGCCGCTGGAAGCCCTTTACTGACAACTCTAATGCCTTGTATTACCGCAACAAAGTACCGGGATAGCATTTGACAGTCCTGATCAGGCGAAATTTCTCCGGCCTTTTGGCCGCGCTTTAGAAGGCGCAGCAACCCGCTCTCCAGCCGCTCGAAATGCTGCGCGACCAGCGCGCTGAGTTCCGGATCCCGGCCGGAAACCTCCAGGCTGCTGTTGGCGGCAAAACAGCCAAAACCCTCATGGTCGCTCAGCTCGCTGTCAACGATGGACAGCAGCAGTGCCCGGAGGTTGTTTCTTACATCACCAGGCCGGGAGATCAGCGCGACGTTCTCGGTGGTTACCCTCCGGTATTCTTTAAGGGCAAGCGCAAAAAGCGTTTTCTTGCCCCCGAAGGAATTGTAAATGGTGCTGCGGGACAGGCCGGTTGCTTCCACCAGATCATTCATAGAGGTCGCAGCATAGCCATTGCGCCAGAATGTGCGCATGACCGCGTCAACCACCGCGCCTTCATCAAATTCTCTTGGCCTCATAGTGCTCTCAACCGTTCTGTACCGAATGTTTCAGAACTAGGCCAGAAGAGAGATTCATGCAACAATGTTGTGCTAGCTGATTGAGCGTAGCGGGGGAAAGCCGCGAGGCAGCAGCCAAACGTTAGGTGGTTGGCTGCTGCTTGCTTCGGATATCACTCCTGAAATTTCGGGTCTTGTCGTACTGTTCGGCCCCTTACCGGAACAGACCCTTGGTTGATCTGATGGCCGGTGCTGGCCAGCGTATCGGCCAGGGAACCGGGGTGGGTTTCGACCAAAAGCCGCAGCCCGTGGGCGGCCGCGATGATGCAGGCGTCGCGCAGGGCGCGGATGGTCTGGCGGCGCTCGTCCGGGGTGGCCGCAGCGCTGGCTTGCCGGCCTGCAAAGGTGCGCATCTTGCCAGCCCCCCAGGTCCGGGCCTGGGCACAAAGCGCCAGGGTGCGGCTGCGCAGCAGATCCGGATCATGCAGCGGCAGGTAGTCGCTGATCATCGGCACCGACAACCCCTGCGCCGCCATCCACTGATCGTTGTGGATGGCCAGCGGTGATTGGTTGCGCGCGTGAATGGCCCATAATTCGATACCCTGAAAGCCGTTGTCGCGGGCCCAGTAGGCAATGTCCTTGAGCCCGATCAGCTGGTGGCGGAAGGAAATGGTGCAAAGCGAGATTTTCATTCCGGAACCTCCTGCGACTAGGGGCTGGCCGGGGAACTGGCCTGAAGAGTGGCCTGCGCTGGCAGGTTGATGGCGCACCAGATGCCGAACTGGGCCTTGAGCGCCCCTTTTGATGGTGAATTCAAGCTGGTCCAGCGCATCCAGCGCCGCGAATAGGTCGGGGATCAGGGCACGGTCGCCTGTATGGGCGATGCGGGCGGCCAGCGCCAGAGGGCGGGCGGGATTGCAGTGATAGCTGAAGATCCGCCGCAGGGCGGAGGTCAGCACATTGTCATCCGCGCGGAAGGTCCCGGTAAAATAGGCGGCCAGGTCCTGCAGCTGCGGCACCTGCGCATGGCCGCTGTGCAAGGTGTAGCCGCCCGCGACGGTGGGCTGCGCCATCGCATTCAGGATCGCCTCGCGCGGCAGGTCACCGCGCCAGCGGTAGTCCGGGTCATAGAGGTGCCAGAGGTCCGGATCATCTGTCAGCTCAATGATGGCATAATGCGGGAAGGGGTTCTGGTTGTACTTGTTCTCGCGCTCCGGCAGGTGGAACATGTCGAGGAAAACCACCAGCTGCTCATCGTCTGATTTGGTCGAGAGCAGCTGTTCGAAACGGATCAGGTTCTGCTCCTTGGTCTGTCCGTGGTCGTACCATTCGCGTACCGGGATATTGTAGAGCCGTTCGACCCAGCCCGCGTACAGATCCTGGGTGATTTCTTCGCTGTGGTAGGCGAGCTGCATCGCGGGTGTGACGGCAAAGCTGCTGTCGCAGGTGCCAAAGTAGAAGGGGCGGAAATTCAGATACTCATGCCGTCGAATGGCGGCGCAGAGGCAGCTGACAAAGCAATGCACGGTGATTTCGCTGGGGGCGGGGGCGGTATCCGGCTCAGGCGCGGGAGTCGCGCCCAGCAGCATGCGGATCAGGCCGTCGACGGTGGTGAAATCGTCTTTGGACGGCTCGCGTTCGGGCATCTCAACGCCATGGTCCGTCTCCAGATGCAGCATCAGATTGATGAGGATCACCGAGTCGATGTGCAGGTCGTCGTTCAGCATGGCTTGCGCGCTGAAGTTCTGCATATGCGGGTTGGCGAGCGGTCCGGCGAGGGTCTGGCGGATGGCCTCAAGGACATGGTCGTAGGTCATGCGTCTGCACTCTCCGGTGTGAACTCTGCGGCGATCTCGCGGCGGCTGATCTTGCCGTTGGCCTGGCGGGGCAGGGCGGGCAGATGCTGAATCAGGGCGGGCCGCTGAAAGCCGGCAAGTGCCGCGCGGCAGGCCTGGCGGATGGTTTCTTCGGTTTCGGTGCCTGAATAGAGCAGCCCGGCGCGAGCGCCGCTGTGCGGATCGGAGATGCGGAAGGCGACGGCATCGGATACGCCGGGCAGCGCCATTACCACCTTTTCAATGTCCTGCGGGTAAACGTTTAGGCCCGCCACATTGATCATGTCATCGGCGCGGGCGGTAAAGACCAGCATGCCGGTATCATTCAGGTGGCCGAGGTCGCCGGTGTCGATTGAACGTCCGGCCACGTTGATACGCACTGCATCCGGGGTGCCGTTGCGGCCTGCAGTAAGGGTAACGTGCGGCAACGGGCGGCCGACGTCATAGGGGGACTGCAGGTCGGGGTTGATGGCAACACATCCAGCCTCGGAGCAGCCGTATTGCTGGAACAGATGGGTGGAGCGGGCGCGGATCAGCTGGAACCAGGCCTCTGGCAGCACGGTGCCCGAGGTGTTGGCCGCGTGCAGCATCTGATCCTTGGGCAGAAGCCGCGCCAGCGTGTGCAGCATCGCAGGCGAGGTGTAGAGCAGCGGCTGATCCGTCTCGCGCAGGCGGCGCAGGATGTATTTCGGGTTCAGGCTGTCGAGCACCACCAGCACATGGCCGCGGTGCAGCACCACGAAGACGCCGGCAATCAGCCCGTAGGAATGGGTAACGGGGCAGGCGATCACTGGCGTCATCGCGGCGCTGGCGGTGAAGAAGGCGGCGTAGCTTTCGACATCAGTCGCGATTTCCTCCCATGTGCGGGTGATCACCTTGGCCGCACCGGTGGTGCCCGAACTCATCTGCACCAGAACACCCCTGCGCGGGGAGTCCTGGTCTTGCGGCAGCTCGGTTTGCTTCAGCCCGTCGCTGAGCATCACATCGCAGCCCGCCGCCTGGGCCATTTCACGGGCGGTTTCCGGCGGGATGCCTGTCCTGCATCCCGTGCTCGGACGCATAGCAATCCAGCCGGGTGCGCACCCGGCGCCAGAAAGCGGTCTCTGCCAGGCCGTAGCGGCGCTGCAGCAGGTCGGAGAGGTCGGAGAGGTTGAAGACAAACAGCGTGTCCATCACCAGCCAGCGCAGTTCCTCGGGGCTGGACATCCGGTGGCATTGGTCCAGTGCTGGGGCCGCATATACCGGGCCGATTTGCGACAGATCCGGGCAGAGGTCAGGGCGCGGCAGCAACTCTTGCACGTATTCGAGGCTTTCGTGGAAATCGCGGGCGATCAGGCCGGTGGGCCAGCCGTTTTCATACTGCAGGATCAGGTTCTGGCCGTGTGCCTCGATCCCAGGGGGCGATCAGGGGCGTGCCGCCGGGTTCGGTCAGCGCGAGGCCGTTCATCGGCATCATGCTGTCTTCGGGCAAGCCGAGGGACTGCGGGCTGCGGCGCCAGATCGCGGCCAGATGCCCGTCGAGCGCAGTGCCGCGGCCCGCGGTGATGGCGGCGTGTTCCGGCAGGAAGGTCAGCGGGTAGCGGCTGGTGAACAACGGGGCGCTGTCCAGCACATCCGCCAGCCACCCGGATATGGCGGGGCGATGGCGACCGATTCCGGCACGAGGGTGCGCAGGGCAGGGGTGTTGCGCATCATCATCGCGGTTTTCACATGGGCGCGGGCGGGGGTGTCGGCGTTCGTCCCGGCCCAGCTCCTGTTCCCAGAAGTTTTTGCAGGGCAGCACCTGCTGCACCAAATCATGGAGGAACAGTACGCCGGTCAGCGCGGAAGGTTGCGCCGCCCTCTGGTCCGTAGGCGAGATGGTCGGCGTCCGAAAACCCGCTGCGGGCCTTGTAGCAGGGGTGATAGGGGTGGCCTTCGTGCAGGGCGGTTTCCAATGCTGAGATACTTAGCCAGTGCCGCCGGGCTGCCGCCGGAACATGCAGCGCAGTCAGATCGCTGAGGTGTTCGGTGTGGCAGAAGTCGGTGCGCAGAATCTCCATTGCGGGAGAGGGGTCCGCCACTGCTGTCAGGACGTCCTCGGTCATAGCGGGGCGCCAATTGCTGCCGCCCTCGCACAAGAGCGCCTCGCACAACTGGCGCAGCACACTGGGGGCAGCGCTGGCGCGGTTCAATGGCTCATGCAGGGACATCGGCAAGCTCCGGCGCGGGCTGCGGCTGGGCTGCCGCGATGGGGTTCCGCATCTGCAGGAACATCCCCTCCTGCGCGGCGGCCTCCAGCGCGTCAATATTGTGGACGCGGGTCAGCAGGTTGGCTTTGGCGGCCAGCGACGGAGCGGTCAGCAAGTAGCGGGCAAACTCTGCCGCAGCACCGGTAATCCGGCTGGCTGCGGCAGTCAGACGGCGGTGCAGCTGCAAGAGCAGTGCGGTTTCCTGGGTCAGCCCGTCGCAGCCCAGACGGTGGATCACCGCAAAGATCTGGTTCACCACCAGGTAATAGGCCAATCGTTCGTTGATGTGGCCGCGCGGGCAGACCAGCGCTGGTTGGCCCGCCAGCGACGGCTCCAGCGCGCTGAGGCTGGGAAGGGCGTCGCGGGTGATGAAATAGCCCTGATTGTCACGGAAATAGGCGTAGGACGGCAGGCCGGTACTGAGGTCCAACAGGCTGTTCTGCTGAAACGCCCCGGTGATGCCGGGGATCTGATGGACCATGTCCGTGGCGGCCCCTTGTGCGGCGCCCTTCGAGACGATGCTCTTGTCGGCAGCAAAGAAGGTGAGCGGAAACCGGCTTGCGTATTCGGGAGCGTATGCCGCCTGCTGCCAGCCGGTCAGCCCGTCGTGGCTTTTGGGAGTGGGGTGCAGCCAGTGGCCGTAGGAAAGCGCCTGCTCAGCTGTCAGAAAGCTGTCCGGGCCGGGCGTGCCGGCCTTGCGGCGCAGGACCTTTTAGATTTCGGCGTTGCTGTTGAAGACGCCGCGCAGGAACTCTGGCAGCTTACCGGGATCGCGGGCGTTCAGATGTGCAAAGCATTCAGGTCAACCGGGTCTGTTTCGACGTGAACTGGCGGGATAGCTGGCTGCTGAGCGGCACCGGCGGACAGCGCGATGCCTGGTGTGACGTTGAATTCACACCACTCTCATTAATCGGATTCCGGTGGGCGGGGAAGCGGGTTTTCCAAAAATACGAAGGGTTTACAGTATCCGGCAGAAGACCGCGCATGGCAATAATCCGAAACGGGGGCGCCAAGACAGGCGCCCCCGAGCGGATCAGAACTTGAGCGTGGCAACAACCGAGATATTGCGGCCCGGCTCCTTGATCGTGTTGATCGATGCGGCAGTGTATTCGGTGCCATAGGTCGCGCGGTCGGCGTACTGCGTGTCGAACACGTTATCGATGGCCGCCCGGATGGTGACATTGCCAAGGGACGGCGGGCTGTATTCGGCAAAGAGGTTCAGAACCTGATAGCTTTCCTGCTTTTGAGTGTAAGTTTCATAGACGCCATTGTCGTTGGACAAGGCGGCCTCGACGCTGCCGCCGACCAGCAGGTTCATGGTTGGGATTTCCTGCTGCACCTCAAACGCCAGCACTTTGCCGATCGGGGTGCCCGAATCGACGACAAAGAAGCTCTCGGCCGGCTGGCCGTTGAATTCGATGTCGCTGCTGTTCATGGTGAAGCGGGCAAAGCCGCTGTCCCAGCCATAGGTGGCGGCCAGATTGAAGCCTTTGCTTTCAAAGTCGTTGCCGACGACAGCACCGGTCCGGGTAACACCGCGGAGGTTGCCGATGCTGGTCTTGAACAGCTCGCCGCCCAGGGTCCAGTTGCCGCGCTGCCAGTCGGCGGCGACGATGATGTTTTTTGCGCGGGAGGACTGCAGGACAGAATAGTCCCGGGCCTGGTAGAACAAGAAGTTGTCCTCGAGATCATAACCGCCAAAGACGTTGGAGTATCCCGCTCGCAGTGACAGGGAGCCGGTCAGGTCATAGACCAGCGACAGGTTTCCGCTTGCGCCGGAGGTGGAGCCGGTGAAGGCGGTGCCGGTCTGGGCGAAATCCTGGCCAGTGAAATCCTGCCAGTCATAGCGCAGGCCGGCAGAAACGCTAAGGCGGTCGGTGGGTTCAAGCCGAGCCTGGGCAAAGACGCCCAGGTTCTTGCTTTCCTCGCCGGTCAGCCCGTTGACCCAGGTAGCATTCACCGTGCTTTCGCGGACCTGATAATCCACGCCGGCCGTGATGGTGTTGCTGTCCGACAGGTGAAAATCGTTTTTCAGCGTCAGCGCGTAGGTGCTGGAGCTGGTGGATGTTGAATCGCCGAACGGGTCCGACGGGCGGTCAACGTTGATTTCAGAGAAACCAAAGGTCGCAGACGGGTCCCAGAGACCGGTTTCATTCCCGCTTTCATAGCGCAGCGAGGCAATGCGGCGTTTGGTGAAATAGGGGGCAAAGCCGCGGGTGCTGGAACCGAAGTTGGGCTGGAAGTTGCGGATTTCGTTATCCTGCGCCTCTTGCAGCGACAGCTCGATCCGGTCGCCCTGATCACCCTCATAGGCGAATTTCAACAGGCCCGCAGTCAGGTTTGCCGCAGAACCTGTCACCTCGTTGCCGTCGCCGTCCTCGTAATTGTCGCCGGTTGCGCGTTTGGCATAGCCAAGGATTTCAAAACCGCCGCTGCGGCCTGCCAGGGTCAGCGAACCCTGGGCGGTGCTGCCATTGCTGGAATAGGACAGGCGGGACCGGCCGCCGAAGGTCTCGCCGTCTTCGATAATGTCTTCGGCGTCGATGGTTTCCATCACCACCCGGCCCGCCAGCGCGCGGGGGCCTGCGTCAGCAGGGGCAACGCCGGGATCGACGCGCACCGATTTCATCAGGCCAGGGTCAAAGGCGTTGGCGCTGACGTGGTGGAAGGTGCGGTTGTTCTGGCTGACGCCGTCCACCTGCACCGCAAGGTTCAGCATGTCGACGCCGTTGACAAAGATTTTCTGCGCAATCGGAATGCCGCCGCCGACCGAGACCGAGGCGATTCCGGCAAAGAGATCCTTGAGGTCGCCCATCGCGGCGCGTTCGATCTCGGCGTCGGCCACATAGATCGATGTTGCGCGGTCGGCGGCGTTGCCTGCGGGATCGCGCTGTTTGACGATGATCGGATCCAGCGACAGGACCTCGTCGTCCGCAGCAAAGGCGGCGGGGGCAGAGATAAGAGTCAGAGCGGTGCTGCACAGCAGCCCTGACAGGCGGATGTTGGAAGTTCGTGCCATGATAAACCCGTGTTCTAAGAGCTGTTAGCTTGGGTCAAATCCTGGCTGGCCTTGCAAAGGCTGGGGCCTGATAGGGAGCAATTCCAGCGGCTGCATCAATTGCTGTTGCCCTGGCCGGTGCAGCGCAGGCGCAAAGCATTGCCGTTGACACCGCGCGCGGCGCGGTCGAGCTGCCTGGAATTCCACAGAAAATCGTCGTTCTGGATGCCGCGGCGGCGGACACATTAGAGGCCCTGCAGGTGCCAATCGCCGGTGTCCCGTCCAAACTGTATGTCAGCTACCTGCAGGATCTGCAGGACAGGGCCGTGCCGGTGGGCACCCTGTTTGAACCGGATTTTGAAGCCATTGCCATGCTGGCGCCTGATCTGATCGTGGCGGGCGGGCGGGCGGTCCTCGGTGCAGGTTGAGGCGCTGGCCGGGATCGCACCGGCCATCGACATGACAATATGGGGCGAAGACCACGTTGCCCAATCGCTGGCGCGGCTGCGCAGCTATGGCCGCCTGACCGGGCAGGAGGCGCGGGCGGCGGATCTGGAAGCGGCCTTCACCGCCAAACTGGAACACACCCGCACCGCCGTTGGTGGCCGCGGCAATGCAATGATCCTAATGACCAACGGCCCCAAAGTGTCTGTCTATGGTGCCGGGTCACGGTTCGGCTGGCTGCACACCGCACTGGACCTGCCGGAGGCGGTGGAAAGCGTCGCAGCACAGACCCACGGCGAGGCTGTTTCCTTTGAGTTCATCGCCGCGGCCAACCCGGACTGGCTGATTGTCATCGACCGTGCCGCAGCGATTGGCCAGGGCAATCAGGCAGCCGCGGTCACCCTGGACAATGCGCTGGTTGCGGGCACCACAGCCTGGCGCCGGCAGCAGGTGGTCTATCTGAATGCGGCCAACGTCTATATTGCGGGCGGCGGCATCCAGTCAATGACGGCGGCGCTGGAGGAGGTTCTGGCGGGGTTTGCAGCTGGTGGCTGATCCTGCCGCCCTGGATAGCCGCGGCGCCGGGGGCCGGAAAACTCTGGTTCTGATGGGGCTGGCGTTGGGTCTGCTCGCTGCCGTCAGCCTGTTTGTGGGGGTCAACCGGCTGAGCCCGGGGGCAGTGCTGAGCGATCCGCAGGCGTTGCAGCTGCTGGCGGTCAGCCGTATTCCCCGCACCGCTGCGGTACTGCTGACCGGCGCGTCGATGGCGGTGGCGGGTGTGATCATGCAACTGCTGGTGCGCAATAAATTCGTCGAGCCCGGCACCACCGGCACCAATGAAGCCGCCATGCTGGGACTGCTGGCGGTGACGCTGCTGGCGCCCTCGATGTCCCTGTTCGGCAAGATGCTGGCAGCCTCGGCTGCGGCCTTGGCGGGCACCGCCCTGTTCATCCTGCTGGCCCGCCGCATTCCGCCCGAGCGGCCATTGCTGATCCCGCTGGCCGGGTTGGTTTACGGCGGGGTGCTGACGGCATGCGCAACCTTCATCGCCATTCAAACCGACCTGCTGCAATATCTTGGCATTTGGATGAGCGGCGAGTTTTCCGGCGTGCTGGCGGGACGGTATGAACTGCTGTGGCTGGCGGGCGGGCTGGCGGTGCTGTCCTATTTTGCCGCCGATCAGTTCACCATTGCGGGGCTGGGCCGGAATGTCAGCCTGAACCTTGGGCTGCGCTACGGGCAGGTGCTGGGGTTCGGTATTGTTACCGTATCGCTGGTGTCGGCGCTGGTGATCGTGACCGTCGGGATGCTGCCCTTCATCGGGCTGGTGGTGCCCAATCTGGTTTCACGCATCATGGGTGACAACCTGCGCGCCAGCCTGCCGGTGGTGGCCGGAACCGGGGCGGGGCTGCTGCTGCTGTGCGATATCCTGGGGCGGCTGCTGCGTTACCCGTATGAGATCCCAGCCGGCACTGTTTTCGGCATCTTCGGCGCTGCAGTGTTTCTGTATATGCTGCTAGGGCGGCGGGCGCATGGCTAACCGGCGGATCCTGGGCCTGAGCTGTCTGCTGGCAGCGGCGGCCGCGCTGTTCCTGTTCTGGGGCCTGCGCGGGCCGGTGGCCTATATCCTGGAATTGCGGCTTGTCAAGCTGGCGGGGCTGCTGTCGGTTGGGGCCGCCGTCGGGGTGGCAACGGTGCTGTTGCAGACGATCAGCCGCAACCGCATTCTGACTCCCGCCTTCATGGGGTTCGACGCGCTGTTCCTGCTGCTGCAGACCGGGCTGGTTGCAGGTTTGGGGATTGCCGGCAGCAGCCAGATCCCGGCCCTTGCCGGATTCCTGCTGGACGCCGCCGTCATGATGGGCGTGGCGCTGGTCCTGTTCACCAGCGTGCTGCACCGCACCCGCCACGACATTCAGCTGATGGTGCTGACCGGCGTGGTTCTGGGGCTGATGTTCCGGACCATTACGGTCTTTCTCCAGCGGCTGATGGATCCGTCCGAATTTTCAGTCGTGCAGGCCAGGATGTTCGCGCAGTTTGGCAGTTTCGACCGCGAGGCCATGGTAATGGCCCTGGGGCTGATGATGCTGGCCTTTTGGTGGGTTTGGCGCAATCACGCGGTTCTGGATGTGGCCGCCCTAGGCCGGGACACGGCACGCAGTCTGGGAGTGGGTCATGACCGGTTGCAGCTGAAGGTGCTCTGCATCATTGCCGCACTGGTTTCGGTGTCGACGGCGCTGGCGGGGCCGGTTGCCTTTCTGGGGCTGCTGGTAACCAGCCTGGCGCACAGCCTGATGCGGACCCACCGCCATGCGCTGCTGCTGCCGGCGGCGGCGCTGATTTCCACGCTGATCCTGGTGGCGGGCCAGACCGTGTTCGAGCGCATCCTGATGCTGCAATCCACCCTGGCCGTTGTCATCGAGTTTTGCGGCGGCCTGTTGTTCATGTTCTTGCTGGCAAAGGGAAAAATCCGGTGATCAAAGTAACCGGCCTCAGCTATGGCTATGGCGCGAAACCCATCCTTGACGGGATTGATGCAGAAATCCCCGCAGGCCGGATCACTGCCCTGATCGGCCCCAATGGCGCAGGCAAGTCAACCTTGTTAAACCTGATCGCGCAGCAACTGGTCCCCAGACGGGGCCGCATCAGCCTGGACGGTGAAGACGCGGCCCGGATTGTCCCCGGCCAGCTGGCCCGCAAGTTGGCGGTTGTGGCCCAGACCCTGACCGTGGCCAGCCGGGTCCGGGTCAAGGATCTGATCGGCTTTGGCCGCTGGCCCCACAGCCAGGGGCGGCTGACGGAAGCGGATCACGCCGCCATCGGGGACGCGATTGAGCTGTTCGGCCTTGCCCCGCTGCAGCAGCGGTTCCTGGATGAGCTGTCGGGCGGGCAGCGCCAGCGGGCCTTTATCGCCATGGCCTATGCCCAGGACACCGACTGGCTGCTGCTGGATGAGCCGTTGAACAATCTGGACCTGCACCACGCCCGCAACCTGATGTCGCAGCTGCGCCGCCTGGCCGAAAAGCGCGGCAAGGGCATTGTGATCGTTGTGCATGACCTCAATTATGCCATCAGCTGGTCCGATCACGTTGTGGCGCTGAAGGGCGGGCGGATCGCTTTTCAAGGCCCGGTGGATGAGGCTGCCAGCGCCGCCAGCCTGACAGCGCTGTATCAGACGCCGGTGGTCCTGACCCGGATCAGCGGCCTGCCGTTTGCGCATTACCACCGCTAGCGGCGGATGCAGGCAGGGCGGTGGGCCGGTTGGACGGGTTTAGCCAAAAACCCGCCCGGTATCGGTCTGTTTGACCGGCGTCAACCGTGGCTGACCGGCATCAGCGCCGCCTTGCGGCCCGCGGTAAGACCGTCAATGGAATTGACAATTGCCTGCCGGTCGATCCGGAAATGGCGGGACAGATCCCCGATTGTCCCGGTCTGGCCGAAATGCTCCACCCCGTGCGGGACCGTCCTGTGCCCGGCCACGGCGCCAAGCCAGGCGAGGGTTGCCGGATGGCCGTCGATCACGGTGACCAGGGTGCAATGCGCAGGCAAATCCTGCAGCAACTGTTCGATATGCGACACCGCCGCCGGATTGCCGCGGGCGCGCTCCCGCTGGGCGGCGGTCCAGCCAGCATTCAAACGGTCCGCCGAGGTGACGGCCAGTACGCCGATATCGCGCCGCACGCCGCCGATCATGCCGGCGGCGGCAATCGCCTCATCCGCAACCGCGCCCTGATAGGCAATCACAACCGAGCAATTTGGGCCGGGCTTGCGCAGCCAATAGGCACCGTCGATGGCGCCTTGGCGGAAATCCTCATCGGCGCGTTTGCCCGGCTGCTCCAGCGGTTTTGTGGAAAGGCGCAGATAGACCGAACCGCCGGTCTCATCCCTAAGCCAGGTCCGTTCATCCGGGTCGCCGCTGCCATCCCGCTGCAAATAGCCAAAGGCCCATTCCATGATCACCGCCAGCTCATCGGCAAAGGCGGGTTCAAAGGCCGCCAGCCCGTCCTGGCTCATCCCGATCAGCGGGGTGCTGATGGATTGATGGGCGCCGCCCTCGGGCGCCAGGGTCACACCGGATGGGGTGCCCGCGATCATGAACCGCGCGTCCTGGTAACAGGCATAGTTCAGCGCATCAAGACCGCGGCAGACAAAGGGATCATAGACCGTGCCGACCGGGATCACCCGCTTGCCCCACAGGCTGTGCGCCAGCCCCGCCGCGCCCAGCAGCAGGAACAGGTTCATCTCGGCAATGCCCAGCTCCAGATGCTGGCCCTCGGGGGCAAAGTTCCATTTGGCGGTGGAGGGAATGCGGTGCTCGATGAATGCATCCGCCTGCGCCTTGCGGGCAAACAGTTTGCGCCGGTTCACCCATGGCCCCAGCCCGGTGGTGCCGGTCACATCCGGCGAGGTGGTCATGATCCGTGCCGCCAGTTCGCTGTCCCCGCGCGCCAGCGCATCCATGATTTTGCCAAAGGCCATCTGGGTCGAGATTTCGCGGGATGTGTCCAAGGCCACGGATGGCACCGCCAGCGGCGCCTCGGCATACCGGCGCGGGCCCTGGGCAAAAAATGGCACTTGGCCCAGAAAGGCCTGCAGCGCCGGTACATCCGCAACGGTGGCAAAAGGATCCCATTCCTGGCCTTCGGGCACCCCCATATGGGATTGCCAGTCCGCCATCTGGGCCTTGGTCATCAGCCCGCCGTGGTTATCCTTGTGGCCGGCAATCGGCGTGCCCCAGCCCTTAATCGTATAGGCCAGAAAACAGACCGGGCGGTCGTGGCCGATGGCAGCAAACGCATCCGCCATGGTCTCGACGCAGTTGCCGCCAAGGTTCTCCATCAGCGCCGCCAGCTCCGCATCATTGCGGCGGTCTATCAGCGCTGTGACCGCGCCCTGATCGCCCAAGTCATCCAGCAGCCGCTGGCGCCAGACCGCACCGCCCATATAGGTCAGCGCCGAGTATTCCTGGTTCGGGCAGGCGTCGATCCAGGCGCGCAGGGCTTCTCCGCCCGGTTCTTCAAACGCGGCACGCTGCAGCGCCCCGTATTTGACCTTCACAACGTCCCAGCCGAAGGCATCAAAGATCTTCTCGATCCGCTCAAACAGCCCTTCGCGCACGATCCCGTCCAGCGACTGGCGGTTGTAGTCGATGATCCACCAGGTGTTGCGCAGGCCGTTCTTCCAGCCCTCCTGCAGTACCTCGTAGATGTTGCCCTCATCCAGTTCGGCATCACCGACCAGGGCCACCATGCGCCCCAGCCGGGTTTCCGCGCCCCAGTCCTTGGCTTCGATGAAATCCTGCACCATCGAGGCCAGCGCGGTGATGCCGACACCCAGCCCCACAGACCCGGTGGAGAAATCCACATCGTCAATGTCCTTGGTGCGGCTGGGATAGCTTTGCACGCCGCCGAAGCCGCGGAAATTCTCCATCTTTTCGCGGGTCTGATTGCCCATCAGATACTGCATCGCATGAAAGACGGGCGAGGCATGCGGTTTCACCGCCACCCGGTCTTGCGGTTTCAACGCCGAGAAATACAACGCCGTCATGATTGACACCATCGAGGCGGAGGAGGCCTGATGCCCGCCCACCTTGATCCCGTCCGGATTGGGGCGGATGTGGTTGGCGTTGTGGATCATCCAATGCGACAGCCACAACAGCCGCTGTTCAACGGTCTTCAGATGGGTCAGATCCGGGCGCATGGCGGTCTCCTTATTCGGCGGCGTGCTGCAACGGGGCGGGCAGGGCCTGTTCCAGATCCGCCAGGATGTCCTCGACCTCCTCCAGCCCGATGGACAGCCGGATCAGCCCGTCGCTGATGCCATGTTCGGCGCGCTCTTCCGGCGTATAGGTCGAATGGGTCATCGAAGCAGGGTGCTGGATCAGGGTCTCGGCATCGCCCAGCGACACCGCACGCTGGATCATCTGCAGACCGTTCATCAAGGCGATGCCGCCGGCCAGCCCGCCTTCGACCTCAAAGGCGATCATCGCGCCGGGCTGGTCCATCTGGCGTTCCGCAATGTCATGCTGCGGGAAGCTTTTGAGGCCTGGGAAGTGCATCGTGCGGACGGCCGGATGGGCGGCAAGGAAGTCTGCCACCACCCTGGCCGAAGCGCAGTGGCGGTCCATCCGCAGGTTCAGCGTCTTCAGCCCGCGCAGGACCAGCATCGCATTGAACGGCGCCATCACCGCACCGGTCATGTCTTTCATGCCAACCAGCCGGATTTCGGCGATCTGCTCGGCGCGGCCCGCAACCAGCCCGGCAACCACATCACCATGGCCGCCAAGGTATTTGGTGGCGGAATGCAGCACGATGTCGGCGCCCAGCTCAATCGGGCGGGTCAGATACGGGGTGGAATAGGTGTTGTCGACCACCAGCCGGGCGCCCGCGGCATGGGTGATTTCCGCCGCCGCGGCGATATCCACCAGCCGCATGTTAGGATTGGCCGGCGTTTCAAAGTAGACCACCCGCGTCTTGCCGGAGACCGCCGCGCGCAGGTTTTCCATGTCAGTCATATCCACATGGGTGATGGTCACGCCCCATTTCGCCAGCCCGTGGCGCATGAAGGCAAAGGTGCAGCCATAAAGCGTCTTGTCGACGATGATCTCGTCCCCTGGCGACAGCAGCGTCCACAGTACCGCGGTCACCGCCCCCATGCCGCTGGCCAGCGCCAGCCCTGCCTCGGCTCCTTCCAGCGTGGCGATGCGCTGTTCCAGCAAATCGCAGGTCGGGTTTGAGATGCGGCTGTAAATATGGCCTGCGCGTTCTCCTGCAAACATTTCGCCGCCCGCCTCGGCAGTCTCAAACGCAAAGGTCGAGGTAAGGTGCAGCGGCGGCGTCAACGCACCCTCGTGGTCCTGCGGGTCATAGGCGTGGTGAATGGCGCGGGTGGCAAAGCCGTTGGGGCGGGTCATGACTGTCTCCTCAATCTGATTTCAGCCATAATACGCCCTATGTTGTGGCAACTGATTGCGAACTATGCTTCAATTGGTGTGAATATTGGCAGATACTGCCAATGCGGGGGCAACATGGACAACAAGGACAGACAAATCATCCGCGCCCTGCAGCAGGACGGGCGGATGACCAACCAGGAACTTGCCGACGCGGTCAGCCTGTCCCCGTCGCCGTGCCTGCGGCGGGTCCGGAACCTGGAGGCCAAGGGGGTTATCCGCGGCTACAGCGCCGATGCGGATGCTGCGGCCTGCGGGCTGGCGATTACGGTTTTTGTCCGCATCCGGCTGGAACGGCATAACGAAACCGACGTCCAGAATTTCGAACGGCGGATGCAAATGATCGAGGAGGTGCTGGAATGCCACGTGCTGACCGGGGCGATGGACTATCAGCTGCGCGTACTGGTGCCGGACCTGGAAGCCTATGAAAATTTCATCCGCCACCGCATTCACCCGATTGGCGGCATTGCATCGATCGACACCAGTTTTGTCTACGGCACCGTGAAACGCACCGCTGTCTTCCCCCTGCCTGAATGAGACCGGACCTTTTTTGTTCCCGCCGCCAAGCGCAAAGCAATGGGCCTGGCCCTAAGGGCAACCGCTAAAACGCAAGCTGCGGCAAGCTGTGCGGGTTCAGCTTCAAAAGGGCGGCAATCAGCTCCAGGCCTTTGCGGAAACGGGTCTCATCCTGAACCGCGCCTAGCGAAATCCGCACTGCGCCCGGTGAACCTGTACCCGGGGGCAGAAAAGGCACGTCAGGCGTAACGGCTATGTGCATCTGGCGCGCATATTGCAGAAAATCGCCGGAACCCCATCCCTCAGGCAGCGGCAACCACAGATGCAGTGCTGCAGGGTGCCCTGTCCAGGGTATGCCATTCAATACTCCGCAAACAATGCGGTAGCGGCTTTTCAATGCTTTCCTCTGCCAGCCTGCAATCTCCAGCGCTGTGCCGTCCGATACCCAGCAGCCGGCCAGTTCCTGCATTAAGGGCGTTCCCGCCCCTCCGAAACTTAACAAGCGGCCGGTCAGGGAAGGGAGCAAATGGCTTGGCGCAGCCATGTATCCGGCCTGCAGCCCGGGCATCAGGCAGGTGCTGAGGGCAGACATATAGACGGAACGCTCTGGAACCAGCGCTGACACCGGCGGCGGGCGATCCTCTGCCACAGGGCCAAGCGGATCATCTTCAATGATGTAGAGATCATGGCCATCCGCAATCCGGGACAGCTCCCTGCGCCGGTCTTCGGGCATCATAACCGGCACCGGGTTTGCCAATGATGGCAGCAAACACAGGACTTTAGCGCCGGACGTCCGGCAGGCTTCCTCCAATGCATCCGGCAGAATGCCAGATGAGTCCGCTTTCAGTCCCGAAAGTTTCAAACCCAAATAGGAGCAACCGGAAACGAGCAGATTATGCGTGATACTGTCTGACAAAACGGTGTCGCCGGGACGGGTCAGCGCAGACAGAGCAACAGACATTCCGTGGCTGCCGCCGTTTGTCACCAGAATCTGTTCCGGGGCGGCAGCAAGACCGCAGGCCGCCAGCCACTTTGCCCCTGCCGCGCGACGGCCACCGTGCCCGGAGCTGAAACCGCAATCCTGCAGGGCCGAGGGGGTCAGTTCCGCCGTAAGCTTCTGCAATGACAGCTGAAACCGCCTGCTGTGCTCTTGGTTGCGGATGGGGCGGGAGGTGGAGAAATCAAACCCTTCTTCAATTGGAGTCCTTTGCGGAGCCGCGTGTGGCCCGGGACCGCTGACATAGCTGCCCCGGCCAACCTGTCCGTCAATCAGGTTCTGCTTGCGCAGGCTGTCGTAGGCTTTGCTTACGGTGTGAACGCTCAAACCAAGCCGGTCTGCCATTTTGCGATGCGGCGGCAGCCGGGATCCGGCGGGGAGTTTCTCCGTCAGTATGGCCTGCTCAATCGCAACTGCCAGGCTGGCATGCAAAGGCGAATGAAGCGTTTCGGGATCAGGATACCACATTGCCGTTCCTCAATCCTGGCCGCAGGGTCAAAGCAAAGGGGCGCCACAGGCCCGGCTGCCTGTTCACGCCGCTTTTACTTTTGCAGCCTGGCCGGTTCCCGCAATGAGAGCCCTGTGCAAAACCGTGACCGCAGTTTCCGCTGATGTCCGTGGCACTGCAAATTGAACATCGACATTGCGCGGTGTCTGATGCGCAGCGATCACCCCGACACCCGCTTGGTCAAAGGCTGCAAGCCCGCGGCGAAGCACCTGCACCCCGGACAGGTCGCGTCCAATGGCCGAAACGATGGACAACGCCCGCGTGCTGACCTGGGCGGACGGATAGGCGCGTTCCAGATCATTCACCACACGGCGCACTGTCTTCAGCGAAGCCTCGACATAGTGGGTGATGGTATTGGCGTTCGAGCTTTTGGAAACGATCCGGACGTTGTGGCGGCACAGGGCCTCCAGTACCGTGGCATCATAGCCTTTGACGCCGACCATATCCTGCTCGAACAGTTCCAGCGCAACCACATCAAGGCTGGTCACGATTTCAACGGCTGCGGTTTTGGAAGGCTGGCCGTCGATGAGGGTGCCGGGATCGGAAGGCTCAAAGGCATTGGTGATGCGCAGAGCCACTTTTGACTGACGCAGGATCTTGGCAGCATTCGGGTGAATGGCCTCCATCCCCATATTCGAAAGCTGGTCGGCGACATCGTAATTCGTGTGCCCCAGTTTGCGCACAGCTTTCGTGCCCACCAGTGCCGGATCCGCGGATGACAGGTGGAACTCCTTGTGGATGATCGCCTCTTTCGCCTGGGTGTATGCCGCGATGGTGGAAAATGTGACTTCGGAATACCCGCGGTCATATTCGCGCATCAGCCCTTCGCGGCACTGCGCGTAGCCGGTGACCACAGGCAATTCCGATGCCAGGTCAAGAGTGCCAAGGCCGCCGCTGATCCGTTCCTCAAGCGAGCATTCCCTGTCATCGCGCCAGCCGCTGAGGTCGATAAACCGGGCATTCACACCGGCGCGCTGCAGCATCAGCGTTGTCACAAAGGCGGAATGCGCCTCGCCCAGCCCGGACAGCAGCTCGCGCACCAGCATCATCTGGCTCGACAGACGGAAATGGCCGTAGGAGCATAGGCGCTGCAGGTCGAACAAGCAGCTGCGGGCTCCTTCGATGCGGTCGCGCACGAAATCCTCCGCCAGCGCCCGGTCGGCCGGATTGTCCAGGACGCCATTGTGGACCCTGGCCATCGCTTCACCCACGCGGCTCAGCGCATCAAGCCAGCCATGATCGTTGTCGTCGTTGGCAAACAGGGCATAGACGCCAGGTTCACCGGATTTCTTATGCTCCAGCAACAGGTTGGTGATCCCGCCAAAAGCGGAGACAACAAAAATCCGGTGATAGAGCGCGCCACCGCAACGGTCAGCAATGATCAAAGTGTCGCGCAATTCCCGGATGCGGGACATCGACGTGCCGCCGATCTTCTCGACGGTGTGTTCGGGGAAATTCACTGTCTATCCCCCGGCTGGCGCCGGGGCCTCTTCAAGTGGTTTCCAGCGCGTAGGAGCCATCTTCGCGGTGGGTTTCGCTGCCGGTCACCGGCGGGTTGAACACGCAGGCCATGACAAGCTCTTCCTCGGCGCGCAGGGTGTGGCGGTCATGTTTGTCCAGCGCATACATGACGCCGGGCCGGATCAGGTGGGTTTCGCCGGTGGCCAGATCGGTGATCGAGCCTGTGCCTTGCATGCAATAAACGCTCTCGAAGTGGTTCTTGTATTCGAACGTGTGTTCCGAACCGGCCTCAAGAAAGGTGATGTGGAACGAAAACCCCATCCCGTCCTGCTCCAGCAGCATCCGGACCGAAGACCACTTTGCGTCCGATACAACGCGGCTGCGGTCACTTTTGACAATGTCGTTGTAGTCGCGAACTATCATGTCTTACTCCGCTGCAAATTTGCTTGAGTCCGTTACGCCGCGGATCGCGCCGCGCAGGATGTTCAGACCCTTCATCAGGGTATCCTCAGATGTGGTCAGGGGGGCCAGCACCTTGACCACCTGGTCTTTGTTGCCGGAGGTTTCGATAATCAGCCCGTTCTCAAAGGCATGGGCGCAGATGCTGGCGGCCAGTCCGCCTGAACCGACATCCAGCCCCTGCATCATGCCGCGCCCCTTGAGGCAGGCGCCAGGCAGCAGTTCGGCCATTTCCTCCAGGGCGGCAGTCAACAGCCGGGCTTTGGCGGCAGCATCCTTTTGGAACCGGCCGCCGGCCCAGAATTTCCGGATCGCAACCCGGGCCGTTACAAAGGCATGAGTGTTGCCGCGGAAGGTGCCGTTGTGTTCGGCGGGGCCGAATATGTCATGCGCGGGGCGCACCAGCATCAGCGCCATCGGCAGGCCAAAGCCCGAGATCGATTTCGCCAGCGTCACAATGTCCGGTGTGATCCCCATGTCCTCAAACGAAAAGAAGCCGCCGGTACGGCCGCAGCCGGCCTGGATGTCGTCGATGATCAGCAGCGCGCCGTGCTCCTTGGCCAGCGCGGCGATGCGCTGCACCCATTCGGGGCGCGCGGCGTTCAGGCCGCCTTCGCCCTGCACGGTCTCCAGCAGGATAGCCGCAGGGGCGTCGATGCCGCTGGAGCGGTCGTTCAGCATCGTCTCAAGGTATTCAGCGGTATCAGCGCCGCCCGGGAAGTAGTCGTCATAGGGCAACCGGGTGACGCCGTTCAGCGGGGTGCCGGCGCCGCCGCGGTGATAGCTGTTGCCGGTGGCCGCCAGGGCGCCCAGGGTGACGCCGTGAAAACCGTTGGTGAAGGCGATGACATTGCTGCGGCCGGTCGCCTTGCGGGCCAGTTTCAGCGCTGCCTCAACCGCATTGGCGCCGGTTGGGCCGGTGAACATGACCTTGTGGTCCATGTTGCGCGGCCGCAGGATGTGCCGGTCGAAGGCGTCAAGGAAATCCGCCTTGGCGCTGGTGTGGAAATCCAGCCCGTGCGCCAGCCCGTCGGTCGAGATGTGGTCGAGCAGCGCCGCCTTCATGTCCGGATCGTTGTGCCCGTAGTTGAGCGACGAGCAGCCGGCAAGAAAGTCGATGTACCGGCGCCCCTTGTCATCAGTCAGCTCAGAGCCGCTGGCATGGGTGAACACCGTATCGAAGCCGCGGCAATAGCTGCGCGCTTCGGATTCGCGGCGCTTGAAAATGGAAATCTCGGCTGACGTATCAGTCGGCATATTGTGTCCTCTTGGAACTAGACAGGTCAAAACGGGCAAGCGCCACATGGATCAAAGCGCCCTCAAACTGTGCAGCCGGGCGTCTCGGAGAAATCGATCGTGACCATGTGCTCGGTACTCTGGCGGTCACGGAAATGCCCGGTCTGCGTAAAGTGGGGCCGGCTCTTCAGCGGCGCGCTCCGGTTGGCTGCGAAATTGTGGAACAATGCCCAGGACGCTCTGTTTTCTTGCGTGATTGTCGTCTGCAGCCGCTTGATGTTTTTGCAGGCCTCGCGGAGCAGCAGACCGTTCAGCATCCGCGAGCCAAGCCCGGTTCCGCGGGCGTGTTCCGACACCGCCACCTGCCAGACAAACAGCGTTTCCGGATCGTCAGGCAGAACATAGGCAGAAGTCCAGCCAGCTATTTCTTGCTCGATCTCGGCAACCACGCAGGTCTCGCTGAAGTGGTCGCATTGGATCAGATTGCAGTACATGGAGTTTTCGTCGAGCGGCTTGCATGCGCGCACCAGCTCCCAGATCCCGGCCCCATCTTCCGCTGCGGGTTCACGCAGTGCGGGTGTTGCTTTCCGGAAAAACTCTAACGCATGCCGCATCTGTCCCGGCGCCTCCATTTTAATTTGACTGACTAAGTAACAGCCTCCCGCTACGGCTTCAAGCCAGTGTCGCATATTGCGTCAATGTGTCGTTTTTTGCCCATCATTCACGAAAATGCGCCTATCAAGTGGATCACTTATGCTTCATCTATCAAAGTAAAAACCCATAAAATCGCACTTCTTGATTATCCCCCCAAGCTCTGCCAGAAACTGAAGATGGACCGTATTGATGCCAGCTTGATCGCCCTGCGCCGGATTCTGCGCGCGACCGACCTGTTCGGACGTGAGCTTGCCCGGTCGGTTGAACTGACTGCGCCGCAGTTTCGGGTGCTGCAAATTATCGCTGGCAGCGAGCATTGCACGGCCAAGGCAATCTCGCAGCAGATGCGGATTTCCCAAGCAACCGTGACTTCGCTTGTCGACAAGCTGGTGCGCAAAGAGATGGCCGTACGTGAAAAGTCGCAGACCGACCGGCGTCAAACCGATATATCTGTCACTGCAAAAGGCCGTCAGGCAATTGCAGAAGCCCCTGACCCCCTGCAGCAACGGTTTGTTCGCAAGTTTGAAGCGATGGAAGATTGGGAGCAGGCCGGATTAATTGCGGCACTGGAACGCGTCGCCGCCATGCTGGACGCGGAGGACATTGATGCAGCACCCGTTTTGGATACCGGGGAAAGCCTGACGACTTCATGAGCCGGTCTTGCCGCAACTGCTGAAAGAGCAGACAGAATGCGCAAGTTATGCTGACAGCCCCGTGCCGCCGAAGTGCGGAGGCCAAGTGCGTAAAGAACACCCGCTCTTAGCTTGCTCAATGACTGCAGATGAGGACACAAGCTGCTCCTTCGCGCCATGATGAAGCAATGTCCGCTACCGGACAGCAGCCTGGACTATGCAAAGGCGCTTCCTGTGCATTGCCGGTCTTGTCGCTGCCAGCAGCACCGGAGACCTCGCCCGCTCGACTGTGAACGACCGCCTTCATAGTTTGGAGGGGTTGCGCACGCAGATCCAGCGATCTCACACTCTCCGCTCTTCTTGCTAAAAACTTAACATAATCTCCATTACAAGATGCATCTATATAGCCGGGAGCGCGCTACCGGAAGTGCGACTCCTATTAGAAAACAATGAGTTATCTAATAGGAGAACATGGCATGGGAGCCGTTTACACGCGACTGTCACTGCGAGAACGTCGTAAAATCGAGACCTGGTGGCACGCTAAGGTGCCCGTCAGAGAGATGGCGCGTGTCCTCAAGCGCCACAAATCGACGATTTTTCGCGAGATCAAACGTAACTTCTGGGCTGATGACGCGTTCCCCAAGAAGTACGCTGGTTACTTCGGACAAGCCGCACAATTGCAGACAGACAAGCGTCGGTCGGTGCAGCGCAAGCTGATCCGGCACCCGGATCTCTGTCAGACAGTCGTAGCACGTATCAAACAGGGCTGGACGCCCGAGCAGACCGGCAACCGCATGATCTGCGAAGGCGCGAAACTGCGTGTCTGTCAGGAGACAATCTATCGCTATATCTATTCCAAAGAAGGTATGGCGCAGAAGCTCGGTGGTACCTGCCCGAACATCGTAAAGCCCGTCGTCCAAGGCGCGCCAGAAAACGCCAGGCGCCCAAGTTTGACCGCGATGTCAGCATTCTGTTCCGCCCGGATGATGTGGCCCACCGACGCCAGTTTGGTCATTGGGAAGGTGATTTGATGTTGTTCAAACAAAAGCTTGGACAATCGAATGTCACGTCGCTGGTCGAATGCGTCAGCCGGTTCACGGTGCTGCTGAAGAACCCAAACAAGCGCACCAAGCCTGTGATGCGCTGCCCGGCAGGCGATATTTGTATCGCCGAGAGGGGCAAGATCATCGAGAGGGGCAAGATCATGAAGGCTGTGCGCGACCTGCCCCATCTGGCACGGAAGCCCATCACCTTTGATCGAGGCACCGAGTTTGTCTCGTGGCCCCATTTACCGGCCGAGACCGGAACGCAAACGTGGTTTTGTGATCCCTCCTCACCCTGGCAAAAAGGCACCGTCGAAAACACCAATCGCCGCGCGCGAAGATGGCTGCCGAGGAAGCGAGGCATCACGGCACTCACTGATCAAGAATTGAAGATGATCAGTGACCGCCTCAACGCAACACCCAGAAAATGCCTCGGATGGAAGACACCAGCCGAGGTCTTCCGCCAAAAGATGATGGCTGAACTGGGTCAACTCCCCTACCCTCAGAAAGGATAGGAGACACAGTTCAAGTATCGCTCACACGCAAAGCAGTAATGTCACCCATCGGCAAAGCAGAAGTGTCACTCTCTTCGCATAAGGCAGCGAGGACGAGCGGACATGGGATGGGTGATGTTGTGCGAGCGCGAGTTGAACCGCGTGGTGGTTCTGGCGCAGGTCGATGACGGCCGGTTGACAGTTGATAACGCGACTAACCTGCTGGATCTGACACGGCGGCAAGTGTTCCGGCTTCTGAAGCGATACCGCCAGGACGGCGCATCCGCGATCTGCTACAAATCGCGCGGCAAGCCTCCCAACAACCGGATCCACAACGCGAAGCGCGATTATGCGCTGAGCCTGGTCAAAAAGAACTACCGGGATTTCGGCCCGACACTGGCGGCTGAGATGCTGGCCGAGCATCAAGGGTTCACAGTGTCCCGCGAGACCTTGCGCAAATGCCCTCTCATGCATCCTTCGGATGCACTGCCGGGTGGCAGATGATTGAAGACGGCATTTGGCTGTCCACTGCCCGGCAGGGAATGCAAAGCATGCCCGAGAGGGGCGCAAACAGCGCCGGACATTTCACCAGCCGCGCCTGCGCCGGGAATGTTATGGCGAGCTGATCCAGATCGACGGTTCCGATCATCGCTGGTTTGAGGATCGCGCGCTGCCCTGCACCCTGCTCGTCTTCATTGATGATGCCACCAGCACCTTGATGGAACTGCGTTTTGTGAAGTCGGAAAGCACCTTCAGCTATTTCGAGGCGCTGGAAAGTTATCTGGTTCAGCATGGCCGTCCGGTGGCCTTTTACAGCGACAAGCACACTGTGTTCCGGGTGGCTAAAACCGATGCCAGGAACGGCGCTGGCATGACTATCAACCGGCAGACGAATGCAGGCATTCGTCGAGAGGGGCAGTTCGGGCGCGCGCTGAATGAGCTGAACATCGAGATCCTCTGCGCAAACAGCTCTCAGGCCAAAGGCCGGGTTGAACGGGCGAACCGCACGCTTCAGGACCGGCTTGTCAATGAGCTGAGACTGGCAGGTGTTTCGAATATGGAGGCCGGAAACGCCTTTCTGGAAGGCTTCAAAACTCGCTTCAACGCCAGGTTTTCCAAGGTCCCTGCCAAGCCGGACAACCTGCACCGGGCGTTGAATGTCGGATCGGACCGGCTGGCGGAAGTGCTGTGCTGGCGTGAGAACCACTTTGCCGGAAAGCAGCTCACATTCTCCTATGACCGCAAGCGGGTCATGCTGGAAGAAAACGAGCTGTCACGCGCCCTGGTTGGCAAGTATGTGGATACCTATGCCTTTGCGGATGGGCGGTTTGAGGTGCGCTGGAAAGCGCCAATCCCTGCCCTGCAGAGTCTTTGATATGGACCAGCGCGTGACCCATGCTGCCGTCATCGGGAACAAACGGCTCAGTGCGGTTCTGGCGCATGTCAAAGAGATGCAGGAGAACGCGCCACCCAAGCCCAAGGTGCGGACAAACTCAGAGAAGATGGGGTATAAGCCCAGGCCCTGCAAGAAGAAATTGTCGGAGGCGATGATCGCAAGCGAAAGACGGCAACGCGGATAAAGCTGCCGTTGAGTTTTGCATGTCCGTATGGGATCGTCCCTTATGAACATTGAGATAAACAACTACGATCTTCTGACCGACGACAAGGATGGTCGAAGTCGTTGTGTTCTGCACACAAAAGACCAGATTGATCTGGCCTTTGCCACTGTACTGGAAGCCAAAATATTCATCTCAAGCGTTGGAAAATCATTCCCATGCGAGGTTTATCAACCGAGGCCGAACGGCCATCTTGATTTACCGCATCTGCATATGAGAGCAGACGGCCAGTTTTGCTTGAACGAGATCATCGCTGTCGGCGACATTATCACAGTTATGTAGGTCTGGGCTCAAACCGCTACAGTATCATGTTCTCACAAGGCTTATCAGCCCTTCGGTATTTGAGGTCTACGGGCTGCCAAGCCTTGTTCCTGTTGCGCTATCCAGTGACGTTTCTGCTTTGCGCAGCCGGCGGCATTTCTGAATGGTGTCTAAATCATATGCATCCAGGACCGATACTCACCGGAGGCACCCAAATGCCCCCGGTGAAAGCCACCTGAAGGTTTGGCAGATGTTTGCTCTGCCAAACCCGTGCCGTTTTACGCCCGGACCTGGCGTCAGATCAGGTCATCAAAGGCAACAGTCTGATCGGCAAAGACTAACAAGCCAATATCCAGCAGCTGGTCGCGGCCTTCATAATAGCCATCAGCCCCGCCGCTGGCCGCATCAGTTACCGTCAGGCGGGTGATGTCGGAACCCCGGTTGGCGTCAAAGTAGGTATAGCTTTCAAAACTGTAGTCCTCAAAGTTGCCGTCAAACACGGCGCGGTCCCGGTCTGAGGGGTCCGACGCATTCCAGCTGTGGCCCTGCAGCCGGTCATCGCCAAGGCTGCCATAGAGCCAATCCCGGCCGTCTTCGCCATACAGCGTGTCATTGCCATCGCCGCCAAACAGATAGTCCCGGCCGCTGCCGCCCGCCAGATTGTCGTTACCCCCCTGACCGGACAGCGTATCGGCGCCTTCACCGCCATAAAGGGTGTCGTTGCCGCTTCCGCCTCTCAGCAAGTCATCGTTGCCATACCCCAGCAGCCGGTCATCGCCGCCTTTTCCGATCAGCACATCGGCACCATCGGCACCTCGCAATTCGTCGTTGCTTTTGGAACCGAACTGAATATCCGCTGCTCGCACGGTGACGTCCTTGAATGCGGCAAAGGTATCATTCGGCTCCAGGGCCGTCTCAGAGCCGCCCTTGCTGATCTGGATTTCGCCACCGCTGCGGTTGAAATGAAAGCTGTCGATCCGGCCGCCGAAATAAGCGTAATCGCTGCGCTCATCACTTCCGAAAACCTCTTCGCCGGTCAGCACCGCGTCAAAAACCGCCAGATCACTGATACTGCCATCGAAGTAGCTGTGGATCTTGTCGGTTTTGCCGGCTGCATTGCTCCACCCTGCAGCCCCGGCAATCAATGCCTCGTTGTTGCTGCTCCAGTCAAAATTCAGCCCGGCTTCATAGGCAATCCGCGCGCCATTCAGGTAGACTTCCACGCCCTCGCTGCCAAAGTTCAGGCTGAAGTCATAGTCTGTGCCTGCCTCAATCGCATTTGCCGCAGTGAAATAGTGGGTCTCCTCGCTGTCCTGCAGACGTACGATCAGCTTGCCGGTTTCATCCAGATAAACCGCCAGATGCCCGCCGCTGCCGTTTTCAACGGCGTCCTTGGACAACAGGGTTTGGTAGCCGCCTAGACTGCTGGCGGTGAAGCGAAAGGCAATAGTGCCGCTGGACAGCTCCAGCGCCTTGTTATGGTCAAAGACATAGGCAGAGCGGTCTTCGGCATCGAACCGGTGGCTGCCGGCCATGGCAAAGACCGGGCTTTCCGCCGCCGCAAGGGTCAGATCCCCAGCATCCGCCAGCGCCGACCCCGGGACCTTGATTTTGCCGGTGTTTTCGGAAACCGCGGTTGGCGCCAGCGCCTCCTCCAGGTCGTCGATGCTCTTGACGATGCCATAGGCCGGCGCCGCGGTGTGTTCGATGTCCGACAGTTTCACCAGGTCGCCGTAGACGGTGATCTTGCCCAGCAGATCGTCGTTGTGGGCGCCGCCGTTGTTGCCCTGGTCGGAGTAGAGCGCAATCACCGAGTGATCCATCACCCCGTCGCCGTTCTTGTCGCCATAGGTGATCGAGGCGATCTCGGTGGTGTGGCCCTCGATGACAATCCGGTCGCCCTCGGCGCGGCTGAAATCCTGCACCACATCATGGCCCATGATGTCGACCCAATGGTCGTGCAGCTTGTCGTTCTCCCCCGCAACACCGTGCCAGTTGATGGTGCCGTCGTCGCGGGTGTGCTTCTCGATATAGCGTTCCTTGGCATTGATAAGCGTCTGGAAATAAAAGATATCCGCGCCCTTGCCGCCAATCAGAAGATCATCGCCCGGCACCGGTTGATCGGGGTACAGCTTGCCGTCCGTCAGCTCGTTTTCCGGGTCACCCTCGTCGCGGTCCGGGTCATAGGCGATGGCCCCCTCGCGCCCGTCCGCGCGGCTGATCAGCAGATCGTTGCCAGCGCCGCCCTTCAGCGTGTCCTCGCCGTGGCCGCCGTCCAGCACATCGTTGCCGCCGCCGCCATACAGCGTGTCATTGCCGTAGTTGCCCTGCAGCACATCGGAGCCGCCTTTGCCGATGATCTTGTCATCGCCGCGGCCCGCGTCAATGCCATCGGCGCCGCTGGTGCCGCGCACCGTGTTGTCGCCGCCGTTGCGGCTGATCATGTTGAGACTGCGGTCCAGATGGCCGTGATGGGTGACGCCGTAATCCGACAGGATCTCCAGAAAGGTGTCGCTGGCGCCGTGCAGCTGGCCAAAGGCCGGGGCCAGATCCTCCATCATCGCATCCATCTTGGCGCCCATGGCGGTGCCGGCCGCCTCGGCCAGTGCAATCTGGCTGCTTTCGCCCAGCTGGCTGTCAAAGATCCGCACATCGCTGATGGTGCCTTTGAACAGCGAATGCGCGTCATCCTCCTGATTGCTGCGCCAGGCCCGGCTGCCGCCGATCACCAGGGCGTTGTCATTATCTGCCAGCCCCTGCTTGAATTGCGGCTCGGCCGCCACCAGCGCGCCATCCAGCCAGATCATCAGCCCGTCCGCGCCAAAGCTGACCGAGATCTGGTAGGTTTGCTGCGCCGACAACACCAGATCCGGGACTTTCAGGTATTCGGTCCCGCTGCCGTCTGACTGGGTCGCCACCAAGGTGCCGTCCTTGACCCAAAGCGTGAAGTCGCCCGCCCCGGCGCCGCTGCCGTCCTTGGACACCAGCGCCATCTCGCCGGGCAGGCGGTCCAGCGAAAAGCTCAGCGAGACCGTCGCCGCGTTCAGCGCAAGGGCATCCAGATGACCCGCATTCAGATAATCGCCGTCTTCACCGCTCAGCACATGCTGGCCTGGCATCGCAACAACCGGCGCGCCGGCACCTGGTATGGCGGCCTGCGCAGCATCCGCCAGCGCCGACCCCGGGACCTTGATTTTGCCGGTGTTTTCGGAAACCGCGGTTGGCGCCAGCGCCTCCTCCAGGTCGTCGATGCTCTTGACGATGCCATAGGCCGGCGCCGCGGTGTGTTCGATGTCCGACAGTTTCACCAGGTCGCCGTAGACGGTGATCTTGCCCAGCAGATCGTCGTTGTGGGCGCCGCCGTTGTTGCCCTGGTCGGAGTAGAGCGCAATCACCGAGTGATCCATCACCCCGTCGCCGTTCTTGTCGCCATAGGTGATCGAGGCGATCTCGGTGGTGTGGCCCTCGATGACAATCCGGTCGCCCTCGGCGCGGCTGAAATCCTGCACCACATCATGGCCCATGATGTCGACCCAATGGTCGTGCAGCTTGTCGTTCTCCCCCGCAACACCGTGCCAGTTGATGGTGCCGTCGTCGCGGGTGTGCTTCTCGATATAGCGTTCCTTGGCATTGATAAGCGTCTGGAAATAAAAGATATCCGCGCCCTTGCCGCCAATCAGAAGATCATCGCCCGGCACCGGTTGATCGGGGTACAGCTTGCCGTCCGTCAGCTCGTTTTCCGGGTCACCCTCGTCGCGGTCCGGGTCATAGGCGATGGCCCCCTCGCGCCCGTCCGCGCGGCTGATCAGCAGATCGTTGCCAGCGCCGCCCTTCAGCGTGTCCTCGCCGTGGCCGCCGTCCAGCACATCGTTGCCGCCGCCGCCATACAGCGTGTCATTGCCGTAGTTGCCCTGCAGCACATCGGAGCCGCCTTTGCCGATGATCTTGTCATCGCCGCGGCCCGCGTCAATGCCATCGGCGCCGCTGGTGCCGCGCACCGTGTTGTCGCCGCCGTTGCGGCTGATCATGTTGAGACTGCGGTCCAGATGGCCGTGATGGGTGACGCCGTAATCCGACAGGATCTCCAGAAAGGTGTCGCTGGCGCCGTGCAGCTGGCCAAAGGCCGGGGCCAGATCCTCCATCATCGCATCCATCTTGGCGCCCATGGCGGTGCCGGCCGCCTCGGCCAGTGCAATCTGGCTGCTTTCGCCCAGCTGGCTGTCAAAGATCCGCACATCGCTGATGGTGCCTTTGAACAGCGAATGCGCGTCATCCTCCTGATTGCTGCGCCAGGCCCGGCTGCCGCCGATCACCAGGGCGTTGTCATTATCTGCCAGCCCCTGCTTGAATTGCGGCTCGGCCGCCACCAGCGCGCCATCCAGCCAGATCATCAGCCCGTCCGCGCCAAAGCTGACCGAGATCTGGTAGGTTTGCTGCGCCGACAACACCAGATCCGGGACTTTCAGGTATTCGGTCCCGCTGCCGTCTGACTGGGTCGCCACCAAGGTGCCGTCCTTGACCCAAAGCGTGAAGTCGCCCGCCCCGGCGCCGCTGCCGTCCTTGGACACCAGCGCCATCTCGCCGGGCAGGCGGTCCAGCGAAAAGCTCAGCGAGACCGTCGCCGCGTTCAGCGCAAGGGTGTTTGAATGATTGATGCTGAGAATGTCGTCCCGGCTGCCTGTATACTCTTTGGTTTTCAGCTTCGAAAAAACTGGATCCGGAAACGTTGTGTTTGCCACGCTTAGGGTCCTCCTTGCTATGGCTATTGTTGGTTGAAACATACTGCTCAAGCCTGAGTCTATCGTGACCGGAATTAGGCATTCCAAGCCTTTTGCCAGCATGGGCAAGATTTTGCCCGTTTCCCGTAAGAGATTGAAATCATAGTTAATGCCAGGGCCCAAACGATCCGATGCCCGGCCAATTGCGGCAAAAATAAGGCATGAATTTAGCGGCCCTTGCAGGAATGTGGCATTTCAAGCCGCAAGCGCGCCCTTCTTGCGGCGGAAAAATGACCGGCCGCAGGCCCGGGTTTAGGCGCACGGCGTGAACAAATCCTGGAATTGGTGAAGACAGCAAACCGCATCGGCAAAGACGCGCACTCCTCATCTGCCGCAGTCAATGTTCAATCCAGCTTCGCAACCGGTACCGATCCGGCAACAGGCCGCCGGCTAATAATTGACAAAATTAGTAAATTAAATTACCCGCCGCGCTCGAAGGAGTTGCGGATGTTCTACGACCTGGCCAAATTGCGTGCGTTTGCCGCCAATCCTTGCCTGATTACGGCGGACGGGGCTGAGATGACTTATGCTGCGCTGGCTGACGCCGCCGCAGAGTTCGGCAAATCGCTGCCGCAAGAGCGGCGGCTGATTGCGGTTGAAGCCGCATCCGATCCCGAAGCCATTACCGCCTATGCAGGTGCCCTGGCTGCCGGCCACGCGGTTATGCCGCTGCCGGCCGCGGACCCCGTCACCGCTGCCCGCCTGGAGGAACGGTTTCGTCCGGCTGCCAGCTTCCGGCGCATCGGCGGAACCTGGCAACTGCTTGCGCACGCGCATGAACCCGCTGAAATCCACCCGGAGCTGACACTGCTGCTGCAGACCTCCGGCAGCACCGGCCACGGCCGCGGGGTCCGCCTGTCGGGCACGGCTATGGACACCAACGCCAGCGCAATAGCCCAGTATCTCGGGATCCAGCCCCAAGACCGCGCCGCACTGATCCTGCCGCTGCATTACTCCTACGGCTTGTCGGTGCTGCATTCGCATCTTGCCGCCGGTGCCAGCCTCTGGCTTGCGCCCGGCTCGGTGCTGGACCCCGGTTTTGACACCGCACTTGAGGCCTCCGGCGCCACCAGCCTGGCCGGCGTGCCGCATCACTACCGCCTGCTGGACAGCGCCGGCCTTTCCCATGCGCTGCCGGAAAACATCAAGACCCTGACCGTTGCCGGCGGCGCCATGGAGCCAGAGCAGGTCCGCGCGTGGTCTGCCCGGATGCAAGCCCGTGCAGGCCGGTTCTATGTCATGTACGGCCAGACCGAGGCCACCGCGCGGATCAGCTACCTGCCGCCAGAGCTGGCTTTGGACACTCCCGGCGCTGCAGGCCGCGCCATTCCCGGCGGGCGTCTGCTGCTGCGCTCTGCCGCCGGCACCGAAATCGCCACGCCTGAGGGCGAAGGCGAGCTGATCTATCAGGGGCCGAACGTGATGATGGGCTATGCCGAAAGCCACGCCGATCTGGCCAAAGGCGCCGGTCTCAGCGAGCTGGCAACCGGCGATCTGGCCCGGCGCGATGCAAACGGGCTCTACCACATCACCGGGCGGCTTTCGCGGATGTCCAAGATTGCCGGCCTGCGTATCGGTCATGACGCCATTGAACGTGCCTTGGCCGCCCAGGGGCATGAGACCGCGGTTTGGGGTGATGACAGCCGCATTTCGATTGCGATCTGCGGGGCGGAGGACAGCATCGCTGCGCTGGCCGCCAAGCTGACCGGCATCGGCCAGCAGCATTTCACCGTCCTTCCGCGCAAATCCCTGCCGCGGCGCGCCAATGGCAAGATCGACTATCCGGCGCTGAAGGCGCAATCAGCGCAGCGCAAACCTGCCAGGAATGTGCTGGCAGCCTTTCAGGCCGCCTTTGCGCCGCAGAGTGTGGGCCGGAACGATAGCTTTGCCGCACTCGGCGGAGATTCCCTGCGTCATGTAGAGCTATCCCTGGCTCTGGACGAAGCCCTTGGCGGCGCCCCGGCGGGCTGGGAAAACATGCCGATCAGCACTCTTGAGCAAGCCGTCCCGGCGCCCGGCGCCAGCCTGCCTTTCGATCTGGTTGCCCGCGTGGCTGCCATCCTCGCCGTGGTGGTGGCCCACCAGACCCTTTGGCCGGTGTTCGGCGGAGCAGCTGCGATGGTGATCCTGATGGGGATGAGCGTCGCAGGCTTTCGCTGGGAGGCGCTAAGGTCCGGCGATATGCGCAGCTTCTTCAAACCGGTAGCCGCGGTGCTGATCCCCTATTATCTGATCCTTGCAGGCTATGCCGCGGCGTGGGAGCAGGTGCCCTGGGTCTCGGTCTTTCTGGCCGGCAATTTTGCCGTGACAATCCCGGAAACCCACCTGATGCTGCCGTATTTGTACTGGTTCATCGAGGCTTATATGCAAATGACCCTGCTGGTGGCGCTGCCCTTTGCCGTGCCGCCCCTGCGCCGCTGGCTTGCTAGCCAGGGTGCTTTCCGCACCGGCCTGTGTTTTCTGGCGTTTGCCGTGGCACTCCGCCTGATTGCACCCGAGGTCTGGCAAATCGGCGGCCGCGCGCAGTTCACCGTGCCGTGGGTCTTCTACCTGTTTGCCCTGGGATGGTGCATCACCGCCGCCAGCACGCTGCGGCAACGGCTTCTGGTGCTGGGGGCAGCCTGCCTGATCATGCCCGCGGCGGCCTATCTTGGCGGCAACTGGTACGGCGGCTGGATCAAATACATGTGGCTATTGGCACTGATTGCCGGGCTGCTGTTCGTCACCCGCCTGCCGATGCCGCGGTTTGCAGCCCGCCCCCTGATGCGGCTGGCGCAGGCCGCCTTCCCGATCTACCTGCTGCACCGGTTTGTGCCGGAACTGCTGATGCCGATGCTCGGGCTGGAGGCCCGCAGCCCGCTGAACGATGCCCTGGCAATCTTTGGCGGCCTCGCCCTGGGTCTTGCCGCCGCCGCCTTGCAGCGCCAGCTGGTACAGGCTTGGACCAACGCCAGGAACCGCCGCCAGCCAGCGGTGGCACAGGCCTAAGCCAGCGCCGCGGCTGCAGCGGCAATCCGGGACAAGGCTTCCCGCAGCTCCGTCTCGGAAGTCGCATAGGAAATCCGGAAGTAAGGCGAGATGCCAAAGGCCCGGCCCGGCACCACGGCCACATGATGCTGATCCAGCAGATAGGCGCAGAAATCCGCGTCCGTCTCCAGCACATCCCCCTGCGGCGTTTGCTTGCCCAGCACCCCGGCGCAATTGGCAAAGGTGTAGAACGCGCCCTCCGGCACCGGGCAATCAATGCCGTCGATACCGTTCAGCGCCTCCACCACCAGATCGCGCCGTGCCTGGAAACTGGCCCGCCGCTCTGCCAGCACCTCCTGCGGCCCGTTCAATGCTGCCACTGCTGCCGCCTGCGAAATCGAGGACGGGTGCGAAGTCGATTGCGACTGCACCACTTTCATCGCCGCAATCAGATCCTTCGGCCCGCCCGCATAGCCCAACCGCCAGCCCGTCATCGCATAAGCCTTGGAGACGCCATTGACCGTCAGCACCCGCTCCTTCAGCCGCGGCTCCACCTGTGCGGGCGTGGCGAACTGAAACCCGCCATAGGTGATGTGCTCATACATGTCATCGGCCATCAGCCAGACATCCGGATGCTGCAGCAACACCTCCAGCAAGGGCCGGTAATCCGCGGCGCTGTACCCCGCACCTGCCGGGTTGGACGGCGAATTCAGCAGCAGCCAGCGGGTGCGCGGGGTGATCGCCGCCTGCAGTTTCTCTGCGGTCAGCCGGAACCCTGTATCACTGCCGCAAGGCACCAGCACCGGCTCCCCGCCGGCAATCCGGATGATATCGGAATAAGAGGTCCAATAGGGCGTGGGCACGATCACCTCATCGCCGGGATCAAGGCTCGCCATGAAAGCATCAAACAGGATTTCCTTGGCGCCGGTGCCGGCGATGATCTCGTCCAGCCCATATTCCAGCCCGTTGTCGCGTCTGAACTTCGCCTGCACCGCCAGCCGTAGTTCCAGCGTACCGCCAAGCGGGGTGTATTTGGTCTCCCCCGCCTGCATCGCGGCGGCGGCTGCCTCCTTGATGTGGTCCGGCGTGTCGAAATCCGGCTCCCCGGCGCCAAGGATGATCACCGGCACGCCCTGGCGCCTCATCTCTGCCGCCTTCGCGCCGATGGTCAAAATCTCCGAGACCCCGATCGGGTCAAGACGGCTTGCGCGGCGGAACTGGGCCATGGCGAGGGCTCCCTGCTGGTTTGATGGCGCTGCAAGGTTGGCGCGGCAAATGCACCGGAAAAACCGGCAGTTTGCGACAGCATTCATTCCGGATCGGCATCAAATACCAAGGGCCGCCCAGGCGGATTTCCTCAACCCGGCTTTGAACGCAATTGCTTCTTCAGCCACCGTTCAAGCTTTTGCACCGCTTCCGGCACCGGCCCGTGCGGGCGCACCAGGTAATAGCGCTTGCGCGACACCAGCTCCGGCCCCGGAATCCGCAACAGATCCCCTGACGCAATCTCCCGCGCCACCATGTCATAGGGCACAATCGCCGCGCCCAGCCCCGCCGCCGCCGCCGCAATCACCATCGAATGCTGATCGAAATAGCGCCCGTCCTGCCGCGGTGCGCCTGCCAGCCCGGCGCGCTCGAACCACTCCGCCCAGGTTCCCGCCCGGCTGTCCAGATGCAGCAGCGGCGCCTGTGCCAGGTTACCCGCCAGCTCCAGCTGGTGCGCGGCATGAAACGCGGGTGCGCAGACCGGAACCATTTCCTCGCCGAACAAGGGCGCCATATGGGTGCCCGGCCAGTTGTCCAGCCCGTAGTGCACTGCCAAGTCAAAGTTCTCGCGGGCAAAATCAAACGGCTCCAGCCGGGTGGAGAAACTCAGCTCCACCTCCGGGTGGCGGGCGAAGAAATCCGGCAGCCGCGGAATCAGCCACAGGTTGGCGAAAGCAGGCAGCACCGCAATCCGCAAAGCCGAGCGGCCCGCCCCGGCAGCCGCCGCCTTTTGCAGCGTCGCCCGCAAACCTGCCAGATCCAGCTTCAGATCGGCGGCCAGCCCCTGCCCCGCAGGCGTCAGCACCACACCCCGGCCCGAACGCTGGAACAAGTCGAAGCCCAGATCCGCCTCCAGCTCCTTTACCTTTTTGCTGACGGCGCTTTGCGTCAGCCCCAATTCCTCACCCGCCGCAGTGAAACTTTGATGCCGCGCAGCGCTTTCGAAACAACGCAGATGGGTCAGGCCCGGCAAACGCATCTTACACCTCCCCCAGCTGCGACAGCAGCCATTCGCGGAACTTGATCAGCGGATACTCCTCTGGCTGATCCGCAGGCCAGACCAGGAAGTACTCGCCCAGACTCACTGCCGCCCCCTCCATCGCCAGCGCCAGCCGGCCTTGCGCGATCTCGTTCTCCGCCAGGAAGTCCGGCAGCAACGCCACCCCCAGCCCATGCACCGCCCCCTGCGTCATGGCCGAGGATTGGTCAAACAGCATCCCCCGCAGCTTTGCCGCCGGCACATCATGCAAGTGAAACCATTGCTCCCAGCAATCAGGATGGGTCTCCAGATGCAACAGAGGGTAATCCAGCAGGTCCGCAGGCGAAGACACCGGCCCCGCCATCAGCCCCGGCGCGCAGACCGGCAGCACATGTTTCGGCATCAGGGGCAGATACGCCACCCCCGGCCAGTCCCGCGTGCCGTAATGGATCGCCGCCTGCGCTGTGCCAGCATCAAAGCTGAACGGCAGATTATGCGTGTGCAGGTTCACCGTGATGCCGGGATGCGCGGCAGCAAACTCCCGCAGCCGCGGCGCCAGCCAGTGCAGGCCAAAGGACGGCAGGATCGACAGCGTGAAACTGCCCCCGTCCGGATTGGCGCGCAGCTTGACCGAGGCCTGCGCCAGCCGGGTCAGGATCGCGCGTGCCTCTTTGGCAAAACCGGTCCCGGCGGGCGTCAGCTGCATCCGCATCTGGTCACGGACAATCAGATCAACACCCATCTGCTCCTCCAGCTGCTTCAGCTGGCGGCTGATGGCGCTTTGCGTCAGCGACAAATCCTCCGCCGCAGCCGAAGCACTGCCCAGCCGGTCCACCGCCTCCAACGCCAGCAGCGAGGGGATTGAGGGCAGGAAGCGGCGCGGGGCAATCATATGATACAAACTCATAGGGACAGGATTTAGTTTCATTAGCAATCCTGAGAGCGCGGTGCAATTTCTATATCAGAACCGTATCCGGCAGGATGCTCGCGGAATCCACCCAAAAGTTTTCCTCATGCCCTGCCCCGCTCGATAAGGACCTTGATATGCTCCATTCCGATATCCTCGCCGCGGCCGGCCTGACCCAGGCCGAACTGGCCGGCGGCAGCCTCGCCGTCACCACCCCCGTGGACGGCAGCGAAATCGCCCGCCTGAAAACCCACTCCGCGGCAGAGGCCGAAGCGCAGATTTCCGCCGCCAAAGAGGCCTTCAAATCCTGGCGCCTGGTGCCCGCCCCGCGCCGCGGCGAACTGGTGCGGCTTCTGGGTGACGAATTGCGCCGCGAGAAGGAAAACCTGGGCCGCCTCGTCACTCTGGAATGCGGCAAAATCTACCAGGAAGGCCTCGGCGAAGTGCAGGAGATGATCGACATCTGCGACTTTGCCGTCGGCCTCTCGCGCCAGCTTTACGGCCTGACCATTGCGTCTGAGCGCCCCGGCCACGCTATGCGCGAAAGCTGGCACCCGATGGGCACCTGCGGCATCATCACTGCCTTCAACTTCCCCGTTGCGCCCTGGTGCTGGAATGCAGCACTTGCTCTGGTCTGCGGCGATCCGGTGATCTGGAAACCGTCCGAGAAAACCCCGCTCACCGCGCTGGCGGTGCAGAAAATCTGCGACCGCGCCATGGCTGCATTTGGCGAGGACGCGCCCGCAGGTCTGATCCAGGTGCTGATCGGTGAGCGCGATCTGGGCGAGACTCTCACTGCCTCCAAGAACGTCGCCATCATCTCGGCCACCGGATCGGTGCCGATGGGCAAGGCGGTTGCGGCGGATATGTCGCAACGCCTCGGCCGCACCATTCTGGAACTTGGCGGCAACAACGCGATGATCGTGGCCCCCTCTGCCGATCTGGAAATGGCCCTGCGCGCTATCGTTTTTTCCGCCGTCGGCACCGCGGGCCAGCGCTGCACCAGCCTGCGCCGCCTGATCGTGCACGCGGACATCTATGACGCGCTGATCCCGCGCCTGGTCAAGGCCTACGCAGGCCTGCCCATCGGCGACCCGCTGGCGGACGGCACCCTGGTCGGCCCGCTGATCGACCGCAACGCACTGGACGCCATGGCCGGCGCACTCCAGCGCGCCAAGACAGAAGGCGGCACCGTGCATGGCGGCAGCCAAACCTTGACCGACACCTTCGGGGATGCCGCCTATGTGCATCCGGCCATCGTCGAGATGCCCGCCCAGACCACGATCATGCACACCGAAACCTTCGCGCCGATTCTCTATGTGGTGAAATACAGCGATCTGGACCAAGCCATTGAAATGCAGAACGAAGTACCCCAGGGGCTGTCGTCCTGCATCTTCTCGACGGACGTGCGCGAATGCGAATATTTCCTCTCGGCAGCGGGCTCGGACTGCGGTATTGCCAATGTGAACATCGGCCCCTCCGGCGCTGAAATCGGCGGCGCATTCGGGGGCGAAAAGGAGACGGGCGGCGGCCGCGAAAGCGGATCCGACGCCTGGAAAGGCTACATGCGCCGGCAGACCAACACGGTGAATTATTCACGCGAGCTGCCGCTTGCTCAGGGGATCAAGTTTGACATCTGATCTGGCATCCTGCCTCTGGCACCAAACCTGCCAGGAAAATCCAGCCTTCCCGGAACTCACCGGGGAGGCTGTGGCCGACCTCGTGGTGATCGGCGGCGGCTACACCGGCTGCTCTGCCGCATTGAAGGCGGCAGAAATGGGCGCCTCGGTCCGCCTGATCGAAGCGGAGGAAATCGGCAGCGGCGGCTCGGGACGCAATGTCGGACTGGTGAATGCAGGCCTCTGGCTGCCGCCCGAGGACATCAGCGCCGAACTGGGCATGGAAACCGGCAGCCGCCTCTCCCAGCTTCTGGGCTGCGCACCGCAGATGGTGTTTTCACTGATCGAAAAACACGCCATCCAGTGCGAGTCTGAACAGGGCGGCACCCTGCACTGCGCGCATGCGCCCTCCGGCTTGAAAGACCTGCAGCGCCGCCACGGCCAGCTTCGCGCCATTGGCGCGCCGGTGGAGCTGCTATCGCGCGACGAGGCCGTACATCGCACCGGATCCAAGGCCTTGCACGGTGCCCTGTTCGATCCGCGCGCAGGCACAATCCAGCCGCTCGCCTATGTCCGCGGCCTCGCCCGCGCCGCCGCGACCGCCGGCGCGCAGCTGCACAGTAACTCCCCCGCCGCCACGATCAGCCGCGACGGCACCAGCTGGCAAGTCACGACGCCAAGAGGCAGCCTGCGCGCCAATCATCTGATCATGGCCACAAACGCCTATGCCCGCGAGATCACCGGCTACGGCGCGCCGCAAGTGATCCCGGTTCATTATTTCCAGGCCTCCACCGATCCGCTGCCTGCCGCTCTGCTCGACAAACTCCTGCCGAACAAAGAAGGCTGCTGGGACACCGCCCTGGTGATGTCCTCCTGGCGGCTGGATCAGGCCGGGCGGCTGGTGATCGGCGGCATGGGCGCGCTCAACCATTTCGGCAGCGCCCTGCACCGCAACTGGCTGCCCCGCAAACTGGCTGCGCTTTACCCCGAATTGAAAGACGCGAGGCTGCACAGCCATTGGCACGGCCGCATTGCCATGACCACCGAACACCTGCCCAAGATCCTGGATCTGAACGGCGGCTTAGCCTGTTTCGGGTATTCCGGCCGCGGTATCGGCCCCGGCACCCTGTTCGGCACCGCAATGGCCGAGGCCCTGCTGACAGGCGACCAATCCTGCCTGCCGGTCCCGCCCGCAAAAGGCCACGCAATTCCCTTCGCAGGGCTGCGCAGCGCCTACTACGAGGCCGGTGCCAGCCTTACCCATCTGATCAGCGACAGGTGAAAAGGCGGGCCGCACCGGCCCGCCCGCCGATCATTTGCAGCCGGCAATCGCTGCGCCGATATCCTGCAGCAGCGCCGGGTAGAACTGCGGCCCCGTTTCCAGCTTGGCACCCAGCGGATCCAGCACCGCGGTGCCCGCACCGGTGCCATCCAGCACGGTGGCGACCACGCCCGGGTTGAATTGCGGCTCCGAGAAGACGCAGGCCACCTTGAGGTCCGCCACAACATCGCGCATTTCGGCAATCCGCGCCGGACCCGGCTTGGAGGCGTCACCGATCGAAATTGCGCCAGCGGCATTCAATCCAAATCCGCGCTCGAAATACTGATAGGCGTCGTGGAACACGATGAACTGCTTGGCGCGGAACGGCTCCAGCGCAGCCGAAACGCTGGCAACAGTTGCCGCAATCTCCTGCTTGCCGGCTTCGGCATTGGCCTTGTACGCGGCGGCATTTGCGGGGTCATGCTCTGCCAGCTCCTGCGCGATCACATCAAGCCAGGCCTGGGCATTGGCCGGCAGCAGCCAGGCATGCGGGTCGGCGCCGTCATGGTGATGGCCATGGGCATGATCACCGTGATCGCTGTGGCCATCCTTATCCGCATGGTCTTCATGATCGTCGTGATCCTCATCGCCCTCAGCATGATCTTCATGGCCGTGATCTTCATGATCTTCATGCGCATCGTGACCGTCATGATCCGAATGGTCCTCTTCATCATCATGCGCATGCGCCTCAAACCGCGCGCCCTCACGTAACGGCAGTACCGTGGTGCCCGCGGCCTCCAGCAGCTCTACCCGGTGCGCGCCGCCGGCCAGCTCTTCCAGCGGGCCTTGCAGCCAAGGGGTCAGCGGCTCTCCGAGCCAGAACACCAGATCCGCCTGATCCAGCGCCCGCGCCTCCGAGGGGCGCATCGAATAGCCATGCGGCGAAGCCCCCGGCGGCACCACAAGGGCCGGCTCACCCAGGCCCTGCATCACCCGCGCCACCAGCCCATGCACCGGCGTGATATCCGCCGCCACACGCGGCACCTCCGCCCAGGCCGTCCCGGTTCCCGCCAGCAAAGCCAGTATTGCCGATCCACTTCTCCACATGCTGGAATTCCGCATATCACGCCCCATGTAATCTTATAACATCACGCGGTTGATAAACGTCATAACATAACATATCAAGAGGCAAATCACCCGCCGCCCAAAGGACCCCGCAATGGACTCCATCGGTTTCGAACCGCATGACCACAGCAACTGTATTCACGATTGCATCGCAGCGGTGGACGCCCAGTGCCGGACGGCCGGGCTGCAATTCACACCCGTTCGCCGCCGGGTGCTGGAGATCCTGCTGCAGGAACACCGCGCGCTCGGGGCCTATGAAATCCTTGACCGGCTGCGCGAAGAGGGCCTCGGCTCGCAACCGCCGGTTGCCTACCGGGCTTTGGATTTCCTGGTGAAAAACGGCTTTGCCCATAAGATCGAACGCCTGAACGCCTTCATCGCCTGCACCCATCCGGGCGAGCATCACGCGCCGGTCTTCCTGATCTGCCGCGCCTGCGATGCGGTGGCTGAATCGCAGCGGGAGCCGACCCAGGGCCAGCTCGGCCAAGCCGCCCGCGAGGCTGGATTTGTTATCGAGCGCGCAGTGATCGAAGCCGAGGGCCTGTGCCCTAAATGCCAGCACGCGGGTGCCGCATGAGCCTGATTTCCCTTCAACAGCTGACGGTCTCTTATGGCGGAAAGACAGTGCTGTCCGGCGTCAATCTGGCCATTGAACCCGGCGAGATCGTCACCGTGGTCGGCCCCAACGGGTCCGGTAAATCCACCCTGTTGCGCAGCGTGATCGGCGCGCTGAAACCCTCGCGCGGTGCGGTCAACCGCGCCCCCGGCCTGCGCATCGGCTATGTGCCGCAGAAACTGCATATCGACCCGACCCTGCCGCTGACCGTGCGCCGGTTCCTCAGCCTGCCCGCGCGGGTATCTGACGCCCGCGCCTCCGAGGCGCTGGAGCAAGCCGGCGCCGGCGATCTGGCGGCCCGGCAGATGTCCGGCCTGTCGGGCGGACAGTTCCAGCGGGTTCTGCTGGCGCGTGCCCTGCTGACCGATCCGCAGCTGCTGATTCTGGATGAAGCCACCCAAGGCCTGGACCAGCCCGGCTCCGCCGCCTTTTACCAGCGCATCGAGAAGGTCCGGCAGGATTTGGGCTGTGCGGTGCTGATGGTCAGTCACGAACTGCATGTGGTGATGGCGGCCTCGGACCGGGTGGTCTGCCTCAACGGCCATGTCTGTTGCGAGGGCGCGCCGGAACATGTCGCCTCGGCACCGGAGTACCGCGCCCTGTTCGGCACCGGAACCCAAGGCGCGCTGGCGCTCTACCGGCACGAGCACAATCACAGCCATGATCAGGATTGCAATCATGACCACCATCATCACAAGGCTGCGGAATGACCCTGCTTGACGATTTCCTGATCCGCGCAGCCCTTGCCGGCATCGGCGTGGCGCTGGCCGCGGCACCTTTGGGCTGTTTCGTGGTCTGGCGGCGGATGGCCTATTTCGGCGATGCCACTGCGCACGCGTCGATCCTGGGCGTGGCGCTGGCGCTCAGCTTTGATGTGTCGGTCTTTGCCGGCGTGCTGGCCACCGCGCTGGCCATGGCCACCACCGTGTCCGCACTTGCCGGACGCGGCTATGCGATGGACACGCTTTTGGGCGTGCTGGCGCATTCTTCGCTGGCTTTCGGCCTGGTCGCGGTGTCTTTCCTGCAAGGTGTGCGGATCGATCTGATGGCATACCTGTTTGGCGATATCCTGGCGGTGGGGCGCGGCGATCTGGCGGTTATCTGGTGCGGCGCAGCCCTGGTGCTGGCGCTGCTCTGGTGGCGCTGGTCCGCGCTGCTGACCGCTACTCTGAACCCGGATCTGGCCCATGCAGCGGGCATTGATCCCCGGCGCGAGCAGATGGTGCTGACACTTGCCCTGGCCCTGGTCGTGGCAGTTGCCATCAAGGTGGTCGGAGTATTGCTGATTGCCGCCATGCTGCTGATTCCGGCTGCGGCCGCCCGACCCTTTGCCGCAACACCGGAGCGGATGGCGGTGATTGCCGCGCTCTTGGGGATGCTGGCGGCCTCTGGCGGGCTGCAGTTGGCGTTTGTGTTCGACACCCCCGCCGGTCCCAGCATCGTTTGCCTGGCGGCAGCTCTCTTTGCCGCGTCCGGCCTTGCCGGCCTGGTGCTGCAACGGCATCGCGGCTGACCACTGCCGCCTGGATCCTTCCTTGCCGCGATTGAAAGCAACAAGCCCTGGTTTGGGCTGCAGATCGTAATCCGGGCCTGGCTGCCGGCTGCAAATCCGTTCACCGGCCAGCGCCCAGGCGGCCTCAGCTGCCAGTGCGTTGCAGGCTGTCCCCGCAGGTCCATTTGCTGACGGCCTCGGTCAGCGCCTTCTTGTTGATCGGCTTGCTGAGAAAATCATCCATCCCCGCCTCCAGGCATTTTTCCCGGTGGCTCTGCAGCGCATTGGCGGTCAGCGCCACGATCGGACATTTTCTGCCACCGGTTTCTGCCTCGATCCGGCGCATCTCGGCCGTGGCCTCAATTCCGTCCATCTCCGGCATCATCATATCCATCAGGACAAGGTCGGGCCGCTCTGCCTGGAACTGCGCAACAGCCTCCACACCGTTTTTGGCAACGCTGATTTTCAGCGGCGCATCTTTCAGCATCTTGGTAACAACCAGCTGGTTGGTGCGGTTGTCCTCGGCCAGCAGAACATTCAGCAGCCTGCCCTGCGGCGCCTCGTTGCCGCCGCCGCTGTCAGCAATCGCCGGTCTTTGGTCCTGAACGCTCAGCACCCGGGTGATCACCTGCCGCAGCTGCACCGCCCGCACAGGTTTCAGCGCAAACTCGCAAACTCCGATGGCCTCGCAATCCGAACGGCTTAATGCGTGTTCCACCGAAGACAGCACAATCAGCGGCACCGCTTCAAAACCCGGCATGGCGCGGATCCGGGCTGCCAATTCCCGCCCGTCCATCGCCGGCATCTGGTAGTCCAGAATGATGAAATCGAACCGGCGCCCGTCCAGCTGCGCATCCGACAGGATCTCCAGCCCTTCATGCGCCGAGGCTGCCAGCGTGCAGGTCACGCCCCAGGCACTCAGCCGTTCAGACAGGATCACCCGGTTCAGCTCCAAGTCATCCACCAGCAAACCGTTGAGTCCGGCAAAGCTGAGCGGGCTGCCCTCCCGTGCCGAGGCGACATGGCCGCCGGCCTGCAGCGGCATCTCAATGGTGAATACAGACCCTTTGCCCGGCTCCGACTGCACCTGCACCGAGCCGCCCATCAGCTCCAGCAGCTGTGCCGAGATTGCCAGCCCCAGGCCGGTGCCCTCAAAATTGCGGGTGGCGGCATTGTCAGCCTGCTCAAAGGCGCGGAAGATCTGCCCTGTCCGCTCGGGCTCAATGCCTATGCCGGTATCGGTGACCTGCAGCGTCAGCAAATGGCGGCCGCCCTGTTTGCGGCCGGTCAAGTCGATGAAGACATAGCCTTCGCGGGTGAATTTGACCGCGTTGCCGGCAATATTGGTGATCACCTGGCGGATCCGCCCGGCATCACCCTCAAAGATTTCCGGCAGCGCGGGGTCGTACCGCATAGTGATCTCGACCCCCTTTTCCGCCGCCTTGGGCGACAGCAGGGTGACCACATCCTCCAGTGCCGTCTGCAAATTGAACGGCGCAAGGTTAAGTTCGACCTTGCCGGCCTCAATTTTGGAGAAGTTCAGGATGTCGTTGATAATCGTCAGCAGCGCTGTGCCGGATTTTGCAATGGTCTCTGCATACATCCGCTGGTCCTCGTCCAGCCCGGTGTCCTGCAGCAGCTCTGCCATGCCAATCACCCCGTTCATCGGGGTGCGGATCTCATGGCTCATATTGGCGAGGAATTCCGACTTGGCGCGATTTGCAATATCTGCGGCCTCACGCGCCTGCTCCATTGCAAATTCCCGCTCGTCCCGTTCGGAAAAAGTGTCTTCCAGCACGCCGACCGAAAAATCCAACGCCCGGAATTCCCGGGAGGCAAACCAGGGCAGCGGCCGCTGCGGGCTGCGCAGCCCTGCAATCGCGTCAGACATCCGGTTATGGATCATATGCAATGGCCGCAGCGCCAGAATATGCACCAGCAACAGCACCAGAAGCGACAGCGCCAACACCGGCACAACTGTCCAAATGATGATCTGGCGCACTTTGGCCGCCACCAGCGCTTTTCCGTCCTGGGTCGACCAGTCCACCACCATGGTACCGAAGGAAGCCCCTTCCAGCTCTATCGGCCGTTCATAGATCACGTGATGATCCGGCTGCGGCGCGCCCGGCGCATTGGCCGCAGCCAGCAGCTTGCCCGCCGGGCTGCGGATCTGGATCGACACAATCTGGGGGTTGCGGGTGACGGCCTCGATCAGCCCGGTCTCCAGGACCGGGACATCCTCGACTATAATCGATTCCAGCATCAGCCCGCTGAGCAGGGAAACCGTCAGATCGGCCTGGCCGGCAAGCTGCTCTTCAAGCCGCTGCACCTCCTGGCGCTGCGCCAGATTGCCGACTGCAAAGCCAACCGCCGAAGCGGCTAGCAGCAGCGACAACACGATCTGAAAAAGGATGCCTGTACGTTTCATATCTTCACTGCGGCGCCTCAGAATGCCAGGCTTCGCTCCATCGCCCGGCGGATGATGTCATAGTCGTCATCAACCCCCAGCAAGAAGCCGTTCTTTGAAATCCGGCGCACAATTTCTTCGTTGTCCGAGGACAGCATGACCTTGCGCATCGCTTCCAGCACCGCCTGCGGCATCGCTTCCGAGGCCAGCCAGGGTTTGGTCACATTGTCAAAGGAAGCCAGCACCCGGATCGGCACGCCTTTGGCGACCAGTTTTTTGAACGTGCTTTCCTTGAGCGCGCCCGCGGAGAATTTTCCGGCGCCCACTGCTTCACCGACCAGATCGTGACGGCCGAGATATGCGTATTCATGCAGGTCGGCACCGCTGATTCCGGCCTCCAGCAGGTATTCCTGCGCCAGGTAACGGCCAATCGTCGACAATTCATCGCCGAAAGCAAAGCTGAGACCGGCCAGATCTTCGACCGACTGCACACTGCTGTCCTTATGCACCACGATGACCCCTTTGAACCGCTTTCCGCCGTTTTTGGATTCCATCGCGACAATCCGGATTTCCGGATTCTCCTTCATCACATGCACATAAGACGCCGGGCCGAAACGAGCAAAATCCACCTCGCCGCCGGCCAATTGGCGGATGCCTTCGCCATACTCCTTGGCGATCTTCAACCTGATGGAAACCGGCTCTCCCAGTTCCTCGCTCATCCGGCCGGACAGAAAAGACAGGAAAGGCTGGTACTTTTTGACCGTTGCGGTAGGTTTATCCGCTGCATAAGTGCCAAACACCAATTCGGTCCCGGCCTGTCCGTCGCCTGGCAGCAAGGCTGCAAGCGCAGCTGCCAAGGCAGCCCCGGGGGCTGCCTCCCGCAGGCGTGTCCTGAAAAGCTTAATGATACCAACGGTCCACTCAAAAAGTGTCACGGTTCTAGCCTCCTGACTGCGATCGGCTGGCACGGCAGGCGGGCCGCCATACTTCGTTACATGGCACATGGTTAAGAATACAATGTTAACGCACTTGCAATTCTTTAAAAAATTTTGCGGTTCTTTTATTCTACGCCTTCTATATTAACCCTTCAGTAAGGTTTTCGTAATCTTTTAGGCGAATTCGCCATAAAATCAGAATATCAATCTCAGCTGGCTCAACAGGAACCACCGTGAAGAACACACCTTTGCCCTCCAAGACCACCCGGTCTCTCCGTCGTTCAGCGCAAATAACTGTGCTTACTTCACTTTTTTCGGCGCTTCCTGTCGCGGCCCTGGCCATTCCATCGCCGGAACTGGTGATCGGCTCGGTGTCTTCGCTATCGCAGGTTCTGGCCGTAGGAATTGCCATGATTTCCGGCCTTGGCGCAGTCATTGCAGCGAAACTGGGTTTTACCCCCAAACCGGGCGGCTCTTCACGCCGCTACCCGGTCAAGCTGATCTCCGTCCTCGTACTGGCGGCCATTGCACTGGCTGCAGGAAACTATTGGCAATACTCCTCGCATGCACAGGCCGAGCTGACAAGGCTGCAGGCCACTTTGACGCGGCCGGCGCAGTTTGACGGCACCGCCATCAAGGATGCCTCGCTGAAGGAGACCAGTTTTTCCAAGCAGGAAGACCACCCGCTGGCGATGAGCACCACAGACGCCGCCGCGGCGCTGGAGGACGGCTCAACCCTGTTCTACGACATCCGCGAGACCGGCGAAAACGCCATGGGCACCCTGCCCGGCGCCACTCACATCCGTTTCCCGGACTTCCTGCAGTCGCGCCCGGTGCAGCCCGGCCAGAAGGTCGTGCTGTTCTGCCACAACGGCAACCGTTCGTCGGAAACCTGTGCCAAGCTGGCGGCAATGGGCATCGACTGCAGCTTCATCGCCGGCGGTATCGAGAAATGGATCGTCGAGGGCCGCGACTTCTCCGACAAGGACGTCAAGACCCTCTCGGATCTGCGCGCCATTCCGGAATACCCGGGCAGGGACGTGCTGCTCAGCACCGCTGATTTTGAGGCGCTGCTGACCACCGAGGATCTGCAGATCGTCGACACCCGCTATCCCGGTGATTTCGCGGGAGGCCACCTGCCTGGCGCCGTCAACATCCCGATCCGCAAGATGACGACCGCGGATCTGATGGACCGCATCGCCGAGCTGGACCCCAACAAGCCCACAATTGCTGCCTGTTATGACCGCCGCAGCTGTTTTATGAGCCAGGTCCTGGGACTGGAGCTGTCGCAGCAGGGCATCGATTTCCTGGGCCGCTACACCCTGCCGTGGGAATACTTCGTCGCACCGAAGCCGAAACCGCATGTGCAGGAGTGGCTGGCCGAGCAGCAGACCGGTCTGTGGGACAAGGCAATTTCGGCCCTGGCAACCGCCCTGCTGTGGGTCCATGAGCGCAGCCATATCCTGCTGGGCCTGCTGGCTCTGTCCATTGTGACCCGCATCCTGGTACTGCCCGTCGCGCTGAAATCCGAACGCGACCAGATCATTACCAATGATACGGCTGATGAAATGAAGGCGCTGAAGGCAAAGCTGGCGCATGACCCGGTGCGCAAGGCGCGCGCGGTGCAGGCTTTCTATGCCGACAAGGGCCTGACCCCGATGAAGAACCTCACCGCGCTCTTGTTCCTGCCGGTGATGATGCTGGGGGTCTCTTCCGCGCAAGAAGCAAGCGCCTCGTTGCAAACCCCGTTCCTGTGGATGGCTGACCTTGGCATGCCCGATCCGCTGTTCATCATGCCCGCGCTGTTCTGCGCCCTGGCCGCTGTCTACCTCTTGTGGGCCGTCGCCAAGACCAAGCGCCAGAAACTGCTGTGGATGGTACTGGGCATGCCTGCGCTGTTTGCCATGGTGTTCAGCCTGTCTGGTGCCGCCAATGCCTATCTCTGCTTCAGCCTGACGCTGCTGCTGGTCCAGCGCGGCTATGTCACCGGCATGCACCGCGATTTGACTGAAGCCCTGTCCCTGCGCGCCCATAAACGCAAACTTGCCAAACTGCCGCGCGGTGTGATCCCGATGGGCTATACCGAAGAACTGGCAGAGGCCGGCAACAAGGCCCTGCGCCTGTCGATCCTCAAGAATGCAGGCTTGCCGGTCCCCGGCGGCGTGATCGTGCGTTCAGACGCAATCCACGACTACCGCGCCATGTCTGATGCCCGGAAAGATGCATTTGCCGCGCAGGTTTTCCTGCTGGCCGGCGGCAAACCCGTCGCCGTGCGCTCCTCTGCCAGCAACGAGGACGGCGCCGATCAAAGCTTTGCCGGCGTTTTTGAATCGGTGCTCGACGTCACCGCAGACACCATGCGCGCAGCACTTGACGAAGTGGTGGAAAGCTTCTCCTCCGCGCGTGCCGCCAGCTATTCGGGCGCGGGCGACAGCACCGGACAGGGCAATATCGTGGTGCAGGAGATGGTCCAGGCGGAGTATGCCGGCGTCCTTTTCACCCAGGATCCGATGGCCCCCGGCATGGCGATGATCGAATGGGTCGAGGGCTGCGGCGAGGATCTGGTTTCCGGCCGCGTCACCCCCACCAGCTTGCGCTTTGGCCGCTACACTGACCTGCCGGCAACGGAAGATCAGGACCAGACGCTCGGCATGGCGCCCTTGCTGGCCCTTGGCAAACAGATCGAGGCGACATTCGGCGCCCCGCAGGACGTGGAATGGGCGTTTGCGGGCGGCCAGTTCCAGATCGTGCAAAGCCGAGACATCACCACCCTGTCGCTTGGCACCGAGCAGGAACAGACCCGCCTCGCCGAATGGCGCGATGTGCTGGACCGTTACGCCGATGCAGACCCGGATCAGACCATCCTTGAACAGGATGAAATGTCCGAAGTCCTGCCCCGCCCCACCCCGCTGTCCTTCTCATTGATGAGCGATCTGTGGGCGCCCGGCGGCAGTGTTGATCTGGCCTGCCGCGAACTCGGCGTGCCCTACGGCCTGCCTGAGGGGCGCGACGGCCATCTGGTCAACCTGTTCGGCAAAACCTATGTCGATGTGGCGCTGAAACAGGGCATGACCCTGAAACTGACGGCCTCCAAGGCCAAGCAGCTGCGCAAGCAGGCGCATCCGATGATCACCCGCTTCCGGGCTGAGGTGATGCCGGAACTGAAGAACAAACTGGCGATCTGGCAGGCCGTGGATTACGCCGCCCTGCCGCAGGACAAGCTGCTGGAAACCATTGCCACACTCAAGGAGCTGTTCATCCGCGAGGTCTATCTGGAGGCCGAGAAGATCAACATTCTGGCAGGTTTCACCATGGGTGAGGCTGGCACGGCAGCCGCAGGCGATCCCGCCCTGCGCGCCCATCTGATGCACGCCGAGCTGCCCAATGCGCCCTCCAGCCTGATTGCCTCCTGCACCGGCAAAGACGCCCAGGCCCGCGCCATGCAGCTGATGGGCCACCGCTCGATCTTCGATTACGAGCTGTCCTCGCCCCGCTACGCCGAAGCCCCTGCGCTGCTGAACTCGCTGCTCAGCAGCACGGTAGAGCCGATTGGCGCAGTCCCGACACCCGCCAACCTGCCGGATGAGCTGGACGACACCATCGGCATCGCCATCGCCTATCAGGACCTCAAAGAACAGGCCAAGCACGAAGCCCTGCGCGTCGTCGCTGAACTGCGCCGCGCCCTGCTGGCGCTGGGTCAGATCAGCGGGCTGGAGGATCTGGTGTTCAGCCTGACCTTTGACGAGGTGCTGGACAGCAACTGGTCCAACCCGGACGCCCTGCGCGACCTGGCCCAGGCCCGTGCCGAGAAGGAAACGCTGCGCAAGAAATCCGCGCCCACAGCGGTCACTCTTACCCTGCGCGACTGCGAAATGCTGTCACTGGGCGCCCAGGCCCAGGCTGGCGACGGCACTATGGGCGGCACCTGCGTGGCCGGCAGCGGCAGCGCCACCGCCCGGGTATTCTGGATGGAAGATGACAGCGACATCAGCCCCGAGGCCTTTGCCGATTTCCAGGACGGCGACATTCTGGTCTGCCGGATGGTCAACCCGGCCTGGCTGCCATGGGTCCAGCGTTCCGGCGCGGTGCTATCCGAGGTCGGCGGCTGGCTCAGCCACATGGCCATTGTCGCCCGCGAAAAAGACGTCCTGATGCTGGTCGCCTGCAAGGGTCTCGACAGCCTCAGCCACGGCGAACGGGTGACCGTAAGCGAAGACGGCTCCATCCAGCCGCTGGAGGAAAAAGGCCTCAAGGTGGTCTCCGCCTGATCCAGCCAGAAAAAACAAGAAAAGGCCCGCAACCAGTTGTTGCGGGCCTTTTTGTTGGGTAGCAATCTGCCCGCCATTCCGCCGCCACACCCTCCCCCTTGCATTATTGGCAAAGATTGCCATATCCTGATCCGGCGAAAGGAGACCGCATATGGCCACCATGAATGTATCCCTGCCGAACCGGATGAAAGACTGGGTCGAGGACCAGGCCCGCACCGGCACCTATGCCAATTCCAGCGACTATGTCCGCGACCTGATCCGCCGCGACCAGGCCCGCACCGCCGCCATAGGTGAACTGCAATCCGCCATTGATGCAGGCCTCGCCAGCGGCCCGGCGGAAGCGCTGTCTGCACAGGACTTTAGGGCCGCAATGCGCCGCAATGGCTGAGCCGCGCTGGCTGATCCGGCCCGCCGCCCGCGCCGACCTGTCTGCCATCTGGCGCTACGGCTTGAACACCTGGAGCGAGGCGCAGGCTGACGCCTATGCCGATGGCCTGTTTGCCTTGTTCGACCTGCTGGCGGACTTCCCGGAAATGGCCCGCGAACGCACTGAATTCACACCGCCGGTCCGCATCCATCCCAGCGGCGCGCAACTGGTGATCTACCGGCTGGAACACTCCCGCCCCGAAATCATCCGCATCCTGCACGCCCGCCAGGACCTGATGGCGTTCCTGTCAGAATAACCCGGGCAGAAACACCCGTTCCACTCTTGCTATTCCCCGCACATCTGCTCTGATACCTTGTATGGACCCGCATCTCGCCCCCCGGAAAACCGCCCGGCTGATCCAGCACCTCAAGGACCAGATGGAGCAACTGCCGCCCAAGCTGAAGGCGGCGGCGAAATACGTGATCGACAACCCCGGCGACTTCGGTCTCGATACCGTGCGCACCTCCGCCGAAAGGACCGGCATCAGCGCCAACGGCTTTGTCCGCCTCGCCCAGCATCTGGGTTATGACAGCTTTGAGGCCCTCCGCGCCCCCTTTCGCGCCGCCCTCACCACCACGCACGAGGCTGACCTCGGCCAGGACTGGCTCGACCGGATGCAGGACCAAGGCCCGGCCGGCGCGCTGCAGGCATCGGCGGCGCGCAACCAGCTCAACATCACCTCCCGCTCACTGCGGCTGATGACGGCAGAGCGCACCCAGGCCATCATCGACACCCTCACCTCCGCCCGCCGCAGCTATGTCACCGCAACCCGCTCTTCCTACGCATTGGCCTATTACTTCCACTACGTCGGCCGCATGGCGCTGCCCGGGTTGGAACTGGTCCCCCGCCACATGGGCGCAGCATTGGACGATCTGCTGGATATCACCCCCGAGGACTGCCTGATCGCCCTTACCTTCGCCCCCTACTCCGCCGCCACCATCCAGGCGCTGCGGCTGGCGGGCGAACGCGGCGCATCGGTGATCCTGATTTCCGACAGCGAAGTCATCGCCCCCGGCATCCGCACCGATCATGTGCTGGCGGTGGCCGCCAGTTCGCTGCACCCTTTCGGCGCCGTCGGCGGCGCAATGGCGGTTCTGGAATGCCTGCTGACCCATCTGATCGCAGCCGGCGGCGAAGACGCCCGGCACCGGATAGAGGCCTATGACGCCCTGCGCCAGGACAGCGGCGCCTATTGGAGCGGCCCGAAACTGCCGCGTGTCAGCCGCTAGGGAACTTACGTGAGCGGCCTGTCAGGGCTTGCCTGCCGCTGCACTGGCCCGCACAGACCGCTGAGTTGGCCCCTGCCCTCAGACATCTCCGTCAATGAACGGGTTCTGGGCCTCCCATTCATCCCGGGTGGCCCGCTTGTGATCGCCCTCCAGCCGTACTGACGCCATTGCCCGGTCGGCATAGATCTCCGACCGCAGCGGCCAGCTGAGAGCCGCATCAAACAGTCCCGGCATCAGGTCATAGGGCGCGCCGTCCTTATCCACATCCCGCATCCACAGATGCGACCCGCAGGTGCTGCAGAACGCCCGCTCGGCAAAGGCCGAAGATTGATACCGGACCGCAGGCCCCTCCACCACCACCGCTTCCGCATCAGCCTCAAAACATAAGAAAAGCCCGCCGGTCCAGCGCTGGCACATGCGGCAATGGCAGGCTCCGGGGCGCGGGTCATGCGCCCCATCGACACGGATTTTCACGGCGCCGCACAGGCAACGGCCTTCCAGAATATCGCTCATATCCAAACTCCCCAAAGCCCGGAGTAAAGCCGCAGGCGCCGGGCAAACGGCGGCCCGTCCGGGCGGGCCGCTGCTTTTGCTAGGTCATGCCCTGCAAGCGGTCAGGGGTATGCTGCAGGGATAACGCGGCAAACGCAACGGCAGCGGCGTCCCCCCACGGGCCTCCGCCGCCCTTGGCACTTGATCAAAGCCGCAGATCCGCATCTTCCGGCGCCAGCACATATTTCAGGTCATAGACCAGCGCGCCGGCGGTCCCCAAGGCGCGGATCGCTTCCGCGCCCATTTCGCGGAACTCGGAATGTGCCACCGCCAGCACCACCCCGGCATAGGCCCCCTGCCCGATCTCCGGAACCAGCGAGATGCCGTATTCCGCCTGTGCCTCCTCGGGGTCTGCATGGGGATCATATACATCGACCTTCGCCCCGTATTCCTCCAGGCTGCGCACCACATCGATCACCCGCGTATTGCGCAAGTCCGGGCAGTTCTCCTTGAAGGTCAGCCCCATCACCAGAACCCGCGCGCCCGAAACCGGCAGGCCGCGTTTCAGCATCGCCTTCACCATCTCGCCGGCAACATAGGCACCCATGCCGTCATTCAGCCGCCGGCCCGCCAGCAGGATCTCGGGATGATATCCCAGCTTTTCGGCCTTGTGGGTCAGGTAATAAGGGTCCACCCCGATGCAGTGCCCGCCCACCAGACCGGGGCGGAACGGCAGGAAATTCCATTTGGTTCCAGCCGCTTCCAGCACCGCCTCGGTATCAATCCCCATCTTGTTAAAGATCTTGGCCAGCTCATTCACCAGCGCAATGTTGATATCCCGCTGGCTGTTCTCAATCACCTTGGCGGCCTCAGCCACCCGGATGCTCGCGGCCTTATGGGTGCCGGCCGTCACCACCTCGCGGTACAGCGCATCGACGCGTTCGGCCACCTCCGGCGTCGACCCGGATGTCACTTTGACGATATCCGCCAGCCGCCGCGCCTTGTCGCCGGGGTTGATCCGCTCCGGAGAGTAGCCGGCAAAGAAATCCTTGTTGAACACCAGCCCCGAGCGCGCTTCCAGAATGGGCACGCAATCTTCCTCGGTAGCGCCGGGATAGACGGTGGATTCATAGATCACCAGATCACCGGGTTTCAGCACACCGCCAACAATCGCCGAAGCCGACAAGAGCGGGCTCAGATCCGGGCGGTGGCTGGCATCCACCGGCGTCGGCACGGTGACGATATAGATGGAGCAACCGGCAATCTCCGCCGGATCCGCAGTGAAACTAAGGTGCTCCGCAATTGCCAGCTCCTGGCAGCCCAGCTCGCGGGTGCGGTCTTCGCCCCGGCGCAGCTCGGCAATGCGGCCCGGATCGATGTCAAAGCCAATGACTTTCCGCTGCTGCCCAAAGGCCGCCGCCAGCGGCAGCCCAACATAGCCAAGTCCAATGACACAGATCTTATCCTGCACGCCGCTCATCCGGGCTGCTCCTTGTTCTTGCGGGGTGTCTTAAGCCAAGCCCCCTGCCCGCCCACATAATGCCGCGCACCCAAGGGGTTCAACCACTGCCGCGAAGATTAGGCCTCACGCCTCGACAACAATCGCCGAGACCCCGCCATCCACATCGCGGCAGGCCGCCAGCAAGCGCGGCATCAGATGCGCCATCACATAGTTTGCGTGGAACCGGCTCGGCGCCTTTAGCATCAGCCGGCCGCCGGCGCGGCTGGCGCGTTCCAGCCCTTGCACCCACGACGCATAATTTGCCGGGTCCTCCGCATGCAGCACCGCCTTGGCCAGGCTCCATTCGCTGCCGTCCGAGATATCCGGCGCTGGCGGCGCCGAACCTGGGCGCAGCGGCACCACATTCGGCGCCGGCTCATCATTGTTTTGCATCCGGTGTTCAAAATCCGGACCCACAGCCCCCCAGCGGTCCTGCGTATCCGCCAGCAGCCGCTCCAGGCCGATCCCGTATTCGGTGACCCGTCCGCGCGCACCCTGGCGCTTCACCACCAGCCAGCCCCAGCCCCGCAGCTTGGCCATCTCGCGCTTTACCGTGCGTTCATCCACATCCCACAGCCGGGCTATCTCGCGCTGGCCCACTGCCAGTTCATCGCGCTGCCAGTTGTAGCGTGCGGTCATCAATGTCATGAAGCGCAGCACCAGCTTCTGCGCCCCCTTGCCCTGGCCAAGCGCATAGGCCCCCATCGCCGTGAGGATGTCATACTTCAATGCTGAGGCGTTGCGCCCCGCAGGCCGTTTGGCAAGCATTGCTGCCCCCGTTTCTCCCTCCCCTGCCCTTTTGGGCCGGGATATGCTGCCTCAAGTGTTCTCAGCGTCTTTTGCCAAGACTTGCGCTGGCCGGTTTAGCTCCGAACTCAACGCTATTCGTTTGTTGTACCTGATTTGCGTCCGGAATTCCGATTCTGTCAAGCGCCGGCGGGAATTGAATTCAGGCCCAATCCCTTTTTCGATAGAAAAATTGGTATCAATGGTATGGGGGACATCCTGTATGTCCCCTATTACAGCGGAAATGTCCCCCAATCTGCTGTGTCCAGCCCCGGGGTGTCCCCCTAAATCTGGCGTGCGAACCCCAGAAAAATCCAATGAAACGAATCGTTTGGCTGCCAGTCTCCGAATCGGTTCCGCCTATATTCCATTGGGCCTTTTGCAGATGTGTCCCCGCGGGGACAGGACGCTGTTGCCAACCATATTTGCTTTTGCGTTTTTTGCAAATTCGGCGTAAATGAATATTGAGGCTGAATTAGCGTCCGCTAGAAATGGACGCGCATAATAGAAAACGTGTGAGGCTAAGGAGCAGCGATGTTTACGCACGAAGACCTGTCCAAAATGCAGGCCCAATCTCTCAAGATGCAAAGCTGGATCCGCCAGCAGACCTTCTCCCCCGAAATGGAAAAGACCCTGCGCCGGTTCTCCTCCTGGGAAGTGGCTGAGCTGATCTTCCGCGTCAACCAGTCGACCCTGCGGGGACGGCTGTCGGCAGATCCTTCCCTGCCCCAGGGCCATGTCGAGGAAGACGGCCGCCAGCGCTGGTATTCGCTGGAGGAGATCAACGAGCTGCGCCGCCGCATCAAGATCAACCGCAAATCCTTGCTGCCCAAGCGCCCCGCGGGGAAACGGGCATTGCGGGTGGCGATCTCGAACTTCAAAGGGGGGGCGGGCAAATCCACCGTCGCGTTGCATTTCGCCCATGCCGCGGCGCTGGACGGTTACCGGGTGCTGTGCGTGGATTTCGACCCGCAGGCGACCCTGTCGCACTCCATGGGCCTTAGCGATGTCACCGAGGATTACACCGTCTGGGCATCATGGCCCGTGATCTGGTGCGCGAGACCGAGCGGATGAACGCGGTCCCGCAGGGCGCCGAGTCCGGCACCGCCCTGCCCCGGCGCCAGCTCCCCGACGCGATCACCGGCATGGGGCTGCAGGACCTGCGGGTCAGCGACTTTGTCAAACCCACCAGCTGGCCGACCATCGACATCATCCCCTCCTGCGCCAATGCGGCCTTTGTCGAATTCGCCTCCGCCCAGTACCGGCACCTCAATCCGGAGTGGTCGTTCTTTGCGGCCGTATCCCGTTACCTCGACCAGCTGCCGCCGAAGACTACGACCTGATGATCTTCGATTGCCCGCCCGCCATCGGCTACCAGTCGATGAACGCAGTCTTTGCCGCCGACATGCTCTATATCCCCTCCGGCCCGGCTATTGGGAATATGATTCCACCACCTCCTTTGTCGGCCAGCTGTCCGAGGCGCTGGAGGATTTGTCGGCGTTTAACGGCGTTGTCCCCGCGGGGACATTTGCGTTGCCCAAGGTTTTCCAGGACGTCCGCTTCCTGCTCACCCGTTACGAATCCGGTAACGATTTGCACGTGCGATGCGTTCGGCTTTATGAAGGTGTTTGAGGGCAGAATGACCGAGCACCCGATCGAGATGACCCGCGCAGTCGAACAATCGGGCCGGTTCTTAAGTTCCATCTATGAAATCGACTACCGGGATATGACACGCGAAACCTGG
>NZ_CP081038.1:0-138883 GCF_025141525.1 Leisingera sp. M527 | reverse complement strand
GAGCTGCTGGGCGGGCTGGCCAGTTTTGCCGGCAATACCACGGCCTCGGACAGCGACATTCTGTATGAATTCATCCAGAGCCAGGAAATGGCCGAAGCGGTCAATGCCCGGGTGGACCTGCGCGCCCATTACAGCCAGTACTGGCCAACCGACTGGGCCTTTTCAATCTGGCCCGATGCCACGCTGGAGGAACTGGTCTGGTTCTGGCACCGGGTGGTGCGCATTTCCTATGACAGCGGCTCCGGCCTGACCGAAGTGCGGGTCACCGCCTTTGACCGGGATACCGCCCGGGCGGTCAGCCGCGCCATCGTCGACGAAAGCCAGATCCGCATCAATGCGCTGAACGAACAGGCGCGCGCCGATGCGATGCGCTATGCCGAGGCCGATCTGATGGAGGCGGTTGAGCGGCTGAAGCTGGCGCGCCAAGAGCTGACCCGGTTCCGCACCCGCACCCGCATTGTCGATCCCGAGGCCGATATCCAGGGCCGCATGGGGGTGATGAACAACCTGCAGCAGCAGCTGGCCGAGGCGCTGATTGAATACGACCTGCTGGCAGGCACCGTCAGCCCGGGCGATGTGCGCCTCAAACAGGGGCAGCAGCAGATCGAGGTGATCCGCGACCGCATCAATATCGAGCGCCAGACCTTTGCCTCCAGCAATACCGATACCGGCGGCGTCGGCGAGGATTACCCCTCGCTGATTTCAGAGTTCGAGCGCCTCACGGTGGACCGGGAATTTGCCGAGGAAACCTACCGCGCGGCGCTGACTGCGCTGGAGGTGGCGCGCGACGACGCGGCCCGCCAGAGCCGCTACCTGGCCACCTATATCACCCCGACCCTGGCCGAGGAGGCGGAATATCCGCGCCGCTATGTGCTGTCGGCGCTTGCCGGGCTGTTTTTGCTGCTGGGCTGGTCGATCGGAGTGCTGATCTATTATTCGATCCGCGACCGCAGCTGAGGACGGGCAATGATCCGTTTTGAAAACCTGACCAAGAGCTTCCGGCTCAAAGGCGAGCGCAAGGTGGTGATCGACAATCTGAACCTGACGCTGCCGCCGGGGAAATCCCTGGCGCTGCTGGGCCGTAACGGGGCGGGCAAGTCGACGCTGTTGCAGATCATTGCCGGTACCATGCGGCCCGATCACGGCCGGGTGGTGTCCGATGGCAGCATCTCCTGGCCGGTGGGGCTGGGCGGCTCGTTCCACCGCGATCTGACCGGCGCCGAGAATGTCCGCTTCATCGCCCGCATCTACGGGGTGGATACCGGCGATCTGGTGAATTTTGTCGGCGAGTTTGCCGAGCTGGGCAAATTTTACCACATGCCGATGCGCAGCTATTCCTCGGGCATGCGCTCGCGGCTGACCTTCGGCGCCTCGATGGGGATCCGCTTCGACACCTATCTGGTCGACGAGGTAACGGCCGTGGGCGACCGGTCGTTCAAACGCAAGAGCCGGGCGGTCTTTGCCGACCGGATGAAGCATTCCAGCGCCATCATGGTCAATCATTCGATGGCGCAGATCCGCCAGTTCTGCAATGCCGGGCTGGTGCTGGAGGCCGGGCGGATCCGCTATTACGACGATCTGGACGCGGCGATTGCCGCGCATGAGGCAATGCTGGACTGATCCAGCACCGCCTCAGCGCTCAGGCGTCAGCGTTCAGGCCTCTGCCGGGACCGGATCTGCTGCCGGGGCCAGGGTTTTCTCCCAATAGGGTTTGCTGGCCATCTCGGCATAGCCGCTGCGGTAGACCGCTTTCAGGCGGCTGTGGTCGCGGCGGAAGGCGGCCAGGGTCTTGGCCATGCGCCAGGCCAGGCTGAAGAAGCGCCGCTTTGAGTGGGTGACGGTATAGCCCTTGCTGCCATCGGTGTTGAGATAGGTGAGCCGGGCGCCGCCGAAGGCCGGGAACACCAGGCCGCGCTCGCCGATGTTCAGCACCATCCGGTCGCCGATCATCTTCCAGAACGGCACCAGATGGCCATTCAGGGTGAACAGGCCCAGATAATGCCGCAGGCGGCGCGGCAGGCGGCTGAAGCGGCGCCGCTCAGCGGTGCTGAGGGTCTCTGCCGGCTGCCAGGCCTCGTCTTTGATCAGCGCTTTGATGTCGGCGCGGCGCGCACTCATGTCGATGTTCTCGTCAAAGAACTGCGGCCCCTGCATCACGTCCTGCCAGGCCAGCAGCTGTGCTTCGGCGCTGTCGTATTTGCAGCGCAGCAGCGAGCGCAGCATGAAGCGGAGGGCGATCTTGGCGGTGCCAAGCGGGCTGCGCTCCAGTGCGTCGAACACCAGATGGTGGATCAGGTGGTTGCGCAGGTCCAGATACAGCGTCTGGGCGCTTTCCTTTTCGGTGAAATCATCCTGGAAGGAGACCACCCCGTTCAGGGTGAAGATATTGAAATCATTGGCCAGCGAAAAACTGATGTCATCGCCGCGCACAAAGAAGGGGAACGGGTGGCGGGCGGCCTGGGCGATGGGGAAGGCGAAGAACCACCAGCCGCCGTAAAGGGTTTCGGGGGCAGAGCGGGCAGAGCTGAATTCCATATCGATGACCTGGCCCGGGCTGCGCAGGTCGAGCCCGTTGTAGAGCGGGCGGCAGGAGCCGTCGAACCAGGCGCCGTTTTCCCACATGCACCATTTGTGGGTGTTGTTGATCATCGCGCCTGCCAGCGCGGCCTTGGGGTCCCGCGCCAGCGCCAGGAACATATAGGCGCGGGCGATGTTCTCCATGTGGAAGGAGGCATCGTCATCCATGAACAGGCAATGGCTGCAGCCGCGTTTGCCGGCCTCCAGAAGCCCGCGGGCAAAGCCGCCTGCACCGCCGAGGTTGCGGTTCGGGTAGGGGGTGACTTTCTCGCTGGCAGCGATGCCGGCGCTCTGGCCGTTGTCGACCACCTGCACGTGGATATTGGCGCTGTGCTCGAATTCTTCCAGGAACCCTTCAAGCCGGGCCACGGTTGTCTGCACCTCCTGCTCGCGCTGGAAGGTGGTGATGGAGACCGCAAGCTGCGGCAGGCTGTCCGGCACGGCGGCGGTGGCAAAGCGGCCGCCGGTCAGGGTGACCTCGTCCCCCAGCGCCAGCACCTCGGCGTAAAGCACGCCTTCGATGCCGGGGCCTGCAAATTCCGACAGGTCGATCTGATAGGGCGTGTCTTCCGCCAGCTCGACGATGTCGCAATAAACCACTTCCCAGGACCGGTTGGGCTGGGCCAGGGTGATCTTGATTTCGGCTTTGCCGCTGCCGGTCAGCTCGGCAAACAGCGTGTCGAACGCGCAGCCGCTGTTCCACTTCCCAAGGCTGAACAGGTTGAAATAGGTGTCAAACCTGGCACAGGCGCCGCGGGACAGGGTGTACTGCCCGGTGCTCTGGGAAAAACCGGCCGGACCCTGAACATGGCAGTAAAGCGCCTGTTCGGTGCAGATGCCGGGCTCGGGGGTGATAAAGTTCTGCAGAGTGATCATGCGGGTCATTCCTTGGAGCCCGGAAACCGGGGTGCGGGCGTATAAACGGTTACTGGCACAAGTCTTGCTGCAGATCTGTGACAAAGCTTTGCAGCGCCGGCGAGGGCAGCTGGGCGGGGTCCAGGCTTTCCAGCAGGCGGAGGGTTGCCTGGGGTCCGGGCACCGGGCGGGTTTCGCGCATCTTTTCGATGGCCGGGAAAAAGGCCGCCTGGCCAGTGAGGCTGCTGAGGTAGCTGTGCACCGGGGCAAAGGCCTCGGCAAGCTGGCTGCGCAGGCTGCTGCCGAACAGCTCCACATCGCGGTTGGGCACCGGCAGCTCGCCGGCAGGGAGTTTCAGGAAGACCTCCCGCAGCGCCTTTGCCTCCTCGGGCGGCAGGCGGTGATTGCCCTGGCGGATGATCTCATAGGCGGCGCGCGGCAAACCGTGGTTGGCCGGGCCCTGATGCGGCAGATCCTCCGGGAAGGCACAGCCGGCCTGAGCGGTGAAATCCTGCACCGAGCCGCCGGCCGCCAGGATGTCGTCGTAATTGCGGATCTGCAGCCGGGCATCGCTGAAGATGCGGGTCCAGGGCTCCACCATCTTGCGGTAATTGAAATGGATGGTTTTGGTGCTTGCCAATGCGGCGCCGCCGTCCAGGGGTTTCAGCTGGTGGCCGAACCGCAGCCGCTGGCCGAACCAGGAGGCCATGTATTCATCGGGCTGGCGCAGCGCGCAGTACAGCTCCTGCTCGGCATCGGGAAACAGATCGCGCAATTTGGCGATCAGATCCTCATGCCCGGCGCCGAAGTTGGAAAAAACCTCGGAGCACAGGATGACGGTGTGCGGCTGCAGCACGCTGACCTGGTTGCGGATTGTGCTGAGCATCGCGGGCAGGCCGGGCAGGGTGCCGTGCCAGGCCGGGGTGCCGCCGCCATGCTTGCTGGCCAGCATCCGGAAGCCAAGCGCATTATGCGGCTCGCGCAGGTTCATGCAGCCAAGGTCCGGCGCGTCCTGGCGGCCAAGCGCCTGGGCCAGAAGATGCGACATGCCCTCGCTTTCCACCGCCGGATAGAGGATGCCGTGGTTCAGAAGGGCAAGCGCATTGCGGGCCAGATAGGCCTGCAGCGCAGTGGAGCCGACCTTGTGGTGGCCGAAATAGATAATGACTTTCATACCGGACCCGATAACTGAGGTGCTCTGGTTCGCCTATTCGGCAGCGGAGGCAGGCTGCAGGGCCGCTTCGGCATCGCGGACCCGCTTGCCGTGCAGGAAGGCGGGCCAATTGACCTCTCCGGCGTCCAGCAGCCCGCTGATCATCCCGGCCATGAGGGTCAGCCCGTGCAATTCGGACGGCGGCAGGTGATCGGCGGGGACGGCGGACTGCGGTTCGGGGATGGCTTTTTTCACCGCCGCGTGCAGCTCGTTCTGCATCAGCGGTTCGCTGCTGAAAAACATGCGGTCCATATCGCGGGCATCCTCCAGGTAGCTGTCGCGGAGGGTCTTCGCCAGGGCCCGGTGCAGCTGCAGCCTGGTGCGCGCAGGGGCCGGCGGCAGATGCCCTGCCAGGCGGGAAAACTCCCAGCCGACCTTAAGCCTGAGGTCCTTGGACTGGTGCAGCAGCGCCTTCTGCAGCACCTTCAGACGCATCAGATCCTCCAGGCAGAGCGATTCATTGGCCTGGCTTTCGCCGCTGATGGTAAAGGCAAGGCCGCCAAAGGCGTGATGAATGAAATCGCTGACCACATCGCCCTGATAGAGCTGGCTGCGGATCATCGGACGCAGGGTGAAACGGTCTGCGAAATGCTCCCGCCAGGCGGCAAACCGCGGCAGGTAGATGAATTCCCCGACCTCCTTGCGCCGGGCGGCAAAGCTGTCCAGATCCGAGCGCAGGGCGCGCGGGGTGCCGACCTTGATGCGTTCGGCAAAGCTGGACAGGATGCGGGCGGCATGGGGGCGCACATAGCCGATGATGCGGATTTCATCGGCAGCGCCGGCAAAAAAGGTCCCGGCAATCTCGTGAAACAGTGCCGCCGGGACGGTTTCCAGGGCTTCAGCCGAGATAAGGGCGAAATCGGCGTTTGACGCCTGGATCTGCGCGGCCAGCTTCTGGAAGGGCCTGGCGGCTTTCTGCCGGGCTTCCGGGGTCTCCGCATTGCCGTAGGCCCGGCACTGCGCGCCGAGGGTATTGCTGGCCAGCCGGGCCGGATAAAAAACACTGTGCCCGTCCAGCGTCACTTGGCCTTTGGCAAAGGCCAGCTGCACCGAGGTGGAGCCGGTTTTGTGATCGCCGATGTGGAAAATCAGAGTCTTGCGGCGGGGACGTTCTGGGGCAGGCATATGAGTGCCGGATCCTGTGTTTGGTGCGGGTTTCAAGGCTGTGGTGTAGGGGATTTTCGCGCCAGAGACAATCGCCGTCCCGGACAGGCTGCGCGGCGGGTTGCGCTGAGCGGGAAAACTGTGCAGAGAAACCGCAGGTTGCACCAGGCGGTTTGACGGACCCGGCAATTTGACAGCGGCATTTCAGGTGATTTGATCATGGCAGTGCAATTTTTCAGGAGCGGATTGCGCGCCCTGGCAGAGAGACGGCAGCGGCAAACCGGGCCGAAAGATACCGGGCCTGCAAACGCCGGGCCGGCGCCGCGGCTTTATGTTTTTGGTTCCTCTTCGTCAGAGGTTTTTGATTGCATCTTCGGCGCCAGCCGGCGCTACCGCAGCTATTGGGCGCAGCTTTTGAACCGGATCAACCAGTTGATCAGCGGGGTCTGCGACCGGCGGGATCTGACGCCGGTTCTGGGGGATGAGCACGGGGTGCTGAAGCGGGAATACCACCGGGACAAGCCGAATCACCATGCTGATTACGTCAGGATCCAGGAGCTGGTCTGGGACGGGATCCGGGATATTCCCGGCCTGCCGCCGCGGCGGGCGGATTGGCGCACGGCGCTTTATAAAAGCGGTGCGCGCGGCGGGGTCGGCAAGAAAATCAGAGCGGAAAACTACCGGGCGGCCAATCTGAAGCGGTTCGAGCCCGCAGCGGCCTTGCCGCGGGAGAAAGCTCAGGCCGCGGACGCATAAGACGGGCCTGCGGAAAACTGCCGGTCTGCCGGGCGGATACACAGGCAGCCGGGTTGCCACAGGGGCGGGCAGTCCGTTAGCAGTGGGCGTGAAGCGCAGAGATGGGGCAGAGATGGGGCAATGGCCGGCCGGCCCGCGGTTTCCTGAAAGCAGAGAACCGCAGATATGTGCCGGCCTGCCTGAAAGGCGGCGGCATCATCCCTTTTGCAATGCGGCGCACCGGACGCGGCGGAACGTGAAATGACAGGGGTGCCGGTTTGAGGCATCCCGGGAATATGAGAGGACAGGTTTATGGCGGCAGGCAAGTTTTTGATGGTGGGCGCAGGGCTTTCGGGGGCCGTGATCGGACGGCATCTGGCCGAGGCCGGGCACCGGATCACCGTGATCGACAGCCGCCCCCATGCCGGCGGCAACTGCCACACCGAGCGCGATGCGGACACCGGCGTGATGGTGCATGTCTACGGGCCGCATATCTTTCACACCGATGACGCCGAAGTCTGGGACTATGTGAACAGCTTTGAGAGTTTCAAACCCTACAAAAACCGGGTGAAATCCACCACCCGCGGGCTGTCGGGGCAGCAGGAAGTGTTCTCGCTGCCGGTCAATCTGCACACCATCAATCAGTTCTTCCGCAAGACGATGCGCCCCGAAGAAGCGCATGATTTCATCACGCAGGAACAGGCCGATACCTCGATCGAAAACCCCGAGACCTTTGAAGAGCAGGCGATGCGCTTTGTCGGCAAGGACCTTTATGAGGCGTTTTTCAAGGGCTACACCATCAAGCAGTGGGGCATGCACCCCTCGGAACTGCCCGCCTCGATCCTGAAGCGGCTGCCGGTGCGCTTCAACTATGATGACAATTACTTCTTCCACCGGTTCCAGGGCATGCCGGAAAACGGCTATACGCCGATGATTGAGAAGATCCTCGATCATGAGAACATCACCGTTCAGCTGGAAACCGAATTCAGCGCCGAGATGGGCGCCGCCCATGACCACGTGTTCTATTCCGGGCCGCTCGATGGCTATTTCGGCTATGAGCTGGGCCGTCTGGGTTACCGCACCCTGGATTTTGAGCGCTTCACCCATCAGGGCGATTACCAGGGCTGCGCGGTGATGAACTACGGCGAGGAGGATGTGCCCTATACCCGCATCACCGAGCACAAGCATTTCGCCCCCTGGGAAGACCACGAGGGATCGGTTCTCTACCGCGAGTTCTCGCGGCTGGCGGAGCCCGGCGACATTCCCTATTACCCGGTGCGCCAGGTAAAGGAGAAGGAACTGCTGGCCGCGTATGTGAAGCTGGCCGAAGCGACGGCGGGTGTTACTTTTGTGGGCCGTCTGGCCACCTACCGCTACCTGGACATGGATGTGACCATCCGCGAGGCGCTGGACGCCGCCCGCGGCTTTGCCGCCTGCCTGGAGCGGGGCGAGGCCGCGCCGGCGTTCTTTACCGCGCCGTTGTAACGGGGGCTCAGGCGGTCTGGCGGCGGATGAATTTGCGCAGCCGGACCCGGGCGGCCTCGTCCAGCAGCTCCGCCCGGCCCCAGTCCTGGCTGGGCGCCGCGCAGAGCATATCGGTGCGGGTGGCAAATAATGCTGCCAATTCACGGCGTTCGGCCTCCAGCCGCCGGGTGATGTCTTCTGCCATGGCCGCGCTCAGATGCAGGCTGCTGCCGCGGGCGGGGCCTGGCGGGGCGCCGCGGGTGAAATCCCGCTTCAGCAGTTTCGGGCGCAGCTGCATATAGACCGGCTGGCTGACCTGGGTCTGCACATATTCGATTTCGGCCAGCTTGCGCGGCTGAATGCGGCTGTTGCGCCGCGCTGCCGCTTCGGGGGGCGGCAGACCGAGCAGGTTGCAGAAATCGCTCAGCATGTCCGGCGTCTCCAGATCCGCAGGCGCGTTCGAGCGCAGGATCAGGCTGTCGCGGGGAAATTGCGCCAGCAGCATCTGCGTAAAGCTGAGAAGAGAGGGCAGGGGAAAGCCGTAGCTTTCTTCGAAACAACGGAGATAGCGGTCGATGCCGGGCGGGCCTGCGGCAAAGAAGGCCGGTTTAGCGATCCCGAACAGCCCGGCGCGCAGAAACTGCGCATAGCTTGATTCCGCAAAGCCGTAAGGGTTGCGGAAATAGGCAACCAGGCGGATCTGCCAGCCCGGCATCCGCTGCTGCAGCGCCTGGACCAGCGCGGCCAGGTTGCTGGTGCGAAAAGCATTGGTCCAATGCTCGCAGGACAGCAGGATGCGGTGGCAGCTGTGGCGCTCCGCTTCGGCCTCGATCTCTGTCAGGGCGGCGGGCAGGACCGCTGCGGCCATCCGGGCCAGCGGGATGTGGTTGCGGTAGCCATCAGGGGAGCGGTGGCGTTGCGGATAGCACAGGCCAAGCTGCAGATGCTGCTCATAGGTTTCGGCCATATGGTGCTGGATTGTGGTCGAGCCGCATTTCGGCAGGCCGATGTGCAGCCAGACCTGGCGCGGGCTGCTGCTGCCGGGGGAGGGGAGCGGCGGGCGCAGAACCATGGCGGGCTCAGGCCAGGCCGCGCTGTGCGGCGCGCGCATCCGGCAGGCCTGGCAGCTCAGCCGGTGCGTGGGCGGCGAGGAAAGCGCTGATCCGCTGGGCCAGCTGCGGGTGCAGTAGGGGGTCCAGATTACTCTTCACCCAGTGCATCAGCCCGGTAAAGAACGACCAGAAAGGCTGCAGATAGAGATCCAGGCCTTTTGCCTGAATTTCAACGGCAATCCGGGTGAGAGGGATGAACACGTCCAGCCTTTCAGACCCGGTCCGGTTGGTCAGCCGCTGGCCGTCCGGGGCGACGTCATGCACCACGGCAACATGGGTGCTGGCCAGGATCCGGCTGCCATTTAGGAAGCTGCGCCAATGCAGCTCAATGTCGTTGTGGACCGGGATTTCGGAGCAGCCGATATTGTGCTCGCGCAGGAAACCGGTCCGGTAGATTTTGTTCCATGGGTAATTCGAGGTTTGCACCAGGCTGGCGGCGGCAAATGGCGATACTTTGGTGCAGGCTCCCAGGCTGAGACCGGCGAAGTCCCAGAGCGCCTGATCGTAAGGCATCTGGCCGGCCGCGCCCTGCGCGTCTCTGCGGGTGTCGTGATGCTGAAAGAGGCAAAAATCGAACTCCTGCCCCGCGAGGTCCTGCAGCAGCCAGGGCAGGGCGCGGGCGGGGCGGTCATCTGCATCCAGGAAGAGGAGGTGGGGTGTCCGGACATGTGCAAGCGCCAGATTGCGGGCGGCGCCGGCGCCTTTTGCCGTTTCGTGGCGCAGCAGCCGCAGCTGCCCGGCTTCCAGGCCGGCTGCATCCAGCAGAACGGTTTCCTGAAGCGGCACCTGCGATCCGTCATCCACGACCACAATCTGATCGGCGCAGCCGAGCGCCCGCAGCATGCGCAGCAGGCGCAGCAGGCTGGCGCAATCATTATGCGCGGGGATGGCCACGGTCAGGTTCACAGGAAGAACAGCCGCAGATCCTGCAGCTCCAGGCGGCAGCTGCGGGCGGGCAGAAACAGCACCAGTTCAAACCATTCGGCGTCTAACGGTAGATGCGGGCAGCTGGGCAGGTGCAGCGTGTCCATATGGTCGGACGGCTCTTCCCGGGCCAGCAGATGGCGCGGGAAGAAACAGTCGGAAAACCCGCCGCCGGGCAGGCCGGCGCGCAGGCAGGGGCGCAGCACTTCGGCACTGCCGGCCGCGCTCCGGCAGGCCACTCCAGCATAGCGGAAGGGCAGCAGGTCCAACTGTCCCAGCGTCAGATGCAAGCCGATCCATTCTCCTTGGCCCGTGATTTGGAGATCAAGCTCCAGCAGCCGCCCCGCCGGTGACCGCCAGTGCCCGCCGGCCTGCAGAGCCGGGTCTGCGCGCAGCGTGAACCCGTCGCTCAGGAGCGTTCCGGCGCTGATATGACCGCTGGCGGTACTGTCCTGCAGCCCGGCCAAAGCCTGGTTGAAAGGGGCGCAGGGGCCCAAGGGAGGAGGCAGTGTCAAGCGGGGCAATCCTTTATTCCGGCGTTCCGGCACACGGGGCATTTCCGGGCTTGTTACAGGGTCGGCGGCCAGCCACCGAACGGGCGGTTGACGCTTGCAGGCCTAAGCGAAGCTCTGTATGCCCGCAACTGCAGGATGCGATCATTTCTTGCGAGTATTGCATGTTCCCTCCTACCGTTCGGGGGAGTTTTAAGGCCAGGCAGAATAATGGGATTGGGTTGATATGTCAGAGACACTATTGCTGGATTGCACGTTGCGGGACGGCGGATACTACAATGCCTGGGATTTTCCGCAAGAACTGATCGAAACGTATTTGGAGGCCATGAGAGCCGCCCGGGTCGATATTGTCGAGATCGGCTTCAGGTTCTTGAAAAACAACGGTTTTAAAGGGTCCTGCGCCTATACCAGCGATGATTTTCTGCGCAGTTTGAACATTCCGGAAGAATTGCAAGTTGCGGTCATGGTGAATGGGGCCGACCTGCTGACGGAACTTGGGCTTGAGGCGTCCCTGGAACGGTTGTTCCCGGAGCCGGCCGCCGCTACGCCGGTTGATCTGGTGCGCATCGCTTGCCACTTCCGTGAGGTCAAGCAGGTGCTGCCGGCAGTGACCTGGCTGGTCGAGCGGGGCTACCGGGTTGGGTTCAACCTGATGCAGATTGCCGACCGGAGCCGTGAAGAGGTGGTGGAACTGGCCCGTGAGGCGCGCGCCTGGCCGGTGGAAGTGCTCTATTTTGCCGATAGCATGGGCAGCATGACGCCTGCGGATACGGCCCGTATTATCGGCTGGCTGCGCGAGGAATGGGACGGTCCTATCGGCATACACACCCATGACAACATGGGGCTGGCATTGCAGAACACGCTGCGGGCGCAAGCCGAGGGCGCCACTTGGCTGGATGCCACTGTGACCGGCATGGGCCGCGGCCCCGGCAACGCCCGTACCGAAGAACTGGTGATCGAGGCGGCGGAACGGCGCGGCCGTCCGGCCAATTTGGTTCCGCTGATGAGCCTGCTGCAGCGGCATTTCCAGCCGATGAAAGAGCAGTATGGCTGGGGGACCAACCCGTATTACTATCTGTCCGGGAAATACGGAATCCATCCGACCTATATTCAGAATATGCTGCTGGATTCCCGCTACAGCGAAGAAGATGTCCTGGCCGTCATTGAGCACTTGCGCCAGGAAGGCGGCAAGAGCTTCAGTGCCGGCACCCTTGATGGCGCGCGCAATTTTTACCAAGGCGCGCCGCAAGGGACCTGGCAGCCGCGCTCGATGCTGGAGGGCCGCGAGGTGCTGATCCTTGGCGCGGGGTCCGGCGCAGAGCAGCACCGCACGGCGCTTGAGGCCTATGTGCGCCGGGCGCAGCCGGTGGTGATCGCGCTGAATACCCAAAGCGGTATCTCCGAAGACCTGATTGATCTGCGCGCGGCCTGCCATCCGGTGCGGCTGATGGCCGATAGCGAGGCGCATCTGGCGCTGCGCCAGCCGCTGATCACCCCGGCCTCAATGCTGCCTGCGGATCTGAGCGGCCCGCTCAGCGGCAAGGAGCTTCTGGACTTTGGTGTCAGCCTCGCCGAGGGCCGGTTTGAGTTCGGCGACAGCCACTGCGCGTCCCCAAGCCTGCTGGTGCTGGCCTATGCGCTGGCAGTTGCCGCCGCCGGAAACGCCAGCCGGGTGCTGCTGGCCGGCTTTGACGGGTATGCGCCGGGCGACGCGCGCAACCGCGAGGTTGAGGAGGTTTTGCGGCTTCTGGAGAACACCGCGGGCAGCCCGCAGGTGGTTTCGATCACGCCGAGCCGCTACAAGCATCTCAAGCAAATATCAGTTTATGGAATGTGACCCCATGACGGCCTGTGTGATTATCCCCGCCCGCTATGCTTCGACCCGCTACCCCGGCAAGCCGCTGGTGCCGCTTCTTGGTAAGCCGATGGTTCTCTGGGTGGCCGAACTCAGCGCCCGTGCGGTGGGCCAGGAGCATGTTTATGTGGCCACCGAAGATGAGCGCATCAGCGAGGTGGTGGAGGCCGCAGGCTTTAAGGCGCTGATGACGGGCAAAGACGCGCTGACGGGCACCGACCGGCTGGCCGAAGCTGCGCAGATGATCGACTATGATATCTACATCAACGTGCAGGGCGACGAACCGCTGGTAAATCCTGCGGATATCAAGCGCTGCGCCGACCTGAAGGCCGCAGATCCCAGCCTGATCGTCAACGGCTTTGCCTGGGTCAGCGATGAAGAGGATCCGCACAGCGTTAATATCCCCAAGGTCATTACCACCGAGGACGATGTTATGGTGTATATGTCGCGGCTGGCGCTGCCGGGCTTCAAGGATCCGGGATGTGCGCCGGAACGCTACAAGAAGCAGGTCTGCATTTATGGCTTTACCCGCGAGGAGCTGCAGGCGTTCCAAGGGTTCGGCCGTAAGGGCGCGCTGGAAAAAAGCGAGGACATTGAGATCCTGCGGTTCCAGGAACTGGGACGCAAGATTGTAATGTATGAAACTTCGCCCGGCACCATGGCGGTGGATGTGCCTGAGGATGTGGCACCGGTCGAAGCGGCCCTGCGCAGGCTGTGGAACCTGTGATGCCGGCAGGCTACCGGACATTGGTCTTTGACTGCGACGGGGTGATCCTGGATTCCAACCGGGTGAAGACTGAGGCCTTCCGCCAGGCGGCGCTGCCCTACGGCGCAGAGGCGGCAGAGGCGCTGGTGGCGCATCACGTGGCCAATGGCGGCATCTCCCGCTACCTGAAATTCCAGCATTTCCTGGACGGCATTGTGCCCGGCCGGGACGGTCCCGGGCTGGAGGCGCTGCTGGCGTCTTATGCCGGCGCTGTGCGGGCCGGGCTGATGACCTGCGCAGCCGCGCCGGGGCTGCAGGAGCTGCGCGCCGCCTTCCCGGATCAGCGCTGGCTGATTGTCTCGGGCGGGGATCAGGCCGAGCTGCGTGAGATCTTTGCCGCGCGCGGGCTGGACAGGTTGTTCGACGGCGGCATCTTCGGCAGCCCCGACACCAAGGATGCAATTCTGGCGCGGGAACTGGACAGCGGCAATATCCGGCCGCAAGCGCTGTTCCTGGGGGACAGCACCTACGACCACCGCGCTGCCGCTGCAGCTGGCCTGGACTTCGTGTTCATCAGCGGCTGGAGCGAGGTGGCGGACTGGCAGGGGTACGTGCGCACGCATGGCCTGAAGAAGCTGGTAAATGTTGGAGAACTTCAGGATCTGTGACAGGCCATGGCGCCGTTGGCATATTCTTCGCGGGAAAGGGAGCAGCAGGTGAACACACAGAATAAGCTCACCGTATTGACGGACTTTGAGGAACGCGCGCCTGCTGAGGACGTTTACCTTGCCGATTGTGCGTCGCTTGTGCGGAACGCCGGCACTGACGGCTGTTTCACGCGGTTGCGCGGCAGCCCGGAGGCTTGGGATTGTGCCGCAGACCGCCCGGTTCTGGTGCTGTATGAACGGGCGGAAACCGCCGTTTGCGCCGGTCTCGCCCGCGGGTTAAGCCCCGCACAGGCTTTGAAAAACTGGGAAGATCACGCGCAGGAACTGCTGGTGTTCTGCCGCCGGAACCGCCGTCAGGTTGCACTGATGGAGGCGGAGAATCTGGTCAACGCCCCGGAGACGATGCTGGAGCGGGCTTGCGGGCATCTTGGCATTGATCCGCTGCCTAAGCCGGATATGGAACGGCCCGGAGAACCGGCGGGGCCGGTCTGGGAGGGGCTCGCGGTTCTGGCTGTGGCGCGCTCTGCCGCGGCTGCGGCCCTGAATGCTGAGCTTGAGGCGAGGGCCATTCCAGCAGATGCCGCGCAGATGGAAGCTTTGGAGATTGCCGACCGGGCCGCGCAGGATTACCGGCAGCAGCTGAATGGGCTGGCAGAGCTTGAGGTTTTGAAAACGGCCTTGGATGCGGCGCAGAAAGAGATACAAACCCTGGGCCGGGAGCGGCCTGCCCAGAAAGCCGCATTGGACGCACAGACCCGTCTGGCCGCGCTGAAGCAAAGCCAGACGGAGCTGCTGCAGGTGCAGCTGCGCAGTCTTCAGGACGCATTGGAAGCGGAACGGCGCAAGACGGTCAAGCTGGATCGCGTCCTGGAGACTGAACGGCATCAGGCAGATCAATTGCGGGAGGCCCGGGATGTCATGATCCGGCGCGGCGGCACCATTGGCGAACTGCGCAGACAGATCACCGAATTGGAGGCGAAGCGCCGTAAGCAAGATGAGCGGGTTGCCGAAAATGAGGCTTGTCTCAAGGAACAAGAAACGCAGATGCAGGCGCTCAGGGCATCGACTTCCTGGCGGATCACAGCCCCGTTGCGGCGGCTGAAAATAGCGCTGGTGCGCCGCAACTGACCGGCCCCCTAAAAAAATACGAAGGACCCGGGAATGAACTATCCCAAGATATCAATGGTGATCGGCAGCTTTAACCGGCGGCGGCTATTGGAGTTGTGCATCAATGCGGTGCGTAAGGAACTAGAGGGCCAGTCCTACGAGATTATCGTGGTGGATGGCGGTTCAACTGATGGCTCCGTAGAATGGCTGTCGCAGCAGAAAGACATCATTTCGCTGATTCAGCACAACCGCGGCGAATGGAACGGCAAGCAAATTGAGCGCAAGCCTTGGGCGTATTTCATGAACCTCGCCTTCAAATGCGCTTCCGGCAAATATATCTGCATGCTGAGCGATGACAGCCTGATTGTGCCTGGCGCAATTCTGAATGGCGTTGATCTGTTTGACGAGATGCTGGAGCAGGGAGTCAAGCTGGGGGGGGTCGCCTTTTATTTCCGTGACTATCCGGTGCGCAAAAAATACGCTGTCGCCATCAATGTTGGCAACCTCTACGTCAATCATGGATTGTATCTGAATGCGGCTATGAAAGAGGTGGGCTATTGTAATGAGGACTACCATTTCTACTTTTCGGATACCGATCTGTGCCTGAAGCTGAAGGCGGCCGGTTATAAGGTGATCCGCTCCAAGACCTCCTTTGTTGAGCATTATTTTGAGGCAACGCCAGAGATCCGGGCATCGAATAATGATGACCGCAAGGAACAGGACCGCATGCGGCTGATTTCGAGCTGGGCGGGTACTGCTTATCCGGAGGCGGACCGGGAAAAATACGAGAAGATTGTGGGGTATTGGGACTACCATCCCCGAGGCTTTGAGGATCCGCTGAATACTATTCAGAAGCTTATTGATGCAAGCCAGCCGGAGTAGGCGGATGCACCCGCCGCAGGCAGCAGGGATATTGGCGAAAAGGGGGCGCGCCGTTGCGCGCGATTTGACTAGTGACTGAACATGCTGATTTCTTTGCAGACACCGAACTGTGGCGCGACATCTTGTTTGCTGATGTTTATAGCCTGAAGCAGAAGAGCCCTGCTGAAAAACAGGCCACACGCGATGTTTGGCTGCGCGATTTCCTCTATTCGGACTACCGCCTGCCGCAGCAGCGCGAGACCGGTGCGGTGTTCTTCCGCAGTCTGGTGCGCGATGATTACAAGGGGCTGTTCCATGCGGTGATCGGCGCCTCGGGGATCCGCGACCGGGTGGTGGTGGAGGAGTATCAGCACCGGACCCCCCGGCTGAACGCTGCTGCCAGCCGCTACATGATGGAAAATGCGGCTGTCTTTGATGCGCTGGATATTGCGGATCCGCTGGACCGGGCCTGCTGTTTCATCCGCGCCTGCAAGTACGGTTTTATTCTGGAGCATTTCCGGAAGATGACGTTCAAGGCGCTGATCTGTTTTGCGGATATGCAGCCGGTAGAGCATCTTCTTGCACGCTATTTCCGCGCCCAAGGGGTTACCACCCTCACCCTGCAGCACGGGCTGTATGTGGATTACGGCGATATGGATACGGTGAATGTGATCAACTACCAGCACCAGCCGTCGGAATACTTTCTGTCCTGGGGGCCTGAGAGTTCACAGCTGATCAAACACCACCATCCGGGAAACACCACGGTGAATTGCGGCAAGCCGCTGATCTTCAATGCATCTGGCGGCGAAGTTTCGGAGAAACCTCAGCCCTATATCGCGGTGTTCCTGGATCAGAGGATCTTTAACCAGCAAAACGAAGATATGCTGCAGATCGCCTCTGCCTGTGCCCGCCGCACGGGGCGCAGGGTCAAGGTGCGCTTTCATCCGTCGATCCGCAAGGAGGAGTTCCTGCAGAGATTTCCGGATATCCGCGAACAATTGCATTTCCAGGATGCGGATTTCGTTATTGGCCACACCTCGTCGCTGATTTATGAAGCCTTGTCGCTGGGCTGCCGGGTGCTGCGCTACGACAGCGAGGTTCCGGGCATTCCGCTACCGGACAACTGCACTTTCCGTACGCTGGAGCAGTTGGAGGCCCGCTTGGCACTGCCGCAGCCCGAAGGGCTGGCACAGCAGTATTTCTGTGCAACTGGCGAGGCATCGCTGCGCCGCTATGCAGATTTTTTCCGGGAGGCGCTGCCAGAGCTTGCCGGGCAGGCCGCAGCCTGAGCGGACCCCCGGCGGAATGACGGCAAAGGCGCAGTCCGAGCGGGGCCGCGCCTTTGCTTTGCGGTTTTTGCTGCGCTTTTACTTGGCGCGCAGATTGTCCAGCCCCTGGGCCAGGAACCACGCATAGGTTTCCCGGACACCTTCCTGCAGCCCGATCCCGGCCTGCCAGCCCAGCCGCGCCAGGCGCGTGACATCCATCAGCTTGCGCGGGGTGCCGTCGGGTTTCGACGGATCGGTCAGGATCTCCCCTTCAAACCCCGTCACCTCTGCCACCAGCTGCGCCAGCTCCAGGATCGAGACATCCGTCCCGCAGCCCACATTGATATGGCTGAGCATCGCCTCGGTCTCACGCTGGTAAGCCTCCTCCCCCAGATCCATCACAAACAGCGAGGCCGCCGCCATGTCGTCCACATGCAGGAACTCGCGACGGGGCGTGCCCGAACCCCAGATGGTGACGCTCTCTGCGCCGGAGTGCGCCGCTTCGTGGAAACGGCGGATCAGCGCGGGCAGCACATGGCTGTTCTCCGGGTGGAAATTGTCGCCCGGCCCATAGAGGTTCGTCGGCATCACCGAGCGGTAATCCACGCCGTACTGCCGGTTGTAGCTTTCACACAGCTTGATGCCGGCGATCTTGGCAATTGCATAAGGCTCGTTGGTGGGCTCCAGCACGCCTGTCAGCAGCGCATCCTCGGCCATCGGCTGGTCTGCCAGCTTGGGGTAGATGCAGCTTGACCCCAGTTGCAGCAGTTTCTTCACCCCCGCCTCATAGGCGGCGTGGATGACATTGCATTCGATCATCAGGTTTTCATAGATGAACTGCGCCGGGTAGCTGTTGTTGGCAACAATACCGCCCACTTTGGCGGCGGCCAGAATGACCTGATCGGGCTGTTCCGCCTGCATGAAAGCGCGCACCGCTGCCTGATCGGTCAGGTCCAGCTCAGCACTGGTGCGGGTGATCAGCGTCAGATCCTCGCCTGCCGCCTGACGCGTCTGCAATTGCCGCAGGATCGCACCGCCGACCATGCCGCGGTGGCCGGCCACATAAATCCGGGTCATGATCTTAGCCCTCGACGCTGACCGGCAGATCCATGCCGTGCTCTTTCAACAGCGCATGGCGGCGGGCGGTTTTGAGATCCTCGGCGACCATCTCGGCGCACATTTCCTGGGTGGTGATTTCCGGCACCCAGCCCAGTTTTTCCTTGGCCTTGGCGGGATCGCCGAGCAGCGTTTCCACCTCCGCCGGACGGAAGTAGCGCGGGTCGATCCGCATGATCACGTCACCCGCCTTCAAGCTCGGCGCGTTATCGCCCTCAATCGCGGCCACAGTGGCAATCTCATCGAGGCCGGAGCCGGAGAATTCGAGATGGATGCCCAGCTCTGCGGCGGACCAGGCAATGAACTGGCGGACGGAGTACTGCTTGCCGGTGGCAATGACGAAATCCTCCGCCGCGTCCTGCTGCAGCATCATCCACTGCATCCGCACGTAATCCTTGGCATGGCCCCAGTCGCGCAGCGCGTCGATATTGCCCATGTACAGGCACGGTTCCAGCCCTTGCGCGATATTGGCCAGGCCGCGGGTGATCTTGCGGGTCACAAAGGTCTCGCCACGGCGCGGGCTCTCGTGGTTGAACAGGATGCCGTTGCAGGCATACATGCCGTAAGCCTCGCGGTAGTTCACCGTGATCCAGTAGGAATAGAGCTTGGCCACCGCATAAGGCGAGCGCGGATAGAACGGCGTGGTCTCGCGCTGCGGCGTCTCCTGCACCAACCCGTACAATTCCGAGGTCGAGGCCTGATAGAAGCGGGTCTTCTTCTCCAGCCCGAGGAAACGGATCGCCTCCAGCAGGCGCAGGGTGCCCATGGCATCCACATCCGCCGTGTATTCCGGGCTTTCAAAGCTCACCGCCACATGGGACTGGGCGCCAAGGTTATAGACCTCGTCGGGCTGCACTTCCTGCAGGATCCGGGTCAGGTTGGACGTGTCGCTCAGATCGCCGTAATGCAGCTTCAGGCGGGCATGATCCACATGCGGATCCTGGTAGATGTGATCGACCCGCTGGGTATTGAATGACGAGGCGCGGCGTTTGATGCCGTGCACTTCATAGCCCTTCTCCAGAAGGAACTCTGCAAGATAGGAGCCGTCCTGGCCGGTGATGCCGGTGATAAGAGCTTTTTTCATTACAATCCTACTACTGTCTATCTGTAAACGCCTGCGCGAGTGCTTAGGGCAGATACGCAGGGAATTGAAGGGGGGTTTTCCGCTTAGGCGGCTTCCGGGTCCGGGTCATAATCCAACCGGGCGCAGAGGGCCGCATAGCCGGATGAGACGCTGGCTGCTTGCTTCACATCCTCCGGCACGGGCCGCCGCGGCCGGGGGGCGATCACACCATCACCGCGGCCGCTGTCGCCGGAGAGCTGCACAGCGGAAAAATCCTCCTGGAAACCCGGATTGAAAGCCAGATCCAGAATGCTGCAAATCTGCTGCATGCGCATTTCCGGCTCCGCCAGAAAATCCTCATAGCGCAGCAGTTCCGCACCGGCGCAATGGTCAAGGAACGCCAGGTAGCGGCGGGCATATTCCTCAAGACCGGCAGGCTGCCAATGCACCCATTCCCGGCGCAAAAGACTCAAATAGGAATCCAGCGGATGACGCACGGTCACCAGGCTCAGCAGCTGGTAGCTTCCCTCCAGCATTTGCTGCAGAGAGGGCCGCTCCGGGATTTCACTGCCGCAGCAGAAATGGCTGTGGGCATGGTCGCGCAGGATCAGGTCGCGCCCCTCGGCCCGGGTGTCTTCGGCCAGCGCTGCGAGCCCGGCCCGGAAGATGCGCAGCAGGGTGTCCTGCCCCGGCGGGTTCGATCCCAGCTTGGTCAGACCGATCAGGTCAGCAGGCAGGAAACTGCTCTGATGGGTCAGTTCGCTCAAAGGGTCCACTTCGCTCAGCAACCGGGTGCATGGCATGGCTGCGATGCATTTGCTGATCAATGTGCCGCCGGTGCAGGCAAAGTGGTGCACCGTGCGCAGCACCGGGCGCTGGGGCCGGCCCGTCAAAGTTTCAGCCTCCGCCAGCAGGTTCTGCAGTTCCTCTGAATCCCGCAGCCGCCCTGCCAGCGCCGGATCCCGCCGAGCGGCGGCCAGGGCCAGCTGGCGTTGCAGGTCCTGAAGGGTAGAGTTGCGCGGGGCCAGGCCGCTCATGTGCTTTGGCCTTCTTTCAGGCGCGCAGGCGCAGCCGCGGCCTCCGCAAGCACCAGGCCGGCCTCTTCCGAAGGCGCTTCCTCCACCAGATACGCAAGGCAGGCCTTGGTGCGGTGGAGCAAATCATCCTGCGCCTCCTGGCGTTGCAGCAGCGCGCTGTAGCGTGCCTGCAGCTCTTTCAGATCAGCCTCGCGCTGGCTCTGCAGCCGCAGGGCCACTGCCAGGTTCTGCTGGGCTTTCCGGGTCTCGGCTTCGCGGGCTGCGGCCTGCTCCAGCGCCTGTGCCTGGCGCGCCGCCTCTGCATCATGGTCCGCCGCCTTTGCAGCCAGTGCTGCGGCTTCGGCACGCGCGCTGTCACGCTCTGCTATGGCCTGTTCCAGCGCTTGTGCCTGGCGCCGGGCCTCTGCATCCTGGTCCGCCGCCTTTGCAGCCAGTGCTGCGGCTTCGGCACGCGCGCTGTCACGCTCTGCTGCGGCCTGCTCCAGCGCCTGTGCCTGGCGCGCCGCCTCTGCATCCTGGTCCGCCGCCTTTGCAGCCAGTGCTGCGGCTTCGGCACGCGCGCTGTCACGCTCTGCTATGGCCTGTTCCAGCGCTTGTGCCTGGCGCGCCGCCTCTGCATCCTGGTCCGCCGCCTTTGCAGCCAGTGCTGCGGCTTCGGCACGCGCGCTGTCACGCTCTGCTGCGGCCTGTTCCAGCGCTTGTGCCTGGCGCCGGGCCTCTGCGTCCAGTCCGGCAGAACGGAGTTCACTCGCGTGCTGCGCGGCACTGGTTTCAGCCAATTGTTTTTCCAGATCCGCGATCTGAAGAACGAGCGGTTCTTGTTCCAGAAAACAGGCCGGGAAATCAGGGTCTTGGTTTTCCGTATGCCGCAACCGCCACCCGGCAGTGTGCAGACGTTGCAGAATCTCCGCCATGGGCTCGCTGCCTTCGTAGAGCGGGGCAGCAGGGAGGGAAAGGTAGAGATGCTGGAATTTGGAGAGCAGGCCGGAAGCCTGCAGCTGGCGAATGATTGCGGCTTCCTGGCCGGGGCAATCAATTGCCAGCAGGCTGCAGCCAGGCCCGGTCTGCTCCGGCATATCAAGCAGGCTGGTTACGGGCTCGGCTTTCACCTGCACTGTATCGGTCTGGCGCAGGCCGGGGAAAACTTTTTCCAGCCCGTCCGGCCGGCAGCAGCTGGACAGGGCGCGGATGTTGAAGATGTGAAAGGGGCGCTCTCCGGCCTCGTCCGCGACCGCTGCTTCGCGCAGTTGAACGCCGGCAGCAATGCAGGCCGGTCTGAGTGCTGCAGCCCTTTCCGGGTCTGCTTCGGTCAAGAGAATATGTTCAGCACCGCTGTCCAGGCAGGCTTTGACGGTATCCGGACCGGCTTTGCCGGCCCCCAGATAGACCAGTGTGCCGAGGCCGCCTGATTGGCTGATCCGGGAAAGCTGTGTCTGGAAGAAGGTGCTGTTTTGCATGTTATTTGCGGCCCTGTTGGATCTGTTCCTGCCCTGCCTGGTTCTGATGCAGAGACCGCAGCGGGGCGATAAGGCGGAAAATTCCGGCGGTGAGAGAGTGCAGCCGCGTTTGCTTCGGCGTCCGGGCGCCAAGCAGGCGGTCTTGCAGCAGGGCTGTATGGGCTTCCAGGCTGCGGATTTTCTGACCCGCGGCCTGCAGCGCCTGCTCTTTTGCAGCGATCCGCCGCTGCTGTGACTCTGCCAGGCGGCAGTTCAGGATTTGAAGGGTTTCCAGCTCTTGATGCATCAGGTTTTTCTGCTCCTGCAGGAGGGCAGTCTGTGCGTCAGCATTCCGGTGAGCCTGTATCGCGGCGGTTGTGTCCAGGCTTGCGGCAGCGGAGGGCGCGGCAGGGGGCAGCGCGGCCTGTTGCACCGCTTGAGCCAAGCTCAGCACAGTGCTGTCCTGCTGCAGGCAGGCTGTGGCGAGTGCCAAAAGAACCGGGTCGTCTGCTGCGTCGTCTGCCACTGGAGGGACGGAGGATGCCGGTTCGTCCGGGGCGCCGCCGCCGGGCAGGCCCAGATGTGTGATAAATGCTTGTGGAAAGAGGATAAACTGGCTGAGTCCGGCGACCGCTGTTTGTGCCCCCCCTGCACGGACCGTGCGCAGGATATCTTCGGCTTGTGCGGACCAGGCGGCCAGGGCGTCTGCCGGGGCCTGATCTTGCAGAAGCGCCTGGTACAGATGGTGTTCTGGAGTTTGGTAGAGCAGCAATGCCCGGCCGCGGCTTGCCTCCAGCGGGGAGTTCAGCCGGGTCAGGCCGAAGCGATCGGATAACGCGGCCAGAGCCTGACCATAAGCCGCATCCTCCGGGTACCAGATGTACCGCGCCTCCGCCTTGGCGGCCTTAGGAGTTACATTCATTTGCACTGTGTTCTTGTATATGCTTGCGGCCTGTTCCAGAAAAGCAATCTTATTGTCCCGGGGGGAAGTCAACCGCTAAGGGCTTCAGGCATCCCTTCCTTTGCTGCCCGGGTGATGGGGCGGCGAACCAGCAGGTAGAGCAGCGTGATCAAAATTTACATTGCCGGCAAGCACATGAAACGGTCGCCGCTCAGCTACAGTGCCCTGGCGCCGCTGTTTGAAGGCTGGGTTGAACGCGTTTCGGAACCAGAGCAGGCCGATTTGTATCTCTTTACCCATATACTGGACATTGAAGAGGCGCCGCAGGCGGCAATCACAGCCTGGCGGCAGCGGCGCAAGCCGATTGTGCTTTTGTCGGAAGAGCCGTTCTGGGATACGATCTGGGGCCGCCGGCCGCTGAACCGGGAACTGATCGTGGAAACCCGCTTTGGCGCGGTGCCGGTGATCCAGCTGAATCATTCCACCACCAGTATTTTCCGGTTTTCGCGAATTCCCTATTACCTTTTGACCAACCACCGTTTTGCCAATGCCTATGCGGCCCGCTTCGCGCGCAATGCAGCACTGGACGCAGCAGGCTGGCAGGCGTGTTTCGAGGCGCGCAGCACCGATACCGCATTCATGTTCGAGCGCCGCCCGGAACCTTACCACGCGGTGGAATGGCCAGAGGCCGGTATTATTGGCCTGTGTTCCTGGCGGACAGAACTGGCCGAAGCCGTGCAGGCCGGCACAGTAGAGCGGCTGGGCCAAAGCTGGCAGGGCGGCCAAAGCAGATTCCAGCAGCGCAACTGGTATCTGGATAAGCTCACCCGCCTGGACCGCCGGGCCCGGATGCTGGGGGCGTTTGAGAATACCCATCAGCCGGATTATGTGACCGAGAAGATATTCGATGCATTCGCCTGCGGATCTGTGCCACTCTATTTTGCGTCACCGGAGCACCGTATCCATGACTTTGGCTTGCCTGAGGGCGCCTGGATCAACTTTTACGGACAGACGGCGCGAGAAGCGGCGGAGCAACTGGAAGGGTTGGGCTGCAGCCGGAGCCGGGTTCAAGGCTGGGGGCAGGACCGTTTCGCGGCTTACGCCTGTGCGCAGCGGCAGCTGGCAGAGCTGTTTTGCAACCCCGCGCTTTGGCTGGCTGAGCGTAAGCGGCTGGGGGCGGCGGTGAAATCCGCTTTGACCGGTGTTCTGGACGGGCAGGGTGAACAGTATCCGGGCAGCGGCACGGCTGCCTAATTTATCGTCAGAGGCTCAAGCTGCCGGAAGGTTGCCTGGAACTGCGCGGTTTGAAAGAACAGATTGAACTCACAGCCGCTGCTGCGGGCGAGCAGGCTTGGATCCACAGGGATATGCGACAGCTGCTCCAGCGCGCCGCCGGCCGCGACAACAGGGGCGGCTGCAGTCTCGGCAAAGCCGCCGCTGCTCAGATAATAACGCAGGGTGGGGGTATAGATCAGCAAGTCTTTGCTTTCGGCTGCGGCGAGCAGGCCCAGATAGCGGGCGGTGCGTAATTGAGCCGGTTCCAGCCGGAATCCCAGACTGGCCCACAGGCCGCTGTCTCCGTCTTCCAGCGTCAGTGTGAAACCCTCTGCGGCAGGGGCACACGTCAATTTTGCCTGGCCTTCGGGGTCGGTGGACAGCCACAGTTTTGCGTCGGGGGCAAGCGGGCGATGCCCGGCTGCAGCGGTTTGCGCGGGGGCATTGTGCAGGGCTTGGAGCTGCGCAGTAAGGGACGCAAAAACTGATTTTGTCACGGTCTGGCTTTCCAGTCGTCTGAATGAGGCGGGAAGATGTGCTTGCGGCGGTTTCTAAGTCAGTCGGCCGGTGCTGGAAACATCTATTGTGAATTAAGAAGATAGATCATAAGCACAAGCAAAGAGCGTTTTTTCAGGCGCGTTACGCGGACATTTTGGAGTGAGAGCATGATCCATCCCATCCTCCTTTGCGGCGGCTCGGGTACCCGGCTGTGGCCCTTGTCGCGCAAGAGCTACCCCAAGCAGTTTGTGCCGCTGACCGGGGAGCAGACCCTGTTCCAGGCCTCGGCGGCGCGGTTGTCGGGGGAAGGCTTTGCGCCGCCCCTGGTGCTGACCAATTCCGATTTCCGCTTCATTGTCACCGAGCAGCTGGCCGGTGCCGGCATTGACCCCGGTGCCGTCCTGATTGAGCCTGCAGGGCGCAACACGGCGCCTGCGGTGCTGGCGGCGGCCTTGTGGCTGGAGAAACAGGATCCAGACGCGTTGATGCTGGTGGCGCCCTCGGATCATGTGGTGCCGGATGCGGCGGCGTTCCGCGCGGCTGTCACGGCAGGCGAGGCAGCCGCACGTGCCGGGCAGCTGGTCACCTTCGGCATCAAGCCGGATCGGGCGGAAACCGGTTACGGCTATCTGGAACTGGTGACGGATCCCGGCGATTTCACCCCGCGCCCGATCGGGCTGAAACGGTTTGTCGAGAAACCGGATGCACAGACTGCGGCGCAGATGCTGGCCTCGGGGCAGTACCTGTGGAATGCGGGGATTTTCCTGTTTTCGGTGAAAACCATTCTGGCGGCGTTCCGCGCCCATGCGCCGGATCTGCTGGCGCCGGTGCAGGCTGCGGTGGATCAGGGCCAGCCGGATCTGGGCTTTTTGCGGCTGGACCCGGCGGCCTGGCAGGGGGCGGCGGATATCTCGATCGACTATGCGGTGATGGAGAAGGCAGCCAATCTCAGCGTTGTTCCCTTTGCGGGCGGCTGGTCCGATCTGGGCGGCTGGGATGCGGTCTGGCGCGAGAGCGGTCCGGATGCGGCGGGTGTGGTGACGTCCGGGCCTGCCACCGCGATCGACTGTGCGGACAGCCTGTTGCGGTCCGAAGGCGAAGGGCTGGAGCTGGTCGGTATCGGGCTGGAAAACATCATTGCCGTGGCGATGCCGGATGCGGTGCTGGTGGCGGCGGCGGACCGCGCCCAGGATGTGAAGCAGGCTGTGGCGGCGCTGAAGGAAAAACAGGCCAAACAGGCCACAGAATTCCCCATGGATCACCGCCCCTGGGGCTGGTTTGAAAGCCTGGCCGTGGGCGATCGCTTTCAGGTCAAGCGTATCCATGTGCATCCCGGTGCGGCGTTGTCCTTGCAAAGCCATCACCACCGCTCGGAGCATTGGATTGTGGTCGAAGGCACCGCCAAGGTGACGGTGGATGGCAGCGAACAGCTGGTGACCGAGAACCAGTCGGTCTACATCCCGCTTGGCGCGGTGCACCGGATGGAAAACCCGGGCAAGGTGCCGATGGTGCTGATCGAGGTGCAGACCGGCAGCTATCTGGGCGAGGATGACATCATCCGTTACGAGGACGTCTATGCCCGCGGCCAGGGCGCCAAAGGGTAGGGCGGCAAAGGGCAGAGGGTAAAGGCGGGGGCTCCCGCGCCTGTGCGCCGCATCATAGATGCGTCTCAAAGCCTTGGGCCCGGCGCCGCTGGCGCGGCGCAGCGCCATGCGAATGCATGGCGCCGGACCCAACGGGGAGGATCAATCTGTGATTGTTCCGGGACGGGCGGGAGCCTGCCGCCCAAAGAGGCGCTCGAAAGAGAGGCCGCAAGATCCCGCCGGTTTTCAGCGGACCAGCCATTCCTCGACCTCTGCCGAGACCTGCCGCATCCGGATCCAGTCCGGCGCCACGGGCTGGCCTGTCCTCAGCCGCAGCTTGCCGGTCAGTCCCAGCAGCGCCCATTCCGGGCGGGCGGCGCGCGGCAGGTAACGCTGTGACGGGTCATAGGCGGGGTTTTCCCGCGGGCGGCCTGAGACATCGCGCAACAGGCTGCCGTAAGCGTCGCGCAGCCAGCGGTGTTTCCACTCCCCCATGTCGCCATCTCCCACCACCGCCGGATTGCCGCTGATCACGCCGATGGGGGCCTCATTGGGCTGTGCAGGGCGGATCTTGGCGCCTTCCAGCACCACCGAGACCCCGCGGCGGTCCTCGGCCTCTGGGTTGCCATCCGCCCATTCAAACCATTCGGCGTAATCGGCGCCGCCGCCGGACCAGGCGCCGGAGCAGCTGCCGTTGCCGTCCGATCCCAGCCGGAAATCGGCGCTGCCGTCGCCTGCCAGCAGGTAATCGGCGCTGCCGCCCAGGATTTCCAGATGCGCCGCCGGGCTGGCGGTGCCGAAGCCTGCGCGCCCGTCTGCGGTCAGCGCCAGCGCGGTGCTCCAGGCGCTGCCGTCGGCGGAGATCTTGATGGAGAAATCATCAGAACCCGCCAGCCCCATTTCGGCCCGGCCGCTCCAGTTCGACTGAAACAGCAGCGCGGCGGTGTCGGCGGCGGCGGCCTTGTTCACCTTGAGCTGATGGCCCGCGCCGCCATGGGTCAGCAGCGTCGCAGGCCCCGCAACCGACAGCGGATTGGCGGCATCCGCGGCGGTGCCCACCCCGAGGCGGCCGAGATTCTGGGTTTCAGCGGGCGGCAGGATCCAGCTGCTGCCGTCCCAGACCCTCAGCTCTGCGTCCGCCAGGCTCCAGGCGCGCCAGCCGGGGGAGGGCGCCAGGAACAGCCAGCCCTCGCCCTGCCAGACCGCAATCTCGGCCCCGTGGCCGGCCCAGGCGCCGGTTGGCGCTGCCGCCAGCGCATGGGTCTCGCCCACAGCCGGGGCGGCGGGCGGGGCGGCGGCATCGAACCCTTCGACGCGGAGCTGCACCAGCGCATCCAGCATCTGCAGCGCCTCGTTATGGGTCACATGTTTCTGCGCCTGGGCAGGCATCAGATAGGGCAGGGCAAGGATCGGCGAGGTCTGGGTCATGAGCAGGGCTCCGGCAGCGGCAAAAAACGGGTTCCGCGCCAGAGTGCCAGAGCCGCGTCAAACTGCGGATAACGGGGCGTGCGCTGCTTGCGCAACGGCGGATCGGGGGGGGCGGGGAGCGGGCAAACAGGGCAGGAGGTATGACCGCAGCTGTTCCCGGCCCGTTTCCGGCCTGTTGCGGGTCTGTTCGTCCAATTGTCGTCAATCTGTAAACAATGTCCCTGATTTTGCCCGCTTTGCTTCCCGCTTTGCGCCCCGCCCCCCGGCCAGTTTCAGCCCCGGGCCTCAAGCGCAAGGGAGCGGGTTATGGCACTGGCATTCACCGGACGGTTCGGCACGGACGACATGATTTTCGGCACTGACCTGCGTGATCTGGACATCGCCGTGCAGGACGGCCAGGCGGTGCTGTACGCGGCCACCGGCATGAACGGCGGCCTCAGCCGCTGGCAGCTGGATGATACTGGCGCCCTGCCGCAGCTGGCGGGCCAGCAGCTGCATGGCCAGGCCGGGATCCGCACCGGGGATTTCCACCTGGCCGAGACCGGCGGCGGGCTGCGGCTGCTGCAGGGCGGAACCGGCCAAAGCGCGCTGACCTTCTATGAAATTGCGGAGGATGGCAGCCTGGGCAGCCAGGACAGCGATGCGCTGGCAGGCGCTGATGCGGGCGGCTTTGGCGCGGTGGCGGTGCTGCAGCTGGCAGATGGCAAATCCGCGTTTTATGCGGTGGGGGCGGCCAGCGGCGGTCTGCAGGGCTGGCAGCTGGATGCGGCGGGGGATGTGCAGGGCCAGGCCGGTGCCGCGGGCGGCCATGCGGCTTATGGCCTGGATCCGGCGGCGCTTTTGGCCTTGGTGCAGACGGCGGGCGGCCCGGTGCTGCTGGCGGCGGATGCGCGGGGGCTGCACAGCTTCCGGGCCGATGCCGCCACCGGCGCGCTGAGCCCCGGCAGCGACCTGGGGGCGGACCAGGGGCTGGCGGTCTCCGGCGTTACCGTGCTGGAAGGGTTTGAGGCCGGCGGCAAGGCCTGGGCGCTGCTGGGGGCGGCGGGCAGCAGCTCGCTTACTCTGATGCAGGTGGGTGCGGATGGCGGGCTGCAGGTCTCAGCCCAGCTGCAGGATACCGCGATGACCCGTTTCGGCGGCCTTAGCGCGCTGGAGGTGGTGGAGGCAGAGGGCCATGTGCTGGTGCTGGCGGCGGGCAATGACGGCGGCCTCAGCCTGTTCACCCTGACCCCGGGCGGGGCGCTGATCCATCTGCAAAGCCTGGAGCACACACCGGGGCTGGGCTTGCAGAATGTGACCGCGCTGGAGGCGGCGGCGGTTGGCGGCGAGCTGCAGGTCTTTGCCGCCTCGGGCGCGGCAGGCGGCATCAGCCGTTTCACCCTGCCGCTTGACAGCCTGGGCGAGCTGCATCTGGCGGCGGCGGGCGCGGCGCGGCTGGACGGCAGTGCCGGCAATGACGTGCTGGAGGGCGGCCGGAGCGGTGCAAACCTCTATGGCCAGGCCGGCGATGACGTGCTGGTTGCGGGGGCGGAAGGCGGCTGGCTGACCGGCGGCAGCGGCGCCGATACCTTTGTCATCAATCCGGCGGCCGGGGCGGTGACGGTGCGCGATTTCACCCCCGGCGAAGACCAGCTGGACCTGTCGCTGTTCGAAGGGCTCTACAGCACCGGCCAGCTGGATGCGCAGGCGCGCAGCAGCGGCATGGTGATGGAAGCGGGGGGCACCCGGATCGTGCTGATCAGCGATGCGGGCACGCCGCTGGAGCTGGCGGATGTGTTCGGCCCGGATCTGCGGTTTTCCTTTCCGCAGCGGCAGGAGGCGGGGGAGACCCTGCCGGGCGGCAGTTTCTACGGAGGCAGCGGCGCCGACCGGCTGGACGGCACCGGCGGCGATGACCTGCTGAGCGGCGAGGGCGGCAATGACCGGCTGGACGGGGCGCGCGGCAATGACAGTCTTGAAGGCGGCAGCGGCGCCGACAGCCTGAAGGGCGGCAGCGGTGATGATCTGCTCGACGGCGGCACCGGCAACGACCGGCTTTATGGCGGCGGCGGCAGCGACAGGCTGAAGGGCAGCAGCGGCAACGACCTGCTGAAAGGCGGATCCGGCGATGACCGGCTTTATGGCGGCAGCGGCGCTGACAGTCTCAAGGGCGGCGGCGGCAGCGACACCCTGTCCGGCGGCGGCGGCAAGGACCAGCTCAAGGGCCAGGGCGGGCATGATGATTTGAAGGGCGGCGGCGGCAATGACAGCCTGAAGGGCGGGGCGGGGCGCGATACGCTGGACGGCGGCAAGGGCCGCGACCAGCTGTCCGGCCAGGGCGGCGATGACCGGCTGGAAGGCGGCAAGGGGCATGATCTGCTCAGCGGCGGCGGCGGCGAGGATGTCTTTGTCTTTGCCCGCGGCCACGGGCGCGACACCATTTCCGACTTCCGCCCCGGCCGCGACCTGATTGATCTTGAGGGGGCCGCGGCGGACGGGTTTGCGGATCTGGACATCAGCCGCCAGGACGGCGGAGCGCTGATCCTTACCGGCTCGGGCAGGATCTTTCTGGAAGACCTGAACCCGGGCCGGCTGGATGCGGATGACTTTCTGTTTTGAGGATGGCCGGGGCTAAGGGTGACGCTGGTTGAGGGTGGCACCGGCTGGGGATGACATTGGCAGGATATGCCGAACGTATACACTTTTGACATTGGGGTCCTGCGGCTGCGGAACCTGAACCCGGGCCAGCTGCCGGCAGAGCAGTTGTGTGATGTCAGGAAGACCAGGGGCTTGCCGTTTGCCGGGCTGTTGGCGGCAGCCCGTCAGCGGCATCAGGTGATGCTGCACTTGCGCTGGCTTGCCGCGTTTGTAATCAATTTTTTATCATAATATGGATTACAGGATTCCCGTATGCAGCCGCAAAGCAGTGTCGGAGTACGTAAATAATGAGACCGAGTTATTGAGACTCAACGTCCATAGTTCTCAATCACTTAGGTTTTTTGCGTACCTACAGAGCTCGAAGACAACCGATTGCTTTGCAACGCTTGAGCCCTACAGATCAGCGCAGCCTTGAGATCGTCGTGTGCGCAACACCGAGATCCAATGCGATGGCCCGGCAGGTATCACCGTTGGCCATGCGCTCGCGGGCAAGTTTCTGCTGATGTTCAGTTAACTTGGGTTTCCGGCCAAATTTGACGCCCTGTCGTGCAGCGATGGCTCGGCCCTCGTTCGCGCGCCGAGTGATACGCTCCCGTTCGTCTTCTGCCAAAGCGGAAAGGAAAGCGAGGATGCCTTTGCCCATCGGAGTGGTCAGGTCGAGCCAGGGCTTATCAAGCACCTTCACAGAGGCCCCGCGATCAGCGATCCGCTGAATGATATTGATGCCGTCGATCATGGATCGTGTGGCTCTGTCCCACTCTGCGATCACAAACACATCCCCTGCCCCGAGTGCGTCTATCGCACGTTCGAGCTGAGGCCGTCCCTTCACGGTTTTCCCGGAAACTTTCTCTCGGAAAATCTTATCAACGATGGCGGCGTTTAGTGCACCGATCTGTCGATCAAGGGATTGTCCGTGACTGGACACTCGGGCGTAACCAATAAGCATGACCTCATCGTATATGAACGCCTTTCAATACGCACCTGATTTATGCACCACACCAAGAGGCTTATGTCATGGGGTTCCTGAGCATGGTGCAAATATCATGAATTACGCAACAAGCTGTCTTTCGCTGCATCGTGCATGAAGTGAAAAGATGCTGACGCAGCATCCCCTCGCATGTGCGCACACTCGCCGTTGCGTTGCAGCGGATTTCGCCAGAGCGGTCATTGAAAGCTAGTCTGAGGGGCGAAATTCAAACTGTTCTTTCGCTGCAACCGAGACCGACCATCGAGGAGCGGACGTAGCCGCCTTTTGCTCTTGCAGCTATTGCTGCCGCAGAAAACTCTCGCCCCCGCAGCGCGAGATTTTCGGCAGCGCAGCGAACTTTCCGTTTGCGGTCATTCAGGCCCGCGAATACCGGCGGAACCCAAACCACCCTTTCGCTACAGTCAGGTCGGACAAACGAGACGCGGACTATCCGGTCATTCGCCGCTGGTGCAGAATGGAAAGTACGGCGCGCCCGGTTTGCGCGCCAAGCGGGCATTGCAAAGACAAATGAACGGTCCAAAAGCAGGGGCGCCAAGGGAAAATGCCGAGGTACTGCAAGGGCGACTGAGGCATTTACCCGGTCTTGGATTGAGCTCTGACTTCAAGGGTGCTGACGGAAGCCTTCAGAATGTCGCAAATTACATTGCAAACAGGCACGCCCGGGTCGGGTCGGCCTGCGTGGCGGGCTCTTCATTGTAGTCCGGGTGCGGACCCCGCCGTCGAGAGAATCAGCTTTGCCAGTTTAGTTGAATAGGTCTTCGTGATGTGGTTCTGGTCAAAGATAACCAGTTTCCCTTCGCCATCGACTGACGGGCAATTCTCTGGCCCGCAAAAGAAGTCAACGGTGCCGACAAAGCTGTCGAACTCGTTGGCCAGCCGGTGCGTCGGGGTGGTCCTGGCTTCCTGCACGGTCCGTGGAATGGATTGCGGTTCAGTCAGATTGCTCCGCAATCGTTGAAGCTCATACGCTGCAACGGGCTCGTCAAAGATCGGGCCTTCCTGGATCAATACTGTCTGCAGACCCGCTTCTTTGAATGTTTCCAAGGCCAGGCGGATTTTCTGACGGACAGCTCCGGGAGACACGCCCTGCCCGTCAATCAGAACATTTCCCGCGGAGGAGGCGACAGACAGGTTTCCAGTGATCAATACAGTCTTGGCATCCGGAAGATTCATGATCCGTTTCATGGCCTCTTCATGGGTTTTGGCCGAGCAGGTTGATACACTGGTGTTGCGAAGTCCCAGCACTGGAGGGCAGGCATCGGAAACAAAGGCCATGCCGGCGATGCCGTTTTCATCAGCAATCAGATCCATCCCGTGCAACAGCGCCCCGGCCAGGCTGTCTCCCCACAATACCAAGGTCACTGGCTGGTCTGCGGCACCAAACCGGCAGTATTTCAACCCGACGTTTTCCACAGAATCTGCGCAATCCTGCCAATGGCCGGATTGTCCGCTGTATTCAACAAGGTCAGCCGGCGCGTGGTCCAGCGCCCATTTGTAGGAGGGAATGGCCAGATGATTGTGCCGCACAGTCACCATCAAAGCCGCGGTAGCCCCTGCTGTCAGGACGAAACAGGCTGACATGCAAGCGGTGAATTGTTTCAGAGAGGCTGTGCGGCGGAACGGCTTCTCAACCACCCAGTAGCTGAAAACAGCCAGTAGAAACGTCAGTGTAATCAGCTCAAAAACATGCTGATCGAAAGACGCCGAACCGAAGCGGTGCTTAAAAAATGCGAAGATCGGTTGATGCCACAGATAGGCACTGTATGAGATCAAACCAACTGATATCATCGGCTTGGCGGAAAGCAGCCGGTGAACCAGGCTTCCCGGTGCTGCAAAAAGTATGATCAGTACGGTACCCAACACGGGAGGCAAAGCATAAGCGCCTGGAAACCTGGTTGTTTCCGTGTAGATGAACACCGGAGCCAGGATCATCAGCAGCCCCATCGCTGCCAGCATCCCGGCATGGCTTGCCCCTGGAACAGCGCCATCGCGGCGCAGAAGCATGGCCGCAAATACGCCGGCCAAGAGTTCCCAGCCCCGGGGCGGGAGCAGGAAAAAGGTGGCCGAAGGGTGGTGCGAAAGCCCCCAGTGCGACAGCGCCAGGCTGATGGCAAACAGCAGTGCCAAAGCTCCCGTCACGGCTCGCCCGCCAAGGGGCATCAACAGCATCAGCAGCAGTGGATAGATAACGTAATACTGCTCTTCAACCGCAAGGCTCCAGGTGTGGAGCAGGGGCTTGAGCTCGGCTGCAGTATCAAAATACCCCGCTTCCGACCAGAAGTGGAAATTCGACAAGAAAAACAATACCCCAATCAGGCTTTCCAAAAAATCCTTGAGGTCGCGCGGCATCAGCCAGCTCCAGGCGAAAGGCAGACTTGCCAGCACCACGAAGAACAGAGCCGGCAGAATGCGGCGCGCACGGCGCTGATAGAACCGAAGGACAGAGAATTCCCCGCGCTCAAGCTCGTTAAAGATGATTGAGGAAATCAGGTAACCGCTAATGACAAAAAACACATCAACACCGATGTAGCCGCCCCCAAACGGCGCAATGCCGGCATGGAACAGGATAACGGGTACGACCGCTAAGGTCCGGAGGCCATCAATTTCGCTGCGGTATTTCATTGTACAATCCGGCTTGGTTCCGCGGCGATATACATGTGCAACCCACCTGCCGCGAGCAAAAATTACCGGTCGGCCAGCGCCTCAACACTGTCTTCGACTAAACGAGCATACCAATTGTAGTAGGTACGTGACCGTCCGGTCAGGGCGCTCTGGCGCAATGGTGAGGAACGTTGCTACGCTGCGATGGCAGTGTTTCCCACCCATTAGGTAGGGTTCTCCGGGCGGACATCATTATTGCGCCGCGGCTTGAGTTCGTTTTGCGGCGTCCTGAAAATCTGCTTAGCGCCGTACGTGGCGTACTACACATGCGTGGAAATGCTGGGGGGCCAATGACTTCAATGGTGAAGGTTTTCTGATGCGGGCCGCGGTGTGAGGGTGCGGCTTGGCGCGACATCGGCCCGCGTTGGAAAACCTCCCAAGGTGGAAGCCGCGGGACTCTTGGGGCTGTCTATGGGGAAAGAGCGCAGACGGCGGGGTCTGCGGTTGGAGCCAGCGGCCAAGCCGGAGGCATTCCGATGCCGGTTGGGATGCTCTTAACGGGGGCCTCCGGACAATTGCTGCGACGAAAGCGGCGTTTCGGCGTGGTTCTGAGCTTGCAGGAGAGTACAGGCGTAAATGGAGACAGCCGGGCGGCTGCGGATGCCCGGTGTTCACAATACCGGAATGACGGGCGTTTCGTCATGCCGCCTCCTTCCGCGGTGGCGCGCGCGACCGGGGTTTTTGCCCGCGCCGGAAGATCTCGATGATATGCATTGTTCCGCCACAGCACGGGCATGGCTCACGCAGGGTGAGCGGGAGAACCTCGGCGGCTTCTGGCGGTTCTTGAGCCGGGCACCTTGTCCCGAGCAGGGCACGGCACCGGGCGATGTTGGCCTTGCGCTGCGCTGAGGCGAGCAAGCCGTAGTGCCGGATGCGGTGGAAACCAGCGGGCAGGACGTGGATCAGGAAGCGGCGGATGAACTCGGGCGTGGCCAAACGCATGACTTTCTGCCTGTCGCCGCGCTTGATCCTGTAGTCCTTCCAACGGAATGCCACGGTGCCTGCGTCGGCGCTGACGAGGCGTGCGTTCGAGATGGCCACCCGGTGGGTGTACCGGCTGAGATAGGCGAGAACGGCTTCCGGGCCTCCGAAGGGCGGTTTGGCATAGACCACCCATTCGGACTTGCGCAAAGGAGCCAGCCACTCTGCGAAGGCATCGGCCTGCGCCAGCGGTTCCAGGTCGCCGAAGAAGGCCAGCTCCCCGGCGCGGTGAAGCGCCATCAGCCCCTCCAGAAACAGCCGCCGGAACAAGCGCGACAGGACCCGCACATGCAGGAAGAACCCGGGCTTGCAGGCAATCCATCTCGCGCCGTCCAGAGACAGGCCGCCACCGGGAACGATCATATGGATGTGGGGGTGATGGGTCAGCGCCGATCCCCAGGTATGCAGCACGCTGGTCATGCCCACCCGAGCACCAAGGCGCTTGGAGTCCGCTGCGATGGTCATGACCGTTTGTGCCGACGCCCGGAACAGCAGACCGTAGACCGCCCGCTTGTTCCAGGAGGCGATCCGGGCGATCTCTGCGGGCAGGGTGAAGACCACGTGGAAATACTCCACGGGCAGCAGGTCCTCGGCGCGGGCTTCCATCCAGTCGCGCGCCGCTGGCCCTTGGCACTTCGGGCAGTGCCGGTTCTTGCAGGAATTGTAGGCGATGTGGCGATGGCCGCATTTGGCGCACCCGGCCACATGCCCGCCGAGCGCTTCGGTCCGGCAGGCTTCGATTGCCGACATCACCTTGAGCTGGGTCAGGCTGACATGCCCTGCATTGGCCCGCCGCCACGCGGCACCATGGGCACGGAATATATCAGCAATCTCCAGCCCCGGGCGGGACACCCCAGTGCCCCGTCACTTCAGGCTTCGCTTGATTGTCTGATCCTGCAACTGCTCCAGCATCTCGTAGGGGCTGACCGTGTCACGGATCGTCTTGGTGGCGACATGGGTGTATTGGGCCGTCGTGCTCAGCTTGGCATGGCCGAGCAGCACCTGGATGACCCGGACATCGGTGTTGGCCTCCAGCAGATGCGTCGCAAAGCTGTGCCGCAGGGTATGCAGAGTGGCGGCCTTTTTGATGCCGGCCATGTTCTTCGCTGACGTGAAGGCGCGGTTCAGCTGCCGTGGCGACAGCGGGTTGATCTTCGGCTTGCCGGGGAACAGCCAGCCCTCCGGCCGCGCCTCGCGCCAGTAGTCGCGCAGCAAGCTCAGAAGCCCGGGTGACAGCATCACCTTCCGGTCCTTCCGCCCTTTGCCCTGTTCGACATGGATCAGCATCCGGTTGCTGTCGATATCGCCGATCTTGAGGTTACAGACCTCGGCGGCCCGCAGCCCCGCGCCGTAGGAAATGCTGAGCGCGGCACGGTATTTGAGCCCGGGCCCCGGCGCCGCCATCAGGATGTCCGATACCTCTTCAACGCTGAAGACTACAGGCAACCTCCTGGGCTGGGTGCGGAACTGCATGTAGCGCTTCATCTCCTCGCGCCCGCAGGTCATGCCGAAGAAGAATCTGAGCGCCACGATCCTGGCGTTGAAAGTCGCCGGCGTGACCCCTGTATCCGTCATGTGCAGTTGATAGGCGCGGAGTTCCTCCGGTGAGGCGGTATCCGGCGGGTGCCCGAGGAAAATGGCGAAATCCTTGACCGCCCGGATATGCGCTTTCTGCGCCTTGTCGCCCATCCCGCGGATGCGCATGTCCTCGATCATCCGCTCTCGAAGCGGGGTTGATCTCTCCTCTGTCATGGGAGCCTCCTGTCTGATGATTGAGAAGGGCTCAATCGTCAGGCAGAAATGCCGTTCCCCAAATGCACCACTGTCAGATCATCGCTGAACATCAGCCACCCGCGCCAATGCCGCGGAGCGGCTTCGTCCTAGGGCTCTTTTGACACCTTCGCCGCACGTTGGACGAACGGCAGGTTCTCGACTCATGGGTTGAAAACTGGAGAGTTTACGAGTCTCAGAAATTCAAAGACCTAAGTGGCTGATTTTGTTGAAACCGCAGTCTCACCATTAGGGTGATCCGACAAGCAGTACTGTCACTCTCCTTGCCGCCCGCTTTTGCAACTACAATCCGCAGGTGATACGCGGCCGTCTGCCCGGGTAGGAACGAATCGCAACTTTGAATAGCATTGCCAGGGTTTGGAGCGATCTTCCGGGGGGGCCTCAGGTGCCGGGTTTTGACGCGATGACATCCGGCCAGGGGCCGGGCCTGCCTGGAGAGGCCGCAGTTTGCTGCGGGCCGGAGAACGTGCTGGTTGTGGTCCCTGCCCTGAACGAAGCGGCAGCAATCGAGGCCTGCATCGCGTCCTTGCGCGCCGGGGACGGGTTCATGGAGCACGTGCGGATCGTCATTGCCGATGGCGGCAGCAGTGATGGCACCCAGGATATTGTTGCCGGTCTGGCGGCGGCGGACCCGATGCTGCAGCTTGTTCACAATCCGGACCGGCTGCAATCGGCGGGCGTCAACCGCGCAGTGGACAGCGCGGCGCGCCCGGAACATACAATCCTGGTGCGCTGCGATGCCCATTCGGTCTATCCGCCGGGGTATGTCAGGCGGGTGGCCGAAGCCTTTGCGGCGCGCCCTGAGGCGGCCTCGGTTGCCACCGTGATGGATGCCGCAGGCCACAGCGGGTTTGAGCGCGCCTGCGCCTGGGTGGTGGACACGCCGCTTGGCTCGGGCGGATCGCAGCACCGCGGCGGCGGGCGGTCGCAATGGGTGGATCATGGCCATCATGCCGGGTTCCGGCTGGACTGGTTCCGCCGCATCGGCGGCTATAACCCGCGCTTCAGCCATAACGAGGATGCCGAATACGACCGCCGCCTGGTGCTGGCCGGGGGGCGGATCTGGCTGGATGCGGAAAACCGGCTGGTCTACAGGATGCGGCCATCGCTGGCGGCCTTGATGCGGCAGTACTGGAATTACGGATGCGGCCGCGCGCGCACGGTGCTGGAGCACCGGATGCGGCCGCGCCTGCGCCAGCTTGTGCCGGTGCTGAATGTGCTGGGGCTGCTGGGCAGCCTGGCACTTGGCGCAGTGTGGCCGCCCGCGCTGATCTGGCCCGCGGCTTATGCTGCGGCGCTGCTGGCGGTGTCGCTGACGGGGGCGCTGTGCCTGCGCGGCCCGTCCGGCCTGTGGGCCGGGGCGGCGTTGGGGGTCATGCACAATGCCTGGGGGCTGGGTTTCCTGCGCATATGGGCGGCTGCCTGGGTGCCCGCTTGGCTGTCCGGGGTCATGGCGCGGGGGATGCAGCGGGCGCAGCGGATGCTGTCTCGTTCGCCGAGGCCCTGAGCCGGGCGATATCGGCCCTGAGCGGGCGCCAGGACAGCAGCGCTGCCAGGACCGGCGCGGCAGCGGCGGCTGCCAGCACGGCCAGCGCTTCCCAGGCCAGCCCGGGGATCTGCGGCGCGCCCCAGATCCGGAACCCCAGCCCGGCGCCGATGCCGGCCGCCGCCGGCAGGATCAGCTGGCGCGCGCAGGCTAAACGGTCCAGCGGCACGCAGCGCCCGAGATAGGCCCAATAGCGCGGCAGATAGGCGATGGCGAACAGGCTGCGGACCAGGATGGCCGCCTCCAGTCCGAACGGCAGTGCCGCCAGGAACAGCAGCAGCCCGATGGCGAACCGCTCAGCCGCCATGCGCAGCCGCAGATCGGTCCGGTCGGCCACCATGAAGACGCGCGCGCCGCTGGAGGCCACCGCGTCGATCAGGAGGCCGGGCACTGCCAGCGCAAAGACAACGGCCACCGGGCGCCAGGGTTCGGACAGGATCCAGACAAAGGCGGCCTCGCCGGCCAGGGCGATCACCAGGAAAGAGGGAAACAGCAGCGTCGCCAGCAGCCGGGTTGAGGCAAGATACAGTGCTGCGACCTCTGCCGCACCCTTGCCGTCCCGCCACTGCCGCGACATCGACACAAGCGTCACCTGCGACACCGGCCCGGCCAGCGCGGTCCGGGCCAGCCGGGCGGCGCGTTCGGACATTGCCCAGAGCGACACCGCAAGGGTGCCGAAGACCGGCCCGAAGGCCAGCACCGGCGTCTGGTTCTGCAGTGTCATGACGCCGGAAAACAGCAGCGTGTTCTTGCCGAAGTGCAGATGCGGCCGCAGCAAGGGCCAGTCAAAGGCGAAGCGGGGCTGAAACGCGGACAGCCAGGCAAATCCGGCCGCCCGCAACAAGGCTGTGACCACCTGCTGCGCCACCAGCGCCCATACCCCTGCGCCGGCCAGCGCCAGCGCCACTGCCGTCAGCACCCCGGCGATCCCCGCCGCCACGGTCACGCTTGAGATCTGATCAAAGCGGTAGGCGCGCTCCAGCGCAGCCTGATGCGCCGACGTCAGCGATAGCAGGAAGGGCACTGAGGCCAGCACCAGCACAATTGCCGCCAGACCGGGTTCACCCATCACCCCGGCAAACACCGGCGCCGCGGCAGCGGTCATCCCGGCCAGCGCTGCGCCGACCAGAAACAGAAACCAGAACACGCTGCTCCACTCCACCGGATCAAAATGCTGTCTGCGCACCAGCGACCGGCCAAGGCCGGCGTCGCTGACGGTATTGGCAAACAGCGGGATCACCATGCCAAGCGCCATCAGGGCAAAGTCGCGGACGTCCAGCAGCCGGGTCAGCACCGGCAGGCTGAACAGCTGCAGCAGGGCCAGAACGGCGCGGGCGCCGATCAGCGCGCGGATGCTGGCAAAAAACTGCGCCGGTGCAGCGCCGCTGCTGCCGCCCTCAGCCCGGCCGGGCCCGCGCGCCTGAAACGGCAAGTGCACGCGCAGCCTCAGCATGTTTGTTCGTCCGCGGCAGCCGCAGCCGCACGGGTGTCCGGCTGCGGTTGAACGGCGACAGGCGGCGGCACCTTGGGCAGCAGCGTTTCGTCATAGACCCCGATGCCGAAATCCGTCAGCACCCGCGACATGCGGCTGATCTGGCGGTCGCTGAAGGCCTGCTGCCATTTGCCCACCTGCGCCTGCGGGTTGCCCAGCAGGCTGGCGTCGACGGTCATCCGGCTGGCCTTGTCAATCCGGGCCAGCGCAGCGGCAGGCACCGGGCTGCCCCAGGCGGCAAACAGGCGGGAAATCTCCTGTTCCGGATGCAAGGTCAGTGTCTCGTAATGCATCCGGACCGTGCGGGCGCGGGTCACCGGATCCTCCAGCGCGGGCTGCTGGATCCGGCACCACATTGCGACGATACGCTCTTCGTCTGTCTCCAGCGCGCGGATATAGCGGGCAGATTCTGCCAGTTCCCCGGCATAGCGGCCGCGGGCCAGGTCGGCCTCCATGCCATCGGTGCTGAAATTTCCCATACGGATTTGCGAGGCGGCGATGGCAAAGGGATGGCGCAGGAAATGGATCGGCGCGCGCCGGAAGGCGATCCGGCGCAGCATCCAGGGCAAAAAGCCGTTGGCCCGGCAGCATTTCACAATCAGCTGCCGGGCGCGCAGGAAGTCTGCAACCGGGCTGGCCCAGCCGGTCCAGCCGTTGATATGCCGCCCGGCCAGGATATCGCGCACCAGGGTCTCGGCCTCGGGCCAGTCCGCACCGGGCGGGATGATCTGGCGCCAGGCAAAGCCGAAGCCGCGCACCTTTGGCGCATGATCCAGGTGGAACGGCTCCCAGATGACCGCGCTGGGGGCGGCGGCGCACAGCACTTCGCTGAGCCAGGTTGAGCCGCTGCGCGGATCGCAAGACAGCAGCACCGCGTCCTCGGCACAGAAACCGCGCATCTTCAGGGCGGCGGCAATGACACGGGCGCGCAGAAGCTGTTTCACCGGCGGTCCTCCGCGGGCTGCGGCACTGGCACGGGTGCCGCAGGGCCGGTCAGATAGCCCAGGCGGCGCAGCAGTTGCGCCCGTGCTGCAAGGGTGCGGTCGCGGCTGCGGCGGGGGCGCGGGCCGGGGCCTTGCGGCTGCGGCCGGGCGCTGCCGTCCAGCACCGCTGCTGCCGCTTGCGGCACCGTGTGCAGCGCCTGCAGCAGGTTGCGGGTGCGCAGCATCTGCGGCGTCAGCGGCGGCGCCGCATTGGTCCGCTGCTGCAGCACAATGCGGCCGGTGTCGACGCCGGCATCGACAAAATGCACGGTGATCCCGCAGCTGTCCCAGCCTTGCTCCAGCACCTGCCAGAATTCGGCCTGGGTGCCGCGGTAGGCCGGCAGGAGCGAGGAATGCATGTTGAGCGTGCCGAGCCTCGGCAGGCCGAACACCTCCGGCTGCAGCACCGGGGCGCCGGTGACCGCGATCAGGTCCGGCTGCCGGGCAGCCAGCCAGGCCACGCTGGCGGCGGCATTGGGGTTTGCGGATCTATGCACCTTGATGCCCGGCGGCCAGGCCGCGGGCGGGGCGGCGGCGGTGTCAAAGGCCTGGGCGGCCTCCTGTTCGAGGCGGGTTTCCAGGCGCCGGACCCGGCGTTCCAGGAATGAGGCGCGCAAGGCAAAGGCCAGCATCCGGCGCAGTTTTTGGCGCCGCGAGGCCGGGCGCTCAATGGCGAGAATGCCGCATAACTGCGCGCCGGAGCGTGCCTGCAGCGCCGCCGCCATGGCGCGGCCAAAAGGCACGTTGTGGCAGATCAGCAGGATCCGCGCTGGAGGCTGGGCCGGGGGGGGCGGGGGCTGCGTCTGTGGCTGCTGCTTTGGCCCGCTCATCCGGACAGCTCCCGCGGGTCTAGTTTGCGGAACAGCTCGTGCCGGGACTGAAAATGGCGCAGGAAGCTTTGCGGCAGCCCCGACCAATGCGGCTCGGGGCGGTACTGGCCCAGCTGCGAGCAATGTGCCGCCAGCGCATGGGCCTTCTGCGCCCGCAGATCTGTGATCCGGACCGCACGCATCTGCCAGCCGAGCGCCGCGCGCGTCATCAAAGCCACCCCGCGCAGGAAGCCGCCGGTATTGCTGCCCTGCCCGCGCCAGGAGCGGAAATCATAGCTCCAGACCGGGTATTCATAAAACGCGGCAGCCGGGCCGTCCCAGGCGGCCATCGCCCGGCGCGCGGCGCGGGCCAGCGCCTGGTGGTCGGGGTGGCCGTCGCTGAGGGCGCAGACATAGACCTCTTGCGGATGGGTCCGGGCCAGGGTGTCCAGGATCGCCGCACCCAGCTGCTGCTCCTGACCCTCAAGGCGGCTGTCCTGGAACTGCAGGAAGTGCAACGCCCCGGCCTCCACCCCCAGCCGGGCGCAGGCAGTGCGGGTCTCGGTCTCGCGCAGCGCCGCCAGCCGCTCCCTGGTGGTCTGCAGGGTCTGCTCATAGCGGTGCGAGGCGGAGCCGTCGGTTGCCATCAGCACGGTGACCGGGGTTCCGGCCCGCCGTTTAAGCGCGATCAGCCCGCCGCAGCCCAGGGTCTCGTCATCCGCATGCGGCGCCAGCACCAGGGCGGACCGGTGTGCGGTGTGCGCGGTCATATCGCGGGCCTTCAGGCGCAGGGCTGCGTGATAGCCGCGGCAGGCGGCCTGTTCGGCCTGCAGCCAGGCGCGCTGGCGCAAGGGCGGCGGCGCGGCGGGACGGGTCACGGACGGGGCCAGCTCTGTCATCAGGCTGCCCCCGGGCCGCGGCGGCGCGCCGCAAGATGCGAGGGGAAATACTCGCCGCGCCGGATCATCCCAAGGGTCTTGCGCAGCACTTCCAGGGGCGGGGCATAACGCGGACCCGGTGCGGCGGCGGGGCCGGCGCTGTGCAGGGCGGCCAGCCGCTCCGGCACCGAGGCCAGGCTGTGGCGCTGTGCGATGGCAGCCCGCGCCCGGGCGGCAACTGCGCGGGCCGCTGCCGGATCGCGGCGCAGTTTTTCGATCATCCCGGCGGTGCCCTCGGGCGGGCAATACAGTGCCAGATCGCCGAACGTGGGCGCCAGCCGCGGGTCCAGCACGCAGACGGCGCCCATCAGCATCGCCTCGGCCACCGTGCGCCCGAAGCTTTCGCTGGAGGCGGGGTGGAAATGGTAGACAAAGACATCGAGCCCATCAAGGAAGCCGGGGACCGGCTGTGCGTCGAAATCAAGGACCGTCCAGTCCGACAGATCCGCCCCCATCTGTTCCAGATCCGCGCGCGGGCATCCCATCACCCGGATCTCTGTGTCCGGCAGGCGGGGCAGGCTGGCGGCAATACCGGCTGCGGTATCCGGCCATTTCAGCGGATCAGCCCGGCCGTGGCGGCCGATCACCAGCCTGCGGCTGGAAAAAGCCTGCCGTGCGGGCGTCCAGGCCGCAGGGTCAAAGACATTGGGCCAATCCAGAGCGCCGAGGCGGATGAACGGGGTGAACGAGCGCAATTGCTGGCGGCACAGCCCCGACACCGGCAGCCAGAGCGGCCGCGCCCCGGTGGCGCGCGCCACCCGGTGCGCGGTGGCAATGGGATCATACTGCAGCGATCCGTCGCCCCGGAACGGCAGGTGGTGGGCGACCAGAAACGTCTTTTCCGCCCGCAGCCGCAGCGGTGTGCGGATACCGTAGAAAAAGGTCATCGGATGATGCAGAAACACGCTGCGGGCGGTGATTGGGCGGTCCGCAGACGGCTCCAGCCGTTCGATCCGCGGGTCCTGGCACAGCGCTGCAATTGCCGGGCTGCGCCGCTCCGGGGCGCCGTCGAGATAGGGGCTGCGCACCTCGGCCAGGCCAACGCGCAGCCCGGCATTGAGAAATGCCGCAATATCGCTGGCCATGGCGGCGGCGGTGCCGCCGCAGAACCGCGGGTCGATCACGCAGGCAGCATCCAGCATCAGCGGTTTCCCTCCGCGGCGCGGGCTTCGATATGCGGCGGCGCCATGACCGCGTCAAAGGCAGCCCCAAGCAGCGCGGCGCCGGCAGAATTGAGGTGATCATCGTCGTAATACAGCGGCGTTCCGTCCTGGATCACCCGGCAGCGGTTCGCGCCGCACAGGGCGTCCTGGGGAAGGATGCGGGTGGCGCCATGCTGTGCCGTGATACGGTCGAGCGCTGCGATCACGGCAGTGTTGCGGCGGTCATATTCGCTGCGGGCCAGGCCGAACGCCTCTGGATCACGGCCGTGCAGCACCAGTTTGGCCAGGGTTTCTGGCACCTTATGGCCGATCTCGGGGATCGGATAGACAATCGCCACCTGCCGCCCGGCGCCGCGCAGCCGGGCCACCGTAGTGCTGAGCTTGGCGATAAGCCGTTCAAGCCGTTGATCCTCGGGCCAAGAGCCGGTTCCGGTATCGGCAAACAGCGTTGGGCCCCAGTCCCGCTCTGCCAGGCCATAATCCACAAGGTAGCCCTCTGCCGCCATGGCGTAGCGCGACACCAGGATCACGGTTTCGATGGTGTCTGTGCCGGTCAGATAGGCCAGCGCCCCGTTGCCGTATTCGGCGCAGCGCCCGGTCTGGCCGTCCAGCCGTTCGGTTTCCGGGACCGGCAGGCAGCCTGAGCGCGACAGATAGGCCAGCCGTCGCCCGCTGCGCTGCGCTGCGGCCTCGGCTTCGGGCAGAAGCGCTGCGGCATGGCTGTCGCCCCAGATCGCCACCGTGGCCGGGCCCGCGGTTTCGGGGCCGAACAGGCAGGGGGTGCCGGGCGGGCGCCAGACGCTGTCCCGTGCCGTGCATTCGCGCAGCCGCGGGTGGCGGTCAGCGGCAAACCCCGCCAGCCGCACGGCCTCTGGCGGCAGGCGGCTTGGAAAGCCGTTCCCGGCCAGCACTGCCGCCGAAACCGCCGCTGCGGCTGCAATGCCGCCCAAGGCGGTTGCAAGCACCCGCGCCGAAGACGGCGCGTGCCCTGCAGCCCGCTGCGCGGGCGGGCGGCGGAACGGGGTCTCGACGTATTTCCAGCTGGCCCAGGCCAGGACGGTGGAGAGCGCCGCCACCAGGATGCAGCCCGCCGTATCGGGACGGTCAAGGGTGATTTGCTGATAGAACACGATCACCGGCCAGTGCCACAGGTACAGCGAGTAGGAGATCAGCCCTATCCACACCACCGGCCGCAGGGACAAGATGCGGTCGCAGACAGTTCCCGCCTGCCCGCCCGCGGCGATAATCATTGCCGCGCCGGCAACCGGCAACATGGCGGCCGCACCCGGAAACACTGTCGCCTCGTCGAAGCGGACAACCGCATAGGCAATCATCGCCAGCCCGCCGAGGCCCATTGCCTCGCGGGCCAGGCGCCCGAGGCGCAGGCCGGCGATCAGCAGTGCCGTAAGCGCGCCTGCGCCCAGCTCCCAGGCGCGCCAGGGCAACAGGTAATAAGCCATGTCCGGCCGCATCTGGGTGGTCAGCGCACTGAGGCCGAAGGACAGCAGGGTGAGTGCGGCGATCAGCCTGACCGGGCCGCGGCGCAAAGCGGCGAGCAGCATCATCAGCGGCGGAAAGATGATGTAGAACTGCTCTTCTATCGCCAGCGACCAGGTATGCAGCAATGGCTGGTCGTAGATTCCGGGGCTGAAATAGCCGGTCTCGGACCAGAACAGGATGTTCGACAGAAACACCGCCGCGGCCAGCGCGGCGCGGGCCGCGTCCTCGAATTCAGCCGGCATCAGCAGGACATACCCCGCCGCCAGCACCGCCGCAGTCACCGCAAACAGGGCCGGCAGGATACGCCGTGCGCGGCGCTCATAGAAGCGCAGGATCGAGAAGGTGCCCGCCGTGATCTCGCGGTGGATGATGGAGGTGATCAGAAAGCCCGAGATCACAAAGAAGACATCCACCCCCACAAAGCCGCCGGGCAGGCCGCCGGCGCCGGCATGGAACAGCACAACCGGCACAACCGCAACCGCGCGCAACCCGTCGATATCGCGCCGGTAGCCGGTCACGGCAGGGCGTCCGTTTGCGCGGCTGCACCCATGCCCGTCATACAAAGAGATCCGATTGCAGCTGGTACTCCACATCTGTCGTGTTCCAGGCCAGCGTGCCATGGGCCTCGCCTGCACCGGTCTCCTCGAAGATGAAGTCGGGATCGTCGAAGCGGTAATAGCGCAGCAGCCCGGCAGAGGCGGGATCGACCACACCGCCGCGGCCGGCATCGATTTCGGCCTGGCTGCGGGCAATATCCCAGAAGCGCACCTCGTCGAGGGCGCCATCCAGCGATTCATTGGCATGAACGCCGCTGGCCAACCGTTCGACCATTACATCCGAATTGAACACGAAACTGTCCGCTGTATCCAGCACGCCATCGACATAGACATTGAGCGCCCCGCTTTCGCGCACCAGCGCGTAGTGGTGCCAGGATCCGTCAGCCGGCGCCTGGAAGGTTGACACCGCCTGGTCGCCGCCGTTCTCAAACGCATAGAGCCGCATGTTGCCGCCGTGGAAGTTCAGGTCGTTGGATCCGGTCCCTTGGAATATACCGGCCCCGAAGATCGCATCGTCCTTGTTGATCGGCCGCCCGGCATCGAAGCTCGCCATGAACTCGATGGTGAAATCGCCGGAGAGTGTGAAATCGGCGATATCAAGCCCGGTCAGGTTCGGCCCGGACACCAGGACACCGTTCTGTGCGGGCGGCGTCGGGGTGTCTGTGACCTCGATGGTCACGGTTGCGGCATTGGACCAGGCGCCTTCATTGTCCTGCACCCGGTAAGTGAAACTGTCGGTGCCCTCGAAATTGGGGTCCGCCGGCACATATTCCGCATGGCCGTAGTGCCCCGCAGGCAGGCCGCGCGCCAGCAGCTCGGCTTCGGTGTCCATGATCTCAATGGTGCCGTGGCTTGGACCCGAAAGGATCTCGACCATCTGCATGTTGAGGCTGCCGTCGGGATCGCTGTCATTGTCGAGGATATGAAGGTGGCTGGCCACCGGATCAAAGCCCACCGGCAGCACCACGCTGTCGTCCACCGCCAGTGGCGGGGTGTTGCCCACATCGATGGAGGTGCCGCTGAACAGGGTTGCGGCGCCCAGCTCGTCGGTGACGGTCAGGGTGACATCATAGAGGCCATCCGCGTTGTAGGTGTGGCTGGGCGCGGCGCCGGTTCCGGTATTGCCGTCGCCGAAGTCCCAGGCATAGCTCAGCGTGTGCCCCTCGGCGTCGGTCACGTCAGAGGCGAAGGTGACCAGATGCGGTGCCGCGGCGGCCATGTCCTCGCCGGGGTCCAGCAGAATGCCCGGCCCCTGCGGCGCGGTATTGGGCGTGCCGCCGGCCGAAATCGACAGGCTGATCGACGCCATGTCGGAGTTGGTGCCGTCATCAATTGTATAGGCGATGGCGGTGATGATGCTGCTGCCTGCAGTAAGCCCGGTAAAGACACCGTCGCGGTCGCGAAACTCGATGGTGCCGTCCTGCGCCACCCGGAACTGGCCGCCGTTGTCGCCCCAGATCTTGATACGCCCGGTCGAATCCTGGTTGGCGGTGGTTGTCTGCTGGCCGTTTGATTTGTAGCCGTCCAGCTGCACCAGATCGAACGGCGCGCCGCCTTGGCTGATGTCATTGCTAAAGGCGTTGGCGCCCAGAGTGATCCAGCTGCCGCCGGCCAGATCGTCCAGAGCCGTTGCCGGGGCATCATCAACCGCATCAAGCGGCGGCGTCGGGGTGTCTGTGACCTCGATGGTCACGGTTGCGGCATTGGACCAGGCGCCTTCATTGTCCTGCACCCGGTAAGTGAAACTGTCGGTGCCCTCGAAATTGGGGTCCGCCGGCACATATTCCGCATGGCCGTAGTGCCCCGCAGGCAGGCCGCGCGCCAGCAGCTCGGCTTCGGTGTCCATGATCTCAATGGTGCCGTGGCTTGGACCCGAAAGGATCTCGACCATCTGCATGTTGAGGCTGCCGTCGGGATCGCTGTCATTGTCGAGGATATGAAGGTGGCTGGCCACCGGATCAAAGCCCACCGGCAGCACCACGCTGTCGTCCACCGCCAGTGGCGGGGTGTTGCCCACATCGATGGAGGTGCCGCTGAACAGGGTTGCGGCGCCCAGCTCGTCGGTGACGGTCAGGGTGACATCATAGAGGCCATCCGCGTTGTAGGTGTGGCTGGGCGCGGCGCCGGTTCCGGTATTGCCGTCGCCGAAGTCCCAGGCATAGCTCAGCGTGTGCCCCTCGGCGTCGGTCACGTCAGAGGCGAAGGTGACCAGATGCGGTGCCGCGGCGGCCATGTCCTCGCCGGGGTCCAGCAGAATGCCCGGCCCCTGCGGCGCGGTATTGGGCGTGCCGCCCACGCTGATGTTCAGCGAGATCGGTGCGGTGTCCAGATCGTCGCCATCGCTGATCGAATAGCCGATCGAGGTGATGATGCTGCTGCCTGCGGCAAGGTCCGCGAAAACGCCGTCGCGGTCGCGGAATTCAATGGTGCCGTCCTGCGATACCCGGAACTGGCCGCCATTGTCGCCCCAGACCTTGAGCCGTCCGGATCCGTCGAAATTGCTGGTGGTCTTGGGCTGTCCATTTGTCTTGTACCCGTCAAGGCTGACCACATCGAAGGGGTTGCCGCTGGGGTTGGTGTCATTGGCCAGCGCATTGACCGGCAGGGTGATCCAGCCGCCGCCGACCAGATCTGCAGTATCGGCGGCCAGATTGTCCTCCACCGCGTCGACCGGGCCGATCGGCGCGCCCTGGCTATAGACCGGCCGCAGAACGGTATCGGTCTCGGGCACGATGAACTCGCGGGTCGCCGTGGTGATGCTGGGATCATCCTCCCAATGGGAGAAATCCCATTGGAAACCGGCATCCTGATAGCTTTGCTGCACGCCGATGGTATGGCGGAAACCGACGATGTTGTCATAGACGAGATCACCCTGGAAGGCGACGCTGTCGATGGTGAAGGTGAAACCGGCAATATCCGGATTGTCGAAAGTGGTGATCGATTCCTCGGGGCGGATCTGCACCGATTCCGTGGTGCTGAGTCCGTCGCTGTCGATCGCCGTCAGGAAAATCTCAAAGCCGACGTCGCCGAAATAGTCGTGGCCGGTATCGGGAATGTCAAAACTGATGCCGCCCGGCACGTTTTCGATCCCGGCAAACTCGGGGTGCGAATGCTCGTTGTGGTTCAGCACCATGGACCAGTAGACATCCGGCCCCGACAAAGCCCCGTCCTGGGTATCAAAGGCGCTGCCGGTCAGGGTGATGGTGTCGCCGGCCCGGAAGCTGGTGGCCGCGTCCGGGGTGTCGATGGTGACTGTTGGCGCTTCGCCCACGGTGATGGTCTGGGCGTTGTAGACGGTCTGGGCACCGTGTTCGTCCGTGACCACCAGCTCGACGACATAGCTGCCCTCGGAAGTGTAGGTATAGGTCGGTGCGCGTTCGGTCGAGGTGGCAGTGTCGCCGACCCCGTCGCCATCAAGATCGATGCCGTCGCCGAACGACCAGGTGTACGTCAGCGCGTCGCCGTCCGGGTCAAAGGCATCGGTGTCAAACGTCACCGTATGCGGCGCGGTCAGATTGCTCTCTTCGCCGGGGTCCAGCAGGATGCCGGTGCCCCCCGGCGCCTGATTATCGGCGGAAAACTCGATCCGGTTCACCGCGCCTTCAAAGGTGAACAGCGTGCCGGTCGAGAAGGTTGTGATGTAATAAAGCGCGCCATCCGGCCCTTCGGCGAAGGTCAGCACCTGGCCGGTGGCATTCTTGAAGTGATTGTCTGACACAACCACCGGCTCGCCGCTGGAATAGTCGACTTCAAGATAGCGGATCCAGTTGCGCACCCAGTCGCCGTAGAAATAGGCGCCCTGGTATTCATCCGGCAGCAGCGACCCGCGGTAGACGATCCCGCCTGAGACCGACGCGCCGGCATCGCCGAACTGCGGCAGCTGATCCTGGCCCGGACCGGAGGCATGAAAGTAGGAAAAGATCGGGCTGCCTGGGTCGTCCGGGTCGGGCAGGTAACCTTCAAAATCCGGCCAGCCGTGGTCGGCGCCGGGCGCGGCGATGTGGATATCCTCCGAGGCGCCGCGGAAATTGCCGCCGACCTCGCCGATCCAGAGCGTGTTGCTGGGCTGGTCGTATTCCGCCCGGAACGGGTTGCGCAGGCCGTGGCTGTAGATCGTGGTGATCACCCCTTCGGGATCAATCGCCAGGTTTTCCGCACTCGTCGAGATGGCTGACTGTGTGTTCACCGACGGCGTGTAGCTGGCGGCCGCGGCCGCATCGTAATAGGGGTTGTCCGTGGGCACCGACCCGTCGGTCAGGTTGATCCGGTGCACCTTGCCATCGTCATGGGTCAGATCCTGGGCGTTCTCGGCATGAAATTCCTCGCCGATGGTAATGTATATCTTGTAGGGGCTGGGATCGCCGGGCCCTGTCGGTTCATAGGCGATCGCCAGGCCGCCGCCCTGGTGGTCCTCGCCGGAATAGGTGTCATGCTCGCGCCACAGCACCTGTTCGCTGGCCGGGTCGGCACGGCTGGTCGCGCCGCCGCTGTTTTCCTGATGGGTGAAGCGTGACACGGTTGTGCGCTGTTCCTGCTCGTTGGAATAGAACAGGTAGATATTGCCGTTGATTTCGAACTCCGGATCGACCTTGATGTTCAGCAGGCCGGCTTCCCGGTCGTTCAGAACCTGCGACGAGAGATCCATATAGACCGCCGAGGCGCTGTTGGCGGTTGTCGGATCCTCGATGATGCGGACGATGCCATCTTTCTGAGCGACGAGCAGCCGCCCGTCCGGCAGGAAAGCCATGCCGGTCGGCAGCTGCAGGCCGGACACAACCTGGGTATCGATCAGGTTCCCCGCATCGCCGATGTTCACATCAAAGACTGTATCGTCGTTGACAATCGCGGTGCCCGCCGGCGGGTGCAATGTGTGTCCGGTTTCCGCATTGCCGGTCGCATCCACAATGTGATCGGGATCGTCATCGAACCGGTAATAGCGTTCCAGCCCGGCAGGTCCGCCGCCGGTCATGTCGATGGTGCGGGCGGCAAACTCCTGGATTTCCTCAGAGCTGCGGGCAGTCGACCAGATGCGCAGCTCATCCATCCGCCCGTCCAACGCCCCGGCGACGCTGGAGGCAAATTCTTCAATCGTGAAGGTTGCAGTGTACTCATGGAAGGAAGTCGCGTCATTCACCCCGTTGAGGTAGAGCCGGACGAAGTCATTTTCGCGGACAAAGGCCACATGGTTCCATTCGCCTGCGTTCAACTTTTCGGCACCGGTCACGATATCGCCTTCGGCGGAGTCGAACAGCCGCGGCAGCCCCTGGTGGAAATTAATGTCCTGCCCGTTGGCGGCATTGCCCGAGGACACCGCGCCGTCCGCCTTGCTGACAAGCTCAAGCGGATCGAAGAAAATATTGAATTCAATCGTGAAATCCCCGGAAAGCGATATGTCTTGAATATCGATTCCCTGGGCGTTTGTTTCTAAAACATAAGACACTAGTTTACCCTCAACAGACACCAGACGCACAACGGCCGAAACAACCGGACAGGTCAAAGACCCTGCTTCTGCTGCGGAAATGGTAGAGGGCCGGTAATGGAAATCAAGGCCGGTGCCGTTTCCGCATTCCGGGAAATGCTACGGTTTACAAAGGCATCTGAGTGCCAAGTGATTTGAGACAGTTTTGTAAGGCCTGGATACGATATGACCGATTTTTCTGCTCCTGAACCGCCGCACGCCCGCCGCCCTGCAACCACAGGGCAACGCGGCCGGAGAGGCCGCCTGACCGATCTCCTGGCTGCCGCCGCGGTGGTGGCAGTGATGGCGCTGCTGTCCTGGATCCTGGCCGGGGCGCCGGGCACAAACGGCATCGATGATGCGGCGATCACCCGTTCCTATTCCGAGAATATCGCAAACGGGCATGGTTTTGTGTACAATATCGGCGGCGAGCGGGTGGAGGGGGCGACCTCCTTTCTATGGACCCTTGTTCTGGCCATTCCCTATCTGGCCGGCGGCAACCCCGAGACTGCGATCCTGCTGGTTGCGGCAGGGTTTACCGTTGCTGCGGTCTGGTTCAGCCTGCGCATCGCCCGCCGCGCGGCCGGCGGCCCTGGCAGCCCAGGCCGCCCGGGGGGCACAGCGGCGGCGGTGCTGTCGGCGCTGGCGTTGTGCGGATTGCCGTCGTTTTTCATCTGGTCGGTCTGGTCAATGATGGAGATCGCGCTGTGGACGGCGCTGATCCTGCTGCTGCTCGACCGGCTGTCGCAGCTGGCCGAAGGGGCCGCACCGCCGCCGCGCATGGATCTGCCGCTGCTGCTGGCGGCGGCGGCCTTGCCGCTGACCCGGCCCGAGGGCATCGCGGTTGCAGGTGGCCTGGGGCTGCTGGCGATTGTCCTGCGCCCGGCGGCCTGGCGGCCGGCGGGGCTTGCGGTTGTTGCGGCCATCACGGGGTTTGCGGTGCTGACGCTGGGGCGGATGGCCTATTTCGGGTTTCCCTTTCCCAATACCTATTACGCCAAAGTCTCTGCGGACCGGCTGCAGAATATCCTCGACGGGGCCAAGTATTTCATCAGTTTCCTGACCGGGCAGCCCTTTGCCGAGGTGCTGGTGCCGGCCTGGCTGCTGCTGGCCGCGGTCAGCATCATTGGCCTGCTGCGCCGCCCTGCCCCTGGCCAGCGCACCCGGGTCCTGGCGGCGGCGGCGGTGTTTGGCATTCTGTTTTCCTATGTGATGCTGGGCGGCGATCATTTTGCGCTTTGGCGGTTTTACCAGCCGGTGATGCCGATCCTGGCGCTGCCGCTGGTGCTGGGCGGGCTGGCTTTGTTGCGGGCTTTGCAACCGGTTCGGCGCGCCACGGCTGTCGGCCTGGGCCTGGCGGCGCTGCTGGCCTGGAGTGCGGTCAATGCCATTGCCTACCGGCAGGAGCGGTTCCGCATCGCCCGCGAATTCACCCTGTCGGCCCGCGGCGAGGTGTTTGGAACCTATATGAACGGCTTTTCCCCGCGGCCCAGCATGGGGGTTGTTGCCGCAGGCGGCATTGCGCTGACCTACGGCGGGGAGCTGCGCGACCTGATGGGGCTGAACTGGGTCGAAATGGCCCATGCCAATCCCATCAAGATCGGCTTTCGCAACCATGCGAGCTTTGACGCGGATACCTTCTGGAAGCATCCGCTGGACCTCCTGCCGCAATTCCACAAGCCTGGCTGCCAGCGGGAGAATTGGACCGAGGCGGCGCGTGCCTCCGACACCGGCGTGAAGCAGCTGTTTGTGCAGCCGCGGTTTCAGGCCGAATATACTCCGGTGGTGCTGGAGATGGGCGGCGGCCGTTGCACCAACGCCTTTGCTGCGAACCGCTGGCTGGCACAGGTGGACAGCGGCAGGATCATCCGGGCCGGCTGGGACGCTGTCACGTTAACCGGCGGCAAAAGGTAGACGTTTTCGTGGCCGGGTCCGGTTTTGCGCTCTAGTCTCTATAGCAGAACACCAAGGGGAACAGTACACAGTGCCATTGGTAACATTTCAAACCGCGCTTGAACGGCGCTATGATGCCTGCATCGTTGGCTCCGGGCCGGCCGGGCTTGCGGTTGCGCTGCCGCTGGCCGAGGCCGGGCAGACCGTTCTGGTGCTGGAGGCCGGCGGCCATGCGCCCCGCCCCGGGCCCGGGGCCGCGTTCGAATATCCCGGCACCCACATGGATCCCGCTGAGACACATTGCCAGGGGCTTGGCGGCACAACGTCCCTGTGGGGCGGGCGGATTCTTCCTCTTGTGCAGCACGATCTTGAAATGGCGGGCTGGCCGCTGCCGTTCAGCGATCTGGCGTCCTATTTCAGCGCCGCGACCGCTTTTCTTGGCGGTTATGCGCCGGCGGTCCCTTTCCTGCGGCCCGGCGCGGCGGGGGATTTCGATCTGAACGCGACAGAAGTACTGGCCGATTCCGGATCGCTCATGCGTTGGCATCAGGCCCGTATCGATGCCCCGGGCGGCCCTGATGTGGTGCTGCAGGCCAATGCGGTGGGTCTCGAGTTCGGGACGGGTGCCGATGGCCGCCCCCGCTGCGCCGGTGTCCGGGTCCGGCAGCAGGACGGGGCGCCGGCAGCCAGCATCCGGGCCGGGACAACGGTTCTGGCCCAGGGCGGGATCGAAACCGCCCGGCTGCTGCTGGCCGCGCAGGCGCGAGACCGGGCCGAGCTGGGCCACCTGGCGGCACTGGGGCAGTATTATGCCGGGCATTTGACCGGCAGTATTGCCAGTATTGTCTTTCCGTCCCGGGCCGATGTGCGTGCCTACGGCTGGCGGCGGCAGGGCGCACAGGGGCTCAGCCGGCGGGTGTTCCGCAGCACGCCCCAGGCCATGGCGGACGGGGTCAATATGTTCTTCTGGGCCCGCAACTGGCCCGCGGCCAATGCCGGGCACGGTTCAGGCATTCTCTCGGCAAAGCACCTGCTTGCGCGGCTGCGCGGGCGCAGGGTGCGCGATCCCTCGCTGCCGGGACCCAAACCCCCTGAACGGCTGGAACCAAGCCCGGTTCTGCCGCATCTGCGCAATCTGGCTGCAGACGCCGGGCCCAGCCTGCGTGCCCTGCCCGGAATGATCAGCGCCCGCTGCGACCGCAGGCGGGAGGTGGTCGATCATTTGATCCCGAATGGCGCAAACCGGTACAAGCTGAGTTATCACGCGGAACAGGAATCCCAGGCCGGAAACCGTATCGAGCTTGCCGGCCCTGTGCAGCCGGACACTTTGCCGGGGGTCCGTATCCACTTCAATTTCTCGCAGGCTGATGTGGACCGTGTCGTCCGCGGTCACGAGATGCTATCGGCGGCGTTTGCCGCCTCCGGCCTGGCCAGGCTGCAGCATGACATGACTCCCGAAGACCAGGTCCGGGCCATCCGCGCCAGTGCCAGGGATGGCTATCATCAGACGGGGATGGCACGGATGGGGCTGGACCCGCGCGACAGCGTTGTTGACGGAAATTGCCGGGTGCATGGCGTGCAGGGCCTGTACCTGGCAGGCTCGGCGGTCTTTCGCAGCAGCGGTGCACCGCAGCCAACGCATTCCATCGCGGCCTTCTCTATGCGGCTGGCACGCCATTTGGTATCGGTCCATGCCGGGCACCATGCCGCGGCTGGAAGCGGTTGCTCTGCACCGGCGGCCCAATGACCACAGGGGTGCAAGCCGCAATGAGCTCGGCCCCGGCCCGGCCTGTGGAACTGGCCCTGGCCGTGCTGTGGTTCCTGGTCACCTTCACCGTCTTTCAGAGAGATGAGTATATCCTTTATCCGCTGGCGCTCTACTTTTCCTACGCGGTCTGGCGCGATCGCCGGGCCACGGTGCCGATCCTGGCGGGCAGCTGGCCGCTGCTGCTGCTGCCCGCCTGGGCGATGCTGTCATCGCCGCTGGGCGTGGTGCCGGGAGAGGCGCTGCGCACCGGTGTCCAGATGGTGCTGTCCGGGCTGATCTGTGTGCTTTTTGCAGCCTGGATGAGTCCGCGCCGGATTGTTCTGACAGCCTTTTTCGCAACCGGTATCTGCGGCGTGCTGAGCGTTTTCTTCACCTCCTATCAGGATGGCGCGATGACCGGCGTCTTTCCGCATAAAAACATGCTGGGGGCAAAGATGCTGCTGCTGTGGGCGGCGGCGCTCTGCGTGGCTTTCGACCCCTGGTTCCGGCTGTGGCTGCGGTTTACCGCCCTGGTGCTGGCAGCGCTGGCCTTTGTGCTGATCCTGCGCAGCCATTCGGCCACGGCGCTGGTGCTGAGCCTTGCCATCATCACGATGATCGGCGGCTTCGGCTTTTTTGCCGGCGCCGGAGACCGCACGCCTGCCGACAGGATCGCCACCGGGCTGATCACTGCGGGGGTGCTGGCCATTGCCCTGCCGGTGCTGCTGAGCGGTCCCGACTCCCTTGCCGATCTGTTCTTCGACCGGCTGGGCAAAAGCCGCACACTCACCGGGCGCACCCAGCTTTGGGCCTATGCCGAGGATGTTATCCGGGAGCATCCGGTGACCGGATACGGCGGCGGCGGCTTCTGGCGGTATCAGGAGAACGACCTTGTCCGGCAGATTTTTGCGGCGTTCCACAAAAGCCCGAACCAGGTGTTTTCCTTCCACAACTCATTTTATGAAAACACCGTGCATTTCGGCCTGATCGGGCTGGTTCTCACCATCTGCATGCTGGCATGGGCCTTTGCCCGCCTGGCCCTGCAGCTGGTGCGGCGCGGCGGCATGCCGTTCATTTTCTTTCTGACGGTGGCGATGGTCGAACTGATCCGCGCCATGGTCGAAAGCGAGCTGATGCGGCCCTTTGTGCTGGCCCATATGCTGATCTGGATCGGCGCCTGCTACCTGGCCAAGCACCGGCTTGGCAGCAGGCATGGCACCGGGCAGGGCCCGGTGCAGAAACGGCCAGCCCCTTCGGGGCCGGCCGTTGCCTTTCATATCGCGGATCCGGCGGTTCAGAACAGATCGTAAACGCCGGTCTCTGCCGCAAACCAGCTGACGTCTTCACGCTTGTGCCAGGTCTCATTATCTGCGGATTTCTCTTCCTGGGCAAAGATCGAGATACCGTTGCTGTCAAAATCGCGCAGACGCAATGCAGCAGGGTCCTGGCCATTGGTTGACGTCATGGAGGCGAGGAATGCCAGCTCATCGAACGCGTCCGGATCGACATCCACCTGCGAGGCTTTGCGTTTCACGCCGGTCATGTTCCCGGCTTGCAAGCCTTCGCCTTCGCCCACTTCCATTGCCATCACATAGACGGTCTCCGGTGCAAAGGCACCGCCGCTGTTATCCTGCTGCCGCTGCAGCGAGATTTCGACGGAATCGTTGCCGGACACCTCGTTGCGGACGGTGATCGCTTCGGAGGCGTTATGGCTGCCGATCTGGGTGAAGACAGCGATTTCACCGTCAAAACCGGAGAAATCTACGGTGGCCTTGCCGTTTTTGTCCGTTTCCACCTGCACCGCAGTGACCTGGCGCCCGTCTTCCAGCTCGTAGGTGCCGCTCGACATGGCAACCCAGCTCACCGATTCCGTGCCATGCTTGCCGTTGAGATAATCCCATTCCTCAATCTGCATTTTGAACCCGTCGTCGGTTGCCGCCTTGACCCGGGCAAAGGCCGGCGCCCCGCCGTTCGATGTCAGCGGCCCCATGATCACCACCGGATTGTCGATGTCTTCGGCAAACTCGGTGCTGAACCAGTTTTTGCGGGATCCTTGATTGAAGGTTGCGGTGCCGACCTGCAGCACGGCTTCAGCATCGCCGCCTGTATCCGGATCCGGGTCCGGAGTCGGTTTCGGATCCGGGGTGCCGCCGCCGGTGTCCGTGCCGCCGGCTTCGGTATAGCCGTCGAAAATCTCAACCTTGCTGGACGGCAGTTTGAAATCGGTGATTTCATACTGTTTCAGGAAGTCGTCGGTATAGCCTTCCAGCTTGATGTCGATGCGGTAGGAGAAATGCTCGGCGGTGACGCGGTCAGTGATCCAGATCGCAACCGGCATGACCCAGCCGTCGCCATCGCGCATCGCACCATGCAGGGCGAGCAGATCTTCGGGGTCGGGCTGGCCGAGAAGGGTGTCGTTTGTATTGATCCCGTCCTGATCCGCTGTCGGAACCTTCGACCATATGTTCGACGCCAGCCGCAGTTCTCCGGCATTGTCGGTGATGGTGCCGGAAATCAGCAGGTCCTTGTCGCGCGGGCCCAGAGTGAGGTCGGCATCTGCATCCAGCTTCAGCACTGGTTTCGCCAGGGTTTCAAGCGACGACGCGTCCGCTGATACCAGCCGCTCGTCACCATAGTTGCTGCTGTCGATTTTCTTGCCGACGTTTTTGAACGTATTGCCGATGTAAACACCGTCATTGTTCACGCCGGTATCATAAATCGCCGTTTTGAAGCCGTCAAAATGAGAGTTGATGATCGACGTGCTTTCGTGCTTGGACGGCATGACGATGGCCTTGCCTGCACCGTCGTCGTCAGCAATGAACAGGCCATCGCGAATGACATATTCGCCGGTATAGCTGAAGACGTCGAAAACCTTGTCGACTTCCCAGGCTGTCATGCGGATCATGTCACTGCGCAGGTCGGTGGTGGTGGCCATGTCCTGACGGTGGCCGGTGTCGACCATCGTCTCCACCGCAATTGCAGTGTTGTCATGGAAACCGGTGATGGCTGGCTCTTCGTTGTTCAGGACGTCCTTGAACGGCATCGGGTCGAACTGCAGCGCATCCCGGTCGGGATTGTCGACGCTGGTTTCGGCAGCCCGGAACATCCATGCGGTATTGGCGTTTGCGGCAATGTTGTCATGCTGGACGATTTGCCGGGCCTGGTTTTCATAGGCCACGCCGCTGTGGCCGAAATCCGCTTTGTGCTCATCGCGGGCAATCGAAAAATCCTCGCCAGCGCCGGGAATGCCAGTGACAAAGTTGCCGATCCACTGGCCGGTCTCATCGCCGTCTTCCGACACGATGCCGGCGCCCGCGATGTCATGCACAAAATTGAAATCAACAGCCGCATGGCTGGAATGCTGCACAATGCCCCAGCCCGGGGAGCCATGCACCGCGTTGCCGTTCAGCACCGCCATCTGGCTGCCGGCCTCGGTGCCGGTCTCGTGCAGGTGCAGCGGGTAGCGCGCGGCGACATTGGTGCCGACATCCAGCGGCAGCGATTTGTCGGTGCGGCCCAGCTCGCTGAATTCGGCGTATTGGACCACGGCGTCGGGCGTGTGCATCATCATCACATGCCCGCGCACCCCTTCGGGGTTCTCGGAGGAGAACACAACGTTGCGGGTCTCGTTGCCGACAAAAATGTCCAGATCATAGCCCGGCGGGGTTGTATGATCGTAACTCAGCGCCTTGTCCAGGGTGATTTCAACGCCCGTCGAGGTCTCTTTGATCGCCACGATTTCCCGGCTTTCATCCTGGAACTTGCCCTGCTGGGTGCCCATCACGACAAGCGTGTCGCCGACCTGCCAGCCGTCGGTGTTGGCTTCAAAGTTCAGGGTCTTGGTGCCGGCCTTTGCGTTGCCGTCCAGCGCTGAATAGGAATATTTTGTGGCGCCATGGATTTCGACCTTGCCCTGGGCAATCAGGCCGTGGCTCAGCAAGTCAGGGTCGATTTGGGTGTCAATCGGCCCGTCGGCAAAAACGATCGAGGTGTTCACATCCGCCTCAACCGGCTTATCCGCGGTGCCGATGGTCAGATGCGAGTTCAGGCCGGTGACGAATGTCTCGACCCGGATATGGGTGTCCTGATCGGTGGCGAAATCAAGCCCGCCGTCGACGCGGACCCATTCCAGCCGGGCGTTGGATGTGGAGTTGTACTCGACAGACACGCCTTCCGGTACGTGGACTTTTGCGTCTGTTCCCGGGACCTTACCGTTTTTCCAGGTTGACGGGTCATTCCAATTGCCGGATTGTACTGCGACGTGGGTTGCGTCCGCGGGATTCGTAAACGGCATGGTCATATCATGATGGGACATCATGGTGTCGTGGGTCATTGCATTCATCGAACTGGATCTCCGGATTGCCAGATCAGGCGCGTGTTAGCGGTCTGGCAGATGATTATGTTTTGCGGATGCCGTGAGAAAGGAATGTTGACGTTGCTTTAACGGCATCTTCAGGGCATGTTCTTTGGCCGCCGCGCTGCTGCGCGACTGGCCGCTTTCCCCCCCTGCCTGCCTCCGGAGACGCAGGCCGTGTCTTTCACCAGCCCTGCTGACCTAGGGGAGCAGGGTGCAAAAAAACAGATGCCTCAAGGCGTTGTGCTTGAGGCAGGATCCCGGGGCTCAAAACTGCCGCCCGGTAACCGTCGGTATGATGCGCGGCTATGCCACGCGCAAAGCGCGGAAGCGCTGCGCTTGAACTGCATCGATGTGTCCCTCGTTATCCGAATTTTTTGCGAACCTGCCCCAACTCGCCGCCCATTTCCAGCGTGTTCAAATAGGAATTCGAAGTTTGCTCCCGCATGGGCAATAATCCGAGCGCGGGCAGCGGGCGTGCCGGCGAAATTATGCCGAACCATTCGCGTCATGGTATTTCAGAGCGCACGTTAATGCTGTGTTAACCAAATGAAAAAACCATTCCGGAATACGGAGTGTTCGGGGAGAAATGTTTTGTTTCAGGTATTTCAAACATCCTGGCAAATTGAATCGCCTGCCTGGCTGTCAAGGATGCCGGTCAGCTCCGGATTACGGAGTTGCGAAATTGCCGACGCGGAAGCCATTGACAGCTTTTCGCGTTCCGAATCGTTGCGCAGCAGGGCGCAGACCATGGCCGCATAGCCGGCATCCGAGTCGGAAACGGCCGCAAACCCGTCCAGCGCGCCGCCAAAAGCATCCAATGTCCCGGGTGTCACCGCCACCGGCATGGCCAATGAAAGGTAGTCCACCACCTTGATCGGAATGCCGCTGCCGGTCTTCATAGGCGCCAGCCCGACCGCTTGCGGCCCGCCAAGGGTGGCCAGATCGTCCACCGGCCCAAGCAGCACCAGCCCTTCGGCCTGCGCCTCCCGGGCGGAAACCGTGGCTGCAATTGACCCGGCAATCCATAGCTTTGCCTCCGGGAGCCCGGCGCGCACCTTTGGCCAGACGTGCCGGCGCAGGAAACCAAGCGCTTCGGTGTTGCCGCCGTGGACAGAGCCGAGAAACAGCCCGTGCGGCTCTGTGCCGGGCTCTGCGCGGGGGCGGACGGCCTGTGCCGCGGGCGGCATCCATTCATGCCGGGCGCCGGGCAGCAGCGGCCGCAAGCGGTCGCGCTCGATGCAGCTGGCATGGATCAGGAGATCCGCCGCCCGGCAGCGCTGCGCCTCTTCGGCCAGGGTGATCACCGTATGGTCGGGCTGCAGCCCCTGCGCGGCAAAGTTTTCGGCCCGCAGCGAAAACAGATCATGCAGAAACACAACACGCGTGCGCGCCTCCAGCTGGTCCAGCAGCGGGCCGAGGCTGCTGTATTCCACGGTCAGCACCTCGGCGTCAGCTCTCCGCGCGCGCGCCATCACTTCCTCGGATTCCCGCGGCGGCAGCTCAACGCCAAGCAGGCTCGGATAGGGGCTGCGGCCCTGCCCGCTCAGCCGCCGCCACCCTTCTGCGGCGGCCCTGCGGGCCATGCGCAGCCAGACCGCCGGCGACAGCGAAACCCGGGTGCTGCCGATGCGGACCGTCTGCGCCCAGTCGATCTGATCCGCAAGATCTGCAATGCCGGGGTCCAGACGGGCCCAGGCCAGGTTGCCGAAGGACCGCCGCGGCGCAAAGACAATCCGGGTCGACAGCCCGGCGTCCCGGCACAGTTGCAGATAGACCTTCAGATAGGTGTTGCTGCCCGATCGCGCCCCGTCGAGCCGCCGCGCGACGATCAGGGTTGCGGGCCGCTTGCCCTCTGTCCTGCCGCCTGTCCTGTCCCCTGCCCCGCCGGTCACGCGCGTGCGCCGATGCGTTTGCGCAGGGCCTCAGCCAGATGCCCGGCCACCCGCCCCAGGGCGCCGGGGTGCCGCGCCAGGCGGGCCGCCGCCGCGCTAGGGCGCATGGCTTTCAGCTCGGCCAGCACCTCTTCGGTGGTGATCAGGTTCTGCAGGTTGCGCCGCCGCACCGCCAGCAGCCGGGCGGTGGCGCCCTGCTGCTGCGCGGACAGCCTGGCCGCCACCGCCTTGTCCGCGGCCAGCAAGGCCCGCATGTGGCTGCCTTGCGCCCGGCGCGACACGGACCCTGCGCGGCGGGTATAGCTATAGCCGGCCTCGCCGGTGAAATAGAGCCGCGCCCCGGCTGCAAGCGCCTCGAGGATCAGGTGGAAATCCTCTCCGTTGCGCAGGCTTTCATTATAGCGCAGGCCGTTTTTCAACAGAAAGCGGCGCGACAGCAGCGGCTTTGCATATCCAAAGCTCAGCTGCGCGCGGGCCATGTCGTTCAGCCGCAGCCAATCGGCCATATCCAGAACCCCCGCAGGGTGCCGCGCTGCCAGCCCTGGTCCGGGGAGGGTCTGGCCAGCGGCATCCACCGAGATAAAATCGTCGATCACGATATCCGCGTCCTGCTGCTGCGCATGGGCGTGCATCCGTGCCAGGCGGCCGGGCCGAAAGCTGTCATCGCTGTCCAGCACCGCGATCCAATCATCCTCTGCCGCCGCAAAGGCCAGGTTGCGGGCGCCGCCGGGCCCCAGGTTGACCGGGCTGCGGACCAATGACACCCGCCCGTCATGCGCTGCGATGCGGGCCACCGTCCCGGCAGTGCCATCGCGCGAGGCATCATCCGCCACAATGACGCTGACGGCAGCCCGGTCCTGGGCCAGAGCCGACTGAACCGCGGCGGTGATGCAAGCGTCAGTCTCATGAGCGGCAATGGCCACGGTGATCCTTGGCAGTTCAGGCTGAGCATGCGGCATTGCTGACTGTCCCGATGATATCATAGTCCATGGCATAAAGTTTCCGCAGCCGGGCTGCCACTCCGGCGGGCAGCAGGCTTGCGTTATCGGGCATGCAGCCCTCGCGGGCGTAAATTTCCCGCAGCTCTTGCACAGGCCGGTCGGCGGCATCGGACACCGGCTGCAGCGGCACGTCGGAGGTCCGGTTGACCGGTTGCAGAAAATACTGGTCTGCCAGCTCTGGCCCGATCACCCGGCACATGCCGGCATGAAGATTCTGCACCGGTATGGCGTCGGTATAGCAGACCCGCTGCAGATGCATCCGCTGCGGCAGCACATGGCGGTCAAGTCGGGAGAACCGGCGTCCCAGATAGTCTTCGGTGAAACTGCGGAAGGTTGCGGCTTCCGGCGGCTGGCCGGTAATCCGGGTGTAGCTTGCACTGATATCAGTGGCGCCGGTCTGTGCGATGAATTTGTTGCGGAACATCGACAGCGTTCGCTCGGCCGGGTCGCGGTAGGCAAAGATCAGATGGTCGCAGGCGGCCAGCGCACCCGGCGCCAAGCGGTGATGCTGGCGGATAAAGTCGATCGGGTGCTGATCCGGGCGCTTTTGCGCCCGCTGCGGGGAGCGGTCGAGAAACATTGTCTTGAAGCTGGAGCAGGCATTCTTGCGGATATAGCAATACCCGATCATCCGGCCGCCGATTTTCAGGCCAAAATGATTGCGGCCGATGCCGCGCACCGCGTCAAACCGCTGCTGCAGCCTGCCGAGGCCCGCCTTGTCTATTGCGGTGCGGTTGTCGAACATCCTCTTTACCTTGACCTGGGATGCATGCGCGCCGGCATCATCGCGGGTATTCCTGCATGCGGGCTCCGAACAGGCCTGAAAGAACGCCGGCAGCCCGGGCAAACAGGGCGATGCCATTGGCAAAACCGCGCTTGCCCTTGAAGATTGAACTGGCAAGCCAGCCAAACCCCACCACGATCATGCCTGCGCCGCGCACCAGGCAATAAGCCATCGAGCGCCCCCGCGAGCGGCGCAGCAGCATGGTCAGCGCCCGGGTGTTGCCAAACCGGAACTGGCGGCTGACCGCCCACCGCCAGGACAGCCGGTACGGCGGCTGTATTTCGCAGACCCAGGCATTTTGCGCATAAGCGCCAAGGCCGCCCGCCCGCACCACATCCTGAAAGAACATCGTGTCCTCGCCGCCGGTGAAGCTGAGCCGTTCGTCGAACCGGCAGCCGTGCCGAGTGGTAAAGCCAAGGTCCAGCAGCACGTTGTTGGTCCAGCTTTCCGTCCGTTTGCTGCCGTCCGCATACTGCCGCTGCTTGAAAAACAGCGTCTGCAGCCACCAGGCATCGCTGGCATCATCGACCAGCATCTGCACCGGTCCCTGCACAAAAGCGGCGCCTGTGCGTTCAGCCACACCCACCAGCTCGGTCAGCCACGATGGTGTCACTGTCTCGTCGTCGTCCACAAAAGCAAAGAACCCTTCGCTCCCGGCTTCCGTCAGCCCGCGGTTGCGCGCCATGGGTATCCCTGGCCGGGGTTCGTGCACATAACGGCAGGGCCAGGGGAAATCGCGGGTTTCCCGCTCGAATACCTCCTGCGAGGAAGGGGTGTCATCATTGTCCACGATGAGGAAAGTCAGCTCCATGTCGCGGCGCACGTCAAGCGTGCGATAGGAGCGCAAGAGTGCGATGAGCTCGTCAGGACGTCTGAAAGTGCACGCACAAACGAAAATCTTCAAAGACACACTCCGAAAAGGGGCTCTTTAACAATCCGGTCAAGGCCGGCACTCATGGGCTGCAGGAAAATTATGCACAAGTGATCAGGCTGTTGCAAGACGCAATGCCCTGCCGGAGCGTGCTGGAAAACTGCGCCCGGCATTGACCAGCCGGCACATCAGCGCGGTTGCCGGGACCGCAGGGAAGCTGTCCCGGTTTGCAGAAAAAACTCGCCGAACCGGCCTGCGGCCATATTATTTGATAGGTTGAGGTGCCGGATGGTGCGGGTGGTTTTGTTCTTAGGTAATCGTAAATGATCGTTTCGCATCGTCACAAGCTGATTTTTGTGAAGACGCTGAAGTCTGCAGGAACAAGTATCGAACTGGAGCTGGCCCGCCATTGCGGGCCGGATGATATCGTGACGCCGATCTTCCCGGGCATCCCCGGGCACAGGCCGCGCAACTGGCGGGGCTGGTTTGCGCCCTGGCGCGGGGTGCGCACGCGCAGCGATTTGCATAAGAATGTCCTGGAGTGCCTGCGGCGCGACCGGATCTACAACCACATCCCGGCCCGTTTTGCCCGCGCCCGGTTGCCGGCGCGGATCTGGGACAGCTACCTGAAGGTCTGCGTCGAGCGGAACCCCTGGGACAAGACGCTGTCGCATTTCCACATGTTCCGCAATGCGGCCTGGCACCGCCATCACGATCCGGAGCTGACGCTGGACCGCTATCTGGAGAACCGCATCTTCTGCCATAATGCGCCGTTTTACTGCGACACCAAAGGCAAGCCGCTTGTCGACCGGGTGCTGCGCTATGACCGCCTTGACGCGGAGCTTGCCAGCCTCTTTGCCGAAATAGGGGTGCCGTTTGAAGGGCTGCCGCGGGCAAAATCCACCCTGCGCCCGGACAAGCGGTCCTACCGCGAGGTCTTCGCCCCGCAGCAAATCCGCATCATTGCCGATGCATTCGAACATGAAATTTCCTTACATGGATGGGAGTATTGACGTGGCTGCCATAACGACCCGGGGCGGACCTTCTGTCCGTCTCAAAAAGAGTATTCTCACTTCCGCAGCGCTTGGGCTGTCCTGCCTGCTGATGACGGGGGCTGCTGCCGGCCAGATAGAAGGCAAAACGGCAGGGGTGCCGTTCCGGACGGTATTTCCGATCAGCGGCCCCGGAGCCAACTGGTGGCGGGCCGAGTATGACCACCCGGCCGGCTGGTTTCAAACCGCCTGGCGCAAGGAGGCGGTCGAGTTCGGCGCAGCGGGCGCGCGGATGCACCTCGCGCCTTCGGACCCGGTAGACCGCGTGGACGGCAAGGAGATGAAGACGGATAACGGATCGCTGCTGAAAGCCGGAAAAACCTCAAAGGAGTTTGTCAGCGGACAGGTGCAGCGGCGCAACTGGTACGGTTACGGCCGCTATGAGGTGGTGATGCAGGCGGCGGCCGGCAAAGGGCTGATCTCAGCCTTCTACCTTTATACCGGCCCGCATTTCGGCCACAGCCACGAGGAAATCAATATCGAGATCCTCGGCAAGGACACCGCCAGGGCGCATTTCAACCGGTTCCGTGATGGCGCGCCGCTGGAGCAGCCGCCCTGGGTTGATCTGGGTTTTGACGCTGCTGCGGCGCCGCGCCTTTATACAATCGACTGGTCCCAGGACGCCATCATTTGGTCCGCGGGCGGCACCGAGCTGTTCCGCCTGACAGGGGCGGAGCATGTGCCGCGGCCGCCGATGAAGATCTACTTCGAGCTTTGGGCCGGCAGTGAAAAGCAGGCCCATTGGTCGGGTATTGCGCCCAAGGACACCCATGCCTCGGCGCTGGTGCAATGCGCCTCCTACACGCCGCCCGAAGGCGGCACGCCGTCCTGCAGCGAGCTGATGACAACGGAATAGAGCCTGGATCCGGGCCTTCCAGCCGCCCGCAGCGCGCGTGCAGGCCCCGGTTCCAGCCTCACGGTTCCTTAGCCTCCCAGGGCGGCCTCCGGGAGCCTCGGGGCGTCAGGCCGCAGCGGGCATTCACCCGGAGCATTCACAGAGAGCATTCAACGAAGCGGCACCACTGGAGCGGCGGCGCGGGGGCAGGATCACCGGGGTCGGGATCACTGAGGCAGGATTACTGGGTGGTGAGGGTGAAATCCAGCGACACCTCAAAGACGTCGCCCGGCCGGACCGCATCATCAGGCCCCACCGCGATCACCTCCACCCCGCCGGCAGTGCTGCGGCGGACTTTCATACTGACGCTCAGCGGCAGATCCCCCAGCGCAGAGCCTTGCGAGGCCGCCAGCCCCAGGAACATCGCCTCGCGCTTGGTTTCCAGCTCGATCTTGCGGCGGGTGTCCTGCAACTGGGCGACCACCTCGTGGCGGCGGTTATCCACCGCCTGCAGCAGGTCGCGCCGGGTTTCGCCGATCCGCTGGCGGGCGCGGAAGATCGCGGTGTTCAGGTCCAGTTCCTCGGCGTTGAGATTGGCCAGAATGCGTTCGGCATCCACCAGACGGCTGGCAACCACGGCGCCGCGATCCACCAGGCCGCGCAGTTTATCGGCCTGGTCGCGGGCAATCTCAACCTGCCGCCGCTGCCCCTCCAGCTTGCCGTTCAAAGCCTCAAGCTCGGTATGGTACAGCGCGATCAGCGCCTCGTTTGATTCAATGGTGCGGATCTGCGATTCACCCCGGATATCAAAGATTGCGGTTTCTTCGGTCAGGATCCGTGCAACAGCCTCCGGACCGTCGGGATGGCGCAGGCCTTGCGGAAAGGCGATCCTCTCTGCGCCCGCCTGCTCGGCCATAAGCCGGGCCTGCCGCGCCCGCATCCGCATCAGCTCTACCTGGGTTCCGCGCAGCGAGTTCACCAGCCGGTACTCGGTATCTTCACCCGGCAGCTGGCTGCGGCTGCGGTAGAGCCCGCCGGCCAAGGCCAGCGCCTTGCTGGCCGTCAGCCCGGGACGCCAGGCATAGGCGCCGGGCGCGGCGGCATCGCCGCTGACATAAAACGGCCGGTAGGCCAGGATCTGCATTGAGACCGCCGGCGGCTGGTACAGGCCTGCCGCGGCCTGCAGCCTTGCCGCGATTTCGGCGGCAAGGTCCTCGGCGGTGGCGCCGCCGGCGGCAATGCTTCCGGCAATGGGGATTGCCAGGCTGCCATCCGGCGCCACGGTATAGTTTCCGGCCAGCGCCTCCATCGATTGATAAGAGGCGCTCTCGTCGTTCCAGGCAACCACCCGCAGTGACACGGTGTCCTCGGGGCCAAGCTGGTAAGGGGCGGCGGCAGCTCCGGCTGCGGCCAGCAGGGCCAGCAGCACCCAGGCCAGGGCTGCGGCAGATCGCAGGGTCTGCATCATGTCTGTTTCCACCATGGTTTGACGGTTTTCATAAATCCGGGATACTCGTATTTCCGCTCGGCGCGGCGCTTGACCCCGGTCATCACCGCATAGATGTTCTGCGCCCGCAGATCGCGGAGCCGCTCAATGCAGGTTTCCACGGTTTGCTGGGCTGTGGCGTTCCACCGCGAGGCCACCACCAGAGCATCCGCATGGCGCAGGAAGCTTGACACGTTGCCCAGCGACAGCACCGGCGTGGTATTGATAAGAACATAGTCGTATTTGTCTGCCAGGCTGGTCACCGCGGTTTCGATCCAGCGGTCCGGCAGGCAGTCCAGACCGGTCCGGGCGGTCTCGGCAACCGACAGGAACCAATAGCCGGCCGGGGAGCGGACAACGCCGCCCGGAACCGGCCCCGCCGCCTCTGTGTCCCCGGCAGCCGGGGAGGGCGCGCGGCTTGCCTTGGCACTGTCCTGTGCTGCATCAACCAGGATGACCGACTGGCCACGCGCCGCCAACGCATGTGCCACCAGCGCTGCGGTCATGGCCTTGCCTTCACCCGGCAGCGCCGAGGTAAAGACGATGGTGCCGCGGCCGCGGTCGGCGGCGCCGGACAGAAACAGCGCCAGCTTGCGCCCCTCTTCGACCAGGGTGCGTTCCGCGGCGGGCAGCTGTGCGCCGCTGCCCAGGCGGCCAAGCAGCTGTGCCGCCCGTTTTTTGCGCAAATGCGAAAGGCTGCCGATGACCGGCAGGCCGGTCGCCTGGCGCAGGGCGCGGGTGGTCTTGATGCTGTTGCTGGTCAGCTCAAGCAGCAGCGCCGCCCCCAGTCCGATGGCCAGCCCCGCCACACCCGCGATGGCCAGCCGCAGCAGCGACCTTGGCGCACTGGGGGTCTGCGGGACTTCGGCAAAGGACAGCAGCCGCACCGACGGCTGCTGCAGCGCTTTCAGCTGTGCCGATTCTGTGGCCACCTTGAGAAATTCCTCATAGGCGATCCGGTTGGCATCGGCGATCCGGCGCAGCTTGGCCAATTCGACCATATTGCGCGAGCGGGCGTTGACCAGCTGCTCCAGCCCCGTCAGTTTCTCTTCGATCGAGGCCACCACAGCTGAGGCAATGCTGGCCCGGGTTTCATACTCCGCGACGATGCGGGCGGTCTCCAGCGCCGCCTCTTCCTTGACCCGTGCAATCACCGCATCCAGCGCCGCCACCTGCGGCGCATCGGCGCCAAATTGCCCGGCCGCGCGGCTGCGCTCAATCCGGTGGCCGGACAGCTGCAGGCGCAGGCCGTTCAAAATCGGTGAATCCAGCACCTGCGAGGCTGCGGCGGGGCCATCGGCCGCCACCAGTTCCAGAACCTGGAGACGCTGCGCTTCGACGGTCACGATTTCGGTCCTTGCCTCGATCAGTGCCCGGCCAAGATTCTCGATCTGCCGGTTCAGCCGGTCGGCATTGTCCTGGTTGACGCCGGCCACGCGGGTCTGGAAGTCCACCACTGCGGTTTCGGCCTCTTCCAGGTTATGCCCCAGCTCCTCGACGCGTCCGCTCAGCAGCTGCACCTGTTCTTCGATGGCCTGGCTGCGCAGGCCCAGGCTGAAGCGCGGGTATTCGGCGGCCACCGCATTGGCGATGGCGGCTGCAAACAGCGGATCCGCCGCCTCGGCCGACAGGCTGATGCCATAGCCGTTGCCGCTCTGTTCGATCTGCAGCAAGGCAGCCAGACGGTCGGCGGCGGGACCGTATTGCAGCATGTCTCCGGCCAGGACCTGCGCTGCGGCCTCGGTTTCCGGCGCGGTTTGCGGCAGCGGCACACTGGCCGCCGAGGGCTTGCCGGCAGCGCCCGCTGCAGGTTTGGAACGGATCAGCCCGGATACGAACCGCTTGACCGAGCCCAGCACGCGCAACGGCAGCGGCGGCGGCCCGCCGGCCTTCAGCATCGGCGAGGTTTCATCGACGCCCAGGCGCTTCACCACCTCGATCATGAACGCCTTGGAGCGCATCGTCGCAATTTCCTGCTCGACCACCTGGCGGCTCAGCGGCACGCCGGTCAGCAGGTCGGCAATCGGGGTGCTGTTCTGCCGCGGATCCACCAGGGTCACCTCGGCAGTGGCGGTGTAGCGCGGCTGGATCTGCATCAGCATCACCCCGTTCACCACCACCACGGCCAGAAAGATCAGCCCGATCAGCAGCCAGCGGCGCCAGAAAAACAGATAGATATCGGACAGTTTGACCGCGCCGTCGCGCGGCGTGGCATCAAGCGGATCATCCGCCATGAAACTGAAAACCCCGCTGCGCCGGTTCAATGGCCCGGTCCTCCGTTGCCCGGCTTTGCGCCGGGGTGCATTGCTTGTGTTCCATGTCTCATTTCAGCACCTCATCCCTGGCCAGATTGACGGCAGATCGCGGCCCAGCAGCGTTGAGAGACCGGCATTGCGGGCCGACAGATGCTGTTCCAGATAGGCTTGTGTGGCGGCGGCCATCGGCGGCGGCCGCCCGGCGGTCATGAAGCGCGGGCTGACATGCGCGAACCACCAGTAATGCAGTTTGTTCTCCACCCGCCGCGCCAGCGTGGCGGAACCGCCCATATGCTGCCGGTAGCGGCCGCGCACCAGATGCCGCCCGATCCGGTTCGCCATCCGGTGCAAGGCCGGGCGCGCGGGATATCTGGTGCGGTTGAACCAGGCCCGCTCGGGGTCGACCCGCATCGGACCGGCCCCCAGAAAATGCGTCACCCCGTCGACGCAGCCCTGAATATCGGCGCGGAAATCCTCGAACAGGCAGACATGCACCCGGTCCCGGCCAAGCGCGCTGATAAAGCGCTGCAGGCCTGCGGCGTAGCTCGACCCCAGCAAAATGTGGGGATAGCGCAGGATCGCGACCTCAAAACTCTCGGCGGCGCGGGAGGTCTTGATCAGATGCCAGTACTGCGAATAGGCGCGCTGCACCGGGTGGCGCAGCATGAACACCAGCCGGGCATCGGGCAGCTGTGCCGCGATCCGCCGGGCCGCCAGTTCCGACATCAGATAGGTGGTTGAATCCTCTCCCACCAGCCCGCCCGGCGCCGGGCTGGGAAAGCGGTCTGCGTACCAGTCCTGATTGGCCTGCGCCCCGGGCCGCGGATCCCACCATTGCAGCGCACCGCCCTGCACGCTCAGGAAATCGGGATGCGCAATCGGGTCGTCGGCATCAAAGAAATGCACCTCATCCTGCGGCAGCGAAATCGCCGGGTGCTGATCGAGGATGAAATGCAGCGACGTGGTACCGCATTTCGGCGCCCCGCCGATGATGAAATCGGGACCCCGGCGGGTGCCGGGCCCGGCATCAAAACGGATCGGCGTTTCGTCGGGCTGCGGAACAATTTTATTCACCGGAACCGGTACCTCAAACTAAGCCTGATCAGCCGCGCGGCAGAGAACGCGTTGCGGCGGCAGGAAAATGCGACTGCATAGAAGACTAGGGCAACACGAGAGGCCGGCAACGCGATTGCGGCGGGCCTGTGGTCTGCGCGCCGCAGATCGGGCTGTTCCGGCCCGCTGCACTCACCGTTCCCGGCATCAGTGGCAGGCCTCCGGCGCGATTGGACATCGCCTGTGGACAAATCGCCGGCCGGGCCGGATAGTAAACCGGTAAGGGATTTCAACAGGCTGCAGTGTGCCGGCAATTTCCGTCATCGTTCCGACGTTCAATCGCAGAGATTACCTCCTGGAAGCGCTGACGGCGCTGCAGCAGCAGTCGCGGCCGGTTGATCAGATCATCGTCTGGGATGACGGCTCTTCCGATGGCACCGGTGAGGCCGTGGCCGCCATCCGCGATCCGCGGCTGCAATACCACCGGGCGGAAAATGCAGGCAAGGCGGCAGCGCTGAACCGGGCGCTGGCGCTGGCCCGCGGCGATTACATCTGGATTTGCGACGATGATGACATTGCCGCCCCGGACGCGGCAGAGCGGCTGGCGGGGATACTGGACGCAGCCCCTGAAGCCGGCATCGCAGGGGGCAGCTACAACCGGTTCCGCGATACCCCGCAGGGCCGCGAGGTGACCGGCCCCGGCTATTGGCCCGATCTTGGCACCGGCACGCCGCTGCGCCATCTGCTGGAGGATATCTTTCTGTTCCAGAACGCCACCCTGGTGCGGCGCCAGTGTTATGACCAGGTTGGCCCGTTCCGCGAGGATCTGCCGCGCTCGATTGATTACGACATGATTGTGCGGCTGGCGGTGCGCTTTCCTATAGAGATGACCAGCCGGGTGCTGTTCCTGCAGCGCAAGCACGATGGCGCCCGCGGGCCGGCCGGCCACCGCCATGCCGCCAGCGCCGCCGACCGCGTCTGGGCCGAGCAGGACAGGGCCGTGTTCCGGGGTTTGCGCGGTCATCTGCCGCTGCCGCTGATGGAGGCGATGTTCACAGGCGCACCGGCGCAGGTGCGCCGCGCCGCGCATCTGCAGCGCGGCGGCGTCTTTGCCCGGCACGGGCTGTGGCAGGAAGCGCTGGAGGATTTCGAGGCTGCCGCCGCCGCGGCGCCTGCGGTGCCGCTGGCCGCGGCTGAGATTGCGGTCTGCCGCCGGGCGGTTTCCGGCAAGCATGGGGTTGTCTTCAGCCCGCAGGACAGCGCCCGCCTTGTGCAGCTGCGCCGCAGCGGGCGCAGCGGGCAGGACATAACCGCCAGCCTGGGGCGCGGTCTGCTGTGGTCGCTGCGCCGTGCGCTGACCGGCTGCGATGCGGGAGAAACCCTGCGCCTTGCCCGGATGCTGGGCACCACCCGTCTGCAGCTGCAGCCTGCCGCCGCCTCTGTTCCTGGCAGCGCAGAGCTGCACGAGAACAGCACATTGCCACCCAGCGCCTATAACTGGTGATTTGCAGGGGCCGCCCCTAGCTTTCCCTCCGCCCCAGGCCCAGCCTGCGCCGCCCGCGCAGCCAGGCCTGTTCCAGCAGTTTTCCCAGCAACGCAGCCGACACCGCGGGCGGTGACAGCCATAGCGCCGCCATGCTGCGCAGATCCCTGGCCCGCACGGCATCAATCATCCGCCGCCAGACCCATTCCTTATGCACTTCCCGGCAATGGCGGCGGATGGCGGTGCGGGCGCTGCGGTCCAGCCCCGGCGTGCTGAGCAGCCGCCGGTCGGCCTGCACCAGCGCCCCGAGATCATCTGTGCTGTGGCAGCCGCTCAGGGAGTTTTCCCGGTAAACGGCGAAATAGCCCCGCGGATCCACCAGCCGGAAGGCCGCCCCGGCGGCCAGCGCCCGGGCATAGAGAATATAATCCTCGGCCAATCGCAGATCCTCGGCGTAGCGCAGCCCGTTCTCCTGCAGAAAGGCGCGCCGCATCAGCGGTTTGATAAAGCCCAGCTCGCCCCGCTGGCCGCGGCTGCCATGCGTATTGGCGTCCGCAAAAAACGCCAGCGTGATCTGCATCCGCCCGAAGTCATCCGGGCTCCAGAGCCGCCGTGCGGTTGCGGCAGGATCATCCTCGGTGACCATATAAAGATCGTCCGCCAGGCAATCGAGCGCCCCGGCCTCGGCCTCATCCGCCAGCCGGGCGATGCGGTCCGGGGCCATGTGGTCGTCGGCGTCCAGCACTGCGATCCAGGGCGCCGTGGCGGCCTCAATGGCGCGGTTGCGGGCTGCGGCAGGCCCGGCATTGCACGGCTGGCGCAGCACCGTGGCCCGCGGCGTGCCGCGGCACAGCTGCTCGGCCAGATCCGCAGTGCCGTCCTGCGAGGCATCGTCAACCACCACGACCTCAACCGGCACTGTCTGGGCAAAGGCGGAACGCAAGGCCCGCTCCAGCGTGGTTTCGGCGTTATAGGCGGCAATCACGATGGTTGCCCGCGGCGGCGCTACGGGTGCAGCCGGCTTCATGCCGCCCGCACCCGCACCGTCTCGCGGAACACAAAGCGGCGGTCGAGCCGGTATTTGACCGCATAGCCCACAGCAAGTCCCAGCACCGCGCCCAGCTCGCGCATTGCATCGCTCTGCCACAGCAGCCAAAAGACGGTCTCTGTGCCCCAAAAAATCGCGGTCGTGACCAGCCCCATTGCAGTATAAAGCGTGAATTTGCGCCCATGCGCGGCCAGTCCCCGGGTCGCATCGGCAAAGATCCAGCGCTTATCCAGGACATATTTCAGCGCCAGCCCGGCAAGTGTGCCGCAGCCCACCGCAGCGGCAAAGCCGCCCGCGCTGCTGCCGCTTGCGGCCAGCACCAGCCGCTGCACCGCCAGATTGGCAAGCACCGCCAGCACCGCAAAGGCGCCATAGCGCAGGGCCAGCGCGGTGCCGCTCACAGCATCACCCCGCCCAGGGCAAACAGGAAAATCAGCGCCAGGCAGACGATGGAAACATAATCCCGCGCTGCAAATACCACCGGATCATCATGCATCCAGCCGCGGTGGGTGATCATCACCATCCGGCTGAGCCAGAACAGCAGCACCAGGCAGATGCCCCACAGCGCCTCCGGATAGGCATAAAGCTCGCGCACTCCGCCGGTGTTGAGATAAAGCGCCATCACCAGCACCGACATATAGCCCGAAGACACCGCCATATTGGCGACCAGCGGCGTGTCCGATGTGCGGTAGCCGCGCCCGGCCACCGTCTTGTCCCCGCCGCCGCCTTCGGCAACCAGCTCGGCCTGCCGCTTCATCGCCGCCAGGGCAAAGAAGAAGAACATCGAAAACGCCAGCAGCCAGACCGACAGCGGGATCCCGGTGGCCACCCCCCCGGCGATGATCCGCAGGGTGTAAAGGCCGGCCAGCGCGCAGATATCCACCACCAGGCGGCGCTTGAGCAGGAAAGAATAAAGCGTGGTGACCGCATAGTAGAACGCCATCACCGCCGCAAAAGCCGGCCCGAGCGCAAAGGCGATGGCAAAGCCCGCCAGCAGCAGCCCCGGCGCCAGCACCGTGCCCCAGGCCAAGGGCAGCCGGCCGCTGGCAAAGGGCCGCAGCCGTTTGCGCGGGTGCACCCGGTCGGCGGCCAGATCCAGCAGGTCATTCAGCAGATAGACCGAGGAGGCAATCAGACTGTAGGCGGCAAAGGCCATCAGCGTCTGCACGATGGCTGCAAGGCCGAACTGATGCGCCGCCATCAGCGGCAGGAACACCAGGACATTCTTCAGCCATTGATGCGGCCGCATCGCCCGCAGCAACGGCCGCAGACGGTCCTCCCTGGGGGTCAGGTGCAGCACGGTCCCGGTGGTGCGCTCCGCCTCTGCCGCCAGCCGCGGCGGCAGACCGACGGTGATCGCCTGGGCGGCACTGCGCCAGACCGCCAGATCCGCCCGGGAGTCGCCGATATAGGCGTATCCTTTGTCGCCATAAAGCGTGCGCAGCCGCGCCGCCTTGGCCTCTCCCTTCAGGTTTTCCTGCCCGTCCGAGCCGATCGCCTCGTCGAACAGCTCCAGATGATCCGCGATCCGCGTCACGATGTTCTGATCCGAGGCCGAGACCAGCGCCGTGCGGCCGCCCTGCTGGCGCCATTCGGCGACATAGGCGATCACTTTTTCATTATAGGGCAGCACCGCCGCATCAACCGGGCCGGCGCGCTCCAGAAACCGCTTCAGCGGCGCCCGCCCCTGGCCCAGCTTGCCCAGTACCGGCAGCACGCTGGTCCATCGGTGCGACAGCGCCGACCAGGCCGTTTCAAACAGCATATCTGTCCGCAACAGGCTGCCGTCGAGGTCGACGACAAGCGTCAAATCCGCAATTCCGGCTTTGGTAAGGGTCCCGAGCCCCCGTGAATCATCCATCGCAATCCCGCAATAAAACAGAGTGGCACACACCCGGCATCCTGACATGTGTTTCCGGCGCGCCGCGCGTTCACGCTGCGTGTGGATCCGGCGTACGATCTAGAAATCTAGAGCAATATTCCGGGTTGTCTGCAGAAAATGCACAGGTTTTCTTGCAAGGCGCCAGCTGCGACGCTGCTTCTTCTTCAAGTAAAAAACTCGCGCGCGTCAGGGGGCCTGGCCGCGAAGCCGTCCGAACAGTTCCGCTATTGGAGCCGCTACAAGCGAAGGACACTCTGCTGCCAATGCGGTGATTTTGAAACGTTTGCCCCAGGACCTGCCCGGGCGCGGTTTTTTGCCGTGCAGCCGGGGCCTGGCGGCAGGCCGGCAGCAGGATTTTGCTGAAATAGGGCGGACCGGCCTCATTCGATTGCGCCGCCGCGGAAAATAGTGTCCGAAAGCGCATCATGGAACCGGCGCACAGCCGCACGAGGGCCTTACAAGACCTATTCATGGGGTGTGCTTGGAAGATAACGTGTGCTCAAGCCAATGTGAACACAACATCTTGCGGGTTTCAGGGAGAGGCCGTAAGATTTGACTATGGGAGGGGATCGCGCAATGATTGCAGTTGTGGCGTGTATCCGCAACCTTGAATGGAGTCGCCTTGTATGAGACACCTGCCCGTAAGCGCACCAAGCTTTGCCCTCTGCCTGGGCCTGGTTCTGATATTGTCCGGTGCCTCCTGGTGGCTTACTGCCGCGGGATTGCTGCTTGGGGCGCCGCTTTTCGCGGCGGCCTGCTATGTCGTCTGCACCGCCATTCTGCCTTGTGACCCGGCCGCACGGCGTTCCCGCTCTCCGTCCCGGCCCTCTGCCCGACCCGGCCGCTAGCAGCCGGTGCGCCTGATCACCACCAGCCAGGTCTTGAACAGGATCCGCAGGTCCAGCAGGAAACTCATGTTGCGCAGATAGTCGTCATCCATCGACACGCGCTCGCCATAGGTGACGCTGTTGCGCCCCGAAACCTGCCAGAACCCTGTGATTCCCGGAACCTGTGCCAGGTAGGACCCGGACTGGCTGCCGTATTTCCTGATCTCATCCGCAACCACGGGACGCGGGCCGACAAAGCTCATCTCGCCAGTCAGCACATTCCAGATTTGCGGCAGCTCATCCAGGCTGGATTTGCGCAGGAAATCCCCGAACCGCGTCACCCGCGGATCCTTGGCCAGTTTGCGGTTGCGGTCCCATTCCTTGGCGGCCTCGGGGTGATCGCGCAGGTAGGCCTGCAGCTTCTCCTCCGCCCCCATCACCATGGTCCGGATCTTCCAGCACTTGAAGCTGGCGCCGCCCCGGCCGATCCGGGTATGCCCGAAAAAGCCCGGACCGCCATCCCGCCGGGCTGCCAGCCATAGGATGGCAACCAGCGGCGCAATCAGCGGCAGCAGCACACTGGCCAGCAAAAGATCAAAGACCCGCTTGCCGGCGCGTCGGTAGATTCCCCCCGTTTTTACAAGCCTGGCAACAGCCGTGTCGGTCCCCCCGCAGGTCCCCGAAGCATCGAAATTTCGTAGCGGGACCTGGTACTCAACAACATTTTTCATACTCACTACCCAAAACACCACATCAGGGCAAACTAGAACAACTTGATAAAATTTCCCCCCTGACAGACGCCATTCTAAGCGCGATTCTCAAAAAAAGTAAATTTTTAACTAAGAATTCAAGGCAAGCCAGAAAACAGGAAATGGCTTAAGTTTCAGAGAAATTGCCTTTTCAATATCTTACGATCCAGATGCTGGTCTGCCCGGCCCTGGGGGAGCTTGCAAAACGTCTCAGGGCGCTGAAACAGAAAACGGGCCCCGAAAGAGGCCCGTTTCCCTGAATTCATGCCTGCGCCAGCGGCGCAGTCAAAATCAGTTGGTGGTGGTGGTGGTGGTGGTGGTGCCGACTTCGTCGTCGTCATTGGCAACCACGCCCAGCACAGCCAGGCCTGCCACGGCACCTGCAACGGCGCCAGCGCTCAGGCCACCGGCAGCACCGATGCCGCCGCCTGCGCCGCCGCCGCCTGCACCGGCTTCAACGCCGTTCGGTGCGGGAGCGGTCTGGGCCGAAACGGCGGTTGCGGAAGCCAGTGCGGCCAGGGTCAGGGCGGTCAGAATGGTTTTCATTTTCAAACTCCTCTGGAGAACTGTGGAAACATGTGTTGAGGCGACCTTATGGGAGGCGGTTTTTCTTTTCAACGTATGGAATAGCCGCAAAACTGTTGAAATCCGGTTTGTTCCGCGGATTTTTTCTGCCCGTTGCCGCAAAGCCGCGGGAAACCGGCGGAATCCGCGCGCCAGTCACAGCCGCAGCTGGCGGATCCGCACATATCCGGTCTCTGGTCCGGCCCATTGCCGCGACTGCCAGACCTGATTGCGGCCGGGGCGGGAATCAACCCAGTAATCATTGATCACCACGCCGCCGCTGCCCTCGCAACGCTCTTGCAGGCGGCGGGCGGGATGGGTCACGTCGATAATCTCCACCGGCTCCGGACCCAGGTCCTGCAGGCTGCAGGCCATGCTGAGGATCGCCTGGCCGTTGCCCTTGGCACGCACCGTATAACGCCGCGCACCGCCGCGTGCCGGGCCTGCCGCGCCGTCCGCAGCAGGCACCTGCGCCGACAACAGCCCGCCGCCAAGGCCGCGGGTGGCAATCACCATGCCGCTGCGCAAGGCCAGCGAGACATTGTCCTGGGTGCGCCAGACCTCAACCGTGCCGGGGCTGCTGTCGCGGCGCGTCAGGGCGCGGGTCAGATAGGCCCTGGCATCGCGGTTTTCGATGGTGACCTCGATATAGGCCTGGCTTTGCTTGTCCAAAAGCGCCCGGGTCAGCTGCACCGGCGGCGGCGCTGCGCTGCGGCGTTTGGTGATCTGCGCGCCCACCGCCCGCAGCACTTCCAGCTCCGCCGGGGTTTTCTCGGGGCCTTTGGCACAAGCCCCCAGCACCAGCACCAGCCCGGCCAGGGCGGCGGTCATCCTGATCATGTTCATTCCCAGAACCTCGCGCGCTGTTCTTCCAGGCTCTTGCGGTGGGCCTCGCGCACCGACCCGTACAGCCGGTCCGGCACCGCCACCCGCTGGCCGCCGTCTCGCTGGGTCGGGCGGATAGTCAGGCCGAAGCCCGACCGCGACGGCTTGCCCAACAGCCAGTCGACGGGGATGCGGAAGCGGAACCCCTTGTCAAAGGAGCCTTCGCCGAAATCCTCGGCCGAGACATTGGTCAGCGTAAAGAAGGCGCCGATCAGGAAACCGTTGTTGAATTCGCGGTTGAGGCTGAAGGTGCCGCCGTAATCGCCCGCCAGGTAGCGGCCCGCATCGACCTGCATCAGATAGCCCTTGCCCAGTTCCGCATAGGCCGAGGCATGGCCGGTGAAGACGCGGTAATCGCGAAAACCAAAGCGCTGGTCGAAATCGCGCTGCACCACGTAATTGCCTTCCACCCCCAGGCCGATGCGGCTGTTGACCGGTTTCCACAACAGCTCGCCCGAGACACCGCCGTACATGCTCTCGAACAGGCCCGCGGTGGCACGGGCATAAAGATTGCGGCCCGGCTTCCACAGGCGGCTGGCATAGAGGTTTTCCAGGGTGGTGCCGAACTGGGCATATTCGCGCTGGTCGGTGCGCACATGCGGCAGCACCGAATTGGAGGCGCGGCCGTTTTTCACATTGCCCGCCAGCCGCTGGCGGATGGTGCCGGCAATGCGCCAGCCCGGCGCCGGCGCATAAGAGGCGGCGAAATCAAGCCCGGCATCCAGCCGGAACGGCTGCGCGGGGTCAAAGTAAGCCGGTTTTGTAAAGGGGCTGACCGAGGTGGCAAAGGCCGGATACAGCTCGCCCGAGAAAATCGCGTCTTCCGGCAGCGGCCCGGCATCGCGGACACCGGCGGCAGCACTCAGCGCATCCGCTGCATCCGCATCGAACTCCAGCGCCTCCAGATCCGAACGCCGCACTTCTATCGCCGCCAGGCCAAGGCCGCGGCGCACCGGCACCAGGCGGAAGGTCTCGACCGAGGGCGGCAGCGCCTGGGCCAGGGCGCGGGCGGCCCGGCCTGCGGCCTGCGCCGCTGAGCGGTAGCGCGGATTGCGGTAGCGCAGCTCGGCTGTGGTGCCGGTGAGGGTGATCGCCTCCAGCACCAGCCCGTCCGCCTTCAGCGTCTCGGCGGTCAGATCCCGGAACTGCCGTTTTTTGGCCTCGCTGGCCACCCAGTCCTGGTCCCAATGGCTGGCTTCAGTGGCCCATTGCGTGCGCGGGATAATGGGGTGCGGCGCGGGCACCGCCATCGGGGTCGGCGGGTTGTTCGGGTTCAGCTGGATCTGCGCATTAAAGCCGATTTCCGAGCCGTAAAGGTAATAGGCGCCCAGCCGCAGCCGGTCGGAATACTGGTATTCCACCCCGTAGTTGACCGAGGATTTACGCTCAAACACGTTTGAGACCTGGGTTTCGGTCACATAGGCGTCGGTGGAATATTCCGCCTTCAGGCTCCAACGCTCATCCGGCTGCCATTCAAAGCCGCCAAAGGGCGCGAAATCGCCGCGGAACCATTGATCGGTGGCCAGCTCGCCGCCGGTGCTGCCGCCCACAAAGGTCGGGCGCACGCCGCCGATATTGCCAATGGCGCCGCTGCTGCCCAGCCGCCCCCAGCCCAGGCCCGCAGAAAGCTTCAGCCGCCCCGGCGTCTTGCCCCAGCCTAAGGCGGCGCCCTCAAACCGTTTGGTGGCGACAAAATACTCTGCCGCATAGACCCCGGTGCCGGCAAAATCCTGCAGCCCCATGGTGACCTCGGGCAGCCAGCCGCGCTCGCGCCATAGCCGGGCGCGCACGTCAAAGCCGCGGTCGTAATAGGTGTCAAAACCGAACAGCCCCAGATTCTGGATGCCGTTGTAGCGGAACGAGGCGCTGAGCCAGGGCAGCGCCTGCACGGTGATGTTGTAGCGCGAGGTGCCGCCGAACCAGGAATAGGTGACCGCATACTGGCCGTCGGGCAGCATCTCGGAACTGGGGGTGTCGATGATCCCCGGCGAGCCGTAAAAGTTGAGGCTCGGCGGCGGCAGCGGCTTCAGCCGCGGCGCGGCAGCCTCGGTTCCGGGGGCGGCGCCATGGCCTTTGCGGGTGATCTCCGGCCCCAGGGCCAGACCCGGCCCGGCCGCCAGGCACAGCAGCGCAGCCGGCGCGGCTCTGCACACAAGTGTCTTGATCGGGATCACGGGAAAACCTGCCTTTTGGAACTGCCTCTGGCCGGGTCTCTTTGCCCGGGCTTGCCACCTGTTGCCCCGTTTAGAGCATGATTGGCAAGGCCGGATCAATTGCCGCAGCCCCGGCGGCGGCAGTTTCACCGCCACTGCAGCCCCAGAGCCGCACCTGTGCCGCACCTGTGCCGCCGCTGCAATGCGTCCCCGCGCAGGATATACGGGTCTGATTAAGGGATTTTACAGGGTCAGGAGCTTTTGCGCTCCGGGGCCGGCGGCTGGCAATAGCCCTCGACCCAGCGCTTGATCACCTGCCGCGCTGCCGCCTCGTCGCCGGAGGCCACCGCCTGGCGCAGGCTTCTGAGCAGCGCTGCCACTTCGATCTCCGACAGCACGGTTTCGCGGGCGCAAAAGATCTTCTGATGGCGGGTGTGGACCAGCTCCCCGGTCAGGGTCAGCTCCTCCTCCATCTTCTCGCCGGGGCGCATCCCGATGATCTCGATGGCGATATCGCCCTCCGGATGGTCTGCGTCGCGCACCGAATGGCCCGCACTTTCGATCACCTGGCGGGCCAGTTGCAGGATCGGCACCGGCTCGCCCATATCCAGCACAAACACCTCGCCGCCTTCGGCCATGTCGCTGGCCTGCAAGACCAGCTGCACCGCCTCGCTGATGGTCATGAAGAAGCGTTTCACATTCGGGTCGGTGACCGTCACCGGGCCGCCGCGGCTGATCTGTTCCTGAAACAGCGGCACAACCGAGCCGCTTGATCCCAGCACATTGCCGAAGCGCACCATGGTGAACACGGTTTTGCCGCCGAACCGGGTGGACAGATCCTGCACGATGAGTTCCGCCATCCGTTTGGAGGCGCCCATCACATTGGCCGGGTTCACCGCCTTGTCCGAAGATATCAGGATGAAGCGTTCGACCCCTGCGCGCGCGGCAGCGCGGGCCAGGGTCTGGGTGCCAAAGACATTGTTGGCCAGGCCCGGCAGCGGGTTCGCCTCGACCAGCGGCACATGTTTATAGGCCGCCGCATGCAGCAGCACCTGCACCGCATGGGCATTCAGCACCATCCGCACCTGGCGCGGATCGGTCACCGATCCCAGCACCGGCACCAGATCAATGCCGGCAGCCTCGGCCAGCGGCCCCAGCTCCTGATGCACATTATAAAGCGCCAGTTCGCTGAGTTCGAACAGCACCAGTTTCGCAGGCCGGCAGGTCAGCACCTGGCGGCACAGCTCCGAGCCGATCGAACCGCCCGCCCCCGAGACCAGCACCACCTTGCCCTGATAAGACCCTGCCGCCTCTTTCAGCGGCACGTTGCGGGCCGCGCGGCCCAGAAAGGCCTGCGGCGCCACCGGCGTCAGCTTGTCGACCAGGGCTTCCTCGCCGATCAGCTGGGCAAAAGAGGGCAGCGCCTGCACTTCCAGCCCCAGCTTCTGCAGCCGCTGGGTGATCTGCGCCTGGCGCGGCTGGCCTTGCGACGGCATCGCCAGCAGCACCCGGCGGATCCCCCGCGCCTGGACAATTTCGGCAATCCGCGACGGCGCAAACACCGGCAGCCCGACCAGGGTCAGCCCCTGCAGCGAGGAATTGTCATCGGCAAAGGCAACCGGATCGATGCCGTCATGGGCCTTCAGCGCCTGGGCCAGCTGAGTGCCGGTATTGCCGGCCCCGTAGATCAGCACCCGGCAGCGCGGCTGGGCGCGGCGGTAGACCATCAGCACCATCTGCAGCATCGCCGCGCGTGCCACCACCATGAACAGGAAATAGCAGATCGCAAACACCACATGGGTGCCCGGGCCAAGCGCCGGGCCAAAGACGGCGGCCAGCAGCGCCAGCACCAGCGCGGTGCCGCCCGCCAGCAGCGCGCTTTGCGCCGCGGCATGGCGTTCATAGGCGTTGAGCTGCACATGCGGCAGCCCCAGCCACAGCGCCAGCGCCGCCGCCGCGGACATCACATAAGGCAGCACCGGCAACAGCGACGCAAGCGTGGTAAGCGCCGGATCCGGCAGCGGCTGCACCTCCAGGGTGAACAGCAGCGCCAGCGGCAAGAGCGCCAGGTCAGCGGCCAGAAATACATAGGACTTCTGCCTGCGCGACAGCGCACTGATCAGATTATACATGCCCGCCTGCCCTCAACTGCCATGTGCCAATGCCTGCACTTTATTATCCTGTTATCGCGATGGTCCTGCCCCGGCGGCCGCTTGCGCAGCCGGGCAGCAGGAAAAAATGGATTAAACAAAATAACGCTGCAGAGCCACCTGCGGCGCGCGCTTTAAAACTCAAATCCTATCATAACCGGTTTTGCCTTTGATAAACGGTTTTGCTCTGCCGAAAAACCGCCGAACGGCGAAAAACCGCCGGTTTCTTCCTGCAATGGCCGCTGCTGTGCCACAATTGCCAGCCGGCCCCGGTCTGCCGCGCCGCCACGGCGCCCGAAGAGGCCAAGCAAGCAGCCAGGACGGGAATCACCTGCGCCGCGCACTACCCCCGGCGGAAAATATTGCCGATGGTCTGAAACACCAGGTCGAAATCATAACACATGCTCTGGTGGCGCTGGTAAATCAGGTCCAGCCGCGCCTTCATCGGCACGCAGGTCCGGGTATAGACCGCATCAGTGTCTTCAGCGCTGGTGCAGCGCGCCAGCAGCGCCGCCTCGTGGCGGTGATAGGTGATCGAGGCAAGGCCGGTGACGCCGGGGCGCGATTTCAGCACCTTGGCGTACAGCGCGGGGTTTGCCTCGACATACTGGCGCAAGGGCGGCCGCGGCCCGACAAAGGAAATATCCCCCCGCAGAATGTTCCACAGCTGCGGAAACTCATCCAGCCGTTTTGAGCGCAGCCAGGCGCCGGTCCGGGTGATGCGGGCCGATTTGTCGCCGCCCGAGACCCCGGTGTCCGTCTCCACCACCGTCATCGTCCGCAGCTTCCATAAGGCAAAGGGCTGCCCCGGGCCCTTCATCCGCTCGGCCACATAGAACAAGGGGCGCCCCTCCTTCCACAGCAGCCATCCCATCAAAAGCAGCAGGACAGGGCCCAGCAGCAGGATCAGCAGGCTGGCAAAGAAAAGGTCGAAGATCCGTTTGCGCCAGGTCATCGGCAGCTCTGCTCCTTGTTGATATTCGGCTCTGATCAGGTGAAATACGGCTCTAAGGCGGCCCATTCCGCCGCCATCTGCGCAGGCTCTGCCGGGGCCAGGGCAAAGGGCAGCAGCGCCTGCAGCCGGTTGGTGTCCAGGGCCACCTGCGCGATTGCAGCGGCCGGCGCGGGGCGGGTGCCAAAGGGCTTGCCCGCCGCCTGCAAAAGCGCCGCCATCTCCACCGCGCCGGGCTGCGCCAGATTCAGCACCGGGGGCAGTTCCCGCAGCACCAGCAGCGCCGCCAGCACCTGCGCCAGCGCCTGCACCCCGATATAGCTGCGCCGCGGGCTGCTGCCATCGGCAAAGCGGTCCAGGACAAACCCCTCCCGCCAGCCGCCAAGGATCGCGTCAAAGCCGGCGATATTGCCGATCCGCAAGGCGCAGACCGGCACCCCCAGCTCTGCCCCAAGCGCGGCGCAGCGCCGCTCCATCTCGGCCTTGGCCGCGCCATAGGCATTGGCGGGCTGCAGCGCCGCCGCCTCATCCAACAGACCGCCCTGAGCGCCGTAAACCGCCGCCGAAGAGGCCAAGAGCACCCGGCAGCCCGCCACAGCACCTGCCCGCACCGCCGCCTCGCCCAGGCGGATGTGGTCATCCATATCTGCGGTCCCCGCCGGTCCCCGCCCCGGGACCGGCCCCGCCAGGCACAGCAGCGCCTCCGCCCCCTTTGCCAGGCGCGCCAGCGCCTGCGGGTCCGCCAGCGGATCCAGGATGTGCCAATCGCTGCCCGCCCGCACAGGCCCGTCCTGCGGCTGCCGCGCCTGCAGGCGCAAATGCAGCCCTTTTGGCGGGGCCAGCTGCATCAGCTGCCCGATCCGCCCTGTTGCGCCCAGAACCACTGCGGCGGGAATCCCCATGCTTGGCTGCCTGTTCCTGTTGACCCTCTCAACCAGCCCAGTATCCTTTGGCCGGACAAAAATCAAAGCGGTTCCCCCGGGCATGGATCCCGGGCGGCACCCCGAGCGCTTCGAATGGCAGGCACCTCATGCTGAAACTTCTCCCCTGGCTGGCCGCTGCCGGCCTGATCCTTCTGCCCGCAGCCTGCAGCCGCCTGCCCGGCGGCGCCCCGGCCAGCGAGGAGATCCTGCGCGAATCGGGCGAGGCCGATGCCAATTTCGCGCTGTATCAGGTGAACCGCTCGCTGCTGCCCACGGTGGCGGCCTGGCCGTCGACCGGCAAGCAGGAACGGCTCAATTGGCTGCAGGGCCACCAGGGCGCCAAAACCCAGATCATCCAGCCCGGCGACCTGCTGTCCCTGAGCATCTGGGACAGCAACGACAATTCACTGCTGACCGCCGCCGAACAGAAGATGGTGCAGCTGCAGGGCATGAAAGTGGCCGCCAACGGCTCTATTTTCATGCCCTATGTGGGCGATGTGAACGTCAACGGGCTGACCCCGGATCTGGCGCGCAAGAAGCTGCAAGAGGCGCTGGAGCCGGTTGTGCCCTCCGCCCAGGTGCAGCTGGCGATGGCTGAGGGGCGCAACAATTCGGTCGATCTGGTCTCCGGCGTGGCCCAGCCCGGCACCTATCCGATGCCGGACCGCAACTACACGGTGATGGGGCTGATTTCCGCGGGCGGCGGCATCAGCGCCAGCCTCAACAACCCGCAGATCCGGCTGGTGCGCGGGCGGCAGATCTATGGCACCTCGGTCGACAATCTGCTGAACAACCCGCGCCTCGACACCCTGTTGCGCGGCGGCGACCGGGTGTTTGTCGAGGAGGATGAGCGCTATTTCCTCTCCTTCGGCGCCACCGGCGAGGAAGACCTGCACATCTTCACCAAGGACGAGATGTCGGCGATGGATGCAATGTCCGTCGCGGGCGGCTTCCAGGACAGCAAGGCCGACCCCAAGGGCCTGCTGATCCTGCGTGAATATTCCGCCGGCGCAATTGCCCCGGGCCAGCGCGGGCCGCGCCAGCAGCGGGTGGTGTTCAGCCTCGATCTCACCTCTGCCGACGGGCTGTTTTCGGCGCGCCAGTTCCGGGTCAACCCGGGCGATCTGGTGATGGCCACCGAATCGCCGATCAACGACGCGCTGACCATCTCCAATATCTTCGGCAACTTCTTCGGCGTCTTCAGCCGGGCCGGCAATATCTGATAATAGCTTTGGACCCGCCCGCTTGCGGCACACATGCCGCAAGCGGAAAAAGATCCGGGAAATCAATAAAACCCTTAACATTTTACCGTTACGTCAGGTAATGTTGCTCGAAATGAGCGTATTTCCGCCGGAACAGGTAATATGCCTTGCGGTAGAGCAGTTTTAACGGCGGATGCAAGACAGGAGACGCCCCATGCAGATGAGAACCCTGGCTTTCGGCCTGGCCTTAGGCTTGGGCCTGGCGGGCGCTGCCGCGGCCCTGGAAGCCGATCCGGTACAGCAGCACAATTCCAACGCAGTCTGGTTTGAGAATTGGACCGGGCTGAGCAACGCCACCCTGGTGGTGGTCGCCCCCAATGGCAAGCTCACCGAAATCCAAGCGGCCTCCGGCACCCCGGTCTATGAGCTGGAGCGCGGCGCGGTGCAGGACGGCACCTACCGTTTTGAGCTGAGCGCCGCCACCCAGGAGCGGGAAGAGATCGTCAACCCGATCGACAACGGCCGCAGCGAAACCGCCACGTCCAAGCCCAAATCCTTCACCATGACCGGGTCCTTCACCGTGTCGCGCGGGGCCATCATCACACCCGAAGCCGTCACCGAAGACTGACCCTTCCCATACTGCCGCGGACGGCACCGGCCGCCCTGATTTGAAAGAAAAGGAATTTGACATGAGCCGCAAACCCCAACGGTTCCTGGCCGCAGGCGTCGGCCTCTTTACCCTAGCCGCAGGTGCTGTGCAGGCAGACCAGGTGATCAACGACGATCTGATCGTGTCAAACAGCCTTTGCGTCGGCATCGACTGCTCCAATGGTGAGAGCTTCAGCTTCGACACCATCCGGATGAAGGAAAACAACGTCCGGATCAAGTTTCAGGACACCTCGAACTCGGCCAGTTTTCCCACCAACGACTGGCAGCTGACCGCAAACAGCTCGGACAACGGCGGCGGCAATTACTTCTCCATCGACGATGTCGACGGCAGCACGACCCCCTTCCTGGTGGAGGCCGGCGCGGGCAACCATGCGGTCTATGTCAAATCCGGCGGCTTTGTCGGCTTCGGCACCACGGCGCCGGCTGTTGACCTGCATGTGAAACAGGGCAACTCCCCGGCGCTGCGGCTGGAACAGGACACCTCTTCCGGCTTTGCCTCGCAGGTCTGGGATGTGGCCGGCAATGAGACCAATTTTTTCATCCGCGATGTGAGCAACGGCAGTGCACTACCGTTCAGGATCCGTCCCTCGGCGCCGGATAGCTCGATCTATGTTGATACCGATGGGGATATCGGCCTGGGCACCAATGCCCCGTCGGCAAACTTGCATGTCAGGACAACCTCTGCCGGCGGTGTGACGTCAGGATTCAATGCCAATGACACCGGGCATTTCCTGATAGAGAATGCCAATGGCACCACCGCCCTCCGGACCATGGCCGGCCTGAAGAACAACGGCGACGCTGCATTCAACTTCATCAACACCGCAACCAGCAAGACCTGGAAGCTCGCAACGATCAACAATGCCTTCACCATTCTGTCTCCGGACACGGCCGGCAATGAACTTTCGCTGTCCAACTCCGGGGATCTGACCATTCTGGGCAATTTCATCTCGGGCAGCACCACGCTGAACGTGCCCGATTATGTGTTTGAAGACAGCTATGAACTGCGCCCGCTCAACGAAGTCGCGGCCTTCATTGAAGAGAACGGGCATCTGCCGGAGGTGCCCTCTGCTGCGGAAATCAACCGCACCGGCTTGAACATGAGCACCATGCAAATGCTGCTGCTGCGCAAGGTGGAAGAACTGACCCTTTACACGCTGGAGCAAGAGCGGGTCATCGCGGAGCTGAGCAATCAGCTGAACACGCAGCCCGCATCACAAGTGGAATAACCGCATACGGCGCCGGGGCCCGCCCGGCGCCGGCTTTCATTCAGCTGGATGCAGCGGCACAGGCACGTTGTGCCAGAAACAGATCGACGATTGTCTGCCCCCATTCAATACTGCCATGCATCGTGTCCGCTTCATTGGCGTATTGCGCTGCCAGGCACGGGCCATCCATTGTCTGCGGCCGGTGATCCAAAAAAACTGCACCGGTCTTGCAGATCTCGCGGATCAGAATAGTTTCACCTGCAACCAGAATATCCCGCAAATGCGGCGCAACACGCTGCGGCGAACAGGTGAAATAAACCTCCCGGCCGTGATCCGCCAGCATCCGGTAAAATGCCAGCGCGGTACGGCGCGCCTCTAGCACCATATGCTCAAACACCTGCCGGGACATTGCCTGCCCCCAGTCCTGCACTCCTGTTGTGCTGCAATAGGCCTGGATTTCTCCGGCGAGCCGGTGCGAATTGAAGCCCAAAGTGCTCAGGACCGGCGACCGGCTGGCAAGAAGCGGCCGGAACAGCGGGCGCAGAGGACCGGTGTCGGGCAGAGTGAGTTCGAAGCTGCCGCCCTCAACTCGGTAAAACGGAGATTCTAAACGAGCCCCTGCACCAAGCGGTCCGCCGATCACACGCAAACCCGCCCGGCGCGCCGCCTGACCGATGGCGACGGTGTGTGAATCCCCGATCAGGAAGAGTTCTTCAGTCACGGTAGTAATCCAAAATCATCTCTTCACAGACCAGGCTGTCTCCTTCCGGGGAGCCTTCTGCAAGCTTCCGCAAAGCGGCGTTCTCCTCTGGCGCGCCAAAAGAATTGAGGAAATGCCGCATAACAAAAGCAACCCCTTCCGCCGCCACTGTGCGCTTGTTCGGTTCAAAAAACAGGCCGCCAAACGCCGGAGCAGTCAGCAGCTCGTAGGATGGGAAATAATCGACCCAATCATATGCGGCAGCCAAACTGCCGGCGGCAGCCCGCAACACCGCCTTGGTAAAGCCGTTGGCCGCCAGGGCATGGGCGCCGGGCGCAGCTGTTGCGGTCAATGGCACCGGAGAAACCGTCAGCAGGATGGACAGCTCCGGATTGACAGAGCGCAGCAGTGACAGCGCAGCCGCCATATCATCCTGCACGGCACCGGCATCCTGATTGATGAATTGATGCAGGTCCGCATCGAACGCCCCGGCCTGCGTGCCCGGGCACATCTGGTAAATCAGACCGCTTTGGGCATTCACCCAAGTTTCGGTTTGCCCCATCGTGAAAATGAAAACCTTCGCTTCTTTGACGGCCTGCCGCAAGGCGCGCAGCGTCCGCTCCCTGGCTTGCCAGACCTCTTCCGCACTGGCGAATCCGTCCGGTTCGGCAGCCGGGCGCACCGGGTCAAACCAGCGGCCATCCTGATGCCAGATTTCGCGGTCTTCGCCACGGCTCCCAAAAGCCCACTCCAGCCATTGCCGCAAAAGCGCCGCTGAATATATGTTTCCGGTCCGGCAGGAAAACACGCCGTAGCCAAACCGGCGGGCTGTGGCGGCTGACAGCATTGGAGGCGCTGGCTCCGCATCCAGCCAATTATACCCATGATCTGACAGCGCCCTGCTGACATGCTGGGCAAAACAGGAACCCGCCGTGATAATGCCGTCCTGCGGGCTGATCCGGAATTTGGCGCGGTGCAGGTCCTGCACTCCGAACAAGCCGGGCTGCGCGACGGCTGTTCGCCAGAAACTCCGCGGCGGCAGATTCTGATAGGGCGCGCCGGACCCGGCGCGGCGGCTGTTTCCGTCTGTCATCAGCGGGCTCCGGAAGTTGCAGGAAAGGGCGGAGGGTTCCGCTTCCTTCTAACCCTGCCAGGACCGCATGGCTACCCAAGTCTGGCAGCAGCATTCCTGGAATGCGCGGCAATGCAACTAAATCTGGCAAAACAGATTTCAGTCTGTAAAACACATTGCAAACAGATGGCCGCCTCCCCGAGCACGGCCGCATAATTTTGCCTGAATGAACCGCATAACCTTCAAAGGCTGGCAGGTGCAGAACCTAATACGCAATCCTCATCAGACACGCCTGATCCTGTCGCTGCTGATCCTCGGCACGCTGACCTATCTGTTCTGGACCGGTTCGCGCTATCCGGCCTTGAATGAAAAGCTGATGATGTCCGGCGCGATCCAGCTGGAGGATCCCTTGAGCTTTGAGGCGCATTTCCCGCTGACCGCAGCGATGGGCGCGCTGGAGCGGATTTTCTATACCACCCTGAACTGGCTGCACACCAACCGGCAGGGCATGACCTTCGGCATTCTGTTTGCGGCCGGCTTCATGACCCTCCTGGGCACTCTGCAGCAGCGCAGCTTCCGCGGCGGTTTTGCCAATGCGGCACTGGGGCTGGCGGTCGGGGCGCCTTTGGGGGTCTGCGCCAATTGCGCAGCACCGGTCGGGCGCGGGCTTTATGCGGCCGGGATGCGGGCCGAGACCGCGCTGGCCGCCATGGTCGCCTCGCCCTCGTTGAATGTCGTGGTGCTGTCGATGATGTTCAGCCTGCTGCCCGCCTATATGGCGCTGGCCAAGATCGGCATCAGCCTGCTGGTGATCCTGGGCGCGGTGCCGCTGATCTGCCGCTACACGCTGCCCCGGCAGGCCGCCGCCGCAGAGGTTCCGGCCCCGGCGCCCTGGTCTGCAGGCGAGCTGGCGGCGGGGGCTCCGCGCGAAAGCCTGGCGGCAGCGCTGGCTGCCGTGGCGCGCGCCTATGCCGCCAATCTGTGGCAGATCCTCCGTCTCACGGTGCCTTTGATGCTGGCCGCCGGGCTGTTGGGCGCCACCGTGGCGACGCTTTTGCCGCCGGATCTGATCACCGGGCTGGGCTTTGGCCTGACCGCGCTGGTGCTGATCACCCTGGCCGGGCTGTTCCTGCCGGTGCCGATGGCCTTTGACGCGGTGCTGACCGGGGCGCTGCTGGCCGCCGGGCTGCCGCATGGCTATGTGATGGCGCTGCTGGTGACCCTGGGCAGTTTCTCGGTCTATTCCTTTCTGATCATCCGTCAAAGCCTGGGGCTGCGCGCGGCCGGGCTGATGGCGGCGGCGCTGGCCGGGCTGGGTATCCTGGCCGGGGTTGCAGCCCAAGGCTATCATGGCTGGCAAAGCCGCCGGGCGCTGGAGCTGCTGCTGCAGAGCGAAGCCCCTGCCCCGGTTTCTGCGCCGGTCCAGGCCGCGCAGTGGGGCGCAGCCCAGGCGGCCACGCTGGACGGTGTGCCGCAGGCCATCAGCCCGGATGCGGCGCGGATCACCGTCACCGCCGTGCCCTTTGCGCCGCCCTCGCCGCCTGCAGAAACCGGCTTTACCCGGATGGAGGCCGCTGCCGCGGGCATTGATAAGCCGCTGGAATTCGGCATGCGCGACATGTGGCCGCCGTTCTGGGAGGGCCGCAGCCTGGCGGCGGGCGATATCGACAATGACGGCGACCTGGATCTGGCAATCGCCTCCACCGAGGCAGGCCTCTATCTCTATGAAAACAACGGCCAGGGGCGGTTTTCCCGGATCAAAGCTGACCTCGGGCCGCTGGCGCAGGCCCCCGTCTTCAACGCCGCCCTGGCCGATATCGACAATGACGGCTGGAGCGACCTGTTCCTGGCCAGCTACCTGCAGGGCAACTACTGGTGGCGCAATGTGCAGGGGCAGTTCGGCCCGGAACCGCCGCGCGCCGTGCAGAACCGCACCGATGCACCGCTGACCATGGCGATCAGCTTTGCCGATGCTGATGGCGACGGTACTTTGGATGCGGCCCTGGGCAATTGGGCAGCGGGCTGGTACCGGCGCATCCCCGGCGAGGAGGCGCGCAACCGGGTGCTGTGGAACCGGGACGGCCAGCTGACCGGCGGGATCTATACCGATCTGCCCGGCATTCCCGGCGAAACCCTGTCGATCCTGTTCAGCGATTTCGACGGCAATGGCACCCCGGATCTGATTGCCGGCAATGATTTCGACATCCCCGATTACTTCTACCGCGGCGACGGCGCCGGCGGGCTGACGATGCTGAGCCAGCCGGAAGGGCTGATCCCGCATACCACCACCACCACGATGGCGGTGAAGACCGCCGATCTGTTCAACACCGGCACGCCCGCGCTCTATCTGGCGCAGATCGCCGGGCGCTCCTCCGGGGTCTCGGACACCCTGAAGATGCAGCCGCTGGCGCAGTATTGCGATGCCATCGCCGATCCTGCGGCCAAGGCGCTCTGCGCACAGAACATGGCAATCAAATCCTGGTACAAAACCGGCAACAATTTCGATCCTGCCTATGCCGGGCGCTGCCAGGCAATGGCGGGGCAGGCCCAGGCCGATTGCAAGGCGATGCTGATCAAGGACCTGGCGATCCAGAAGCGCGACCCCTCGGTCTGCGCGCTGATCCCTGCCGCCCAGGCGATCCCGCGCGCCTATTGCGAGCTGCATTTCAAGCCGTCCCGCCGCCCCACGGCAGCGGAAATCGCTCTCACCCATCCGCAGATCCTGCGCTCCAACGTGCTGCTGGAATGGCAGGGGGCAGCCTTTGCCGATACCGCTGAGGCGCGCGGCCTGGATGTGGGCGGCTGGAGCTGGGATACCAAGATCGCCGATTTCGACCAGGACGGCTGGCTGGATGTCTATATCGTCAATGGCACCTGGGTGCCCAACGAGGTCTCTCCATCGAACCTGTTTTTCCATAACATTCCGGCGGCGGAAGGCGGGCGCCGCTTTGCCGAGGCCTCAGGCCTCTTCGGGCTGGAGGATTACCTGATGACGGCAGCAGCGGTGCAGTTCGACATGGATGGCGATGGCGACCTGGACCTGCTGACCCATCCGGTGAACGGGCCGCTGGCCCTGTTCCGCAACAACAGCCAGAATGCCGCCATTGCCTTTCAGCTGGAGGATCTGGCAGGCAACCGGGCGGCCATTGGCGCCCGCATCCGGCTGACCGCCGCGGACGGCAGCATTCAGACGCGGGAATTGCAGCTGGGCGGCGGCTTCATGAGCTTTGACGCGCCGCGGGCGCATTTCGGCCTGGGCCAGGCGGCCAGTGCCGCGGGCGCCCGCATCCGCTGGCCGGACGGAACGGAAACGGAACTGGCAGGGCCGCTGGCAGCAGGTCATCTGTACCGGATCCGCCGGCAGTAGCCCCGCCACCCCGCGCCTCAACCCTGAGGTGATCAAGGGCGGCACGCCAGAAGTGTGCAGATCTGCTACAGTCTCCGGAACTTTGGCTTTTTTTTCGATGCCAAGTTGTGGCGGTTTTCCGCCTGCCCTACCGTAAACCACGGCTTTCCGGTCTGGCAGCAGCCAGGGTTCGGGCCGGCATACCGGGCACATATACTTTAGGACTTTTCATGATCAGCTTGCTGCACCGTTTTTCACGTCTGTTTATTGCTGTCCTGCTTTTTGCCGCCCCCGGTGCCGCCCTGGCCCAGGCCACCTTCAGCGCGCAGTTTTCCCCGGATTCGATATCCTCGGGCAATAATTCAACGCTGACCTTCACCATCACCGAAACCTCCGCCAGCCCTGCAAGCAGCCTCGCTTTCAGCGGCACCCTGCCCACAGGGGTAACCATTGCCAGCGGCAGCCAAAGCAACAGCTGCGACGGCACATTCACCGCCACCGCCGGGAGCAGCAGCCTGTCGCTCAGCGACGGGCGGCTTGGCGCCAGCCAAAGCTGCACGGTCTCGCTGCCCGTCACCTCAAGCACCCCGGGCACCCATAGCTTTACCTCGGGGGATCTCACCTCATCCCAGGGCAACAGCGGCACCGCTGCCGATGATCTGACCGTCTCCGCCGCCAGCGGCACCGGCTACTCCAAATCCTTCAGCTCCGCCGCAGTGGATCCCGGCAGCACCTCGACGCTGACCTACACATTTGATGTCACCGTCGCGTCCAGCCCCGGGTTTGCCGATTACCGGGATCCCGCGTTCTCTGAGACGCTGCCTGCAGGGCTGAGCTTCCCCTCGCCGGCCACCGCCAGCAGCTCCTGCGGCGGCACCCTGACAGTGGACCGGGACGCAGGCACCCTGGATTTTGACGGCCCGACACTGACCACGGCCGGCACCACCAGCTGCACCATCACCGCCCTGATCCAGGCGGACACGCCGGGCAGCTACAGCCTGGAAAACGACCTCATCGTCCGCAACCCCTTCTTCGGCACCATTTCCCAGGACACCGCCACCGCCGGGCTGACCGTCAACAGCCTGCCCGCAGACAGCCTCGGCCTGGTCAAGGTCTTTGATGTAATCCAGGCCAATGCCGGCAGCAGCGCCAACCTGGAGTTCACCCTCAGCAATACCAGCCGCAGCAGCAGCGCCGCCAATCTGGCCTTCAGCGATGACCTTGGCGCCTTCCTGTCCGGCACCACTTTCAGCAGCCTCACCAGCAACAGCTGCGGCGGCAGTGTCAGCGGCGTGGGCAGCAGCACATTGAGCTTCTCCGGCGGCAGCCTGGCGGCTGAGGCCAGCTGCACCATCTCGGCCGAGATTGCCCTGGCCGCAGGCGCCGCCGATGGCACCTATACCAATACCACCAGCGCCCTGACCGGCGATCTCGGCGGCAGTTCTGTGACCGGCAGCACCGCCAGCACCACGCTCCGGGTGTTCGGCGCGGGCTCCCAGCCGCCATCGCTCAGCAAGGCCTTCACCGACAATCCGGTGGCCCCCGGCTCCACCGGCACGCTGCGCTATACCATCACCAACCCGAACGCGGCCGCAAGCACCACGGATATTGCCTTCACCGATGTGATCAGCGATATCACCAGCGCCAATGACGTCACCATCAGCACCCTGCCGGCAGCAAACAGCTGCGGGACGGGCAGCACTTTCACCCAGACCGTTCCCGATACTGACGTCTTTGTCTTCAGCATGAGCGGCGGCAGCCTGGCCGCAGGGGCCAGCTGCAGCTTTGACCTGGTACTCGCCGCCGCCGCAGATACCCCGCCCGGCGACTATTCTTTCACCACCAGTGATCTGAGCGCCACCGTGAACGGCAACGCAGCCAGCACCAGCGGCGCCAGCGCCACGCTGACGGTTGCAGGCGGCGCCAATCTCTCTTTTGTCACGGAATTCACCGAGGATATTGCCGGGGCGGGCAGCGACACAGAGCTGACCTTTACCCTCAGCAGTGCCGCGGAATCGGTCAGCACCGCCACCGCCCTCGCCTTTACCGATGACCTCGGCGCCTTTCTGTCCGGCACTGTCTTCAGCAGCCTCACCAGCGACAGCTGCGGCGGCAGCCTGACCGGCAGCTCTACTCTCAGCTATTCCGGCGGCACGCTGGACCCCGGCGAAAGCTGCCGGATCGTCATGGACATCAGCCTCCCCGCAGGCGCCGCAAACGGCACCTATACCAACACCACCAGCGCGCTCAGCGCCACCGCCGGCGGCCAGGCCACCACCGCCAGCGCCGCCAGCGACAGCCTGCAGGTGATCACCGCGCAGCCGCTGCAGACCTCCAAAAGCTTTGCCCCTGCCAGCGCCCTGCCCGGCGAAACCATCACCCTGACCTACACGCTGACCAACCCGGACAGCAGCGCCGGTTACACCGGCGGCTTTTTCACCGATAATTACAGCACCGCGCTGAGCAGCCTGGCCGCGGTCAATGCCCCGTCTGCAATCTTCACCAATTGCGGCGGCGCGCCCGCAGCCAGCGGCACCACAACCGGCATTTTCACCAGCCTTGAGATCGCCGCAGGCACCAGCTGCACCATCGCGGTGGATCTGCTGGTCCCGGCCGGCGCCGCGGACGGCAGCTACAACTCGCTCAGCTCCAGCGTGACTGCCACAGTGAACAGCGCCTCTGTGACCTTGCCAGCGATGCAGGCAAACCTGGAGGTGGATTCCGCACAGCTCCTCCTCAGCAAATCCTACACCGATGATCCGGTGGCGCCGGGCGGCACGGTGACAGCACAATACACCCTCAGCAACCTGAGCAGCAGCGCCGCCACCGCAATTGCCTTCACCGATGACCTGGATGCGGTGCTCAGCGGGCTGGCCTCCAGCTCCGGCACGCTGAGCAATTCCTGCGGCGCAGGCTCCTCCGTCTCCGGCACGTCGACGCTCAGCCTGACCGGCGCCAGCCTGGCGGCCGGCGGCAGCTGTACCTTCAGCGTCTCTCTCAGCGTGCCTGGCGGGGCCGCCACATCCGCTTACAGCGGCTCCACCAGTGCGGTGAGCGGCACTATCTCCGGGCTGGCCGCCACCGGCCCGGCCGCCAGCGCCACGCTCAGCGTCAGCGCCTTCTCCCTGCCCGGCTTCAGCAAATCCTTTGCGGATCCTGCCCTGGCGGCAGGCGGCAGCACCACGCTGACTTATGTGATTACCAATACCGACAGCAGCAGCACCCTGACCGGGCTGCGGTTCTCCGACGATCTGGATACAGCCCTCAGCGGGCTGGCCGTGACCGGCGGCACCGGCAGCAACCTGTGCGGCAGCGGCTCCAGCGTGACCGGCAGCAGCACGGTATCGCTCACCGCCGGCACCCTGGCCCCGGGGGAAAGCTGCAGCATTCCGCTGACTGTAACGGTGCCATCCTCCGCCGCTGCCGGCAGCTACAGCAGCAGTTCCGGCACGCTGACAGAGAATGGCAGCTTTGCCGCCGCCGCTGCCGCCGCCGCTTTCACGGTTGAACCTGCCCCCGGTTTCACCAAGGCCTTTGGCAACGCATCAATTGCACAGGACGGCAGCACCACGCTGACACTGACGGTGGACAACAGCGCCTCGGCGATTGCCGCCTCGGCGCTGGATGTAACCGACAACCTGCCTGCGGGACTGGTTCTTGCCTCACCGTCCAATGCGGCCGCGACCTGTACCGGCGGCACCCTCACCGCAACCGCTGGCGCCGCCACCCTGAACTACACCGGCGGCACGGCTGCCGCCGGCGCCAGCTGCACAATCACCGCAGACGTGACCAGCAGCACGGCCGGCAGCTACAGCAATACCACCGGCGATCTCACCTCTTCTTCCGGCAATTCCGGCACCGCCTCGGCCAGCCTGAATGTGATCGATCTGACCGTGAACACCCCCTTCACCGCGGATAACATTCTCGCCGCCGCCGAGGCCGCCGCCGTGACCGTCTCCGGCAGCAGCACGCAGATCGAAGACGGCCGGACCGTCACCGTGACCGTCACCGACAGCGCCGCAGCCCAGGTCAGCGGCTCCGCCAGCATATCCGGCAATGCCTGGAGCCTGATCCTGGATCTGTCCGGGCTTGCCGAAGGGGCGCTGACCCTGACGGCGGATGCCTCGGATGCGGCCGGCACTGCGGCCAATCAGGTCAGCGAAAACCTCACCAAAAACGCCGAAGCGCCAGCAGGCTACAGCGCCGCCTTTGACCAGGACCCGGTAACTGCCGCCAATCAAAGCGCCGCCGGTTTCACCTTTGCCGGTGCTGAAATTGGCAGCAGCTACGCCTATACCATCAGCTCGGACGGCGGCGGCAGCGATGTCACCGGCAGCGGCACCATCGCCACTGCCACCGATCAGATCGCCGGGCTGGACCTCTCCGGGCTTGGCGACGGCACTCTGACGCTCTCGGTGGTGCTCACTGACACGGTCGGCAATGCCGGGACCGCGGAGACCGCCACCGCGGCCAAGGATACCAGCGCACCAGCTGGCTACAGCGCCGCCTTTGACCAGGATCCGGTAACTGCCGCCAATCAAAGCGCCGCCGGCTTCACCTTTGCCGGTGCCGAAACCGGCACCAGCTACGCCTATACCATCAGCTCGGACGGCGGCGGCAGCGACGTGACCGGCAGCGGCACCATCACCACTGCCACCGACCAGATCGCCGGGCTGGATCTCTCCGGCCTCGGCGACGGCACTTTGACGCTCTCGGTGGTGCTCACCGATGCGGCCGGCAATGCCGGCGCCGCTGAGACCGCCACCGCGGCCAAGGATGCCAGCGCACCCTCGGGCTACAGTGCCGCCTTTGACCAGGATCCGGTGACCGCCGCCAATCAAAACGCCGCCGGCTTCACCTTTGCCGGCGCGCAGACCGGCACCAGCTACGCCTATACCATCAGCTCGGACGGCGGCGGCAGCGACGTGACCGGCAGCGGCACCATCGCCACTGCCACTGATCAGATCGCCGGGCTGGACCTCTCCGGCCTGGGCGACGGCACTCTGACGCTTTCGGTCGTGCTCACCGATGCGGCCGGCAATGCCGGCGCCGCTGAGACCAGCACGGCGGCCAAGGATGCCAGCGCACCCTCGGGCTACAGCGCCGCCTTTGATCAGAGCGCGGTGAATGCCGCCAATCAAAGCGCCGCCGGCTTCACCTTTGCCGGCGCGCAGACCGGCAGCAGCTACGCCTATACCATCAGCTCGGACGGCGGCGGCAGCGATGTCACCGGCAGCGGCACCATCGCCACTGCCACCGATCAGATCGCCGGGCTGGACCTCTCCGGCCTCGGCGACGGCACTCTGACGCTCACGGTGGTGCTCACCGATGCGGCCGGCAATGCAGGCGCCGCTGAGACCGATACAGTTGCCAAGGGCAGCGCCATTCCCAGCCTCTCCTTCAACAGCCCGCAGCTGGAGGATGACATGGTCAGCGCCGCCGAGGCGTCTGCCGTTGCCCTGTCCGGCAGCAGCACGCTGATCGAAGACGGCCAAACCGTCACCGTGACCGTCACCGACAGCGCCGCGGCCCAGGTCAGCGGCACCGCCGGCATATCGGGCAATACCTGGAGCCTGACCCTGGATCTGTCCGGGCTGGCTGAAGGGGCGCTGACCCTGACGGCGGATGCCTCTGACACGCTTGGCAATGCGGCGCCTCAGGCCACAGCCTCAGCAGATAAGGACACCGAAGCGCCGTCAGGCTACACCGTAGGCTTTGACCAAAGCGCGGTGACCGCCGCCAATCAAGGCGCCGTCAGCTTCACCTTTGCCGACGCGGAGACCGGCACCAGCTACGCCTATACCATCAGTTCGGACGGCGGCGGCAGCGATGTCACCGGCAGCGGCACCATCATCAGCGCAACGGATCAGATCACCGGGCTGGACCTCTCCGGCCTCAGCGACGGCACTCTGACGCTCACGGTGGTGCTCACCGATGCGGCCGGCAATGCGGGCGCGGCTGAGACCGCCACCGCAGCCAAGGATACCGCCACGCCAGCAGGCTACAGCGTCAGCTTTGATCAGGATCCGGTAACTGCCGCCAATCAAAGCGCCGCCGGCTTCAGCTTTGCCGGTGCCGAAACCGGCAGCAGCTACGCCTATACCATCAGCTCGGACGGCGGCGGCAGCGATGTCACCGGCAGCGGCACCATCGCCACTGCCACCGACCAGATCGCCGGGCTGGACCTTTCCGGCCTCGGCGACGGCACTTTGACCCTGTCGGTGGTGCTCACCGATGCGGCCGGCAATGCCGGCGCCGCTGAGACCGCCACCGCGGCCAAGGACGCAAACGCGCCGTCAGGCTACAGCGTCAGCTTTGACCAGAGCGCGGTGAATGCCGCCAATCAAAACGCCGCCGGCTTCACCTTTGCCGGTGCTGAAACCGGCACCAGCTATGCCTATACCATCAGTTCGGACGGCGGCGGCAGCGATGTCACCGGCAGCGGCACCATCACCACTGCCACCGACCAGATCGCCGGGCTGGACCTCTCTGGCCTCGGCGACGGCACTTTGACGCTTTCCGTGGTGCTCACCGATGCGGCCGGCAATGCCGGCGCCGCTGAGACCAGCACGGCGGCCAAGGATACCAGCGCACCAGCAGGCTACAGCGTCAGCTTTGACCAGAGCGCAGTAAATGCCGCCAATGAGAGCGCCGTCAGCTTTACCTTTGCCGGTGCTGAAACCGGCACCAGCTATGCCTATACCATCAGCTCGGACGGCGGCGGCAGCGATGTCACCGGCAGCGGCACCATCGCCACTGCCACCGATCAGATCGCCGGGCTGGACCTCTCCGATCTCACCGATGGCACTTTGACGCTCTCGGTCATGCTCACCGATGCGGCCGGCAATACAGGCGCCGCCACCGCCGCCGCAGAGAAAGAGGCCAGCCTGCCCACCGCCGCACTCAGCGGGCCGGACACCGCACAAAGCGACCCGTTTGAGGTGACGCTGCAATTCAGCGAAGCGGTCACCGGCCTGAGCCTGGACGGGCTGGAGGTCACCGGCGGCAGCGCCTCGGATCTGACCGGCAGCGATGCCAGCTACAGCGTCACCGTGACCCCGGATCACGACGGCCCCCTCACCATCCAGCTGAGCGCGGATGCGGCGCAGGACCTGGCAGGCAATGGCAATGAGGCCTCGGACATCCTGGAAGCCACCGCCGAGCTGACCGGCACCCCGAACCCGGTGCCGCCTGCCGACCTGGATGGCGACGGCATTCCCGACAGCTTTGAAAGCGCCACCGCGGACCGCGACGGCGACGGCATCCCCGATGCCCAGGATTACGATCCCCAGGGCTATTTCTACTGCGAGGATGACGGCCGGATCCTGACCGGCGGCGGCCTCACCGTGACCGGCCCCTCAGGCTCCAACAGCAGCCTCGGCATCGCCAATGACATCAACATCGTGCGCGATGGCACCACCGGTGAATACCAGTGGTTCGCCCAGCGGCCCGGCACCTATACGGTTGCTTACAGCTACCCGGCCGGCGGCGCAGCCAGCACCGCGCGGCTCAGCTCCGGCAGCCTGGATGTGACCTCGCTGCTGCCCGCCAACCCGGCGGTTCTGGGCTCCACCCAGGTGGGATCCACCGGCGTCCTGGCGGATGCCTCGCTCAGCGCCAACCCGGTATTCTACGATACCTTTGTGATCGAGGCCGGCGACCCGAACGTGCTGGCCAACAACATCCCGATGACCCAATGCGCGGCAAATGCGGTCACCGTCAGCGCGTCCGATGACGGCGCCGAGGCCAACGGCGGCGTCCCGGACGATGCAGGCTTCACCATCTCGCTGGAGCGCGCCTCAACCGTGGATACGGTGCTCAGCTACAGCCTCAGCGGCACCGCCACTGCTGGTGCCGACTATACCGCACCCTCGGGTTCGGTGACGATCCCGGCCGGTGACACCAGTGCAGAGGTCACCGTGACGGTGCTGGAGGACCAGCTGATCGAGGGCAGCGAAACCCTGATCCTGACCCTGACGGCGGTAACCTCGGGCGATGGTGCCGCCAGCCTCAGCACCACTGCGGCAGAGCTGACCGGCACCGCCAGCCTGGCGGACGATGACTTTGCCATCGTCGCGGTCACCAATGACGATCTCACCGCCTCGGAAAACGGCGAAGACACCGCGGCAATGTCCTTCCGGCTGCTGGGCCAGCCCGGCCAGGATGTGCAGCTTGCCTTCAGCGGCGACAGCCAATGCACCGTCTCTCCCGCCTCGATGAGCTTCAGCGCCGCCAGCTTTGCCACTGCCCAGGTGCTGACCATCAGCGCCATCGACGACGAGGACGTGGAAGGCGCCCACAGCTGCCAGCCCGCAGTCACCGTCAGTTCAGCAGATACCCGCTATGACGGTTTTGCTCTGACCCTGGCGCAGGTGCAGGTCAGCGACGACCTGGTCGACCAGATCCGCGATCAGCTGACCGCGGTGCTGAAGAAAGACCTGGAAGAAACCATCAAGACCCAGCAGCGCTATTTCAGCCGGATCGCCAAAGGCGCGCTGGAGCGGCTGCAGGCCGGCCAGGAGGGGCTGCGCTGCGGCACCGTCGCCGCCTTTGACGTGGATGGCAGCCTGCAGGTCCAGGGCGGCACCGGCAACAGCGCCGGCAGTTTCGGCTGGGATGTCTACAATTGCGGCAGCGGCCGCCGCGAGATCCTGGATGGCGCCTTCACCCTCAGCCGCACCGATGGGCTGGGCACCCAGGCCATGCTGCAATTCTCCCGCCAAAGCGAACGGTTCCTGCCCGGGCAGGAACTGCGCGGCAAGTTCTGGGGCGGCTATGTCAGCCGCACCAGCGCCGATGGCACAGCGGATGGCTCCATCACCGGTTTTGGCGCCAATACCGGGATCTATGGCGCCCGGGCGCTGAACGAGGGGCTGTTCCTGGACTACTATGCCGCCGCCGCGCTCGGCCATCACCGCTACCGGCTGCGCTTTGAAACGGCCACCGACCCGATCCATGCCCGCGGCGGCTATACCTATGCGGCCGGTTTTGCCGGCGCGGCGCTGTCGGGGCGGCACCAGCTTGAAAACATGCTGATCAGCCCGCGGCTGGGCGCCGATCTGGCCTTTGCCGAGGCCGATGACGCCAGCGTCACCGCCACCCAGCTGGCGCAGCGCGATACCGGGCGGATCGACATCCCCGGCTATAACGGCGGCCGCATCTTTGCCGAGGTCGAGTTTGCCAGCCTTACCCGGGCCGAAGACAGCAACCCGGCCGCCGGCCTGGCCGCCCGGCTGTCCTTTGCGCCGCGGCTGGCCTGCGAAAGCTCATCTTATGACGGCACCACCGGCTGCGGCGCAGGCTTTGTCTTTGCCCGCGATGTCTATGACCCCTCCACCGGCCTGCGCTTCGGTTTCGAGATCGATTACGAGCATATCGACGGCACCGACCGGCTGGCGCTGGATCTGCACCGCGAGCGGCCCTTTGCCCGTGGCCAGGGCGCGGTGGTGACCCGGATCACCGCCCCGGATGCGGAGAGCCTGAAGATCGAACACGGCATCCGGCTCGATTTCTGAGCCGGGCGCCCGCAGCGGGCAACAGAACACGGACAAAAAAACAGCCCGCCTAGGGAGGCGGGCTGTTTTGCTGTTCCAGAGTCCCCTGGCGCGGGGCTAGTGCTGCGGCCCGGCCCCTGCCTTGGCCGCCGCCAGCTCCTGGGCTTCGGCCAATTGCGCCGGGGTCAGCCTGGCCTGCAGCGCCGCGCTCAGACCGCGCGCTTCCGGCAGGCCGGCGCTGGCCGCCAGCACCAGCCACATATAACCCAGCACATAATCCTGCGGCAGCGCGCGGCCTTCAAAATACATCCAGCCGAGGTTGGCCATCGCCGCCGGATAGCCCGCCTCTGCCGAGGCGCGCAGCTGCGCTACCGCCGCCAGCAGCCCGGCGCGCGGCGGATCCGGCTGCTGCAAGGCCAGCCAGGCCAGCTGGAACTGTGCCAGCGGATCACCGGCCGCTGCCCCGTCCGTCAGCCGCTCCAGCCCTGCGGCACTGCTGTCGGGCGGCGCCAGCCGGGCGTCATAGATCAGCCCTGGATCCGCCGCGGCGCCGGCGGCGCGGGCCGCACGGCGGTAAAGATCTGCCGCGCGGGCCTCATCCAGCGGCACGCCAAAGCCGTTTTCATACATCACCCCGAGATTGCGGATGGCCGGGGCCAGCCCCTGGGCAGCGGCGGCCTCGAACAGGGCGGCGGCGCGGGCATAATCCTGCGCAGCACCTTCCCCGCGCACATGCATCAGGCCCAGATTGTTCAGCGCCCGGGGATGGCCGGCCGCAGCCGGGCCTTCATACAGCTGGCGGGCCCGCGCCGGATCCTGCGCCACGCCGGTGCCGTTCTGGTACAGCACCCCCAGGCTGACAGCCGCATCCTGATGGCCCTGCCCGGCAGCGCGGGCATAAAGCTCTGCCGCTTGCGCCGCGCCGCTGCCGTCCGGCGCCTGTTCCAGAACCGCAGCCAGGTCGAAAAGATACTGCGCCCTGCCGCTGGCAGCAGCCTGTTCCAGCCAATGCAGCGCCTGCGCCCGGTCCTGCGCCACCCCCAGCCCGCTGTGGTAGGACTGGCCCAGCCGGTTTTGCGCCGCCGCATGGCCCTGCTCTGCGGCGCGGGTCAGCCAGTCCGCAGCACCGGCATAATTCTGCAGCACCCCGCGGCCATCCTGCAGCCGCAACGCCAGCGCATACTGCGCCGCGGCCTGGCCCGCAGCAGCTTCGGCGCGCAATTGCTCCAGCGGCAGCGCCTGCTGCCCGGCCGCTGCGGCCGGCAGCGCCAGCCACAATGCCGCCGCCAGAGGGCGCAAACGGAACGGCCGCAGGCTCATTCCGCCGCCCGCCCGGCCGGAGCCGTGGCCGCCGCCAGAAAGGCACGCGCTGCCGCCTGGGCCTCGGCGACTTGTTCCGGTGTCATCAGATCCGCCACCACCGCACGGGTTTCCAGCGCCCCGGCACTGCCGCTTGCGGCGGCGATGTTCAGCCATTTATAGGCCTGCACATAATCCTGATCGCGCCCCAGCCCCTTGGTATAAAGCAGCCCCAGCTGGTGCTGCGCTGCACTGTCCCCGGCTGCAGCCGCCGCCTCAAACAGCGCCGCCGCCTCAGCGGGGCGTGCCCCTGTCTCTGTCAGCCGCAATCCCAAGGCGGTCTGTGCCGGCCGCAGCCCTGCGGCCGCCTGCTGCGCCATCCAGGCCTCAGCCGCCATGTCGCCCTGCCGGGCCGCCGCCAGCGCCCAGGGCACCGCCCGGTGCGGTGCCAGCAACCCGTCCAAGCGGCCCGCTCCGGCCAGCCGCCCCAGGTTCAGCTCCGCAGCAGGGCTGCCCAGTTCCGCCGCCTTGCGGTACAGAACCACCGCCTGTTCCAGATCCGGATCCCCGCCGCGGCCCTGCTCCAGCATGCCCGCAAGTCCCACCGCAGCCTGCGGCAGCCCAAGTTCCCAGGCGCTGCGATACAGCTGCCAGGCCTGCGGCACATCCTCCGGCACGCCATAAGCGCCCAAATACGCCTCACCCAGCGCCGTCATCGCGCTGCCCTCGCCCGCTGCGGCGGCACTGTGCAGCCAGCGCAACGCGCCTGCCGGATCGGCCTTTGCCCCGTCCCCCTTGAGGTATTTGCGCCCCAGCGCCGCCTGGGCCGGCGCAAAACCGCCCTCAGCGGCCTGCCGCAGCCAATCCAGCGCCTCTGCACGGTTACGGGCAATGCCCTGGCCGCTGTCCAGCGCATAGGCCAGATAGAACTGCGCCTCACCATGGCCCGCCGCCGCGGCCCCTTGCAGCCAATGCAGCGCCCGGGCGGTATCCTCCGCAACGCCCTGGCCGCGGGAATAGATGCGGCTCAGCTCAAACTGCGCCGCGCTGTGGCCCTGCTCTGCTGCGGCCTGCAGCCAGGCCGCAGCACTGGCGGCATCCTGCGCCACCCCCTCGCCCGTCTGGTGCAAAAGCCCCAGGTAGTATTGCGCTTCGCTGCTGCCGCGCGCGCCCGCCGCCAGCAGCAACTGTGCCGCCTGCGCCGGGTCACGGGCCGGACCGCCCGGCACACCGCTCAGATACAGCCGCGCCAGCAGCACCGCCGCCTGCGTCTGGCCCTGTTCCGCAGCGCGTTGCAGCCAGCCCTGCGCCGCCGCCGGATCCGCCGGACCGCCCAGCCCTTCCAGCAGCACCCGGCCATAGCGGTACTGGGCAAACGCCGCCCCCGGGGCCGCCGCCAGCTGTGCCAGGCCTTGGCGGACACGCGCGAAATCCTTTGCCGCCCAGGCCTGTTCCACCTCTGCCATCGTCAGCGCATCCTGGCTGGCAGCCGCGGTTTCAGGCGTGGCAGGCGCCGCCTCCTGCGCCCGCAGGCACAGCGGGGCGGCAGCAAGGATCAGGCACAGCGGGGCAAAACGGAATAAGGTCATATTTCTCACAAGCATATATAAGCAGGCAGGCAGTATCCGCGGACCCTAAGGTCCGGCGCAGGCAAGATCAAACCCCTCCTGCCGCCCGCAGCAGCCACAGCACCGCCGCCGCCGCGCACAGCGCCGCGCCAAAAGGCAGCACCATGCCGCCGCGCAGCTGCCGCCGCTGCAGCCAGGCCGCCGCCAGCGCCCCGCCCGAGGCCAGCAGCAGCAGCAGCGGCAGGTCCATCGCCCCGGCAAAACCGCCCAGGCCCGCCATCAGCTTGACGTCGCCCAGCCCCAGCCCCTCGCGCCCGCGCAACGCCCGGTAGCCCAGCCGCAGCGCCAGAAAGCTGCCCGCCCCCAGCGCCGCGCCGACCAGCACCGCCGTCAGCCCGGCGCCGCCTGGCTGCAGCCCCGTCAGCAGCACCAGCGCAAACAGCGCCCCCGTCAGCACATCCGGCAGCCGCAGCCACAGCAGATCCGCCGCGGCCAGCGTCAGCAGCAGCCACAAAAACAGGCAAGAGAACAGCACCGCGGCCGCACTGCCGCCCGCCGCCAGTGCCAGCACCGCAGCACCGGTTGCCGCGATCTCGAAATAGAGCAGCCAGGGCGGCAGCGCCGCACCGCAGTGGCGGCAGTGCCCGCGCGCCAGAACAAAGGAGAGCAGCGGGATCAGATCCGCAGCCCCCAGCCGCTGGCCGCAGCTGCGGCAGGCCGAACGCTGCCGGATCACATCCTCGCCGCGCGGCAGCCGGTCGGCCAGCACCGCCAGGAACGACCCCGCGGCCGGCGCCAGCAGCACCAGCAGCCACCAGGCTGGCAACCCAGCAACCGGCCCTGCCGCAATCCCGGCCTCAAGACCGGCCCCAAGGCTCATGCTGCTGCCTGCATGTTTTCCCCTCTTCCCGCGCCCCCGCCGGATTGGCTATGGAGCAATGGACAATGCCTAACGCCCCCCTCTATCATGCCGCCGGTCAAAAGAAAGAACCCGATGCAGCCACAGTCCGCCCCCGCCCCGCAGCCGCCCCGCGCGCGCCTCCAGCCTGCCCCCCAAAAGGCCCGGCAGCCGCATGGCGATGCAGGGTTTTCCCTGCTTGAACTGATGGTGGTGGTGGTGATTCTCTCGATCCTCGCCCTGGTGGTGGTGCCGCGGGTAATCGACCGGCCCGATCAGGCCCGCGCCGCCCGCGCCAAGGCCGACATTGCCGCCATCGCCAGCGCCGTCAAACTCTACCGGCTCGACAATTACCGCTACCCCACCACCGAGCAGGGCCTGGCCGCCCTGGTGCAAAGGCCCGGCGGCGACCCGGTGCCCGCCAATTGGGCGCAAAACGGCTATATGGACCGGCTGCCGCAGGATCCCTGGGGCCAGCCCTACAACTACCTGTCACCGGGTGTGCATGGCGAGTTCGACATCTTCAGCTATGGCGCCAACGGGGCGGCCGGCGGCAGCGGCGCGGATGCGGATATTGGCTCTTGGACCCTGCAATAGAGCCTGCTTCCCCTGCTTCAACAGCTGCCGGTTTCACCCTGATTGAGCTGCTGGTCAGCGTCGCCATCCTGTCGGTGCTGGCCACGGCGGCGGTGCTGGCTTTGGGCGGCGGACCGGACCGCAGCGCCCGCGATCTGGCACTGTTCCGCAGTCAGTACGGCAGCGCCCGCGCCCTGGCAATCGCCAGCGGCCAAAGCCGCGGGCTTGTCCTCACCCCCCAGGGATTGCGCCTGGCCCGCCGCGAGACCGCCGGCTGGGAAATCTCGGAGCGGCTGCAGCCCTGGCAAGGACAGGTGGCCCTCTCCGTCCGCCGCCCGGCAGCGGCCGGGGTGCCGGACATCATCCTGCTGGCCAATGGAAGCTCCAGCGCCTTCAGCATTGCCTTCGGCGGCGCCGCCCGCTGCCGAAGTGACGGATGGGAGGCGCTGGCATGCCGCGAAAACTGACCCCGCCGCCGCACTCTGCCGCCACTGCCGGCCTCACCCTGATTGAACTGGCCATTGCCATTTTTGTTCTGGCCGCGGCCAGCATCGCCCTGCTGCGCAGCACCGATCAGTCGCGGCTGGCGATCGGCGGTGAGGCGCCCCGGCTGCTGGCCCGCATTGCAGCCCGCAACCGCGCCGAAGAACTGCAGCTGCCGGGCGCCGCCGCCCCTCTGCCCGGGCAGACCAAGCTGGGCGGCATGGTCTTCACCCTGCAAACCCGCCGCGAGACCACAGCCGCCGGGCTGGTCAAAACCGAAATCACCGCCCGCGCCGAAAGCGGCGAAGCCGCAGCACTGACGCTTTACCTGCCCGCAGCGGGGCTGCGGTGAAGCCCGGGCGCGCGCCGGCGGACCGCGGTCTCAGCCTGATTGAGCTGGTGGCGGCGATGGCCGTCTTTGCACTGGTGGCGGTGCTGGGCGCCCAGGCCCTGGGCGGCATGATCCGGATGCGCGGCACGCTGGAGGCCCGCGCCGCAGAGACCGCCGCGCTGGAGCAGGCGCTGAGCCTGCTGCGCGCCGATCTGTCAGCCGCGGTGCCGATGCTGTTTTACCCGCCTGGCCGCGGCGCGCCGCAGTCTGCACTGTCGCTGCACGGCGGCGTGCTGGCGCTTTCCGCGGGCGGCCAGCCGGCGCTGGTTCCGGATCCGCAGGCCCTAGGGCTGCAGCGGATCGAATGGCAGCTGCAGGGCGGCCGCCTCAGCCGCCGCGCCTGGCCTGCGCTGATACCCGCCAGCGCCGCCTCCCGCTCGCCGGCAGTGACGGTGCTTGAGGGCGTATCCGGACTGCGGGTCCGCAGCTATTGGGAGGGTCCCGGCTGGGTCGAGGGCACAGCAACTCTTAGCCCGCAACCACAGGCCGGAACCGGCGCTGCAGCGGATGCCGATCGGGCCGGCAGCGCCCCCGAGGTTTATTCCAGCACCCTGCCGCTGGCGGTGGAACTGCAGCTCGAAACCAAGGGTTTCGGCTCTATCCGGCTTCTGGAGACCCTGAAATGAACCGCCGGGGGAACAGCAGCCGCGGCTTTGTCCTGGTCAATGCGCTGGTGCTGGTGGCGGCGCTGTCGGCGGTGGCGGTGCTGCTGCTGGCGCGCGCCGAAAGCGGCCGGGCACGGCTGCAGGCCGGGCAGGAGGCGGATCAGCTGGCGCTGGCGCTGGACGCGTTTGACGCGCTGGCCATCACCCTGCTGGCGCAGGACCGGTCCGCCACTGATCACCCCGGCGAGGCCTGGGCCCGCGTGCAGGCGGAACAGGCACTGGCGCGGGGCACCGTCAGCGGCCGGATCGAGGATCTGCAGGGGCGCTTCAATGTGAACTGGCTGGCGGATCCGGACAATACCGCCGCCCGGGCCGCCTTTGCCCGGCTGCTGAAGATCCTGGCGCTGCCGCCCCGCACCGGCGAGACCATCCGCGCCGCCCTGCAGCCGGGCGGGCCGCAGAACCGTGCCGCCTGGGCCCGGCTTGATCCGCCGCTGGATCCAGTGGGCGGCGCGCTGCTTGACGCCGGGCAGCTGGCCGGCATCCCCGGCCTGCCGCCGCGCAGCTATCAGCGGCTGCGCCCCTATATCACCGCCCTGCCCGGCAGCAGCCGCCTGAATGTGAACACCGCCTCTCCGCAGGTGCTGGCCGCCTTCCTGCCGCATCTGCCCCCCGCAGCCCTGGCCCGGCTGCAGGCCGCGCTGCCCGCCGCCTCCCCCGAGGCCTTTCTGGCCGCCGCCGGCCTGGCCCGGATCAGCGCAGAGCGGGCCCCGGAACAAATCGATGAGACAGCGGCAGATCAGCTGGGCGCAGAGCAGATCACGGTGGTCTCGCACTGGTTCCGCGCCAGTTCGCAGGCGCAACTGGGCACGCTCTCCGCACAGCGCAGCACCGTGCTGCGCAAAACCGGCGCCGCCCGGCGGCCTGCAGTCGCCTGGCGGCTGACCCGCCGGCCCTGATCCCGGCCCTGCTCTCCGGCAGCGGCACCGGTCAGCAACACGGGCCCGATTGCGCATTGCACTTGCCCCGTGCCGCCCCCATTCTGCGCAGCGCAAAATATAACAGTAACAGGAGCCCCGGGCGATGCCCTCTGCCAGCGCCAAACCAGACACTGCCGCAGAGTTTGTCCGCCTGGGACCGGACGGCAGCGCCGCGGCAGCACCGCATCAGGTGGTGACCGTGCCCGGCGAAACGGTGCCGCTGTTTACGCTCGACCTGCCTGCCAGGCTGCACGGCCAGGCCCGCGAGCAGGTGGCCAGGCGCCAGCTGGCCGCCCGGCTGGGGCTGCGCAGCGATCAGTTCTCTATGCAGCCCTTTGCCCCGGCCCGCAAAACCGCCGCCGCTTGGACCCGGGTGCTGGCCGCCGACACCGGCTGGCTGGACAGTCTGCGCCGCCTGCCCGGCCGGGCAGTGCTGCCTGATTACCTGGCGCTGCCCGCCGCCGCCGGCGTCTGGAGCCTCGCCCTGCGCGGCAGCGGCCCGGGTGCTGCAATCAGCGTCCGGCTGGGGGTGGAGGACGGCTTTACCGCCCAGGCGCCGCTGGCACTGGTGATGCTGCAGCAAGCGCTGGACAGCACCCCCCGGCCCAAAGTGCTGCTGCTGCCCCAAGACGCGCCGCCAGAGTTTGCGGAGCTGGCCCGCATCCGCGATATCCCGGTGGCCGCCAGCCCCGCTGCAGTGGCGGCACTGGGGCTGCCGCAACCGGTGGTGCTGGGGCATGGTGAATTGGCCTGCGATCTGCGCTGCAACCCGATGGCGGCCCAGGCGCAGCTGGAGCGCAAACTGCGGCCCTGGCGCTGGCCGCTGCTGGCTGCGGTACTGGCAGCAGCGCTGTGGAGCGCCGCCCAGATCACCGCCATCCGCCGCATCGAGGCGCAGACCGCTGCCGCGGCGGCAGAAACCACGGCCCTGGCGCAGACGCATTTCACCAATGGCGCGCCGGTGCTCGATGCCCGGCTGCAAATCAGCCGCGCCCTGTCCGGACTGCGCACTGCCGCCGGACCGGCAGCGCAGCCGGATGTGCTGGAGCTGACCCGCCGCATTGCCGCTGTGGCCGCCAAAGCCGGCGCCCGCGCCGAGAGCCTCAGCTATCAGCAGGGCGAAGCGGTGCGGCTGGCGGTGCGGCTGGCCGATTTTGCCGCCGCCGATCAGCTGGCAGCGGCGCTGCGGGCGCAGGGTCTGGCGGTGCAGCTGACCGATTCCCGGGCCGATGGCAGCGAGGGCGGCGTCTTTGCCGAATTTGCCGTCACCGCAGACAGCCCGGACCCGGACGGAGAGCGCCGGTGACCGCCCGGATGATCTCCCGCCTGGCCGGGCTGCTGCTGCCGCTCAGCCGCCGCGAACGGCTGCTTCTGGCAGTGCTGCTGCTGGGGGTGCTGCCGCTGGGCACCGGGTTTGCGCTGCTGCTGCCGCTGCATGAACGCCGCCAGGCGGCGGAACAGGCCCAGGCCGAAGCCGCCGCCCTGCAGGCCTGGGCGGCCGGGCAGCTGGCAGAGAAACAGACCCTGACCCGCAGCGCGCCGCCTGCCCCCGGCGCCCCGGCCGGTCTCAGCGGTATTGAACAAAGGCTGATTGCCGCCGGGCTGCGGCGCCGGCTCAGCGGACTGGGCAGCGGTCCCGAAGCGACCGTGGAGCTGCGCTTTGACAGCATCGGCTTTGAGGAGCTTGGCGCCTTTCTGATGGGCGCGCATCCCGCCTGGGGCTACAGCTTGCGCAGTTTCCGCTTTGAAGCACAGGAGGCACCGGGGCGGGTGGCCGCTTGGATCACCCTGGCGCCGCAATAAGCCGCGCCCTGTTCCAGACCGTTTTGTGCCCCTGCCGCTGCTTGTCCGGGCCTACAGCTTGCCCAGGCGGACCCGGATACTGGCCTGGCGTCCGGCCAGCGAACCCAGCGGATCCATGCCGGCATGGGACTTCAGGACTTCATCCAGCGCGGTCTGGGCCGCTTGCAGCTGCTGTTTTCCGGCCTCTGCCTGGCCCCCGGCCAGCAGCGACAGGCCCAGTTCATGCTGGGCGGTGCCCTGCACCGCCAGCGCCGCCGCACGGGCCTCGCCGGACTGGCCTTGCGCCAGTGTTCCGGCAGTTTTGGCGGCGGCGGCAAAATCACCGCTGCGCAGTTCGGCATGGGCATATTCCAGCTGCATCCGCGGCGCCAGCGGCCCGGCTTGGCCGATCAGCTTCAGATAGGCGCGCTTGGCCTGCGCATAATCGCCGCCCTCCAGCGCATTGCGGGCGACTCCGTATTGTTTCTGGAAACCGCCTTGCCCTGAGGGCCCCGCGCCGCAGCTGCCCAGCAGCAGCACAAGCGCCACTCCCGCCAGTCCGGTTCTTCCGGCCCGGGCCGGAATTGCAAAGGTAGATGCCTGCATCAGCTGTTCTCTTTCCGGCTGCCCGTTTCTTGTGTTAATTCTTGCGGAAAATTTACCATGCCCCGCGCCGCCCGTCCATGCTTGCCGCAAGCAGGGCCGCCGGTGCCGGGCAAAGCCGGGACAGCGGTTTTTGGAAAGGATCCAATGCGTCTGATATCTGCATTCTGCACGCTGATCGCGCTGGCCGCAGCCGCCCAGGCCGGGCAGCTGCTGTGGCAGGAGGTCCGGGCGCCATCCAGCCTGCCCGCCCGGGCTTTGGCCGCCGCCCCTGCCGCCGTCCAGCAGCCTGCCGCCGCGCCCGCGCCGCCGCGCAGCTGGGCGCCGCTGTTCGGGGAGAAGCAACCACCGCAGCCGCAGGCTCCTGCATCCGCCCCGGCGGCAAGCGCCACCGAACCGCCGCTTGCCAGCCTGGGCTATGCGCTCCAAGGGGTGGTGCAGGCAGGCGAGGCCACCTGGGCGATGATTTCCCATCCCGCCGGCGCCCGGCTGCTGCGGGCCGGGGATGAGCTGCCCGGCGGCGTCAAAGTGGTGCGGATCGACAGCCGCGGTCTGTGGCTGTCGCGCCGCGATGGCGTGCCTGAACTGCTGAATTTCCCGCAATAGAGCCGGTTTATCCCGCCTCAGCCCGCAACCGCCGCCTGCAGATCAAAGACCGGCAACAGCACCGCCAGCACAATCACCAGCACCAGACCGCCCACCAGCATCATCAGCACCGGCTCCAGCAGGGCAGCGATGCGCTTGCGCTCGGTCTGCAGCCGGTGTTCGGTCAGATCGGCGGCACGGCCGGTCATCCGGGCCAGCTGCACCGAGACTTCGCCCGCACTGATCAGCTGCCGCGCCACCGGCGGCAGAAAGCTGAGCCGCCCCAGCGCCGCTGACAGGCTTTCGCCCTGGCGCACCGCCGCGGCCACGGCGCCGGCCTCGTCCTGGAACCGGGCGATTTCCAGCACTCCGGCGGCACTGGAGGCAGCACTCAGCACCGCATGGCGCGACCCCAGAACCAGCGCCAGGGTGCGCATGTACTGCACCGCCTCGCCCAGCCGTGCCAGCCGCCCCAGCACCGGCAGCCGCAACAGGATCCGGTCCCGCAGGCGGCGCAGGCGCGGCACCCGCGGCACCGCCGCCAAAAACACCGCCAGGGCAGCGGCCAGCACCGCCAGCACCGCCGCCTGATCCCTCAGGAAATCCGAAACCGCCAGCACCATCTCCGTCAGCGGCGGCAGCGGGCGGCCGGTCATTTCAAACATCGCCACGATTTCGGGCGCCACGCTGGTCATCAGAATACCGCAGACCAGAACCGAGACCGCGGCCACAAACCCCGGATAGACCAGCGCGGTGGCAATCCCGGCGCGCGCTGTGTTCTGCTGCTCCAGATGCGCAGCCAGCCCGTCAAACACCGCCGCTAGCTCGCCTGCCTCCTCGCCGGCCCTGAGAGCGGCCAGGTAAAAGGGCGGAAACCCCGCGCCCGCATCCGCCAGCGCCTCCGACAGCGCCGCCCCGTCCAGCAGTGCCGCCCGCGCCTGCGCCGCCATTGCATCCAGCGCCGGATGGCCGCCCGCGCGCACCGCCTCCAGCGCCTCATCCACCGGCAGTTCAGCCGCCAGCATCACCGCCATCTGGCGGGTGAAGACCGCCTGCAGATCCGGGATCAGGCGGCGCTGGCGCCAGCGGCTGGCCGCTCCCCGCCCCGCGCCTGTCTCTCCGCCCGCCCTCTTGGGCCCGCGGCGGCGCGCCTCAGAGAGGTCTGCGGGAAACAGATCCTGCGCCGTCAGCTGGGCGGCGGCATCCGCTTCGGTTTCCGCCACCACGGTGCCGCGCCGTTTGCGCCCGGCGCTGGTGTAGGCGGTATACGCATAAGCCTTCATGCGCTGTCCCCGGCGACCCGCAGGGTTTCCTCCAGGCTGACCAGCCCGGCAGCAGCAGCAGCCAGCCCTTGCCCGGCCAGGCTGTCCTGCGGCCGCAAGGCAAGATCGCGCAACGCCGTCTCGCCGGCGCCTGCGTCAATGGCATTGCGCAGCGCCTCATCCACTTCGGCGATTTCAAAAATCCCCAGCCGCCCGGCATGGCCGCTGCCGCCGCAGGAGGCGCAGCCTCCCGCCCCCGCCTGATAGAGCCGCACCGGCGCCGCCAGCCCGCAGCGGGCAAACAGGGCTGCCGCCTGTTCCCCGGCCGGGGCCGGGCGGCGGCAGTCCTGGCACAGCCGCCGCAACAGCCGCTGCGCGATCACCCCGCGCAAAGTGGCGGCAATCAGGAAATTATCCGTCCCCAGATCGCGCAGCCGCACCACCGCGCCGGCGGTGCTGTTGGCATGCAGCGAGGAAAACACCAAATGCCCGGTCAGCGCCGCCTGCGCCGCGGTCGAGGCGGTCTCGGCATCCCGGATTTCGCCCACCAGGATCACATCCGGATCCTGGCGCAGGGTGGCGCGCAGGCCTGCGGCAAAGCTCATGCCGATGCCCGCGTTGATCTGGCTTTGCGAAATCCCCGGCAGGTCGTATTCCACCGGGTCCTCGACGGTGACAATATTGCGCGACGCCCGGTCCGCCAGCTGCAGCAGCGAATACAGCGTGGTGGTCTTGCCCGCCCCGGTCGGCCCGGTGGCCAGGATGATGCCGTTCGGAAATCCCGCCAGCCGCTGCAGCAGTGCCTGCTGGCCGGCATTCAGCCCCAGGCCGTCCAGCGGCAGCAACCCGCTGGAGCGGTCCAGGATCCGCAGCACGATGCGTTCGCCGTACTGGCCGGGCAGGGAGCTTACCCTGGTGTCGATCACCCGCCCGCCCAGCGACAGCGGGATGCGGCCGTCCTGCGGCAGCCGGGTCTCGGCGATATCCAGCCCCGCCATCACCTTAAGCCGCGACACCACCCGCCGCACCGGCACATCGCCGCGGTCCAGCACCGCTTGCAGCACCCCGTCGATGCGCATCCGCACCCTGAGACCCGCCTCATGCGGCTCGATATGCAGATCCGAGGCACCGCTTTGCACCGCCCGGCGCAGCAGCTGGTTCACCAGCTGGATCACCGGCGCGTCGCCCGGCTCATCCAACAGGTCGCGCTGGCGGCGGGCAAAGGCGGCCTCCTCAAGATCAAAGCTGAGATCCGCGCCGGCCTGTTCCGCCTCTGCCCCGGCCGGGCCGTCCTGATAGATCCGCGCCAGTGCTGCCTCAAACCCGGTCCGGTCCAGCTGCTCCACCGCCTCCAGCAAGGTGCCGGCCCCCAGCTGCCGCTGCGCCTCGCGCAGGCCCGTCTGGGTGGCGCCGGGGCCTGCCAGCAGCCGGATGCCGCCCGGGCCCGGCTCCAAAAGCACCTGCTGGTCGCGGGCAAAGGCAAAAGGCAACCGCAGCGCCGGCGCCGTTCCGGACCGGCCCCCGGTCTCTGGCTCAGTCTCTGGCCCGTCCATTGGCCCGGTCTCAGTTCTGGCCGTTGAAACGGAGGCGGCTGGGGAGCGGGGGATAGTTTCGGCGTTGTGCAACGTCATCAATGAATCCGGCATCAAAGGGCTGGTTCAGATCGGCGCCGTCAAACGGCAGCGCGCCGACCCGGGTTTGCGGGAACCGGCCGTCGTCCAGCGGCGCGATGGCGGCGCTGGCGCTTTGCGCCTTGCGCGACAGCTGCCGGGTGATCCGCCGCGCCTCGGCATCCGTGGCCACCACCTGCGGCCGCAGCAGCACCAGCAGCACCCGCTGGTCGCCAGTGGCATTCTTGCCGCGGAACAGCCCGCCCAGCAGCGGCAGTTTCGACAGGCCCGGCACCCGCTGGTCAACCGCGCCCGAGCCGTTCTCCAGCAAGCCCCCCAGCATGATCACCGCACCGTCGCTGACCAGCGCAGTGGTCGACAGCGACCGCCGCGAGGTGATCTCGCCGCCCGAGGACGCGGTGGCATTGGTCAGGTTGGACACCTCCTGCTTGATCAGCAACCGCACAGTGCGGTCGGCATTGATCTGCGGGGTGACATTCAGGGTCAGGCCGACATCCTGGCGCTCGATGGTCTGGAACGGGTTTTCCACCGCGCTGCCGCTCACGGTAGAGAAGCTGCCGGTGACAAAAGGCACATTCTGCGCCACCACGATCTCAGCCTCCTGATTGTTCAGGGTCAGGATCGACGGCGTTGACAGCAGCCGGGTGGAATTCACCGTGGTAATGGCGGTAAGCAGCCCGGCAATGCCGTCGCCGTCCTTCAGCCGGGCGGCACCGATGACCCCGGCGGCGCCAACCTCCGGCGCCGCGCCGCTGCGGGCGGTGGAAATCAGATTGATCAGGCTGCTGCGCCCCGGCAGGGTGAACTGCACCCCGCCCACCAGCGCATCATTCAGCACCGCGCCGAATTGCACCGACAGATCCGACAGCCCCTGCACCGACATCTCAAAGATCACCGCCTCCACCAGCACCTGGGTGGGGCGCCGGTCCAGATAGCGCACCATCTGCACGATCTCATCGATCTGGTCCTGCGGCGCCGAGACCAGCAGCGTATTGGTCTGCGGCTCGGGCACGATGCGGACCGGGGTGCGGCCGGTGGTGTCACCGCTGTCATTCAGCGTGCGCATCACCACATCGGCAATCGCCGCCGCATCGGCATAGTTCAGCCCGATGCTGCGCGCCACCACCCGGTCGCGCTGGGTATCAAGCTCGGCGGCCAGCACCCGCACCCGGTGGCGCAGCGCCTCGGAGCCGGAGACCACCAGCGCATTGGAACGCCGGTCGACGCTGATCGCCGCATCCTCCGGCAGGATCTGCATCGCCTGCACCACCTGCATCACATCCGCGGCAGCGGCATTCTGCAGCCGGATGATTTCGACCGGCGTCTGTTTGCGCGGCTTGTCCAAGGATTCTATCAGCCGCGCGATCCGCTCCAGATTGGCACTGCGGTCCGACAGGATCAGCCGGTTCGACCCCGGCACCGCCGTCATCACCGCCTCGGCCGGCAACAGCGGGCGCACCACTTCGATCACCTCCTGCAGCGGGATCTCGCGCACCGGGATCACCCGTGTCTCAAAGCCCCCCGGCAGCCCCGCGCCACCGCCCGAAGCCAGCTCCCGCGCTGCATTCATCGGCACAATCCGGTCAGCCCCCGCCCCTTCGATGAGGGTCAGCCGGTTCAGCTCCAGCACCGCCAGGAACACCTCATACAGGTCCTCCGGCGACATCTGGTCCGGCGCCAGCACCGTCACCGTGCCGCGCGCATTGCTGTCCAGCACAAAGCTGCGGCCAGTGGCCTCCGAGACGATCTCGACAAAATTGCGCAGATCCGCGTCGCGCAGATCCAACGTCACCTGCGCTGCCGCAGGCCCGCCGGGCCAAGCGGCCAGAAACAGCAGCAGCATCATCGCCCGCAAAGAGGCCGCCCCCCGCAAAATCAGCCCTGCTGCGGCCTGCCGCATCTGTGCCTGGTATGTCATTGGCCCGCTCTCTGGTTCTGCGCCGCCGCTATCCCGGCCGCCGCCCTGCCTGTTCCGGCGTACCATAAGGCAAGCGGCAGCGAAACACACAGGTTTCTATGCGTTTTGCGGCGGCAGGCCTGCCGCATCGCCGCCGCCGCCGCCGCTTGCCGTTCCCTGCAGCCAGCCCTTGCATCCGGCGGCAGGGAACGGCAAGCATACACTCATGAAAATCCTGTTTGTGCATCAGAACATGCCCGGCCAGTACCGGGAGCTTGCGCCCTGGCTGGCGGCGCAAGGCGGCCATGAAATTGTCTTCCTCACCCAGCGCAAGGACGTGCAGCTGAAGGGGATCAGAACCGTCACCTACCAACCCTTCCGCACCCCCGCCAAAGATGCATTCGGCCTGTCCAAGGACTGGGAGGCGGCAGCGGGCGCAGGCCTGGGTGCGGCGCTGGCGGCGCGGCAGCTGCGGGATGCGGGTTTCACCCCCGACATTATCCTCGGCCACACCGGCTGGGGCGAATTGCTGTTCATCAAAGACGCCTACCCGGATGTGCCGGTGATCGGCTTTTTTGAGTATTTCTACCGCACCTCCGGCGGGCTGGTCGGCTTTGATCCGGAAAACCCGGCCAACGACCAGGCCTATTTCTTTGCCGAGGCGCGCAACACGGTGCCTTATGCCAGCATCGAACTGGTTGATCAGGGCCATGTGCCCACTGCCTGGCAGCGCGACCGCTTCCCCGCCAGTTTCCACGACCGGATGTATCTCTGCCATGACGGCATCCGCACCGACAAGCTGGGACCGGACCCGCAGGCCACGGTTGGCCTGGGGCGGCTGGAGCGCCCGCTCAGCCGCGAGGACGAGGTCGTCACCTATATTGCCCGCAACATGGAACGCGCCCGCGGCTTTCACATCATGATGCGCGCGCTGCCGCGGATCCAGGCGCAGCGCCCGAATGCGCGGGTGCTGATGATCGGCGGCAATGACACCTCATATGGCGCCGAAAGCAAACACCCCGGCGGCCTGCGCGGCGAGATGGAGGACGAGCTGGGCGATAGCGTCGACTGGAGCCGGGTGCATTTCCTCGGCAAGGTTCCCTATGACGATCTCACCCGGATCATCCAGATCAGCCGCTGCCATATCTATCTGACAATGCCCTTTGTGCTCAGCTGGTCGCTGCTGGAAGCGATGGCGATGCAGGCCACCGTGGTGGCCGCCGATGTCGACCCGGTGCGCGAAGCCATCAGCCATAATGAGACCGGCCTGCTGGTCGATTTCTTCTCGCCGGAGAAACTCGCCGATCAGGTGGCGGACGTGCTGGCCAGCCCCGCGGATTACGCCCATATCGGCCCGGCGGCCCGCGCCCATGTGGTGGAGAAATACGACTTCCTGACCCGCTGCCTGCCGGAGCATATCGCCCAGATCAATGCGCTCGTGCCGGAGGCACGGAAGATAAAACTGTAGCCGGAGGCACGAAGGATCAAGGTCTAGCCGGAGGCGCGGGAAACCAGACTCTGATGCAGCCAATACCGCCTGTTCCGGGTCACCGGCGGCGCAGACATGGGTTGCACCTGCACGCTATTGCAGCAGCCCGCGCCAAGTGCTGTGCCTGCCCTAGGCTGGCTTCCGGGTTCCGGTCCAAACTAGCGGATCCAGCGGTGACTGGTTGAAACATCAACTGCCCCCCGTTCAACTGGATGCCCCGCATACCGCAGCACGACCGCTGGAGACGGCAGTACCAGCGCACCGCCGGAAGGATAATCTCTTTCGGGAAATGGCGGCCTTAAGAAAATGCCGGACATCCAGTTGAACGGCGATGTGCGGGCGATGCTTGGCAATTCGGCCAACGCCATGAAAAGCCTCGTTGCAGTCTGCAAGGACACTCTGGGCTTGTGATACATGAGAATATCACTATGAGGTTCCTACATCGAATTTCTAAGAGCTGCACTCATGAAACTCTCCCTAAGCAAACGCAGGGCAACCGCTGCCTCCGGTCAGGGCTTCATTTTTGCCACGACCGGGACAGACTACACCGATCTTGCCCGCCGGACTGCGCGCACTCTGCGGCTGGCCATGCCCGACGCTCAAATTGATTTGTTCACAGATCAAGAGATTGAAGACACTGTCTTTGATAAAATTCATCCGATCAGGGAAGGCGGCCCGCGGCCGAAAATGCAGGCTTTGCAATCTTCGAGGTTCAAAAAAACAATATACCTCGACGCCGATATTGTTGTTTTGGAAGATCTCAGCGACGTGTTCGAACTGCTGGAGATCACCCCTATTGCAGCAGCTCTTGGCGTATCCCGTAACCGGGTTGAAATGAAGTCTTACCTCCAGACTATCCCTCACTGTTTTCCCGTTTTCAATTCGGGGGTCTTAGCGGTCCGGAAATGTGCGGAAACAGAGGCGCTGATCGAGGACTGGGACAAAAATTACCGCGCTTCAACGCTGTTAAAGGATCAGCCTGTCCTGAGAGGCACCCTGTACCAGCGCAAGCTCACGCCTATGGTGCTGCCGCCCGAATACAACCTGCTGAAAATGTCTATGCTCAAGACATGGGGTTCCAAAAGCGGGGGAGTGCGTTGCCTTCATGTCCGGGCCCTGCATGATGTATCTAACGCCATGACGGATGAGCCGGTCAGCCTGCACGAAGTGGTCGATGATGAGGTCTTCCAGAACCTGGTCGCGGCGCGGCAGGGGGATCACTCGCTCACTGGCGAAAGTCCTGTATACAGCCTTCCGGCGATACGCCCTCTCGTGAAACCCGACCGGAAAAAACGCAAGCAACACAAGCGTGACTTGCTGGGCGCAGGCGCCGGATCAGCAACGAAGGCCATGCCTGAGCAGTAATATCAAACCGTTCGCGCGGTACAGGCGCCCGTTGCCGCCGCTCAGCCCCAAGACGGCCGGGGCCTGTTACGTCAGGACCCGCCTCGCAAAATACATGCCCTCCTTTTGCTGCGGTCATGGAATTCACCATGCATCGCCGCAGCCCGTTCAAAAGCCGCACCCGCCGGCCTTGAGACCTTTGGCGCCATCAGAAAGGCCTGGTCCGGGAACCGTGAAACCGGTGTGCAAAGATTTTCAGGCAAACCTTCGGCGCACCGGCCGGATGCGGGCGGGCCCCAAGACTTTTCGAAAAGTCTTGGCAAAAGTTTTCGAAAACGTTTGCGCCCCTCCGGGGCGGTGCCGCTTGCCGCCGTCAGTGGCGGCGCAGCTCCGGCGCCTGCGGCGGCAGTTTCTCCGAGGCCCAAAGTGCGGCCTGGGTGCGGTTCTTGGCGCCGATCTTGCGGAAGCAGGTGCGCAGATGCACCTTCACCGTGGCCTCGCAGATGCCCAGCTCATTGGCGATGCTCTTGTTGGTGGCGCCCTCCGTCAGCTTGGCCAGGATCAGCTGTTCGCGGTCCGACAGGCCGTGCCCGGTATCAGGCCCGCTATCAGGCCCGTTATTGAACCCGTTAGCGGACCCGTTCCGGTACCCGTTGCGCCGCGGCTGCACCGTCATCCGGGCGGCAGCCTCTCCCGCGGCTGCCCCGGGCAGCACAATCCGGTAGCCGTCCTGCACCACCTTCAGCGCCGCAATCAGCGCATCGGCTGACTTGCGCTCCGGGATCACCGCCTCGGCATATTGGCTCAGCTCCGCCTGGACCTCAGGCGGGCATTGATCGCCGGTGATCAGGATCAGATAGGCCCCGCCCTTATGGGCGCGGAAGGCCCGCAGCTCCGCCTCCAGCGCCTCCCCGGCGCTATGGCTGTAAAACAGAACCAGGTCTTTTGCCGGCAGCGGCGGCAAATCCGCCAGGCTGCCGCAGCAGTGCCCGGTCTCATAGTCATGTGCTTCGCAGATGGACAGGAACATGTCCCTGAGAAGCCTGCTTTCCCCCACAATATGGACAGGCATCAATAAACTCCTTTACTCGTAACACAAGCCGGATCTGCATCCGGCCCCGTCCCTCCAGGAGCGCGCTTTTACGGCCGCCTGCCCCCGCAGACGGCCCTTCTTGCGATGCGCTGCCGCTCCCTGGAACACAGTCCGCCCGCCTGCTGCCCACTTGGCCCCGGCGGTGCTGTGCGCCGCCGTTTCCGGATCGTGATAAAAACAGAACATGCCCGCAAAAAACCTCTTGGGCCGGGCTGCGCAAACGGGCGTCCAAACACTTCTGATGCGCATTGCTGTGGATAAACCGTAGCGAAACCAGCCGATTTTGTTAAGAAACTTCCCCTCCCGGTGCAGTGCTTTCCGGCGGGGCCATGCCGGCGGCGGCGGCACAATCCGACTTACAGGCTTGTTTTAAAACAATTTACACCAAAATCCTCATACGCCATTGGCAGTGTATCCAATGGGGAAACGATGTGTTTCCAAGGTAGAATTCACAATTTAAAAGAATTTTACCCACAAGTAAAACAACCCATAGCTTCTCGAATCGACCTCTTCCACCGCAAACGGCTACCCCCTTGGTGGTATTCTGCAGCCGCCGCCCGGCCCTGCCCGCCATCGTTCCGGCCTTTGGCGTACCCCCTCTGCCCGGTTTGACACAGCAGCCGGCGTGCTACCTTCAAGTCATTCATTATGTCATGCCGGGGGGCAACATGGTTATGTTGAGTGCGTCCGTTGCGCAAACGGGCAAGGTATTGTTTTCCAAGTCACTTCAAAGGCAAATCTCTTCTCTGGCACGGCTGGCCCTGGTGCAGCCGGGGCATCGCAGCGCTCCGGTTCTGACCAGCGCCGCAGGCCTGGGCGAACCCTGCCCGGACACCGCCGCGGCGGCGCTGCGGCGCCAGCTGCAGCCGGGCGCCGCCAACGGCTTCCGGCCCCGGCGCGCAGGCGGGCCCGCAGCCCAGGCCCTGGCGGCGCGGCTGCCGGACCCGGAGCTGGCGGCGGATCTGGCCGCGGGCCGCGGCTGGACCCTGTTTTCCTGCAGTTTTGAGGACGGCAGCGAGGATCTGATCGCGCTGAAACTGGAAGGCGGCCCGCATGATGCCCATTGCGGCGACATCCTGCAGGCGATCTGGCCGGTGCTGCGCGAGGACAGTCTGCGCGAGCTGGCGGGCGAAACCCAGGCGGCGGTGACCAGCGCGCTGCTGTGGACCATTTCCAAGAAAACCGACAGTGCGGTGCTGGTGCTGGATGGCGAGGGCACGCTGCTGCATTGCAATGAATCGGGGCGCGACATGCTGGATGGCGGCGCTCTGCTCAGCGACGGCGGCGGCCGCCTCAGCTGCGCCAGCCCGGGCGAAACCGCGGGGTTTTATGCGGCGGTGGCCGAATGCGCCCGCAGCCGGCGCGGCGGCGGGGGCAGCTCCGGCCAGCACCCGCGCGAGCTGATCCTGTTCCTGGAGGAGCGCGACAGCGGCATGCGGCTGCCGGTGTCGCTGACCCGCTACCGCTGCGCCGGCGCCGACATGCCGCTGGTGGTGGCGATCCTGCCGCGCCAGCCCGACCGCACCCGGATCGAAATGCTGGCCCAGAAAATGGGGCTGTCGCCCTCCGAGGCGCGGGTGGCAGCGCTGATCCAGCTGGGGCTCAGCAACCGCGAGGCGGCGCATATCGCAGGCCTTAAGGAACAGACTTTCAACACCTATGCCAAGCGGGTGCTGGCCAAGCTGCAATCGGCGGGCCGCGCCGAGATGGCGCAGCGGCTGACCTGGCAGGCTTCATTGGGGAGAGCGTCATGAACAAGCTGACGCTTGACGCACCCGTGCAGGGCCCGCCCGCCCCGGCCGGCAGCCCCCGCCCCGCCGCCGCCGTGCCGGCACAGGACCGGCCCGCAGCAGAGCAGGCCAAACCGGAACAGGCTGAACCGGAACAGGCCAAATCAGAACAGGCCGGGCCAGAACAGGCCGGGCCGGACCAACCAGCTGCACCGGCGCAGCCGCCGCGGCTGAGTGCGGCAGTGCTGGCGCAGATCGCCGCCGCCCTGCGCCAGGGCGGGCCCGACGGCGCGCCGCTGGCCGCACAGGCGGATCTGGTGGCGCTGCACAAGCGCATCGCCGAGATGTTCACCACTTTGAACGAGGGGCTGGGCGCGCAAGCGGCGCAAAAGGCCGCCGCCGACCGCGCCGCCCTGAGCGCCCGCATCGATCAGCTGGAGGATGCGGTGAACCGGATGGAAGGCGCGCTCAGGATCGAGTTTGAGCCGGTGCTGAAATCGGCGCTGGCCGAGGCGCTGGCGCAGGCCGCGCCAAAGCCGCGCCGCCGCTGGCGCGGGAGGCTGGCGGCAGCGCTTCTGGCGGCGGCGGCGCTGGCGGCCGGCGCCTGGTGGCACACACCGCTGCAAGAGGCCGCGGCAGCGGCGGCGCAGATCGTGGACGGCTGGCTGGGCGGCGCGTTGGGCGGCTGGCTGGAAATGATCGGCTAAACCGCTGATTTAGTCCCCATTTGGGGGCATCGCAGAGCCAGCCTTTGCGTTGCAATAGACCCAGAAGGCAGCATCACGCCTTTCCCGCGCCACCGCTGCTGCAACCGCAGCAGACCCGGCGCAGGGGCACTGACCCAGGCAGCTGCTGCTGCCCTGCCCCGCATAGTTTTAATGAGGAGGACGTTTACCATGGGTATCGAAGACAGAACCCCCGACTGGGAAGTCTGCAATCCGGAATGCGACATCCGGTTCAGCGACAAGAAAACCGACCCGGATTACAATGACGGCACCACCGAAATCGGCGGCACCGACGGCAATGTGATCAACCTGAACGACCACGATGCAGGCGACAATGCCCGCGCCGGCGCCGGCGATGACGCGGTCTACGGCAACGAGCGCAACAACCGCATCGACGGCGAAAAGGGCCAGGATTATGTCGAAGGCCAGGATGGCGACGACCTGATCGAAGGCGGCACCGGCAATGACACCCTGTTCGGCGGCAATGCCGACGGCCAGGGCCATTACGTGCAGGTGATCACCGGCTATGAAACCAAGGTCAACCCGGACACCTGGGAAGAATACCAGGTGCCGATCTACGGCAAAAAATACATCGACGACGGCGACGACTGGATCGACGGCGAAGAGGGCTGCGATTACATTGACGGCGAAACCGGCAATGACACCCTCTTGGGCGGCGAGCAGAGCGATACTGTCTTCGGCGGCAAGGGCGACGACCACATCTTCGGCGACGATGCCGATGGCAACTACAGCGCCTCCGACGGCGATGCCGGCGACTATCTTTACGGCGAACTTGGCGACGATTGCATGGACGGCGAAGGCGGCGACGACTGGATGTGGGGCGACATGGGCCAGTCCGGCGAAACCGCGCAGGACGGCCATGACACCATGTACGGCCGCGACGGCGACGACCGGATGAACGGCCAGGGCGGCAATGACCGCATGTCAGGCGGCCTCGGCGATGACCTGGTGATCGGCGGCAGCGGCGATGACGAGATGTTCGGCGACGAACGCCAGTCGCAGAACGACGACCTTGATTTCGGCGCCGACAACGGCACCGGCAACAAGGACGAGCAGGTTGATGGCGACGACTGCATGCTGGGCGGTGACGGCAACGACACCATGGACGGCCAGGGCGGCGACGACAAAATGTTCGGCGAGGACGACGACGACCTGATGCAGGGCGGCCGCGGCAACGACCTGATGGATGGCGGCGCAGGCCGCGATGACGTCAACGGCGGTGCCGGCCACGACACCATGCGCGGCGGCTCCAACAACGACGTGCTGGAAGGCGGCGCCCAGGGCGACCTGATCTTCGGCGACAGCGGCAAGAATCTCGGCGCCGATGTCAAAGGCTACAAGATCGACTGGGACTGCTGCGACGATGACGAAGTGCCGACCCAGGCCTCGCAAGAGCATACGGAGATGGAAAACGGGCTGAAAGAAGTAGATTGCCCGGATTGCTACACTCCGAGAGATCGCGGTGAAGACGGCAATGACCGCATCCGCGGCGGTTCCGGCAGCGACACCATGTTCGGCGAAGGCGGCGATGACGTCATCGTCGGCGGCCGCGGTGCCGACTACGGCTATGGCGGCGACGGCAATGACCGGCTTTATGGCGGCAAAGGCGGCGATCTGCTGCACGGCAATGACGGCGACGATTGCGTCCACGGCAATGACGGGCATGACCGTCTCTATGGCGATGACGGCAATGACACCATCCGCGGCGGCAATGATTCCGACAAAGCCTGGGGCGGCGACGGCGACGACAAGATCTATGGCGATGCCGGCGATGACTTCCTTTATGGCAATGACGGTGACGACAAGATCTACGGCGGCACCGGCAATGACGTGGCCCATGGCGGCGACGGCAATGACACCATCAAAGGCAACCATGGAGACGACTTCCTTGACGGCAATGACGGCCACGACAAGCTCATCGGCGGCTCCGGCAAGGATGTGCTGCAAGGCGGCGAAGGCAATGACGCCCTGAAAGGCGGCAACGACCGTGACTGCCTCTATGGCGAGAACGGCAACGACTACCTGGATGGCGGCAAGGGCGGCGACTTCCTCGACGGCGGTGCCGGCGATGACCGGCTCTATGGCGGCCACGGCGATTACAACGACTTCCTGAAAGGCGGCGCAGGCGATGACGACCTGACCGGCGGCGACGGCAAGGATGTCTTTATCATCGACCTGACCTGGGATGGCGCTACCTTTGCCTCCATGGATGGCACTGACACCATCCACGACTTCGACATCGACCAGGATCACGATGTGCTTCTGTTCCGCGTCACCAATGTGGGCGGCGGCCTTGGCACCTCGGCGCAGGATGCCTTCGGCGCCCTGGACGGCGGCGGCGCCACTGTCACCGACGACGGCACCGACACCAGCATCAGCGCTGGCGGCGCCACGGTGAACATCCTCGGCCTGACCGGCAACGAGGCGCCGTTCACCTCGCTGGGACAGGACGCCATCCCGATCGGCGGCGTCGGCATCAACGCGGTGACCACCGGCGATGCGGGCTCCTATGAAGCGATCCGGGTGCTGGCCTCTGACACCGGCTTTGACGACAGCTACGACAACATTTGGGGTCCCACAGCCGTCTGAGCCTTAGGAACGGCGGATCCGGGGGCAACCCCGGGCCCGCCCAGCCCTGGTTCAGGACAGCGATTTGGTCCCCGGCCAAGGATTGCATCCTTGGACCAGGGCGCTGTTCTCCAGATTTTATAGCTTCAATTCGTGCAGCCGGGGGGCTACGACAATGAAGATAAGACGGGTATTTGATGGTCAGCGGGGCGTGCTTGCCGCCATTTTCACGGCAAGCATTTTTGTAAACCTCCTTGTCCTGACAGCGCCGCTTTATATGCTGCAACTGTTTGCCCGGGTCATGGCCTCGGGCAGCATTCCAACTTTGATTGCTTTGACCACCGGCGCAGCCATTGCGCTGGTGTTCTTTTTTCTTTTCGACATGATCCGCCAGCGCCTGGTGGCGCGGCTGGGCTCCCGGCTTGAGGCGCGGCTCAGCCCGCTGGTGCTGGACGGCATGATCAGCGGCCGGATGCCGCCTGCGCTGCGCCAGGCGGAACCGATCCGCGACATCCAGGAGCTGCGCGGCTTTGTCACCAGCCCGGTGTTCCTGGCGCTTCTGGACGCGCCCTGGTCGGTGATTTTCCTGATGCTGATCTTCATGTTCAGCCCGATCCTGGGCCTGGTGGCGCTGATCGGCATCGCGCTGCTGTTCACCCTCGGCCTGCTCAGCGAGGTGATGGCCCGCAAACCCTTGGAGGAGGCCGGCAAACAGGCCTCTGAGACCAATGCCGCGGTGGGTGAGATGATGGCCAATGCCGGCCTTATCCATGCCATGGGCAAGACCGCGCCGCTGATCAAGCGCTGGCAGCTCAAGGCGTTCTCGGCGTTGGTGTTCAACACCTTGGCCACCGACCGGATGGCGCTGATGACCTCGCTGGCCAAGGCGGTGCGGATGGGGCTGCAGATCGCGGTTCTGGGCACCGGCGTGGTGCTGGTGATCAACAACCAGCTGACACCGGGGCTGATGATCGCCTCCTCGATCCTCTTGGGCCGCGCCGCGGCGCCAGTGGAACAGTCGATTGCCGGCTGGCGCGGCTTTCTGAAAGCACGCAGCGCGCACGGGCGGCTGAACATGTTCCTGGCCCATCTGGGCGCCGCGCCGGAACGGCTGACCCTGCCCGAACCCGAAGGCCGGCTGTCGGTGGAAAACGCCACCGTGGTGCTGCCGGGGCGGCCCGATCCGCTGCTCCTGGACATCAGCCTCGAGCTGAAGCCGGGCCAGTCGCTGGGCCTGATCGGCCCGTCTGGTGCCGGCAAGACCACATTGGCCCATGCGCTGGCCGGGCTGCAGCCCCTGGTGCGCGGCCATATCCGTATCGACGATGCCGCGCTCACTGATTGGGACCCGGCGCAGATCGGCCAGCATATCGGCTTCCTGCCGCAGCGGGTCGAGCTGTTCCAGGGCACGGTGGCGGAAAACATCGCCCTCCTGGACCCTGCGGCCAGGCCGTCGGATGTGGTGGCCGCGGCCAAGCTGGCGCAGGTGCACGGGATGATCCTGTCCCTGCCCGGCGGCTACAACGCCGAGGTCGGCCCGCGCGGCGAGTTCCTGTCCGCAGGCCAGCGCCAGCGCATCGGTCTTGCGCGCGCCTTCTTTGGCGACCGCAAGCTGATCATCCTGGATGAGCCGAACGCCAATCTCGACCCCGAGGGCGAAGAGGCGCTGGCCACGGCGATCGAGGAAGCCTGCGCCCGCGGCGCTGCGGTGGTGGCGGTGACCCACCGGCTCAGCCTGCTGCGCCGGGTCAGCCATGCCGCACTGCTGCAGGAGGGCCGCATCGCCCGCTTCGGCGAAGCCCGCCATGTGATCGAGGCAGCAGCCCAGCCGCTGGCCCGCGCCCAGGCCGCCCAGGCCCAGGACGACCCTAAGATCGCCCCCTTCCGCCACCGCAACGCCGAAGGCGGGCAGGCAAAGGGGGCAGACGGCCCCCGGAGTGGCCCCCGGAATGAAGGAGCAAGCGCATGAGCCTGGTGGAACATGAAGACCGCAGCCCGGCGCCGCAACCCGGCAGTGCTGCCGCCAAAAGCGGGTTCCGCGACCTGATGCCCGCCGGCAGCAGCCAGGATGTGCCGCTGCCGCAGCGCCCGCCGACCCGGGTGCGGCGGCTGGTGCTGTGGATGGTGGTCTGCGGTTTCGGGCTGTTCGGCGGGCTGGTGTTCTGGGCCGCCAAGGCAGAACTGACCAGCGCGGTGGTGGCCTCGGGCGCCTTCAACGTGGCCGGCGACCGGCTGGCGGTGCAGCATCTGGAGGGCGGCATCCTGCGCGAACTGAATGTGGCCGAGGGCACCCGGGTGGCCAAGGGCCAGGTGGTGGCCCGGCTTGACGGCCGCCGCATCCAGGCGCAGCTGGCGATCCTGAACGGCCAGCTGGCCAGCCTTCTGGCGCAGCAGGCGCGGCTGCAGGCGGAACGCAAGGGCCGCGATGTGCTGCAGCCGGGACCGGAGCTGGCCCGGCTCACCGCCCAGGCGCCGGAACTGGCGCAGCTGGTGGCGCTGCAGCAGGATCTGCTCACCTCCAACCGGGCGCTGTACCAGGGCCAGATGGACATCCTTGAGGGCCGCGTCAGCCAGCTGGAGGATCAGCTGGGCGGCCGCGATGCCCGCATCCGCGCCACCGAAGAGCAGCTGGCGCTGGTGCAGGGCGAGCTGGCCGATCTGACTGCGCTGTTTGAAAAAGGCCTGGTGCCGAAGACCCGCATCGGCCAGCGGCAGATGCAGCAAAGCGGCCTTCTGGGCACTCTTGGCGCGCTGGAAAGCGACCGCGGCAATGTGCTGGAGCGGATCGGCGAGACCGAAGAGCGGCGGCTGCAGGCCGGGCGCGACCGGGCGGCGCGGCTGGCAGCGCAAAGCCAGGACGTGCAGGAGCAGCTGCTGGACCTGCGCCAGCGCCTCGACGCCGCTTGGGACGTGGCCGAGCGCCAGATCATCCGCGCGCCGCGCGATGGCCGGGTGGTGGGGCTTTCCATCAACACCCTGGGCCAGGTGGTTGATCCCGGCCAGACCATTCTGGAGCTGATGCCCGAGGATGCGGGCCTGCTGGTGGAAACACGGGTGGCGGTGGCGGATATCGACGAGGTCTCGATGGGCAGCCAGGCGCGGGTGCAATTGACCGCCTACAGCTTCCGCAGCACGCCGCCGGTCAGCGGCGAGGTGGTGATGGTGGCCGCAGGTAGCAGCACCGACCGGGCCACCGGCGAATCCTACTACCCGGTGCATATCCGCATTGCCGAGGCGGATCTGGCGGCGCTGCCCAATGTGAAGGCCCTGCCCGGCATGCCGGCCCAGGCGATGATCGAAACCGGCCGCCAGACGCTGGCCGACTACCTGATCAGCCCGGTGCTCTCCAGCATGTCGCAGGCCTTGAAAGAAGGCAGCGGCTAGGGGCGCGCCGCAAGAACGGAAGGCCGCGGCCCCGGGGGGAGGCCCGCAGCCTGTCCGGGCCCGCTTCAGCCGTCAGGGCTGAGGCGGGCCTGTTAGTGTTTGCCGCCTGCCCCGTTTCTTCCGGCCCCGGTTCTTCCTGCTCCTGCCCCGGTTCCCGGCTTCCATACCCGGCCCCCTTCCCGGCGCCGCGCTCTGCGGCCTCCCCCGGACAGATGCCCTGACCCATGGGGGGCGGGGATACCCCTCCGCACCCCGCGCCTATCCTTTGGTGCAGCCGGCAGACGGCTCTGCCCATGCTAGAAAAGGGTCAACGCAAACACAGACTGCCCCGGACGCACCACCCTGAACATACCGTCCCGGACACCCCGCAAGGAGACACGCCCATGACCCTGATCAGCACCCTCACCGGCCTCATCGCAAGCCTGGCAGCCGTGGCCGCAGGTTTCCTCCTGGGCCTGCCGCTGCTGGCCCTGGCCATTCTCTACCCGGTGGCCGGCGTGATGGGCTGCATCGCCAGCCAATGGGCGCTGGAACAGCGCGAGCGCCTGGCAGCCGCCGGCCCGCAGCTGTCCTATTACAGCCCCCAGGCCTACTTCGGATAACCCGCGCGGCCCTCCCCCGCCCGGGCAGCGCGAACCCGGTTTCAAGCTTCACCTCCCCCCTCCTCCGCTGAGGCCCGGAACCGGGGTTCGCGCTGCCGCAGTTGCTGCAAGCCCGCATCCCGCAAACACTCCGCCGGAAATAAGACCGTTCCGGACCAAATGTTTCGCGCGCGAAACATTTGGTCAATCATGCTGACCTATCTGATGGCGGCATATTCCGCCTTTTCACGGAAAGGCGAAGGCCTGCGGCGCGGGTATTGAAGACCAGAAAGAAGCGGCAGGGGCAGCAAAGCCGGCCTGCTTCTTTCTGGTTCCAAATACCCGGATTCCCCGGCAGCTCCGGGACGCGGCAGCAGCTACTGCGCGGCGCGTTTGCGGACCCAGCCCAGAAACGCCGCATCCGGCACCCTGAGCCGCGGCGCGCCCGAGCGCAGCCACATGGCGCGCCACTCGGCCTCCAGCGCATAGGCGTCGGCGCCGGGGATCAGCGCCCGGGCCTCCTCCAGCGTCTGCGGCTTCAGGCTGGGCGCGTTCAGCACCGCCTCGGTCACCGCCCCCTTCTGGGAGAAACGGATCAGATCGCCCTCCAGCTCCTCCAGCGCGTAATCCGGCAAGGGCTGGGCGGTGATCATGTCGCGGATCATCTTGCGGAACACCCGGCGGGGCGAGGCGGAGCCGGATTTCTTCAGAAGCGTCTCCACCGAGACCTGCCAGCTGTTCTGGCGTCCGCAATGCTTGCGCGCCAGCTCATAGATCCGCCGCTCCAGGGGTTTGCGCAGGCGGAAATAATCGCGGCTCAGCGTCAGCACCGATTTCGACAGCACCGCCCGGTACAGCCAGTCGCTGAGCGTCACCGCCACGCTGACCATCTTGCCGCCGCGCGCTTTCCTGACAATCTCCCATTTCTCGATCAGGCCAAAGCCCGTCGTGACCTCCTGGCCGCCGGTGACGATATTGGTGGTGATGCGGGTGCCCGCGAGCCGTTCAAACGCCTCGCGCAGGCGGCGGTAGGCATCCCCAGAGGTTTCGCGGTTGGTGGCAATCAGCAGGTCATGCGCTTTCAGATGCAAGGTGCGGCTCACCTGACGGCCGGCATTCAGCGCCGCCATCAGCTGGCTGATGCAGAAGATCAGAATGTCCTTATCGTGGATTGTCGCCAGCCCTTTGACGGAGGGTGTCACGGTGATCTCGGCGCCGTTGTGCTGGTAGTTCAGAATGCGCCGGTCCGGCCTGGTGCCAAGCGAGAACAGCGGATGCTCCATCGACGCCAGATCGTTTTTGGGGATCGCCCCGAAGATATCGCAAAGGAAAAAATCCCCCTGCCCTTCTGGCGGAATCCCCGCCGCTGTCAGCTCTGCCGCCATTTGCCTGCCCGTGATCTGCTCTGCCGGCCGCCGGATTTCTGCGAATCCTGTGCGGCTGTTTTATCGTGGTTTTGATTACGCTCACCCTAGGGTTATCCACAAGCCGCGGCAACGGGGGTTCGGAATCGCTTGATCGGGGGTTCGGAGTCGTTTGATCGGGGTTTCAGAGTCACTGCCCCGGAAAAAACCGCTCTCAACCCCAATGAAAAAAGGGCTTTGCGCGAGGCCTCACCTCCCTTTAACTAATAAATAACTCATAATTAACAGGGCAGATTTTTTTGACCGCCCTGAAAAGCCGCCGCTGATCCTGCCGCAACTGTTGAATTTGCTTAGAAAAATCAGGGTAGATGCGCATTATGCTTCCATGTGCGGTGTTTTCTGGTATCCTGTCAAAAAGGCAGCACATCAGGCTGCAGGGCAGCAAACAGCAGCATTCCACACCGGCAGGGCCGCAAGGCCCGCACACAGCAGGCAGATCCTCATGGCGCGAGATATCCACAGGAAAGACCTTCCCCGGGCAAGCAGCAGCCTGCCCCCCTATTTCAGCATTGATCCCGATGCCGCCCTGGCGGATCTCGATGCTCCCGCCAGCACCGCAGGCTTTGCCGAGATCGCTGCCGCCTGTGCGCAGGGGCGCGCCGATCTGGCCAGCCGCGGCATGAACGAGGAGGGGCGCAAGGAGCTGCGGCTGTTCTCGACCTGGGAAATCACCCGCTATCTGATCCCGGTCGCCCAGGCCCATTTCCGCCGGGTGCTGAAAGCCAATCCCGATCTGCCCCAGGGCCGTTCGGAAACCGAAGGCGGCGCCAAGTGGTTCACCCTGGACGAGGTGCTGCGCTTGCGGGCGCATTTCGGCAGCCAGGGATCAAAGGCCAAGGAATACATCCCCTACCGCCCCGAAGGGCTGCCCGCCAAGATGGTCGCTGTCGCCAACTTCAAAGGCGGCGTCGGCAAGACCTCGACCGCCGCGCATCTAGCGATGTCGGCCGCGCTGGACGGCTACAAGGTGCTGGTGATTGATCTCGACAGCCAGGGCTCGATGACCTCGATCTTCGGCGGCCGGGTTGAGGATGAATGGCAGACCGCCTTCCCGCTGCTGGCGCGCCATTACGGCGAGCATCTGCGCATGGAAAACCAGCGCCGTCTGGATCGCGGCGATGCGCCCCAGCCGCTGGACGAGGCACTTGATGCGGCGATGGAGATGACCGCTGGGGACGTGATCCAGAACACCCATTGGCCGAACATTGATCTGATCGGCGCCCAGCTGAATCTCTACTGGGCGGAATTCCAGATCCCGGTCTGGCGGATGGCGGCACGCTCTTGGAAGCTGTGGGATGCGCTGACCGAACGGCTGCAGGCGGACGGGGTGCTGGAGCAATACGACGTGATCTTCATCGACACGCCGCCGGCGCTTGGCTACCTCACCATCAACGGGCTGTCGGCGGCCGATATCCTGCTGGTGCCGATGGGCGCATCGTTCCTGGAGTTTGATTCCACCGGCCGTTTCTTTGACATGCTGCATTCCACCTTTGCCTCGATCGAGGAGGGCGAGAACCTGGCGGCGCGCGCCCTGGGCCGGCCGGGCCTCAGCTTTGAATGGGATGCGGTGCGCACCGTGATCACCCGCTACGACAGCGCCCAGCAGGGCGAGCTGGCCGCCCTGATGCAGGCCTATATGGGCCGGGTGCTCAGCCCTCATAAACAGGATTACACCGCGCTGATCGGCCAGGCCGGCGAGCAGGTGAGCGGCATCTACGAGGCCGATTACCGCGACTTCAACCGCGAGACCTATGCGAGAGGCCGCGAAACCTTTGATGAAACCTATGCCGCCTTCAAGAAGCTGCTGATCGGGGTCTGGCGGCGCGAGGCGTTGCAGGAACAGCAGGATCAGCGCGCGGCGGGCTAAGGCCCTAACAAGGAATTTCCGGCAGGATAGCCGCCCGGAGACAGGAAGACAGGTCAGGACAGAACATGGCAAAACGCAAACGGCTTTCCCCGGCGCAGACCGGTTACCTGACAGCGGCGCCCGCGGGCAAACCGGCGCTTGGCACCGCGTCCAGTGTGGGGGCTGCACCGATTGCGCAAGTGGCCTCCGATGCCTCGGCCCAGGCGGCGCTGCAGGAGCTGTCGGGCGTGCTGGAAAACGCCCGCGCCAAGGGGCTGATGATCGAAGAGCTGCCGCTGGCGGCGATTGATGAGAACCACCTGGTGCGCGACCGCATCGAACAGGACGAAGAAGAGCTGCAGGCGCTGATGGCGTCGCTGCGGGCCCGCGGCCAGCAGACCCCGGCCGAAGTGGTGCCGCTTGAGGATACATTCGGCGGACGCACCCACGGTCTGATCTCCGGCTGGCGCCGCCTGACGGCCCTGCGCAGACTCTATGAAGAAACATCAGACCCTAAGTTTGCCACACTCAAGGCGCTGGTGATAAAGCCCGGCAGCGCCGAAGCCTCTTATGTGGCGATGGTCGAAGAAAACGAGATCCGGGTGAACCTCTCCCATTATGAGCGCGCCCGGATTGCTGTGCGCGCCTGTAAGCAGGGCGTCTTCACCCGCCGCAAATACGCGCTGCAGGCGCTGTTCGGCAATGCCACCCGCACCAAACGCTCCAAGATCGGCAGCTTTGTCACCCTGGTCGAAGCGCTGGATGCGGTGCTGTTCTACCCGACGGCGATCAGCGAAAAGCTGGGTCTGGCGCTGGTGCGCGCGATCGAGGCGGACGAAGGTTTTGCCGCCCGCGCCACCCAGGCGCTGCAGGCCGCGGACCGCTCCAGCCCTGAGGCAGAGCTGGACGTGCTGATGCGTCTTGCGGAAGGGGGTGCGCCGGCGCAAACGCCCTTGTTAGACACTGATACCCGCCCTGCCCCGGCCTATGAAACCCCGCCCGCCCCGCCCGCCCCGTCCGCGCCTCAGGCGCCGGTGCCGCCGCTGGTCAGCCGCCCGCGGGTGCGCGGGGCATATGATTGGGACGCCGCCCAGCCCGGCGAGCGGATCTCGCTGCCCGCGCCCAAAGGGGTGACCCTGGGCTATACCCCCAGCGAACAACGCATCGAGATCAGCGGCCCCGGCGTCAACACCGCCCTGGCCGAGGCATTGCAGGCCTGGCTGAAAAAGCTCTGATCAGCGCCTGCCAGGCTTTCATCTTTCCCAGGGCTCCGCCCGTTCGAAAGCGAAACCGTCCCCCGGACGGTTTCCAGGAAGCTTTCTCACCCCCCGCCGCAGGCACAGGGCCTTTCCTTGGAAAGGCCCTTTTCAGTCTCTGATATCTGCCAGTTCCGGCACATCTCGTTAGGTCAGCACGGTTGACCAAATGTTTCGCGCGCGAAACATTTGGTCCGAACCGGACCTACTCTGGTGCGCCGTTCAGCTGCCCGCGCCCCACCGCCACATAACTCTCAAAACCGGCCCGTTTGGCGGATTTCGATGAGTAGATATTGCGCAGGTCCGCCATCCGCGGCACCTCCATCTTGCGCGCCAGCTTCTTCAGATCCAGGGCGCGGAATTCGTTCCATTCGGTCAGCAGCACCACCAGATCGGCGTTCTGCGCCGCCTTATAGGGATCCTCCTCCCATTTGACACCGGGCAGCAATGCCTCGCCCTCGGCGCGGCCCTGCGGGTCCACCACCCGCACCCGTGCGCCGCCGCCAACCAGGGCCGGCACGATGGTCAGGCTGGGCGCATCGCGCATGTCATCGGTGTTGGGTTTGAAGGTGACACCCAGCACCGCGATGGTCTTGCCGTTGAAGGACCCGCCGCAGATGTCGCGCAGCTTTTCGACCATCCGTGCCTTCACCTCGTCATTGACCCGCATCACCGTCTCGGTGATCCGCATCGGAAAGCCATGGTCCTGACCGATCCGCGCCAGGGCGGCAGTGTCCTTGGGAAAGCACGAGCCGCCATAGCCGGGGCCCGCATGCAGGAATTTGTTGCCGATACGGCCGTCAAAACCGATACCGCGGGAGACTTCCTTGACGTCCGCCCCGACCCGTTCGCAGAGGCCGGCCACCTCGTTGATGAAGGTGATCTTGGCCGCCAGGAATGCATTGGCGGCGTATTTGATCATTTCGGCGCTTTCCAGATCGGTGGACAGGACCGGGTAGTCGCGCAGGTAAAGCGGCCGGTAGATCTCTGCCATCACCTCGGCTGCGCGGTCGTTCTGCACCCCGACCACCACCCGGTCGGGTTTCATGAAGTCTTCGATCGCCGCACCTTCGCGCAGGAACTCCGGGTTGGAGGCGACGTCGAAGTCAGCCTGCGGATTGGCCTTGGCGATCACCTGTTTCACCTGCCGGTTGGTGCCCACCGGCACGGTGGATTTGGTCACCACCACCGCATAACCGGTCAGGGCTGCGGCGATCTCTTCGGCAGCGGCCATCACGTAAGTCAGATCCGCATGGCCGTCGCCGCGCCGGGTCGGGGTGCCGACGGCAATGAACACCGCCTCGGCGCCCGCGACCGCCGCCGCCAGATCGGAGGTGAAGCTGAGCCGCCCGGCAGCCACGTTCTTTTCCATCAGCTGATCCAGCCCCGGCTCGTAGATCGGCACTTCGCCGCCCTGCAGCCGGGTGATCTTGCGCGCATCCTTGTCGACGCAGATCACATCATGGCCAAAATCCGAAAAACAAACGCCGGACACCAAGCCGACATAGCCGGTGCCAATCATTGCAATACGCATGGGATGCCCCTTTTCCGTTCCTGGTTCACCGGGCTTTGCGCCGCAGGTGTTATTGTTCAAATAGAGACATATACGCGCCCGCACAGGGCGGAAACTGGAAACTTAGCAGGTGCTGCGGATATGTGAAAATAGGTCCGCTTCGGACCAAATGTTTCGCGCGCGAAACATTTGGTCCGAAGCGGACCTAACTGGCTGAGAGGAATTCCGCCTTTCCGAGCAAAGGCGGAGGCCTGCGGCGCGGGTATTTAAGACCAGAAAGAAGCAGAGGCAAGAAGCTCCAGCTGGCTTCTTTCTGGTCCCAAATACCCAAATCCGCCGGTTGCCCCGGGGCGCGGCACAGGCATTCTGCAATGCAGGGGCAAGAGGCAGGGGGGTCAGATGCGGTAATAGTCCCGGTACCAGGCAGCAAAACGGGCGACGCCCTCGGCAAACGCCGACCTGGGGCTGATAGCCGGTCAGCGCGCTCAGCAGGCTGGTATCGGCCCAGGTGGCGGGCACATCGCCGGCCTGCATCTCCATCATGTTTTTCTGTGCCTTGCACCCCAGCGCATCCTCAAGTGCGGCGATGTAGTCCATCAGCGGGGTCGGCTTGCTGGCGCCGATATTGACCACCCGGAAGGGCGCCACCGGGCTGAGGCTGTCTTGTTCCGACACCGGTTCGGCACCCGGCACCGCCGCGATCAGCCCGGTGATGCCGGTGACCAGATCGTCGATATAGGTGAAGTCGCGGCTCATCCGGCCATGGTTGTAGACGTCGATCGGCTGGCCTGCCAGCATTGCCTTGGTGAATTTGAACAGCGCCATGTCGGGCCGGCCCCAGGGGCCGTAGACGGTGAAAAACCGGAACATGGTGACGGGCAGGGCGTAGAGATGGGCATAGGAATGCGCCATCGATTCATTGGCCTTTTTGGTGGCGGCATAAAACGACATCTGGTGGTTGGCCTGCTGGCGTTCTTCAAACGGCATTTCGGTGTTGGCGCCGTAAGCCGAGGAGGTGGAGGCCATCAGCAGGTGCTTGGGCGGATGCGCGCGGGCGGCTTCCAGCAGTTCAAAGCTGCCGATCAGATTGGCCTCCAAGTAGTCGCGCGGCGCGTCAATGGAATGGCGCACCCCGGCCTGGGCCGCCAGGTGGATCACCGCATCCGGCTGGTGGTCCTCAAACAGGCCCATCAGCCGGCCGGGGTCTTCCAGCTTGCCGATCACCGGGGTGAACCCCGGGGTCTGCGCCAGCATCGCATGGCGGCGCTGTTTCAGCGTCACGTCGTAATAGGGCGACAGGCAGTCCAGCCCGATGACCCGCCAGCCTGCCGCCAGCAGCCGTGCTGCCAGGTGATATCCGATGAAGCCGGCCGAACCGGTGATGAGAGCTGTTTGCATGGCTCTTAGGTGGCGGCTTCCTGCCGTTCTGTCAAACGCTTTGCGGCCCTAAAGGATTTGACAGCGGCGGGGATTTATGAGCTTTCGGGCGCGCATAAGCGGCATCAGATTCCATCAGACAGGCAAGGAGCCCCGGGTGAGCACGGCAGAAGCAATCGGCACCGGGAAACCGGCAGCGGCCCAGGCCCTGGAAACCGTTCCGGCAGGCGCCGGGCGGCTGGTGGCGGTGGTGGTGACCCACAACCGGCTGGACAAGCTGAAAGCAACGGTGGCGCGGCTACTGGAAAGCCCGGGCCATGAGCTGGCGGCGCTGGTGGTGGCCGACAATGCCTCGACCGACGGCACTGCCGAGTGGCTGGCGGCGCAAGGCGACCCGCGGCTGGATATCTGCACCAGCCACTGAAAACCGCGGCGGGGCCGGCGGCTTTGAGATGGGCATGCGCCGGGCGATGGAGGCGCAGGCCGCCGACTGGCTGGTGGTGATGGATGATGATGCCTGCCCCGCACCCGGCGCCTTTGCCGCCTTTCACGCCCGGCCCCGGCCGCTGGACACCGCGCTGGCGGCGGCGGTCTATTTCCCCGACGGGCAGATCTGCGAGATGAACCGGCCTCGGTGAACCCGTTCTGGAACCCCTCGGTCTTTCTGCGCACGCTGCTGAAAGCGCGCAACGGCTATCACATTCCCTATACGGCGTATGAGGCTCCGGCCCCGATGCCATTGATCTCACCTCCTTTGTCGGGCTGTTCTGCCGCGGCGGATGGTGGAAGCGGCGGGCTATCCGGATCCGGGGCTGTTTCTGTACGGCGACGATGTGATTTACACGCTGGGGCTGCGGCGGCGCGGCGAGACGATCCTGTTCGACCCGGAGCTGCGGTTTGAGCATGACTGTTCGACGTTCAGAATGACCGGCACCGGGTGTTCCGCCCGTTGTGGAAAGTCTACTACGCCTACCGCAACGGGCTGATGATGTACCGCAAAGCAGCCGGCCTGCTGTTCTGGCCGCTGCTTCTGGTGGTGCTGCTGAAGTGGCGGCTGACCGCGCGCCGCTATGGCGCAGGCCAGCGGACCGCCTATCTGCGGCTGCTGCGCCACGCGGCCTGGGACGGGTGCGGGGAAGGACCGGGCGCTCCCATGCCCGGGTGCTGGAGCTGGCGGGCGAAGACTGATCTGCGCCCTGGCCGCCTGTCTCTTGCCTCCTGCCTCCTGCCGCAGGTCTCAGCGGTTCAGGATGTCGCGGTGAAAACGGCCCATCAGGATCAGCCCGAGCGCAAACAGGATCAGGCTGGTGGCCAGCACATAGGTCACGCTGACGTAAGCGGCAGTATAGCTGGGGTAAAACCCGCTGCGCATCAGCCCGGTGATATGCATCAAGGGGTTGAACCACAGGATGTCCTGCGCCAGCGGCGGCAGATCCTCATAAAGAAACAGCACGCCTGAGGCCAGGAACAGCGGCCGGGTGATCACCGACCAGGCCACGTCCCACAGCGGGTAGAGCCCCATCAGCACGCAGTTCACGGTGCCGACTCCCAGCCCCAGCAGCAGCGAGAGCACCATAGCCAGCACTGCGGGCGGCAGATCCAGCACCGCGCGGCTGTCGGTCACCGCATAGACGCCGCCGATCAGCAGGAAGGTGATCAGGATGCCGGTCAGGCTGTTCAGCAGGAAGCGGGCCAGCACCGCGTCCAGCCAGGTGACGGCCGGAAATTTTCAGCAGCGGCAATAGGCAAGGGCTGAAATGCTTTGGTAGAGATTGAAGGGCAGAAAGCCGGTGGCGTAGAACAGCAGGAAGCTGCCCAGCGACGGGGAGCGGATCACCAGAGAAAAGCCGATCGCCAGGAACAGAATGGCCGCCATCGGTTCGAGAATGGCCCAGAGGTAGCCGCCGGGGGTGCGCCCGTAGCGGGTCGACATCTCCCGCAGCACCAGGGCAGCACCGTGCGCAGGGTGGCAAAGCGCCGGGCGCGCCCGGCGAGGGGCGGCTGGGCCGGAGACTGGACCGGATATTGGGCGGGGGGCAGGGCAGGGGCCGCCGCAGGCGTGGTTCTGGTCATGAATACCCATTGTGAATATGCGCTGTGCAGGCGATAATATGAAAGAAAGACGAGGCAATTACAAACGGCTGCAGGCCGGGGTAAGCAGATTATGACACAGGATCACCCGGCGGCGCGGCAAAAGGCTGCCGCCCAGTTCCGTACTGGCCGGAAAGCTGCAGACAGGGACACCCCGGCCGCAGCGGTGCCCGCGGCACGGAGCAGGCCCGGCCCGCTGCGGAGGCGGGCCCTGCAAATCAGCTGCCCGCAGCACCCAGCCCGAAAAGCCGCGGCAAAGGCGGCAAGCTCAAGCGGCTGCGCCGCAAGGTCCAGGACGCCGAAAAGGCCCAGGCGTTGCTGGCGCAAAAAGCCGACAGCCTGGAGGCGCAGATTGCTGAAACCCCGGCGTATCCGGTGGCGCGGCCTGCCCATGCCAAGACCCGCCACCGCGGCGTGATCGCCAGCTTTGCGGCATTGGTGCTGCTGCCGCTGGCGGCGGCGGTGTTTTATCTGTTTGCGGTGGCCGAGGATCAATATGCCTCCACCGCCGGTTTCACCGTGCGCAGCCAGGAAAGCTCCGGTGCCAAT
>NZ_CP081037.1:3665000-4301362 GCF_025141525.1 Leisingera sp. M527 | reverse complement strand
GCTGCGCCTCACGCGTCCCCAAAAAAGCAGCGGCCCCTTGGCCGGGCCAGTTCTATTCTATCTTCACCCCCAACCACCCGGGGGGCATTCACGCACAGGGGTTATGTGTGCGGACCAGCAGTGGCCGCATTACCCGAAGGCTGAAAGTTCGCACAAAACAGCAAAAACAGCCGCAAGAAGCGGCGGATTTGCCGTGACGAACAGTATCGCACACAATTGAGACAAGGCTGCTGTCCTAAACCAACACAGCAGTGGATCCCGGCCAGAACAAAGCACGTATGTGCCGTCTGTACCGGATAACCTGGCAACCTTGATGCCCGTCAAGATTGCCGCAAGCAGCCTGTCCCCCCAGCGAGTGAATCGCTGTCCTATTGGTAGCAATTCGAGGGGGGCGGCAGCAACGAAACTATGATGTTGACTCTGCCTTTGGCGACAAAGAATCTCTCGCGCCTGCAGAACACCGCCGAGGGTTTTCCCAAAAAACAAGGCGCTGCAATCTGCAGCGCCCTGACAACTTTTCAACTCTGCTTGAGCTTGCCCAGCAGCGCGAATCTCAGGCCAGTGCCTTCACGCGTGCGGACAGGCGCGAGATTTTGCGGGAAGCGGTGTTTTTGTGGTACACACCCTTAGTGACACCGCGCATCAGCTCGGGCTGAGCAGCGCGCAGAGCTGTGGTTGCAGCTTCTTTGTCGCCGGAAGCGATAGCTTCTTCAACTTTACGCAGGTAGGTGCGGATGCGCGAACGACGGGCTTTGTTGACGGCAAAGCGCTTTTCGTTCTGACGTGCGCGCTTCTTGGCCTGGGGCGAATTTGCCATGGTATCTGACCTTTTCTCGGGTTCTGTTTCTATCGGACGCAATGCCAGCCGGACCCGGGTCACAAAACCGGTGTGATTCTAGCCAGAGCGGGCTGCACGCGCATGTATGGGGCGGCGTTTATCCAATCCGGTGCAGAATTGCAAGGGCACTGGCCCGGAAAGCAAAACGGCGGGCCCATCCGCCCGCCGCTCCGTTACTTTAATCGCAAGCCGGGTTCATTTGTCCCGGAACTGCGCTTCGCGCTTTTCCAGAAAGGCGGCCATGCCCTCTTTCTGGTCTTCGGTGGCAAACATCGAGTGGAATACCCGGCGCTCGAACAGCAGCCCCTCGTTCAGCGGCAGCTCGTAAGAGCGGTTCACCGTCTCCTTGACCGCCATCGCTGTCAGCAGCGATTTTTCGGCGATCTTCTGTGCCGCTGCGGTGGCTTCTTCGATCAGCTTCTTGGCCGGCACCACGCGCGACACCAGGCCGGCGCGCTCGGCTTCCTCGGCGTTCATGAAGCGGCCGGTGAGGTTCATATCCATCGATTTGGACTTGCCCACAAACCGGGTCAGACGCTGCGTGCCGCCAATGCCTGCAACGACGCCCAGATTGATCTCAGGCTGGCCGAATTTGGCAGTCTCAGCAGCGATAATGAAATCGCACAGCATCGCCAGCTCGCAGCCGCCGCCCAGCGCATAGCCGGCCACCGCCGCGATCACCGGCTTGCGGATGGCAGAGATCCGGTCATTGGCATCGGCAAACAGGTTCGTGGAGAACACTTCGGTAAAGCTCATCTCCGACATCTCTTTGATATCGGCACCGGCGGCAAAGGCCTTTTCCGAGCCGGTCAAAACGATGCAGCGCACCTTGTCGCTGGCATCGGCCTCTTCCAAAGCCGCGCACAGCTCGCCGATGAGTTCCTTGTTGAGCGCGTTCATCGCCTCTGGGCGGTTCAGTTTTATGAGGCAAACGTGGTCCTGCACATCGACGTTGATCGTCTCGTAGGCCATGATTTCTCTTTCGGTTGTTCCGTTCAGTCCTGAGTCCTTACCAAAAGGCGCACTCTGATCAAGCTATCTTTGGCACTTTACACAGTAGAAGGTAGAGCGTCCGGACTGAGTGATTCTCCCAATTGACCCGGTGCAACCCGCGCGACGGCAAGGTTCGCCCTCGCGCCCGTAAGCATCGAAAGAATGTTGAAAATATCCAAGTTCACCAGAGGCTTGCCGAAAATCCTTGAGCGACGATCCGCCTGCACGGATGGCATCCTGCAACACTTCCCGGATGATCGGAACCAGCGCCGCAACCCGATGCGCGGCAATCTGCCCAGCCTTGCGGCGTGGCGAAATTCCCGCACGGAACAAAGCTTCGCAGACGTAAATGTTACCAAGGCCAGCAATGATTCCCTGATCCAGTAATGCAGATTTCACCGGCGTGTTGCGACCCTGGAAGGCGGCAACCAGATGATCCTCGTGAAAATCATTGCCCAGCGGCTCCGGCCCCAGCACCGCCAGCAGCTTGTGGGACCCGGCAGTCGCCGTCTCCAGCAGATCCATTGCACCAAAGCGGCGCGGATCGTTGAATGTGATGCGGGCGCCGTTGTCCATATCCAGAACTACATGATCGTGCTTTACTGCTTGAGGATGCTGATGCGTGAACTGCCCCAGCGGATCACCCGACACCGTCATCCGGCCCGACATGCCAAGGTGAATGAGCAATGTCTCATCCGTGTCGAGGTCGGCAAGAATGTACTTTGACCGCCGCCGCAGCCCATTGACCCGCGCACCGGTCAGCCGCTCGGCCATCCGCTCCGGAAACGGCCAGCGCAGGTCCGGCCGGTTCACAGCCGCATTTGTGATCACCGCCCCCTCCATCGCAGGCGCCAATCCGCGTTTCACTGTCTCGACCTCGGGCAATTCTGGCATTACACCCCTCCTGAACCAACGGGCCGCATTGTGCCTGCCCTCCAGCGCCTTATAACAAGGGCGGAATTCAGCAAACGGCAAGCCTCATGAGCGATAGCAGCGACAACACCACCCATTTCGGGTTCGAAACCGTCCGCGAGGAGGAAAAGGCCGGCCGCGTGCAGGGGGTCTTCAACTCGGTCGCCTCAAAGTACGACATCATGAACGACGTGATGAGTGTGGGTATCCACCGGGTCTGGAAAGACGCGATGATGGACTGGCTGGCGCCGCGACCCGGTCAGCGGCTCTTGGATGTGGCGGGCGGCACCGGTGACATTTCCTTCCGCTTCCTGAAGCGCGCGGGGTCCGGCCACTCCACCGTGTTTGATCTCACCCGCCCGATGCTGGAAGAAGGCCGCAAACGCGCCGAGGCCGAGCAGATGGCGCACAGCCTCGACTGGGTCACCGGCGATGCGATGAAGCTGCCGTTCAAGGACAACACTTTTGACGTCTACACCATCTCTTTCGGCATCCGGAACGTAACCCGCCCGCAGGAGGCCTTGAACGAGGCTTACCGGGTGCTGCGCCCCGGCGGGCGGCTGATGGTGCTGGAGTTCTCGCAGCTGCCGAATGACGGGCTGCAAAAGCTTTATGACCTCTACTCCTTCAATGTGATCCCGCGGATGGGGCAAATGATTGCCGGCGATTACGACAGCTACCAGTATCTGGTGGAATCGATCCGCAACTTCCCCGATCAGGAGACTTTCCTCGGAATGCTGCGCAAGGCAGGGTTCGAGAACGCCAAGTACCGCAACCTGTCGCTGGGCATCGCCGCCCTGCATTCCGGCTGGAAGATCTGACCTATGCGCGGCCCCCACAACATTCTGCGCTTGATCCGCACAGGCGCCACTTTCGAGCGCACCGGCGCCATGCATTCGGTTCTGGAGGCGTTCGAGGCCCCAAAGCCCCTGCGTATCCTCGCCCGCACCCTGGGCTGGCCGTTTAAATGGCTGGGCTACAAGGGCGATCCCGCAATGCCGCCCGAAACCCGCGCGCTGAACGCCCTGGGGCCTGCCTATATCAAATTCGGGCAGGTTCTTTCGACCCGGCCCGATGTGGTGGGCAAGGATCTCGCCCGCCAATTGCGGGTGCTGCAGGACAAGCTGCCGCCGTTCTCCCGCGCCGAGGCACTGGCCGAAGTGGAAAAAGAACTAGGCCGCCCGGTCTCAGAGGTTTTCTCGGAGTTCAGCGACCCCATCGCCGCAGCCTCTATTGCGCAGGTGCACCGGGCCACACTGGCGGACTCCGGCGATGAAGTGGCCGTCAAGATTCTGCGGCCCGGTATTGAGCGCGCCTTCAACAAGGATGTGGACGCCTTTTACTTCGCTGCCCGCATAGCCGATCTGTTTGCGCCCGGTGCCCGCCGCCTGAAACCGATGGACGTGATTGAGCATTTCGACGGTGTGGTGCAAGGGGAATTGGACCTGCGCCTGGAAAGCGCCGCCGCCTCGGAATTTGCCGCCAATACCGTGAATGACGAAGGTTTCCAGCTGCCTGAGATCCGCTGGGGCTATTCCGCCCGCCGGGTAATGACGATGGGCTGGGCGGACGGCGTTGCGCTGGGTGACAATGACGCGCTGGATGCAGCGGGCCATGACCGCCGGGTGCTGGCCGACCGGGTGCTGTCGCTGTTCCTGCGCCACGCACTGCGCGATGGATTTTTCCACGCCGACATGCATCAGGGCAACATGAAGGTCGCGGCAAACGGTGACATTATCGCCTATGACTTCGGCATCATGGGCCATATTGATGAATACACCCGCCGGGTCTACGCCGAGATCCTCTATGGCTTCATCAAACGCGACTACAAACGCGTCGCCGAGGTGCATTTCGAGGCCGGTTATGTCTCCGCCTCCCATGATGTGGATGAATTCGCCCGCGCCTTGCGCGCGGTGGGAGAGCCGATCTTCGGCATGGACGCCTCGCAGATCTCCATGGGGCGGCTGCTGAACTATCTGTTTGAAGTCACCGAGCGTTTCGGCATGGAAACCCGCACCGAGCTGATCCTGCTGCAACGTACCATGGTGGTGGTCGAAGGCGTCGCCCGCTCGCTGGATCCGCATATCAACATCTGGGAAGCTGCCCAGCCGGTGGTCGAGGATTACATCAAGAAATCAATCGGCCCGCGCGCCGTGGTTTCCGACCTGTTGGACACCGCCAAGGTGATGGCCCGGTTTGGTCCCCGGCTGCCCGCGCTGGTGGAACGGGCGCTGATCGCACAAGCAGCGCAGAACGGGACACAAAAACGCAAGCTGAACAGCTGGGTAACCCCGGCTGTTCTAGGCGCAGCCGGCGGAGCAAGCCTCTGTGCCGTTGTTGCCCTGCTGCTGTGAGCGCGCAAAGGCCCCAATGGCCACGGTCTTCTTTCTGGTCTGAAATACCCCAGGGGTGAGCGCCGCAAGGCGCGAGGGGGCAGCGCCCCCTTCGCTTTCTTTTACAGCCGCTCGATTGCCAAAGCGATGCCCTGACCACCGCCGATGCACATCGTGATCAGACCTTTCGATCCGCCGGTCCGCTCCAATTCATAAAGCGTTTTCAAGGTGATGATGGCACCGGTTGCACCCACCGGATGGCCCAGGGCAATCGCTCCGCCGTTTGGGTTCACTCTGGCAGGATCCAGCCCCAGTTCCTTATTCACCGCCAGCGCCTGCGAGGCAAAAGCCTCGTTCGATTCAATGACGTCGAAATCGCCCGCCGACAGGCCGGTCTTTTCGAACAGGTTACGCACCGCAGGAACCGGGCCGATCCCCATCACCTCGGGACGCACACCGGCATGGGCATAGCCCAGAATCCGCGCCTTGGGTTTCAGACCCGCCTTTTCTGCGGCGGAGGCTGTGGCCAGCACCACCGCCGCCGCACCATCGTTGATCCCGCTGGCATTGCCGGCGGTAACCCGGCCATCTTTCTGGAACACCGCCTTCAGCCCGCCCAGCACCTCCAGGGTGGTGGCTTTGGGGTGCTCGTCCACCTCAAACGGTACCATGTCGCGCTTGACCTTCACCTCAACCGGCGCGATCTGCGATTTGAAATGCCCGGCCTCGATTGCTGCCGCCGCGCGGCTCTGGCTGGTGACGGCAAATTCATCCATCTGGGCGCGCGTTATTCCATGCTCATCGGCGACGTTCTCGGCTGTAACCCCCATATGGCCTGTGCCGAACGGGCAGTTCAACGCCCCCAGCATCATGTCCAGCGACTTTACATCGCCCATCTTTGCCCCCCAGCGGCTTTGCTGGAGGATATAGGGGCTGCGCGACATGTTTTCGGCACCGCCGGCCAGTGCGAACTCCGCATCGCCCAAGGCAAGCGACTGAAAGGCTGATATAATTGCCTGCACGCCGGAACCGCAAAGCCGGTTCACGTTCATCGCGGGCACCGCATCAGGCACCCCTGCCTGCATCGCTGCAACCCGGCTCAGGTACATGTCGCGCGGCTCGGTGTTGATGATATGGCCGAATACGGCGTGGCCGATTTGCCCGCCCTCAACGCCGGAGCGCTCCAGTGCTGCTTTTGATACGGTTGTGGCCAGATCAATCGGTGCAGTACCTGCCAGCGCGCCGCCAAGTGTGCCGATGGCGGTGCGGGCGCCGTCCAGAATCACGATATCAGTCATTGTCTTTCTCCTCACTCCTGCGTTGCCGCCATTATGCGCCCGCAGCATGACCCTGTCTGCCGGGACGTGCCGTCATGGAAACGCCGCGTAACTCCCCCTACACCGCCACTGCGCAACATTCCGAAAGACCGCAGGATTTGACAAATCCTGCCTGACAGCGCAGAGAATCCGTCATGACGGAAAACACAGACGATATCCTGACCCTGCTGCCCGCCCGCCTGAAAGAGGCCCGCCGCACCCAAGGGCTAAGCCTGGAGGCGGTGGCGAATCTCTCCGGTGTCAGCCGTTCTATGGTAAGCCAGATTGAGCGCGGTGAAAGCTCCCCCACCATCGCAACACTGTGGAACCTGACCCGTGCGCTGCAGGTGGATTTTGCCGGGCTGCTGGAAACAGGGGACATGAAGGACCGGATTGAGGTTCTGCGCGCAACAGATGTGCCCAAGATCGAGAACATGGGCCAAGGATGCCGGATTCGCATTCTGTCGCCGCCAGAGGACGCCGGCGGGCACGAGGTCTATGATATCCGGTTCGACAAGGGCGGTGCACTGATCAGCCAGCCCCACACCCGCGGCACAGTGGAACAGCTGACCGTTCTAGAGGGCGAAATTGCTCTTTCTTCGGGCAACGCCAATAACTTGCTGCAAACAGGCGACACTGCCCGCTATGCCGCTGACGTTGCGCATTCGGTTACCGCCCCCGAGGGGCCGGCGCGGGTGTTTCTTATTGTGAAAACCGCTTGAGGTATGCCCTCAAGCCCGGCTGCACCCCTTGTTTCAATATCAATCCAGGCATTGGCAGACCTTTCAGACAGGCGGGAGATTGCGGGTTTGAGCCGGATCTTTTTAGCTGAACCAGTGTAAACGCACCGGCAAGAAAGCCCCTCTCTCCACCTTTCCGGAACAAAGCCCTTGAAAGACTCACGGCATCGGACCATATGTGGATCGCTAACGTTATTCTTGTCGATCCACTGTCTCCCGCTTTGCGGCGTTTTCAGTCTCTCGATCCAGACCGACTACGCCAGGCTGCCGCACTTCCGCGGGCAGCAAATACTAGGAGACTACGGATATGGCCACCGGCACCGTAAAATGGTTCAACACCACTAAAGGCTTCGGCTTCATCGCACCCGACGGCGGCAGCAAAGATGTGTTCGTGCACATCTCCGCTGTTGAGCGTTCCGGCCTGACCGGCCTGGCGGACAACCAGAAAGTCACTTTCGACATCGAGCCCGGCCGTGACGGCCGCGAGTCGGCTGTGAACCTGGCGCTGGCATAAGCTTTTCAGCTTAGCAGTTCTGAAACGCGGTCCCTGCAAAGGGGCCGCGTTTTTTTTGCCTGCCATAAAGGACACAAAGGAACAGTCAGTCTTTGTTCTTCTCATCCCAAGGCGCAGGCTCCCACAGCTCCACCTTGTTGCCTTCTGGATCCATGATCCAGGCAAAGCGGCCGTTCTCATGAGCGTCAGGCCCTTTCAGGATGGGAATGCCTGCGGCCGTCAGCTGCGCAACCATGCCGTCCATGTCATCAACCCGGTAATTGATCATAAAGCCCGAGGTACTGGGGTCGAACCAAGTCCCGTGCTGATCAGCAGCGGCCCAAACGGTGAGGCCGCCGTCGCCGGCCTTGTCCTCCTGCCACTTGAGGACGGCGCCGCCGAAATCCGCCAGCTCCAGCCCCAAATGGTCGCGGTACCATTCTGCCAGCTCCTTGGCGCTGCCGCGCGCCTTGATGAATACTCCGCCGATACCCGTGATGCGTGCCATGACTGTTTCCTCCCTGTTTTGGGATGAGATAGTCCGGCCGGGTGGAATTTCAGCCTTCAAATCCGGTTTCACGGAATTTTTTCCGCCATACTGAAATCCTGTATTTCGGAAACATGTCCGCTATGATAGACACGCGACTCGAGACACCCAGGGAGCCAGCTCATGTCCAACGCATTTCTGACCGACATCTCCAACACGCTTGCCCAGATCGAGGCTGAGGGGCTGTACAAACGTGAGCGAATGATCACCTCTCCCCAAGGGGGCGGGATCACGGTTGGCGGCCGCGAGGTGATCAACCTCTGCGCCAACAACTATCTGGGTCTGGCCAACCACCCTGCCCTCATCAATGCAGCCAAGGACGCGATGGAGCCAAAGGGATTCGGCATGGCCTCAGTCCGGTTCATATGCGGTACCCAGGACATTCACCGGGAGCTGGAGCAGCGGCTGGCCAAATTCCTCGGCAAGGATGACGCAATCCTGTTTGCCGCCTGTTTCGATGCCAATGGCGGGCTGTTCGAGCCGCTGCTGGGCCCGGAGGATGCGATCATCTCGGACTCGCTGAACCATGCGTCGATCATCGACGGGGTGCGCCTGTGCAAGGCCAAACGCTATCGCTATTTGAACAGCGACATGAATGATCTGGAGGCCTGGCTGAAACAGGCGCGCGAGGACGGGGCGCGGCATATCATGATCGCGACCGATGGCGTTTTCTCGATGGACGGATACCTGGCCAAGCTGCCGGAGATCCGGGCACTGGCGGACAAATACGATGCGGTGGTGATGGTGGATGACTGCCACGCAACCGGCTTTATGGGGGCGACAGGTGCGGGCACGCCGGAGCATTTCGGGGTGGACGTGGATATCGTCACCGGGACATTGGGCAAAGCACTTGGGGGGGCCATCGGCGGTTATATCGCCGGGCCGCAGCCAGTGATCGACCTGCTGCGGCAGCGGGCGCGGCCCTATTTGTTTTCCAATTCGCTGCCGCCATCGATTGTTGCTGCCGGGCTGGAGGCGATCCGTCTGGTGGAAGAAGGGGACGGGCTGCGGGCGCAGCTGTTTGAGAATGCAAAGTACTGGCGCGCCGGGCTGGAAGGCTTGGGCTTTGACCTGCTGCCGGGTGAGCACCCGATCATCCCTGTGATGCTGGGCGAGGCGCAGCTGGCACAGGACATGGCGGCAAAGCTGTTTGACGAGGGCGTTTATGTCTCCGGCTTCTTCTTCCCGGTGGTGCCGCGCGGCCAGGCGCGGATCCGCACCCAGATGAATGCGGCGCTGACGCGGGACGAGCTGGACCGGGCATTGGCCGCCTTTGGCAAGGTGGGCAAGGCGCTGGGGATCGTGTCATGAGCCGCCCAAACACAATGAAGGCGCTGGAGAAGAGCCAGCCGCAGGAGGGCCTGTGGATGGTGCAGGCGCCGGTGCCGGAAATCGGCCCGGATGAGGTGCTGATCAAAATCAAGAAGACCGGTATCTGCGGCACCGACATCCACATCTGGAACTGGGATGAATGGGCCGCGCATACCGTGCCAGTGCCAATGATTACCGGGCATGAATTTGCGGGTGAAATCGTCGAGATCGGGCGCAATGTCACCGATTTGGCGGTGGGGCAGCGCTGCTCCGGCGAGGGGCATCTGATCAAGACGGACTCGCGCCAGAGCCGCGCCGGCAAGTTCCATCTGGATCCCGGAACACGCGGCATCGGGGTGAATGAGCAAGGCGCCTTTGCCCAATATCTGAAACTCCCCGCCTTTAACGTGGTGCCGCTGCCGGAGGAAATCCCGGATGAGATCGGTGCCATTCTGGACCCCTTGGGCAATGCTGTGCATACGGCGCTGAGCTTTGATCTGCTGGGCGAAGACGTGCTGATTACCGGCGCAGGCCCCATTGGCATCATGGCGGCGGTGGTGGCGAAACATGCCGGCGCGCGCCATGTGGTGATCACCGATATCAACCAGGACCGTCTGTCGCTGGCGGAACATGTGGCGCCGGCGGTGCGCGCGGTGAACGTGGCGCAGGAAGACTTGCAGGATGTGGTGCGCGAGTTGGGCCTGAAACAGGGGTTTGATGTCGGGCTGGAAATGTCCGGTTCGCAAGCGGCCTTGGATCAGATGGTCGAAGCGCTGGTGATGGGCGGCAAGATTGCCCTGTTGGGCATTCCGCCGGGCAAGTCGCCGGTCGACTGGTCGCGTATCGTGTTCAAGGCGATCACCATCAAAGGCGTCTACGGGCGCGAAATGTTCGAAACCTGGTACAAGATGATCGCCATGCTGCAGAACGGGCTGGACGTGAGCCGGGTGATCACCCATCGCTTTGCAGTGGATGATTTTGCCGAGGGTTTTGCAGCGATGAAATCGGGCTCTAGCGGCAAAGTGGTACTGGACTGGACCTGATTGTGATTCAGGCTGTGTCGACAAAAGGGCTTCACATCGGGTGCCGGTCATGATTCACACCGGGATCTACGAGGAAGACCAGCTTGGCACGAGATTTTTGCCGCACGAGGAATGGGCGTTTTTTGACCGGTTTATCCGGGCTGCACACGCCCCGAACCGGCGCAAACCTACCGATCACCGCCTTGTTCTCGATGGAGTTTTCTGGATCGCCCGCACCGGCGCGCCATGGCGTGACCTGCCTGAAGAGTTGGGCAAGTGGCCGAGTATCTACCGGCAGTTCCGGCGCGGGACGCTGGCGGGGTTGCGGGAGGGCACCATGGACGCCCTGAACCAAAGCGGGACGGTGCCGGATGCCCTTCAAATGATCCCTCCCGGCGTCACCGCAGCAGGCCTGCCAATGAGGACCGAGATCACACCGGGCCAGACATCCGATTGCCTGGGGTTCGACACGGCCATGGCCGACAACCTGCCTGAACCGGGCATCCTGTTGGCAGACCGAGGCTATGACGCTAACAATATTCGGAAAAAGATGGAGGCGCGGGACGTGCTCAGCCAGATTCCCATGCGCAAATCACGCAAGATGCGGGTCGGTGTGGAGCATTCGCTGTATTCCTTGCGCAATCCCGTCGAGCGGTGCTTCAACAAGCCCAGGATTGCGCGCCCCTTCGCGCCGCTGGCGCTCACCCCCAGGATGTTTTGGGCCTGAAGGAGAAGGGAAAACTACGGGGTCAGCGGCTGGCGGCCGTTTTCCGTGAGCAGCCAGCAGTTGCGGCCTTCGAAAACGGCGGCACTGACCTGGCGGCCGTAGCCGGCGCCGGTGTCGAGGTTGATGCGGTTGCCGTAATGGCTGGGCCGGTCCACCGGCGTGTGTCCATGCACGATCAGTTTCGGGTGCGGGCCGGTGTGGTCGTGAAATGGCTGCCGGATCCAGACCAGATCGTTCTCCTGCTGCTGGGACAGCGGTACGCCGGGGCGAATTCCGGCGTGCACAAAGGCAAGGTCCGGCGTCTCGTAAAGGGGCATGAGGCTACGCAGGAATTCAGTGTGCCGGGCCGGAATCACCTCCTTGGCCCGGGCCTGCAGGGCGTCGAGCCGGGTGCGGTCTTCGAATGTCAGCCCGTAGCTTGCCAGGGTCTCAACTCCGCCGATCCGCTCATGCAGCCAGTGATAGCCGACCAGCAAATGCGGGTCATGGCGGGGCGTGTCCTCCATGAACCAGGCAAACATCCGGTCATGGTTGCCTAACAGCGTTATCCAGTCGCGCCCATCCCCCTGACCTGTGATCAGCCGGTCCAGCACCCCGCGGCTGTCCGGGCCGCGGTCTGTGTAATCTCCCAGAAAGACAATCCGAGCGTCCGGGCCGCCGTCGGCCTCGATCCGGGTCAAAGCCTCCTCCAGCATGGCAAGCTGGCCGTGAATGTCGCCGATCGCATAGAGGGGCGCGGTCATTGCAAGATCCTTTGTCTGGAGAGGGCCGGATATGAAAACGCCGCCCTTATAACCGGGCGGCGTTCCTGATTGAACCAGTTACGCAATCAACTTTCAGACGACGTCGAATGCCAACGGTTTAATCTGGTTGAACAACCCGGTTTCGGCCAGCTTGGCGCGGACCTCTGCTGGCACCTCGTCATCCACATACAGGAGCGCGATGGCTTCGCCGCCGGCTTCGGAGCGGCCCAGGGTGAAATTGGCAATGTTCACATCGCTTTCGCCCAGGGTATGGCCCAGGGTACCGATGATACCAGGCACGTCCTCGTTGGTGGTGTACAGCATATGCGCACCGACCTCGGCCTCGATATTGATGCCCTTGATCTGGATGAACCGCGGCTTGCCGTCGGAGAACACGGTGCCAGCCACCGAGCGTTCGCGCTTGGAGGTCACTGCGGTCACCTTGACATAGCCGTCGAAGGTGCCGGATTTGTCCTGGTTTGTGGTCGATATCTGGATGCCGCGCTCCTTGGCGACCACCGGGGCGGAAACCATGTTCACCTCGGGGTTGGCGCGCTTCATGATTCCGGCAATCACCGCACAGTTCAGCGCGTCCAGGTTCATCTCCGAAGCGGCACCATCATAAAGGATGTTGATCGCCTTGATCGGTTCATCCGTCATCTGCCCCACGAAGCTGCCCAAGTGGTCGGCCAATTTGATCCAGGGGCCCATGACCTTGGCTTCTTCCGCCGTCACCGAGGGCATGTTGAGCGCGTTTTCCACCGCGCCGGTCAGCAGGTAGTTGGACATCTGCTCAGCCACCTGCAGAGCGACGTTTTCCTGCGCCTCGGTGGTGGCGGCACCCAAATGCGGGGTGCAGACCACATTGGGCAGGCCGAAGAGGGCGTTTTCCTTGGCCGGCTCGACCGAAAACACGTCAAAGGCCGCACCTGCCACATGGCCAGAGGTCAGCAATTCCGCCAGCGCGCCCTCATCCACCAGGCCGCCGCGGGCGCAGTTGATGATGCGCACGCCCTTCTTGGTCTTCTCCAGGTTTTCCTTGGACAGGATGTTGCGGGTCTGGTCGGTCAGCGGCACATGCAAAGTGATGAAGTCGGCACGGGCCAGCAGCTCGTCCAGCTCAACCTTTTCGACGCCCATCTTGTCGGCCTTCTCAGTGCTCAGGTACGGGTCATAGGCCACCACCTTCATCTTGAGACCGCGGGCGCGGTCGCAGACGATGCCGCCGATGTTGCCGGCGCCGATCACACCCAGGGTCTTGGCCGTCAGTTCGGTGCCCATGAACTTGGACTTCTCCCATTTGCCCGCATGGGTGGACGCCGAGGCCTCGGGCAGCTGACGGGCGGTTGCAAACATCATGGCGATGGCGTGTTCGGCGGTGGTGATCATGTTGCCGAAGGGGGTGTTCATCACAATGACGCCGCGCTTGGAGGCGGCTTCTTTGTCGATGTTGTCGGTGCCGATGCCGGCGCGGGCGATCACCTTGAGGTTATCGGCGTTTTCCAGAATCTTTTCCGTCACCTTGGTGGCGGAGCGGATCGCAAGACCGTCATACTGCCCGATGATTTCCGCCAGTTTTTCCTTGTCCTTGCCCACATCGGGCAGGAAATCGACGTCGATTCCCCGGTCGCGGAAGATCTGGACGGCAGCTTCGGACAGCTTGTCGGAGATGAGAACTTTGGGAGCCATGTTGGTGGTCCTTTTCATACGGGGGCCTGTGCGGCCTGATATTGTGAAGGGTCCCCTGGAAGGGAGTTCCGGGGCGGCGCCCCGGAGCAGAGCCGAATTCAGGCGGCTTCAGTCTGGAGGGCGATCTCAGCCTCGAAGGCCCATTTGATCCAAGGCATCAGGGCGGCCACATCAGTGGTTTCAACCGTGCCGCCGCACCAGATCCGCAGACCCGCAGGCGCGTCGCGGTAGGCGCCGATGTCATAGGCTACGCCTTCAGTTTCCAGCCGTTTGGCCACGGCCTTGGCAAACGCTGCGCCGTCCTGAATGCGCTCATCCGTAAATTTGAGGCAGACAGATGTGTTGGAACGGTACTCCGGCTGTTCAGCCAGGAACGCGATCCAGGGATTGTCCTGCACAAAGCTTTGCACTGCGGCGAGGTTGGCGTAGGCGCGTTCGCGCAGGCCTTCCATGCCGCCAACCGAGCGCGCCCAGTCCAGCGCCAGCAGGTAATCCTCAACCGCCAGCATCGAGGGCGTGTTGATAGTTGCACCCTGGAAAATGCCGTCGATCAGCTTGCCGCCCTTGGTCAGGCGGAAAATTTTCGGCAGCGGCCAGGCGGGGGTGTAGCTTTCCAGCCGTTCGACCGCACGGGGGGAAAGGATGATCATGCCGTGCGCCGCTTCGCCGCCCAGCACCTTCTGCCAGGAGAAGGTGGTCACATCCAGCTTGTCCCAAGGCAACCGTTGCGCAAAGGCTGCCGAAGTGGCATCGCAGATGGTCAGCCCTTCGCGGTCCGCCGGGATCCAGTTGCCGTTGGGAACCCGCACGCCGGAGGTCGTGCCGTTCCAGGTGAACACGACGTCATTGGAGAAATCGACAGAGGTAAGGTCCACGATCTGGCCGTAATCGGCGGTCTTGACGGTGGCGTCCAGCTTCAGCTGCTTCACCGCGTCGGTCACCCAGCCAGAGCCGAAGCTTTCCCAGGCCAGCATCTCGACGCCGCGGGCCCCCAGCAGGTTCCACATTGCCATTTCCACCGCGCCGGTATCCGACGCAGGGACAATGCCGATCTTGTAATCAGCAGGGATGTTCAGAATTTCGCGGGTGCCTTCGATCGCCGCCTTCAGACGCTCCTTGCCAACCGCGGCGCGGTGCGAACGGCCCAGCGGCGCGTTGGCCAGTTTGGCGACGTCAAAAACAGGAGGTTTGGCGCAGGGGCCAGAAGAAAAACGCGGATTTGCCGGCCGCGATGCCGGTTGTGCAATAGCCATGAATGCTACCCTTCCAGATAAGCGCCCCTCGTTGGGGAGGGGTGTCCCGCCACCAGAGCTAGGCCGCTGCAGCGCGGCATGCAACAGGAAAGTCGGAAAAATACGGCCATACACACTCTTTTTGCGACACGTTTTTCCACCATCGGAAACAAGCGACCTGATTTCGCTGCTGGCGGCCTGCCTTATAACGCCCCCTGTTTTCCGCAGCTTCGAGCAGGCTGGCCGATCCAGCGGCGGACCGTTATGACAAGGCGAACCCCGATGAAACGGAGCCTGCCGATGTTTGCTGCCACCCTGCTTTGCAACCCTGCCAGCCCGGTTCTGGAGCCTCCGCTGATCGAATCGCTGCGCAATGCCTGGGGCGGTGGCGAGGCTGTCTGGCTGGCGCCAGGTGCCGCAGCTGAGTTTTCGCTGAAGCAAATGCCGGACAACCGGTGGAACGTCTGGGAGGATCTGCAGAAGCTGGGCGTGGATCTGGTCATTCAGCCCTATGCCGGGCGCAAGAAGAAGATGCTGCTGGCCGATATGGACTCCACCATGATCCAGCAGGAGTGCATTGACGAGCTGGCAGAAGAAGCGGGCGTTGGCGCACGGGTCAAGGACATTACCGCACGGGCAATGAACGGCGAGCTGGATTTTGAAGGCGCGCTGACCGCGCGGGTGGGACTGCTGAAAGGGCTGCCGGAAACGGTGATCGGCAAGGTGCTGGCCGAGCGCATCACTTACATGCCCGGCGGCAGGCATCTGCTGGCCACGATGAAGGCAGAGGGCGCTTATGCGGCGCTGGTGTCGGGCGGGTTCACGGCGTTCACCGCACAGGTGGCGGCAGAGCTGGGGTTTGACGAAAACCGCGCCAACACCCTTACCGTGGAAGACGGCAAGCTGACCGGAGAGGCCGGCAGGCCGATCCTGGGCCGGGAAGCCAAGGTGGAGGCGCTGGAGCAGATCACCGCCCGGTTGGGGATTGGCGCGTCGGATGTCATTGCGGTAGGTGACGGCGCCAATGATCTGGGGATGCTGAAACGTGCAGGCGCCGGGGTGGCGCTGCATGCCAAACCTTTGGTTGCGGCAGAATGCGACATCCGCATCAACCACGGCGACCTGACTGCGCTGCTGTACATCCAGGGCTACGGTCGCGACGATTTCAAAGGCTGATCAATCACATGCTGGAAGTGGGGATCGAGACCCTGATGCTGCTGCTGGCAGCCGGGTTTGTTGCGGGCTTCATCGACGCGCTTGCCGGCGGCGGCGGCCTGGTCACCTTGCCTGTTCTGCTGCTGGCGGGGGCCAGCCCGGTCACAGCCTTGGCAACGAACAAGATCCAGGGGCTGTTCGGAGCCGCCACCGCGGCGGCCACCTATGCCCGGGCCGGCCATGTTGATCTGAATTCGCAGCGTAAACCTGCGCTGATCGCCTTTACCGCATCGGTTGCAGGCGCCTTTCTGGTGACCTTCTTGCCCACCGAGTGGATCCGCCTGTTCCTGCCAGTACTGCTGATTGCCATCGCCATATTCTTTGCGGTCAAGAAAGGGCTGGATGATCTGGACCGGCAGAGCCGCCTATCGCCTGCCCTGTTTGCCGCAACAATGGTTCCCTTGTGCGGTGCTTATGACGGGCTGCTGGGGCCGGGGGCAGGCAGTTTCTACATGCTCGCCTTTGTCTCCCTTGCCGGTTATGGCATCCTCAAAGCCACGGCCCATACCAAACTGCTGAACTTTGCCTCCAATGCGGGCGGGCTTGTTGCCTTTTCCTTTTTTGCCACCCCCTGGTGGATCACCGGCCTGCTGATGGGATTGGCCCAGATTGCCGGCGCGCGTGCAGGAGCCGGGCTTGCAAACAAGCAGGGCGCGAAGCTGATCAAGCCGCTGCTGGTGCTGACTTCAATAACGCTGGCGGCGAAGCTTCTTTGGGACATGCGGTGATCTGCTGACCCGCACCTGCCGGTGCCGGACTTTGGACCGCGCGGTTTTGCCTTGCTGAATACCGGTCAATTGCACCCATATGTTTACTGCCATTTTTTAACATGACACTTAATTAACAAAAGTGATAATAATAGATATGATATCGATTCTGAAATCATTTGCCGCGCTGTCGGATGAAACCCGTATGTCGATCGTCGACCAGCTGATTGCAAAAGGCGAGCTGCCTGCAGGCGATCTGGCACCGGGTGCGGGCATTTCGGCGCCTGCGATCTCGCGCCATCTGAAGGTGCTGCGCGAGGCCGGGCTGGTCACCCAGCGCGCCGATGGCACCAGGCGGCTGTATTCGGCCCGGCCCGAAGGCCTGCGGATGATTGCCGAGTGGACCCAGTCCCGGCGCGCCTTCTGGGAGGGCGGCCTGGACCGGCTGGAGGCGGCTTTAATGGCAGATGACACCTGATGGAGGAAGCCGCATGAGTGATCTGCAGCTGCAAAGGGTTTTTCCCGTCGGTCCGGAAAAACTGTTCGCCTGGGTGACCACCCCGGTCAAGCTGCTGAAGTGGTGGGGCCCGGAGGGGGTGCATATCCCGGAACATAATCTGGACCTGAGCCGCACCGGCCCTTGGTATTCTGTCATGCAGAACAGTGACGGCCAGCGGTTTCATGTCTCGGGCCAAGTGACCCATGTGGATGGGCCGAAATCCGTCGGCTTCACCTGGGCCTGGCACGACGAGGACGGCAGCCGCGGCGCTGAAAGCCATGTGACCTTCACCATCGCTGCCACCGAGAACGGCGCCATGCTGCTGATTGACCACCGTGATCTGGACGGCACCGAGATCGCATCGCGCCACGAACAGGGCTGGACTTCGACCCTGCGCAAGCTGGAGGCGCAACTGGCCGAACAAATCTGAATCACGTCCACCGCAACCAAGGGAGAAGACCAATGCCACAGTTCATTTTTGCCTATCACGGCGGCAAGAAGCCCGAGAGCGAAGCAGAAGGCGCCAAGGAAATGGAGGCCTGGAAGAACTGGATGGGGTCGATGGGCGACGCACTGAAGATACCCGGCGCGCCGGTTGGCATGTCCAAAACCGTCAGCGCCGGAGGGGTCGTGGACAATGGCGGCGCCAATCCGCTTTCGGGCTACACGGTGGTCGAAGCGGCCGACCAGGATGCTGCCTGCGAAATGGCCAAAGGCTGCCCGATGGTGGTGAGCGGCAACGGTTCAGTCGAAGTGGCCGAGATCATCGACATGGAAATGTAGGTTGCATGCCCCGGGGCCGGCCCGGGGCAGCTATTTTCAGAACAGCAGCTCGGCTGCAGGGCGGATGGATCCGCACTCCAGCCCGCGGCGGCTGTAAAGTGTCTTGTTCATGTATTTGCGGGTTTCCGGGTGCTCGGCCTCCAGCACACCAAGGCTGACCATCAGCGCGGCAATCACGCATTCACTGGCGCGGGTGGCGCCGTCGGTGATCTTCACGGCTACGCCCAGTTTCTGTTCAGGCAAGATCGCGATGAACACCGCCTCGGCGCCGGTCTTGATCGCTACCTTGCCGCCCATGGCCCGCATCAGGTTGGTGCAGCAGCGGCTTTCGCCTGCGATCAATTCGGGATGCGCCGTCATTGCCGCCACCAGCTGCTGCGCCGCTTGCGATGCGCGGTCAGAGCGGTCTGCAGCACTGGCAAACCAAGCCATGGACCGTGCGAGGCCAGATACGGTGGTGGCAAAATTCGGCGCTGAGCAGCCGTCGATGCCATAGCCGGGACTATCCTGCCCGGTGGTTTCCTCAAACGCCGCCAGACAGGCCTGCTGCACCGGGTGATCAACTTCGATGTATTCAGCCCCTGCCCCCAGATATTGGGTCAGGGTCAGAAAGCCCGCGTGCTTACCAGAGCAGTTGTTGTGAACCTGGCAGGGGCTGTTGTCGGACTTGATCAGCTCATTGCGGGCCGGGATGTCGTCTGGCAATTGCGTGCCGCAGCGGAAATCGTCATCGCCAAGGCCCAGCTGATCCAGCCAAGTATTCACCCGCTCGGTGTGGATATGCGCACCGTTGTGGGACGCACAGGCAAGCGCCAGCTGTTCGGACGTCAAACCATAGCGCGCGGCAGCGCCGGAGGTGATCAACGGCAGCGCCTGGATCATCTTGGCCGAGCTGCGCGGGTAAATCACCGCATCCGGATCTCCCCAGCTGCGCACCACCTTGCCCGTGTCATCACAAATGACGGCATGACCCAGATGCAGGCTCTCCAGCAGCGGGCCGCGCCAGACTTCGGCCATGGGCACAGGTTTCGGCATGATATCTCCCCTTGTGTTTCCGTGCGGTTTTCTGGGCGAAAACCTGCCAAAACGCACTTTCGCCCGTGGTGCTAGTTACGTTAGTGTGCTTGTGTAGCGCAAGCGAGGGGATCGGGACCAGACGGCGGTTGAAACGCTGCGGACCCTTTGTTTGGTATTTGAGGTTTAGAGAACAGTCTTGGAGTCGGGACAAATGGCATTGAAACTTGCCCGCGTGGCTGCGGGCCTGTGTCTGGCAGCATTGGCAACCACCGCATCTGCGCAAGCAACGTCGAACAACCGCGTTGCAGCCAAAGTGGACTGGAGCGTCTTTGAAGGCGACAATCCCAACGAGTGCTGGGGGGTTTCCGCACCAAAGGAAACCGTGAACACCCGCGACGGCCGCGTCGTGGCGGTGCGCCGCAGCGAGATCCAGCTGTTTGTCACCTTCCGCAGCAGCGATGCCCCCAAAGGAGAAGTCAGCTTTACCGGCGGCTACCCCTTTGCGCCGGGATCCACCGTGAACATGGCCATCGGCGAGTCCGAATTTGAACTGTTCACCGAGGGCGAATGGGCCTGGCCGGCGACACCTGCGGATGATGCCAAGATCGTTACCGCCATGAAACGCGGCGCAAATGCGGTGCTGACCGCGCGGTCCGCCCGGGGCACCCAAACCAAGGACAGCTTCTCGCTGCTGGGCTTTACGGCCGCCTTGGATGACGCGGAAAAACGCTGCAGCAAGTAATTTCGGCTGCCTAGCGGAAACACACCAAACCCCGGCCCGTGCCGGGGTTTTCTTGTTTGAGGCCCGCAAGCGGCGTAGCATGGGACGCAGGAGGTGCTTGCCATGCCGAACTCAGCCAGTCTTCCGTGCACTTGCCTTGCAGTTGCGCTGCTTTTCCCGCCCGCGTTTGCCAATCCGGCGCTGGAATGCGGCGCGGGAAGCCGTGAGGAAATCGGATCCTGTGTGGCGGACGATGAAGAAGGAGTGGAAGCCGCATTGCTCAACGCGCTGGAAGCCGCAATGGTCGCCGCTGCAGAGCGCGACAACACCAATGGCGGGACTGCGGTTGAAGCTGCACTGATGCAGAGCCAGACAGCCTGGGAAGGGTTCCGGAGCGCGCATTGCGCCTTTGCCGGCGAAGCCCATGCGGTGCGTGAAGACGCCGGAATTGCAACGCGGGCGTGCTGGACGACCCTGGGACGTGCCCGGGTCGAGGAACTGGTGCGGTTTGCCAAATAGGCGCTGGTCAAATCCGCGGCCTGAAACTTGTGTCCAAGGATTCCTTTTGATCTTCCGCGGGAATCCTATATAGAGCCGCATCCGCCCACCAGCACCGAGGCTAAAGCCCATGACCGCCAGCGCGCCGATCACCCAGGACGTATTGACCCTGCCCCGCAAGGATCCCGAGGGCGGCAAGGTCAATCTTGTCGGCCTCACCCGTGAACGCATGCGCGAGGTGCTGATCGAACATGGCACCCCGGAAAAACAGGCCAAGATGCGGGTCGGGCAGATCTGGCAGTGGATCTACCAGTGGGGCAAGCGCGATTTCGCGGAAATGACTAACCTGGCCAAAGCTTATCGTGCGGAACTGGCGGATACCTTCGAAGTCCGCATCCCGGAAGTGGTCAGCAAACAGGTCTCCACCGACGGCACCCGCAAGTATCTGGTGCGCATCAATGGCGGCCATGAGGTCGAAGTGGTCTATATCCCCGAAGACGGCCGCGGCACGCTGTGCATCTCATCTCAGGTGGGCTGCACCCTGACCTGCTCTTTCTGCCATACCGGCACCCAGAAGCTGGTGCGCAACCTGACCCCGGCCGAGATTGTCGGCCAGGTGATGATGGCGCGCGACGATCTGGAGGAATGGCCGGTGCCGGGCGCGCCCAAGGACGAAACCCGCCTGCTGTCGAACATCGTGCTGATGGGTATGGGCGAGCCGCTGTATAATTTCGACAACGTCCGCGACGCGATGAAGATTGCAATGGACCCCGAGGGCATCTCGCTGTCCCGCCGCCGGATCACGCTGTCGACCTCAGGCGTGGTGCCGGAGATTGCCCGCACCGCCGAGGAAATCGGCTGCCTGCTGGCGATTTCGTTCCATGCTACGACAAACGAGATCCGCGACAAGCTGGTGCCGATCAACAAGCGCTGGAACATCGACACGCTGCTGCAGGCGCTGGCGGATTACCCCAAAGTGTCGAATTCCGAGCGGATCACATTTGAATATGTGATGCTGGACGGGGTGAACGACACCGACGCGGACGCGCACCGTTTGATTGAGCACATCAAGCGCTACAAAATCCCGGCCAAGATAAACCTGATCCCATTCAATGAATGGCCGGGCAGCCCGTACAAGCGGTCCTCTAACAACCGAATTCATGCCTTTGCCAATATCGTCTATCAGGCCGGCTATGCCTCGCCGATCCGCAAGACCCGCGGCGATGACATCATGGCTGCCTGCGGCCAGCTGAAATCGGCGACCGAGCGCGCCCGCAAAAGCCGTAAGCAGATTGAGGCCGAAACCGGGTTGAAGTAACCCGGCTCCGGCCCCGGCGCGGCAGGGTCCCCGGCTGCCGTATCAGGTAAACAGGAAGTGGTCCTCGGTGAGCGTGCCGGTGTAGCCGGTCAACTCGATCTCGTGACTGCCGAAAAATCCGATCAGGGTGTTGCCATTTACCTGTGTGATTGTCAGATCGCCGAATTCTTCCACTGAGGTGTCAGAGAATTCGATCCGGTCATCGCCTCTGCCGAAATCCGTAATAACTTCGTCTTCCCAATAATCGGCAGACACGAACACAAAAACATCCGCGTGTTTGCCTCCTGTCAAGACGTCAGACCCTTCACCGCCGACTAGGCGGTCTTTACCGTTGCCGCCGATCAGCCTGTCATCCCCCTGGCCGCCAAACAGCGTGTCCCTGCCGCCATTACCTTTCAGAAAATCGTCTTCACCGTAGGCCCCTGAATAGTCGGTCTCATCCAATCCGCCGATCAGAACGTCCGACCCCTTACCGCCCGCCAGCCTGTCTTCGCCATAGCCACCGGTCAGAGTGTCAGCGCCGCCGCCGCCGAACAGGCGGTCATCCGCTTCGCGCCCAATGACGGTATCTTCGCCTCCCCTGGCATAAATCTTGGTATCCTGCCCGGTCGCCAATACAGTTTCTGCACGGCTGCTGGCCTTGATCACCACGTCGCCCGCCGTATTGGCGTAAGCTCTCCATCCTGCGGTGCTGCCGGTATCGCCATAAAGATGGGTCAGGGCTTGCACATCAAATGTGCCCAGTTCCGTAACGTTGTACCCGGCATAGTTATAGGTCATCACGGTGTGTTCCTGGTCGTCCAGGTGGTCCGCCAGCGTAGTGTCACCGTCATGCGGATGTTCAAGGCCCAGCGCATGGCCGATCTCGTGCAGCACCGTTTCATAGCCATAGGATCCCGGCGCCATATTGCTGCTTTTAATCGCCAGCTCCCCCTCATTGGTGGAATATGAGGTGGACCAGGCAAGATCCGCCCAGCCCGCAGCTGAGCCGCCGTTGTAGCCAAAGGCATTGATCATCGCCGGGCCGTCCGTTTCGACAAACAGCACGCCGGACGCCTCTTCAAACTCCGCAAGAGCCAGGCGGAAATAGTCGCGCTGCGTGCTGTTGAAGGACCAATAGCTGCTGGCGCCATAAGGGTCGTCAGCCGCATCCCCCAAGTCGCCGCTATCGACAAAGCTGTAGGTCACCACAGTTTGAGTGCCGGGATCAGCCAAGCTGTTCCAGCGGAGGCTGCTGTTCGATGTATAGGCTAATAGCGCCGTGTAATCTGAAACTTCGGGCATCAACGGTCTCCACTATCCTGTCAACGGTAAGTTTTTGTTTGTAAATGTGGCCAAGTTTGGCCCGTTTCCGGCCTCAAGCCGAACGAAGAAATGACAATTTTCTGCAATTGGCAAATTCCTGCGCGAAAACCGTCTGATGAAGTCCGGTTTCCCGCCGGTTCTACCGCCCGCATTACCGCGGCATCACCACGCCCGAGAACTGTTGCGCAAGAGCCGCACTCAGGGACACAGGCCAGCCTGCCGTACTCTTTTCACAATACAGCTAAAATTCCGCCCTTTGCCGGGAACAATTTCCAAAACGCAGACAATTCATTTTCAGAAGGACTCACAGATGGCTCCAATGGAACGCAAGACTGCCCCGATTGACCCCAGCGTGCTGGACCTGATCCGCAGCGAACGGGAAAAGGCCCTTAGTCCGCGGGAATGGCAGTTCCGCCTGCGTGGTTACGGCTATTCAGTAAAAACTGTGGAAGGTGCCCAGATCCTCACCCGGCTGACCACCGGTGACGAGATCGGCAGGCTGCCACCGGAATTCGCCTGATCCCGGCAGCAGCTGTATTTGTTAACGGCGCTTAGCGCTCGCGCCCCGGCAGGCTGTCGCGCGGCGGCGCAGGCTCCCAGTTGTCGATGATTTCCACCGCCTCCTGGGCGGTGTCGACCACGCGGAACAGGTCCAGATCCTGATCCGATATGGTGCCGGCGTCACCCAGCGCCTCCCAATTGATGATCTTGTCCCAGAACGCCTTGCCAAACAGCAGGAACGGCACCCGCTCCATCCGGCCGGTCTGGATCAGCGTCAGGCTCTCGAACAGCTCGTCCAGGGTGCCAAAACCGCCGGGGAATACGGTGATCGCCCGCGCCCGCATCAGGAAATGCATCTTACGGATCGCGAAGTAGTGGAAATTGAAGCTGAGGTCCGGCGTCACGTATCCGTTGGGCGCTTGCTCATGCGGCAGCACGATTGACAGGCCAATGGACTGGCCGCCCGCGTCCAGCGCGCCGCGGTTGCCCGCCTCCATCACACCGGGGCCGCCGCCGGTTACGATCACGTTCTGACGGCCGCCGCTCTCCTTCGATTTTATGGTCATCAGCCGGGCAAATTCGCGCGCCTCATCATAGAAATGCGACAGATCCGCCAGCGTCTGTGTCCGCGCCTGATCCTTATGCTTTGGATCCGGGATCCGGGCGCCGCCGAACATCACGATGGTGCTTTCGATGCCATGCTCGTTCAGCATCAGCTCCGGCTTCAGCAGCTCCAGCTGCAGCCGCACCGGGCGCAGTTCCTCGCGGCACAGAAACTCTTCATCGGCGAAGGCAAGCCGGTAAGCAGGCGCCTGGGTCTGCGGCGTGGCGGGCACATGTTCGGCCCGGTCCCGGTCGGAATGGGCATCGCGGAAACGGCTGTGGCGGTCTTCGGTCATAGAAAATCCCAGATTAATCAACAGGACTCCCTTTGTAGCCGCCCTTGGCCGTTAGCGCCAATCAAGAATGCAGGAAATGCCACTGCCCGCTTGCGCCCGGCGGTAGCGCGGCTAAGGTTCCGGCGCAGCAGGCAGGGAGATCGGCGCATGAACTGGCAGAATGAAATCAGGAATGCAGCAGAACGCGTTGGCCCCCATGTGCAGCAGACCCCGGTGATGCAAACGCAGGGCTTCGGCCTGGATTTCCCGCTGGAGCTGAAGCTGGAGCACATGCAGCACACCGGCAGCTTTAAGGCCCGCGGTGCCTTTAACACATTGCTGAGCCAGCCAGTGCCGCCGGCGGGACTGGTGGCAGCTTCTGGCGGCAACCACGGCGCCGCCGCGGCCTATGCCGCGCACCAGCTGGGCCACAAGGCCCGGATTTATGTGCCCGAGATGGCAGGCCCGGCCAAGATTTCTCTGATCGAACGCACCGGGGCTGATCTGCAGGTGGTGCCCGGCGCCTATGCCAACGCGCTGGAGCAGGCCCAGGCCTACGAGGCAGAGACCGGCGCCATGCAGGTCCACGCCTACGATGCCCCCGCCACTGTTGCGGGCCAGGGCACCTGCTTTGCCGAATGGCAGGCCCAAGGCCTTGAGGCGGATACCCTTCTGATCGCGGTGGGCGGCGGCGGGCTGATTGCCGGCGCGCTGGCCTGGTTCCAGGGGGCAAAGAAGATCGTGGCGGTGGAGCCCGAAACTTCTTGCGCGCTGAATGCGGCATTACTGGCCCGCCAGCCGGTGGATGTAGACGTCTCCGGCGTCGCGGCCAACGCTCTTGGCGCCAAACGCATCGGCGCTATCTGTTTCGAACTCGCCTCGGCACCGGGCCTGACATCGGTGACCGTACCGGACAGCGCCATCACCAGGGCCCAGACCGCGCTGTGGCGCGAACGGCGGATCCTGGTCGAACCCGCAGGCGCCACCGCCCTGGCTGCACTGTTGTGCGGAGCCTACCGCCCTGCGCCCGGCGAGCGTGTGGCGGTGCTGATCTGCGGCGGCAACATAGCCCCGGACCCGCTGGGATAATCCTTGCGGCCCTCCATCAGCCCCGGTATCGCCAAGATATGTCGGCAACCATCGCAGATACCATCTACCGCAGCCTGAGCGAGCGCATCATTACCGGCAGCCTGCCTGCGGGGGAAAAGCTGCGCCAGGATCATATCGCGCGCGAATTTGACGCCAGCCATGTGCCCGTGCGGGAGGCGCTCCTGCGGCTTGAGGCACATGGGCTGGCGGTGTCCGAACCCCGCCGCGGCACCCGGGTCAGCGCCCTGGACCCTTCCGAAATCCGTGAGGTGATCGAGATGCGGGTGGCGCTGGAGGTTCTGGCCCTGACCCACGCCTTCGCCCGCCTGACACCAAAGGATATCAAAGCCGCCGAGGCCGCCCGTCTCGCCTGTGATGCGGCACAGGACATGGCCGGTTGGGAACGGCTTAACCGTGCCTTTCACAAGACGATCCTTGCTCCTTGCGCGATGCCCCGGCTCTTGGCCTCGATTGACGATCTGCATATCGCCGCTGCCCGGCATCTGTTTGCCAACTGGCAGCATCAATGGACCCGCCGGACAGACAGTGATCATGCCGCGATCGTGCAGGCGATGGAGCGCCGCGATCCCGCTGCGGCTTGCGAAATTCTGCGCCGGCACCTGCGCCGGGTGCGCTGACTGCCGGCAAAACGCCGTCGGGGGCGGCAATTTGGACGCAATCCGGACATGACCTGCGGGCAGATTGCCGTTATGTAACCCCGAATCTAACGAATGCCGGAGGAACCCCCATGTCCAACGCCCAGCTGGAAGCAGCGATCGAAGCCGCCTGGGAGGCGCGCGACACCATCACCCCCGCCACCACCGGCGAGCAGCGTGAAGCCATTGAAGACACCCTGAACGCGCTGGACTCCGGTTCCCTGCGTGTGGCCGAAAAGCTGGACAGCGGTGATTGGCACGTGAACCAATGGGCGAAGAAGGCGGTTCTTCTGGGCTTCCGGATCAAGAACATGGAAATCCACGAAGGCGGCCCGCAGGCCGGCGGCTGGTGGGACAAGGTCGACAGCAAATTTGCCGGCTGGGGTGAAGAGCAGTGGAAATCTGCTGGCTTCCGCGCGGTGCCCAATTGCGTGGTCCGCAAATCCGCCTACATCGCGCCGGGCGCGGTGCTGATGCCGTCTTTCGTGAACCTCGGCGCCTATGTCGGCGAAGGCACCATGGTCGACACCTGGGCCACCGTCGGCTCCTGCGCCCAGATCGGCAAGAACGTGCACCTGTCGGGCGGCGTCGGCATCGGCGGCGTGCTGGAACCGATGCAGGCGGGGCCCACCATCATCGAGGACAACTGTTTCATCGGCGCCCGTTCCGAGGTGGTCGAAGGCTGCATCGTGCGCGAAGGCTCGGTTCTGGGCATGGGCGTGTTCATCGGCAAATCGACCAAGATCGTCGACCGCGAAACCGGCGAAGTGACCTATGGCGAAGTGCCGCCTTACTCGGTTGTGGTCGCAGGCTCGATGCCGTCGAAGAACAACATCAGCCTCTATTGCGCGGTCATCGTGAAGCGGGTGGACGAAAAGACCCGCTCCAAAACCGGCATCAACGAACTGCTGCGCGACTGATCCGCGCTGCATTGCTGAAACAATAGAGCGCGCCCCATCCGGGCGCGTTTTTTATTGGGGCTTTGCCCCAAACCCCAGGATATTTCGAGCAAGAGGAAGAAACAGGGGTCCGCTATTCCTTTTGCCGGAAATATCCCGGGGTGAAGCCGCGAGGCCAAGGGGCAGCGCCCCTCCAGCGCAATACTCTTGCAGCACAAAAAACATGCCGCTAATAGTATTACATCTACACATAAGAGAGTTAGATGCAGACCATATTCGCCCAGCACGCCCGCCTGCCCCAAGGATGGGCAGAGAACCTCCGGCTGACGATAGAGAGCGGCCGGATTTGCTCATTGGAATCCGGTGCCCAGCCGCAGCCGGGCGACGCGCGGGCAGATGTGCTGCTGCCGTCGCTGGGCAATCTGCATTCCCACAGCTTTCAGCGGGCGATGGCGGGAATGACCGAATACCGCGCTGCGGGCAAGGACAGCTTCTGGACCTGGCGCGAGTTGATGTACCGGTTCGTGGACCGCATCACCCCGGAGCAATACGAGGCTATCGCTGCGCTGGTTTTCATGGAGATGCTGGAAGCCGGCTATGCCTCCGCGGGCGAGTTCCACTATGTCCATCACCAGCCGGGCGGTGCGCATTTTGCATCACTGACCGAGCTTAGCGAGCGGGTGTTTGCCGCCGCCAGCCAGACCGGTATCGGTCTCACCCATCTGCCTGTGCTCTATACCTACGGCGGGGCGGGAAAACAGGCTCTGAATGGGGGCCAGCAGCGGTTTGGCAATTCGGTTGCGGAATTCTCTGAATTGGTCGCCCGGGCCCGCAAAATTGCTGCGCGGGATCTGGCGCAGGACGCCTGCGTCGGCATCGCACCGCACTCGCTGCGCGCCACCTGCCCCGAGGACCTGGCAGCAGTGCTGCAGATCCAGGACGGGCTGCCGGTGCATATCCATATCTCCGAGCAGCCAAAAGAAGTCGCCGACATCAGTGATTGGCTGGCTGCACGTCCTGTCGAATGGCTGCTGGACAACGCATCCGTCGATGGTAAATGGTGCTTGATCCATGCCACCCACATGACAAGCGCTGAGACCGCCGGCATGGCGCGTTCGGGAGCGGTCGCAGGGCTGTGCCCGATTACAGAGGCAAACTTGGGCGACGGCCCGTTCAACGGGGGAGAGTATCTGGCGAATGATGGCGCGTTCGGGGTTGGTTCAGACTCTAACGTGCGGATTTCGCTGTCCGAGGAGTTGCGCACGCTAGAGTATTCCCAACGTTTGCGCGACCTGGCCCGCAATGTGCTGGTACCGGGAGCAGGCTCGGTAGGGGAAACGCTGTATTTGGGCGCAGCCAAAGGCGGCGCGCAAGCCTTGGGCCGGGATGCCGGCCGGATCGAGGAAGGCGCGCTGGCGGATCTAGTGGCCATCGACAGCAGCGTCCCGGCGCTCTGCGCGCTGAAGCCGGAGCAGATGCTGGACGGGCTGTGTTTTGCGGCAGGCGACGACACTGTGACGGATGTCTGGAGTGCCGGCCGCCATGTTGTGCAACAGGGCCGCCATATCGCACGCGACAGTGTGGTTGCGGGATACCGGACCGCGATCAGGGACCTGCTGAACAGTCTCTAAACAGGCAAAATCCGCAGCTGGATAACCACGCCGCCATCGGAGATCCTTCCGCTGGCGGTGCTTTCCAGGACGATCCCTTCGCCTGGGGCAAAGTGCCCCTGGCCTGCAAGATTCAGGCTGCCGGTTACAACAAAGAACACTTGGCTGCCTGCAGCATCGGGCAGCGCGCCGTCTCGCAAAATTGCGACGTCTGCCGTGACCCGCACCGGATCGTAGATCACGTTGAAAGCCTTGCAGGGCCCTTCGCGCAGACGGCTGTCCAAATCCAAGCCGCCATCGAAACACAGCGGTTTCAGCGGCCACGCTTGCAGCTGTGTATCGTTATTTGACAGTGTGTGGCCCGCGCCCTCCACGATGCAATGGATGCGGGCAAGGCCCGGAAAGGCGGAAAACGGGCCGCTGCGCGAAATTTCCGCCAGGCTGAGACGCCAGATCAACTGGCCATCTTCCTGATGCAAGGCCAATTCGCGGGTCACACCGCCGCCGTTCTTCCAAGGCACCGGCTGGGCAGTCAAAGCGGAGATGCGCATCGGCGGGTCCTGTGGGAAACTGAATAAGCGTAGACATAAATCCTGATCACGCCTGCTTGCAAGCCTTTCACCAGCCCGGACAGTTTCCCCGCTGCCGCTATTTGATTGACCACCCCCCCGCCCCGGCGCTATGGCGGCGGCATGGAAAAGAAGAAACCCTCCCGCCAGCAAGTCTATACCCTGCTTGTCCAGATCGGACGCAAGGACGGCGACGGCCTGCCTGATGGCGCCACTGGCGCGGCGCTGATGATCTATGCCTCCGGCGTGGACGAGGCCGAGGCGGTGCGCGAAACCGTGGCGATTCTGAAACAGGCCGACACCGCTCCGCTGGATGTGACCGGATACGGCACCCTGGAAGAACGTGAGGCCGAAGGCCATGAGATCGGTGATGAAGAACGCGCGCTGATGCAGCGGGCACTGGAGGAAAACGCCGTGATCGTTGCCCAAATGACCCCGTTCTTTGACGGCGAGGAGCCGGTTTTCCACTAACTCCGCAGGTCAGTTCTGGCTGCCGAACCATTTACGGTAAAGGGCGTCATAACTGCCGTCTTCCTGCATCGCCAGCAACACCCGGTTGGCATCTTCCACCAGCGGCGAGCCGGCCGGGAACACCAGCCCGTAATTCTCGCGCAGGAAGGGCTGGCCGATGGTTTGGCCGTATTGATGCCCGCCTTGCTGTACATAGAAATTCAGCACCGGCGCATCAAAAACCAATGACTTCACCTCACCGGATTCAAAGGCGGCCAGCATCTCTTCCAGACCGCTAAAGGCGGAATAGTCGATCTCGCGCCGGTCAAGGAACCCGGCTGCGGTCGATCCGCCAATGGTTGCAACCGATCTTCCATAAAGATCGTTGACCGAGTTCACCGAGCCACTGATCGCCTCCACCGTCATCACAGCAGTGATCTTGGCGACAAAGACCGAGACGACGAACAGCGACGACACAACCAGCACCACGCCGAACATCCGCCCTACCGGCGTGCGCGGCACCCGTTCCTCAAATCCGCCGTTCACCACCAGATTCAGCGCCCACCAGAAGGACGGAAACCAGGCCTCTTTCAGGGGGCGGTCGAAATAGGGCTGGGCGCGGCGCTCGAAAACCCACATCAGCATGCCGCCGCCGAACAGCAGCAGGAAGGCAATGCCGATGGCGGCAGCCAGATCCCAGGACAATAATGCCCGCATCAGGGACGGCTGGCGGATTTCATCGGCCTGCACCAAGATCTGCAGCCCGCTTTCAAAAATCGGATGGCTGAAATCCATCGCAATTTCGCGCGATGCGGTGATGGAGATATTGGCTGCGGCCAGATCCGCCTCGCCGCTGCGCACCCCCTCCAGCATCTCCGCAAAGCTGTTCGTGCGGTTAACCTGGTAGTCCCAGTCCAGCCGCGCCGCCAGAATTTTCAGGAGTTCCAGGGAAAAGCCGGTGTCGCGCCCCTCCTCCAGCATGGAAAAGGGCGGCCGGGTAACCGTGTTTACCGTCAGCACCTGCGCAGACAGCAATTGCCCCCAAAGCAGGAACAGGGCGGCGGTGGTCAGGCGAAGATACAGCACGGAAACGCTCGGGTCAGGCCTCTGGGATGGTTTTAACGTCCTTAGGCGGTTCCCCTTTTTCACGCAAGCACCTTGGCAGCTGAGACCTGCATCGAAGCTGCGGATGTGTCAGGCGGTCCGCCGTTCGGCCAGCACTGCGGCGTCAAAGGCCCGCAGCACCGGGAATTTCGGCTGCCGGTGCTGGGGCAGGGCTGCGGCGCCCAGCGGTGCCAAAAGGCTGGCAGCCAGCCGCTGGGGATCGCGGCGCAGACGGCCCAGAAACAGGCTTTCGGTCATGGCGCCTGCCGCCAGCAGCGGTTCATGATCCGGCAGCACCGCCTGGCAGTAGGTGATCAGCGGGCTGCTGCCTGGCGCGCCCGGCAACGCGGTGCCGGTCCCCAGCAGATTGCCCGCCGGCACCAGAACCGCAGGCTGGCCGAACAAATACTCCACCTCGGATCCTGACAGCACCAGCCGCTGAAACGGTGCCACGTGAATATCCCGCTGCAGCCCGAAATAGGGCGCCCTGAGCCGCACCGGCGCAAAGGAGCCTAGCGCCGGCACCTGCCGTTCGATCACATGCAAGACCGGCACCGCCTCACCGCTGCTGGTCAGAACCAGATCACCCCGCTGCAAACCATTCAGCGCACTGTAGCCTTCAGGTGTGGCAATCGGGGTGGACGGCAGCAGCGCCGGGGCCGGACCGGCCGGCTCCATGCAGCTGGAGAACGCCACGTATTCTACTGCCGGCGCCACATAACCCAACGGTCCGGTCAGCGCCTGCAGATCCCGCAGCCGCCAGGGTTTGGGTCCAGCCAGTGCAGCAATCTGCATCTGGCTGCCGTCCGGCTGCTCCAGCGTCAGCCGCCCTGTGCGGGCAGGTGCATCCCAGGCATAAAGCAGCCGCAGCCGGCCGGTACGCCCCAGGCTGGTTGGATTAAGCGTCTGGTGCAGCACGGAACCGCTTTGCTCCAGCACAAAACTTAAGCCGCCGCCCGGCACCGCCTGCAATGCCAGTTGCAACGGCCAATCGCCGCCTTGAGAGTAGAGAAGAAGCGGCTCTGGCCGTGCGCTTTCCGGCAGCTGGAATTCCAGCATGATTGTGCCGCGCACCAACAGGCCGTCGCTGTCAGATACCCCCGCTGTCAGCAGCACCTGCGGATCGCTCCAGCTGTGGCCGCTGCCAAAGACCGCAAACCAGCCCACCGGCGTCAGGCCGCCTGGATCGCGGCCAGCAGCCGTCCTTCATAGGCTTTAAGCGCAGGCCGCGCTGCGACGCTGTAACCCGCGCCGGTTTCCGGATCCAGTTCCGGGAACAGCGCGCAGATCTCCTCTGCCACCGGCCGATCGAACAGGTTGACGATCTGCGGGCCGGGCAAAAAGCTCTCAGTAGCAAGACCTTCGGAGTAAATCACTTGATGACGGTCGAACATCAGATGCACATAGGTGACTTCGCCGCCCGGACAACGTGCCACACTGCGCCCATTGACCAGATCCTTGGCGGCCACCAGCACCTCTTCCTCGCCAAAAAACAATTCAGCATGGGCGCCGCGCACCAGCACCCGGTGCTGCGGAGAAACCATCAGTTCGCCATGACGGCCAAACGTATCCGCGGCAATTCGGATCGGCGCAAAATCATCTTCTGCCGCCACCGATCGCCCGCCGGTCCAGCACAGCACCTGCGCACCATCGTCGCGGGTCTCCACCAGATCACCGGGCTTCAGATCCTCCACCGGCACCTCGCCATAGGGGGTCCGGATCCGGGTGCCCGCCACGAAACAGGGGATCGAGCTGGCATTGACAAAGCCGGTATCGGAATTGACGCCATTGGTCACGCCATAGGTAAAGTTGAAGTCCTCAACATCGCCATCACCGATCAGGGTCAGCGTGCCATCCGCGTTCAGCTGCACCTCTTGCCCGGTATTAAGCGTCACCACGGACCCGGCTGTCACGGCGGTGCCGTTGATATGGGTGATGGTCAGGCTGCCGCCGGAATTGTTCACATCATTGGCCAGAACGTCGATGGTCTTGCTGCTGTCCGGTGCAACAAAAACCTTGTCGGTCATTGCCACCAGATCGGTCTGCACCGAATCTGCGGCGATCAGCAGGTTACTGTCGTAGCGGCTGTCGCTCACATCGGCGATGCCGATGCGGATGTCGTTCACCTCACCGGGGTTGACACGCATCGTCAGCGTCATGGTCAGGGTAAGCCCGTCCATCTCGGTGTTGAAATCGTCGCCGGCGTTATCGAGATACAGATTCTCGTTGATAGAGGAACTGATGTTGCTGGGATTGGCCTGGCCGTTGCCGATTTCCATCAACACCTGTTCGCCATTGACCCAGACCGCCACCACGTCCTGATAGACCGAGTTTTGGAATTCCGGAAATTCTTCGGAGGAAAAGACGAATTGCATCGTCATCACATCCGAATCGGGAATGAAGCTCACATCCAGATAGGAAGCATCATAAGTATTGGTGCCCGCTGCGGCATTGAAATCCGCGTTGTTGCTTTCGCCAGGTGTGTTGGTCGAGGTTTGGGTGGACCGGTTAGGGTCGCCGCCGGAGCGGGTGAAATGGCTGGCCCGCCCGGTCGACAGAATGACACCTGAATCGCTGGGTGTTGCGCCCGGCGCCAGGGCATCGCCATTTGAATAGATCGCCGAGGACTGGCTCCACCCAGAATAGGAAGCGCCGACAACAGTGGCTCCATCGCCAAAAATTGTTTGCGCCATCTGCGTTGCAGAGGCATTTGTCTGATAATTGAGTTCAGCGCCTGTTGCCATGATTTGCCCACCTCTTGCCTGTCAGAGGCCGGACAAACGAGAGACACAGGCCTGCACCTGCTGTCAATTACAGGCGCGCCGCGGCTGCGCACAGCTTGCTCCTGCTTGGCCTTTGCGGCCCTTGTTGCTCGTTTGGTTGCCCTGCCTCGGGTCATTATTAACAAAGCCTTAACATAAAATTTTACGTGAGTCAGATTGGCCTGGGCGCATCTGCAAAACCGCAGCTTTTGCGCCACATTCTCTGCTGCAGCGGCGAATTGCACCGCGCCCCGATCCGCGCTAGGCCTGTGCGCACTCGTAATTCAGGAGCCCGCCGATGCCGCAAACCGATCCCGCCCGCCTGACTGCCGACCTGATCCGCTGCCCGTCGATAACGCCCGAGGAAGGCGGCGCGCTGGTGCTGCTGGAGAAATTGCTGAGCGGCGCAGGTTTTGAGTGCACCCGAACGGACCGCGGTGACGTTTCCAACCTGTTTGCCCGCTGGGGCGCCAAGGGCCATGACAAAACATTTGGCTTCAACGGCCACACCGATGTGGTGCCGCTGGGGGATGAGGCCGCCTGGACCATGCCGCCCTTTGGCGCCGAAGAGAAAGACGGTTTCATGTACGGACGCGGCTCCACCGACATGAAGTCGGGGGTTGCCGCCTTTGCCGCTGCCGCAATTGATTTTGTGCGGGATACACCGCCGGACGGTGCCATCATCCTGACCATCACCGGCGACGAGGAAGGCGACGCGGTGGACGGCACCACCGCGCTGCTGGACTATATGGACCGCGAAGGCGAGCAGATGTCGGTCTGCCTGGTGGGGGAACCCACCTGCCCCAATGAGATGGGCGAGATGATCAAGATCGGCCGCCGCGGCTCTCTCACAGCATGGTTCACAGTCACCGGCGTGCAGGGGCATTCGGCCTATCCGCACCGCGCCAACAACCCGCTGAACGCGATGGCGCGGCTGATGGACCGCCTGGCCAGCCATGAGCTGGACCAGGGCACCGATCATTTTGATGCCTCGACGCTGGCGGTCGTTACCATCGACACCGGCAACCCGGCCACCAATGTGATCCCGGCACAGGCGGCCTCAACCGTCAACATCCGCTTCAACGATTCTCATAGCGGCGCCAGCCTGAGCGCGTGGCTGCAAGGCGAGGCCGGCAAAGTGGCCGCCGAATTCGGTGTTGAAATCGGGATTAAGGTGAAAGTCTCCGGCGAAAGCTTCATCACCCCGCCGGGTGAGCTGTCAGATCTGGTTTCAGCGGCGGTGGAGGCGGAAACGGGCCGCAAACCTGACCTCTCGACCACTGGCGGCACGTCGGACGCGCGGTTTGTGAAAAACCACTGCCCAGTGGTAGAATTCGGGCTGGTCGGCAAAACCATGCATCAGGTGGATGAACGGGTGGAGGTCGCCCAGATCCACCAGCTGAAATCCATCTACACCCGCATTCTGCAGGATTTCTTTGCATGAGCCTGAGCATGGCTGTCACCGACGACCTTGAGACCTGCTTTGCTCTGCGCCACCAGGTGTTTGTGGTAGAGCAAGGCGTGCCGGTGGAAGAGGAACAGGACACGCTGGATGCCTCTGCCACCCACCTGCTGGCCGTTCAGGACGGTGATCCGGTGGGAACCGCGCGGATTGTCTTCAAAGGCGACACCGCCAAGATCGGCCGGGTCTGCGTGCTGCAGTCTACCCGCGGCACCGGGCTGGGCGCCAAGCTGATTGAAGCGGCGGTGGAAACCGCGCGGACCAAACCGGGCATATCCAAAGCCAAGCTGGGCGCGCAGCTCCATGCCATCGGGTTCTATGAAAAGCTCGGGTTCACTGCCTTTGGCCCGGTCTATGACGATGCCGGTATCGATCACCGGGACATGCTGCGCGATTTCACGTGAAACGCACCCTGATCATCATGGTCAAGGAGCCGCGCCCGGGCCGGGTCAAGACCCGTCTGGGCCGGGATATCGGCGTGATTCCGGCAACCTGGTGGTTCCGCCACCAATCCGCCCGGCTGATACGGCGATTGCGCGATCCGCGCTGGCAGATTGTACTGGCGGCAGCTCCCGACATCGCGGTGAATTCAAAGGTCTGGCCCGCTGATCTGCCCCGCCTGCCGCAAGGCAGCGGCGACCTGGGTCAGCGGATGAAGCGGATGCTGCAATCTGTGCCTGGTCCTGCCTGCCTGATCGGCGCTGACATCCCCGGCATCACCCGCCCCCATATCGCCCGCGCCTTTGCAGTCCTTGGTGAACACGACGCCGTCTTCGGCCCCGCGGAGGATGGCGGTTACTGGCTGGTGGGCGCCAAGCACCCGGCCCGCCTGCCCCACGGTCTGTTTCAAAACACCCGCTGGTCAACGGAACACGCGCTGGCTGATACCCTGCAGACCCTGCCCGGATACCGCATCGCCTTGACCGATACACTGCGCGACGTCGACACCGCTGCCGATCTGCCCCGCCGCTAAGCTGCGCTTTTCACCATGACGCCGCCCCCGCGCCATGCTACGCGGGAAGTATGAGCCGTATTCCCTCCAAGGCCGAAATCCTCGACTGGATCTCCGCCAACCCGACCCATACCTCCAAGCGCGACATCGCCAAGGCCTTTGGCATCAAGGGCGCCGACCGCATCGACCTCAAGCGCATCCTCAAGGAGCTGGAGGGTGAGGGCCATTTGCAAAAGCGCAAGAAGACCTACCGCGACCCGGACCAGCTGCCGCCGGTGACCGTGCTGCAGGTAAAGGCGCCGGATGCGGATGGCGACCTGTATGGTCGGCCGCTGGAGTGGCATGGCGAAGGGGTGGAGCCGGTTATTCTGGTCCTCCCCCGCGCCTCAGATCCGGCCCTGGGCGAAGGCGACAAGATCCTGGCCAAGCTGCAGCTGGTGCCGGATCAGGACCACAACTATGAGGCCCGGCTGATCCGCCGCATCGGCAGCAACCCGAAACGGGTGCTGGGTATCTTCCGCGCCGGTTCCGAAGGCGGGCGGATTGTGCCGATCGACAAGGCCGCCTCCAGCGAATGGATGGTGGCCCCGGACGCCATCAACGGCGCCAAAGACGGCGAGCTGATTGAGGCCGAACAGGCAGGCCCCAAGGGCCGCATGGGCCTGCCGCGCGCGCGGATCGTGGAACGGCTGGGCGACCCGGCAGCGCCCAAGGCGGTGTCGCTGATTGCCATTCATCAGCATGGTATCCCCGATCACTTCCCCGATCCGGTCATGGCCGAGGCTGATGCCGCCAAACCGATGGGACTCAAGGGCCGCGAAGACCTGCGCGAGCTGCCGCTGGTCACCATTGATCCGGCGGATGCACGCGACCATGACGACGCCTGCTATGCCCAAGCCGATGATGACCCGAAAAACCCCGGTGGCCATGTGATCTGGGTGGCGATTGCCGATGTGGCCGCTTATGTGCGCCCCGGCTCTGCGCTGGACCGCGAGGCGCGCAAACGCGGCAACTCCAGCTATTTCCCGGACCGCGTTGTGCCCATGCTGCCGGACCGGCTGTCGGGCGATCTGTGTTCCTTGCATGAAGGGGTGCCGCGCGCCTGTATTGCCGTGCGGATGCAGGTGGACGCCGATGGCAACAAGATCGGACACCGGTTTGTACGCGGGCTGATGCGCTCTGCCGCCTCGCTGCATTACGCCGAGGTGCAGGAGGCCATTGATGGCACTCCGAATGAAAAAACCACGCCTTTTGTGGAAGATGTGATCAAGCCGCTTTTTGCCGCATATCAGGCTCTAAAAAGAGCGCGTGCGGTGCGGGAACCCCTGGACTTGGACCTGCCGGAGCGCAAAATCATCCTGGATGACGCTGGTCAGGTCACCTCGGTTGCCTTCCGGGACCGGCTGGATGCGCACAAGCTGATCGAGGAGTTCATGATCCTGGCCAATGTCGCCGCGGCAGAGACGCTGATCAAGAAACGCTCGCCGCTGCTGTTCCGGGTGCATGAGGAACCGGCGCAGGAAAAGCTGGAAGCATTGCGCGAAACCGCCCGCGCGGCGGGGTTGAATCTGGCCAAGGGCCAGGTGCTGCAAACCCGGCATCTGAATGCGCTTCTGAACCACGCGGCGGGAACCGATGAGGCGGAGCTGATCAACATCTCCACCCTGCGGTCGATGCAGCAGGCTTATTACAATCCGGAGAACTTCGGCCATTTCGGCCTGGCACTCAAGAACTACGCGCATTTCACCTCGCCGATCCGCCGCTATGCGGACTTGATCGTGCACCGCTCGCTGGTCTCCTCGCATGGCTGGGGCGACGATGGGCTGGACGAAGCCCAGATCGAACGGCTGGAGGACACCGCCACCCATATCTCTGACACCGAACGGCGGTCGATGATTGCTGAACGGGACACCACCGACCGTTATCTGGCGTCCTACCTCAGCGAACGGGTGGGCAATGAATTCGAAGGGCGGATCAGCGGTATTGCCCGGTTCGGGGCCTTCGTGAAACTGGATCAGACCGGCGCCGACGGATTGGTGCCGGTGCGCTCAATCGGGCGGGAGTTTTTCCATTTCGACGCCCAGGCCGGCACGCTGATGGGGGCCGATACGGGCATGACCCTGGCCATCGGCCAACGGGTCACCGTGCGGCTGGTGCAGGCGGCACCGGTGACCGGCGGGCTGGAGCTGGAGTTGCTGGCAATTGAAAACCTGGAACTGCCCAAGGGCGGCGGATCCCGCAAAGGCGGACGGCGCAGCCCGGCAGGCCGGACTGTCAAGCGCAAGGCAGCAAAGTCCAAGCACAAAGGCGCCAAAGTAAAACGCAAAGTTGAGCGCAAACGGCGGGAATAAGCAGCTGTCCCCGCGGGGACAGACTGGTTTTTGATCAGGCTGAGATCTCTAACGGCGGCCGGATACGGTAGGTCAGCGCGCGCTTGATCAGCCAGCCATGGCGAAGGGGTTCGACCTCGGCGGGATCGTTGAACAGAACTGCACGGGTGCCCTCGAACCGGTCCCAGGCCGGGAAAGCACTGGCAAACTCCGGAATCAGCCGGCTTTGGCAATGCACAAACAGCGCAAAACGCGCGCCCTTGGGCACCCCCAGCCTGAGGGTGGTGCCGGTTTTGCGCTCGGCGGTGAGATAGGCGGGCTGGCCCCAGCGCAGGGCTTCCTCGATCCGCCCGGCCTCTGGCGTTTGCGCCGCGGTGTCAAAGATCAATCTGCGCAGCACCAGCAGGCCGGCGCGGGCCTGCGGGTCCAGCACATCAAAGGCGGCCTCAATTCCGGGATTGGCAAAGGGCGGGGTCATGGCAACGGCACCGTTTCAAACACACGATCAACATAGGGCTGCAGGACCGCATCGTCGAGGATACGGCTGACCAGCGGGGTGCGGACAGGTGTTGTCCCCATCCCCTGCAGCATGGAAGCGACGCTGAAATCGGCACTGGAGATCTGGGCGCCAAACAGGAAATCCTGCCCTTTCAGCAAATCGGCGAGCGCCCGCAGATCCTGGTCCAGACGCTGACTGCGTTCGGTCTCACTGAACCGGGCAGTGCCCTGGAACATCAGCCCGTTATGGACCGACTTGCGGATTGAGCTGGTCACCGGGCGGCGGATCAGGGCCGGGATCTCGTGAAAGTAGCTGTCGCGGATCGTCGGCCAGACCGTATCATTGTCCCAGCGGTCGCGCACCACGTGGAAGTAAAGCGTATCCTCGGACATGCGGATCAGCACTTGCGCCTGGGCCCGGTCCCGTGTTCCGAGTGCAGCATCAAAATCCGTGCCCTGCTGTTCCAGCCAAACGCGGATTGCGCTGCTGTCCGGCACCAGCCCGCCTGGCGTACGCAGCACCGGCAGCTTGCGGTGCGGCATCTTCCGGGGGTCGTTCAGGTCTTCACGGGTCCAGGTTTGGCCAGCATAGGCCAGCAGCAAGGCTGCCTTGACGCAAAACGGGCTGAGGCTGAAAACGGTGCCATTTCGGGGATAGGTAAGAAGGGTCAGCATTCCGGGCTCCTGTCATCTCGGGTTGCTGACAGCCTAAATCGGCCTGGTGACAAAAACTGTCATCAGTCGTAGAGAGAATGGGCCATGTCCCGAACCCACCGCCTTTTCCAGCTGATGCAGGCCCTGCGCCTTGGACCTGGACCGCATACTGCGGCACGGCTGGGCGAGGAACTTGGGGTATCCGCCCGCAGCATTCACCGTGACATCGCCACCCTGCGTGAGATGGGTGCCGTGATCGACGGCGAGGCGGGTTATGGGTTTACCCTGATCGAGGACAACGCGCTGCCGCCGATGGGGTTTCGCGACACCGAGTTGGAGGCGCTGGTCCTCGGCCTGCGCGAAGTTGAACAGATCGGCGATCCCGAGCTGGCCACCGCGGCCTCGGAAGCGCTGCGCAAGCTGCAGGCGCGGCTGCCGCCGCGGCAGGCGCACCGGCTGCGCCACGCCGTGCTGGCGCCCTACCGTTTCGACCGGCCCATTCCGCCCGCGATTTCGGCGCAGGAATTGCGTCAGGCCACCTGGGACGAGGTGGAGGTGCGCTTTGGCTATACTGACGGGCATGGCGCAGTGACCGAGCGGCAGGTGAAGCCGCTGAGCGTGGTTTATTTCGACCGCTCAACGGTGCTGATTGCCTGGTGCTGCCTGCGCGAGGCAATACGCGTGTTCCGGCTGGACCGGATGCAGACGTTGGAAGTCACAGGGCAAAGCTTCCGCCCGCACCGGGTGCCGATGCTGCGGGACGCGCTGGAGCAGTTCCGCCAAGAGCACCGGCAGGCGGCCCGCCGCACATGCAATGACTGACCTCTTTACCCGGACGGCACCGCCGCTAGACTGGAGGGGAGCAGTGATAATGAGGTGCAACATGCGCAAATGGGTTGCAGCGTCCCTGGTAGCAGGCGGCGCCATGGCGGCAGAGGCCGCACCGGACAATTCCCTGAGGCCCGCCCAGCGGCCAGGGCTTCTTGAACAAGAGGTACAGGGCGAAGCCATTCAATTGGCTGCAGCCACAGCCATGCGACCTGCGGCAAGGCCAGCTGCCGCCATCCAAGAGCCTGAGCTTGCCGCTGCTGACCTGAATTTCCAAGGTTGGATCAAAGCGTTCCGTAGCCGTGCCAAAGCGCAGGGCGTCAGCGCACCGGTGCTGGACAGCGCCTTTGCCGGGGTCAGTTATGATACTGAGGTGATCCGCCGTGACCGCAACCAATCGGAATTCACCAAGACTATCTGGGACTATCTGGACAGCGCCGCCTCGGAGTTGCGGGTGAAGAACGGCAAGGCGGCACTGCAGGCACAGCGCGCCCGGCTGGATCAAATCGAAGCAACCTATGGCGTCGAAAAAGAGATCGTGGTGGCTGTCTGGGGATTGGAAAGCAGCTATGGCACGTTCCGCGGCAAGATGGATGTGATCCGTTCCTTGGCAACACTGGCCTTTGACGGGCGGCGCGGGGCGTTTTTCGAGGGTCAGCTGGTGGCCGCACTGAAGATCTTGCAGGCCGGAGATGTCGCCGCCCGCAAAATGACCGGCAGCTGGGCCGGTGCGATGGGACACACCCAGTTCATCCCGACATCGTATCTGGATTATGCAGTGGATTTCACCGGCGACGGCAAGCGCGACATCTGGTCGGACAATCCGGCTGATGCGCTGGCCTCAACCGCGGCTTACCTCAAGAAATTCGGCTGGGTGAAAGGCCAGCCCTGGGGCGTGGAAGTGGCGTTGCCTAATGGGTTTGACTACACTCTGGCAGACCGGGAGATCGAGAAGCTGCCCGCCGACTGGGCAGCACTTGGCGTCGAAGGATTGGATGGGCACCCGGTCGCTGATCACGGCCCCGCCGCGATCCTGTTGCCTGCGGGCAGTACCGGTGCAGCCTTCATGATCTTTGGAAACTTTGCGGTACTGGAGCGCTACAACACTGCCGACGCCTATGTTATCGGTGTCGGTCATCTGGCCGACCGGATCAAGGGCGGCGCGCCGATCCAGGGCAGCTGGCCGCGCAGCGACCGGGCGCTGACCCTGTCCGAACGGGAAGAGATGCAGCAGCGGCTGACCCGGGCAGGTTTTGACACCGAGGGCATTGATGGCAAGATCGGGCCAAAGACCATTGGCGCGGTGCGTGCCTATCAGGTCGCCAAAGGCCTGACGCCGGACGGATATGCCTCACCAAGGCTGCTGGAAAATCTGCGGTAGCAGGAGGGGGCCAGCCCCCTCTTGGCCTTACGGCCAATTCACCCCCGGGATATTTTTCGCCAGATGAACAAGGGAAAGGCCCCGCTTGGCGGGGCCTTTGCTGGTTTGAAGGTCAGGCAATCAGATCAGCCGGGGGACATGCCGCGCAGGCGCTCGGAGCGGCGGCGCAGCATCTCTACCGCAGCCAGCAGCATGATGGAGATTGCAACCAGCAGGGTTGCCACAGCCAGAATGGTTGGCGAAATCTGCTCACGCAGGCCGATGAACATCTGCCAAGGCAATGTCTTCTGCCCGGCTGAACCAACAAAGAGCACCACGACAACTTCGTCAAAAGAGGTGATGAAGGCAAACAGGCCGCCCGAAATAACCCCGGGCAGGATCAGCGGCATTTGCACCCGGAAGAAGGTGGTGACCGGATCCGCACCCATATTGGCCGCGGCGCGGGTCAGGGAACGGTCAAAGCCAACCAGGGTTGCGGTCACCGTGATGATCACAAACGGAATGCCCAATGCCGCGTGCGCCAGCACCACACCAATGTAGGTCCCCTGCAGGCCAATACGGCTGTAGAAGAAATACATGCCTGCCGCGGAGATGATCAGCGGCACGATCATCGGCGAGATGAGGATCGCCATGATTGCCCGGCGGAAGGGCACATGCGGCTGGCTGAGACCGATGGCGGCGAGCGTGCCGAAAGTGACCGAGACAATGGTCGCCATCGGCGCGATCTTCAGCGAGTTCCACATCGCGGACTGCCAGGAGTCATTGCTGAAGAAGTCGCGGTAGTGTTTCAGCGAGTATCCTTCGGGATCCAGCCGCAGCATTTCCGGCGTGAACGTGAAGAAGTCCTGCGCGTTGAAGCTGAGCGGGATGATCACCACGATCGGCGCGATCAGGAAAAAGAACACCAATCCGCAGATGACCCGGAAGGAATAGTACCAGGCACGCTGGCCGGTGGTTGCATAAGGAGGAAGTGCGCTCATGTCCGTTATCCCAGCTTCACGTTATCGATGCCGACGATCTTGTCGTAGACCCAGTAGAGGGCCAGAACGACCGCCAGAAGGATTGCGCCCAGTGCCGCGCCCAATCCCCAGTTGCCCGACGTCGAGATGTGGTAGGCGATCAGGTTCGAAATAAAGGTGCCTTTGGTGCCGCCGACCAGAGCCGGAGTGATGTAGTAGCCAACAGCCAGGATGAAGACGAGGATCGACCCGGCGCCGATGCCCGGCACGGTCTGCGGGAAGTAGACGCGCCAGAACGCGGTCCAGTCGGTTGCCCCGAGGGATTTGGCGGCACGCAAGTAAGACGGGTTGATTGTTTGCATCACCGAATACATCGGCAGGATCATAAACGGCAGCAGGATATGGGTCATCGCAATGATGGTGCCCAGCTCGTTGTTGATAAGAACCAATCGGTTGGCATCATCCACCAGTCCGATCCAGACCAGCGTGTCGTTGATCACCCCCTGCTGCTGCAGCAGGATTTTCCAGGCGGAGGTCCGCACCAGAAGCGATGTCCAGAACGGCAGCAACACCAGGATCATCAGCAGGTTTGCCTGGCGTGTGGGCAGGTTCGCCAGGATCCAGGCAACCGGGTACCCCAGCATGATGCAGCTGAAGGTGATGATCAGGGACATCCGCATGGTGCGGATCAGCATGGTGTTGTAGATCCGTTCGTTCTCCGGGCGGATCTCAGCGCCTTCAGCCCCCAGACGCATATCGACTGCGTTCAGAAAATAGCCTGAAGTGAAAGTGCCGGAATAGGTCTTAATCGTCCGCCAAAGCTCAAGATCGCCCCAGCCGTCGTTCAGTTCTATAAGTTTTTCGCGGAAGGGGCCGTCGTTTGCGATATCCCAATTCTTGACCTTGCGGCCGGACTTGCGGAACACAGACGAGAGGCCCGGGTTTTCATAGTTCAGACGCTTGGCAACTTTGGTGTGGGTCTTCACGTTTGCCGCCTCTTTAAGGTCGGCGGCCAGAGCGGCAAAAGCAGCCTCCTCCGGCAGTTGACCCGATGCAGGGTCCCAGTCTGCCAGAACTTCAACCGTGCGGGGCAGTGTATCCTCGACAATCCGGTTCTCTACCGACCGGAACAGCATGTCCGCAACCGGGAGGATGAATGTTATAAGGATGAACAGCAAGAGCGGCGCGATCAGCAGCAGTGCGCGCAGCTTCTGCATGCGCAGTGCGCGCGCCAGGCTGCGCTTCAGCGGCCTGCCGTCGGCCGCCAGCACCGGGCCGGATTGGGTAATATCACTCATTGGGTTCCCCGTCGGGTCTTTATTTTTTTTGGGCAGGGGGCCTGTTTCTTTCAGGCCCCCTGCAGTATCTCGGATACGGTCAGATTACTTGGCCAGCCACGCCTGGAACTTGCCGTTCAGGTCATCGCGGTTATCTGCCCACCATTCGTAGTCATAGACATGCACGTTGCCTGCATTGGCCGGATCAGTCGGCATATGCGGGGCCATGTCGATACCCAGTTCAGCGTGCTTGCCAACCAGCGGCGCCGAGGAGGCACGGGCCGGACCGTAGGAGATGTAAGCGGCCTGATCGGCCAGACGCTGTGTGTCGGTGGCGAACTTCAGGAAGTCCATCACGCGCGCCTTGCGGTCTGCAGGCAGTCCAGCCGGAACAACCCAGCCGTCCAGGTCAAAGGACTGCATGTCCCAAAGCATGCCAATCGGCTGGTTCTGTTCTGCGATTGCCGAGAACAGGCGGCCGTTAAAGGTCGAGCCCATGACAACTTCGCCGTCGGCCAGCAGCTGCGGAGTTTCCGCACCAGCAGTCCACCAGACAACCTGGTCCTTGATGGTGTCGAGCTTGGCCAACGCACGCTCCACACCTTCGTCGGTGCCCAGAACGTCGTAGATCTCATCCTTGGCGACGCCGTCGCAGTAAAGCGACCATTCCATGTTGTCGATCGGGCGCTTCTGCAGCGAGCGCTTGCCCGGGTACTTTTCGGTATCAAAGATCGCGCAGACGGTTTCCGGCTTGTCGATCAGGTCGGTGCGATAGCCGAATGTCGTCGAATAAACGATCTGCGGCACAAAGCAGTCACTGACAATCAGGTCGCCGAAATCTTCGGAGGCCAAGGAGCCGTCGGGCGCTGCTGCCAGATCTTCGTCATGGTTGATTTCTTCGGCCAGGCCTTCGTCGCACAGGCGCATGGAGTCGGAGGCCACAGCGTCCACCAGGTCCCAGGTCACATTGCCGGCTTCGTTCATGGCGCGGATCTTTGCCACGGCCTCAGCCGAGCTTTCGTCCCAGATCACCTTAACGCCGGGGTTAGCGGCCAGATAGGGTTCCACATAGGCTTTCTGCTGGCTGGCCTGGTAGGCGCCGCCCCAGGATACCAGTGTCAGCTCATTGGCCATTTCTTCGGCAAAGGCCGAAGGGGCGCAAAGGGCGGTGGTCACCGCCAGTGCAGACATTTTGCTGAGTTTCATAGAGAGTCTCTCCTTGTTGAAATTCACAGATGTGAGAATCCCCCCGGTCATTCGTCTGCCGGGGGTTTGCGCGTGCGGATCAGGCGTCCAGCGCGCGGCAGTCTTCCGGCAGCCAGCCGATTTCGATCTGCTGACCGGGCTGAAGACGGACTTGGTCCGGGGCGTTCCGGGTCTTGATGATGAACTCATCATTGCCGGCCACCCGCAGACGGGTGCGGAAGATGTCGCCCATATAAATGAACTCCAGCACTTCCGCCTTAAGTGTATGAACACCTTCCTGCAGGCGTTCCTTGTTGTATTCCACCCGTTCGGGGCGGATCGACACGCGGGTGCGCTCGCCAGGGCGGGACACGTTGACCGGTTTGCAGTCAATCAGTTCACCATCGTCCAGCTGCACCAGGGCAATACCGTTGTTGATTTCCTTGACGGTGCCTTCCAGCGTGTTGTTTTCACCAATGAACTGGGCAACAAAGCTGTTGTCCGGGCTTTCATACAGCTGGTCCGGCGGCGCGATCTGCTGGATCCGGCCATCATCGAACACGGCGACACGGTCGGACATTGTCAGCGCTTCGGTCTGGTCGTGGGTCACGTAGACCACGGTGATCCCCAGGCTGTGCGCCAGATGGGTGATTTCGAACTGCATTTTTTCGCGCAGCTGCTTATCAAGCGCGCCAAGCGGCTCGTCCATCAGAACCAGTTCCGGTTCAAACACCAGCGCGCGGGACAAGGCGACCCGCTGCTGCTGACCGCCCGAAAGCTGCGACGGGCGGCGGCCGCCAAAAGCGCCCATTTCCACCATGTCCAGCGCACGCTTCACCTTGGCTTCGCGCTCGGACTTGCCGATCTTGCGGACTTCCAGCGGAAACGAAAGATTCTCTGCAATCGTCATGTGCGGGAACAGCGCATAGTTCTGGAACACCATGCCGATGCCCCGCTTATGCGGCGGGATGTTGTTGATTGACGTTCCGCCCAGGCGAATGTCGCCATGGGTAGCGGTTTCAAATCCTGCCAGCATCATCAGGCAGGTTGTCTTGCCCGAACCGGACGGGCCAAGCATTGTCAGAAACTCGCCCTTGGGCATGGTGAGGTTGAGGTCTTTGACAACGAGATTTTCGCCATCATAGCTCTTTTGGACACGTTCGAATTCAACGAACGCATCGACGTTTGACGCATCAGCCAAAGCAGGCTCCCCGTAGTTTTGTCATTCTGGCAGATTTGCTCTGCACTTATTCGAAGTTAATCACACCGAAGCTATCAAGCGCTAGGTATGAAAAAAATATTCTTTCCATGGCGAGTGTACGAAATTCGTACTTCGGCCGCTCCCCAAGAAGAAATGAACATCCTTAGGGAACCCTAGTCCTGTTCCGGCATGCGACATCGGACTTTTTGCGACGCAGCTCGGACATTTTGCGCCACACTCTGCAAAACACCAGCCTGAAAACGACCTTTTCAATTCCCCTACCGAAGAAAACGGCCCGGCAACACTGCTGCCGGGCCGGGATGAGTCGCGGATGGAAACGGCACCATTGCGGTACCCGGGAGGGGAATCAGGCGCTGTGCAGCAAGTCCTGCGCCTTCAGTTCCGCATAGCATTCATCCAAGGATTTGGAGGCGCGTTCGATCAGAACGTCGATTTCCGCGGGCGTGATCACAAGCGGCGGCGAAATGATCATCCGGTCCCCGACATGACGCATCACCAGGTTGTTGGCAAAGCAGCGCTCGCGGCAGATATAGCCGACAGTGCCCGCCTCCGCGGCAAAACCCGCGCGGGTCGCTTTGTCCGGGGTCAGCGCGATGGAACCCATCATGCCGGCGATCCTGGCCTCTCCCACCAGCGGATGATCCGCCAGCGCTTCCCACTTTTGTTTGAGATACGGCGCGGCCACATCGCGCACATGGCCAAGGATGTTCTCCTCCTCCATGATGCGCAGGTTTTCCAGCGCAACAGCTGCCGCCACCGGATGGCCGGAATAGGTGTAGCCGTGGTTGAACTCATCCCCGGCAATCACCGAGGCAACTTCGTCGCTGACAATCGAGCCGCCGATCGGCGCGTAGCCGGAGCTAAGCCCCTTGGCGATGGTCATGATGTCAGGGCGGATGTTCAGGGTCTCGCTGCCGAACCAATTTCCCGTGCGCCCGAAACCGCAGATGACTTCATCTGCAATCAGCAGGATCTCGTATTTGTCGCAGATGCGCTGGATTTCCGGCCAGTAGCTGTCCGGCGGCACGATCACCCCGCCTGCCCCCTGCACCGGCTCCGCAATAAAGGCGGCAACGCGGTCTTCACCCAATTCCAGGATCGCCTCTTCCAGCGCGCGCGCGCGCTGCAGGCCGAATTCCTCCTCCGGCATGTCGCCGCCCTCAGCCCACCAATGCGGCTGGTTGATATGGTGGATATCCGGGATCGGCATACCGCCCTGGGCATGCATACCGCTCATCCCGCCCAAGGAACCGCTGCCGACCGAGGAGCCGTGGTAGCCATTCTTGCGGCTGATGATGACCGATTTCGCAGGCTTGCCCTTTAGCGCCCAATAATGACGCACCATGCGGATGTTGGTGTCATTGGCTTCGGAGCCGGAACCGGCAAAGAACACATTGTTCAGATCACCAGGCGCCAGTTCGGCAATCTTGGCGGCCAGCGCGATGGCCGGAACATGAGTGGTTTGAAAGAAGGTGTTGTAATACGGCAGTTCACGCATCTGACGGGCGGCGACCTCGGCCAGCTCATCCCGGCCATAACCGATGTTGACGCACCACAGGCCCGCCATCGCATCCAGGATCCGGTTCCCCTCGCTGTCGGTCAGATGAACGCCATCGGCGCGGGTGATAATGCGGGCGCCCTTCTGCGACAGTTCGCCATTAGCGGTGAACGGGTGCATGTGATGGGCGGCGTCCAGCGCCTGCAGCTCGGCCGTCGGCATATGGTTGGTGATAACGGTCATGGGACTCGCTCCTGAGAATGACTGATTGGCACCAGAATATGATCAAATTCCCAGGTGTCAATCGAATCAGTTTGCAGCCTGCAGCCCCTGAACCACATGCTCCATACCCTCGTAGACGTCCCGCTCCATCGCCAATGCGGCCATTTCCGGGTCCTGCCGCTGCAGCGCCTCCAGTATGTCCTTGTGACGGTCCGGGAAGCTTTGCGTGCCGAGCCGCCCGCTGACCACCCGCAGCGAGGGGCCGAAGCGCAGCCACAGCCGGTCGGCAATGTCACTGAGAATAGGTGCATCCGCATGGGAATAAAGCGCCGTATGAAAGCTGTAGTTTTGCACCAGGTACCCCGCCACATCGCCTGTCGATATGGCCTTGTCCAACGCAGTATCGATGGCCACCAGCTGCGCTATACTCGCTGCGGCAATGCGCAGCGTTGCCCGGCGCGCAAGTTCGCATTCTATTGTTTTTCTGGCAAAAATAAGCTCCTCAAGGTCACCGGGCCCCAACAAGGGCACCGATACGCGGCGGTTGCCCTGGAACACCAGCGCCCCATCCGATATCAGCCGCCGGATCGCCTCTCGGACCGGTGTCATGCCGGCTCCCAGCGTCTCCACCAGCCCCTGGATTGTCACCGCTTGGCCGGGCACCAGTTCGCCGAATAGAATCTGCGACCTGAGTGTATGATAGACGATCTCATGCGCGGGCGGTTTTGCAGGGCTTTCCTGTGCCGCAACGGGTGGTGAAGTGGTCTCGGTCACCTGGGGTTTTCCTCCTCGGTTTTGGCCAGCTTGCACCATCCGGAGCCAAGTGAAAACATAAAGAGTATTGCCGAACGCGACAAAACTTGATCAAATCCTTTCACAGCCGGACCCGGAAGCCGGCATGCACAGGGAGAAATTCATGACACTGAAAACGATGACCATGACCGCCGTCGTTGCCCTTGGCACGGCCGCCGCTGCTACTGCGGAAGAGGTACGCGTCTACAATTGGTCGGACTATATTGACGAAAGCCTGCTGAAAAAATTCGAAGCCGATACCGGCATTGACCTGATCTATGATGTCTTTGACAGCAACGAGGTTCTGGAAACCAAGATGCTGGCCGGCGGATCGGGCTATGACGTTGTTGTGCCGACCGGATCGTTCATGGCGCGCCAGATCCAGGCCGGCGCCTTTCAGAAGCTGGACCCGTCGAAACTGGCCAATGCCGGCAACATGTGGGACGCGATCGAAGAACGCACGGCCCTCTATGATCCCGGCAATGAGTATTCCATCAACTATATGTGGGGCACCACCGGCATCGGCGTGAACATCGCCAAGGTCAAGGAAGCCCTGGGCGAAGATGCCCCGATCGACTCGCTGGAGCTGGTGTTCAACCCGGCCAACATGGAAAAGCTGGCCGGCTGCGGCGTGCATTTCCTGGACGCCCCGGATGAGATGATCCCGGCGGCGCTGAAATACATTGGTGAAGACCCCAACAGCATGGACGCCGATGTGGTCGCCAAGGCGGAACCGGTGCTGCAGGCGATCCGCCCTTACATCACCAAGTTCCATAGCTCTGAATACATCAACGCACTGGCCAACGGCGATATCTGCGTGGCCTTCGGCTGGTCCGGCGACATTCTGCAGGCGCGCGACCGCGCAGCCGAGGCGGAAAATGGTGTCGAGATCGCGTTCAACGCCCCCAAGGAAGGCGCGCTGATGTGGTTCGACCAGATGGCAATTCCGGTCGACGCCCCGAACCCCGAAGGTGCCCATAAGTTCCTGAATTTCATCATGGACGCGCATAACATGGCGGCGGCGTCCAACTATGTCTATTACGCCAACGGCAACAAGGCGAGCCAGGAGTTCCTGGAACAGGATGTGATCGGCGATCCGGCGATCTATCCTGGCCCCGAGACCGTCAAAAACCTGTACATCAAGGAAGGGTATCCGCCGAAAGTGCAGCGCAAGGCCACCCGCATGTGGACCAAGGTCAAATCCGGCACCTGATCAGCCGTACCTGACCCGCGGGGCGCATCCGCCGCCCCGCATTTCCTGACGCGCCTGGGTTGCCCCACGCGCGGCCATCCGAGACATTCGCGCGACACTTCGCAGAAGAGGCCCGGCTTGACTGCTTCCGTATTTGAACCCTGGAATGATCCTGAGGCAAAGCCCTTGATCCACTTTCAGAACGTCACCAAACGCTATGGCGAGTTCACCGCCATCGACGATTTGACCATCGGCATCTACGAAAAAGAGTTCTATGCGCTGCTGGGCCCTTCGGGTTGCGGCAAGACCACGCTGATGCGGATGCTGGCCGGGTTTGAAACCCCGTCTGAGGGCACCATCCGGCTGGCCGGGCAGGATATTGCGCCGGTGCCGCCGAACAAACGCGCCGTGAACATGATGTTCCAGTCCTACGCGCTGTTCCCGCATTTGTCGGTCTGGGAAAACATCGCCTTTGGCCTGAAGCGCGAAAAGATGCCCAAGCACGACATCAACGACCGGGTCGACGAGATGCTGCGGCTGACCCGGCTGGAGCAATTCGCCCGCCGCAAACCGCATCAGATTTCCGGCGGTCAGCGGCAGCGGGTCGCCCTGGCACGGTCGCTGGCGAAACATCCGAAACTTCTGCTGCTGGATGAGCCGCTGGGCGCGCTCGACAAGAAGCTGCGCCAGGAAACCCAGTTTGAACTGATGGATATTCAGGAGAAGACCGGCACCACATTTGTGATCGTGACCCACGACCAGGAAGAGGCAATGACTGTGGCTTCCCGCGTGGCAGTGATGGATCACGGCAAAATCATCCAAGTGGCCACGCCGGACCGGATCTATGAAAGCCCGAACTCAGTCTATGTGGCTGATTTCATTGGCGATGTGAACCTGATTGCAGGCACTGCAAAACCCAATGGCAGCGACACCTATGCAATGTCCTGGCACGAGGGCCACGCGCCGCTGACCGTGCAGTCCCCGAATCCGCTTTCCGACGGGCAAAATTGTCAGCTGGCAATTCGGCCGGAAAAGGTATCGATCAGCGCCGAAAAACCAGAAAAGGCGGACAATACTGTTCAAGGCCGGATACTGGATATCGCTTATCTGGGCAATATCTCTACCTACCACGTGGAACTGCCAACCGGCGCGGTGATCAAGGCGCAGACCGCAAACACCCGCCGCATCGCCCGCCGCGCCTTTACTTGGGAAGACACTGTCTGGCTGTCATGGACCGCCACGGCAGGCGTTCTTTTGGCAGACTGATGCGCCGCTTTGTCCTGATTGCCATCCCCTATGCCTGGCTGTTGGCGCTGTTCCTGGTGCCCTTTGCCATCGTCCTGAAAATTTCGCTGTCGGATTACGCGATTTCGATCCCGCCCTATGTGCCGCAATTTGATCCGGAAACCGGTATCAAAGCACTGATCGACGCGCTGGACTTTGAAAACTTCATCTGGCTGACCGAAGATGACCTGTACTGGAAGGCTTACCTCAGCTCGCTGAAGATCGCGGTAATCTCAACTTTCTTCACCCTGCTGGCAGGTTATCCGATCGCCTACGCCATGGCACGCGCGCCAGCAGAGTGGCGGCCCACCTTGATGATGCTGGTGATTCTGCCGTTCTGGACATCGTTCCTGATCCGCGTTTATGCGTGGATGGGGATCCTGTCGAACGAAGGCTTCCTCAACCAATTCCTGCTGTGGACCGGGATAATTGCCGAGCCGCTTACCATCCTCAACACAAATACCGCGGTCTACATCGGCATCGTCTACACCTATCTGCCGTTCATGATCCTGCCGGTCTATTCGGCACTGGAACGGCTGGACGGATCGTTGATAGAAGCCGCCGAAGATCTGGGCTGCTCGCGTCTGTCTGCGTTCTGGCTGGTGACAATTCCCTTGTCGAAAACCGGCATCATTGCCGGCAGTTTCCTGGTCTTCATCCCGGTGCTGGGTGAATTTGTCATTCCCTCACTGCTGGGCGGATCAGACACGCTGATGATCGGCAAGGTGCTGTGGGAGGAGTTTTTCTCCAATCGCGACTGGCCGGTGGCATCCGCGGTGGCGGTGGTTCTGCTGCTCCTTCTCGTCATCCCGATTGTGCTGTTCCAGCGCAACCAGCAGAAACAGCAGGAGGCAGAGCAATGAACCGTATGAGCTGGTTTAATGCCGTATCGCTGACCCTTGGCTTTGCATTCCTTTACATCCCAATGGTGATTCTGATCATCTTCAGTTTCAACGAAAGCAAGCTGGTAACAGTCTGGGCCGGGTTTTCGACCAAGTGGTACGGCGAGCTGATGCAGAACGAGGCGTTCCTGAATGCCGCCTGGGTGACCATCAAGGTCGCCGTGTTCTCCTCTACTATCGCCACCGTGCTGGGCACTATCGCCGCCTATGTGATGGTGCGCGGCGGGCGGTTCATGGGGCGGACGCTGTTTTCCGGCATGATCTATGCGCCGCTGGTGATGCCCGAAGTAATCACCGGCCTGTCGCTGCTCCTTTTGTTTATCGGCATCGGACTGGACCGCGGGGTGCTGACCATCGTCCTGGCGCATACCACGTTCTCCATGTGCTATGTCTCGGTTGTGGTGTCCTCGCGGCTGGTGACCTTCGACCAGTCGCTGGAAGAAGCCGCGCTGGATCTGGGCTGCTCCCCGGCAGAGGCGTTCCGGCTGGTGACCCTGCCGATCATCGCACCCGCGGTGATATCCGGCTGGCTCTTGGCCTTTACCCTGTCGCTGGATGATCTGGTGATCGCCTCCTTCACCTCCGGCCCCTCGGCCACCACCTTGCCGATCAAGATCTTCTCCGCCGTGCGCCTGGGCGTCAGCCCCGAGATCAACGCGCTGTCGACGATCATGATCAGCATTGTGACCGTTGGAGTCATCACTGCCTCGCTGGTGACCAAACATCAGATGACCCGCCAGAAACGGGAGGAACAGGCCGCGGAGCGCGTCTGATGCGCCGGATATTTTCCGCTTACGCCTACGGTCCCGGCCCCCGCACAAACTGCTGGTGGGATGAAACCATTGCAGCACCGGACTGGCCGGTGCTGCAGGGCGAAGTCTCCGCCGATGTGGCCGTCATCGGCGGCGGGTTCACCGGCATGTCAGCCGCTCTGCATCTGGCAGAAAGCGGCGTGTCCGTTGCGGTACTAGAGGCCGAGACGCCGGGTTGGGGCGCATCAGGGCGCAATGGCGGTTTCTGCTGTTTGGGCGGATCAAAGCTTTCAGGCAGCACGATGAGGCGGGTTTTTGGCACATCTGCGGCTGATACGTATTACGCCGGCGAGGAAGCCGCGGTGCATCTGGTTCGCGGCCTGCTGCAGACCCATGGCATCGATGCCGACACTCATTCACATGGCGAAACCCAGCTGGCGCACAACGAAAAGGCAGTGCGCCGCCTGCAAGCAGAAGCGGATGCACTGCGTCAGGCGGGAGAGGAACCGGAATTTCTGACCCGCGGCCAGCTCGCGGACAAAGGACTGAATGGCAGCTTCCATGCGGCGCTGACAACACCGGTGGGTTTTGCGCTCAATCCGCGTAAATACCTGTTCGGCCTATCCAAGGCCGCGCAGGATGCCGGTGCCCAATTGTACCAACGCAGCGCAGCGCAGTCGGTACAACAGGCAGGCAGGGGCTATTTTATAGAGACTGCACAAGGGGGCCTGAGGGCATCCAAGGTCATCATCGCAACCAATGGGTATTCTTCGGAGGACCTGCCCGGCTGGCTCGCCGGGCGTTACATGCCTGCACAATCCACCGTCATGGTGACCCGGCCGCTGACCCGGGCGGAACTGGACGCGCAGGGCTGGTTCTCGCATCAAATGGCCTACGACACCCGCAATCTGCTGCATTACTTCCGGCTGATGCCGGACAACCGGTTCCTGTTTGGAATGCGCGGCGGGCTGCTGGCTTCCCCCCGGGCTGAAGCGGGGATACGCCGGAACCTGCGGCAGGATTTTGAGGCGATGTTCCCGGCATGGCGTGAAGTGGAATCCACGCATTTCTGGTCAGGCATGGTTTGCCTGTCGCGCAACCTAGTTCCCTTCATTGGCCCTGTGCCGGAGCGCCCCGGCATGTTTGCCGGGCTGTGCTATCATGGCAATGGCGTGGCGATGGGCAGCTATGCCGGACGGCTGCTGAGTGATCTGGTACAGGGGCACGCGCCCAAACTGCCCTACTCACCCATAGTGCAGAAAATGGCACGCTTTCCGTTTGGCCGCGCCCGCCGGATGCTGATGCCTCCGGCCTATGCGGTTCTGGGCCTGATGGACTGAAGCGCCGCGCGCTCCAGTCCCGAGGCCTGCAAGTCCTGCGCGCCCCCGCGTTCGGCCCGCCACTGGCAATAGGCTGCCATGCGCCAGTGGAACCAAGGCTTCAGCGCCAAGGCCCGCCCGGCAATCCGCGGATCAGGATAGGCGCGCAAAAAGGCGTCTTCTTCATCCTTGGACAGCGGCGCCCCCCGGTACATCAGCTGCATCGCAGGCGACAGGAACAACGCCAGGTCCTCTGCCGGGTCGCCGATTTGCGGGCATTGCCAGTCAATCAGCGTCAGCGTGCCATCATGTGCCAGCAGGTTGCCAGGCACCGGGTCGCCATGAATCAGCACCAGCTGGGACAACGGCGGAACCCGGCCCAACGGGCGAAGCGCCGCCAGCTGATCGCGATTGCGGCAGCTGCTCAGAATTTCAACGGTTTGCTGTTCCAGCGCCGCGCTGCCATTCACGCCGCAAGGCAAGCCCGGCGGCGGCGCCAGGTCGTGCAAACGCCCCAATAGCTGTGCCACATGGCCAGTGTCCTGCTGCCAGGGACTGCCGTTGACATGCGCATAGCCCAGCCACTTCCTGCTTTCAAATTCACCGGTCTGGACCAGCGGCGGCACCATGCCGGTGCCTGACAGTGCCGTCAGCACAGCAACCTCGCGGGCCGGATCATTGGCAAACAGCGGGTTGGCGCCTTCGGCTGCATAAAGCTTGATCACCAGCGCACCGGCCCGCCAGACATGATTGGACCGCCCTCCTGCCAGCCGTCTAGGAGCGGGCACATGAAGACCCAATGCAGACAAATGCGCAAAAAAGCGGGGTTCGAACTGGTCAGGAAGCGGTTGCAGGGCGGTCTCCGATGTTATGCCGCCCTGTTCTTAGACAGTTTTCCCGTCGTCGCATACAGTTGGATCAAGCCTCAGGATCACGCAGCGCGTTCACCGACGAGGCCAGGACCACGGACCCCCCTTCGGTGATCAACCCCACTTCGCCGCCCTGCATCCGGGTTTCGTTCACCTTGAAATAAATCTCGGCATATTCCTGCAGCAGCAACTCGTCGCCTTTGCTGCTTTCGATCACAAAGGCGTATTCCCCCGCCTCTAGCGGGTTGCCGTCATCATCCAGACCGTTCCACTGGAAAGGCTCAGCCGAGACCGGCAGGGCGACGCGCTGCACTTCGGTGCCGTTTTTGTCCTGTACGACCAGTGTCACCGAATCCGCGGCAGCCGCCGGGTTAGGCGCAATAGTGATTTCATTGCTGCCATCAAAGTAGCCCGGAGCCACGGCCCGTGCTTCCATCCCGACCCAGCCTGAAAGTGCCGCCATATTAGCCAGGCCAAGCTGTGATTGCAGCCCTTCCAGCAGGTTGTTGCTCTTGGTCTGTTGCTCGACCATCGAGAACTGCGCCAGCTGCGCGGCATATTCAGTCGAATCCATCGGTTCCAAAGGATCCTGGTTTTTCGCCTGCGCGGTCAGCATTTTCACAAAAGTATCAAAATCCGAGGTCAGACCGGAAGCCTGCTGCGACGACGGCTTCGACGAATTGGCTTGCCCTGAGTTGAATCCCGTAGAAGTAACTGGTGTTGTCATGTGTTCAAACCCTCATGTCCACACCGGCTGTTCCGAGCCGGAGGTTTTGTGTTGCTGCTTCGCCGGCGTCCTTTGCATCGGCGCCGCGTGTCTCTGCTGTGCCGCCGGGCAGGCCGGAACCGCCGTCCGCGTCATCGCCCGGGTGACCGGTGCCGGCCTGTCCGCCGCTGAATTCAAATGAGATATCTTCATATCCCATGCGGCGGAATTCCTCGGCCAGTTCATGGATGTGCCGGCGCATCAAATCGCCGGTTTCCGGACGTTCCGTCTGAATGATCATGGTGATTCCTGTTTCGCTGGCCATCACGCGCATTTTCACATGGCCCAACTCCTGAGGGTTCAAACTCACCTCAACCTTTTGCTCGCCTTTGGCAGCAAATGCTTCAGCCATCTGAGCCGCAATCATGCGCGGCGCTTCCGGGCGATGCGCCCCATGTGAGCCAATTGAGGCTTCCGTCAGCAGCTGCGTCAATCCGGGCGCTTCGCTGGATAACCCCAGTGTTCCGGCCAGTGATCCGGCCAGCGCCTCATCAGTTCTGGACAACAGCTCTGCCGATGTTTTTCCAGCAGTCATCCCGCCAGCAAGCAAAGGCTGCAGCTGAGAAGCTGCCGACTGAATGATTTGCGGCGCTGCAGGCACTGTAGCCGTCCGGACATCACTGCCTTTAACCGGATCGGCTAACGGACTCTCAATTCCGGCTGGTTCCGCTTTAATCTGCGCTCCATTTCCGTTCGAAACAGGTTTGGAAGTTAGATCACGCCTCTGACCCGGCCCCTTCACAGCAACCTGGTTGACCGCAATGCCCGGATTTTCTCCTTGCGCAGCCGGATTGCCCGCCTTCGCTATGCTATCAGACTTTTCACCCATCGACTGAGGCACCGTATGGGTACTTGAACTTGAACCAGTCTCGAGGGATTTCGACTGTGCCGCACTGATTGCATTTCCGTTTTTGCTTTGCCCCGTGCCATCGGTAACTTGTGCCCTTTCCGCCAGAGCCCGTTCATTGGCTGGGACAGCTGTTTGAGCAGCAGTCTCAGGCGAAACGCGGGCAGTGTTTTCCGGGCGATTTCCAGTTTCTCTGGCATCAACCTTGCGGGCAGCGGGTTCAGTACTATCCCCTTGTAGCTTTGTGGCTGAGTTCTCTGGCGCAGCTGCGGGCGTTTTTGCTGCTGCCTGTGTTGCTGAGCGCACTGAAGGCTGCGTTTTCTCTGTGTTTCCAACTTCCCCTGCCTTCTCAGCAGGTTGCACATTGCCCTCAACGGACGAACCGTGATGAATCACTGCCCTTGCTTTAACGCCCGCACCCTGATCAGTGGGACTTGCGCTGGAGGCTGCTTTGGGCATGGCGCCTGGCTGATCATTTTCACCGACAGGTGCACCTTCTTCGGGCTTAATACCGGTGCCGGCCCCTGGGTCCTTCACAATAGGCAGTCCGCTTCGCTGCTCAGCGGCCCGTGACTCAACTCTTTCTCCAGTTGCTGTAATGACGCCGTGCGGGGATTTAACCTTAGTCTCTGCGGCAGCGGCCTCTTCAGCGGAGGAAGTTCCACTACTTTGCAACCCTGAAGCCATTTCCGCATCGGAAAGTACTGGTTCTACCCCAAAGGGTTTCCTTGCCGGTGTTTGCCGCTCCACCTCAAAAAGTGTGCTTCGGCTTGCCTGAACCGGTACGTCCTCGGGTACGTCCTGCCCTGTCGCAATGCGTGTTCCTCGGCTTGCCTGAACCGGTACGCCCTCAGGTACGTCCTGCCCTGTCGCAACGCGCGTGCCTTGGCTTGCCTGAACCGGTACGCCCTCAGGTACGTCCTGCCCTGTCGCAACGCGCGTGCCTTGGCTTGCCTGAACCGGTCCGCCCTCGGGTACGTCCTGCCCTGTCGCAATGCGTGTGCCTTGGCCTTCCTTGCTGCCCTTGTCCGTACTCTCCTGCATCCTGTGTTCAGATTCGGCCTCGACCGATTCGCCCGTAGCTGATTGTTGTTCGGCCGCCGCCTCGCCAGGGCCGGACTGAGCAGACAAAACATCTGAAAAGTCTCTGGAAGTGTTTGATTTTTTTGAACCATCCGGAGAACCGGACGGTGACTTACCAGCAGGACCGGCTTCCAAGCCAAGGATCGAATTCATATTCATGATCGTTTTCCAGACATTCTATCTCGACCCGGACAGACATACCCCAAAGCGGTTACGGCAATTTTAACCGGTTCCTGCGCAGTCTTAGAAAAATCGATGAAATTCGACTTTCAACCGGAGAACCGGACATGTCAGATCTATTGCCAAACATGCTTCAGGCCGCACCTTCAACCACCCCGGTGCGTCCAGCGGTCAGCGATCCACTTCGCGAGGCCGCAATTGAACTCGAAGCCTCCTTCCTTGCAGAAATGCTGAAATCCGCAGGGCTCGGTGAAGCCAGCGAAGGCTTCGGCGGCGGCGCTGGAGAAGAGCAGTTCTCCAGCTTTCTTATTCGCGAACAGGCCACTCAGATCGCCCGCTCTGGCGGGATCGGTTTGGCTGAATCACTTTATCACGCACTAAAGGAGACCCAAGATGAGTGACCCGAAACCTCAGCAGCTCATTGATGAACTTGATCAGATCCTGGACCGCGAGCGCAAGGCGCTGATGGCCGGCGATCTTGGCAAGCTGGAAGATCTTGTGACCAAGAAAGAGAAAGTCATCGGCAAGCTGAATTCCGTGTCAGAGCTTGAACGCGAGTCTCTGGCGCAAGTCCAAACCAAAGTCTCGCGAAACCAGCAGCTTCTGAACAGCGCCAAGGACGGAATACGCGCCGTCGCCGAACGAATGGCCGAGACGCGCCGAATCCGCAAGGGATTGGATGTCTATGACCAGGCCGGCAAGCGGGCCCGTTATGGCACCCGAGGCGGCGGCAAGCTTGAGAAACGGGCCTGAACACAATTTTGAGAAAATTCTAGAGATACCAAATCCCGGCATTAGCACTCCCTTAGCAACTCCTGCGCCAATGTCGCCTTGCACCTTATGAAGGGTGGCGCGGAAGCCGGACGGCGGAACGCACAGTCAGAAAGACGTCACACAGCGCCCCTCGGGGCAAGTAAAATTGGGGCTAAAGCGCCCCACAAATAAAGGAAAAGGCTATGACCAGCATTCTGACCAACAATGGCGCAATGGTTGCTCTGCAGACTCTGCAGTCGATCAATAACAACCTGACCGATACTCAGAACCAGATTTCGACTGGTAAAGAGATTGCCTCCGCCAAGGACAACTCTGCTATTTGGGCAATCTCCAAAGTGATGGAATCGGACGTTGCCGGTTTCAACGCGATTGAGGACGGTCTGGCTCTCGGTGAATCCACTGTTCAAGTGGCGATGGCCGGCGCTGAGCAGATCACCGAAATCCTGAAAGACATCAAGGAAAGGGTGGTTGCAGCAACCGGCGAGAACGTTGACCACACCAAAATCGGTGCTGAAATCACCCAGCTGACCGCACAGGTGAACCAGATCATCGGTGCGTCGCAATTCAACGGGGCAAACCTTCTGTCGGATGACGTGGACGGTAACGGTGCAACTGACATTACTGTGCTTTCCTCCTTGGACCGTTCGGGAACCACTGTTACTGCCTCCAACATCACTGTCGCTTCTGTTGACTTTGTAACAAATTTGGACCTATCGGACATTGATGTGAGTGATTCAGCCCAAGCTGACACTTCCCTCGCACTCATCGAAGCCCACATTGAAACCGCTATCAACGGCGCAGCAGCTCTAGGTGCTGGTTCCGCGCGTATTTCGGACCAGAAAGAGTTCGTTGGCAAGCTAAGCGACAGTTTGAAGTCCGGCATCGGCGCAATGGTCGACACCGACATGGAAGCTGCATCTGCACGGCTGAAGGCACTGCAAACTCAGCAGCAGCTGGGTGTTCAGGCACTCTCCATCGCGAACTCAGCACCGCAGACCCTGCAGCAGCTGTTCCGCTAACAGCCTAATCCGGGGCGCCTTGGGCGCCCCGGACATTCTCTCGGAGAATCTGAAGAAATAATACGTTAGGAAAACACGTGAATGCCCTTCTGAAGGCAAAAAGTGCCTATTCCTCCGCATCAACCCCTACGCGGACGTCCAAGAATCTGGAATATGACGTGATCGCCCGGATCACGCGCCGGATGATTGCAGCGGCAAACAAGGGACGCGGGGGCTTTGCTGAACTTGCAGAAGTTTTACATGACAATCGCAGAATGTGGTCACTTTTTGAAGCTGATGTTCTGCGCGATGAAAATCAGCTGCCTGCGGGCTTGAAAGAGAATTTGGTCTACCTAGCCGCATTCACAAAGGAACACACCAGCAAAGTGATGTCCCGAAAAGAGACCGTTCGCCCACTGGTGGAAATCAACACGGCCATTTTGCGTGGCCTTCGCAGCGGAGCATCCTGAATATGAGCGGATTGGTTCTTAAACTTGCGCCAAAAGAGCGCGTTCTTGTAAATGGTGCCGTTATCGAAAACGGCGACCGCCGAAGCCGCCTGTCCATTGTCACCCCTGATGCCCACATCCTGCGCCTGCGCGATGCGATTCATCCGGAAGAAGCCAATACGCCGGTGCGCCGGGTATGCTATGCGGCGCAGTTGATCCTGTCCGGTGATGCCGACCCCGAGGAAGAGCGCCTGCCAATGCTCCGCCGGATCGAAGAGCTGAGCCAAGTCTTCACCGATCCTGACAGCCGCGCATCCATTGCCGAGGCAACAGAAGCAGTGATCGGCAACAACCACTACCGCTGCCTCAAGGCGCTGCGCACCCTTCTGCCGCGCGAAGACCGGCTGTTTGCTGTCAGACCATCCTGATAGCTTCCAGCTCCTCCAGCCTGCTACAAGAATTGCGGGCTGGAACTCCCATTCGGCTGAACCTGGAAAGCAGCTTTCAGCAATGTACAGGATCGGTGCACAGTCTTAAAATTGGCCGTCGGAAATAGCGTGCATCTGATACTTGCAGGCGACGCAGAGAATGTTGACGAGCAGGCAGTGCAGTCCCTGCACACGAGGACTGGCGCGCTGGCCGCCGCCAACAATTCAGATCACGAAGGTTCAAGACGTGGACCCTGATCAGAGTTGAATATCCCGGTCGGGCAGCGCCGGGCCAGCGCTTTCTTCAAGGCCTCGATGCAGAACCCGGTGTTCCTCGTGCCGGATAGCCCCCAGATCAGCACTTTCCGGCTGTGCCAGCCCATGGCTGCGGCCGAAAAAAGGCCCCCGGCGCATGGGAATGCAGGTTGCATCAGTGCACCAGGCCTGATTGGGGCGGGTGATCGCCAAGCCTTTGAGCAAACATGGGTGAATCTTGTGTTCCGGGTGTTTCCGGCTGGTCTTTGGCGCCTTGCAGATCGGCACAAGACACATGATCCGCATCAGCCGCCGCACGCGGTGCCGCCCGTAACTGTGCCCCTGCCCACCCATGCCGCCAACATGGTGCAGCCCAGTTCGACGCCCAGTCGTGCATAGAATAGGCACCTGCCGATAATGCGGCAGGTTATCCGAGAATTTTCTGACAATGGAGCTGGCCTCCACCGCCTCGGTCGGCAGGTAGGGCACAATTCCTAGGAAGGCGACCAGCAGCGCAATTGTCACGGCGTCGGCGATGAAAAACGGGTTCGCGCCCTTGAACACATCCTGCACGCTCAGATCATCGCGTACGCCGGCCACCACAAAGCAATTGAGGCCAATCGGCGGGGTGATCAGGCAGAATTCGGCCATCTTTACCACCAGGATGCCGAACCAGATCGCGCACATGGTGCCGCTCATGCCAAAGGCGCTGTCTGCGGCCGCCACGCTCTCGCCACCGTTCAGCGCCATCACCGCCGGGTAGACCACCGGCAGCGTCAGCAGCAGCATCCCGATTGCATCCATGAACATGCCCAGAACCGCATAGGCTAGCAGGATGCAGATCAGGATCACTATCGGCGGCATTTCCAGCGCGGTGATCCAGTCGGAGAACGCCCCTGGCAGATCGGCAAACCCCAGGAAGCGCACATAGATCAGCACGCCCCAGATGATGGTGAAGATCATCACCGTCAGCTTGGCTGTCTCCAGGAGTGCCGATTTCAGCTCGGCCCATTTCATGCCCTTCAGGACGTCCATGCAGAACACCGCAAAGGCCCCCAGTGCGCCATCCGACGCTAGGCCGGCAAATGATTGGACGCATGTTTTTTTACCAAGGCACGCTACTTACGGTCGCTTCAGGTTCCAGTGTCTCAGAAACAACCAGCGCCTTCAGATTATCAGGCCAACGCAGATGTCCGCGCGGACCCGTTACAACACAGAAGTATGTAAATACCTCAGTAAGGGCATCCTTGGAGCATCCCTGTGAGAAATTCCATCGCCGCAGTTACTCGCCGGTCAAATGATCAGACGGCAGGTGAAGCCAACGCGCCGCTTACCGTCCCGCCTTGGCCCGGCGCAGCAACAGAAGCAACCGATTGAAACTGCTGGTGATTCCTTCCGGATCTTCGCGGCCGAAAAAACCGTCCAGTTCCGGCCACAGTTTCACTGCCTTGTCCAGCACCGCATCATTCCCCTCAGCATAGAGACCGGCCCTGATCATCACTTCCGATTGTTCATAAGCGCCCAAGAATTTGCGCACATCCTGGATTGCCGTGTTTTCGTCGGCAGTGGCCGCAGCAGGCAGACTGCGGGAGACTGAGCGTGAGACGTCAATCGCCGGGAACCTGCCGCGTTCGGCGATTTCCCGGTTCAATACAATATGACCGTCCAGAACACCGCGAAGAATATCTGCAATCGGCTCATCCATGTCGGAACCGGCCACCAGGACGCTGAATATGGCGGTGATATCACCCTGCCCGTCTGCGCCAGGTCCAGCCCGCTCGCACAGGCCGGTGATCAGCGGTGTTACCGATGGCGGGTATCCGCGCAAGGCAGGTGCTTCGCCCGAAGCGGCTGAAATCTCCCGGTGCGCCTCGGCGAAACGGGTAACCGAGTCGGCAAGGAACAGTACATTCTTACCCTGATCGCGAAAGTGCTCGGCAACTGTCATGGCGGCCCAGGCGCAGCGGCGCCGGACCAGCGCGGACTGATCGGACGTGGCAGCCACCACAACCGCCCGGCGCATGCCATCGGGTCCCAGAACCTGTTCGACAAAGTGATTCACTTCCCGGCCACGTTCCCCGATCAACGCCATGACCACCACATCCGCTTCCATGCATTTGGCCAGTTTTGCCAACAGCGACGATTTTCCGACGCCGGAGCCCGCAAAAAGACCAACCCTTTGGCCGCGCACAATTGGGAGAATCGTGTTCAATACCGCCTGCCCGGTCGCCAAACGCTCCCCCATCGGCCGCCTGCCGGCGGCTTTGGGCGGGGACGCCATCAGATCCCGCGGCGCGGATCCCGGCAACAAGGGGCGGCCATCCAGCGGCTCCCCAAAGGGATCAATCACCCTGCCAATCCAGTGATCGCTGGGCAAAAACTCAGGCGAGGGGTGCAGCACCACCGGGTCACCGACAGCGGCGCCATCAGGCGCCCTATCAGGCAACATACTGATATTATTTCCATTAATTTTCAGAACTTCGCCATGCAACTCGTCCTGCGGGCTGCGCCGCAGCACCAGCCGGTCACCGATCCGCGCGGCAGCAGCCAACCCGCTGACTTCGATTTCCCCGCCAGAGATCGCGGTAACCCTGCCCATCTGTGTTGCCAGGCGTTTTCCGGCTATTTGACGGGTCAGTGCTTGCAGCTCTGCTTTCATTGCAGCGGCCTCCATTGATGTCCTGAAAACAATTTCTAAAGGAATCGGGGTTAAGCCTTGATTGAAATCGATCAAGGGAGAAGCCCTGGTGTTCACAGAACTGAACGTATTCAAAATTTCTCACGCCATGGCAGTTCATGCCGGGACGCGCCAGGCATTGGTATCCCAGAATATCGCCAACGCCGATACGCCTGGTTACCACGCCAAGGACATCAAGCCATTCAAGGAAGTCTTTGCAGCCGGAGCCCGCCCGAGCAGCATGATCGCAACCCGCGGCAGCCATCTGAACGGCACCGCCGGCAACGGCATGGACTGGGCCGTTACTTCAAGCGAGGACGGCAGCGATCCCAATGACAACTCAGTGTCTGTCGAAACCGAACTTCTGAAAGGCGTTGAAGTTTCCCGGCAGCACAAGCGGGCCTTGGCCATCTACAAATCCTCGATGAATATCCTGCGCGCAAGCCTTGGCAAAACCTAAGGGAGGATGAGAGATGAGTGAATTTTCCAGAGCCCTTTCCGTCACTGCCAGCGGCCTCAAGGCGCAAGCCTCGCGTTTGCGCCACGTGTCGGAAAACATCTCCAACGCTGATACTCCGGGCTACCGGCGCAAAACGGTGCCGTTTGAAGCGGTGCGCGAACTGCAAACCGATGTGGAGCATGTGCGCACCGGCCGGGTCACGCTGGACCGCAGCGATCTGGAAGAAGTGTACGACCCTTCGCATCCAATGGCTGATGAAAGCGGGCATTACGACGGCTCTAATGTCGATCTGATGATCGAGATCGCCGACGCCCGTGAAGCCCAGCGCAGCTATGAAGCCAACCTGAAAATGTTCGAGCAGACACGCACGATGTCGGCATCACTCATGGACCTATTGAGACGTTAATCAACACATTTGGAGATCCAGAATGGATATTCGCAGTCTTTCCGCCGCAACCGGCTATGCCGCTGCCCGTCCCGCCACCAAAGCCGATCCCGAATATGCGGGCACTGGCGCAGGCCCCCGCCTGAAAGAGAGCTTTGAGAACTTCGCGGCGACTCTGCAGCAAAGTGAACAGGTCTCAATGCAGGCGATGACCTCAGGCGCAGACCCCCACGCTCTGGTGCAGGCCCTGGCGCAGACCGAACTGGCAGTCGAAACTGCGGTTACCGTGCGCAACAAAGTCGTCGAAGCTTACCAGGAAATCCTGAGGATGCCGGTTTAAGCCATGATGAGCGAAAGCCTCTTCTATGACACGCTGCGCCAAGCGCTGTGGGCCGCCGTCACCATGTCGACGCCGATCCTGGTTGTTGCACTGGTTGTCGGTCTGGCCATCGGCCTGTTTCAGGCTCTGACGTCGGTGCAGGAAATGACCCTGACCTTCGTGCCCAAACTGACAGCGATCCTGGTCGTGTTCTGGATGACAATGGGCTTCATGACACAAACGCTGGTGGCCTTCTTCCATGGCCACGTTGTCCCGATGATTGCCGGAGGTTCGTAATGGAAAATGCAGGCTACGCAACCCTTTCACGCCAAACGGGCCTGATGCGGGAAATGCGCGTTATTGCCAACAATATCGCGAACTCGGCCACAACTGGCTACCGCCAGGAGGGCCTGATCTTCTCGGAATTTGTGCAGTCCTCGCCCGGTCAGCAGTCGCTGTCAATGTCGCGCGCGAATATCTTCAATACCTCGATGGAGCAGGGTCAGCTGACCAAAACCGGCGGCTCCTTTGACTTTGCAATCGAGGGCGACGCCTTCTTTATGGTGGAAACGCCGCAAGGCGAAAGGCTGACCCGTTCGGGTGCATTCTCCCCCAATGCCGATGGCGATCTGGTGACCATGGATGGATACCGGGTGCTGGATGCCGGCCGCGCGCCGGTCTTTGTTCCGCCGGATGCCGGCAAGATCGAAGTCGGGGCGGATGGTTCGCTCAGTGCAAACGGGCGGCTGCTGGGGCAGCTTGGCCTGTTCAAGCCGATGGAGCAGCACACGCTGGTGCGCGAGGACGGAGTGATGTTCCGCGTCGACGGCGAGATTGAGGACAGTTTTGATGCGAAGGTACTGCAAGGCTTTCTCGAAGGTTCCAACGTGAATGCGATTTCCGAAGTGACCCGGATGATCGAAGTCCAGCGCGCCTATGAAATGGGCCAAAGCTTTCTGCAGGCGGAAGACGAACGCATCCGCAATGCCATCAAAAACCTGATCAAGACCTAGGAGAATCCAGATGCGTGCCTTGAAAATCGCAGCGACCGGCATGAGCGCTCAGCAATTGCGGGTGGAGACTATCTCCAACAACCTCGCCAATATGAACACCACAGCCTACAACGCCCGGCGCGCCGAGTTTGCCGATCTGCACTATCAGCAGATCTCGCGGGCCGGCAGTGTCAACGCATCGGATGGCACGGTGCTGCCGACCGGTGTGCAGGTTGGCCTGGGTGTGCGCCCGGCCGCCGTCTCGGTGCATTTATCGCAAGGCGCGCTGCAGCAGACCAACAATGATCTGGATCTCGCCATCGACGGCAAGGGCTACCTTGAGGTCACACTGCCCTCCGGCCAGTCCGCCTATACCCGCGACGGCGCTTTGAAACGCTCAGCCGAGGGGCTGATCGTGACGTCGGACGGTTTTGCAGTTTCTCCCGAAGTCACCATTCCTGATGATGCTGTCAGTATCTCGATAAACGCTGAGGGCGAAGTCTACGGGTACTTTGATGAAACCTCTGCAGGCCAGCTGTTGGGCCAGTTTACTCTGGCGGGTTTCACCAACCCCAAAGGGCTTGAGGCGATCGGCAGCAACCTGTTCACCGAAACAGAAGCCTCTGGTGCTGCCACTGTGTCTACGGCCGGCGAAGACGGGCTTGGCACCCTGCGCCAGGGATATCTGGAGGCCAGTTCCGTGGATGCGGTGCGCGAAGTCACCGAGCTGATCGAAGCCCAGCGGGGCTATGAAATGAATGCCAAGGTCATCTCGGCTGTCGACCAGATGATGGGTGCAACAACACAGGTGCGCTGATGAAACTTGCTCTTGCCTGTCTGACCGCCGCGGCGCTTTGCGCGCCGCCCGCCTGGGCGGAATATCTGATCCCGCTGCGCACGATACGCGCAAAGGCGATCGTCAATGCCGAGGACCTGGCCCTGAAAAAAGGCGAGATCCTTGGTGCACTGTCGGACCCGGCTGCGGTTGTCGGTCAGGAGGCGCGCGTCGCCTTGTACGCAGGTCGGCCGTTGCGGGCTGGCGATATCGGCCCGCCGGCCATCATTGAACGCAATGACCTGGTCACTTTGACCTTCCGCCAGGGTGTCCTGACCATAGCGGCCGAAGGCCGCGCCTTGGGACGCGGTGCTGCTGGTGAGGCCGTCCGGGTCATGAATCTTAATTCCCGCACCACCGTAACCGGGCGGATCGCGGCAGACGGTTCCGTTGAGGTAAACTGATGAAAAAGAAACTTTCTCCCGTCAAACCGCTGCTGTTCGGGCTCGCCCTGCTGGGTGCCTGCGCCCGGATGGATCATATGGGTAAACCGCCCTCTTTCACCCCGTCCAATGAAAGCTCTGAACATGTTGCGATGCTGTACCAGGGATTGCCTGCACAGACACAGAACCGGCGCACCGTTGATGGTGCATCCCTGTGGAGCGGCTCGCAGCAATCGCTGCTGGGCGACCGCCGCGCGATCAAGCGCGGCGATATTCTGACAGTGGTGATCGAGATCGATGAAGAGGCCGAAATTTCCAACGACACCCAGCGCTCACGCTCGGGGGCTGAAAGCCTGAACATGCCGCATCTCCTTGGCCTGCCGCAGCGTCTTGACAGGAAGCTGCCGGAAGGTGCCACCTCCGCCGACGCCGTGGAACTGGGCAGTTCCAGTTCTGCCGGCGGCAAAGGATCCGTCAAGCGCAGCGAAAAGCTGGAATTGCGAGTTGCGGCGACTGTTGTCGACGTTCTGCCCAACGGCGTGCTGGCGATCAGCGGCACCCAGGAACTGCGGGTGAATTTCGAGCTGCGCGAACTTTTGGTGACCGGCTATGTCCGGCCGCAAGACATCAGCCGCCAGAACGAGATCACCTATGACAAGATCGCTTCGGCCCGTGTGTCCTATGGCGGCCGTGGCCAAATCACTGACGTTCAGCAGCCGCGCTACGGCCAGCAGCTGCTCGACGCCATTCTGCCGTTCTGAGGATTGCCATGCTGTCTAAACTCCTTCCAGTCACCCTGCTGATCATCGGGACCGGAGGCGGCATTGGCGCCGGCATCATGCTGGCGCCTCCGCCTGAAGAAAATCAAGCCGCTGCCGGCGGCGAGGCCGCCCCAGCCCCGAAAGAGGCCGCAGAGGAAACCGAAGAAGAAAGCGAAGAAAACCAGCGCGAATACATCAAAGTCGGCGACCAGTTTGTAGTGCCGATTGTGGAGCGCGACCAGATGACATCCCTGGTGGTGATCTCGCTCAGCCTTGAGGTAAAGAAAGGCATTGCCGAAAAGGTGCATTCCTACGCGCCCAAATTGCGGGATGTTTTCCTGCAAGTTCTCTTCGACCACGCCAATATGGGCGGTTTCCGCGGAGCGTTTACCCGCTCAGATGTCTTGGAGCCCCTGCGCACAGCGCTGCGCGAGGCGGCACAGAAACATATCGGCAAAGGCGTCTATGACGTTTTGATCATGGAAATATCGCGGCAGGACGTCTGACCGGCGAGCCGCAGATCCAATGTAGAAAAGGCCGGACCCGCAAGGGACCGGCCTTTTTTTGCTCAGGCAATACTCAAGGTATTTTCAGCTGTCCAACAGCCGGTCCATGAAGGTTTTTGCCTGTTCCGCCTTGTGCCGCTTGCGTTCGGAGGCCGCCATGGTTTCCACCGCGTGTTTGCGTCCAAAGGCTTTGCGCAGCTGATCCATCATCCGCAGCTTTTGTGCCGTGGCCTGCGCCAGCTCCAGGTTCAATTGGCGCCGGGTGCGGGTATGCCAGCCTTGCCACAACAGATCTGCCCCCAAAGCCTTCATTGTGTGATCGCTGTCTGCCTGTTCCCGGACTGTCTGCACCTGGCTGTTCAGTTTGGCCAACTGCCCGCGAAGCTGCGCTTCCCGGGCCAGAGCCGGCTGTATTTTCGCATGTTCCTGCATATACTGCGCTGCAGTCACTGCCGCCATCTGATCCAGCATCTTCTGCTTCATGTGATCTTTCCTTTAGCACGCTTGCGCATCTCTTCGGCAAACCGGATGGCCGCCGCCACCGGTGCGTAATGCTCTTCCAGAATTTCGCCGCCGATCTCAATCGTGGCATGCAATGCCCGCGCCGTCGGCGGATCACTGTGAATCGGAACGCCGTTTTCATTGGCAACACGCCGGATCGCCGCGGCCACTTCATCAACCCCCTTGGCAACGCAGACAGGCGCGGAACCCTTTTCGCGGCTCCATTGCAGCGCCACCGCATAGTGAGTCGGGTTGACAACCACCACGTCGGCTTTGGGCACATCGGCCATCATTTGCCCCATCGCAATCTGCTGGCCGCGCTGACGGCGCTGGCCTTTCATATGGGGATCGCCTTCGGATTCCTTCATTTCGTCCTGGATCTCCTTCCGGGACATCATGTTCTTGCGATGGTGTTCCGCATGTTGAAAGGCCGCATCCACAATACCGATCGATAACGCGATGAGCAGCGCCAAAAACAAAAACTCCATCGCCAGCTGCGCCAGCATCAAGACAACTGACTGCGGGCCAGTGCCGGACGAAGCGATCATGTCCGGAAGCCGGTAAGACAGGTAGACGCCCAGACAGATCGAATAGAGAACCAGCTTCACAAAACTTTTGAAAAACTCGAACAGCCCGGATCTGCCAAATTTATTCTTGGCTCCCGAGATGAGAGAAATACGAGACAGCTTCGGCTCCAGCTTACTGGGCGCAAAAACCAGCGCACGCTGTCCGACAATCGACAACAGAACCAATGCAAAGGGAACCAGAAACCATGGCAGAGCAGGGCGCACGGTACTTCCGATGAAGCCCCCCACAGGTGCCGCAGCCGGCCCGTCAAAGAACAGCGGGGCCAGCTTGTCCGGCTGGTCCAGAAAGGCCATCAGAGCGGTGCCTATCCCCTCAACGCTGCTGCTGCCGGCAGTGTAGACTGCGATGATCAGACCCAGATAGGCTGCGGCGACGGACAGATCCGTAGATTTGGCAACTTCGCCTTTCTCCCGGGCCTTGCGGAGTTTCTGTTCCGTCGGCTCGAATGACTTGTCTGAATCGTCGTCCTGACCGCTCATGGCATGCCGCCTCCAGGATTCGACATAAAGGTCATCAGAGCCCTGGACCAAACATCCAGGATCATCGGACTGCCGACCATCAGGATAAACAGACCGCCGAAGGTAATCGCCGGCGCGCCGACCATGGCCACCATCAGCTGCGGCATAGCCCGGTTAATCACGCCCAGCGCCAAGTTGTAAATCACCGCTGTAATGACAAAAGGCGCCGCCAGTGTGAACGCCAGCGAAAAGCTTTGCGAAACCCGGTACACACCCCATTCCGCCAACCCGGAAGCCGCAGGAAACTGACCAGCAGGAAACAGCTGGTAAGAGCCAATAAGCAATTCCGCCGCCCGGATATGCAGACCCATCATGACAGCAAGGGTCACACCGGAAATCATCAGAACGGCCCCCAGAGCCGGCATCGGCTCTGCGCCGATGCCGCCCAGAACCTGTGACAACGACGTGCTTTGCGCCGCCATTGTACCGGCCGTTTGCAACGCCAAAACAAAGATCCGGACACCAATGCCCAGTGCCAGGCCGATGATCGCTTCGGCAACAGCAATCCGGGCAAATTCTATGGCACCATCCGGCTCAGGGAGGGCCGGAAGTGCAGGCGCAACCACAAAAGTAAAGGCCGCAGCAACTGCAAGTTTGACCCGGGTGGGAACATACAGCTCACCCACCGCAGGCAGGACCGATACCATGGCCGACACCCGCAGAAATACGAGTGCAGCATGCCAGAACCCTGCCCCCAGCAGCGCTATAAGCTCTGGCGGCAGAAAGCTCAGGTTCATGCTTGCACCATTCCAACCAGGGCAGGCCGCGCCTCAAGGCCGATTTCTTCGAACGATAGAACCGGGTTGCTGATACCCCGCGACTTCAAAATGGTCTTCAGGTAACGGCGGCGGCGGGTCGAGGTCACAACAGCCGCAAACACACCTTGGTCGGTGATTGCCGACAGCTTCTCGGTCAGCCCGTCCGCAAGCATATTGAACAAGTCGGGCGGCAAGGCAATGTCCAACCCGGCACCCTGCGCATCCACTTGATAGGTAGAAAATTTGTCTTCCCATTCCGGCGCCAGCTGGATCAACGGAATGGTCCCGTCCTCGCGTTTCATCTCGGCCACCAGCTGGAAGCCCAGCCGCTGGCGCACATGTTCACAGATCAGCTCGGGCTGGGTTGTGTGCTGCCGGGCTTCGGCAATCGATTCCAAGATCAGCGGCATATTGCGGATGGAAACCCGCTCCTCCAGCAGCAGACGCAACACCGAGTGAAGCGTATCCATCGGAACCTTGTCCGGCACCAGCGCATCCAGCAGCTTGCGGTTCGCTTCGGACCGGAAGTTATCGGAAAGCTGCGTCATCTCATCCAACAGGCGGCGCAGCGATTTGAGTGTCAGCAAGCGGGAGAAATTCTGCTTGATGATCTCCAGCAAATGGGTCGCCAGGATTTCCGGCGGTGTGACTACGGTAGCCCCGGCCAGGGCGGCCTGTTCCTGCGACTTGGCAGAAATCCAGCGGGCCGGCGCGCCGTAGACCGGCTCAGTCACATCAGTGCCTGGTGGCAGCGCGTCATGATTGTCCGGCATCAAGGCCAGAACCATGTCAGGATGCAAAGTGCCGCGCACCTGCTCAACCCCCTGCACTTTGACCACATAGGTGCCTCTTTCCAGCTCATGCTGATCAGTCAGCCGGATTTCCGGCAGGATCAGACCAAAGGTGGTGGCAATATGGGACCGCATGTTGGCTATGCGGGCATCAAGCCCGGTGCCGGCATCAAGAACCATGCTGACCAGATCCGGCGAAAACTCCAGGTGCAGATCATCCAGATCCAAAATATCTCCCAGCGGCCGGGTTGCCGTAGGGTCTGCAGCTTCTTCGATTTTTTCCTCGATCTCCGCCTCTGCTTCGTCCTGCTTCTTCTTTGCCATCCGGAAAGCTGCGTAGCCCAGCACACTGCCACCGGTCACGAAGGGCAGAAATGGCAGACCGGGAACCAATGCAAACAGGATCATCAGCACAGAAACAGTTGTCAGCGCGGCGGGATGGCGGCCGAATTGCTCGAACAGGGCGGTATCTGTGGCGCCGGTGGTGCCGCCGCGGGCCAGCAGCAGAGCTGCTGCAATGGAAATGATCACAGATGGGATCTGCGACACCAGACCATCGCCCACAGTCAGGATGGCATAGGTTTCAAACGCGCTGCCAACAGGCATGCCATGGACCAGAACGCCCATGATCAGCCCCATGACCAAGTTAAGCAAGGTGATCAAAAGCCCGGCAATGGCGTCGCCTTTGACAAATTTCGACGCACCGTCGAGTGAGCCAAAGAATGTGGTTTCCTGCTGATCCCGCTCACGGCGCTCCTTGGCGGTCTGGTGGTCGATGGCGCCGGCTGACATGTCGGCGTCGATCGCCAGCTGTTTGCCTGGCATACCATCCAGTGCAAACCGGGCGCCCACTTCTGCCATCCTGGCAGCGCCCTTGGTGATCACCATGAAATTGACGATCAACAGCACCCCGAACACCACAAGACCCAGGAATACGCTGCCCCCCATCACAAACTGGGCGAAACCCTCGATCACATTGCCGGCCGCGTCGGTGCCGGAATGCCCCTGGCCGATGATCAGTTTGGTGGAGGATATGTTCAGTGACAGCCGAAGCATCAGCGAGGCCAGAAGGATCGTCGGGAATGAGGAAAAATCCAGCGGCCGTTCTATGAACAGAGTGATGGTGAAGATCAGAATGGCGAGCCCAAAGGAGGCCGCCAGGCCAACATCCAGCACCCAGGCCGGCATCGGCAGGATCATCATCACAATGATCGCCATCAACGCTAGCGCCAGCAGGACGGTCGGACTGAATAGTTGTTCAGTGGTTAGCTTAGGCACAGGTCAGGCCCCGCAAATTGCTAGATTCAAACTGATGGAATGCCTGGATTGGTGCCCAAGGATCCAATCTGAAGCGCATGTCCGTTTTCCGGGGCTTTGTCAGCACCTGCGGTTGCCGCGCAAACAGCCGTCTGCCAGCCAACCGGTGCCGACGATCAGACTTTGCGATACCGGTTGCCGGCAATCGGTGCCTGTCAGTCTTAATCAAGTGAGATTTCAGAACGAAACTCGTTACTGAGCGCGTCCAGAATTCTGCGCCTATTGCGCGCAGAAACAGCCCTTTCAGGCAAAGTACTAAATAGTTTTCCGGCATTCTGCCCGTCCAAATCAGGATTCACCCGATCATCACGTTACCGGCAGCCCGTTGACAAAGTGTTATCAGCACAAACAAAGGCCGCCCTTGATCCGGGCGGCCTTTGTTTGTGTGAACATTCTGTCAGATTACTGAAAATACTAAGGGCTTTCCAAGTCTGTGCCAACTTTGTTCAACAGATCAGCAATGCCGCCACGTGTGCCCGCACTGCTTTCAACCAAGGCCCGTGCGTGAGCCAACGGAGACAAGCCCTCTGGATCTTGCGCAGTTTCGCCAATTTGCGTGGTGACAGAGGCAACGGCACCGAATTGCGCGTCATCTCCAGTCTCCATCGCTTCGATGGCGCCCAGGTTTTCGGAATGCCAGAACCCGCGGGCGGCTGCGTTGGCCTCATCTTCGGCAAGAAGATACTCTCCGGCCCGGTCATATTCGCCATTGCGCCACAAGGCTGCCGCACGCATTTTGTTGGCTTCGGAACTTTCCAGCCCCATCAGCTCGACAAGGGCCCGATGCGGCTTGTCCAACTCTAACGCGGCCTCGGCCATCATCAGGCGGCGGGCTTCGTTTTCCGGCTCCAGCGCAAGCTTGGTAAGCAGGCCCTGTGCTTGTTCGGCAAATCCAAGGTCCAGCAGCCTGCGGGCGACGGCCGGAGCTACCGATGCGGCTTCAGTCGCGCTGGCTTGACCGGAGAAAACCAGTGAGTACTGCAAAAAAGTCACGTCATCTGCACGTTCTGCCAACAGCAGCATCAACGGCTCCAGCGCCGCTGACCGGGCATTCGGGCCGTCCTGCTCAGACAGGTTGTTCAGTTCTTGAAATGCATCCTGAAACTGCCCCATCAGGGCAAGAGAAGCGACCTGCGCCTGACGCAACTCTGCTCCGAGCTCTGTTTCGCGGTTTTCAAGTTCATAAGAGGCAATCAAATCCGGCACGTCAGGAGACAGCGCCTTGCGCTCCTTGACGCTGAGAGCAACCAGATCGATCAGTGCTGCCGGTGCATTTCCGTTCCGTTCTGCAACCTCGCTGGTCAGCTCTTCGGCCACCTTTTCGGTATCGCCTGCCAATTCGGCAATCGCCGCCTCAGCAAGATTGATTTCCGGAACGTCCTCAACCCCGGTCCGGTCAACCGCTCTCAGCACTGCCTCGGCGATATGGTTATCTCCGGCTTCGGCAAACATCTTGCTGATCCGAGGCCCCAGGTGCACCCGCAGGTGAGTCGGCATTTTGGAAAACGCTTGCTGAATGGCGTCGGTGTTGGCGCTCTTCTTGACCAGACCATCCGCCAAAGCGCCCCACAGGGCACTGTCGCCTTCGCAGCCTTGCTGACCTGAGAACGGGTGATTAACCGGCAGAACAGCTCCATCCATCAGCATCGCCATTGCCTCAAGAAAGGCTATATCCGGCGCATCCTGATTTTCTGGAGGGAGAATAGTCAGAATGGAGCGAGCTTCGGCGCCAAAGCCGAAATAGAGATACATCCGTGCGAGCGCAAATACACTCGCTGGATTCACATCATCAAATTCCCGGACCAATGCGCTGCGCACCGGTGCCAGCTGATCCGCAAACGGGCTTTCATTGCCCCAGGAATGGATGGCAACATCACGGTTTTGCAAACAATGCTCTGCTTCTCCGCTGCCACCAGTCAGGGCAGCCTTCAGCCCGGTTTCACGATCGATAGCAGAGGTCACGGAAATGTGGTCCAAAGGGTTCAACGGCCTGTCTGTACGACCCAAAGGGTCCAATACAGCGGCGCTATCGGCATCAGGAAGCCCATTTGCTGCAACACTCAGAAGTCCTTGATTTGCAGCCCGTCCGATCTGTTGCAGCAACCGTTGCTCGGAATCTTGGACCGCTGCCGCGCGCTCAGTTTCTTCCAGGTTGAGCAGCACTCTGGTCTCAGGGAGCCCGGAAGCCGCATTGGCTTCGGCGGTTTCTGTCTGAACCGGAAAGCTGTTGCCATCCAACGGCAAAACTACTTCTACAGCTTCTTCTTGCTGTTTGGTTGCACTCAGGTCCGGAGCTTCTTCAGCGTCCTGCGGCCGGACTGTTTGCGCCGGATCCGCTCGCCCCGCAACAGCCGCTGCCAATTCCAGGGCCATCCGCGCGTCAGCTGCGGCCGATTGAGAGAAACTGAACCTGTAACCGCTCTGTGTGGCCTGCGGAGTGAGTGGCAGAATACTGCTGGTAGCAGAATACTGCCGCTGTGTTTCCGGTTTACCGCCATCACGTATATCAAGCACCAAGTAGCCATTCTTCTGAACATAAGACGTGACCGTGCAGTCACAGCCTAGCTGCAATCGAAGCGGCTGACCTGGCCCGTTCTGCACAAGTGATTGCAGGCGGGTGCGAGGGATCAGGTTGAAGACACGTGAAGTATCGAAAACTGCCTGTGGCGCGTCAATGTTCACTGTCGCCGTCGTGCCGCTTTGAGCCAGCGACCAATCCGCGCCATCCGGCAGGCGCATCACCAGGCGGGTAAAGCCGTTGTGCTCTCCTGACCGGGTCACAATTGTCTGCGCCTGGACAGCTCCTGCCGTCAGAAGCGCGGCTGCAGTGGCAAGTGCTCGCCAAATCATGCTGCGTCCTGTTTCACCGATTTGAGGGCTTCTTCAAGTTCAGCAAAGCCGGGACGGAAATGCGAAGGTGTGTTCTGGCGCCCGACTTCGATGCAGATTGCCGCTGCATGGTTGTGCAGATTGGCCACCAGAACCTCACGGATAAGCTGATAAAAATGCGCGTCTTCCTCGGTTACCGCTTTTACCTTGGTCGCAAAGGGACCCACGAGGCCATAAGCCAGGAACACGCCAAGAAAGGTGCCGACCAGAGCGCCGCCGATCAGTTTACCCAGAACTTCCGGGGGCTGATCGATAGAGCCCATGGTTTTGATGATACCAAGCACCGCCGCAACAATTCCCAGCGCCGGCAGCCCGTCTGCCAGGGTTTGCAAAGCGTGGCTGGAGTGCATTGCATGGTGCAGGTTGGCCTCCATGCGCTTTTCCAGCACTTCTTCCACCTGATGCGGATCGTCATAGTTCATCGAGGCCGACCGCATGGTGTCGCAAATCAGGTTCACTGTTTCCTTGTCTGCCAGAATCTTGGGGTATTTATTGAAGACAGAGGAGTTTTCGGGGTCTTCAATGTGTTGCTCCACTTCAACCGGATTCGCCCGTGCGATCCGGATCAGGGCAAACAGAAGGCACAGCAGGTCGCGGTAGTCGTCCGGCTTCCACTTAGGGCCCTTGAAGACCTTACCGACGTCCTTCAACGTATGCTTGATGCCGCCCATGTCATTGCCGATCAGAAAAGCACCGGCTCCGGCACCACCGATCATCATCAACTCAAAGGGCATGGCCTTAATAATGATCGCCATCTTGCCGCCGGCCAGGAGATAGCCGCCGAACACCATGACAAAGATCACCACTATGCCTACAATCCCGATCATGGGTCCACTCCGAATTCCATTGGTTTTTATTAGCTTAGGCGAGTCTTCCTAAGGAAAGACTAAGCGGCGGCGACCGAATTATTCCTTCGGCACTGCTCCGTTGCGGCCAGCCAGAACAACGCTGATAGTATAGGCGGCTTCCGGGCTCAGCCCTGCCATGATTCCCGCGGCAGCCTCGGGCTGCATCCGGGCGAGGAAACCAGCCGCAAAGGCAGGATCCATTTCCTCAAACAAAGCCGCAGCTTCCTTGGGTTTCATCTGTTCATAGACCGACGTCAGGCGCGTCACATCCGCTTCGGTCGCACCATCCGCCAACGCGAGGGTTGCCCGTAAATTCTCTTCGGCCTGTTCCAGCGAAGCCAGCTTCTTGTCGATTGCCTGATCGGCAATTTCCAGGGCTTTCATCCGGTCCTGAATTTCCGCTTCGCGGGCGGCCAGAGCCTGTTCCCGCTCCTTAAAGGCTGCCAGCATTGTTTGCAGCTCTGCAGAAGTGGGCATCGATTCGCGCTGCGGCTCCCCCTTGTGAGACTGCGCGTCGCCGCCGGGTTCCTGCAGGCTGGCCACTTCACGGGCAATTGCAGGCCCCGCCTCAAGAGCCAGCCGGACCGCGGCGGATCCCATCAGCAGCACCGCCAGCATCATCAAGGTGCCGCTGCGCCGGAACCGCCTGGTTTTCTTTGCTGCCTTTGCCATCACGCCACCCGGTTCTGGCTGCGGTTATGCCGGACAAACATCAAGCCGGAAGGCTTTGCCTCGTCCTGTTCTTCACCAGACGGCTGCGAATCGGCCTCGTAAGCGGCAGCCATCGCGTCGTCCTCGGCCGTAGGTTTGGCTGCCGGAGCCGCAGATCCGGCCTCGGGGATGTCATGCATGGATGCCATCATCAGTTCCAGCCGCTGAGCCACTGTTTCGGCCCGGCCCGTCAGTTGCTGCAGCGCCTTGCTGGAGCCGTCGGACACCTGTTGCGCCGATTGCAGTGACTTGTTCAGATCATCGACCTGGGCAGACAGGACAGCAACTGCACCGCCCACGCCTTTTTCCAAATCATTGAACCGCTTCAGCCTGCGCGACAGCACCAGACAATAGAATCCGGCACCCAGCGCACCGGCCGCAAGCAGGATATCAGCAATAATTTCCATCCTGTCCTCCTAATTCAGTACGAAATCCATAATCAGCAGATCACGCACCCGGCCCTGGCCGGTTGCAATATTGATCCGCCGCAGCATCTGCGCCCTCAGTTTCGGCAGCGCCATCGGATCAGTCAGATCCTCTAGCTCCAGTGCTCTCAGGTAGCTGTTCAGGACATCGATAACCCGCGGAAGGATTTTCTCGACCTCGGCCTGGTGAGCCAGATCGACCTCAAGTTGCGCGCGGAACCGCAAATGCTTGATACCGCTGGCTTTACGCAGGGTAATCACAATCGGGTCCATTTCGATAAAAGCAAGATTGGCGATATCCTCCGCCGTCTCACCACTGTCCACGCCTTCTGGCGCCTCTTCGGCCGCATGCGCCGGTTCTGGCGCTGCTTTCTGACCAAAGGGAAGAAGGCCTGACTGTACGGCAAAGAATCCGCCGCCGCCGCCAGCCAATGCCAGCACCACCCCGATAATCAGGGGCAGTTTGCTTTTTTTGGCCGGGGCTTCTGCTTCCGTATCTACTGCAGCATCTGTCATGGCTATCCCTAAAACGTCGTGCAGCATCTTCATAACCTGCGAGGAACTAACCGAATGTTAAGGCCGATCCGTCAAAAGGGTTGCACGCCGGAGAGAACGCCGGTGCGACGGAGGTTAATGTGCAGCAGATCAAGAATGTCTGGGCTGAAATGGACATGCGAAAGCGTCTGATAGCCGTGGGTGCCACGGTAATCATGATTCTCAGTGTGATCGCGATGTCCCATGTGGCAAGCAAGCCAACAATGACACTGCTCTATGCCGGGCTGGAAAGCGGCTCGGCCGGAGATGTGGTGCGGGCGCTTGAACAGCGCGGTGCCCAATATGAAGTGCGTGGCAGCTCAATCTACGTGCCGTCAACGCAGCGTGACGAATTCCGGATGACACTGGCCAGCGAAGGCCTGCCCGCCAATGGCGGCAAAGGGTACGAGCTGCTCGATTCGCTCAGTGGCTTTGGCACCACCTCGCAGATGTTTGACGCCGCTTATTGGCGCGCAAAGGAAGGCGAGCTGGCCCGCACTATTGTTGGCAGCCCGCATGTAAGCCAGGCACGGGTGCATATCGCAAATGCCGGCTCGAACCCCTTTCAACGCACCGTAGAACCCACCGCGTCGGTTTCAGTCGTGCCGATGGGATCCCCAGTAACACCTGCACAAGCCAACGCGATCCGCTTCCTCATTTCGTCTGCGGTGAGCGGCCTTGCCGTTGAAAACGTTGCAGTGATTGATGCCAACGGCGCGTTGATCGGGTCTTCGGATGCCACTGCAGCCGCCGGTGCCGGAACCGATGACCGGTCCCAGACGCTGCGCGAACGTGTCATGCGCTTGGTTGAGGCACGCGTCGGCCAGGGAAATGCGGTGGTCGAAGTAAGTGTCGCGACCGTCACCGACACCGAATCAATCCGGGAAAAGCGGGTAGACCCGAAAAGCCGTGTCGCCGTCAGCACTGACGTCGAGGAACGCGCCGACTCCTCCACCAACCAATCCGGAGAGGTCACGGTTGCCTCCAACATTCCCGACGGTGACGCGGCCTCTGGCCAGGGGTCAAAAGCCAATACCAGCGCCACCCGGGAGCGAATCAACTATGAAATTTCGGAAACCGAGAAAGAAATCCTCCGTGGTCCTGGGGCCATCAAACGCCTGACTGTTGCAGTGCTGGTCAATGGCTCTGCAGTGACAAACGACGCAGGTGAAACTGTCTTCCAGCCCCGGCCGGAAGACGAATTGGCCGCCTTGCGGGAGTTGATTTCCGCCGCTGTCGGTTTTGACGCGGACCGCGGGGATGTGATTACGCTCAAGTCCATGGAATTGCCGACAGTGGAACCGCAGGGTTCCGTGGCCACCGCAGGGTTCATGGACAACCTATACTTTGATGCAATGTCGCTGATCCAGCTTGCGGCTCTGGCCCTGGTCAGCCTGATCCTTGGACTGTTCGTTGTACGCCCGATCCTGTCGAATCAGGCAGCTCCGGTGGCGGCGCTGTCTGGTCCGGATGGTGGCGGGCTGCCCGGGCTGCCAGGTGTTGGCGGCGACGGGTTCATGACTGCCTCGGATCTTGGTTCGGGACTCGCACTTGAGGGTGAAATTGAAAACAACGAAACCGGACAGTTCGAGCCATTGGGCGACCTGCCGGCAATGGGTACTGGCGGTGACATGATGGGAGCGGCCGGCTTCCCGGCACTGGGCGGCAGCATGGATGACCCGGTCGACCGTCTGCGCAACTTGATTGGCGAGCGGCAGGAAGAAACTGTCCAGATCCTGCGCGGCTGGCTGGAAGAAAACAAGGAGCAAGCCTAATGACGATTGCACATTTGCTCGAAGACTTCGCAATGAACACCTCGGCAGAGCCTGCCCTGCCCGCAGTTTCCGAGGAACTCATAGAAGAGCAGCGGCTGGCTTCCTTTGAGAACGGCTACAGCGCCGGGTGGGATGATGCCGTAACGGCCAAAGATCAGGAAAGCAGCCGGATTTCGACCGAGCTGGCCAATTCTCTGGAAGATCTCAGTTTCACTTATCACGAAGCCCAAAGTCAGCTGCTCGATTCGCTGGACCCGATGTTCAAGGTGCTGACCAGTGCAGTGCTGCCAGATGCCATGGCTGCCTCTTTCGGGCATCATATCGTCGATCAGCTTGCTGATATGGCCAAAGGCCAGACCGACCAGCCGATGCAGATCGTGGTCGCTCCCGGGGAGGCGGCACCAGTGCGCAGCCTGTTGCCGGACAATTTCTCCGTTCCGGTCACAGTGCAGGAAGACAGTGTGCTGTCTCCAGGCCAAGCCTATCTGCGCATTGGCAGCACCGAATGCGAAATCAATTGCGACGCCCTTCTAGAATCGATCCAGGACTCGATAGAGGCCTTCACCTATCACGCGAAAGAGGACAGCCAGTATGGATGATGCTGCCGACCTGAATATGAAATCCGCTGATGCAAACAATCCCTTTGTTTCGGTTCCCGTAGAAGTGGTTGTCTCGGTCGGCAAAGCCCGGCCGCTGATCCGTGACCTGGTCAGCCTTGGCGAAAATGCGATTCTCACTTTGGATAAACGGGTTGAAGACCCCGTGGATCTTTACGTCGGCGACCGGCTGGTGGCCCGTGGCCAGCTCGAAGAGCTGGAGGGAGATCAGGCTGGCCAGCTGGCCGTGCGCCTGACAGAAATTGCTGATCTTCAAAGCGGTTTGGGATGACACACAAGACTTTTGTGCGGGCGGCCCTGGCAGCAGCAATCCTGCTGGCCATGCCGCACACCGCCCTGGCTCAAGAACTGAGCCTTTCGCTGGCAGACGGCGAATCGATCTCGGCCCGCTCGATCCAGCTGATCCTGCTGATTACTGTGCTCAGCCTGGCTCCGGGCCTGCTGATCATGATCACCTGTTTTCCATTCCTAGTGACAGTCCTATCGATTCTGCGCCAAGGCATCGGGCTGCAGCAAGCACCGCCCAACATGCTGATCATCAGTCTGGCGCTGTTTCTGACCTATTTTGTGATGGAACCCGTCTTTACCGAGGCCTGGACCACTGGCATCAATCCGCTGCTGGAAGAAAGGCTGGAACCGGGCGTGGCCATCACCCGCAGCTTGGAGCCCTTCCGTGCCTTCATGGCGAACCGGCTGGATCCGGACACATTTTATGCAATTGCGGATCTCAGACCGGAAACCCAGGGCATGGATCCCGTGCCCGAAGCTCCGTTATCGGCGCTGGTCCCTAGCTTCCTGCTGTCGGAAATTTCGCGCGCTTTTCAAATCGGGTTTCTCGTCTTCCTGCCTTTCCTGGTCATTGATCTTGTTGTTGCTGCAGTCCTGATGTCCATGGGGATGATGATGGTGCCGCCTGCTATCGTGTCCCTGCCCTTCAAACTGGCATTTTTTGTAGTTGCAGATGGCTGGAGCCTGATCGCCACTGCTCTGGTACGCAGCTATTACCCCTGAACCCTGCCAATGGTCTGGATAAGGTATGGGTTGTGAACTGCCCACGGCAATCAAACGCGATCAACGCAAACTGAAACGTCAGGCCGGTCGTGACAGGAAAATGGTAGCCGCGCGCCTGGGCGTTTTTGTCGAGCTCCCGCGCAACCCGCTGACCGGATAGCGATGTGTCGACCAGGCAGGTCAGGCACTCCCGGCCGAAGTTATCGATGGCGCACAGAACCCGGAAACGGCGCCCGTCTGGCAGACTGTCAGACACGAAGCCCAACGACCATCTTTGGTTCGGGCCTTGCGGGATTGCCCCTTTTGGCAGCATGCTGTGCATGCGCCTGCCGGGCAGTGATGAGCGCACGGGTGCCAATCGCCCGTTTCCGGCCGCCAGGCTTGCGCACAGCCAGGCCATCTTCACGTTAGATCCGATAGAGTTTCTTCCAGTTCACCTACCAGCCCTCTCGCCCAAGCAACAGGTGCTGCCGCCGGTAACCGAACCGCCGCCGTTCACCGGACAGTTCCTTCAGCCTCTCTCGCAACTCCGTGTCCGAAGGCCTGGTCGGCCGACGCCTGTAGACGCGCGGATCAATCCCGGCCAGGGCACAGGCCCGCCGCTGGTTGCAGTTCTTCTCTGTCATGGCCCAATCCGCCGCTCTTCACCTTGCACCGGGCTTCAGAAGATTTTTCCCAGCATCTCCTTGAGCGTGGCCACATCCAGCATGTGCTCAGCCAGAAACTTCTTGAGCTTTGCGTTCTCAGCCTCCAGAGCCGTCAGCCGTTTGACCACTGACACCTCCATGCCGCCATCCTTCGAGCGCAACTTGTAGAGCGTGCCATCGCCCCTCTCGGGACATTGCTGCGCACTGCCCTGCCGGGCAGTGGATGCCGTACTTGCGGCACAATTCCCTGGCCCCGATGCCGACTTGGGGTTCCTTCAGGATGCCAATGATCTTGCTCTTCGCTGAATCGGCTTTTCCGCATTTTCTGTCTCCTCGTGTGGAGAACTGGCTAACGTCAAAACGCGGACATTTCTGGGGAGCAGGTCAGTCAACATGACCTAATCCAAACAATTTGCTTTGACGATTTCGAATGTCCAGCAATTCCTTCGAAATCGTCCTGCACCATTTGGGAGGCGTGGAACGGTTCAAAAATACCTGAATGACAGGGCTTGCGCCAGCTTGAGGGGCGCTCAAAAACTCAGATTTCGTGCGTCGGTATAGATAATTCCTGAATGAGAATATCTTTGAAGAGCTGAACCCTTTTGGGCTGGTGTTGCTTGTGATGATAAACAAGAAACAGCGGCAGCGGAACATGCGGCCCGTCTGGTCCGTCCCCTTCTTCCATTTGTGCTGCAGCCAACGCCGCTTCGCACATCGATCGGGGAAGGTACGCTCGAGCTTGGCCGCTTGCAACAAATGCGAGAGAAAGCTGCAAGGAGCGCGTGGAAAGTCCGTTCAGCTTGTCCTTAGCTCCAAAACGTTTTTCTAAGGGCCGCAACACCGGAAGGCTGTCGTCCCCGAGACGCCCTGGCGGGCCGACAAAGATGACTTCCGTGTCGTTCAAATGCCGCGCTATTAGGCCGTCGCCTCCAGGCGCCCCGCCCCGCAACGCCAAATCGACCCCGTCTTCTATGAAGGACGCCGGCCGGTCATCCACGTAGACTTTGATTGAGATGTCTGGATAGGTGGAGCGGAACCTGCCGGTGATCCCAGCAAACTGTGCCATCGGGAAAGCTGCCGGGATTGACACACGTACCTGCCCGGTGGCCTCTTGTGCCGCGCCAACGGCTTGGTGTGCCAGCATAAGTTCGTGCAAAGCTATCTGGCTATGCGCCAAAAATATCTGACCTTCTGCGGTCACGGCGACTGTTCGTGTCGAGCGGTCGAACAGGCGCACACCGAGCTGAGCTTCAAGTGACTTGATTCTTGTAGTCACCGTCGCGGCAGGCAGCCCAAGGCGGCGTCCTGCATCCGCGAAACTGAGGCAGTCAGCTACTTCAACAAAAGTTTCCAGGGTTCGCAGATCTGACACCATTCAAATTATCCGTTTAATGAATTCAGTATTTCGTTGGTTATGTGTGGTGAGAAACTGGAATAGGTCAACGGAGAAACACAAGGAGATGACAATGCACAGAAGAGATCTGCTCAAACTTGGTACCGTCGCCGCAGCAAGTGCCGCTCTCACGCCACTTTCCTCCGCAGCTGGCATTTCTGCATCTGATGTTACCGTCCGCTGGCTTGGAGGCGCGATGCTGGAACTCCGCATCGGCGATAAATGTGTTCTCACTGACCCATGCCTGGGTGAGGGGACCGAGGCATTTGAGATGGGGGACCCGAATGAAATGTTCGATCTGTCCACTGGTCCCAACATCAAGATGCACGAACGGCTTACACCATTTCCAGGCATGGCGGTGCGGGAGTACGATGTTGTGCTGCTCAGCCATGCGCACGAGGACCATTTCGACCAGAAAGCACAGGCATGGCTTGGCGCCAACGGCCCCGTCCTCTGTTCCGCTCAAGATGTGAACGCCCTCACCGAGAAGGGCTTTGCAGCGCAGGCACTGAACCACGGAGAAAACCGCGCCTTCAGACGGGGCGATACAGAGGTTTCGATTACATCTATTCCTGCAGTCCACTCGCTTAACACAGGCATTTCCGGCATTCTCGGGCTTGGGAATGGTTACTGGCTGCAAGCGACAATTCGCGGCAAGACGAGCCATATCTACTGGGCCGGAGACACTTTCATGGCAGAGCCGGTGCAGTCAGCAGTTCAACAGTTTCCGGCGCCTGATCTGTTGATACCTCATATAGGGGCAGTTGGTACAAATGGGACATTGGGCCAGTTGTCGATGACTGGTCATCAGGCTGTAGAATTCGCGGAATTCCTCAAGGCGGGCCTGATTTTGCCTGCTCACCACTCAACATACGCGCTCTATCAGGAACCCGTGTCTAAGATGATAGAAGCGCACGCGATCTCAGGCATTCCATCGGCGCTGAACGTTCTTCGCGAAGGATCAGCGCTAACTCTTTAAGGCTGCCTGAATTGAGTACTGCGCGGAACGAGAGCTCCGGCCCCGGTGCGGCCTTTTAGCAGATCGGACACCTTTTCAACGCTGCATACGACCGGCGGCTTCATGGGCGGGGGAAATTGCATGCACCGCTTCACACTTAGCCGCTACGCGGGCCAACCACCCGCCCATTTCCTCACTACCGCGGTCTGCCTCACGTTCTCGTGCCTTATGGGAAGGCAATTGGAGCGGTACAGGCAGTGACCTGACGGATCAGGTGGTTGGCATCGTGTATCGGCGGCTCTCGTCTAAACTGGCGCCATTTGCGCCTTCTCCTCACCTGAAATCAAACCATTGATCTTTGCGGCGCATGGGCGCAGGTTCACGCCATGGCAAAATCCTTAACATCGCATCGGCCTATGCTGGCGATCCTCCTGAAGGTGACAGCAATTGCCCTGTTCACCGCTCTGTCCGGGATCATCAAGGCGACATCAGAGCATGTGCCAGCAGGGGAAGCGGTGTTTTTCCGGTCGTTTTTTGCAATTCCAGTGATTGTGGTCTGGCTGTCCATGCGCGGAGAATTGCGGCACGGGCTGATCACTCAAAAGCCGATGTTTCACGTGTGGCGCGGCCTTGTTGGAACGTCGGCAATGGGGATGACCTTCATGGGTCTGGCACTGCTGCCGCTGCCCGAGGTCACCGCCATCGGCTATGCCACGCCGATCTTCACCCTGATTCTGGCGGCGCTGTTATTGGGAGAGACGATCCGGTTGGTGCGGATTTCCGCGGTGGCGATCGGTTTGCTGGGCGTGATGATCATGATCTGGCCGCGGCTTGGCGGGGATATGAGCGACGGCGCCATGCTGGGCGTGCTGCTGGTGGTCGGGGCGACGGTGGCCCGCGGCTTTGTGCAGATCCACATCCGCCGCATGGTGCAATCGGAACACACCGCGGCGATCGTGTTCTATTTCTCGCTGACCGCCTCTGCTCTGGCGCTGCTCACCGCGCCGTTCGGCTGGGTCATGCCGGATGCACAAACCGCCGCACTGCTGGTCGGCGCCGGGATAGTTGGCGGGGTGGCGCAAATCCTGGTCACCTCATCTTACCGCTTTGCGCCTGCGTCGATGCTGGCGCCCTATGACTATGCCTCAATGATTTTTGCAATCGTCATTGGCTATGTCTGGTTCGAAGAATGGCCGACGCTGGTGATGCTTGCCGGCGCAGCGCTGGTCATTGCCGGCAATGTTCTGGTGATCTGGCGCGAGCACCGGCTTGGCCTGCAGCGCGGCAAGGCTAAGCCGATGATTGATCCCAAGGGCGGATAATTGACTCTAACTTGACCAAATACCTGCAATCATCGCGCCAAGCGCTACAGCATGGATCAGCATAATTGCCCTGTCATTCCACAAAACGCCAACCAGGAACCATCCTGTTAGCCCGGCCAGGAACAGATAGATGTTCCAGGGGTGAAGCCCCCAAGCGGTGGCAGAATAGCCAAGGATCTGTACGATGGACGCGGCCCATTTCAATAAAAAGGCCGGATTGACCTCGGTATTTCCGGGCAGGACCTGAGCGTCAGACTGCACGGGTCAATCCCCCGTCGACGCGGATGTTTTGGCCAGTTGTATAAGCAGCATCTTCCGAAGCCAGATAGGCAATCAGCGCAGAAATCTCACGCGAGGTGCCGTAGCGGCCCATCGGAATGCGGGCCTTGCGGTCCTCGGTTTCGGGCAGGCTGTTGATAAAACCCGGCAGCACATTGTTCATCCGCACGCCTTGGGCGGCGAATTTGTCGGCAAACAGTTTGGTAAAGCTCGCCAGACCGGCCCGGAACACACCGGAGGTCGGGAACAGCGGATCGGGTTCAAACACCGCAAAAGTCGATATGTTGATGATCGAGCCCTTGCCCTGTGCCACCATGATGGGTGCCACCAGACGCGCCGGGCGGATCACGTTCATCAGGTAGAATTCCATCCCCAGATGCCAGTCGTCATCGCTGATTTCCATGATGTCGCCCTTAGGGCCGTGGCCCGCGGAGTTTACCAGCACATCGATGCGGCCCCAGCGAGCCATCGCCTTGTCCACCAGCGCCTGAAGGTCGCTTTGCTCCAGATTAGAGCCTGTATGCCCAATCCCGCCCAGCTCCTGCGCCAGGGCCTCGCCCTTGCCGGATGAAGACAGGATCGCGACCTGATATCCCTGCTCGTGAAGATGGCGGGCAGCGTCTGCGCCCATGCCGCTGCCTGCAGCGGTGAAAAGTGCAACTTTGGTCATTTTAGAACTCCTTTGCTTGGCCCCAAGGATGTCGGTTCAATCGCCGCTTGACCAATCATGTCTCATCGCGCCAGACTGTAGGAAAACTACTGGCTGACCCGGATGCGCCTGCCTAACCTCAATGCCCTGCGGATGTTTGACGCCGCCGCCAGACACCTGAATTTCGGCCGGGCGGCTGAAGAGCTGCACTTGACCCAGGGCGCTGTCGCCCAGCAAGTGCGCAGGCTGGAGGCGGACCTGGGTCACAAGCTGTTCCGCCGCCACGCGCGCGGGCTGAGCCTGACCGATACCGGGCGCAGCTATCACGCGCCGGTCAGGCAGGCTCTGGAACTGATTCACGATGCCACCGACAAGCTGGCACCGGCGGTGCAGCGTGTGACGCTTTCGGTGCCGCCGTCCTTTGCGTCGAAATGGCTGGTGCCGCGGCTGCCGGAGTTCGAGGCCGCGCATCCGGACATCGAACTGCGGGTGGTGGCGGAGGAAAACCTGACCGATTTCAATCGGGACGGCATCGACATCGCCATCCGCCAGGGCGGCAAACCGCAGGAAAGCGGGCTGAATTCCGCCCTCCTTTCGCTGGTGGATCTGGTGGCGGTGGCCAATGAAGATGTGGCTCTAACTACCGATAAACAGCCCGAACTTGCAAGTTTTGCGACACAAACCCTGATCCAGGACGGGCACCGGCACTGGGACCTGCTGCTGCGGCAAGAAGGCCTGGCGGCAACGGGGCGGATTCTGCATTTCAATCAAACCGCGCTGGCGATGGATGCCGCGATGAATGGCCAGGGCATTGCGCTGGTGCCACGGGTTTTCCTGGGCACCCATCCGCTCCGGATCCTGTGGCAAGCCCCACGCCAGGGGGACCAAGGGTTCTATGTGCTTTGGCCCAGCCAGAAAGGCCGAGCCAAAGCAGTTGTCGACTGGCTGCTGCGCCAGTAGATCTCAGGCCGAGGCCGTCTCAGCCCCTTCCGGCGCGCTGAGCGAGATCACTGCCAGAACCGCAGCCCCGTTCAACAGATAGAAGGCTGCGTCCAGCCCGGCAAAACCAAAGAGAAACGGTGCCGCCAGAAAGGTGAGACCGACAATCAGGTCAACCGTCAGATGCAATTTGTAGGGCAGCACCCGAATCAGACCCAGGTGGTGGTCGGTCAGCACCGTCAGGACAAAGGCAGCGATGCCAGTTGCCACCGACAGCCACAACGCCAGCGGGTTGCTTTCGCCGAGGCCCAGCAGGAACGGCAGCCCCATCAGGGCAATGGCCACAGGGTAATCGAGATAGGCATGGATGGTACGGGTCACGAAACGCAAAGGCATGGGTCAGATCCTTGTTGCTGAGAAAATCCTGGCCGCGTCCTTGGCGGCTCTGACCCCAGATTGCCTTACACAGATCGAACGGTGAATTTCAGATAATCTCGCATATCTTGCAGATCGTTCAGAGTTCCGGCCTTGGCTGTCATTCAAGCGGCTGCATGCTGCTGCCGGTAGGCCGCCGGCGAAATCCCCACCTGCTTGCGGAACACACGGGAAAACGCTGCCTCGGAGGCATAGCCGGCAACCTCAGCAGCATCGGCAACACTCAACCCTTGTTCCGTCAGCCCCTGGCAGGCGATCTGCATCCGCCAGCCGGTCAGATACTGCATCGGTGTCACCTCCATCTTGGCGGTGAACTCCTGGGCAAAGGCGGTGCGCGACATGCCGGCCTCGCGGGCCAGGCCTTCGACGCTCCACTCCTGTGCCGGGGATTGGTGAAACGCGGCCAGCGCCCGCGAAATCCGCGGATCGGCAAAGCCCGCCAGCGCCGAGCCGCTGGGGCTTTGATGCTCCAGATAGGCGCGGATCGCCTGGGCAAACAGCACCTCTGACAGTTTCAGCGCAATCAGGTCGCCACCTATGCGGGCACCATGCACCTCAGATCCGATCATCCGCAGGGTCGCCTCAATCCAGGCGCCGGCTTCCTCGCCGTAGTTCTCGATCACAATAAAGGGCGGCAACCGGTCGATCAGCATATGCCCGGTGCCGCGCCGCGCCGGCACACCCGCGAACGAAAAATGGCCGCAGATCAGCTGGGTATCGCGCCCTTCATCAGCACCGCCGTAAACCAGCACCCCGCCACCGTCATAACCTGCGTCCTCCAGCACCCGGTCAAGCGGCAGGGCGTCCAACGGCTGCACTTCGTTGCACAAAAGCATATGGGCCGCACCATGCGGGATCAGCACCAAATCGCCCTGTTTCAACCGCAGAGTTTCGCCGGTGGCGGGCACATGCAGCTTCAACTCTCCGCGTTGCACAAAATGGAACCGCGCCACGTTTTCGAACGGCGGCACTTGGATCCCAAAAGGCGGTGTAAAAGAGGTACGGAAATAGAGCGTCCCTTTGAGGGAAAGCCGGGTGAGGATATCGCTGAGCAGGTCCAACATGCCGCCTATGATAAGCACACGGCATCTGGCGTCCACGGTTCAGGACGAACTGCAAGGAAAATTGAACGGATTGCCAAGCCACAACACAGGCAGGGCCAGCAGGTCCGCCATCTGCGCTGTGGTCACGGATCAGACGCTAGGTTTCAACAATACCGATTTGATAGTTTAAAAATTCCCGTTCCGGGATTTCCCGCAAGGCGTGGTATTCAGCATTTTGAAACACCTTGTCCACGGCATCCCTGTTAGGGTAGCGGACAATTGTCACCATATCCGGATCCGTTATGCCACCGTGAAGGCAGTATTGTAACTGTTCATGATCAATCGCGGATTTCCGGCCGGTCTGACTGCCGCGGGTGCGCATCAATGGGGGCCGCCTCTTCCAGCTGCTATTTTCAGGTCGGCTCAGCGGCGGCAAAACAAAACCCCCGCTCGCAGGCGGGGGTTTTCAGTCCGGAAGTGAGGTACGTTTACGCGCGGACAAGTTTCTCGTAATCCTCGGCAATCTCGCGGGTCAGGGCGCCGACCTCGAATTTATACGGGCCGATCTCGCCGACCGGTGTCACCTCGGCGGCGGTGCCGGTCAGCCAGCACTGTTCGAATTCTTCCATCTCCTCCGGCATGATCCGGCGTTCATGCACGGTGATGCCCTTATCTTTGAGCATGCCGATCACGGTCTGGCGGGTAATGCCGTTAAGGAAGCAATCCGCGAGCGGCGTGTGCACTTCGCCATCTTTCACGAAAAAGATGTTGGCGCCGGTTGCCTCGGCCACATAACCGCGCCAGTCCATGAACAGCGCGTCCGAGCAGCCCTGCGCGGTCGCTTTGTGTTTGGAAATGGTGCAGATCATGTAAAGACCTGCCGCCTTGGCATGAACCGGGATGGTTTCGGGCGACGGGCGTTTCCATTCGGCAATCGCCAGCTTGGCGCCCTGCATCTTGGCATCGCCATAGTAGGCGCCCCAGCCCCAGACCGCGATCGCCATCCGCACCGGGTTGGCAGCCGAGGCCACACCCATATCATCGCCGGAACCGCGCCAGACGAGCGCCCGCACATAGGCGTCCTGCAGGCCGGAAGCCTTGAGCGCCTCATCCTTGGCCGCCTCGATCTGATCGACGGTATAGGGCATCGGCATGTCCAGCGCCTCGGCGGAAGCTATCAGGCGCTCGGAATGTTCACGGCTTTTGAAGATCTTGCCGTTGTAGGCGCGCTCCCCTTCAAACACCGAGGAGGCATAATGCATCGCATGGGTCAGGATATGCACCTTTGCATCCCGCCAGTCGACCAGCCCCCCATCCATCCAGATCACACCGTCGCGGTCGTCATAACCTGCCATGCCGCACTCTCCTAAAATTCTGCGGGATTTCCATTTATTGCGCACATCACGTCCGAACGGAACATAATCTTGCGTCAAAGCTGAGATTCGATACATCTTCACCCTTGGAATGTCAACAACACTGACATAAACTGCATTGCAATACAGACGAGGGGGCACCGAATGCCTGAAGGCCGGACAGGGCAGGGATACGGCGGCGAAAGCCTGCTGTTTCTGACGGATGAGCAGCTGCGCCAGGGGATCGAGGCAATGTTTTTTGCCTACCGCGGCTTTACCGCCGATCCGGACCGGATTCTGGCGGAATTGTCCTATGGCCGGGCGCATCACCGGGCGGTCCACTTTATCAACCGCTCACCCGGAACGACGGTGAACAACCTTCTCAGTATTCTGGGCGTGACCAAACAGTCGCTGAACCGGGTGCTGCGCACATTGATCGGCGACGGTTTGGTGATCAGCAAGGTGGGTGAGCTGGATAAGCGCGAGCGGCATCTGTATCTGACCGAACAGGGCGCGGCGCTGGAGGCCACGCTGTCAGACGCGCAGCGCGCCCGGATGCGCGCCGCCTACAAAGATGCCGGCCCCGAGGCGGTGCAAGGCTTCAAAAAGGTGCTTGAGGCAATGATGGATGCGGATATGCGCCGTGCCTATGCCAAGTTGCGGGATTAAGGCGTATGAGCATGCATGACGCCCATCTGCTGATCATTGACGACGACGAACGCATCCGCGGGCTGTTGAAGAAATTCCTGATGCGCTCCGGCTTTCTGGTCACCGCAGCGCGCGACGCGGCCCATGCCCGCCGGGTGCTGGCGGGATTGGATTTCGATCTGATCGTCATGGATGTGATGATGCCCGGCGAGGACGGTATCTCGCTGACAACTTCCTTGCGCGAAACCATGGCCACACCGATCCTGCTGCTGACCGCCAAGGGCGAGACTGAGGACAGGATTGCGGGGCTGGAAGCTGGCGCGGATGACTACCTGCCGAAACCCTTTGAACCCAAAGAGCTGCTGCTGCGTGTCAACGCAATCCTGCGGCGGATGCCGGACACGGTTGCACAGGAAAGTGCGCCCAAAGTGCTGCATCTGGGTGCCATCCGCTATGACATCGAACGTGGTGAAATGTGGCAGGGGGATGAGCTGATCCGCCTCACCGGCACCGAAAGCCAGTTGATGAAGATCTTCTCGGCCCAGCCCGGCGAGCCGGTCTCCCGCACCAAGCTGGTCGAGGATCTGGGCCGCGACCGCGGCCAGGCGCAGGAACGCGCGGTGGACGTGCAGATCACCCGCCTGCGCCGCAAGATCGAGCCGAACCCGAAACAGCCGCAATACCTGCAGACGGTGCGCGGCGCTGGCTATATGCTGGCACCGGACTGAGCTGAGAGACCAGAAGCCGCTGCGCAGCGTTTTCAGGCCTCCGGCGGGGATATTTTTAGCCAGATGAACAGGGGATCTTTATGGCAACCGCGCTGATTACCCACGCAGACTGCTTGTCTCATGTGACGCCGGACGGTCACCCGGAGCAAGTTGCCCGTCTTGAGCATATCCTGCACGCGCTGGAACCATTGGACCTGAAACGCGTAACCGCGCCGATGGCTGCCGAGGACGACATCCTGCGCATTCACCCAGCCGGCTACCTGTCAGACTTGCGCAAGTCCTCCCCGGCAGAGGGCTGGGCTCAGATCGACGGGGATACCTTTCTTTCCCCTGGTTCGCTGGATGCTGCCTTCCGGGCTGCAGGCGCGGTGGTGCGCGGTGTCGATATGGTGCTGGGCGGTGAGGTGCAGAATGCTTTTGCTGCGGTGCGCCCGCCGGGGCATCATGCCGAAACAGATACCGCGATGGGTTTCTGCCTGTTCGGCAACGCAGCACTGGCTGCAAAGCACGCGCTGGATCATCACGGGCTGAAACGCGTCGCGGTGGTGGATTTCGATGTGCATCACGGCAATGGCACCCAGGATCTGCTGTGGGACGAGGCGCGCGCGCTGGTGATCACCAGCCAGCAGATGCCGCTGTGGCCCGGCTCCGGCCGCCCTGAGGAGGACGGTGCCCATGGCAATATCCTCAACATGCCGTTGGCACCGGGTTCGGGCCGGGCTGAAATGCAGGCGGCCTATGAAGGCCAGGCCTTCCCGCGCCTGCGTGCCTTCAAGCCAGAATTGATCATCATCTCGGCAGGCTTTGACGCCCAACAGGACGATCCGCTTGCCAGCCTCAACTGGGCAACAGAAGATTTTGCCTGGATCACTGCCGAACTGTGCAAACTGGCAAGTGAGCTGTGCCAGGGCCGTATCGTCTCGACTTTGGAAGGCGGATATGATCTGAACGCGCTGGCCGCCGCAACGCGCGCGCATGTGGAAGAATTGATAAAGGCACCGGCATGACTGAGACCCCCGTAGACCAGATGAGCTTTGAACAGGCAATGCGTGAGCTGGAAGGCGTGGTGGACCAGCTGGAGCGCGGCGACGTGGCGCTGGATGCCTCGATCGCGCTTTACGAACGCGGTGCCGCGCTGAAGAAACGCTGTGAGGATGAGCTGAAACGCGCCGAGGAAAAGGTCGCCGCCATCACTCTGGACTCCAACGGCACCCCCAAGGGCACCCAGCCGCTGGATGCCGGCTAAGCCATGACCGTCGCAGCAGACGCCCGAACGCGCCCCTTTGCAGATGCATTGAAGAACGCACAGGCCAGCATCACCGCACATATGGAAATGCGGCTGGCAGGCAGCGACGAGCTGCACACCGCGATGCGCTACGCCATCACCGGCGGCAAGATGCTGCGCGGCTTTCTGGTGCTGGAAAGCAGCCGTCTGCACGGTGTCCCGGCTGAAGCTGCCCTTGAGGCAGCGCTCGCTATTGAGTGCATACACGCTTATTCGCTGGTACATGACGACCTGCCATGCATGGACGATGACGGTCTGCGCCGCGGCCAGCCTACTGTGCACAAGAAATGGGATGAGGCGATGGCAGTTCTTGCCGGCGACAGCCTGCAGGCCTTTGCCTTTGAGCTGCTGGCAGACCCCAAGGCTGGCCCCCACGCCCTGACCCTGATCCGCGGCCTGGCGCAGTCCTCTGGCAAAGACGGCATGGTGTCGGGCCAGATGCTGGACATTGCGGCAGAGACCGCCGACGCGCCGCTGACGCTGGAGCAGATCACCAGGCTGCAGAACCGCAAAACCGGCTGCTTGATCGAATGGTCCGCCATTGCCGGCGCGGTGCTGGCGGGCGATGATACGTTACCGCTGCGGCAATACGCACGCGCCCTTGGCCTTGCCTTCCAGATCGCCGACGACATCCTGGATGTGGAAGGCGATGCCGCCAAGGTCGGCAAAGCCGTGCGCAAGGATGCCGATGCCGGCAAGGCAACCTTTGTCTCGCTGCTTGGTCTGGCAGAGGCAAAAGCCCGCGCGCAGTCTTTGTGCGGCGAGGCCTGCAACGCGCTGTCGCCTTATGGTGAGGATGCAGCAACCTTGAAGGAAGCCGCGCGTTTCGTTATTGCGCGCGACAGCTAACCCCGCGCGCCACGCCCCGGCACCCCTGCCCGGCGCAGCCCAAGGAGACACCATGTCCGACCGGCCCAAGACCCCGCTTCTGGACCAGATTACCCGCCCCGCGGATCTGAAGGGGCTGACGGATGCGCAACTGGTGCAAGTGGCGCAGGAACTGCGGCAGGAAACCATTGCTGCCGTCTCCGTCACCGGCGGCCATCTGGGCGCAGGCCTGGGTGTGGTGGAGCTGACCACCGCCCTGCACGCAGTCTTTGACACTCCGCGAGACAAAGTGATCTGGGACGTCTCCCACCAATGCTACCCGCATAAGATCCTGACCGGGCGCCGCGACCGCATCCGCACCCTGCGGATGAAGGACGGGCTCAGCGGTTTCACCAAACGTTCCGAGTCGCCCTATGACCCGTTTGGTGCCGCCCACAGCTCCACCTCGATCAGCGCCGCGCTTGGTTTTGCCGTGGCGCGCGATCTGGGCGGTGTAATCCCCGAGGGCAACGGCGACGCCATCGCGGTGATCGGCGACGGCTCGATGTCGGCCGGCATGGCGTTTGAGGCGATGAACAACGCAGGCCATTTGGGCAAGCGGCTGATCGTCATCCTGAATGACAACGAAATGTCGATCGCCCCTCCGGTCGGCGCGCTGTCCTCCTACCTGTCGCGGCTTTATGCCGGCGAGCCTTTCCAGGAGCTGAAAGCGGCGGCCAAGGGGGCCGTCTCGCTGCTGCCCGAACCTTTCCGCGAAGGCGCCAAACGCGCCAAGGACATGCTCAAGGGCATGGCCGTCGGCGGCACTCTGTTCGAAGCCTTGGGGTTTTCCTACCTCGGTCCCATCGACGGGCATGACATGGACCAGCTGCTGCCGGTACTGCGCACGGTCAAGGCCCGCGCCACCGGCCCGATCCTGATCCATGTGCTGACCAAAAAGGGCAAGGGTTACGCCCCGGCCGAGGCTGCCCGCGACAAGGGCCACGCTACCGCCAAATTCGACATGGTGACGGGGGAGCAGAAAAAGGCGCCCTCCAACGCGCCCTCCTATACCTCGGTGTTCGGCAATGAACTGGTGAAGCTCGCAGCCGCGGACGACAAGATCTGCGCCGTGACCGCGGCGATGCCCGACGGCACCGGTCTGAATCTGATGGCCGAACGCTACCCCTCGCGCACCTTTGACGTGGGCATCGCCGAACAGCACGGCGTGACCTTTGCCGCCGCCCTTGCGGCAGGCGGCATGAAGCCGTTTTGCGCGATGTACTCCACTTTCCTGCAGCGCGGTTATGACCAGGTGGTGCATGACGTGGCGATCCAGCGCTTGGCCGTCCGCTTTGCAATTGACCGCGCGGGCCTGGTGGGCGCCGATGGTGCCACCCACGCAGGCAGTTTTGACATCGGCTTCATGGCCAACCTGCCCGGCATGGTGGTGATGGCCGCCGCAGACGAGGCCGAGCTGGCCCACATGATCGCCACCGCAGCCGCCCATGACGACGGCCCCATCGCCTTCCGCTACCCGCGCGGCGAGGGCGAAGGCGTCGAGATGCCGGATACCCCGGAAGTGCTGGAAATCGGCAAGGGCCGGATGATCCAGGAGGGAAAACGCGTCGCGCTGCTGTCCTTCGGCACCCGTTTGGGTGAGGTCAAAAAGGCCGCCGAAGCATTGGCCGCCAAGGGCATCACGCCGACAATTGCTGACGCCCGCTTTGCCAAGCCGCTGGACCGCGATCTGATCCTGCAGCTGGCTGCGGATCACGAGGCGCTGATCACCATCGAGGAAGGCGCGGTGGGCGGTTTCGGCTCCCATGTCGCACAGCTGCTGGCCGAGGAAGGCGTGTTCGACAGCGGCCTCAAGTACCGCTCGATGGTGCTGCCCGATACGTTCATCGACCAGGCCAGCCCTGCGGATATGTATGAGGTCGCAGCAATGAACGCGCCGCAGATCGAAGCCAAGGTGCTGGAGGTTCTGGGCGTGGCAACGATTGGCGAGAAGCGGGCTTAAGCCAAGTCTCTCAGCCTGTCAGCTTCTGGAAAGTCCAGTCAGCCGGCTAAGCAACCGATAGCCCGGCGCTGACCAATGCCTGTTCAAAGCAAAGACAAGCTGCGCAATGGTTTCGTCTCCCATCCACGCGGGCTGTATCTCATCCTGACGGGCAACAAATAGATTCAGCAATGCCGCGCGGTCGGAAACCACGGTAAAAATTGACGGTGATAACGCAATATCGAGCCGTCTGGTGAAACCCAGATCAGACCAGATTGTTTCCAAGCTGTCTGGATAAACCGCTCTCAATCGCCGGCGCAACCGCCCCAGCCTGCGAAACTGCAGGAATACAAACAGAAGGTGCCAGCTTCCCAAACCCTAAACCCCCGGCGGCTCCGCAGGCGGCACAAAGCTCTCCATGTCCTCGGCTTCCAGCACTGCGCGCAACCCCTCGCGGTAGGTCGGGTAGAGCAGCTCCACACCCAGCTCTTCCTTGATACGGCGGTTGCGGACCCGCTTGTTCTCGCCATAGAAGCTGCGCGCCATAGGGGTCATGCCGGCCTCGTCAAACGGCACTTCGGCCGGCACCGGCAGGCCAAGCAGCTCGGCGGCGTGGCCCAAAACATCCTGCGGCGGCGCGGGGTCGTCATCGCAGACATTGTAAATAGCACCGGGGCTGGGCCGCGCGATGGAGGCCGCCAGCACCTGGGCAATATCATCCACATGAATACGGGAAAACACCTGTCCCGGCTTCACGATCCGCCGCGCCTTGCCCGCCATCAGCTTGGCAAAGGGACCGCGGCCGGGGCCATAGATACCGGCCAGCCGGAAGATATGCAGCGGCAGACCGGGGATGGCCTGCCATTGCGCCTCGGCCCCAGCGCGCCAGTCGCCGCGTTCGCTGGACGGCGTCACCGGCGTGGCCTCATCCACCCAGGCGCCGTCGTGGTGGCCATAAACTGCCGTAGTCGACAGATACCCCACCCATTCCAGACCGGGTGCAGCAGTGATTTGACCAGCCATCGCGGCCAGCACCGGGTCACCCGCCATGTTCGGCCCTATCGAGCTTAGAACATGGGTGACCCCGTCCAGCGGCACGTCCTGCCCGGGCCAGGTGATCATCTCCACGCCTTCGGCCTCCACAACCTCGCGCGAAGTGCCGATAACCCGCCATCCCTGCGCCAGAAGGCGCGGTGCAAGCGCCCGGGCGGTATAGCCAAATCCAAGACAAAGCAGCGTTTTCCTCATGGCTCCTAGATGCGTTGACCGCGCCTGCTGTGCAAGGGTTGATTCGAATCCCGATCAGCCTTTTCATGGCGCGCATGGATAAACAGAAACCGGGACTTTCAAACGCCTACGCCCTGCAGACACCTGCCGATTCCAAACGGCTTTACAGGGACTGGGCGAGCACATACGATCAGGATTTCGCCGCCGGGCAGGGCTACCTCCTGCCCGGGTTGACCGCCAAGGTTTTTGCCGCCGCCGGCGGAGCCGGCCCGGTGCTGGACGTCGGTGCCGGCACCGGTCTGTGCGGCCAAGCGTTGCGGGCGATTGGAATAGAACCTATCGACGCCACCGATCTAAGCGCCGCGATGCTGGCCGAAGCCTTGCGCAAGGATGCCTACCGCGACGTGATCGAAGCTGATCTGCTGGAAGGCATCCCTGTGCCGCGCGGGTCCTACTGCGGCGTGGTCTCTTCCGGCACCTTCACCCATGGGCACCTCGGCCCGGAAGTCCTGCCCGCCCTGTTGCGGGTGGCCGCACCCGATGCCTGGTTTGCTCTGTCGGTGAATGCCCGGTTCTACGATAAGGCGGGGTTTTCCGAAGCCTTCGGCCGGCTGCTGCGCGGGCAATGGATCAAGAATCTTACTCTGCCGGAACTGCCCATCTACGGACCTCGCGCGACGGGGGCGCACAAGAACGACACCGCCCTGATCGCGCGATTTCAAAAAGTATAGCGCCCCTTTGCCATTATCATTTTGGACAGGCGGGGATCCAAACGCCGCGCAAAGCGCGGCGCCGGGCCCAACTGCGCAGGGACATCTTCAGATGTTCCTGAAACAGGCGGGAGCTCCCGCGTCTTTGGACGGCATCTGCGATGCCGCCCGCGCCTTTGGGCCCGGCAGCGCACCTGGCGGCGCGCCGCGTCAGCGCCCCTTCCAGACCGGATCGCGCTTTTCGGCAAAGGCGCGGGCGCCTTCCAGGTTGTCCTCGGAACCATAGAGAACATCCACCGACTTCAGCTGCCGCTGCGTAACCCGGTTCATCGCGTCCTGGAATTTGGAATCTTCTGCGTCGCGCACGATCTCCTTGATTGCCGCATAGACCAGCGGCGGGCCGGAGGCGAGCAGCCGCGCCAGCTCCCAGGCCCGGTCCATCAGCTGGTCCGCCGCCACGATCTCGTTCACCAGGCCCCAGCGGTTGGCCTCTTCTGCGTCAAACCAACGGCCCGTAAGCAGCAGCTCCATTGCGATGTGATAGGGAATGCGTTTGGGCAGTTTCACACTGGCCGCATCCGCGACGGTGCCGGAGCGGATTTCCGGCAACGCAAAGGTGGCGTGATCGGCAGCGATGATCACATCCGCTGACAGCGCCAGCTCCAGCCCGCCGCCACAGGCGATGCCATTCACAGCGGCAATCACCGGCTTGTTCATGTCGCGCAGCTCCTGCAGACCGCCAAAGCCGCCGACGCCATAATCGCCATCCACCGCATCGCCGTCAGCCGCCGCTTTCAGGTCCCAACCCGGGCAAAAGAACTTTTCTCCACCGCCGGTCAGGATCGCCACCCGCAGGTCAGGGTCGTCGCGGAAATCCCGGAAAACCTCGCCCATCACCCGGCTGGTCTGAAGGTCGATGGCATTTGCCTTTGGCCGGTCCAGTGTTACTTCCAGTATGGCACCATCACGGCGGGTTTTCACGGGGCTGTCGGTCATATCAATTCCTCCTGGCACGGTAGTACCGCTCTTGTTTCAGGCCTAAGCCTCAGTATTTCCGCCGCATCAGCGCATCTGCTGCAACGGCGTCAGCTGGCGTGCAGAGAAGCGGGTTGATCTCGATCTCTTCCAATCCCAGCGCGTTTTCCATCACATAGGCCTCGACTGCGCGGATGGCGCGCAGGATCGCCTCCCTGTCTGCTGCCGGGGCACCCCGGTAGCCGTCCAGCAGTTTGGCAATGCGCAAAGAGTTGAGCGCAGCTTCGATTTCTGCATCCGAGGCTGGCAGCAGAAAGGAAGCACTGTCTTTCATCAACTCGGTCAGGGTGCCGCCCGCCGCCACAGTCATGACAAACCCATGCGCTGGATCCTTGACCACCCCGATCAGAAGCTCAACCACCGCACCGGTAACCATTTCTTCGACCAGAAAGCACGAGGCCGGCATGTTGAAAGCGGCATCACTCACGTCCTGCCCCGAGTTCAGATTCAGCACCACAGCACCTGCTTCGGTCTTGTGGGCAACGCCTTCGCCCTTCAGCACCACCGGGAAGCCGACATCCACCGCAACGGCGCGGGCATTGGTGGCCGAGGCCGCCCGTTTAGACCGTGGGATGCGCAGGCCATAGTCTGCCAGCTGCCGCTTTGCCTCGGCTTCAGGCACCAGATCAGGGTCCACCGCAGGGGTTGGCAGCAACAGCGGTGAAGGTGCTGCCTGCAATGGCAGGCTCGCGGCCTCGCAGGCAGCAATTGCCTCGCTAAGCCCAGCGAAAGGCACCACTCCAGCATCCATCAGACGGGTTGCAACATCCTCCGGCAGCAACTCGGGAAGCGTCGCCACCAGACCAACGTTTGCTCCTGTCCGCTCACACGAACCAATCGCTGCTTGGATTGCGCATTCCCAATCCGAGGCATCGCAGCGGTCATTGCGCGGGAAGTCGACGATCAGCATAGTCATCGCCAGCTGTGGATCCATCATTGCCGAGAATGCTTGCGTCATCGCCTCGGCATCCCGCCAGATATAAGTGTGGTAGTCGAGCGGGTTTGCCAGCGCCACCATCGGGCCCAGCGCTTCCCGCAAATCCGCCTTTTGGCGATCATTCAGGGGCGGGAACACGACATTGCGCGCATGGCAGGTGTCCGCGGCTAGGCTAGCCTCCCCTCCGGAGCAGCTGATCGTTGCAATGCGGTTCGAAGGCAGCCGCCCCGTCACATGCAGCAATTTCAGTGTCTCCAGGAAGGACGGCAAGTCATAAAGACGCGGAATGCCAAGGCGTGAGAGCAAAGCCCCCGCACCCGCGTCACCGCCCGCAAGCGAGGCGGTATGAGAAACAGTCGCGGCCTGGGCCTCGGCGGATCTGCCGACCTTAAGGGCAACGATCGGCTTTCCCAATTCGCGTGCTTTGGCCGCCAATGCCTCAAACGCACGCAAATCACCAAAACCTTCGATATGCAGGCCAAGTGCTGTGACGCGGTCGTCTTCCAGCAGCGCTTCGCCGATGGCAGCGATGCCCGACTGTGCCTGGTTGCCGGCCGTCACTACATAGGCCACCGGCAGGCCGCGTTTTTGCATGGTCAGGTTGATGGCGATGTTGGAGCTTTGGGTGACCAGCGCCACGCCCCGTTCTGCCCGCGCCCCGCCATGCTGGTCCGGCCACAGCAGCGCCCCGTCCAGATAATTGATGAAACCATAGCAGTTGGGGCCAAGGAAAGGCATATCTCCAGCCGCTTCCAGCAACTGCGCCTGCAGATCAGCGCCTTCGGCATCCTCTGCCGCTGCCTCCAGGAAGCCGGAAGCAAAACACACCGCCCCGCCGGCACCGCGCATCGACAGCGCGCGCACTACCTCTATGGTGGCAAAGCGGTTCACTCCGACAAAGGCTGCATCGGGTGCTGCCGGCAGGCTGTCCACGTCCTTAAATGCTGGCAGGCCCGCGACCTCGTCTGCCTTGGGATGAACGGGCCAGATGGTGCCCTCAAACCCCATCTTTTGACACTGCTCAATCACCAGGCGGCACCATGCGCCGCCGCCGATCACAGTAATGGTTTTAGGTCGGAAGAGGCGGGAAAGGTCGCGTGTCATTTTCTAGCGGTTCCGCTGGTAGAGAGTTCGGGAGCCTCCGGCGGGGATATTTCCCGCATGAGGAAGTAAGCTTTGGTTAACCAGAATCACACTCAATAGTTGTGCGGTACAGGCGGGGACGCCGATGGCCGTGCAAGGGGAAGAGAGCATTTCTCTTTACCGGGGCGGCTCTTGCGGGCCGCCCTTTTCCTCTTGCCCCAAATATCCCCGCCGGAGGCATCCGGCTTACCCGTCCGCGCTTCGGTCGAGATGGCCCAGATCCCTGCCGGGGTCAATCCGGTCGCGCACGCGGGTCTTCAGCTCTTTCACATCAGGAAAGCCGCCGTCCCGTTTGCGTTCCCAGATCAGCTCCTTATCAACATGGATCTCAAAGATCCCGCCCATTTCTCCGGGAACCAGTGTCACCCCGCCCAATCGGTCCTGGAAGGTCTGCAGCAGCTCCTGCGCCATCCAGCCTGCCCGCAGCAGCCAGTTGCAGCCGGTGCAGTAGGTAATGATCACAACAGGTTTCCCGGCTTGGGTCATGGATCAGCCTCCGACGGCGCGCAGCATCTCGCGGCTGATAATGTGCCGCTGGATTTCACTGGTGCCTTCCCAGATACGCTCGACCCGCGCATCGCGCCAGATGCGTTCCAGCGGCAGCTCGTCCATCAGCCCCATGCCGCCGTGGATCTGGATCGCTTCATCCGCAACCATGGCCAGCATCTCGGTCGCCTTCAGCTTGGCCATCGACATGTCGCTCTCGGTGACGGTTCCCTGGTCGAATTTCCAGCCGGCTTCCCAGGTCAGCAGGTTCGCCGCTTTCAGCTCCAGCGCCATGTCGGCCAGCTTGAAGGAAATGCCCTGGAACTTGCCGATCTGCTGACCGAATTGCTTGCGCTCGGCGGCGTATTCGATCGAGTGCTGCAGCGCTCGCTCAGCCCGGCCCAGGCAGGTGGCCGCGACCTGCAGGCGGGTGGCGCCCAGCCAGGTGTTGGCCACCTCAAAGCCCTTGTCGATCTCCCCCAGAATGGCAGAGGACGGCAGGCGGCAATCGTCGAACTCCAGCACTGCGTTGGTGTAGCCGCGGTGGCTGACGTTGCCGTAGCCGTCGCGCACCTCAAAGCCCGGCGTGCCCTTGTCGACAAAGAAGGCGGTGATTTTCTTCTTCGGCCCGCGCGGGGTTTCCTCAACCCCGGTGGCCATGAAGCAGATGGCGAAGTCGGCGATATCGGCGTGGCTGATGAAATGCTTGGTGCCGTTCAGGATCCAGTCGCCGCCGTCCTGGCGTGCGGTCGCCTTCATACCGCGCAGGTCGGAGCCCGCGTCCGGCTCGGTCATCGCCAGGCAATCCCATTTCTCTCCCTTCATGCAAGGGTAGAGATACTTCTCTTTCTGCTCGTCCGTACCGGCCAGCAGGATGTTTGACGGGCGCGCAACACCTGTCCAATGCAGCGCATAGTTAGCGCGGCCCAGTTCCTTTTCATACATCAGCCACGACAGCGTATCGAGGCCAGCGCCACCTGCTTCCTCGGGCATGTTTGCGGCATACAACCCCGCGTCCATCGCCTTTTTCTGCACATCACGGATCACATCCATGTCCAGATGACCGGTGCGCTCGATCTCTGCCTCATGCGGATACAGCTCCTTTTCCACAAAGGCGCGGGTGGTCTCGACGATCATCGACTGTTCTTCAGTCATCCCGAATTGCATGGCGGTCTCCCTTCGCAAATCTGTTGCCAGCCAGATTAGGCGGCTTGCCCTCGCCTATCGTGCAGAGTTAGAAGAAATCATGCGAAGTTGGGCAAAAGATAACGCTGCGGTGCAGCAATTGGATGTACTGCTGTTCGACGCCTTCTCGGCCCATTGCCTGGCCAATACGGTTGAGCCGCTGCGCGCGGCCAATACCTTTGCCGGGCGCCGGGCCTATGCCTGGCGGTTCCTCACGCTGGACGGCAGGCCTGCGGTGTCGTCCTCGGGCATGGAGGTGCGGGCGCATGGGAAATTGGGTGATTGCAGCGGCGATCTGCTGATTGCGATGCCGTCTTATGACTTCCTGCGCCATGCCACTGTGACTGCCGCCCGGGCGCTGAAATCTGCGGCGCACCGCTATAAGGTAATTGCGGGGTTTGACACCGGCGCCTGGCTGCTGGCGGAGGCGGGTCTTTTGGACCGGCGGCGGGCAACGATCCATTGGGAGGAACTCAGCCGTTTCACCGAAACCTTCCCCGAAGTGCAGGCCGAGCGCGCCCGGCAAGTCATGGATGGCAACCGTATCACCTGCACCGGCGCCCTGGCAGCCTTTGACACTATGATGGAGCTGATCGGAGAGCATCACGGGGCAGCGCTGCGGCTGGAAGTGGCCATGCTGTTCATGAGCCCCGAAGCCACGGAAACCCAGGACCCGATCCTCGCCCGCAGCAAATCCGTCGCCCGCGCAGTTGCCATGATGCAAGCAAACCTGGAGGCGCCGCTTCCCATTGCAGCGGTCGCCCGCCAGGCTGGCCGCAGCCAAAAAGACCTTGAGGCAAGGATGAAGGCGGAACTTGGTGCAACTCCCCAGGCCGTTTACCGGCGGCTCCGGCTGATACACGCCAGAAAACTTGTATTGGAGACTGACTTGAGTGTCTCCGAGATTGCCCTGCGCTGTGGGTATAATGATCCCAGCGCCCTGACCCGGTCCTTCAAAGCCGAGTTCGGCGCCACGCCCCGCAGCCTTCGCAACAGCTAGCTCTGCTGGGCTGCCATCCATTGGTTCAGACGCCACAACCCCCAGGCCAGCGGAATCGCCGCCAGCCCGCCGATCACATAGGCCAGCGGCTCATCCGCGAAGGACTCGAACATCTGGGTATAGGCGTGGATCGCAGCAAAGGTCAGCGCCGCATTGAACAGTCCGCGCTGATGCCGCTGCGCCGCCCAGAAGATGACCACCGCCAGCACCGCTGCCCAAAGCACGGAATAGACGTTTTCGGAGATGAACAGCGTGCTGTCGCGGAAAGCATCGCGAGCCGCGGAATAGGCTTCCCAGTCTTCGTAACCGTCGCTGTAACGGCCCGGCCCCCAGACGGTTTCGCCCACCACATCGCCCCACAGCGAGCCGACCAGCGCGCAGAGATTGGCCACCGCAAACCCCAGGATTGCCAGAATGCGCAGGTGCCGGGCGTCGCGCTCGGCCAGCCGGGACGCGCCCCAGACACAAAGCACGATCAGCAGCAGCATCTGCAGGATCGTCAGCGTCGATTCCGGCGAATAGAACACATAGGCCGCGTGGAAATAGCCGGTGCCGGTCTCCAGCATCTGGGCAAAAGGCGCAATCGCCAGCGCAGTGACAAAGCGCACATCCACTTGCCAGCCAGCCAGGGCCAGCGCGGCAGCATAATAGAGCAACGCCAGGTTCCGCAGCGGCGAGCCGATCTCGTATTGCTGCAGCAGCAGCTCAATACCCGCCAAATGCATTGCCAGCCCCATCAGCAGGATCGCCCCCAGCACAAACCCCGTGGACCAGGCCCCGCGCCGCCAGCGCCAGACACAAATCGCTGCCACCAGCGCTCCGGCAGGCAGCATCAGCCCACCGGCGATATCCTCGTATTTGTCCACCAGCTCAATCCCGGCGCCGCCCATCAGCATGCCTGCCCCGATCAGGGTGGCGGAATTGCCAAACATCCGCAGCATCTCGCGGCCGCGCGCCAGCACCGCCAGCCCGCCGCCCAGCATCAAAATGCCGGTCACTGCCACCGCCAGCGGATCAGCCAGCCAGAAAATGAAACCGGCGGTGGCCGCGATAATCCCGAAACACAGGATCGCATTCACCGCCAGTGACACCATCACTTCGCGTGAACGCGCCTCGATGGTGCGGGCCTGACCCGCAGTCAGCACCCCCTCCTTGACCAGCGCGGTTGTATCGGCAATGGCGTGCATCGGCGGCCCCTCATGGCATCCAAAAGATACCGCCAGCATGGACCGGTGTTCTTTCAGTGGAAAGGGGAGGAATTCCCGCCGCTTATCCTTTCGGCCGGCTTGGAACCCAGGCGTAGCCGTTTTCACACAGGATATATGCCTCCCGCAGGCCATGCGGCTTGTCCGCGGGCGCCTGCAGAACGGTGAATCCCGCCGCCTCTGCCCGGTCGACAGCCTCATCCGGGTCGGTATCATACAGGCGGATTTCAATCCCGGACCCGCGCGGCGGGTTTTCCGGCAGCAGCCCCAGCAGCGGATTTTCCGCATAGGTGCCGTCGCTGTGCAGCTGAAAGACCTGACCGCCATATGTGACGATAGCAAAATCCTTGCTTACCTGATGGCCCCTCATATCAAAAACAGTCTCTAAAAAGGCTACTTCCGCCGGAACATCCCGCACCAGCAGATTGATCCCGATCCCACGCAGGGAGCGGCCGAAACTGTCCGCACCTATTGCTTCATAATCCATGAACCCAGTCTTCCCCGCAAACCGCCCGGTGGCAACGCCAATTGCGTCAGCCCTCGGCGCCTTTCCACCGCCCGTATGAAGCTTTGATGGCAAAGCCAGCAATCCGCTTGCCTTCCCGCGTGCAATCGGAACAATTGGAATATGTCAGAAAACATTTTTCCAAGCTGGCCCGACTCCGCCCCTCAATTGATCGACGTCGCAGCCGGCCGCGTGCCGGCGGATACAGTGATCCGGCAGGGTATCTGGGTCAATGTCCACACCCGCGAGCAGCTGCCGGGCCATGATATTGCGATCAAGGCCGGCCGCATTGCCTATGTCGGACCGGATGCCTCTTATTGCACCGGACCGGAGACGCAGATCATAGAGGCGCGTGGCCGCTACATGATCCCCGGCCTGTGCGATGCCCATATGCACATCGAGAGCGGTATGCTGACCCCGGCGGAATTCGCCCGCGCGGTGATCCCGCATGGTACCACTTCGATGTTCACCGACCCGCATGAGATCGCCAATGTTCTGGGTCTGGACGGGGTGCGCTATATGCATGACGAGGCGCTGATGCAGCCCGTCAGCATCTTCACCCAGATGCCCAGTTGCGCGCCCTCGGCACCAGGGTTGGAGACTACCGGCTATGAAATCTCTGCCGAGGATGTGGCAGAGGCGATGAACTGGCCCGGCATCATCGGCCTGGGGGAGATGATGAATTTTCCCGGCGTGGCCAATGCCGACCCTAAGATGTTGGCTGAAATCGCCGCCACTCAGCGCGCGGGCAAGACAGTGGGCGGCCATTATGCCTCTCCGGATCTTGGCCCTGATTTCGCCGCCTATGTGGCAGGCGGTCCGGCGGATGACCACGAGGGCACCTGCGAGGCCGACGCCATTGCACGTGTCCGCCAGGGGATGCGGTCGATGATGCGGCTGGGCTCGGCCTGGTATGACGTCGAAAGCCAGATCACTGCGGTGACGGAAAAGGGGCTGGACCCGCGCAATTTCATCCTTTGCACCGACGACTGCCATTCCGGCACCCTGGTCAATGACGGCCATATGAACCGGGTGGTGCGCCACGCGATTGCCTGCGGCTGCGATCCGGTGGTTGCGCTGCAGATGGCCACCATCAACACCGCCACCCATTTCGGGCTGGAACGTGAGATCGGCTCGATCACCCCTGGCCGCCGGGCTGACGTGATCCTGACCTCCGACTTGCATGAATTGCCTATCGAACTCGTTGTCGCACGCGGACAAATCGTCGCGGAATCAGGCTCTATCAAGGTCGAATGTCCGCACTACACCTGGCCCGCCAGCGCCCGCGGCACAGTGCATCTGGGTCACGAACTGACGGCGAAAGACTTTGAGCTTGCTGCACCCGAGGGCGCCAATGCGGTCACCGCCAATGTGATCGGCGTGGTGGAAAATCAGGCTCCCACCAAGGCGCTGCAGGCAGAACTGCCGGTTGTGGACGGGCTGGTCGAGGGCACGGGCGATGTCTGCCAGATTGCGCTGGTCGAACGCCACCGCGCCACCGGCGGTGTCACCAACGCCTTTGTCTCGGGCTTCGGCTACACCGGTAAGATGGCGATGGCCTCAACCGTGGCGCATGACAGCCACCACATGATCGTGGTCGGCACCGACCGCCACGAGATGGCGCTGGCGGCCAACCGCCTGGCCCAAGTGGGCGGCGGCATCACCCTTTACCAGGACGGCAAGGAACTGGCTCTGGTCGAGCTGCCAATTGCCGGCCTGATGTCCGACAGCCCCGCAACCGAGGTGGCTGCCAAGGCGCAAGTCATGATGGAAGCGATGGAGGCCTGCGGCTGCAGCCTGAACAATGCCTATATGCAGCACTCGTTGCTGGCGCTGGTCGTAATCCCGGAGCTGAGAATTTCCGACCTTGGTCTAGTCGATGTGCGCACTTTCCAGAAAATCCCGGTAATCGAGCCTGCTCAATGATAACAACAAAACACCCCGGCCATCCGCCAACCGAAACGTTCAACGACGCAACCGAAGCGGTGGACCGGCTTGAGTTGCTTTACCGGCAGGCCACCGGCTTCATCTGCGAGGAATTCAGCCGGGCGATGGCTGACGGGGCGCCGGACAACCAGCGCATCCGCGCCTATTACCCGGAGATCCGGTTCTCCACCACGAGTTTTGCCCAGGTAGACAGCCGCCTCAGCTTTGGTCATGTCTCTGCACCCGGCACCTATGCCACCACGGTGACGCGGCCGGACCTGTTCCGCAATTACCTGATCCAGCAGATCACCCTGCTCATTCGCAACCACGGCCAGCCAGTGACCATCGATGTCTCTGACACTCCGATCCCAGTGCATTTCGCAGTTGCTTCGCGTCCTGACCTGACAGTGCCGCAGGACGGTGCAGCCGGGTTCACCCTGCGCGACGTGTTTGACGTGCCGGATCTGTCGACCACCAATGACGATATCGTCAACGGCACCTATCAGCCGCCTAATGGCACCGGACCGCTGGCGCTGTTCACCGCACAGCGCATCGACTACTCGCTGGCCCGGCTCAGCCATTACACCGCCACCAGCGCCGAGCATTTCCAGAACCACGTGCTGTTCACCAATTACCAATTCTATGTCGCCGAATTTGAAGCCTACGCCCGCGCTCAGCTGGCGGATCCGGACTCCGGATATACCAGCTTTGTCAGCACCGGCGATCATGAGATCACTGACCCCGCTGCCGTAATACCGGTGATAGGCAAGCTGCCGCAGATGCCCACATATCACCTGAAGCGCGCAGACGGAGGCGGCATCACCCTGGTCAACATCGGTGTCGGCCCGTCCAATGCCAAAACCGCCACCGATCATATCGCGGTGCTGCGCCCGCATGCCTGGCTGATGGTCGGCCATTGCGCAGGCCTTCGGAACACTCAGGCATTGGGAGACTTTGTACTGGCGCATGGCTACCTGCGCGAAGACCACGTGCTGGATGATGATCTGCCGGTTTGGACACCGATCCCGGCGCTGGCGGAAATCCAGGTCGCACTCGAAGAGGCCGTGGCCGAGATCACTGAATACGAGGGTTTTGACCTTAAACGGATCATGCGCACCGGCACCGTCGCAACCATCGACAACCGCAACTGGGAACTGCGCGACCAGTCCGGTCCGGTGCAGCGACTGTCCCAGTCCCGCGCCGTCGCGCTGGACATGGAAAGCGCCACCATCGCCGCCAATGGCTACCGCTTCCGGGTGCCTTATGGCACGCTTCTGTGCGTCTCCGACAAACCGCTGCATGGGGAGCTGAAGCTGCCGGGCATGGCCTCGGACTTTTACCGGACACAGGTTGCACGGCATCTGCAAATCGGCATAAGAGCAATGGAACGGCTGCGCGGAATGCCTCTGGAGCGGCTGCACAGCCGGAAGTTGCGCTCGTTCGATGAAACGGCCTTCCTTTAAGGCTGAATTTTGCAGTTTTCCTAGAAAAAATGCCTATTTTTGCCTGCCCGGCGCGCACAAGAAGTTGTGTTATCATACAACATAACGATAATATCCGGCGATGAGGCCCTAGAGTTCGGGCAGTTTAAGGAGACGAAGAATGTCCAAACCGATGACCAAAACCCAGCTTGTTGCCGCTCTGGCTGACGAAATGGGCAGCGACAAAAAAGTCGCAGGTTCCGCTCTGGAAGCGGTCTGCTCGCTGATCACCCGCGAAGTGTCGGGCGGCGGTGCCGTGACCCTGCCGGGCGTCGGCAAGATCTATTGCCGCGAGCGCCCCGAGCGCGAAGTGCGCAACCCGGCCACCGGCGAGAAGTTCACAAAAGAAGCTGACAAGGTTGTGAAAATGACCATCGCAAAGGCGTTGAAAGACAGCGTGAACGGCTGATACCGGCGACAAACCGGACGGTTTCAGGGCTGCCCGCACGGGCGGCCCTTTTCTTTTACCCGGATGTTTCCCGGCTGCGGAAAAGCTTCGCCCGCGGCCGCAGCGTTGTTGCTTGCCTATTGCCCCCGTCAAGCGCACCCTTCCGTCACACCGGAGGAGGACTGCTGCATGACTGACGTGAACCTTATCCTGATCCTAGGGGCCGCGCTCTTGGCCGGTGCCAGCCCCGGTCCCGCGACGCTGACCATCGCCGGCACCGCCATGCAGCGCGGCCGCTCCGCCGGGCTGGCCGTCGCCGCCGGCGTCAGCAGCGGCTCGCTGATCTGGTCCGTTTCCGCAGCCTTTGGCCTCGGCGCAGTGATGCTGGCTAATGCCTGGATTTTTGAGGGCGTTCGCTATTTCGGTGCAGGCTACCTGATGTATCTCGCGCTGCGCTCGGCCCGTTCCGCGCTGCGCCCCGGAAACCCGGAACTCAAGGTTTCTGCAGCCGGGTCCTTGCGCGCGGCTTATGCAAAGGGGCTGGCCCTGCATCTGACCAATCCCAAGGCGGTGCTGTTCTTTGGGTCGCTTTACGCCATCGGCATCCCGCCCGGTACTGAACCATCAGCGCTGCTGACGGTAATAGCCGCCATCGCCGTGCAAAGTACGCTGATCTTCCACGGCTATGCCATTCTGTTCTCCAGCACCACTGCCAGCCGGGTCTACATCCGCCTGCGCCGCGGGTTTGAAGCCCTTTTTGCCGCCGCCTTTGGCGCTGCCAGCTGGCAGATCCTAATGGCCAAGCTCAGCTGATTCCGGTTCAACCCAGCTTGATCTCCTCTATCAATTCCCCGAAGGTCCGCTCCGGGAGAAAGGTACTCAAAATGGATGCGCGCGCTATAGCCATGGGGCTGGCCTTTGCCTTGATGTGGTCCTCTGCTTTCACCTCCGCCCGGATCATCGTCCAAGACGCCTCGCCGCTGTTTTCCCTCGCCGTGCGGTTCTTGATTTCCGGCCTGATCGGTGTCGCCATCGCCCGCGCCATGGGTCAGACATGGCGGCTGACGCCGGGCCAATGGCGTGCCACGGTGATCTTCGGCATCTGCCAGAACGCGCTGTACCTCGGTTTGAATTTCGTCGCCATGCAATGGATCGAGGCCTCGCTCGCCGCGATCATCGCCTCCACCATGCCGCTGCTGGTTGCGCTGGCGGGCTGGGCGCTGTTCGGCGAACGGCTGCGCCCCCTGGGCTATGCCGGGCTGGCGGCAGGCGTCCTTGGCGTGGCAATGATCATGGGCACGCGGCTTGGCGCCGGGGTAGACCTGTTCGGAGTGTTCCTCTGCGTGATCGGCGTGCTGGCGCTGACCACAGCAACCCTGTCCCTGCGCGGCGCCACCTCAGGCGGCAATTTCATGATGGTGGTGGGGCTGCAGATGCTGATCGGCTCCGTCATCCTGTTTATAGCAGCCCCTCTGACCGAGGAGATCTTCGTCCGCCCCACCCTGCGGCTGGCGCTGGCCTTTACCTATACCACGGTAGTGCCGGGGCTGATGGCCACCCTCATTTGGGTTATGCTGCTGAACCGCATCGGTGCGGTGCGGGCTGCCACTTTCCACTTCCTCAACCCGGTGTTCGGCGTGGCCGTCGCCAGCGTGCTGCTGGGTGAAAAGCTGGGCCCGCTCGATGTGCTGGGGGTGGCCATTGTCACCGGCGGCATTCTCGCGGTTCAGCTTGCCCGCCGCCCCGCCCTGCCGCCAGCGGCGCTCTCCCGCGCGGCAAAGCCGGGCTGACGCCCGTCGCTGCCCCTTGGGCCCGGCACGCCTGACGGCGTGCCGGGCCGTTGCAACCCGCCGCGCTTCCGCATTATTCTGGCCCTCAATGACTAAACAGGAGGACGCAGCATGAGCGCGCAATTGACCCAGGTTCTGGACGCCATCGACGCCGCCAATGCCCAGGATCCCAGCCTGGAGGACGGCCAGCCTGCCGCGCTGCTGTATGGCCAGCGTATGAGCGAACAGCAGATGCGCCTGTTCCCCGATGCCTCAGACGCGCTGAAAATCGCCGCCCGCGGCCAGCATGTGGAGCGCTGGAAGCTGCAGCGCAGCAGCTATCCTGAAGGCCGCGCCGGCTACCTCGCCTGGCGCAAAGCCGAAGCCGAACACCACGCCCAGGTGGTCTCTGCCCTGATGCAGGAGGCAGGCTATGGCGCAGACGATGCAAACGCCGCCGCAAGGATGCTGCGCAAGGAAGGCATCAAGCGCCACGATCAGGTACAGGCTCTGGAGGACATCATCTGCTTTGTCTTCCTGAAGTGGTATTTTGCCCCCTTTGCCGCTAAACACCCGGCGGACAAGGTCCAGCGTATTGTCGAAAGAACCGCCCGCAAGATGTCGGCTGAGGCCCGCGCCCGGGTGCTGACAGAGTTCGACCTGCCCGGAGATCTGGCCGGCGCCTTCACCGCCTGACCAAACCCGCCGCCGCACACGGCTTTGCGAGCCGCCTGTAACAGGGCATTGCATTTGCGCCCTCACACCCCATGTTCTGCGACAAGTAAACAGGCGGGAGGACACCATGACCAAATACACCAAAAATCCGGACGCCATTGCCGCCCTCTCCGAGGAAGAGTTCTATGTGACCCAGAACGCGGGAACAGAACGCCCCGGCACTGGCAAGCTGCTGAGTAACAAGAAGCCTGGCATCTACGTCGACATTGTCTCGGGCGAGCCGCTGTTTGCGTCCTCCGACAAATATGAGAGCGGCTGCGGCTGGCCCAGCTTCACCAAACCCATTGAGACCGCACATGTGCAGGAACTGGAGGACCGCACCCTCGGAATGATCCGCACCGAAGTCCGCTCCACTCATGGCGACAGCCACCTTGGCCATGTCTTCCCAGATGGCCCAATGGACCGGGGCGGCCTGCGCTATTGCATCAACTCCGCCTCCCTGCGCTTTGTCCATCTGGACGATATGGAGGCCGAGGGCTATGGCGCCTACATCAACCAAGTGGAGGTCGTGAATTGAGCACCACCGAACGCGCCGTCCTGGCAGGCGGCTGTTTCTGGGGCATGCAGGAACTGATCCGCAAGCGCCCCGGCGTCATCAGCACCCGCGTCGGCTACACCGGCGGTGATGTGCCCAATGCTACCTATCGCAATCACGGCACCCACGCCGAAGGGATCGAGATCACCTTCGACCCCGCCGACACCTCCTTCAGGGAGATGCTGGAGCTTTTCTTCCAGATCCACGACCCGACCACACTGAATCGCCAGGGCAACGACCTCGGCGCCAGCTACCGCTCGGCCATCTACTACGTCGACGAAACACAAAAAGCCGTGGCCGAGAACACCATCGCCGATGTCAACGCCTCCGGCCTCTGGCCCGGCAAGGTGGTGACAGAAGTCGAGCCCGCGGGCGATTTCTGGGAAGCCGAGCCCGAGCACCAGGACTACCTGCAGCGCCTGCCCAACGGCTACACCTGTCATTTCGCGCGTCCCGATTGGGTGCTCCCGAAACGGAACGCCGCCGCAGAATAGGCTCTAACAAGCCAGTACTCAGCCCCGCCCAGTACGGCGGGGCTTTTCATATCGAGGCCATTCCAGGCTCCGGCGCTTCTTCTGGCCTAAAACATCCCCGCCGAAGGCAGCGGGTTTTCATGGAAAACCCGCATTTCTGAAGCTGGCCTAATCGGCCGCCACCCGCGGCCGTCCGCTGGCTTCAACCGTCAGCGTTCCCTCAACAAAGACCTCCCGCGATTCCACTTGTGCTGTGCGGATATCCCGCTCCACATGCACGTGAATATCCTCGGCACCGGCCTCTTCCGCCGCACCGCGGGCCTCTTGCGCCAGGGCCGCCTCCAGCGCCTCCAGCGCTTCTCTGGACTCCGGATAATCCGCCGGCCCGCTCTCCAGATGAACCCGGTACTTGCCCTCGGCGGGCGAGGTCACGGTGCCGCTGCGCCGCATAGTGACGCGGCCCACCACGGCACCAATGGCATTGGCGACACCGGCATGTTCCGGCAGGATCATATTGCAATGCAGCCGCTCCGCCACCGCCGGGTAATAGCTTGGGGCAGAGGCGCCAAGCCCGACAACATCCACATTCAGCACAGCATCAAGCGCCAACAGGCCACGGTGCCGGGCCAGCCCCTTTTGCAGCAGCACATGCCGGGCCAGCTCTTTCTCCGGCAGGCCAAAGTTTTCCGCTTCTTCGGCAAAAGCAGACTCTAACAAGGTCAAAGCGGTTTGCTCGGTCAGCTGAGCAATGATCATCTGCGCCAACGCCCCTGCATCCTGTGCCACCATATCACCGCTGCCAACCCTGCGGCGGGCAAACAGTGTCAGCGCTTTCTCCGCCGCCTCGCGGTCCCAGGCGTCCACCCGGCCCAGAACGTGGCTCGCATCCGAGGGAGACACGCCAGAGACCTGCACCAGCCCGCGGTCCACCAGCCGGTTCAAGGAGCCGTGCTCCATCCGGGTACGCAGTATCTGGCCCAGAGGATGCACCTGCATCCCGATGCGTCCCAGCAGCCCGGCCTCGCGCTCGCTCAGACCCGCAACCGGCACCCCCGGCACCGCCCGCACAAACCGGCCATCATACTCGCCCACTGTGCTGTTGCGCAGCTGTTCATCCAGCGCGGCGTGCACAACCTCAGGCGCATCCGTGGCAATCAACGACACCGGCACCACCCGGCGCGGCCCCAAGGTCAGCCCGCCCGCCAGGCCGCTGGTGTTCAAATGCACCTGGCTGTCTCCGCCCAGGCCGGTGGTGCGCATCGCCACCGCCTCGACCATGGTGCGGAATTCGCCAACCCGGGCCCCCGCCGGATCAATCGCCGGCTTGCCGTCCTTGATCAGCGCCACATCCGTTGTGGTGCCGCCAATGTCGCTCACCAGCGCATGATCCGCGCCGGTCATCCAGCGCGCGCCGACGATTGAGGCCGCCGGGCCGGACAGGATGGTCTCAATCGGCCGCTCCCGCGCCTGCCCGCCGCTCATCAGCGCGCCGTCGCCGCGCACAACCATCATCGGCGCCTTGATACCCAGATCGCGCAACGTGTCCTGCGCCCGCCCGATCAACCGGTCGATCATGCCGATAAGCCGCGCGTTCAGCACCGCGGTCACCGCCCGCTTAGGCCCGTTCAACTTGGCCGACAGCTGGTGCGAACAGGTGGCAGGCGCCCCGGTCATCTCGTGAATGATCCGCGCCGCCACAATCTCATGCGCCGGATTGCGGGTGGCAAAAACCCCGGCAACCGCAAAGCCGGTTACCCCCTGACCCTCGGTGCGCAGGAACCTCTCCAATGCCTCCACGTCCAAGGGCGCCGCCTCGCTGCCCGCATGGGTGTGCCCGCCGGCAAGCACAAGCGCCGGATCCCCTTTCAAGGCATCCTTCAATCCGTGCCGGTCCAGATCGCTCTCGGCAAAACCAATATAGATCAGCGCCACACGGCCGCCCTGGCCCTCGACCAGCGCATTGGTGGCCAAGGTGGTGGACAGCGCCGCCAGCGACACCTCCTCCGGCTGAACTCCCGACTGTTCCAGCACCGCCCGGATCGCACCGCCAACGCCAATCGCCAGATCCTGCCGCGTGGTCAGTGACTTGGCCGAGGCGATTACCTCTTTCTCGTCGCGGATCAGCACCGCATCGGTATAGGTTCCGCCCGTATCCACACCCAAGAGCAGCGTCATGCCCGGTCCTCTCCGCTTCTGTTCGCCGGACAGGGTCTAACGCCTATTTGCGCCGCGTCCATCCTGTTTGCGTCACGAAAGCTGCTGAACTGCCCATCTCGCAGCGTCCGCAACTGCCGGATCAGGGTCCTCTGTCAGCCCGCGTGCCACGTCCCGAAGGTCCGGCTGGCCGGAATTGCCGATGGCATAGAGCACATTGCGCACAAACCGGTCCCGCCCAATCCGCTTAATCGGTGAGCCGGAAAACACTGCCCGGAAAGCCGCGTCGTCCAGAACCGCCAGCTCCGCCAGTTTTGGCGCCTTCAGCTCATCGCGCGCAGCATAGCGCATATCACTCGCCGCAACCGCAAACTTGTTCCACGGGCAGGCCGCCAGACAGTCATCGCAGCCATATATCCGGTTGCCCAGTTTTCCGCGCAGTTCTTCATCCACCGGCCCCTTGTGCTCAATGGTGAGGTAGGAAATGCAGCGCCGCGCATCAACCTGATAGGGCGCCGGAAAAGCATCCGTCGGACAGCTGTCCAAACACGCCCGGCAGGACCCGCAGCGGTCCCGCTCAGCGTCATCGGCAGGCAGCTCAATTGTGGTGAAAACAGAGCCTAGAAAAGCCCAATTCCCCCAATCGCGGCTCACCAGATTGCTGTGCTTTCCCTGCCAGCCCAGTCCAGCCGCCATCCCCAGCGCCTTCTCAGGCACTGGCGCGGTATCAACAAAAACCTTGACCTCGCAGTCCTCCCCTGCCTCCGCAATCAGCCAGCGCGCCAGCCGCTTCAGCCGTTTCTTGACCAGGTCGTGATAATCCTTGTTGCGGGCATAGACAGACACCGCACCGCGGTCGGCCTGGCCCACCACTGCCATCGGGTCCTCGTCCGGCGTATAACTCTCCGCCAGCATGATCACCGACCGCGCATCCGGCCACAGCAGCGCCGGGTCGCCCCGCCAATGGCTGCGCTCCGCCATCCAGCCCATCTGCCCGTGATACCCGGCGTCCAGAAACGCCTGCAGGCGCCCGGGCACCTGCGGCACGTCCCACGGACGGCAGACCCGGCAGGAGACAAACCCCTCGGCCAGTGCCTGTGCCACCAGCCGTTCTTTCAGCGCTGCACTCATCTTCTTTCTGGTCCCAAATACCCCGGGGTGAATTGGGCCAAAGGCCCAAGAGGGGCAGCGCCCCTTGCCCCGTTGATATCAGAAATCCAGATCAGTGTAATGCGGCGGCGGCCGGAACCCCGGCACCTGATCCGCCAGGATCGACCGGAAAGCAGGCCGCGACTTGATCTTGGCGTACCAGTCCTTGACCACCGCCGAGCGGTTCCAGTCCACATCCGAGATATAATCCAGCGACGACAGATGCGCAGCCGCGGCAAAATCCGCCAGCGTCATCATATCGCCCGCCAGCCAGCGCCGGTGGTCCAGCAGCCAGGCCATGTAATCCAGATGGTATTTGATCGCCTTGGCGCCGGCTTTCACATTGCGGCTGTCAGGATAGCCCTCACCGGTGATCTTCTTGTTCACCCGCTCATACAGCAGCTTCGACGTCACTTCGCTGTGGAATTTGTCATCGAACCAGCTGACCAGCCGGCGCATCTCATAGCGGCCTTCGGCATCGCGGGGCATTAGGCATGGCTCAGGCCGGGTTTCTTCCAGATATTCGCAGATCGCCGCGCTTTCGGCCATCATCTTGCCATCCAGGCGGATCACCGGGATCTTTGCCGCCGGGTTCCGGCGCAGGAAATCAGCATCCTGCTCCCAATAGCGCTCCTCGACCAATTCCACCTCAATTTTCTTTTCCGCCAGTGACAACCGCACCTTGCGGCAAAACGGGGACAGGGGAACGTGATAAAGGCGCGCCATGGCTACAGAGGGTCTCCAAAAAACTTACAGCGGATGGCCCAGCAATGCCCCGCCAGCAGGAAAGATTCAATCCTCGAAACAGGCCGCCCGCCCGTCTGCGCGAATGGTGGCCGCCCCATCGGCAATCTGTGCGGCGCGGCTCTGCACGAAACCGCTGGGTCGGCGGGCAGAACGGTCCTTGGGATTGGGCAGCACAGCGGCAATCAGCGCTGCCTGACGTGCACTCAGCTGATCCGGGCCAACACCGAAGTATTTGCGTGCCGCAGCTTCGGCGCCAAACACGCCCTCGTCCATTTCGGAGACGTTCAGGTAAACCTCAAGAATCCGCCGTTTGCTCCAGACAATCTCCACCGCCGGAGTCAGCAGCGTCTCCAGCACCTTGCGCGGCCAGCTGCGGCCTTGCCACAGGAACACGTTTTTGACCACCTGCTGCGAAATGGTAGAACCGCCGCGGGCACCGCCTGCCTCAATCGCCGCCTGGATAGCGCGGGCATCGAACCCCCAGTGACGGCAGAACTGCGCATCCTCGGCGGCCACCACCGAGCGCGCCAGAACCGGAGCGATCTCCTCCAGCGGCACCCAAATCCGGTCCACCTCACCCAAGCGGCGCTGTTCTGCCCAGATGGTGTGAGTGATCGGCGGGTTCACCACCGAAAACAACAGGATGAGGAAGGCGAATCCCGCCGCCGCTGCCAGCACCGCCCGCAACAGCCAGCGCCGCAGCCAGCGAAGGGGCTGAACCTTCAGCTTTACCGCCTTCTTACTGCTCTTGGCTTTCTTCTTTTTCGCAACTGCCTTTGCCATGCCCCTCTATAGGCCAGCATGCCCCCGGTGACCAACCGCCAAAAAGAAAACCCCGCAAGCATTTGCCTGCGGGGTCTAATTACCAGCCTCTAACTTGGTTTATTCCGCCGGAACTGCCGCCTGCTCCTGCATCACCGGATGCGCCAGCTTGCCAAGCATCTCTTTCGGGCAGACCTGCAGAAAGTTTGCCTTTTCGATGTCCCAGTGCTGCAGGATCTCTGCGGCCTTGCGGCTGCCGGTTTCCTCCAGATGGCGGGCGATCAGGGATTTCAGCTCACCCTCCCAATGCGCCACGGTGACCGGGCAGGTGACCAGCGATTCCATGTTCATCATGGTTTCAGCCTTGCCGTCGGGATCATAAAGATAGGCCATGCCGCCGGTCATGCCCGCACCAAAGTTGGCGCCGATTGTGCCCAAGATCACAGCCACGCCGCCGGTCATGTATTCACAGCCGCAGGCACCGCAGCCCTCGATCACAACCGAGGCGCCCGAGTTCCGCACGCCGAACCGCTCGCCTGCGCGGCCGGCTGCAAACAGGTAGCCGTCGGTGGCGCCGTACAGAACGGTATTGCCGATGATGGTGTTTTCAGACGCAGTCAGCGAGCTGACCTGCGGCGGGCGCACCACGATGGTGCCGCCCGACAGGCCCTTGCCGACATAATCGTTGGCATCACCCGACACTTCCAGCTTCAGCCCGGGTGCAGCAAATGCACCCAGCGACTGCCCTGCCGACCCCTGCAGCTTCACCGTCAGGTGATCCGGCTGGAACGAGTTCCGCATGCCGAAGTTGCGCACGATATGGCTGGAAGTGCGGGTGCCCACGGTGCGGTGAGTGTTCTGCACCGCATAAGACAGCTGCATCTTCTCGCCATCCTGCAGGAAGCGGGCGGCGTCGCGCACAATCTCCGCATCCAGCGTATCCGGCACTGCATTGCGGTCCTTGTCGCGGTTGTAAACGATGTTGGCCGAGCCATCGACGGTGATCAGCAACGGGTTCAGATCCAGATCGTCCAGATGGGCGGAACCGCGCGACACCTGCGCCAGAAGATCCGCCCGGCCGATCACCTCATCCAGGCTACGCGCGCCGATGGAGGCAAGGATTTCCCGCACTTCCTGCGCATAGAAGGTGATCAGGTTCACCACCTTGTCGGCATTGCCGGTGAACTTGCCGCGCAGCGCTTCGTCCTGGGTGCAGACCCCCACAGGGCAGGTGTTGGACTGGCACTGGCGCACCATGATGCAGCCCATCGCGATCAGCGCTGCGGTGCCGATGCCGTATTCCTCGGCCCCCAGCATTGCCGCCATCACGATATCGCGCCCGGTGCGCAATCCGCCGTCGGTGCGCAGCGTCACCCGCTCGCGCAGGTTGTTCATCGCCAGCACCTGATGCGCTTCGGTCAGGCCCATCTCCCACGGCAGGCCCGCATATTTGATCGAGGTCGCAGGCGACGCCCCGGTGCCGCCGTTGTGGCCCGAGATCAGAATCACATCCGCCTTTGCCTTGGCCACGCCGGCGGCAATTGTGCCAACGCCAGAGGACGCCACCAGCTTCACCGTCACCTTGCAGCGCGGGTTGATTTGCTTCAGGTCGTAGATCAGCTGTGCCAGATCCTCGATCGAGTAGATGTCGTGGTGCGGCGGCGGCGAGATCAGAGTCACCCCCTTGGTCGAGTGGCGCAGGCGGGCAATAAGGTCAGTGACCTTCATCCCCGGCAGCTGGCCGCCCTCGCCGGGCTTGGCACCCTGGGCCACCTTGATCTCCAGCTCTTCGCACTGGTTCAGGTATTCCGCGGTCACGCCGAACCGGCCCGACGCCACCTGTTTGATTTTCGCAGAGGGGTTATCGCCGTTCGGCTCCGGCACGAAGTGCGCCGGATCTTCGCCGCCCTCGCCCGAATCCGACTTGGCGCCAATCCGGTTCATCGCCACGTTCAGCGTCTTATGCGCTTCGGGCGACAGCGCCCCCAGCGACATGCCAGGTGTCACGAACCGCTTGCGGATCGAGGTGATCGATTCCACCTCCTCAATCGGTACGGCATTGCCCAGCGGTTTGATGTGCAACAAGTCGCGCAGGTGGATCGGCGGGTTCGACTGCATTTTGGCCGAATACTGTTTCCACAGCTCGAATGAGGCTCTGTTGCAGGCCATTTGCATCATATGCATCGAGGTCGCTTCCCAGGCGTGGGTCTCACCCGACTTGCGCGCCTTGTAGAAACCACCGATCGGCAGCACGCCTTCGGCTGAGGTCCAGGCCTTGGCGTGGATCTCCTCCGCCTTGGTCTGAATGCCGGTCACACCGATGCCGGAAATGCGCGAGGTCATGCCCGGGAAATACTCGGCGCACATGGCGCGCGACAGGCCCACGGCTTCAAAATTCAGACCGCCGCGATAAGATGACACCACCGAAATCCCCATCTTGGCCATGATCTTCAACAGACCCTGGTCAATGGCTTCACGGTAACGCGCAACGTTTTCGGTCAGCGAGCCGTCCAGCAGACCGCGGTCAATCCGGTCAGCCAGCGAATCCTCGGCCAGATAGGCGTTCACCACGGTTGCACCGCAGCCGATCAGCACCGCAAAATAATGCGGGTCAATGCACTCAGCTGACCGCACATTCAGCGAACAGAAGGTACGCAGCCCCTTGCGGGTCAGATGCGAATGCACGGCAGAGGTCGCCAGGATCATCGGCATCGCCACCTTGCCCGCGCCTGAAAACTGGTCGGTCAGCACGATATGGCCGGCGCCCGAGCGCACGGCTTCTTCGGCCTCGGCCCGGATCCGCTCCAATGCTGCACTCAGCGACCCGCGGCCCGGCGCAAAGGAACAGTCGATCTCGGCCAGCGGCGCGTTCAGCTGGTCCACCAGCTTGTCCCACTGGGCGTTGCCGACAAAGGGGCTCTCCAGCACAATGATCTCGGTCTGGCTGCTGTCTTCGTCCAGCACGTTCTTGAGGTTGCCGAAGCGGGTCTTCAGCGACATCACCCGGAATTCACGCAAACTGTCGATCGGCGGGTTGGTCACCTGGCTGAAGTTCTGGCGGAAGAAGTGGCTTAGCGGGCGGTACATCTTCGACAGCACCGCAGACGGCGTATCATCGCCCATCGAGGCCAGCGATTCCTTGCCGTCCTCGGCCATCGGCGCCAGGATCTGCTCCAGCTCCTCGATGGTATAGCCGGCGGCAACCTGACGGCGGCGCAGCTCTTCGCCGGTGAACAGCGGCTGCTCAGTGGCGCTGGCCAGGGTAGTGTCCAGATCGTTAATCCGCTTGACCCAATCGCCGAACGGCAGCGCACGGGATAGTTTGTCCTTGATCTGCTGGTCGTTGAACAGCTTGCCCTTCTGCATGTCGACAGCCAGCATCTGGCCCGGACCCAGCGCGCCCTTCTCGACCACGTTTGCCTCGTCGATCGGAACCATGCCTGCTTCGGAGCCGGCAATCACCAGCCCGTCGCCGGTCACCACATAGCGCATCGGGCGCAGACCGTTGCGGTCCAGGCCGGCACAGACCCAGCGGCCATCGGTCATCGCCAGTGCTGCGGGTCCGTCCCAGGGTTCCATCACCGAGTTGCAGTAGGAATACATGTCGCGCCAGGCCTGCGGCAGCTCCACCGCCTGCTTGGACCAGCTTTCCGGCACCAGCATGGTTTTTGCCATCGGCGCCGACCGGCCCGCACGCACCAGAACTTCGAACACACCATCCAGAGCCGCCGAGTCCGACGCGCCGCCCGGCACGATCGGCTTGATGTCTTCGGCATGGTCGCCAAAGGTCGCCGACGCCATGCGGATTTCATGGCTCTTCATCCAGTTCAGGTTGCCCTTCAGCGTGTTGATCTCACCGTTATGGGCCAGCATCCGGAATGGCTGCGCCAGCCACCACTGCGGGAAGGTGTTGGTGGAATAGCGCTGGTGATAGATCGCAAAGGCGCTCTCGAACCGCGCATCCATCAGGTCGGGGTAGAATACCGCCACCTGCTCGGCCAGCATCATGCCCTTGTAGATGATCGACCGGCAGGACAGCGAGGCAATATACAGGCCCGAAATCGCTGCGGCATTGGCCGCCTTCTCAACCCGGCGGCGGATCACATACAGCTCGCGCTCAAAGGTTTCCTCGTCCACGCCCTTGGCGTTGGAGATCAGGATCTGCTCGATCTCGGGGCGGGTCGCGTTGGCCTTTTCACCCAGGCAGGTCACGTCCACAGGCACATGACGCCAGCCATAGATGGAATACCCCATGCGCAGAACTTCGGTTTCCATGATGGTCCGGCAGCGTTCCTGGGCGCCGAAATCGGTGCGCGGCAGAAACACCTGGCCCACCGCCATCAGCTCATCCTGGCGCGGCTCGTGGCCGGTGCGGCGGATCTGGTCGTAAAAGAACGGAACCGGGATCTGCACATGGATACCGGCGCCATCGCCGGTCTTGCCATCGGCATCCACCGCGCCGCGGTGCCAGATCGCCTTCAGCGCATCGATGCCGGCCTCAACCACCCTGCGGCTTTTCTTGCCGTCAACGGAGACCACCAGTCCCACACCGCAAGAGGAATGCTCTTCCTCCTCGGAATACAGGCCGTTTTCAGCCATCCACTTGCGCTTGGTTTCTTCGGCGCGCACCCAATCGGCATCATATTTGGTCATTGGCTGGTTCCTTCTACGGAGGGGGCAAACATGTCGATCACGTCAGCGCCGGTCAGCTTCCGGCTGCTGCTGTCGAAAACGTAGCCCGCTGGCTTTTTGTCGATGTAAAGTTCCAGGCGCAATTCATTGCCGCCTGCGTTTTCAAACAGGCCAGCCGACATCTGCGTCTGGCCCTTATGTTCTCCTGCGGTCATCCGGTACCACAGCGCCGATCCGCATTTGCCGCAGAACGCCCGCTCAGCCCAGCCCGAGGACTCATAGGTCTGCACCGGACCCAGCGCGGCGTAACCGCTGGCCGCCTGAAAGCTCAGGAACGGGCCGCTGGCCCAGCGCTGGCACATCTCGCAGTGGCAGGCGGAAATGGAGGCGCGCGCGGGCGTGGCGGTGACAGTCACCGCACCGCACATGCATTGTCCCTGCAATTCGCTCATGTCCATCTTCCTTCTGCTGGCTGGGTCAGCAATGCTGACCTTGCTGCGGCTTGTCGCTGCTCCGCCGGTGCACAAGGGGTGCACAGACGATGTACAGGGGGTGCCGGGTTATTCCGCCGCCACCGCGGCCTTGCTGTTGAAGTTCTCCAGGATCGCTTCCGCGCAATCGCGGCCGTCCTTGATCGCCCAGACCACCAGCGACGCGCCACGCACGATGTCACCCACTGCATAGACGCCGCCCAGCTCGGTAGCGCCGGTCTTGAACGCCGCCTTGACGGTGCCCCAGCGGGTCACCGGCAGCTCCGGCTGGTTCCACAGCACGGGCAGCTCTTCCGGCTCAAAACCCAAGGCCTTGATCACCAGGTCAGCCTCCTCAACGTAGTCCGCGCCTTCGATCACTTCCGGCGCCTGGCGTCCCGAGGCATCCGGCTGGCCCAGGCGCATCTTCTGAACCATCACGCCGGCGACTTTGCCGCCCTCGTCGGTGAAACCCTTGGGCGCCGATAGCCATTCAAACACCACACCTTCTTCCTCGGCGTTCTGGGTCTCGCGCTGCGAGCCCGGCATATTGGCACGGTCACGGCGGTAGAGGCATTTGACCGAAGTCGCACCCTGGCGGATCGAGGTCCGCACGCAGTCCATCGCGGTGTCGCCGCCGCCGATCACCACAACCTTCTTGCCCGCTGCATTCAGGTCGCCGTTGTCGAACTCAGCAACTTCGTCGCCAAAACTCTTCTTGTTCGACGCGCACAGGAAGTCGATTGCCTTGACGATGCCTTCTGCACCGCTGCCCGGCATCGCCAGGTCACGCGATTTATAAACGCCAGTGGCGATGATCACCGCATTATGTTTGGCGCGGATCTCTTCAAACGAAATGTCTTCGCCCACGTTGCAGTTCAGCACGAAGGTCACACCGCCATCGGCCAGCAATTTATTGCGGCGCTCTACCACGTCTTTTTCAAGCTTGAAGCTGGGAATGCCGTACATCAGCAACCCGCCGGCGCGGTCATAGCGGTCGTAGACGGTCACCTGGATACCAGCCTTGCGCAGCATATCCGCCGCGGCCAGCCCGCCGGGGCCGCCGCCAATGATGCCAACGCTTTCACTGCGCTCAGCCAGCGGTACATTGGGCTTCACCCAGCCGTTTTCCCAGGCGGTGTCGGTGATGTATTTCTCGACCGACCCGATGGTCACGGTGCCATGGCCCGACTGCTCGATCACACAGTTGCCTTCGCACAGGCGGTCCTGCGGGCAAATGCGGCCGCAGATTTCCGGGAAGGTGTTGGTGGCCTGCGAGGTCTGGTAGGCTTCTTCCAGACGGCCGGTTGCGGTCAGGTGCAGCCAGTCGGGGATGTTGTTGTGCAGCGGGCAGTGGCTCTGGCAATAGGGCACACCGCATTGGCTGCAGCGGCTGGCCTGCTCTTCCGCCTTTACTGCGGCATACTCCGCGTAAATCTCATTGAAGTCTTCCTTGCGCACACTTGCGTCACGCTTTTGAGGCATGTCGCGTTCGATCTGCACGAATTTCAGCATCGGTTGCTTGGCCACGGGCTGGACTCCATCGTTTGTCTGGCTGCGCTGGCACCTTTTCGGGTACGGGTACGCTTTATGTCAATATTGCTGACCTATTTAGCCAGCTCTTGAATTCTGATACCGTGTTTCACGGAAATGTACAGGATTATTAGGCCCGAACCGGACCTGAATATCCGCTTTCCAATCCAGAGCCGGGATTTATACAGAGTCGCGACAGTTTACGGCCCATCCGCGGCCAGCGAAGGATGATTTCAGCATGCCGCTTTTTCAGCTGATCCTGATTGCGTTGATCCAAGGCATCACCGAATTCCTGCCAGTTTCCTCCTCCGGCCACCTGATTCTACTTCCCGGATTGACCGGTCTGGAGGATCAAGGCCAGGTGATCGACGTCGCTGTGCATATAGGCACCCTGGCGGCAGTGATGATCTACTTCTGGAGCGACGTGCGTGAGGGGCTTGGCGGCCTGCCTCGTGCCCTGACCGGCCGTACGGATACGCCGGGATCCAAACTCGCCTTGGGTCTGATCATCGCCACCATTCCCACAGTCCTGTTCGGGGCTGTGCTGCATTTCACCGGCCTCAGCGATGCGCTGCGATCAATGACAGTAATCGGCTGGACCATGCTGGGCTTCGGGTTGGTGCTGTACTGGGCCGACCAGAAAGGCGCCGAAGTAAAACAGGCTGGCGACTGGGGCGTCCGCGATGCGCTGGTCATGGGGCTGTGGCAGATGCTGGCGCTGATCCCAGGCACCTCGCGCTCGGGCATCACCATCACTGGTGCGCGGCAGCTGGGCTATACCCGCGAGGACGGCGCCCGCATTGCCATGCTGATGTCGATCCCGACCATCATCGCCTCAGGTGTGCTGCTGGGAACCGAGGTGGCACTGGAGGCCAACACCGCTCTGATACGCGATGCGGGCATTGCCGCGGTGCTGGCGATGGTGGCGGCGCTGGCCGCACTTAGTCTGATGATGCGGATGCTGCGCTCGGTCAGCTTTACGCCTTATGTGATCTACCGGGTGATTCTGGGTGTTGTCCTGCTGGCCATCGCCTACGGCAGCTGACCCTGGAATCAAAAACGCGGGGAGATCCCCGCGCTTACTAATCCTTAAACCGGTAACAATATCAGGCGCCGTTGCGCAGATTCCGGGCCGAGTTCGTCATCTCGTCATACTGGCCGGAGGGGCGGAATTTCCACAGGTAATCCGGCAACACCGAACCCACAGTCACCGGGCTGATACCCAAATCACCGAAACCCTTGGCGCCCTCGGACACCACATTGTCCGCCTTCAAGCTCCGCAGCTGGTCGCGTGTCAGCACTTTGTTCTCAATCATCTGAAAACTGGCCGCCTGCAGCATGTCGAACCCGAAGGCCACCAGCCAAGCGGCAGGGCGCGGCAGCGACAGTATCAGGCGGCGCCGGTGAATCACCTCAAGCATCTGCACCATAAGCGCCCGGAAGCTTTTCACTTCAGGACCGCCAAGTTCGTAAATGCCGGGCTCGGCCTGGCCCAATGCCCCCATGACCGCGGCCCTGGCCACATCATCGGCAAACACCGGCTGGAATTCGATGCTCCCCGCAGCGATCGGCAACATCGGCGACAACCGGGTCATGCCGGCAAAGCGGTTAAAGAAGCCGTCCTCGGTCCCGAAGATTACCGACGGGCGCAAAATCACCGCACCGGGAAAGCTTTGCAGCACCGCGGCTTCTCCAGCGGCTTTGGTTTTGGCATATTCGCTGGGACCGTCCGCATCGGCGCCAATCGCCGAGATATGCACCAGGCTGGCCACCCCCTGCTGCGACGCGATGCGGGCAATACGGCCTGCGCCTTCCGCATGGATGGCGCCAAACGAGTTTTTACCGAGTTCGTTCAATACACCTACGCAATTCACAACTGCATCTGCGCCCTGCATCACCGCAGCAACAGACATATCATCGCGGATATTGCAGAACACCGGTTCAACCTGGCCCGGAACGCCGTAGGGCTTCACATGCATGGCTTCGTTGGGACGGCGCACGGCCACCCGTACCCGCCAGCCTTCCTTGGCCATGCGCCGCGCAATGTAGCGGCCCACGAAACCGGATCCGCCATAGATCGTGACCAGTTTGGACATCATTTGGCTCCTGAACTTAGCTGCCCCTAAGCTCTAGCGCCGCAAGGGGCGCCAAACAAGGCGCAAAACCGGGGCTGCGGCTGCAATGGCGGCAGAAACTGCAAGAGCCGTTAACAGCTTGCGGTGAATTGGGCGGATTGGTTAACCCCGCTTTCAACCCTCCAACACTAGCATGGGGTGATGCAGCGGTAACATCAGTATCTGCACGTGTTCAGGAGGTCAGTCTTGATGGTTAGTGAACAGGACAAAAAGTTGATCCGGCAAAGCTTTGAAAGCGAGCGGATGAACATCGAAGCCTTTGTGCCGGCATTCTACGGAAATTTCTTTGCCGTCTGCCCCGATATCCGGAGCCTGTTTCATGAAGATCTGACCCAGCAAGAGGGAAAACTGCTGGCCTCGCTGACCCATATCGCCGAAGCGCTGGATGACTCCGGCCGGTTGGATTCGATCTTGCAACAGCAAGGTGAAAAGCATCGCAAACTTGAAGTATCAGATGCCCATTTCCATGGTTTCATAAGCAGTTTCACCAGTGCCCTTGCCGACACGCTGGGCCCGGACTGGAACAGCGAAACACAGCAGGCCTGGGTAAGATTCCTGACTCATGTGGCATTTAAGATGGACTTTCTCACACGTCGATAGGGCGGTCTGGATCGGCATTCCAGCTTAGGTTGGATGTTCGGCGGTTTTCTGTTTGACGCCCCCAACGAAGCACCTTATACGCCGGTCTCACGACACCTGCCCAGGTGGCGGAATTGGTAGACGCGCTAGCTTCAGGTGCTAGTGTTCGTAAGGACGTGGAGGTTCGAGTCCTCTCCTGGGCACCATTCTCCGAAAAATTCTGCACTTCCCAGCTTCAGACAGGCATATGCTGAAGCGTGAATGCGCCCGCCGTTTCCGGCAGGCACAAGGGCAGATTTCAGGCCGCCGTGTATTGCGGGGCCGTCGCCAGAAACCGGCCATAAGCGCCGGCATCCGGCGGTGCAAATTGCTCAACCAACGGGTTGGAACGCTTCCACTGTGCCGCCCCCATATCCATCAGCAGCTCGTCAAAATGCTTGAAATGGAACGGTGCCGAGCACAGTCCGCCATAGATCTGCGCGGCAGGCCGTTCCTTGCGGCGCCAATCAAGCATCATTTGGATGTTGTCCTCCATCTCTGCCCGCGAGGGCTGCTTCTCCAGCTTGCCGTCGGCAAAGCGGACCAGCCAATTCGCCACCAACTCCGCCGATAGAATTGTGCAAAAGCTGGAGTTAAAACCGACAAATCCCATCTCCGGCAGGTCCGGGTTCACGGACAGCCGGTAGGTCCGGTACTGGCCATCAGCCTCGATCAGCTTGTCCAGATGCCGCTGGGCCAGATAGGGGATGCCCAGCTTCCAGCCCACTGCCGAGATCACCAGGTCAGCGCCGATTCTATCGCCGTTTTCCAGTACTGCCTCATCGCCCTCATACCGCGAAATCGTTGTGCGCCGCGGAATGATCGAGCCGCTTTTCAATCCTTCGAACAGACCCGGCGTCACAATCGGAACCGAACAGGATACATCCTGTTCGATGGGCATATCGGGCACCATATCCCACTTCTTCAACCCCAGCTGCAGCTTCAAAAGCGTCTCTAACGCGCGGAAATTGACCCAGATCAACGGTTTTGCCAGGCTATAGATTGCCTTGTGCAGCCAGCTGCGGCCCCAACCGTTGAACTGTGCCTCTTGGGCCCGCATATAAAGCAGCTTCTTGAAATTGATGCCGCCGACGAAATACGGAATCCGCCAGACATTCTGCCGGTAGACCAGATGCACCTGCCGCGCACCATTCTGCACTGCATTCACCGCCACATCGGTGGCGGACTTTGAGCCGCCCAGCACCACAACCCGCTTACCGCGCGCATGGCCTGGGTCGAGGTACTCTGAGGAATGCATAACTTCCCCGCCTTGCGCCGTAAAATCTTCCTGCCCGGGATGGCTGAGGATGTTTTTCTCTGAAAACTGGCCTGTGCAGACGACAGCGAAATCCACGTCCTGCACGCGGGTTTCGCCGTCCGTCTTGACCACCAGCCGCCAGCCCGGCTGCCCGTCCGGGCGCCGGTCCATCTCCTGAACAGCGGCGTTCAAATGAAAATGCCGGTGCAGGTCGTGCTTGTGAGCGTAAGAATGCAGATAGGCATGCACCTGCGGTCCCTTGGGCCATTCAGGGTACTCCTGCGGCATCGGGTGGTCGGTATAGCAATAAAGTTCCTTGGGCGATTGCGTCTGCACCCCAGGATAGGAGCGCGATGGCTCCCATACTCCCCCCAGGTCATGGCTGCGTTCAAACCCCAGAACCTGATGCCCCTTTTCCGCAAAGGCCTTGGCTGCCGCCAGACCGCTTATTCCGCCGCCGATCACGGCAACCGTTTTGCGCTTTACCATGTTCCGCTCCCTCATTCCGCCGGGGGCGGCAGGAAGTCGACCTCATGCAGCGCCGAAATCCGCACCAGTTCTTCCGGGTCGGTCACGCCGTCCAGCGCACAAAACAAATCAAACAGCTTGCGCGACGGAGCTACCCCAAAAACACAAGAGGCCGCCGCGCCCGAACGGTTAAAGATGCCATGCGCCACACCCATCGGCATCCGCACAGTGTCGCCCGGCCCGGCCCGGAAAACATCACCGCCGAATTCCACCTCCAGCGCGCCCTCTAACAGGGTGATCCACTCATCCTGCGCGGGGTGAATATGCGGCGGCACAAATGTGCCATCCGGGATCAGTGCGTGCCAGATAAATGCGTTTTCGCTGTGCAGCTTGGGCGTGTATGTGTGGCCAACTACGTTCCAGGACAGACCCTCCAGCCCCTCGGCCGCCTTGGTAATTCCCCGATCCAATGCCATGCTTTCCTCCCATTTTTTTCCTCCCAGCAGCCTAGGGGCGGCTCCACAAATGGATTATCCAAAATGCGCAAAATAGCGCAGCCTGCCATGATTGCCTGACCCGGCAACCGTGTTAGGCTGCGTCAATGACCACACAACAGGCATCAACCAGGCGCGAGCCCTTGAGCGCGTGGCGGCAATTCCACAGCCGCGACATTGATGAGGCCCGCTCGCTTGTTGCGCAAAAATTCTGCGATCACCGGCTGGAACCAGCAGGGCAGGCCCGCGGCTTTGGTACCCGCCACAACCACGTCTGCGGACAGCACCTTTCTCTAAATTACCTCAGCTATGGATCCACGGTGCAGATCGACCCCGGTGAGCTGCAGGATTTCTATCTGGTGCAGGTACCGGTCAACGGCCATGCGCATGTGGCCAACGGAGCAGAAACCGAGGAGTCGGATTGCCGCGTTGCCACTGTGCTGAACCCGACACGGGCCACCCGGATGACCTGGCATGCCGATTGCCGGATGCTGCTTATGCAGATCGACCGGAAAGCTTTGCATGAAATCGCGGAACGCGCTGCCGGGCTTACACTGGCCGAAGCCGTGATTTTCAACACTGCCGTTCCCGTATCAAAAGGGCCTTTGCACCGTTGGGCACGTCAATTTGCCGCCTGTGTCCACGCCACCGACGCGCAGGCAGGGTTCGGCACCTGGAGCCGCCTGCAGCAAAGCTTGATCGAAGAGCAGCTGATCCTGGGCTTCCTGACCTATCAGCAAAGCAACATCTGCCATCTTCTGTCACCGCGGACAGCAGCCGGCAGCAGCCATCAGATCCGCCGTGCACGGGACTTTATTCACACGCATGCAGGAGATCCTGTAACTGTTTTAGAAATAGCCGCCGCGGCAGGATGCAGTATCCGCAGCCTGCAAACCGGATTTCGTCGAACCTTTGGTTTGACGCCGGTGGCGTATCTGCGCGATTTGCGGCTGGATCTGGCTCGCTATCTGCTGTTGTCCCGGCCTCCTGAAACGCCGGTCAGCAGCATTGCTTATGACTGCGGCTTTTCTCACTTAGGCCGGTTTTCCCAGCTCTACCGCGACCGGTTTGGCGAGCTGCCCAGCACTACCTGCGCTGCACGGAGAAAACCAGAAAAACCCGCAGGATCCCCACTTGCGGGGTATTCGAGCAGCGTTTAAACGGGCAGCACCGTTTTCCGCTACAGGCAGAAAACAGCGCCGGTGTAGCTCAGCTGGTAGAGCACGTCATTCGTAATGATGGGGTCGTAGGTTCGAGTCCTATCACCGGCACCACCCCCTCCATATTCCATACCCCCGTTGACCTAGGGCAACGATGCCTGCCCCGGAACATGGGAACTCCTTCGCAACGTACATGGGCAACACTTCTCCAGCACCTTGGTATAGGAACTAGCAATCCATGTTCGCGACGTGGGAAGGATACACGTGCCGCATTGTAATCTAACCAATACAGACGTCACACACCTACCTTGGCCGACTGATGACAAGCCCCTTCAACAACCAGGGCCAGGCCTCATACTGTGTATGTTTCTTGTCATCATGATGGCCTTGCTCACAAGCCGATCCGCCTTAGGCACTGGTCCGAAATTCCACGGCCAACTCGTCTTAACTTGTGCAATATACGGTCGTGATTATTGAAGTCCGGGTTTTGCCAGGCAGGCCGGTCCATTTTCGTTTGACGCTGCCTGCGACTCCGCTTATACGCCGGTCCCACGACACCTGCCCAGGTGGCGGAATTGGTAGACGCGCTAGCTTCAGGTGCTAGTGTTCGTAAGGACGTGGAGGTTCGAGTCCTCTCCTGGGCACCATTCCCCGAAAAATGCACTTCGCCTCCAGCCCGGCACTCGCCCTATCCTCGGGTTTGCTTGCTTCTGCAGGCTGATGGCCGCACATCTCTGAGAGCTAAAGGAACGGCAGGAAATCCCGCCATTCCTTGCTATATATGCTGTCTCAATTGGGCTCTTTGATCTGCTCCTGAGCCTCTGACACTGGTTCCTGACTGGATTCCAGAACCTCAGCCTCTTCCACCGCCTCCGAGACCTTTTCTTCCGGAGCACCAATGATCAGCGGCAGCATATGTGCTGCTGCAAGACTGGCAACTTCCGGCGTTTCCGGCCGCTTCCAGGACAGGGTGTCAAAGCTGGCGCAATGCTCGCAAACCGGCGCCCATTCCGCGTGAATATGGTTGCAGCTATCACAGACCCATTGCGGCCCGCGCGGAGAAGTCAGCGCCTTGGCCAGCCAGCCCTGCACAACCTTGTCACCGGCCCCTTCGCCGCGCTCGATCGCAGCCATCAGCGTCAACCCGCGGGCGTCGGGTGCACGCTCGGCCAGATCATTCAGCCAGCGGCGGGCTTCGGGGAAGTCTTCGGCGACAATGTTCAACTCGGCCATCATCAGCCGGGTCTCGTCATCCTGCGGTTTGAGCCGGGCCAGCTGGTCAAAGCGTTTGACGCGCTCTGCAGCGCTTTCCTCCGGTTCGATCTCTGCAAAAGCATGGGCCAGATCGGGGTGCGGCTGGCTTTCCCAGGTCTTTTTCAGCAGCCGGGCCGCCGGGCGTTTCTTGCCCTTGGCGATATAGGCGCGGGCGGCCATTGCCGCGGCCGGCACCAGATCCGGCGACAAGCGGTTGGCCTCGATTGCCTGCTCCTGCTGCTCGACCGTCGCGCCTTCGTCCAGAATCCCCTTGGAGGCCGACAGCGCCAGCACCGCGTCGCGGCGCTTGAACACGTCGCGCGGCAGGGTGCCGGTCTTGAGCTTGGTGGACAGTGTCTTGCGGGCACCGGCCCAATCCTCGGCCTGGGCTTGCAGACGCAAAAGCGTATCCTGCACTTCCTCATGTTTCGGACGCAGCGCCAGTGCTTTCTCGGCCAGCTGGAGAGCTGTTTCCGTGTCGCCTTCGGACAGCTTCTGTTTCATGATCCCGCGCACACCGACAAAGCGGGTCGGCTGGTTCGACAGCAGCCGCTTATAGGCTTCGGCAGCTTTGCGAGTGTCGCCGCTCATCTCTGCGGCCTGTGCCACCAGCAGATCGGTCAGATCCGGCTTTTGCAGGTATTTCTCGGCCCGCGCCGCCTTGGCCAGCGCCAAACGCCCCTCGCCGGAGGCCAGCGCCATCAGACCATCGGCCAGCGCCTGATAGCCTTTGCGCTCGCGCCCCTTGTCCCAATACCGTGACAAGGCGGTTTCATCACCATTCAAAAAATGCAGCGTGGCAACCAGAAGCGACAGCAGCTTGAGGAACAGCCAGACTCCAAAGACCAGTACGCCCAGCGCAATCACCGATTGCAGCGCACCCAGAGTGTATTCAGTGCCGGCTACGGTGATCTGCACCCCGCCGGCAGTTTCCATCAGCAGACCCGCGCCAAATGCCAGAAGCGCGATAATCGCGACGAAAACGAGGATCTTCAACAACGACCAGAGCATGGCGGCTTCCTTATTTGGCTTGCAGGCTTTGGGCCAGATCAGTGGCGGCAGTCACGGCTGCCACCCGCGCATTTGCAGCGGCTTCCCAGCTGGACAGGGCAGCGCGGGCAGAGGCGGACAGGGCAGAAAGTTCTGCCAATGCTTCCTGCAGCTTACCCCCGGCCACAGCCGCTTCGGCGCGGGACAGGACCGCATCCGTATCGTCCCCGTCCCTCGGAGTGACAGAGCGGGCACCCAGATGGCGGTTCACGTAATCCAGCAGGCCGCTGCCGTCCTTTGTCTCCTCGCGGGCAGAGGCCAGCGCCTCGCGGGCAGCCGGTGCGAACCCGTCCCGCAAGGCAGACAACGAGGCTACTCCGCTCTCCGCAGGGCCGGACAAGGCTGCCGGAACATCAACGCCGAGGGCCGCAAGCTCCTGCACACTGGCCGCATAGCTGTTACCGGTGTCCAAGGCAGAACGCAGCTGCGCCAGCTGCGTCTGGGCGCTGGCAATCCGTGCGGCTTCAGCACTTGCCGCGTCCATAGCCTGAGCGTCTGCCAGCATCTGTTCGACTTCGGAACGCTGCGCAGCCAAGCTGTCTTGCAGCTTGCCCAGCTCAGCTTCAAACGCGGCGACAGCTTCGGGCGAGGCGCCTTCCAGCGGCCGGGTTTCCAGTGCCGCAACACGGGCGGTCAAAGTCTCCAGATCCGCACGCAGCACCGCATCCGGGGCCTGCGCGGTTTTCAGCGGTTCGATGTCGGCGGCAAGAGTTTGGATCTGCGCAGTAAGGGGCGTTATGTCCGGGGGCTGGCTGGCCTCTACCTGCTGCTTCAATGCGGCCAAAGCCGCCTGCAGGTCCGATTGGCCGACTTCCAGAGCCATCAGGTCTGTGCCCTGATTTTGCAGCGAAGCCGGCAGAACGCTGTCAAGCCAGCCGCCTTGGCCGACGACAAACCCAATGACCGCAGCCACGGCGCCGCCCAGCACGGCTGAGCCGAATCCACCGCGCTTTTCTACCACCCGTTCGATTTCGCGGGGCGGCTCTGCGTGAGCTATTGGCTCCACTGTTTCAAAGACAGCATTTTCTTCCGGAGCCGCCTCCCAGTCAGAAGCCGCAATTTCGGTCTCGGTCTCGGTCTCGGTCTCGGTCTCGGTCTCGGTCTCGGTCTCGGTCTCGGTCTCGGTCTCGGTCTCGGAAACTGCGAACTCTGTGTCCTTAGAATCGTCAACCGTTTCGGCGGCGCTTTCGTCAATCACATCCTGTTGAAGCGCTTCAGCGGTGCCTTCAACCGGTTGGGATTCACCGGGGCCAGGCTCAATCACGTCTTCCGGATTTTTCTTGTCAGCCACGCCGGCCTCCCCCTCGATTCCAAATATACATTCGTGCGAACACGCCGGACACTACTCTGCGCGCCCCTTGCCCTCAAGCCGGGACAGCTGGGCTGCGGCATCAAAGACAGCCTCTGCCATGGCTTCGGCATCAGGTTCCTTACTTACGCGCAACACCTTGCAATTCAAGCTTTTCAATGGTTCAGCAACAGCCTGGCTCAGCGCAATCAGGTGCAAATGCGCAGCATCCCCGCATTGACTGGCAAAATGTCTCGCCGTTCTGGGAGAGAAAAGCGGCACGATCACATCTTTCTGTGCAGAAAGCACCGCTTGCGCCTCCTCTGACAACGCTAGAAGAACCTGATCATACACGGTTTGCGCACGGCAGGGGATTCCGCCATCAGTAAGCCGCTGCGCAATCCCGCCCCGCGCATGGGCGCCCCGGAGATGCAACAGCGGTGCTTCCGGCGGCTGTAGCAGCATTCTTTCGACCAATTCATCCGCGCATTGCCCCAGGCTCACCGCCTGCCAGCCGGCCTCTGCCGCAGCCTTGGCCGTGCGCTCACCGACACAAAAAGCCGGCAGGCGCGCCGCAGTTTCACGTGAAGCGGCTTCCACCCCGTTGGCCGATGTGAAGATCACGCCTTTCATGCCATCCAGACTGATCTGCGCCTGTATCGGCCGGATCTGCATCAGCGGCGCATAGATCACTTGCAGCCCGGCACGGGCCCCTTGGGGCAGCCCGGCCACAAACCGCTCTGCCGCTGCCAGCGGGCGTGTCATCAGCAAAGGCACCATCGCGGGCTCCCGGGATTGTTTGCAATCCGCTTAGGTGGTAGCCCCGGCGGCAAAGCGATGCAACGGTAAGGCCATGACAAAGACCCTGACAATTCTGGGGCTGGAGAGCAGCTGTGACGATACCGCCGCCGCGGTGGTGCGGCAATCGGAGGGCGCCCAGCCCGAGGTTCTGTCTTCGGTCGTGTTCGGCCAGGCCGAGCTGCACAGTGCCTTTGGCGGCGTGGTGCCGGAGATTGCTGCCCGTGCCCACGCCGAGAAGCTGGACATTTGTGTGCTGGATGCGCTGGCTGATGCCGGGTTAAGCCTGAAAGACATCGATGCGGTCGCTGTGACAGCCGGCCCCGGGCTGATCGGCGGAGTGATGTCAGGCGTCATGTGCGCCAAGGGGATTGCTGCCGCCACCGGCCTGCCGCTGGTGGGCGTGAACCATCTGGCAGGCCATGCATTGACGCCGCGGCTGACAGACGGGATTGCATACCCTTACCTGATGCTGCTGGTCTCTGGCGGGCACTGCCAATACTTGCTGGTGCGCGGGCCTGAGGATTTCACCCGCCTCGGCGGCACCATAGACGACGCCCCGGGCGAAGCCTTTGACAAAACCGCCCGCCTGCTGGGCCTGCCGCAACCGGGCGGACCGGCCGTGCAGGCAGAGGCTGAAAACGGCGATCCCAAGCGCTACCGCTTTCCCCGCCCCTTGCTGGACCGGCCGGATTGCAACCTGTCCTTTTCAGGCCTGAAAACTGCATTGATGCGGATGCGTGACCAAATCGCGGCGGAAAAAGGCGGCCTTACCCGACAGAACCGGGCCGATCTGTGCGCCGGTTTCCAAGCCGCTGTGGTGGATACGTTGGCCGAAAAGACCCGCCGCGCTATCCGCCTGTATCTGGAGGAACAGCCCGAGCAGCCAACCGTGGCCGTTGCCGGCGGCGTTGCAGCAAACACCGCCATTCGCGCCGCGTTAGAGACTGTTTGCGCCGAGACAGGTGCCGCCTTTACCGCACCGCCGCTGCGGCTGTGCACTGATAACGCCGCGATGATCGCCTATGCCGGGCTGGAACGGTTCAAGGCGGGCGCCCGCGACGGGCTGGACCTGACCGCCCGCCCCCGCTGGCCGCTGGATCAAAGCAGCCCGGCACTGATCGGATCGGGCCGAAAGGGAGCCAAGGCATGAGTGTTTCAGTTCTGGGATCCGGCGCCTTTGGCACAGCTTTGGCAATCTCGTTGGCAGGCAAAGGCCCGGTGACCCTGTGGGCGCGCAACGCGATGAAAGCCCAGGCGATGCAGGACAGCCGCCGCAACGGGACCCGGCTGCCTGGCGTTGAACTGCCCAAGAACCTGCTGATCACATCCAATATCGGGAAAGCCTGCGAGTCCGATGCCCTTCTGCTGGCGGTACCGATGCAAACGCTGCGTGGCGCCTTGGAACAGCACAAGGATCATTTGACTGGAAAAACGCTTGTCGCCTGTTGCAAGGGGATCGAGCTGGACTCTGGCCTAGGCCCGGTGGCGGTCATCCAGGAAGTTCTCCCGAATGCCAGCGCAGCGCTGCTGACGGGGCCGAGCTTTGCCGCCGATATTGCGCGCGGGCTGCCAACCGCACTAACCCTTGCCTGCAAAGAGGCAGAGCAGGGCAAGGCACTGCAGGCGCAACTGACCACGGCTAACCTGCGCCTCTACCGCACCACGGACACCATTGGAGCCGAAATCGGCGGCGCTTTGAAAAACGTGATGGCAATAGCCTGCGGAGCGGTCATTGGGGCCGGGCTGGGTGACAGTGCCCGCGCCGCACTGATGACGCGCGGGTATGCTGAAATGCAACGCTTAGCGCTGGCTTGTGGTGCGAAATCTGAGACGCTGGCCGGGCTTTCGGGCTTTGGTGATCTGACATTGACCTGCAGTTCCGACCTGTCCCGAAACTACCGCCTGGGGCTTTCCATTGGCCGGGACGAAGATTTCGATTCCACCATCACGGTCGAAGGGGCAGCCACCGCGCGGGCAGTTGCGGAGCAAGCGCAGAGGATGAATTTGGACATGCCGGTCACTCTTACGGTAACCAATTTGCTAGATCAGCGCTTGACGATCAGCGAAGCAGCGGCACATTTGCTTAAAAGACCACTAAAAGAGGAATAAAATGCTGATCGCATTGATTGCCCGTGACAAGCCCGGCCATTTGCAGACCCGGCTGGACAACCGCGACGCCCATCTGGCCTATATCAACGACACCGGTGCCGTTGCACAGGCAGGTCCGCTGCTGGATCAGGATGGCAATATGGCCGGATCTCTGGTTATTCTGGATGTCGAAGACATGGCAGCAGGTGAAGCCTGGGCAGAGAACGACCCATACAACAAGGCCGGCCTGTTTGAAGCTGTCGAATTGATCACCTGGAAAAAGGTCATCGGCTGATGCGCTACTGGCTGTTCAAATCCGAACCCTCTACCTGGGGCTGGGACGACCAGGTCTCTAAAGGTGATGCGGGTGAAGAATGGGACGGCGTGCGCAACTACCAGGCGCGCAATTTCATGCGCGAAATGAAGATCGGCGACCGCGGGTTTTTCTATCATTCGCAGAAAGAAAAATCCGTGGTCGGTATTGTTGAAGTCTGCGCCAAGGCCCATCCTGACAGCACCACCGAAGACGACCGCTGGGAGTGCGTCGACATCAAAGCGGTGCGGCCTTTTGCTAAGCCGGTTTCATTGGACCAGATCAAGTCCGACCCGCAGCTGGAAGAGATGATATTGGTCAGGAACTCCCGCCTGTCTGTGCAGCCGGTGAGCGACGCGGAATGGGCCACCATCTGCGCGCTGGGGGAGACAGATCCCAGCTGATCTGCCAATCTGTTCCTAAGTGGCTGAAACCATTGAGGAGAACAGCATGGAATTCTTAAGTGTGATCGTGGCGGCTGCGGCGGCATTTGCGCTGGGAGCAGGATATTACGGCGCCCTCGCCAAACCGTGGGTCGAGGCCGCTGGTGTTGAATGTGACGACGACGGAAAACCGAAGGGCGGCCAGAGCCCGATGATTTTTGCGATGGCTTTTGTGCTGCAGCTAATCGTTGCTGGCATGATGCGCCATGTGTTCACCCTATCCGGCATAGAGACCCTTGGCGCGGGCCTGATTGGCGGTGCAGGTGTCGGATTGTTCTTCATCAGCCCCTGGATTGCCCTGAACAACATGTATGGGATGCGGCCGGTGAAGCTGACGTTGATTGACGGCGGCTATGCGACGCTGGCCTGCGCAATTGCTGGCCTGGTGCTGAGCCTGTTCTGAATTGAAAAAGGGAAGGACCTGAGGACAATCAGGACCTTCCCTTCCACCCCGCGTGCTCCACTATCCACCACACGCGTTTGAAAATCTGGTACCTGGCCGTCCTGGCCGGTGTCTTATGTGTAGCTCTTTGAAACACGATTCCGCAAATCAATAACCCTGACAATGCGAGCTAAATCAGCGACGCTGGAAGCTAGCCACATAATCTGCGTCACACCGCAGAACACGAGAAGCTTCTTGACAGATCGCCAAATTAATTAACATAATTGTTAATAATAGAGTCACTAGCCAGGAAAGGCACGCAATGCCCGTAAGCATCCCTAACGAGAGCGCCGCCTACCGCACGGCCCGCAATGAACTGTTGCAAGCTGAGCTCGGTTTGCGCGCGCAAACTGAAAAAGTTGCCGCACTGCGACGGGCTTTGCCTGCCGGCGGGCGGGTTGCAGAGACTTATGAATTCCGCAGCACAAGCGGCGCTTCAGCATCCTTGCTGGACCTGTTCGGCAAGCACAGTGCCCTTGCGGTTTATTCTCTGATGTACGGGCCGGACAGCAAGGCCGCCTGCCCGATGTGTGCAGCGATTCTTGATGGCTGGCGCGGGCAAGTGTCCCATGTGCACGCGCGCATGGGGTTCGCGGTTGTCGCGCAATCATCGCCGGAACGGCTTGCAGCACTGCAGATCGCAAAGAGCTGGCAGGATCTGCCGCTCTATTCTGCTGCGGGCACTAGCTATCAGCAGGACTATTTGGGTGAAAGCAGCGAGGGCGCGCAGCTGCCGATGCTGCATGTCTTTACCCGATCAGACGACGGCATCCGGCATTTCTGGGGATCGGAGATGCTCTTTGAGCCCAGCCCCTGGCAGCCGCGCCATGTCGATGCGTTGTGGCCGATGTGGAACCTGTTCGACCTCACTCCTGAAGGGCGCGGCGACCATATGCCCAGCCAGCGCTGATCTGCGGCCCGGCAATAAAAAACGCCGCAGGATTGCTCCAGCGGCGCTGATTTTTTGAAAAGAGGAACCGATTAGTAGCGATAATGCTCGGGCTTGAACGGGCCTTCCGGCTTGACGCCGATATAGGCGGCCTGCTCAGCGCTCAACTGGGTCAGCTTAACGCCGATGCGGCCCAGGTGCAGGCGGGCGACTTTCTCGTCCAGATGCTTGGGCAGAATGTAGACATCGTTGTTGTAATGGTCGCCGCGGGTCCACAATTCGATCTGGGCCAGCACCTGGTTGGTAAAGGAGGCCGACATCACGAAACTCGGATGGCCAGTGGCATTACCGAGGTTCAGCAGGCGGCCTTCGGACAGCAGAATCATGCGGTTGCCCGAGGGCATCTCGATCATGTCCACCTGTTCTTTGATGTTGGTCCACTTGTGGTTTTTCAGCGCGGCGACCTGGATCTCGTTGTCGAAATGGCCGATGTTGCCGACAATCGCCATGTCCTTCATCTCGCGCATGTGCTCGATGCGGATCACGTCCTTATTGCCGGTGGTGGTGATGAAGATATCGGCGGAACCGACTTCCTCTTCCAGCAGCACCACTTCAAAACCGTCCATCGCGGCCTGCAGGGCGCAGATCGGGTCGGCCTCGGTGACTTTCACCCGGGCGCCTGCGCCACGCAGGGAGGCGGCAGAGCCCTTGCCCACGTCACCGTAACCGCAGACCACAGCGACCTTGCCCGCCATCATGGTGTCGGTGGCCCGGCGGATGCCGTCGACCAGCGATTCCTTACAGCCGTATTTGTTGTCGAACTTCGACTTGGTGACCGAGTCATTCACGTTGATCGCCGGGAACGGCAGCCGGCCGTTCTTCTGCAGATCATAGAGGCGGTGCACGCCGGTAGTGGTTTCCTCGGACACGCCCAGGATCGCATCGCGGGTCTTGGTGAACCAGCCCGGGGATGCTTCCATGCGCTTCTGGATCTGCACCTTGATGACCGCTTCTTCTTCGGACTGCGGCACAGGAATGATATCCTCGCCCGCCTCGGCACGCGCGCCCAGCAGAACATAAAGGGTAGCATCGCCGCCATCGTCGAGGATCAGGTTGGGGCCTTCCTCGAACATGAAGGATTTATCCAAGTAATCCCAATGCTCTTCCAGAGACTGGCCCTTGATCGCAAAGACCGGAATGCCAGCTTCGGCAATCGCCGCGGCAGCGTGGTCCTGGGTCGAGAAGATGTTGCACGACGCCCAGCGCACATCGGCGCCCAACGCCACCAGCGTCTCAATAAGCACAGCCGTCTGGATGGTCATATGCAATGAGCCGACAATGCGCGCGCCTTTCAGCGGTTTGCTTTCGCCGTATTCCGCGCGCAGGGACATCAGTCCCGGCATTTCAGTTTCGGCGATGTCCAGCTCTTTGCGGCCGAACCCGGCCAGCGCGATGTCCTTGACGATATAATCCCCGGCCATTGCCAGCTCCAATCCAGTTGCAAGTACAGTTGCAGGAGGGCCTAGCACTGCAATTGTTGATATTCAACGAAGATACCCGCAGCCGGAGCTTATGGCTCTGGCTTTTTATGGTGGAGCAGGCTGTTGGGGGGAGCCTGTCAGGCGGCCAATGTCAGCTTGGCGTGCCTGGGTCCGACGTATTTTCCGAAATATGGAAGAATGAGGAACCGGTCGCAACAACGCAGCTGACCCCATTCGCATGTGTGACCAGAACCGTAAAAGTTCCGGTTTCATCCGACGACCAGACCTCGATCACTGTGGCCTCAGGACGGCTTTTCTGCAATCCGCCGGCGGTCAGCCGTTCGGAGTATCCGCTTTCCAGCTTTTGGGTCATGACCTCGCGGTCGCCGCAGCTGGCTGCCAAGGCTGGCGGCGCCGTCGCAGCCATGCCGAATAACAGAGAAATACCAAGAAGACGCTTAAACATGACAAACTCCTTTCCATTGCGTGTCACGTCACGAAAAGGGGTTGCCGCAGAGAGGGGGCGGTGCCCCTTGTATACCTATAATATTGGGCCGCGCAGTGCCCGTTTCAAACTCACAAGGCATAAACACTCCGTTTTTTGCCTGTGTTCAGGCATCCGGCAGCCAAACCCGGCAAGCATTGCCCGGTTGCCGCGCAACGGTTAGTCAATGGGGTAAGTGCAGCGACAGGAAACCCTCATGCCCTCAAAACCCGCCCGCGCATGGCAGCGCATGCTGTCCGGCCGCCGTCTGGATCTGCTGGACCCGACACCGGTGGATATCGAGATCGAGGATATCGCCCACGGACTGGCATTTGTTGCCCGCTGGAACGGCCAGACCAGGGGGGATTTTGCCTATTCCGTGGCTGAGCATTCGCTGCTGGTTGAGGACCTTTTCACCCGGATGAACCCAAAGGCACCGGTCAAATGGCGGCTGGCAGCACTGCTGCATGATGCGCCGGAATATGTGATCGGGGATATGATCTCGCCAGTCAAAGCTGCGGTGGGGCCGGGATATGGCGAACTGGACTTGCGGCTGACGGCGGCCATTCACCTGCGGTTTGGTCTGCCCGCTGCCTTGCCCAAGACTGTGAAAGCGCAAATCAAGCGGGCCGACAAGATCAGCGCCTGGATGGAAGCGGTGCAGATCGCCGGCTTTTCGGAAAAGGAAGCCAGCCGGTTCTTCGGCCGCCCGAAACCGGAGGTTACCGCGGGGCTGAATATCGTGCTGCGCCCGCCGCTGGAAACCCGTATGGCGTTTCTGGGCCGCCATACAGCGCTGATGGCGCAGCTCTGATCCTCAGCGCGGGCTGCGCTTGGCCAGGATCCGCTGCAGGGTGCGGCGGTGCATGTTAAGCCGCCGTGCGGTTTCCGAGACATTGCGGTCGCACAGCTCATAGATCCGCTGGATATGCTCCCAGCGCACCCGGTCGGCGCTCATCGGGTTTTCCGGCGGCGGCGGCAGCACATCTTCGTTGGCCAGCAAAGCGTTCATGATGTCGGTGGCATCGGCCGGTTTGGACAGGTAATCCGTCGCACCAATCTTGACCGCTGCAACAGCCGTGGCGATGGCACCATAGCCGGTCAGAACCACAACCCGGCTATCCGGGCGTTTTTCCCGCAGCACTTCGACCACATCCAGACCATTGCCGTCTTCCAACCGCAGATCCACCACCGCAAAAGCCGGCGGGCGGGCCGTTGCAATGGCACTGCCTGCGGCAACCGACCCCGCAGTCTCAACTGAGAAACCGCGTTTTTCCATTGCCTTGGCCAGACGGCGCAGAAACGGCTCGTCATCATCAACCAGCAGCAGTGTCTTGTCTGGTCCAATATCCTGCAGAGCAGTTTCGGCCATGCCCGGTCCTCCGCGAAGTTTTTGTCTGTTCACGCAAGAATATGTCCGGGCAGGGGGAAAGGTCAAACAGCTATCCTGCCTCAGATTTTTTCGATGAAGCAGGCGGTCTTGTCGGCCATCTGCTCCGCCGTTTCATCGCGGCGGAAGAATTCCACAAAGCCGTCCTCGGGCAGTACCAGGTAAGAGAAGGTAGAATGGTCGACGAGGTAGTAATCCTCATCCCCTTCGTTCTTCTTAAAGTAGGTCTTATACGCCTTGCTGGCGGCCTTCACCTGGTCCAGAGACCCGGTCAGCCCAATCATCTTTTCATGCAGGTTTTCGGCGAAATCGCCAACAGCTTCAGGGGTATCGCGGTCCGGGTCGATGGAAATGAACACCGGCGTCACGCTGATGCCGCGCTCTGCCAGCACATCGACCGCATCCGCGTTGCGGGCCGAATCCATCGGGCAGACGTCAGGACAGAAAGTGTAGCCGAAGTAGACAATCGACGGCTCGGTGATCACATCCTTGTCGGTGACAGTCTCACCCTTGGCATTGACCAGCTCGAACGCCCCGCCGATGGTATCAGTGCCGCCAGCGATCTGGCTGCTGCGGCACTGTGCGAATTTGTCGCCTCCAGCCCCTCCGCGGGTCATAAACCAGGCACCACCCACAAGGGCAGCAACAAAAGCAACAGCAAAGAGAGCATAGACGCGGGTCATGAGATCACACTTTTCGTCAGGGAAGGGTTGTTGATCGTTTGCAGCGCCAGACCTATCAAGAAACACAGCCGATGCAACTGGCGCACGGCGTCACATCTGCGGGAGCAACGAACCTTATGAGCGATCGCATCTTCAGGCTGACAAGCGGCCAGGAACACAGCCATTGGATCCGCCTGCGGACCCTGATCCTGCTGCGCTGGGTGGCCATTGCTGGGCAGATCACCGCCATTGCCGTGGCGCAGCACCGCTTTAACCTGCAGTTGGAGCTGGGCCTGTGCTATCTGGCCATTGGCATTTCAGCCGCCGGGAACCTGATCGCCATCTTCGCGTTCCCGGAAAACAAGCGCCTGACCGAGTTTGAGAACTTCCTGATGGTGCTGTTCGATCTGCTGCAGCTGGCCTTCCTGGTGTATCTGACCGGTGGGTTGAACAACCCCTTTGCCTTGCTGGTGCTGGGGCCGGTGACGATTTCCGCCGCCGTCATGGGGCTGCGCTCCACCCTGATCATCGGTGCCACCGCTGTCATTCTTGTCACCCTGATGGCAGAGTTCCACCTGCCGCTGCGCACCGAACAAGGATTCATCCTGCGCATTCCCGATGTGTTCATCTTCGGCAATTGGATCGCCATTGTCATCGCCATTCTGTTCATCGGCGCCTATTCCTTCCGGGTCAGCAACGAAATGCGCTCTATGTCGGATGCGCTCAGCGCTACCCAGCTGGCGCTGTCGCGCGAGCAAAAGCTGACCGACCTGGGCGGCGTGGTGGCGGCAGCGGCGCATGAGCTGGGCACACCGCTGGCCACCATAAAACTCGCCAGTGCCGAGCTGATCGAAGAGCTGGACGACCGCCCTGACCTGCGCGAAGATGCCGCGCTGATCCGTGAACAGGCCGACCGCTGCCGCGACATCCTGCGCGGCATGGGCCGGGTCGGCAATGACGATCTGCATTTACGTCAGGCGCCGTTTTCAACCCTGGTGACCGAAGCGGCAGAGCCGCACATGAACCGCGGCAAATCCGTTATCTACCATGAGGAACCGCTGGAGGGAGGTGACTTCCAGCAGCCAACAGTTATGCGTAAGCCAGAGATCATCCACGGGTTGCGCAACCTGGTGCAGAATGCAGTGGATTTCTCCCACTCCACCGTCTGGATAGATGCTGCCTGGAACAACGACCGGATCATTTTGCGGATCTGCGATGATGGCCAGGGATTTCCGCCGCATCTGCTGGGCCGCATTGGCGATCCGTTTGTGCGCCGCCGCCGGGGCGAAAACGAGCTGAAGCAGCGGCCCGAGTACGAGGGCATGGGCCTGGGTCTGTTCATTGCCAAAACGCTGCTGCAGCGCACCGGTGCACAGCTGAGATTCGCCAACGGCGCAGACCCTTTCCAAACCCTCAGCCCCTACCGCGAAAGGCGCGGCGCCATTGTCGAGGTTGCCTGGCCACGCAAAAAAATCGACGCCATGGCAGACGGCGGCCCTGTCATTGGGAAAAATATACCTTTAGAAATTTAACTATTCACTTTTGGGCAACCAATTAAACTTGATTTAACCATTATTAGGGAACCATGCGGGTAAACGAGAGCTGAACTGGGCAGGACGACATGCAGGACTTCGCTTCGATCGAATGGTTTGTACTGGCAGCGCTTTGTGCTGCAACAGCGGCGGCGGCGGTCTGGTGGCTGTCACCCAATCCGCGCCGCAATGGCATGGAACATGATCTGCTGGCCGGCGACGGCCGCACAGATGCGGTGTTCCTGTTTGACGAAAACAGCCTGATCGGCTGGTCTTCGGGCGCGCGGAAATTCATTGGTGACCAGGCGGAGAACTTTGACTGGGGCATGCTGCGCGACCAGCTGGCCCGCAGCTACCCGGGCCTGCCGCAGTCACCGGGCTTTCTCAAGGATGTCGGCCCGCTCGTTCTTTCCGGCACCGCTTCTGCCGAAAGCCGCGAGGCGCATTGCGAATGGATCGACGGGGTCACCCGCGTGCAGCTGCGCCGCAGCACCTTGGAGGAACAGAACAAATCCCTTGATCAGGAACTGACCACACTGCGCGCTGCCGTGCATCAGGCGCCCTACCCGGTCTGGCTGCAGTCGGAGGAGGGCAACGTTACCTGGTCCAACCTCGCCTATGACGACCTCAGCCAGAAGATCCGCGGCCGCAATGCCGACTTTGCCGAGCCCCTGTTCACCGACCTGCACGACCCGATGAACAGCGGCAAGCCGGAGCGGATCTACATCCCGCTGCCGGAAAGCAACAAAAAACTGTGGTATAACGTTTCCACCACAGAAACCGAAGCCGGCTGGCTGTGTCACGCAGTGGATGTGAATGCGGTGGTCGACGCCGAGGTTGCCCAGCGCAATTTCGTGCAGACCCTGGCCAAGACGTTTGCCCAGCTGTCGATCGGTCTTGCGATTTTTGACCGCAACCGCCAGCTGGTGCTGTTCAATCCGGTGCTGATCGACCTCACAGCCCTGCCCGCCAATTTCCTCAGCTCGCGGCCCAATCTTTTGACCTTCTTCGACCGTCTGCGCGACCAGCGGATGATGCCGGAACCCAAAAGCTACTCCAGCTGGCGCCACCAGATGGCCGACCTCTTGGAGGCCGCGGCTGAAGGCCGCTATCAGGAAACCTGGTCGCTGCCATCGGGATCCGTCTACAAGGTTTCGGGCCGGCCGCACCCGGACGGCGCCATTGCCTTCCTGTTCGAAGACATCACCGCCGAGGTCACACTCACCCGCCAGTTCCGCTCAGAACTTGAGATGGGCCAGTCAATCATGGACCAGATGGACGAGGCGATTACGGTCTTTGCCAGCGATGGCAGCATGACCTTCTCTAACAGTGCCTATGGCAGCCTCTGGTCAATGGATCCGGAAGCCAGCTTTGCCAAAGTCTCAATCATGGATGCCAGCCGGATCTGGCAGGACACCTGCGCGCCGACCCCTGTCTGGGGTGAGATCCGCGATTTTGTCGCTGGCGGAGACGGGCGCGAAGCCTGGTGGTCGCATGTCCAATTGCGCGAAGGTACGCGCATGATTTGCAAGGTCTCCGCAATTCAGAACGGTGCTACGATGGTCAGCTTCCGGGCACCGGAAACCGTGGCCTTGCCGGCAGGCCAACAGCGCTTCCCCGCTATCAGCAAGGGCTAGGTCCGGAAACCGGCTTGCAGCAGACCGGCGGCGGCGCCATTCTAGCGCCATGACCACGGATACCGCGTCCTGCACGCTGAACTCACCGGACGATACGGCCCGATTGGCCGCACAGATCGCCGGGGCCCTGCGCCCCGGCGATTGCCTGTTGCTGGAAGGGGTGATCGGCGCCGGTAAAACCCATTTCGCCCGCCATTTGATCCAATCGCTTATGGACGTGCCGGAGGACGTCCCTTCGCCCACTTTCACACTGGTGCAAACCTATGACGTGCCCGCCGGTGAGCTGTGGCACACTGACCTTTACCGGCTGTCGTCTCTGGATGAGCTGGAAGAACTGGGTCTGATCGAAGCATTTGACAGCGCCATCTGCCTGATCGAATGGCCCGATCGGCTGGCCGAACTGACCCCCGCCCACGCCATTCGCCTGAAACTGGCGCTGGATCCGGAACATGAAGACCGCCGCCATCTGACGCTTAGCTGGAGCGACATGAAATGGCGGCCCCTGATGGAGCGCATCTGCGCATGACTGACCGCAACACCCTGTGCGAAACCTTTCTCTCGGCCACGCCTTATGGCAACTGGCAACGCGGCCCGCTGGCCGGGGACGCCTCCAACCGGCGCTATGAACGGCTGACGGCTGACAATGGTAAGACCGTTGTGCTGATGGACGCGCCGCCGGAAAAGGGCGAAGATGTCCGCCCTTTCATCCGCATTGCCGAATACCTGCATGCCCAGGGTCTCAGCGCCCCGGAGATCCTGGTTCAGGATGTTGAAAATGGCTTTTTGCTGCTGGAAGACCTGGGTGATGATCTTTTTGCCCGTGCCATCCTGCGGAAACCGGCGCTGGAAAAGGAACTCTATGAAGCGGCCACCGATGCACTCGTTTCCTTGCACCAAGCAACGACGCCGGATCTGGAACCATATGGCCCGCGAATGATGGCTGAAATGGCCGGTCTTGCGCTGGTGAAATACCGCGACGGCATCCTCGGCGGTCATGATCCTGACTTGCAATCCAGGTTCGAGGATCACTTCGAAGACATCCTGCGTGAAACTGTCAAAGGCGATCCAGTTCTGGTTCAGCGTGACTACCACGCCGAAAACCTGCTGTGGCTGCCGGACCGCGACGGGGTGGCGCGCGTCGGTTTGCTGGACTTTCAGGACGCCCGCGCCGGCCACTGCGCATATGATCTGGTGTCGCTGCTGCAGGATGCCCGCCGCGACGTGCCGGCCACCGTCGAAATGCGGATGATTGACCGGTATTTGTCTGCCACCGGAGAGGATGAGTCTGGTTTCCGGACCGCCTATGCCGTTCTGGGCGTGCAGCGGAATCTTCGTATCCTTGGCGTCTTTGCCAGGCTCAGCCTGGAATACGGCAAACCTCATTACGTGGACCTGATCCCGCGGGTGTGGGACCATTTCATTCGCGGGCTGGAGCATCCTGCACTGGCTCCGGTTGCGGATCTGCTGCGTGAAAGCCTGCCACCCCCAACCCCGGACAATCTGGATAGGCTGAAGCCCTGATGCAGCGCTCTCCTGATGCCGTCATGCTGTTTGCCGCTGGATTTGGAACCCGGATGCGGGAGCTGACCCGCGACAAGCCGAAACCGATGATCGAAGTCTCAGGACGGCCGTTAATCGCCCATGCGCTGGAGCTCGCCCAAGCCATCCGGCCAGCCCGGATAGTGGCAAACCTGCATTACAAGCCAGAGCCGCTAAAGGCCTTTTTAGAGCCTCAAAATGTACGCATCAGTCTCGAATCCCCCGAGATTCTCGACACCGGCGGCGGTCTGCGCCAGGCTTTGCCGCTGTTGGGAGACGGGCCGGTTTTCACCATGAACACCGACGCCATATGGAAGGGTCCGAACCCATTGAAATTGGCCCTGCAGGCTTGGGACCCCGACCGCATGGACGCACTGCTGGTCTGTGTGCCGCTGGAACGTGCAGCGGGCCGCACCGGTGGCGGGGATTTCGCGGCTGATGCCGAAGGCCGCATCAGCCGTGGCGGAAAGTTAGTCTATGGCGGGGTTCAGATCCTGAAAACACAGGATCTGAACCAGATTGAGGAGCAGGTGTTCTCACTGAATGTCCTGTGGAACCGGATGGCCGAAGCAAACCGGCTGTTTGCTCTGGAATATCCTGGCCGCTGGTGCGATGTGGGCCATCCAGAGGGGATCACACTGGCCGAGGATCTGATAGCCGCAGATGATGTTTGAACCTTCCGCAAAACCGCGCGTCTTTGCCCTGCCCTGCGGTGCCGACTTCCCGCATGCACTGGCCGATGGGCTGCGCATCCGCAGCCAGGGCCAGCCGCCCGATGCGTTGGCAAGGGTTGAACTGATCATCAACACCTCCCGTATGGCGCGGCGTGTCCGCACCTTGTTTGACAATGGCCCCGCCCTGCTGCTGCCGCGCATGCTGCTGCTGACTGATCTGGCACAGCGTGCCACGCTGGACGGGCTGCCGCCTGCTTTGCCGCCGCTGCGGCGGCGGCTGGAACTGTCACAGTTGATCGCAAAACTATTGGATGCGCAGCCCGACCTGGCCTCCAGGGCGTCGCTTTATGACTTATCCGACAGTCTTGCCGCGCTGATCGATGAGATGCAGGGTGAAGGCGTCAGTACCGATGCGATCCGCGATCTGGATGTTGCAGACATGTCCGGTCACTGGGCGCGGGCGCAGGCCTTTATCGGGATCGCCGATGAGTTCACGGGCCTGCATGAAGGTGCGATGGATGCCCAGGCGCGGCAGCGGCAGGCGGTGCTGAACCTGATCGGGCAATGGCAGGAGAATCCGCCGCCGCATCCAGTGATCCTGGCCGGCTCCACCGGTTCGCGCGGGACGACACTGATGCTGATGCAGGCCATCGCCCGGCTTCCGCAAGGCGCGGTGGTGCTTCCCGGCTTCGACTTTGACCAGCCGGATCATGTTTGGGACAGGCTGGATGATCCGATGATCTCGGAGGATCATCCACAGTACCGTTTCCACAAGATATTGAAAGACCTGGATCTTTCACCAGGTGACGTGCAGCGCTGGACTGATGCACCGCCAGTCTCTTCTGAACGCAATCAGCTGGTCTCTCTTGCCTTGCGTCCAGCCCCGGTGACCGATGCCTGGATGAGCGAAGGCCCAAATCTGTCTGGTCTGAAACCGGCCACAGATAACGTTACCCTGATCGAGGCCCCCAACCCCCGCGCCGAAGCGCTCGCCATTGCTCTTCGACTGCGCCAAGCAGCGGAAGACGGGCAAACAGCCGCGCTCATTACGCCGGACCGGATGCTGACCCGCCAGGTCTCGGCAGCGCTGGACCGCTGGGATATCCTTCCTGACGATTCTGCCGGCCAGCCCCTGCAGCTGTCGCCTCCAGGCCGTTTCCTGCGCCATGTGGCAGGTCTGTTCTGCAAACCGCTGGCATGCGACAGCCTGCTAACACTGCTGAAACACCCGCTGACCCACGATGGCGCGGACCGTGGCAATCACCTGCGCCAAACCCGCGAGCTGGAGCTGTCGCTGCGCCGAAACGGTCCGCCCTTCCCCGATGCCGCAGCATTTGCCGGATTTGAAAAGGGACGCAATCTGACCCCAGGCTGGACGTCCTGGCTCAGCGCCTGTTTCGCAGATCAGGAGATCGCAGGCACCCTTCCCTTGACCGATTGGGTCCGGCGTCTGCGTGAGCGCGCTGAATACATCGCTGCCGGCAGCCAATCAGACGGCAGCAGTACACTGTGGGACAAGAAGGCTGGTCAGGCCGCGCGCTCTTGCATTGAAAACCTGGAAGCCGAAGCCCCCTATGGCGGCGACATGTCCGCCCGCGATTTTGCCGATCTGCTGGGTGCGTTGCTGAGCCAGGGCGAGGTGCGCGACCGCGATGCGCCCTATGGTTCAATCATGATCTGGGGCACCTTGGAGGCGCGGGTGCAAGGTGCCGATCTGGTGATACTCGGCGGCCTCAACGAAGGCAGCTGGCCAGAGGCCGCCAGCCCCGATCCTTGGCTGAACCGCCAGCTGCGCAACCAGGCCGGCCTCTTGCTGCCCGAACGCCGCATTGGCCTGTCAGCGCATGACTTTCAACAGGCCATCGCTGCACCCGAAGTCTGGCTGACGCGCGCCGAACGCTCGGAAGAAGCAGACACCGTGCCCTCGCGCTGGCTGAACCGGCTGACCAACCTCTTGTCCGGACTGCCGGATCAGGGCGGCCGGGATGCGCTGGAAGCTATGCGGACGAAAGGCCGCCAGTGGCTCGGCCGGGCAGAGGTACTGGAAGAGCCAACACCGATCCCGCAAGTGCCGCGCCCCTCGCCGCGGCCACCGGTTGCCGCCCGCCCGCGCCGGCTCACGATCACGGAAATCCCCCGCTTGATCCGCGACCCTTATGCGATTTACGCCAAGCACGTACTGCGGTTGAAACCTCTGAACCCACTGGTGCAAGAGCCGGACGCCTTGCTGCGCGGCATTGTGGTGCATGAGGTGTTTGAGCAGTTCATCAAGGAAGCTCAAACGGATCCTTCCCTGCTGACTGCCGGTCACCTGATCGGCAAAACCCGCCAGCTGCTGGAGAGCCACGTCCCCTGGCCGGTTGCACGCATCCTGTGGCACAGCCGCATCCGCAAGATCGCCGGAGACTTTGTGCTGGCTGAGCGGGAACGCCAGGCACGTGCCAAACCGGTCGCCTTTGAGGCCAAAGGCAGCACCCGGCTGGACCCTCTGGATTTTACCATCGCCTGCCGGGCCGACCGGATCGACATGGACGACCGCGGGTTCCTGCATCTCTATGACTATAAAACCGGCGCGCCGCCCTCGGAATCGCAGCAGAAGAAGTTCGAAAAGCAACTGCTGATCGAAGCCGCCATGGCCGAGCAAGGCGCCTTTGACGGCCTTGGCCCCGCGGAAGTGGCCCGCGCCCTGTTCATCGGGCTTGGATCCAGCATGAAAGAAGTGCGTGCGCCGCTGGAAGAAGAACCGCCCGCCAAGGTCTGGGACGAGCTGCACACTCTGATCGGAGCTTATTTCGAGCCTGAACAAGGCTATTCGAGCCGCCGCATGGTGTATCGCGACGACATCGCCGGCGACTATGACCACCTTGCGCGTTACGGCGAATGGGATCGCAGCGCCACGCCGCAGCCGGAGAACTTGTCATGACCATCCGCGACGCCGCCTCCGAGGCGCAGTTCCGCGCCGCACGCCCCGATGCCTCTACCTGGCTGGCGGCCAATGCAGGTTCTGGCAAAACCAAAGTTCTGACCGACCGGGTGGCGCGGCTCTTGCTGAAGGGCGTGCAGCCGCAGCACATCCTGTGTCTGACCTACACCAAGGCCGCTGCCAGCGAGATGCAGAACCGGCTGTTCAAACGGCTGGGCGAATGGGCGATGCTGAGGGATCCGGCGCTGGTCTCTGCCTTGACCGAACTGGGAGAGGTCAACACCGCCGCCGGCGACCTGGCACAGGCCCGCACCCTGTTTGCCCGCGCAATTGAGACGCCAGGCGGGTTGAAAATCCAGACCATCCATTCCTTCTGCGCCTCGCTTCTGCGCCGCTTCCCGCTGGAGGCCGGCGTCAGCCCGCAATTTTCAGAGATGGACGACCGATCAGGCCAGCTGCTGCGTGCGGAAATCATGGAGGATTTCGCCCAAGGGTCCGAGGCCCCGCTAGTCGACTCCCTGGCGCGCCATGTCAGCGACAGCGATTTTGAGACCCTGACATCCTCCATCTGCCAGCGCCGCGCCGATTTTGGCCAGCCGTTGGGTTGGGAAGGGCTGCTAGAGCTGTTTGAGCTGCCTGAGGGTTTTGACGAAGCCGCACTGGAAGCCTTGGTGTATTTAGGCGGCGAGGAAGAACTGCTGCAGCGCACTCGCCAGATGCTGGGGCAGGGCGGTGCGACCGATCAAAAGGCAGCTGCAAAGCTGACTGGCATAGCCAAGCCGGCTCTTGCCGACTTGAGTACGCTGGAAAGCATCTTTCTCACCGGCGCCAGCGCCAAAGAGCCGTTCACTGCCAAAATCGACAAATTTCCAACCAAAAAGCTACGCGAATCGCATCTCTCGCTTATGGACCAGCTGGAACCGCTGATGCTGCGCATCGAGGATGCCCGCACCAAACGCCTGGCCCTGGCCGCCGCTCGCAAAAGCCATGATCTGCATCGCTTTGCCGCCGCCTTTCTGCCGGAGTATGAGCACCGCAAACAGCTGCGTGGCTGGCTCGACTTTGACGACCTGATCCTGAAGGCCCGGCAATTGCTGAACGATCCAGGCGTTGCCGCCTGGGTGCTGTACCGGCTGGATGGCGGCATCGACCACATTCTGGTGGACGAGGCACAGGATACCAGCCCTGTGCAATGGGACGTGATTGAGAAACTGGCGCAGGAATTCACATCCGGCGTTGGTGCGCGCTCGGATGTCGAACGCACGATCTTTGTGGTCGGTGACAAGAAACAGTCGATCTATTCTTTCCAAGGTGCCGATCCGGATGCCTTTGACCGGATGCAGCAAGAGTTCGGGCACCGGCTGGCGGAAACCGGAGCCGGGCTGCAGGATGCCTCGCTCGATTTCTCTTTCCGCTCTTCTGCTGCGATCCTGAAACTGGTGGATCTCGTCTTCCGGGACAGCCCGCGCGCGGGTTTTCGCAAGGAAGCGCTGCACCGGGCCTTCAAATCCGACCTGCCGGGCCGGGTGGACCTTTGGCCAGTGGTCGGAAAGGTCGAGGACGACGAGGATCCGGATTGGACCAGCCCCGTTGACCGGCCCAGCAGCCGTCATCACACAGTGATCCTGGCCGAACGTATCGCCCAGTCGATCAAACAGATGATCGGCACCGGCGTCACAATCCCTGAGGACGGCGCTGAACGCGGCACCTTCCAGCGCAGGCCGGTTCAGGCAGGTGATTTCCTGATTCTGGTGCAGCGCCGGTCTGATCTGTTCTCTGAGATCATCCGTGCCTGCAAGAAAGCCGAGCTGCCCATTGCCGGCGCTGACCGGTTGAAAGTTGGTGCGGAACTGGCGGTGAAGGACATCGCAGCACTGCTGCGGTTCCTGGCCCTGCCGGAGGATTCCTTATCACTGGCGGAAGCACTGAAGTCGCCGCTGTTCGGCTGGAATGAGCAAGCACTGTTCGACCTCGCCCACCGGCGTGAGGCGCTGTACCTGTGGCCGGCGCTCCGCGAGCGGGCAGGGGCGTTCCCCGAAACCATGGCGGTGCTGGACGACCTGCGCGCCAATGCTGATTTCCTGCGCCCCTATGACCTGATCGAACGCATCCTGACACGCCACAGCGGCCGCCAGAAACTGCTGGGCCGGCTGGGGCCGGAAGCCGAGGACGGCATCAACGCGCTGCTGTCGCAGGCACTGGCATATGAACGCACCGATGTGCCCAGTCTTACCGGGTTCCTGGTCTGGATGCAGACCGACGACCTGGAAATCAAACGCCAGATGGGTGCCGCCGGCAATATGATACGGGTGATGTCGGTGCATGGCTCCAAAGGCCTGGAAGCGCCTATTGTGATCCTGCCGGATACTGCCAAACGCCAAGCGCCGCGCGATGCGGAAATTATGCTGGCAAATGGCACCCCGGTGTGGAAGCTGCCCAAAGACCAGATGCCAGCCACCATGCTGGCGGCCCGTGAAGCCGCCCAGGAAAAACTTCAAAATGAACGGTTGCGCCTGTTGTATGTGGCTCTAACCCGGGCAGAAAAGTGGCTTATCGTCGCCGCAGCCGGCGACATCGGTGAGCAGAACGATAGCTGGTACCGTATGTCGGAACGTGCATTGCGGGACGGCGGAGCGGTGGAATTTGAAACCGAAGGCGGTACCGGGTTACGTTTGCAACACGGTGATTGGGAAGGGCTGCCGCTGATTGAAACGGCTGCCCAGGACGTTGAGAAACACATCTTGCCTGACGTCTTTAACCAGCTGGCCAAACCTTATGCGGCACCGGATCCGGCGCTCAGCCCTTCGGATTTGGGCGGGGCCAAGGCATTGCCGGGCGATCAGGGCTTGGACGAGGAGGCCGCCAAAGCCCGCGGCAGCAGGCTGCACCTGCTGCTGGAGCATCTGCCCGGCCGATCCGAGGGGGATTGGCCGAAGCTTGCGCAAAACCTTCTGCAAGATGCACAAGACAGCGCCGAACTTCTGGCCGAAGCCTCAGCCGTTCTCAAAAACGCTGATTTGCTTCATATCTTCAAGCCGGACATTCTGGCCGAGGTGCCTATTACCGCAGATTTGCATGGTTCGCGCCTGCATGGGGTGATCGACAGGCTGATCGTAACCCCGGAAAAAGTCCTGGCAGTGGATTTCAAATCCAACGCAACTGTACCTGAAACGCCTGAAAAATGCCCCGAAGGCCTGCTGCGGCAGATGGGCGCCTATGCCCATGCGCTTGCACAGATTTATCCGGATCGCGCCATTGAAACCGCGTTGCTTTGGACCTGCAATGCAACCCTGATGCAGCTGCCGCACGAGCTTGTGACAGGCGCGCTTCTGCGGCGGATGGAACCTTGACGATCGGTTAAGCCGTACCTAGGTTCCAACTCCAGTTGCCACACACTCATGGAGACATGCATATGTCCACCGTAGCCGTCACCGACGCCACTTTTGACGCCGAAGTCAAGAACTCCGATATCCCCGTTGTGGTGGATTTCTGGGCTGAGTGGTGCGGTCCCTGTAAGCAGATCGGCCCCGCTTTGGAAGAGCTGGCCGCAGAATTCGGCGGCAAGGTGAAAATTGCCAAGGTCGATGTCGACAACAACCCGAACTCCGCCGCCGCCATGGGCGTGCGCGGTATTCCGGCGCTGTTTATCTTCAAGGATGGGCAAGTGGTTTCGAACCGTGCCGGCGCCGCGCCCAAAGCCGCGCTGCAAAGCTGGATCGAAGACTCGATCTGAGCCTGATCCCATTTTTTGGATTTCAGAGGGATGTCCCCGCGGGGACATCCCTTTTCTTTTGCCCGCAAGCGCTGGTGTATCTGCGGACGGTAAACTGGCTCTTTCCATTGCCTTCATTGCCTGCAACGGTCCGGCCCGGAACAGATACAGGAGGCACTATGGCCAAGACTCGGGTATTGGTGGAATTCGGCATGGGCACATCGCTCAGGCGCGAAGATTACACCGAAGCTGCCCGCCGCGCGATCAAGGACGCGCTGTGGCACAACTCCGTCAGCATGGCGGAACTGTTTGATTTCCAGAAAGAAGACATGATCATCGACGCAGAGATCGGCGTTCAGAAACCCGAAGCCGTGGACAAGGATGCGCTGCTGGAGATCTTCCCCTATGGCCGACCCAGCATCCGGGTTGTGGAGGGTGGTCTCAATATCGAAAAGCCCCACGGCGGCTGCACGGTGATCGCCAATGCGGCCGTGGTTGTGTCCTTTGACATGGAGGCAGCGGAATGACCGAAAAACGCATCATCCTGGAAATGGGCACCGGAAATGACCTGTATGGTCAGGACTACACCAAGGCGGCCCGCCGTGCGGTGCAGGACGCGTTGCATCATTCCTCGATCACGCTGTTTGCTAAGCTCGGGATTGATCACAGCGAAATGCGGGTGGACGTGACAATCGGTGTGCAGCAGCCGGAGGCAGTGGATTGCGATCTGGTGGCCCAGGATTTGCCGCGGGGCCGCGCCAATGTGCGCGCCGTGATGGGTGGGCTGGATGTAGAGGACGCAGAAGCCGGAACGCGTCATGTGGTCGCCACGGCTGCGATCGAGGCCTGGCTGCCGGATCAGGCTGGCAAGTATAAAACCAGCGTTCAAAAATGAACAAAGCCGCCCGGTTGCGGGCGGCTCATTCAAAACTGTTGATCATCTGATATCAGATTTTGGCGATATCAGCGCGGTTCATGCCGATGTCTTCCAACTGAGCGTCCGACAACCGGGCCAAAGCCTTGCGGGTTTCACGGGTCTCGTTCCATTCCACGAGAGCAGTTTTCACGTTGATCAGTGTGTCGACCACACGGAGAACGGTGACTGCTCCGAGCGGCGCATAGATGTTTGCGGTAGTCATAGCGCTAGTCCTTCTGAGAAACAGCCGACCCTGTGCCGGTTGTGAGCCCCATGTAGGATGTGCAGCTGAGTCTCACAATTGCCGGTTCATCAGCCCCGAATTGCAATTTCTGCATAGCAGTGAACAGCCATGCAGCTGCTGCCCGGCAGTGGACTTTGCGCGTTCTCTTGTGCCGGCGGTGGGATGGTTCCATATAGAGGGCAATAAAGCGGAGGCACAAATGGCAGACGATCAATTCCCCGGCTGGCACGGCACCACCATCATCGGCGTGAAGAAGGATGGCCAGGTTGTCATCGCCGGCGACGGCCAGGTGTCGCTGGGCCAGACGGTGATCAAGGGCACAGCCCGCAAGGTGCGCCGCCTGTCGCCGGGCGGATTTGACGTGGTGGCGGGATTTGCCGGATCAACAGCCGATGCATTCACCCTGCTGGAACGGCTGGAGGCCAAGCTTGAGGCAACCCCAGGCCAGCTGGCGCGGGCAAGCGTGGAACTGGCCAAGGACTGGCGCACCGATAAATACCTGCAGAAACTGGAGGCCATGCTGATCGTCACCGATGGTGCCGACATGTTCGTGATCACCGGTGCCGGCGACGTGCTGGAGCCTGAGCACAACGTGGCTGCCATCGGCTCCGGCGGAAACTTTGCCCTGGCGGCCGCCCGCGGCATGATGGACAGCGGCAAATCCGCCGAACAAGTGGCCCGCGATGCCATGGCCATCGCTGCCGAAATCTGCGTCTACACCAATGGCAACCTCACAGTTGAGAGCATAGGCCAGGAAGGCTGACATGACCCAGATTGATCAAATTGATCTGCGGGCTGCTGTAGGGTCCGGCTTGCTGTCCGAGGCCCAAGCTGCCTCGCTTCTGGCATTGGCGCACAGCCGCAGAGGTGCACGGGAAAACCTGGCGCCTGGCGATGAACCCTTTGAACTGTTCAAGGGATTCAATGAAATCTTCATTGTGATCGGGCTGTTAATTCTGGCCTCTGGCTGGATGGCCTTCACAGCGGTTGATCTGGCCGGGTCAATCGGCGGCTACCAGGACAAGGCCGTCTATTCTGCCATCGCCGGTGCAGCCGTGCTGTGGATGCTGGCTGAATACTTCATCCGCCGCCGCCGGATGGTGGCACCCGCGATCGCACTCTCGCTTCTGTGGGCCGGCAACGCCGGTACCGGTTTTTCTGCAGGCTACTCCCAGCCCTTCATGATTGCGCAAAACGATTTTTCGAGCCTGCCGCTGCCATTTGCGCTGGCCACCGTTGCCATTGCTGTTTTCTGGCTGCGCTTTCGCGTTCCCTTTGCCATGGCACTGATCGCCTTGGGTGTCTTTGTTCTCGCCCTGTTGTCAGGATCGATACAGGCAGGCACTCCTGCCGGCATAAGCGACCTTTTCCTGCTGTCGGCCAGCGGGCCGTTTGCCTGGATCACGCTCGCCGTCGGATTTGCTGTATTTGCAGCAGCCATGGCCTTTGATCTCAGCGATCCGCACCGGGTAACCAGGCGCTCGGCCCAAGGTTTCTGGCTGCACGTCGTTGCGGCGCCGGCCCTGGTGAATACTATTGCGCTCAGCTTGCTGGAGGCCGGCACCTCAGGGTCCAACATGCTGCTGCTCGGTGTGCTGCTGCTGTTTGCCATGATCGCAATCATCATTGACCGGCGTTCGTTCCTGATTGCCGCAATCGGCTATAGCGTTACCCTTGCAGGAACTGTTTTCAACGGTGAAGGCACCGCAATTACAATCCTGGCGCTCGGCGTGTTCCTGGTCGCTTTGGGGGCTTTCTGGAGCCATATCCGTGCTGCGCTGCTCTCCCTCTTGTCTGGCGTGCTGCCGCTTGACCGGCTGCCGCCATCCCACTGAAACGGAAGTACCAATGACTGATTTGACCCCACGCGAAATCGTTTCTGAGCTGGACCGTTTCATCATCGGCCAGAAAGAAGCCAAACGTGCCGTTGCCGTGGCCCTGCGCAGCCGCTGGCGGCGCAAGCAGCTGGCTGATAACCTGCGGGATGAGGTGTACCCGAAGAACATCCTGATGATCGGCCCAACCGGTGTTGGCAAAACCGAAATTTCCCGCCGTCTCGCCAAACTGGCACGCGCGCCCTTCATCAAAATTGAGGCGACCAAGTTCACTGAGGTCGGATATGTGGGCCGCGATGTGGAGCAAATCATCCGGGATCTGGCAGATAGCGCCATCGCCCAGACCCGCGAATTCATGCGCGAGGATGTAAAAGCCAACGCGCAGAAAGCTGCCGAGAACCGGGTGCTGGAAGCCATTGCCGGCTCAGACGCGCGCGAAGCCACCCGCGAAATGTTCCGCAAGAAGCTGAAATCGGGTGAACTCGACGACACCGTGATCGAACTGGATGTTGCAGACACGTCCAACCCGATGGGCAACATGTTCGAAATACCCGGCCAGCCCGGCGGCAACATGGGTGCGCTGAACCTGGGCGATCTGTTCGGCAAGGCGATGGGCAGCCGCACCACCCGCAAGAAGCTGACCGTTTCCGAAAGCTATGAGGTGCTGATCAGCGAAGAGGCAGACAAGCTGCTGGATGATGAAACCGTGACCCGCATCGCGCTGGAGTCGGTGGAGCAGAACGGCATCGTTTTTCTGGACGAAATCGACAAAGTCTGCGCGCGCCAGGAAACCCGCGGCGGCGACGTCAGCCGGGAAGGCGTGCAGCGCGATCTGCTGCCGCTGATCGAAGGCACCACTGTCAGCACCAAACACGGGCCGGTCAAGACCGACCATATCCTGTTCATTGCCTCCGGCGCGTTCCATATCGCCAAACCCTCGGATCTGCTGCCGGAGCTGCAGGGACGTCTGCCGATCCGGGTAAGCCTGCGGGCGCTGACCGAAGCGGATTTCGTGCGTATCCTGACCGAGACCGACAACGCATTGACCCTGCAGTACACTGCTTTGATGGGCACGGAAGAGGTTGAAGTGACCTTTACCGAAGACGGTATCGCCGCATTGGCCAAGATTGCCGCCGAGGTAAACCAGGCCGTGGAAAACATCGGCGCACGGCGGCTTTACACAGTGATGGAGCGGGTTTTTGAGGAGCTGTCTTTTACAGCGCCGGACCGGTCGGGCGAAGCGGTCACTGTGGACGCAAGTTTTGTGAAGAAAAACCTCGGCGAGCTTGGCCGTTCCGCGGATGTCAGCCGTTACGTGCTCTAAAACACCTTACCTATCGCAGCCACTGGACTTTGGCGGCAGGTGCAGTAGCCTGCCGCCTATTGATTGAGGTGAACAATATGCACGGGCTGCGCCTGATTTCCGGTGTGATCATGGTCCTTCTGGCGGCCTGTACTGACAGATCTTTTACGCCAACAGTTCCAGAAGCGCTGGAACTGGGCACTCCCAAGACCATTTTCGCAGCCACAAACCGCGAACCGCTGCCGGATGGCACCTTTGGGTCAGAGCGCACCGATGGAGTCAGCCTGCTTGAACTCACAGTTTCAATCCCGCCGGATCATAAGCCCGGCTCGCTGAAGTTCGGTTACGCAAAGCCAGACCCCTCCACTGAATTCACCATGGCAGGGCGAAAGACGTTTGCGACAGAGGCGGCCTTTTCCGCCCGGCTGCAGCAAGAGCTGGCAAAGTTTCCCAAAAAGGAGCGCGAAGTCACGGTTTTTGTTCACGGCTTCAACTCCACCCAGGCCGAGACCGCTTTCCGGGCTGCCCAGCTTACTCATGACATCAACGTACCCGGGGCCACGGTGATATACTCTTGGCCAAGCAAGGGCCGTCCGCTGGGTTATGCCTACGATGGCGACAGCGTGCTGTTTGCCCGCGACGGGCTGGAGGCGCTCTTGCGCAAGCTGCGCGCGTCCGCGGTCGAACGGATTGTGGTTGTCGCCCATTCCATGGGCGGGCTGCTCACGATGGAAACCCTGCGCCAGATTGAGATCAAAACGCCTGGCTGGACAGCGCAGAACCTGGGCGGTGTCATCCTGATGTCACCTGATCTGGATGTCGACGTGTTCAAATCCCAGATGCAGAGATTCAAGCAGGTGCCGCAGCCGTTCCTGATTTTCGTTTCACAAAAAGATAACGTCCTGACCCTGTCCCAGCGCCTGCGCGGTCTGAATGGCCGTGAAAGACTGGGGAATCTGGACAGTATTGACGCGGTCAGCGGTCTGCCGGTGGAAGTGATCGACACCACAGCCTTTGCAGATGAAGCGGAATCGCAGCATTTTGTGGCAGCCTCGTCGCCGGCGCTGATTGCCCTATTGAACGGTGCGCGGGAAACCGCAGACACCTTCACGCACAGCCAGGACCTGCTGCAAAAGATTCTGCCGGGTCAGATTGTTATTCAGGACAGCACCATCAAGGTTGCACTGGAAAGCACGCCTGCGGACAACAGATAAGCGCCATTAACGGCTGCGTCTGAGATAAACGTAATAGGCGCCTTCACCGCCATGGCTGATATGGGCAGGGGTGACCTGCATCACCGCTTGCGCCAGCGGCGGCAGTGACAGCCATTGCGGCACCTTGTGGCGCAGCACCCCGCGCGGGACCGGCATCGGGCCTGGCTCATCACGGTCCTTGCCCTTGCCGGTGATCACCAGCACCAGCCGTTTTCCGGAGGCCTGGGCAGACAGGATAAACCGGGTGAGGGCAGGGTGCGCCGAGTCGATCCTCATGCCGTGCAGGTCCAGCTTTCCTTCCGGCCTAAGTTTGCCGCGCTTCATGCGGCGGAAGGATTTCTCATCCATCTGCACCGGATTGCCGGCCAGGCTGCGGGCAATCGAAGGCTTCAGATCGTGTTTCAGCGGTTTGGGCTTGGCGCGGCTTCCAATCTCAAACGGATCCAATCTCGGCTCAGGGTGCTTGACCGGTTTGGGTTTCGGCATCGGCGGAGCAGGGGGTGTGGAATGCGCGCCCGGATGTATACGTTCTGCGTGTTTCACGACCTTGTGCCAGAGGTCGATCTCATCTCCTGTCAGTTTCCGCCGTGTCATTCAAAGGTCTTCCGGCAGCATCGCATAGGCCCGCTGGATCGGCAGCAGAACCACCATCCGCCCAGGGTCTTTCATGGTTCCAGCAGTCTCGCCGGCGGCATCACCCGTACCGACAAAAATGTCAGCCCGCTGCGCGCCCTTGATGGCGGATCCGGTATCCTGCACCACCATCAGACGGCGCAGCGGCATATGCCCGTCCTTCTCCACCCAGACCGGCGCACCCAGCGGAGTGTATGCAGGATCGGCGGCAATGGTACGCATAGGCGTGACCGAACGGTTCATCGCACCAAGCGGCCCTTTGGAAGCGGCCACTTTGCGCACTTCGCGAAAGAACACATAAGACGGATTGTGGAACAGCAGCTCCTTGCCGTCCGACGGATTGCGCCGGACCCAGGATTTGATCACTTGGGCGCTGACCTGATGGGCGTTGTAGACACCGCGGCGCACCAATTCCTTGCCGATGGATTTATAAGTGTGGCCATTGGCACCGCCATAACCCACCCGGATCATAGCGCCATCCGGCAAGCGGATCCGGCCAGAACCCTGGATCTGCAGAAAAAACAGCTCCACCGGGTCATCCACCCAGGCAATCTCCAATCCGCGGGCTTCCATGACACCGCTGGTCAGAATATCCCGCCGGGGCAGCCACAAACCGGTGCCGCGGGCCTCAGGCGGCATCTTGTAGACGGGATAGCGAAACCGGCCTGTCGGGTAGCGGGACCCGTTCAGCTCCGGCTCGAAATAGCCGGTAAACAGAGCCTGATTGCCATCCTCAATCAGAACCGGGCGGAAGAACAATTCGAAAAACGCCCTTGCCCCTACGGGGGTCTGCGATTGCGCTGCTTTGCACAAGGCAGCCCAGTCGGGATCCTTCAAGTCCTTGCAGGTTCCCAGAAAAACCTGAAGTGCCTGAGCATGATCGTCTTTTGCCCAGCCATCCAGCTGGGCAAAGTCCAGGATGCTGGACACGGCTTCTGAATGCGCCCCGGAGGCGGTCATCGCGGCACCTGCGATTGCAGCTGCCCCAAGTACCCCCCGAAGCGCCGCAATCATGCGTCCGTCGCTACCAGCTGCCAGTTGGGGTCATCGACCCCCATGTTGCGGGCAAAGACCCAGGTGTCCTTCTGACGCTTCACTGCCTTGGGGTCGCCTTCGACAATGTCGCCGCCGCGGTCGCGGACAACGGAGGTCATCTCACCAACAAAACGCATGGTGATCTCAGCGCGGCCCGTTTGTGTGTCAAGCGTGGCATCCGCCACAGTGGTTTCACGCACGCCGATAAACTCAGCCTCGATCTTGAACCCCTGATCCTCACGCTGCGCAACGGCATCTACAAAGCTTTCGAACACATCCTCGGCCAGGAACGGCTGGATGTCGTCCAGATTGCCATGCTCAAAGCCCATCAGGATCATTTCGTATGCACCGCGTGCACCCTGAACGAATTCCTGGACCTGGAAGGATGGCTCAACCCGCTTCATCGCAGCCAGGGCCTGGGCTTGCGGGCTGTCTTCGGCCACATAATCGGTGATGTCGCGGTCCGGGCCGCCTTCGATCACTTCCAGATCGGGGCGGCGGCCCCGCGCTTCGGATTGCGGCAGCGGTGGCTTTTCGAAACCTTCGCGTGTCCCAAGTACGCTTTTCAAGCGCAAGATCAGAAACACGGCGATACCGGCCAGAACCAAAAGCTGAATCACAGGCGACTCCATGGATACCTCATGCTAGGCGTTCGTGCTTTGTTTGAAACCAAAGCGGTCAGACCTTATGTAGGTGACGTGCGGGGGCAAGTCTACCGCCCGGGCGTATGATCGTAAGGAAACTCCATGTATCTCTTCCTGGCCTTTCTGATGGTTCCCATCATTGAAATTGCTTTGTTTATTCAAGTTGGCAGCGCAATCGGGTTGTGGCCGACGCTGGCCATCGTGGTTCTGACTGCAGTGCTGGGGACTTGGCTGGTGAAAACCCAGGGCCGCATGGCAATGGGGCAACTGCGCACATCGTTCCAGCAAATGTCCGATCCGGCCGAACCTTTGGCCCATGGGGCTATGATCCTGTTCGCCGGCGCGCTGCTGCTGACCCCTGGATTCTTTACCGACGCCTTTGGCTTTGCCCTGCTGATACCGCCGGTGCGGCTGGCAGTTTACCGCTACATTCGGGCCCGCGTAACAGTGGCGCAGTTCCAGATGGGGCCCGGCAGCATGCAGGGCCGCAACTACCCTGGAACCGCCGGCAAGCCGGATGATATCATTGACGGAGATTTCGAAGATGTGACCCAAGGTGAACGTCCAAACACTCCGTCAGGCTGGGTTGACGGCCCCCGTTGAGCTACCCGGACCAAGCTGCTAAGCACGGTCAAAAGCATATTTTCAGGAGTATCCCGATGGCCGAAAACGGCGAAGCCCAGCAGCAGCCGCAAGTCCAGATGAACGTTCTGGGACAGTTCATCCGCGACATGTCGTTTGAAAACGTGATGGCGCAAAAAGGCACCGGCGGCGAAGTGCAGCCCGACGTCAGCGTTCAGGTGAACCTGGATGCGAAAAAACGCTCGGCCGAGAACCAGTATGAAGTTGTCACCAAACTGACTGTTGAATCCAAGAACAAGGAAGGCGGCAACGTCCTGTTTGTTCTGGAACTGGAATATGTCGGCGTGTTCAACATCGCCGGCGTGCCCGAAGACCAGCTGCACCCGTTCCTGCTGATCGAATGCCCGCGCATGACCTTCCCGTTCCTGCGCCGCATCGTGTCGGATGTGACCCGCGACGGCGGCTTCCCGCCGTTGAACCTGGACAACATTGATTTTGTGGCGATCTATCGCAACGAACTGGCCCGCCGTCAGACCGAAGCGGCAGCAGCAGCCCCTACCCAATAACGTTACAGATATTCGGAATAGAAAACGCCGCTGGATTTCAGCGGCGTTTTTCTTTTGCGGATCTGACTTCGGTCAGGAGACGTTCCACAAAGCCTCTTCGCCCAGCTTGGCCACGAATTCTTCATGCGCTGCCAGCTCCTCTGCGGTGATCCGCTGGGGCAAAGCCGAGGGGCGAGGGGCAGGGCGCCAGTCATCTTCCACCTTTGCAGTGCCGGAAGCCGACTGTGCGGACAGGCCAAAGTCCGGCTGGCGGCCGCCGATAAGCTCCAGATAGACATCGGCCAGAATTTCAGAGTCGAGCAGGGCGCCGTGCAAGGTGCGGTTGGTGTTGTCGATGTTGAAGCGCCGGCACAGCGCGTCCAGCGTCGCCGGCGAGCCGGGAAACCGCTTACGCGCTATCGCCAGCGTGTCCAGCGCCTGTTCCATCGGCAGTTTTGGCAGGCCCATCCAGCCCAACTCGGCGTTCAGAAACTTCATGTCAAAGCTGGCGTTGTGAATGACCAGTTTTGAGTCCTGCACGAAATCCAGGAAACTCTGCCCAACCTTGGCAAAAACCGGCTTGTCCCGCAGCGTCACCGCGCCGGGTTGAGGCTTTTGCGGCGGCTCCAGCAGGTCAGGACCGATGCCGTGGACCGAAAACGCCTCGGCCGGCATGGAGCGTTCCGGATTGATATACTCGTGGTACGTCTTGCCAGTGGGCATGTGGTTAAACAGCTCTACCGCACCGATTTCTACAATCCGGTCACCGGAAAACGGATCAAACCCGGTGGTTTCGGTATCAAGAACGATTTCACGCATTGGCCTGTTTGCTCCTGATGTCTGCAAGGATTGCTGTCACCTGCGCCTGGGCGTGCTCCAGGGTGTCCGTTTCGATCACGTAATCGGCGCGGGTGCGTTTTTCCTCAATTGGCATCTGCTTCTGCAGGATATGCTCGAATTGCTCAACCGTCATTGTTCCGCGGGCAAGAACCCGCTCCTTTTGTGTCTCTGCATCCACGAACACGCAAGCGACCGCATCCATTTCTGCATCACCACCCGTTTCAAACAGCAGTGGAATGTCAAAGACCAGGATATCGTTTTGCGCTTCTTTGCGGAACTCTGCGCGGTCCTGTGCGACAAGCGGATGCACGATGGCTTCGATATGCTTCAGTGCATCAGGGTTTTCCCCGATGATACGTTTCAACACAGCACGGTTTACCGCGTCATCCTCGATCGCATCAGGAAAAGCTGTTTTCATTGCCTGAACAGCTGCGCCTCCCGCGCTGTAAAGCCGATGCACGGCTGCATCTGCATCCCAAACCGCACAATCCCTGGCGGCGAACAGCTTGGCAGTGGTACTTTTGCCCATTCCGATAGAGCCGGTAAGGCCGAGGCTGAAGCTCATCGTAAAGCTGCCGCCCGCGTTGCGGCATCCACTTCCGGGCGGTGTCCGAACCAGCGTTCGAACCCTGGCACCGCCTGATGCAACAACATGCCCAGCCCATCAACCACAGTGCAGCCAGCCTCCTCAGCCGTCTGCAGCAAGTCGGTTTTCAGCGGCGCATAGATCAGATCAGTCACAACCGCATTCGACTGCAACCCATCCATTGGAACACGCAGACGCGGTTTACCGACCATTCCCAAAGAGGTGGTGTTCACAATCAGCGCACCTTCCTCGATGACATTGCCGGCCTGTACCCATTCGACCACCCGGATACGGTTGCCGAAGTCCGAACGCAACTGGTCAGCCCGGCCGCGGGTGCGGTTGGTCAGCAGGATCTCCGGCACTCCAGCTTCCAGCAGTGAGGCAACAACCGCGCGGCAGGCGCCCCCAGCACCCAACAGAACTGCTGGGCCGGATTGCGGGTCCCAATCCGGTGCTCCCTGATGCAGATTGGTGATGAAGCCGTAGCCGTCAGTATTGTCAGCCAGGATTGTTCCATCCCTGCGAAAAATCAGCGTGTTTGCAGCGCCGATCAGCTTAGCCCGGTCTGTGACCTGGTCCGCAATCTCCATCACCGTTTCTTTGTGCGGAATGGTGACGTTTGCACCAACAAACCCCATTTTAGGCATCATCCGGACGGTCTCGGCCAGATCATCAGGTTCCACATGCATCGGCACATAGTGGCCGGAAATGCCATGGGTGTTCAGCCAGTGACGGTGCAGCTGCGGTGATTTGGAGTGTCCAACCGGACAGCCGATCACGCCGGCGAGCGGGACTTTTGCTGTTGTCATTGCTCGATTACCCCTTGCAAACCCAAGTAACTGATAAGCTCCATCAGCGGCAAGCCCAAGACATTAAAGTAGCTGCCATCAATTCTGGCAAACAGCCGCACACCTTCTTCTTCCAGCTTGTATGCACCCACCGCATGGCGGATGCTTTGCCAGTTCCGGGCGGCATAATCCTCAAGGTATGCATCAGTGCATTTCCGCATGACCAGACGGACTTGTCCGACATGGCGCCAGATGGGCTCACCGTCGCGGTAAATCACGGCAGCAGACAAAAGTGTGTGCCGTTTGCCCCGCATCTCCTTTAACTGAGCCACCGCTTCATCGGCACTGACAGGTTTCGAAAGAAGCCTTCCTTCGAAATCAAGTACCTGATCACATCCCAACACAAGCTTTCCAGGACGCTTCCCGCTGATCTTGCGTGCCTTGGCTTCCGCCAATGCATCGGCGACATCGCGCGGCAGAGCCTCTTCAGCCAAGAGCGCGGATTTGATCGCCTGCTCGTCCAGACGCGGTACATCGGTTTCAAATTCTATCCCGGCCTGACGCAGCAGTTGCGCCCGGATTTCGGAACCTGAAGCCAGCACTATGTGGGCAGTCATGTGGAAAACCCCGTGGGAAAGAAGCAGACGGTTTCAGAACGTTTTGTATGGTTTTCCGCGGTTAAGTAAAGACTCCCGGGCTTGACGCAAATTCCGGGATTCAATTCGCTGAGTCGTCCTTTGTGGGGCAGGATAACTTTATTTTCGTGGATATGCCGGCTCTCCCCGGATCATCCCGGCGTTATCCCCAAGCATCGAAGAGTGAACACAGCATGAATGCACCTTATTTCTAAGGCGTTTAAAAAACTTCATGCCTCCTGTCCCGTCCCATCTGGAATCTTATCCCTGCTGGGGATAAGCGGAGGAGGATTCACTTATCCACCGGAATCCATGCACACTACAAAAACATCATCCTTCTAATATATCTTTAATTATTAGGGTGATCAGATCTGACCGGGGAGAACTGCCCATGGACCTGAGCGACCTGATGTTCACGCTCTACCCGTATGCCAAATCACTGCACATCATGGCGGTGCTCAGCTGGATGGCAGGGCTATTCTATCTCCCCCGTTTGTTCGTGTATCACGTGGAGCAGGCAGAGAAGGTCCAGGACACAGTGCCGATCTTTCTGCAAATGGAAGATAAGCTCCTCCGGATCATCATGCGCCCCGCAATGTATGTGTCTTGGGCCGCAGGGTTGTTTATCGTGCTGACTCCTGGGATCGTTGACTGGACCTATGTTTGGCCGTGGAGCAAGGGCGTATCCGTCATCGCCATGACGTGGTTCCACCATTGGCTGCTGTTCCGCTTTCGCGACTTTTCCGCAGGAAAGAACAGACTGTCGGGCCGGCAGTTCCGGATGATGAACGAAGTGCCAACCGTCCTGATGGTGGTGATTGTTGTCTCGGTGATCTTCAAATTCTAGCGCAGAGGCACGGAAAGGGGCCTGGCAACCCCGGAACGCCTGCAGCCGGCGTTTGACTCATCTGAAACGAGTCCCTATGTATGGCACTCAGCGGGCCCGTCCGGGCCACCGTGTTTTCCAATCCTGTCGTGTGACCAACCCCTGGGTAAACGGGGGAGTAGAGGCCGTATCTATATGACCGTGCAATCCCTGAATCTCGCTGACCTCAAGGCGAAAAGCCCAAAAGCTCTGTTGGCTATGGCCGAGGAACTGGAGATCGAAAACGCCTCGACTATGCGCAAGGGCGAGATGATGTTCCAGATCCTGCGTGAGCGCGCGGATGAGGGCTGGGATATCAGCGGTGACGGCGTGCTAGAAGTGTTGCAGGACGGTTTTGGTTTCCTGCGTTCGCCTGAGGCCAACTATTTGCCGGGGCCAGACGACATTTATGTGTCACCCGACATGATCCGCCAATACTCTCTTCGTACCGGCGACACTGTTGACGGCCAAATCAAGGCGCCGCTGGAGACAGAGCGCTACTTTGCGCTGACCAATGTTACCTCGATCAATTTTGAGGAGCCTGAGAAGGCACGCCACAAAATTGCCTTTGACAACCTCACACCTCTGTATCCGGATGAACGGCTGAAGATGGAAGTCGAGGATCCCACCATCAAGGATCGCTCAGCGCGGGTGATCGATCTGGTGGCACCCATCGGCAAAGGCCAGCGGTCGCTGATCGTGGCGCCGCCGCGGACCGGTAAAACGGTGATCTTACAGAACATCGCGCATTCGATCGAGAAGAACCATCCTGAGTGTTACCTGATCGTATTGCTCATCGACGAGCGCCCGGAAGAAGTGACGGACATGCAGCGTTCGGTGAAAGGCGAAGTTGTGTCTTCCACCTTTGATGAACCTGCCACACGCCACGTGGCGGTGTCCGAAATGGTCATCGAAAAAGCCAAACGTCTTGTAGAGCATAAACGAGATGTTGTTATCCTTCTGGATTCAATCACAAGACTTGGTAGAGCCTTTAACACTGTTGTGCCTTCGTCAGGCAAGGTTTTGACCGGCGGTGTTGATGCAAACGCCCTGCAGCGGCCCAAGCGGTTCTTTGGTGCTGCCCGGAACATCGAAGAAGGTGGTTCGCTGACCATCATCGCCACCGCGCTGATCGATACCGGCTCACGTATGGACGAAGTGATCTTCGAAGAATTCAAAGGCACCGGTAACTCGGAAATCGTGCTGGACCGTAAGATTGCGGATAAGCGGGTGTTCCCTGCCATTGACATCCTCAAGTCCGGTACCCGGAAAGAGGAGCTGTTGGTCGACAAGATCGATTTGGCCAAGACCTTTGTGTTGCGCCGCATTCTGAATCCGATGGGAACTACAGATGCGATTGAGTTCCTGCTGTCCAAGCTGAAGCAGACAAAGTCGAACACCGAGTTCTTCGACTCGATGAACACCTGATCGGGGCGGGCGAGTAAAAAAGGGCCATCCCATGGACACGATCTTTGCGCTGGCCTCCGCACAGGGGAAGGCCGGAGTTGCGGTGATCCGCATCTCAGGTCCATTGGCGCATGAAGCCGGCGCGCAGCTTTGCGGAGGCGTTTTGCCGGCGCGGGGCAAAAGCCTGCGTATCTTACAAGATGATTCAGGTGAGCGCCTGGATGAAGCTTTGGTGCTGAGCTTTACGGCTCCCAAGAGCTTCACTGGAGAAGATACCGTTGAATTTCAAGTACATGGAAGTACGGCTGTTGTAACAGCGGTGCTTGAAAATCTAGGCCGCCTTACGGGTTTACGGATGGCTGATCCGGGTGAATTCACTCGTCGCGCTTTAGAAAACGGTAACCTGGACTTGGCTCAGGTCGAGGGGCTCGCGGATTTGATTGACGCGGAAACAGAAGCGCAGCGCAAGCAGGCACAGGTTGTTCTTGCCGGCGGGCTTGGGAAGTTGGCTGAGACCTGGCGCACCAATCTGATCCGCGCGGCTTCCTTGATCGAAGTAACAATTGATTTCGCTGACGAAGAAGTGCCGGTTGATGTAACCCCGGAAGTCTCCGCGCTGCTGTCTGAAGTTCAAGCCGGCCTCGAAAGAGAGACAGACGGGGTGAAAATTGCGGAGCGAATCCGCAGCGGGTTCGAAGTGGCCATCATTGGTGCACCCAATGTCGGAAAATCCACATTGCTGAATGCGCTGGCCGGCCGCGAGGCGGCGATCACGTCTGAGTTTGCCGGGACTACCCGCGATATTATCGAAGTGCGTATGGATCTGGCCGGCTTGCCAGTCACTTTATTGGACACTGCAGGTTTGCGGGATACCGACGATCACGTCGAGGGTATTGGCATCGCTCTAGCGCGGAAGCGCGCCGAAGATGCGGACATGCGTGTGTTTTTGGCGGAAGATGGTGATATTCTGGACGTCGAGATGGAGAATGGTGATATCCGTCTTCGCCCTAAGGCCGACCTCCGCGAAAACGCGGCAGATGCGATCTCAGGCAGGTCGGGTCAGGGAATCGACAAGCTTGTCGAACACATTTCATCGGTTCTTCAAAAGCGCTCGACTCAAGCCGGAATTGCGACTCGCGCTCGCCACCGGGATGCTATGCTGTCTGCGTTGGTTAGTCTGGCCGAAGCACAGGTTATCCTGTCGCGTGGTTCGGAATTCTATGATATTGCCGCCGAAGAAATGCGCTCGGCGATCCGAGCGCTGGAGACGCTAGTGGGCCGGATCGGTGTGGAGAATCTCCTTGATGAGATTTTCTCGAGCTTCTGCCTGGGAAAGTGAAGGAGTGTTTCACGTGAAACATTCGAAGTACGATGTGATTGTCGTAGGTGGTGGCCACGCCGGCACGGAAGCCGCTCACGCCGCCGCACGAATGGGTGCGAAAACGGTACTGATTACACTGAGCCGCAGTGGGATCGGTGTGATGTCCTGCAATCCCGCTATTGGCGGATTGGGTAAGGGGCATCTTGTTCGGGAAATCGACGCCTTTGATGGCGTAATGGGCCGTGTTGCTGATCTGGCCGGGATACAATTCCGTCTCCTGAATCGTCGGAAAGGCCCAGCGGTTCAGGGGCCAAGAGCGCAATCCGATCGAACGATTTACCGTCAAGAGATCCTGAGGCTAACCGAAGCGCAACCGAACCTGGATATTCTCGAAGGTGAAGTAACTGATTTCCTCATGTCGGGAACAGAAGTTACTGGGGCTGTGCTGTCTGACGGAAGTGAAATTCCAGCAAAGGCAGTTATTCTCACCTCCGGAACATTCCTACGTGGCGTTATTCACATCGGAGACATCTCCAGACCTGGAGGCCGGATTGGTGACAAACCTTCCGTTCGGCTAGCTGAACGCCTGGACAGTTTTGAACTGCCGCTAGGCCGGCTGAAGACGGGAACGCCACCCCGGCTGGACGGGCGTACAATCGACTGGGATGGTCTGGAGGCTCAGCCAGGGGACGATGACCCGGTCTTCTTCTCATTTATGACAAGCGCAATAAGCGCCAAGCAAGTTTCCTGCGGTATTACTCACACCAATACTCAGACGCATGACATCATCCGGAAAAACCTGGAGCGGTCAGCGATGTACGGCGGGCACATTGAAGGTGTTGGCCCACGATACTGTCCGTCGATAGAAGATAAGATTGTACGTTTCTCTGACAAGGAATCGCATCAGATCTTTCTGGAACCAGAGGGTGTTTCGGATCACAAGGTCTACCCAAATGGCATCTCTACAAGCCTGCCGCAAGACGTTCAGGAGGCGTATGTCCGGTCTATCAAGGGGCTTGAGAGAGCAACTATCCTTCAGCCCGGGTATGCAATTGAGTATGATTATGTAGACCCACGGGTATTGAAGCTGGACCTGTCTCTGAAGGACATTCCAGGCTTGTACTTGGCCGGGCAGATAAATGGGACAACCGGGTACGAGGAAGCTGCAGCACAGGGATTGGTTGCCGGCTTGAACGCTGCGCGTATGGCGCAGGAAGAAGAGCCGGTTACGTTTGGCCGGTCAACCAGCTACATTGGCGTAATGATCGATGATCTCACTACAAACGGTGTCACTGAGCCCTACCGAATGTTTACATCCCGTGCTGAGTTTCGTCTGTCCTTACGGGCAGATAACGCTGACCAAAGGCTAACGCCCATGGCTATAGAGCTGGGTTGTGTTGGCGATGGCCGGCGGATAGCGTTTCAGGAGAAGAATGAGGGTCTAATCTCAGGGCGGAGCATCCTGGAATCCCATGCATTTACACCCAAGGAGGTTTCCTCGGCCGGAATACGGGTTAACCAAGATGGAAACCGTCGCAGCGGAATGGATGTTCTGGCGTTTCCTGAAGTCTCCTTTGAGGACATTATTCCGCTGATGCCGGACTTAGCGCGGGTGAAAAAGGAAAATCGCCGGCAGTTGGAGCGTGATGCTCTCTACGCTAACTACATTGCACGCCAAGAACGGGAAGTTTCTGCGATGAAGAAGGATGAGGGATATCGTTTCCCCGCCGAATTTTCATTTGAAGGAATTGACGGTCTTTCCAAGGAATTGCAAATTAAGTTGTCCCAGTCCAGACCAGAAACACTGGCGCAAGCCGCCCGTATTGACGGAATAACACCGGCTGCGCTTGCGCTTCTGCTCGCGCGTTTGCGCCGTGGCCTTCCGAAAAAGGGGAAATCCGCGTGAGAAATGGGATACCTCCTCAAGGACTTGATGTTTCACGTGAAACATTGCAGAGGCTTGAAACCTTTGAGCAGGTCATACAAAAGTGGAACCCGAAAATAAATCTCGTTTCGAAGTCGAGCTTGGAACATCTTTGGATGCGCCATATCGCCGATTCCATTCAAGTATTCCGTTGTGCAGATCCTGTTGGACATTGGGTCGATATAGGTAGCGGTGGCGGTTTCCCAGGGCTGATTGTTGCTATTTTGGCTGCGGATGAAGCACCTGATATGAAGGTAACATTGATCGAAAGTGATCAGAGGAAATCTGCGTTCCTTAGAACAGCCGCACGAGAATGTGCTGTCAAGACGACTGTTTTGACCGAAAGAATTGAAAAGACTGAACCTCAAGAAGCAGATATCCTGTCTGCGCGTGCCTTGGCGGATTTGTCCACATTGCTTGAATTTTCAGAGCGTCATCTGTCATCCGAAGGGGTGGCGTTGTTCCCTAAGGGGGAGAGCTGGAAAAAAGAAGTGGATAACGCCAGGCAGCAATGGCAGTTCGTTGCAGAACAGGTTAAAAGCCTGACAGAACAAGAAGCAGTAATCCTAAAAATAAGGGAAGTGGCACGTGTCTGATTATTCCCGCCCTGAGGGGCCTCGTATTATCGCGGTCGCAAATCAGAAAGGCGGGGTTGGGAAGACAACGACAGCCATAAATCTGGCGGCCGCTTTGGTGGAAACCGGGCTTCGTGTATTGGTCGTCGACCTTGACCCGCAAGGGAATGCTTCAACTGGCCTTGGGATTGAACCGTCGGATCGGGATCTGACTACATATGATCTTTTGGTTGAAGACTCATCTCTGAGTGACGTCATTCAAACGACGGAGATTGAGGATCTGTGTATCATCCCAGCGACTGTCGATCTCAGCTCGGCTGATATAGAACTGTTTACCAATGAAAAGCGCAGTTTCCTTCTGCATGATGCTCTACGCCAAACCGCGATGGACGAATATGACTGGGACTACGTTCTGATTGATTGTCCGCCTTCTCTGAACCTATTGACGGTCAACGCAATGGTCGCGGCACATTCGGTTCTGGTTCCGTTGCAAAGTGAGTTTTTTGCCTTGGAAGGGGTGACCCAGCTCATGCTGACAATTAGAGAAGTTCGGCAGTCAGCGAATCCAAACCTTCGAATCGAAGGAATTGTCCTGACAATGTTTGATCGTCGCAACAACTTGTCGCAGCAGGTGGAACAGGACGCCCGGGATAATCTGGGTGATTTGGTGTTTCAAACAAAAATCCCCCGCAATGTCCGGGTGAGCGAGGCACCTTCTTATGCGCAACCGGTTCTAAACTATGACACAAACTCTCTTGGCGCACAGGCATACCGGGCGTTGGCAGAGGAAATCCTCACTAAACATCACAAGATAGCGGCGTAAATGCAGAATACTTACCGGAGGCAATCATGGCAGACAAAAAAACAAAACCACGCGGACTGGGCCGGGGATTGTCAGCGTTGATGGCAGATGTGAACCCTGCACCGGTGAGCACGCAGGCAGAGGCACCACGGAATGCAGAAATTCTGGTGCCAATTGAAAATGTCGTTGCCAATCCAAATCAGCCGCGCCGGCAGTTCTTGCAAGAAGATTTGGATGATCTGACGGCCTCGATTAAGGAAAAGGGCGTTCTGCAGCCGCTGATCGTTCGGCCGCGGCCGGGCGGAAAATTCGAGATTGTGGCGGGGGAACGCCGCTGGCGCGCCTCACAGGCCGCGCAGTTGCATGAAGTTCCAGTACTGATCCGGGACTACTCGGATCTTGAAATGATGGAAGTGGCCATCATCGAAAACATCCAGCGCTCGGATCTTAATGCGCTGGAAGAGGCGCAAAGCTACAAGCAACTGATGGAAAAGTTCGGCCATACGCAAGAACGGATGGCCGAAGCACTTGGTAAAAGCCGGAGCCATATTGCTAATCTAGTGCGCTTGTTGCACCTGCCGGATGATGTTCAAAACCTGGTGCAGGAGCGTAAGCTGTCGGCTGGCCATGCCCGGGCACTGATCACTTCGGACAATGCTTCAGATCTTGCCATGAAGATCGTCAAGGGTGGGCTGTCTGTCCGCGCGACCGAAGCATTGGTTAAGAAAGATGCCGCTGGAGTTCAGACGTCTGCCGAAAGGAGATCGAGAAAGCCTCAGGAAAAGGACGCAGATACCCGTGCTCTTGAAGGAGATCTTTCGGCAGTTCTGAAAATGAAAGTGGCTATCGATCATAAGCCTGGCGGGGAGGCGGGCGCCGTAACGATCAGCTACGAAAACCTGGATCAACTGGATGAGCTGTGCAATCTGCTCAGCCGCTAGGCCGGGTCCAGATGAAGAGAAGTACAGAAGAGAGAACAACCGCCTGGATCCCTACTATGTAGCTAGGGGCACCAAGAAGCAGAGATAGTCCGAAGACGGCGGCAATCGAAACGGTTGCCGCCTTTTTTGCGCCTGGCCGGATGGCGCCGTGGTCGCGCCAATCCAGAATCATAGGACCAAAAATGTTGTGATCAACGATCCAACTGTGCAGGCGTTCAGATGAGTTCGCAAAAAAGAACGCGGCAAGGAGAAGGAAGGGGACAGTTGGAAGCAAGGGCAGAACAATACCGATGACGGCCAAGCCGACACAGAACAGTCCTAGGCCGGCATAGATAAAACGCATTGTTTCAATCCATCAACAGTTCGCGGAGCACTGCATTCAATAGTGCGCGTCCTTGATCAGTCGCGCGAAGCCTCTTCTCTGAGATAGTGATCATGCCCATCTGTACAAGATCCTTAAGTCGACTCACGGGGAGATTAACGCCTGAAAGTTGAGTGTACCGTGCTAAATCCAGACCTTCGGATAGGCGCATCCCCATCATCATGTATTCAGCCACAGCATCTTCCTGCGAAAGAGAGTCGCGTAGGGATTCTCCATTTCCCTTACTGACTGCTTCCAGCCAGGCACCTGGGGCCAGATGGGTTTCCGTGGCGTACCGGGTACCATCAATACTCAAACGGCCATGAGCGCCGGGGCCGATCCCGGCGTAGTCACCGTATCGCCAGTAGATCAGGTTATGCCGGGACTCCGAACCCGGCTTGGCGTGGTTGGAGATTTCATAACCAGCCATGCCAAAAGACGCGCAGATGTCCTGGGTCGCCTGATACATATCCGCAGAGGTGTCGTCGGCCGGCAGACCGCGCAGTTTTCCCCGGGCGTAGCGATCACCAAAAGCGGTGCCGTCCTCAATTGTCAGCTGGTAGAGCGACAGGTGGTCAATAGCCATGGAAAGTGCTTCGCGAAGTTCCGCTTCCCAGGTTTTCAGTGTTTGGCCCTGACGGGCATAAATCAAATCAAAGCTGACCCGGTCAAAGCATTTGCGGGCGATATCAAAGGCTGCTTTGGCTTCGGAGACACTGTGAATACGTCCCAGCCGGCGCAGGTCCTCGTCATTCAGGGCTTGAATACCCATAGAGATCCTGTTGACTCCGGCGTCGCGGTAGCCGGCAAAGCGACCTGCCTCAACCGAGCCGGGATTTGCTTCAAGAGAGATCTCTATGTCATTGGCAAAGGGCCAGATTTCACGTGCCCGATCGATAACAGCGGCGACAGTTTCCGGCTGCATCAGAGAGGGAGTGCCGCCGCCGAAGAATATTGAGTTGAGGACACGGCCTGAGAGCTGTTCCGAGAGTCTGTCGAGTTCGCTCAGGTAGGCTCTAACCCACAGCTTTTGGTCTATTTTTGCGGAGACATGACTGTTGAAGTCGCAATAGGGGCATTTGGCCTGACAAAAGGGCCAGTGCACATAGAGGCCAAAGCCCCCGTTGCGCCAGTCATCCACCGAAACAGCCCCGGATGAACTGGGCAACTGCCTTGCCGCGATGGCTGATCCTGTTCTTTTCCGCTGGATCCATTTCGGCGCAAGTGATGCTGTAACCGTCCGGCTGGAACATCGGATCGTAACCAAACCCATGCGCGCCGCGGATCGGCCAGATCAGCTGGCCCGGCATCACGCCTTCGAACACCTCGTCGTGGCCGTCGGGCCAGGCGATGACAAGGGTGCAGCGGAACTGGGCCGTGCGGGGGGCCTCGGGGCCGGCCGCGTTCAGCTCGTCATTGGCGCGGGTCATCGCCATTTGGAAGTCACGGCCATTAGGGGTTTCTGCCCAATCGGCGGTGTAGACACCCGGGGCACCGTTCAGAGCGTCGATAGTGATCCCGGAATCGTCGGACAAGGCTGGCAGGCCGGTTGCCTTGGCCGCGGCATGGGCCTTGATGCGGGCATTGCCGACAAAGGTGTCTTCGGTTTCCTCCGGCTCCGGCAGGTTCATTTCGCCGGCGCCGGCAACGCTGACACCAAAGGGAGCGAGTATCTCGGTGATCTCGTTCAGCTTGCCCTTGTTGTGGGTGGCGACAAGCAGCTTGCCGCCTTCCAGTTTGCGGATCATTTGCAGGCGGCCTTTTGCATCTCTGCCAGCTCTGTGGTGCCCTTGGCGGCCAAATCCATCAGCTGGTTCATCTGATCGCGGGAGAACAGGGAGCCTTCGGCGGACATCTGCACTTCGATCAGCTTGCCCGAGCCAGTCATGATAAAGTTGCCGTCAACGCCGGCCTCGGAATCCTCCGGGTAGTCCAGATCCAGCACCGGCTGGCCTGCATAGATACCACAGGAGACGGCCGAAACAGGATCCATCAGCGGGTCGATGTGGACGTCGCCGGCTTTCATCAGCTTGTTAACCGCCAGGCGCAGGGCGACCCAGCCGCCGGTGATCGAGGCGCAACGGGTGCCGCCATCGGCCTGCAGAACGTCACAGTCGACGGTGATCTGACGCTCGCCCAAAGCGACGCGGTCGACGCCGGCCCGCAATGCGCGGCCGATCAGACGCTGGATTTCAACCGTGCGGCCGCCTTGCTTGCCCGATGCAGCCTCGCGGCGCATACGGGTATTGGTGGCGCGTGGAAGCATACCGTATTCAGCGGTGACCCAGCCAAGGCCGGTTCCCTTGATAAAGGGCGGCACCCGGTCTTCGATGGTGGCGGTGCACAGGACGTGGGTATCGCCAATCTTGATCAGGCAGGAGCCCTCGGCGTGTTTGGTGAAGCCGGTCTCAATCGACACGGCGCGCATTTCATTCAGTTCTCGTCCTGAGGGTCGCATGGCACATCCTTTATTTGCTGGCTTGGGGATATCCCCCGGACGCCAAGCTATGCAAGCCCGATTGACCTTTTCCCACGCTGCTCTTTAATGACAACCTAGCTTCGGGTTCTTATGTTGAATCCGCAAGAAACGCTGGAAAATCGATGAGCGACGCGAACAATATCCTGCAAGACCTGAATGACCGCTCGCGGGAAGTTTTCCGGACGGTGGTCGAAAGCTATTTGGAGAGCGGCGATCCGGTTGGCAGCCGCACGCTGACACGCTCACTGAGCGAAAAGGTAAGTGCAGCCACGGTTCGCAACGTAATGCAGGACCTGGAATTCCTTGGCCTTCTGGATAGCCCGCATGTAAGCGCTGGCAGGGTGCCCACTCAGATGGGCTTGCGGATGTTTGTCGATGGGTTGCTGGAGGTTGGCGACCTGAACGCAAACGACCGGAAGAAGATCGACGCGACGCTGGGCAAAAATGCCGGCGATGTGGGAGGCATGCTGGACCGGGTCGGAGCGGCGCTGTCCGGTGTGACGCAAGGTGCTTCATTGGTGCTGACGCCCAAACATGAGGCGGAGATCCGGCATATCGAGTTTGTCTCTTTGGCGCACGACCGGGCGCTGGTGGTGCTGGTGTTCTCAGATGGCCATGTTGAAAACCGCCTGTTTAAGCCGCCGCCGGGACAGACACCCAGTTCGATGCGCGAGGCTGCGAATTTCCTTAATGCCCTGATTGAAGGGCGCACGCTGAGCGAGGTGCAGCGGGAGATCCAAAAAGAGATCTCGGCACGGCGGCAGGAAATCGATAGCTTGGCACATGCGATGATCGAAAGCGGGCTGGCCGTCTGGGAGGATGACGACAGTGATCAGGCCCGGCTGATTGTACGCGGGCGGGCGAATCTTCTGGCCGAAACTGGTGCGGCGGAGGAGCTGGAGCGGATACGGACCTTGTTTGACGATTTAGAGCGCAAGCGTGATATCGCCGAATTTCTGGAACTGACCGAAGACGGCGATGGAGTGCGCATTTTTATCGGTTCGGAGAACAAACTTTTCTCACTTTCGGGTTCCTCTTTGGTGGTGTCTCCCTATATGAACGCGGATCGAAAGATCATCGGTGCGGTGGGGGTGATTGGCCCGACGCGCCTGAATTACGGACGGATTGTGCCGATTGTAGACTATACGGCACAACTGGTCGGCAAACTGTTGTCGGACCGGAGTTAGAGGTGAAACATGGCAGAGCTCAAGGACGAAGACTTTCTGGATGATATCGCTGCCGCCGAGGCAGAAGAGCTGGCGGGGCAGACCGAGGAATTTGATGATGCCTCGTTGGAAATCGATGCACTCCGGGCGGAACGGGATGAGCTGAAGGACCGGTTCATGCGGGCGCTTGCGGATGCTGAGAACGCCCGCAAGCGCGGTGACAAAGCACGCCGGGAAGCGGAGAATTACGGTGGCTCGAAACTGGCCCGTGACATGCTGCCGGTTTACGACAACATGAAGCGCGCGATCGAAGCGGCGACCGATGAGCAGCGCGAAGTTGCGGCGGCGCTGATCGAAGGTGTGGAACTGACCATGCGCTCGCTGCTGGGTGTGTTTGAAAAGCACGGCATCCGGGTTGTATCGCCAGAGGTTGGCGACAAGTTTGATCCGCAGGTGCATGAGGCGATGTTCGAAGCACCGGTGCCGGGCACCAAGGCTGGTGACATCATCCAGGTGTCCGCCGAAGGCTTCATGCTGCACGACCGCCTGCTGCGGGCCGCGCAGGTTGGTGTGTCTTCCACGCCGGCCAGCTGATGTGAACAGACCCTGTCGGGCCTGTGCCTTCGGCGAGAGTATTTTCGGAAAGATGAAAGGGCGGGTCCGTTTGGATCCGCCTTTTTTTTAGATTGCAGCTTCTTTTAGTTTGTAGATCATTTCCAGTGCTTCTCTTGGGGAGAGATCGTCCGGCTGTATACCGGCGAGGAGTTCTTCGGCCGGAGAGGGCCCCGCCGGCGCCGTGGGTTGTGGTGGCGGGGCTGCTGCGAAGAGGGGAAGGTCGTCGATTTGCACCTTCGTTCCGCCTTCGCGGCTGCTTTGCTCTAGCATGCCGAGTACATCTCGCGCACGCGCAACTACCGATGCCGGCAGGCCGGCCAGCTGCGCCACCTGTACACCATAGGACCGGTCAGCAGCGCCTTTGTGCACTTCATGCAGGAAGATCACTTCGCCTTCCCATTCTTTGACCGCTACTGTGGCGTTGTCGACGCCTTCCAATTTGGCGGCAAGCTGGGTCAGCTCGTGGTAATGGGTCGCAAAAAGCGCGCGCGAGCGGTTAACCTCATGCAGGTGTTCCAGCGTGGCCCAGGCGATGGAGAGGCCATCATAGGTGGCTGTGCCACGGCCGATCTCATCCAGGATCACCAGAGCGCGGTCGTCGGCCTGATTTAGAATGGCTGCAGTTTCCACCATTTCCACCATGAAGGTGGAGCGGCCGCGCGCGAGGTCGTCCGAAGCACCGACCCGGCTGAAAAGCTGGCTAACGACGCCGATATGGGCACCTTCCGCGGGAACGTAACTGCCCATTTGGGCAAGCAAAGCGATCAGAGCGTTCTGGCGCAGGAAGGTCGACTTACCGGCCATGTTCGGACCGGTAAGCAGCCAAACTGCTGCACCTTCCTGGGCTGACAGATCGCAGTCATTGGCCACAAAAGTTTCGCCGCCCTGCTGGCGCAGCGCTTGTTCCACCACCGGATGGCGGCCGCCCTCCACGTGGAATGCACGGCTTCCATCAACCTTCGGACGGGTCCAGTTTTCGCCGCGTGCCAAATCGGCCAACCCGGCCAGAACATCCAGCTCGGCGAGCCCGCGGGCGGCCGTGTTAAGACGGGCGGCAGTTTCCAGAATTGCCCCGGAAAGCCCTGCATAGAGCCTCTTTTCAATCTCCAGCGCCAGGTTTCCGGCATTCAGGATGCGGGTTTCGATCTCGCTTAGCTCCACTGTGGTGAAACGGACCTGATTTGCTGTTGTCTGGCGGTGAATGTAGGTCTCATTGAGAGGTGGCGACATCATCTTGTCCGCGTGGGTTGCGGTGGTTTCGATGAAATAGCCCAGCACGTTGTTATGCTTGATCTTCAGTGAGGTGACGCCGGTGTGTTGGGCGTATTTCTGCTGCATCGAAGCAATCACCGAGCGGCCTTCGTCGCGCAGAGTGCGGGCTTCGTCCAGTTCCGGATCGTAACCGGTTGCGATGTAACCGCCGTCCCGTGCCATAAGCGGCGGTTCGGCTACCAGGGCTGCATCGAGGAGAGACAGCAAATCGTCGAAACCTTGCAGATCCGACATGGCCCCGGCCATCAGCGCAGGCAGTTCCAGGCCGGCGCAGAACCCGGCAATTGCTTCGGCCTGCGACAGCCCGTTGCGGATAGCAGCCAGATCGCGCGGGCCGCCGCGCTCCAGCGCCAGACGGGAGAGTGCCCGGTCCAGGTCCGGTGTTTTGCGCAAAGCCGCGCGCAGGTCTTCGGCGGTCTGAGATTGTTCAACAGTGAAATCCAATGCAGCAAGGCGCTGGTGGATCACTTCGAGATTACGGGAGGGGCTGGACAGCCGTTGTTCCAGCAGACGCGCGCCGCCGGGAGTGACAGTGCGGTCAACTACTGCCAGCAGCGAGCCGGCACGGCCACCGGACAGCGAACGGGTCAACTCCAGATTGCGGCGGGTGGCGGCGTCGATCTGGACCACCCGGTCCTGCGCCTCCTGCTGTGGCGGCTGCAGCAGCGGCAGCTTGCCCTTTTGGGTGATCTCCAAATAGTCGATCAGCGCGCCCATGGCTGAGACCTCGGCCCGGGTGAAAGTGCCGAACCCATCCAATGCGCTGACGTTGAACAAAGAGCAGATGCGCCTTTCCGCAGCGGTGCTGTCAAAGCTCGCCTTGCCCAGCGGAGTGAGCGGGATCTTGTATTCTTCAGCCAGAGGGAGGGCAGCGTCATAGGCCGGACCATCAGCAACGATCAGCTCTGATGGCGCCAGGCGGGCGAGCTCGGGCGACAAGCGGACCCGCGCGACCGGCATCACGTGGAACGCTCCGGTGGAGATGTCCGCCCAAGCCAGCGCCGCCTCGTCCCGCAGTTCAGAGTAAGAAACCAGAAAATTGTGGCGGCGCGCTTCTAGCAGAGACTCTTCGGTGAGAGTGCCCGGGGTCACAAGCCGCACCACATCCCGCTTCACCACCGATTTGGATCCGCGCTTTTTAGCCTCGGCCGGGCTTTCCAGCTGCTCGCCTACGGCAACGCGAAAGCCCTTGCGGATCAGCGTCAGCAGATAGCCTTCGGCGGCATGGACGGGCACGCCGCACATCGGAATGTCTTCGCCGTTGTGCTTGCCGCGTTTGGTCAGCGCGATGTCCAAGGCTTCTGCGGCGTTGACTGCGTCCTCAAAGAACATCTCGTAAAAGTCGCCCATCCGATAAAAAAGCAACGCATCCGCGTGCGCCGCCTTGATCTCGAGATACTGCGCCATCATGGGCGTTACGGTCATGAAAATTCCCCCGGGTCGTCGTTGTAAAACGTGTACATTGGGGGCGGTCCGAGGAAAACCCGGATGTGACTGCCGCCAGGAACACTGGCGGCAGTCTGCTGTCAGTAAAGGTTGCGCAGTGTGTCGGGCATTGTGTTGACGATTGAGAGCGACAGGGTGCTCAGCTGTTGCTGCGCCTGCAACGCCAGAAGTTTTGTCGCCGCTTCCTCCATGCTGGTGTCGATCATCGAGCTGACTCCCTGGGTGATCGAATCCGACAGCTTGCCGACATACTGGTTCTGTTCTGCAATGCCGCCGGCGCTGGCGCCAAGAGCAGCGGAACTGTCGATTGCGTAAGCCAGGAACCCCTCGATTTCTCCCAGGGCGGTCAGTGCGCTGGCGCTGTCGGTGATGGCTGTCCGGTTGCCAATGTCAAACTGCGGGCTGCCTTCGAAGTCCGCGCCATCAACGCTGAGCGTGGTCACGCCTCCGGTCGCGGATAGTGCTGACGGGACAGTCAGCGCTGTGCCGCCATTGCCGTCCACATCAGTTTTCAGCAGGTTCACACCATTGAAACTGGAGGATGAGATTATGGAATTGATCTGCTCGGTCTTTTGCGACAGGGCGGCTTCGAATTTGCTGAAATCCCCCATCCCGCTTGCTGCCATAACTGCCAGTGACCGCATTTCTGTTAAAGTATCAGTGATCTGTTCCGCTCCGGCAGAAGCAACCGCCACGGTGGCTTCACCCAGCGACAACGTGTCTGAGACAGAACGCAACCCCGAAATATCTGAATCCATCAGTTCGGAGATCGCCCAAAGCGCGGCGTTATCCTGCGCCGTGTTGACTTCTTTGCCGGTGGATATGCTGTCTTGCACGGTGTTGAGCTGGCTATTGACGCCACCCAATGTCTGCAAGGCAACCATCGCGCCGGAATTGTTTTGGAAACTTATCATTCCTCACTATTCCTTTGATCCTAGGCCCGTGTTCCGGGCGGACAATTGTCATTCTGACACGTGCTTATCAGGCTCATGAGTTCGAGCGCGCAGCGCCACCTGGCTTGCAGGTGCGTGTTAATACCTATTAATAAATTACAGCAGCCGGGCGTCTACTTTAAGGTGAAAACTTGGCGTTATCCATCGTCCTTTAGTCGTATTTATCTCAATTCTGGCTATACAGATTCTTGAAAGCCCGGATTGAGGGGCGCGGTTGGCTGGGCTAAGACGGACCGCGACGAGGAGAGGACACGAGATAAAATGCCCAAAACAAAGATCACCGATGAGGAAGCCCTGGCGTTTCACCTGGAGCCGTCTCCGGGCAAATGGGAGATCAATGCCACTGTCCCGATGACAACGCAGCGGGATCTGTCTTTGGCCTACTCTCCGGGGGTTGCGGTGCCTTGCGAAGCAATCGCGGCAAATCCTGAGACCGCCTATGATTACACCAACAAGGGCAATCTGGTTGCGGTGATATCAAACGGCACGGCGGTGCTGGGTCTGGGCAATCTGGGGGCTTTGGGCTCTAAGCCGGTGATGGAGGGCAAGTCTGTCCTGTTCAAACGCTTCGCCGACGTGAACTCGATCGACATCGAACTGGATACCGAGGATCCGGACAAGTTCATCGAAGCGGTTAAGCTGATGGGGCCGACCTTTGGCGGCATCAACCTGGAGGACATCAAGGCGCCAGAGTGTTTCATCATTGAGCAGAAGCTCAAGGAAGAGATGGACATTCCCGTCTTCCACGATGATCAGCACGGCACTGCGGTGATCTGTGCGGCCGGCCTGATCAACGCGCTGCATCTGTCGGGCAAGAAGATTGAGGATGTGAAGATCGTCCTGAATGGGGCAGGGGCAGCCGGCATTGCCTGTATCGAGCTGTTGAAAGCCATGGGCGCGCGGCACGAAAACTGCATTGTCTGCGACACCAAAGGCGTGATCTATCAGGGCCGTACCGAGGGCATGAACCAGTGGAAATCCGCCCATGCGATCAGCACGGATCTGCGCACTCTGGAAGAAGCCATGCGCGGTGCCGACGTCTTTCTGGGCGTATCGGTCAAGGGCGCGGTAACCCAGGAGATGGTCGCCGCGATGGCCGACAATCCGGTGATTTTTGCGATGGCAAACCCGGATCCGGAAATCACTCCCGAAGAAGCGCATGAAGTACGTGTTGATGCCATCGTCGCCACCGGCCGGTCCGATTACCCGAACCAGGTCAACAACGTGCTGGGATTTCCCTACCTGTTCCGCGGCGCGCTGGACATCCACGCCCGCGCTATCAACGACGAGATGAAGATCGCCTGTGCCCACGCTCTGGCAGCACTCGCGCGCGAGGATGTGCCGGATGAAGTGGCGCTGGCCTATGGCAAATCTCTGTCTTTTGGCCGCGACTATATCATTCCGACACCCTTTGATCCCCGGCTTATCCATCGGATCCCGCTGGCGGTGGCAAGGGCAGGCATGGACACCGGTGCCGCCCGCCGTCCGATCGTGGACATGGACGCCTATGAGGTGGGATTGAAATCCCGCATGGATCCGACCGCCTCTATCCTGCGCGGCTTGAATGCCCGTGCCCGGTCCGCCCAGTCCCGGATGATCTTTGCCGAAGGTGATGACCCGCGTGCGCTGCGCGCTGCAGTGATGTACCAGCGTTCGGGCTTTGGGAAATCACTGGTTGTGGGCCGGCAGGAGGATGTGCGCACCAAACTGGAAAAAGCCGGCCTTGGCGATGCTGTGCGTGAGCTGGAAATTGTCAACGCTGCCAACACGCCGAATTTCGATTTGTACAAGGACTTCCTGTACAGCCGCTTGCAGCGTAAAGGTTTTGATCACAAAGATATTCACCGGCTGGTCGGACGTGACCGGCACGTGTTTGCCAGCCTGATGCTTGCGCATGGGCATGGCGATGGTCTGGTTACCGGTGCAACCCGGAAATCGGCCCATGTTCTGGAACGGATCAACCATGTGTTTGATGCCGATGCCGATCATGGTGCCGCTGGTGTAACTGCACTGTTGCACAAAGGGCGGATCGTGCTGATCGGGGACACGCTGGTGCATGAATGGCCGGATGAAAACCACCTGGCAAACATCGCTGAACGTGCCGTGGGTGTTGCCCGCCATATGGGGCTTGAACCGCGGGTGGCCTTTGTCAGCTTCTCCACCTTCGGTTACCCAGTGTCAGAACGCGCGGAAAAGATGCATGTCGCGCCCGCCGTTCTGGACAAGCGCGGTGTTGATTTCGAATACGAAGGCGAGATGACCGTTGATGTTGCACTGAACGAGCGGGCGCAGCGGTACTACCCGTTCCAGCGTCTGACCGGCCCGGCCAACATCCTGATCGTGCCAGCCCGCCACTCGGCCTCGATCTCGGTCAAGCTGATGCAGGAGATGGGCGGCGCCACGGTAATCGGCCCGATCCTGTCTGGCATCGACAAGCCGATCCAGATCTGCTCGACCACCTCCACCACCAATGACATTTTGAATATGGCGGTACTGGCAGCCTGCAACATCGGGTGATCTGAGATGGCGATCTGGAACCTGGGATCAATCAATGCGGACATGGTCTATGCCTTGCCGCATCTGCCGGCGGCGGGAGAAACCCTTGCCGCTAGGCGCCTTGACCGCTTTTTGGGCGGGAAAGGCGCCAACATGTCCGTTGCCGCCGTCCGCGCTGGCAGCAAGGTGCATCATATCGGCGCGGTGGGGCCAGATGGGTCTTGGGCAATTGAGCGGTTGAAGGGTTATGGCGCCGGAATTCGCGACATTGCCCAGGTGGACATCCCAACCGGCCACGCCATCATTGCGGTGGAGCCGGAGGGTGAAAACCAGATCATCCTGTTTCCAGGCGCCAACCGTGCACTGACCCAAGACCAGCTGGAGCAAGCGCTTTCGCGGGCAAATGCAGGCGACATTCTGGTGATGCAGAATGAAACCAATATGCAGGCGGAAGCTGCCAATGCGGGCCGGGATCACGGGATGCGGGTCTGCTACGCCGCCGCCCCCTTTGACGCGGACGCCGTCCAAGCGGTTCTTCCGTTTCTCGACCTCTTGATCCTGAACGAGGTGGAAGCCGGACAGCTGAAGGAGGCCTCTGGCAAGTTGCCGGATGAGCTTGGCATCAAAGACGTGATTATCACTCTTGGTGCTAAAGGAGCCCGGCATATCGACGGCGAAACCGGTACGGTTCTGGATGTTCCAGCTCTTCCGGTAACGCCCGTGGATACCACGGGGGCAGGGGACACTTTCACCGGATATGTCCTCGCAGGTCTGGATCAGGGTTTGCCGCTGGCACAAGCAATGCCACTGGCCGCAAAGGCTGCGGCACTGATGGTCACGCGGCATGGCACGGCAGATGTGATTCCTGAGCTGAAAGAAGTGCAGGAAGCCGGTTTTTAGGTTGCGGCAGCCTGCTTCTTTCTGGTCAAAATACTCCGGGGGAATTGGCCGTCAGGCCAAGGGGGCAGCGCCCCGTTTCAATGCCCGTTTGCAAAAGGCGCGGCATCGCCCCACAGCTGCGCCACCCGCTCATCGCGGCCGCAGGCCTGGCGGTATCGCTTATAGGCCTCCGCCTGGCGTTTGGGGCCAAAGCGGGTGAACACCAGGTTTTTTCCTTTGTAGTAGTCCTGATGATAGTCTTCTGCTTCATAGAAGGTCTTTGCTGAAAGGACAGGCGTCACGATTGTTTTCCCCAAGGCATCCTGAGCTTCGGATACAACCCGCCTGGCTAGGGCCTTCTCGCCTTTGTTAGAGACAAAAATTGCGGTGCGATAGCTCTCTCCGCGGTCGCAGAACTGGCCGCCTGCGTCGGTTGGATCAACCGAACGGATAAACAATTCCAGCAAATGCCCGCGCGAGACTTTTGCCGGATCAAAAGTAATTTGCACCGCTTCGTAATGGCCGCTGCCGCCGCGGCTGACGTCTTTGTAAGTCGGGCCTTTAGTCTTGCCTCCGGTATAGCCCGACACGGCTTCGATCACCCCGGGCACGCCTTCAAAATCGCTTTCCACACACCAGAAGCACCCCCCGGCCACGGTCAAAACTTCAGTTGCTTGCGCCTGCACCGGATTGGCATGAGCAACCGTACCGATGGCAATAAAGCCCATCAAAGTCAAAAATCTCAGTCTTTCCAGTGTACGCATCTTGGGCCTCCATTCTGCTTTGCTGCCACCCTGCCGGCTGTTGCTGCGTCTCTCAACCCGGCAGCGGCGGATTTCACGGACTGGTGACAGCAAGTTACTGCTTGGAAATTGGATCCAATATTACTAACGTGCCGGCAAAGGAGGATCCCATGACTGAAAAGATGAGCACTCACCAGGCTGAGGAAGATCAGCGCAACGAAGAAATCCTGATCTATCTGAATGGAAAAACTGTCCCCAAGGCTGAGGCCAAGGTGAGTGTTTATGACAGCGGTTTCATGCTGGGCGACGGCGTGTGGGAAGGGCTGCGGTTGTACAATGGAACCTGGGCCTTCTTTGACGAACATTTGGACCGGCTGTTTGAGGCTGCCAAGGCGATTGACCTGGACATCGGGTTGGACCGGGAGGGCGTGAAAACCGCTGTGTTAGAGACACAGAAAGCCAATGGAATGACCACTGATGCCCATGCCCGGCTGATGGTCACGCGCGGGGTAAAAACACGCCCTTTCCAGCACCCTTCGCTGTCGCAGCAGGGTCCGACGATTACCATTATCATGGAGCATTCCCGCCCCAATCTGCCGCGTCCGATAAAATTGGCCACAGTGCCGCATATCCGCGGGCTGCCGATGACGCAGGACCCCAAACTGAATTCCCACTCCAAGTTGAACTGTATCATCGCCTGTATCGCCGCCGAAAAGGCGGGCGCGGATGAGGCGCTGATGCTGGACGTGAATGGCTTTGTGAACACCACAAACGCCTGCAACTTTTTCATCGTGCGCAAGGGGGAGGTTTGGACTTCGACCGGGGATTATTGCATGAACGGCATTACCCGGCAGAAAGTGATCGATTTGTGCCGCGCCAACAGTATTCCAGTTCACGAGCGGAACTATTCGCTGGTGGATGCATACGGTGCCGACGAAGCCTTTCTGACTGGCACTTTCGGGGCGCAGACACCGGTGGGCAGCATCGACGGGCGGCAGATCGGCAGCGGCCAGATGGGACCCATGACCGAAAATCTTCGTGCCCTCTATAAGGATCTCATCGAAAAGGAGTGCGCATGATGCGGATTGCCATGTGGTCCGGGCCGCGGAACCTGTCGACGGCGTTGATGTACGCCTTTGGCAACCGGGGTGATTGCGCGGTGGTGGATGAACCGTTTTATGCCGCCTATCTGGCGATGACCGGCCTGAGCCACCCGATGCGGGGAGAAATTCTGGACAGCCAGCCGCGGGATCCGGACGAGGTAGCAAAGGAGCTGCTGGGAGAGGTTCGAGGCGCCAAGCCGTACTACTATCAAAAACATATGACTCAGCACATGATCCCCGGCGTTCCGCGGCAGTGGATGCAAGAGGTCACAAATGTCTTTCTGATCCGTCATCCTGCCCGTGTGATCGCCTCATATGCGGTGAAACGGGAAAATCCTACACTGGAAGACATTGGATTCCGCCAGCAGGCGGAGCTGCTCGACCTGGTGCGCAGCTGGGGACATGCACCGGTTGTCGTGGACAGCCATGACATTCGGCATGATCCGGCAGGCAAACTGGAACAGTTGTGCGAGACGGTTGGCATGCCGTATTCCCCGAAGATGCTGACCTGGCCAAGGGGCGGACATAAGGACGACGGCGTGTGGGCGGCGCATTGGTACGGTGCGGTCTGGAATTCAACCGGATTTGCTGGCCCGGAAGGCCCGCTGCCGGAGGTGCCGGAAGACCTGCAGCCCGTGCTGCAGGCGGCGCTGCCTTTATATGAGCAAATGAAGGCAGCGAAAATCTGAGGGGAGAAGGGGGCGTTGCCCCCTCGCGCCTGCGGCGCTCACCCCCAGGATGTTTTCAGCAAGAAGAAGAGGCTCAGCTGATCAGTTTGCCCAGTTTCATGGCGACACCCATGTCGCCGGAGATCTTGATTTTGCCCATCATTACGGCGGTCATCGGGTTGAGCTTGCCGGTGAGCAGCTTTTTCAGGTTCTCTCTGGAAAGCTGCAGCGTGCAGTCGGTGTCACAGTCATCGGTGGTGGCCCCGCCTTCGGAGAGCACGATAACGCCATCCTTCCCGCAGTCGAATTTCAGCGTGCCGTCAAAGTTCTTTCCAGCCAGACCTGTGCGGATGTCCTTGGCGATGTCCTGAAGTGACATATGTTCCTCCCTTGCTTGCGGTGAGGGTTAGGCACGCAAGGGATGCCGGGCAATAGTGACCAAAGGGGAGGGCGCCGGGTTACGTTTCGGCAAGGGCTGCCTTGGTCAGCGGACAGGGCTGGCCGCCATAGAAGGTTTCAAGCACCTGCCGGAATTCCGCCGGCGCACCGGGCACAGCTGCAAACAACGTCATCGAGGAGCGTAGTTTCTTAGCGTCGGTACTGCCCAGGATTTGCGCGGGATCGGTACCCTTATGCTGCAGCACCAGTTGGCTGGCGTCCACCAGGCGGCTGCGCAGTTTTTCGTGGTTCAGATAGGCTGCGGCCTCGGTCAGGTCCTCGATCCCATAAAGCTGTGCCATGTGGGATTGGCCTAGTTCGGCCAATTGGGGAAAGACGAACCACATCCAGTGGCTCGTCTTTTTTCCTGCAGAGAGTTCAGTCAGGACAGCCGCCCAAACGGTGTCCTGAGCTTCGACGAACATTTCCAGTTCTTCCGCGAAATCGTCCTCGAAACCGCCGTCTATGCCGCGGTAATCACTCACTTTTTGAGCCGGCGCTCGCGTGCGGCCAGCAGTTTGAGGCGCAGGGCATTCAGCTGAATGAAACCTGCAGCATCGGTCTGGTCATAGGCGCCGGCGTCTTCCTCAAAAGTCACATGCGCTTCGGAGTAGAGCGAGTGATCCGACCAGCGGCCCACGCAGGCTGCGGAGCCTTTGTAAAGCTTCAGGCGCACGGTTCCGGTGACATGTTCCTGGCTCTTGTCGATAGCAGCCTGCAGCATTTCGCGCTCGGGCGAATACCAGAAACCATTGTAGATCAGCTCTGCGTATTTCGGCATCAATTCATCTTTGAGATGCATTGCACCGCGGTCCATGGTGATCGATTCAATGCCGCGGTGGGCTTCCAGCAACAGGGTGCCGCCCGGGGTTTCATAAATGCCGCGGGATTTCATGCCGACAAAACGGCCTTCGACCAGATCAAGACGGCCGCAGCCATGCTTGCCGCCCAATTCGTTCAGTTTGGTCAGCAGGTCTGCCGGGCTCAGCGTTTCACCATTAATGCTGACAGCATCGCCCTTTTCAAAACCGACCTCGATGAACTCAGGTTCATTCGGTGCGTCCTCGGGGTGAACGGTGCGCTGGTAGACATAATCAGGCGCCATGACCGCCGGGTCTTCCAGAACTTTGCCCTCGGAGGACGTGTGCAGCAGGTTTGCGTCAACTGAGAAGGGAGCTTCGCCGCGTTTGTCCTTGGCCACCGGGATCTGGTTTGCTTCGGCAAATTCCAGCAGACGGGTACGCGAGGTCAGATCCCATTCACGCCAGGGCGCGATCACCTTGATGTCCGGGTTCAATGCATAGGCTGCCAGCTCAAAGCGGACCTGATCGTTGCCCTTGCCGGTGGCGCCATGGGCGACCGCGTCGGCGCCGGTGGACTCGGCGATTTCCACAAGACGTTTGGAGATCAGCGGGCGGGCAATCGAGGTGCCCAGCAGATACAGGCCTTCGTAAACCGCATTGGCGCGGAACATCGGGAAGACGAAGTCGCGGACAAATTCCTCACGTACATCCTCGATGAAGATGTTTTCCGGCTTGATGCCCAGCATTTCCGCTTTTTTGCGGGCGGGCTCCAGTTCCTCACCCTGGCCGAGATCGGCGGTGAAGGTGACAACTTCGCAGCCGTATTCGGTCTGCAGCCATTTCAGGATGATCGAGGTGTCGAGGCCGCCGGAATAGGCGAGCACAACTTTCTTAGGCGCGGACATGGAATTCCCTCTCAGGTCAGAACGCCTGCGGCGTAGCGGGTTTTGCCCGGAAGGGCAAGGTTAACCGGGGTTTTCTAATCTGCCAGGCACGCATAACGTGCGCGGAGAAGCAGAACAATCTATTGGAGAATGCCCGCATGAAAGGCTGGTCGATTTTCGCTCACTCGGTGAGTATGGTTCTTAGGAACTTCGAATGGGCGGTCAGAATTGCCCTTGTGCCCGTCTTGATCGGAATTGCTCTTATTTTTGTTGTACTCAGTGCAGGAGGGCAGCCGATCGCAATGTTTTGGGATGAGCAAGCTTTGTCAGATGCATTGCAATCCGGCAAGCTCGGCCTGTCATTTGTCACCGCCACACTGATATTTATAGCGGTTCAGTTTTGGGTCTTTGTAGCATGGCACCGACTCATTCTGTTGGAAGAGTATCCAACAAGCTGGCTCCCTGCTTTCAAGCGAGATCGGATATTATCCTATTTTGGGCACATGCTGCTCATAGGATTTCTTGTGTTTGTGCTTTTTATCCCGTTGATATTCCTTGTGAATGGACTTATCGCGGCGATGGGATCGGGAGCGCTGGTTCCTATGCTTCTAGTGATTGCTGGGTACTCTGTTTTTGTTTTGATCGCGATGTATCGTCTGCTTCCTGTATTACCGGCAGTAGCCATTGGTCGACCGCTTTTGCTGCGCGAGTCATGGCAAGCGACTTCCGGAGCCTCTGGCACGGTCTTTCTCGTGCTTGTTCTGTTGGGCGTGCTGCAGCTTTTGATGCAGTTCGTTTCCGGCTTGTCTTTTGCAGTTTTTGCCCCTCTTGGTTTCGTCTTTTCTGCGTTTGCCATGCTGGCCATGTCTTTGGTGAGTGCCAGCGTTCTTACTACTTTTTATGGACACTATGTCGAAGGCCGCCCGATCTAACTTCCGGTATTCTTATGTATGCTTTGCACCCGCCCCTTGCCTTGGGGGCGGGCTTGCGCCACTGAATGTTCCATGAGCGATTTCAAGTCCCAGGCCCGTGCCGCAGAACAGGCGATGCGCGATGTGTTTCCCGCAACTCCGTTGCAGCGCAATGTGCATCTGTCCGAGCGTTTCGGCGCGGATATTTACCTCAAGCGCGAGGATCTGAGCCCGGTCCGCTCCTACAAGATCCGCGGGGCGCTGAACGCGATGCGCAAGCAGCCGGATCAGGAGCTGTATGTTTGTGCCTCGGCCGGCAACCATGCTCAGGGTGTTGCTTTCATGTGCCGTCATCTAGGCAAGCGCGGCGTAATCTTCATGCCGGTCACAACGCCGCAGCAGAAAATCCAGAAAACCCGGATGTTCGGCGGCGACAATATCGAAATCCATCTGGTCGGCGACTATTTCGACATTTGCCTGGCTGCTGCGCAGGAGTGGTGTGCCAAGGAGGGCGGGCATTTCCTGTCGCCCTTTGATGATGCGGATGTGATTGAAGGCCAGGCCTCCATCGCCGTGGAGATCGAGGCGCAGCTGGGTAAAACACCGGATCACGTGCTGCTGCCGGTTGGCGGCGGCGGCATGTCGGCCGGTGTTTCCTCCTGGTTTGGTGACGGGGTGCATAGCCTGTTTGTTGAGCCTGAAGGCGGTGCTTGTTTGCGGGCAGCGCTTGCTGCAGGCAAGCCGGTTGCGTTGGATCATGTCGACACTTTTGTCGATGGCGCTGCGGTGGGGCGGATCGGCGCGCTGCCCTTTGATATTCTAAAAGACGTGCCGCTGCCGGATGTCCTGGCCATCTCCGAGGACCGGATCTGCGCCACCATTATCGAGATGCTGAACGTGGAAGGCATCGTGCTGGAGCCGGCCGGCGCGCTGTCGGTCGAGGCGCTGCAGGATGTGCGCTCCTGGATCCGCGGCAAGACGGTGGTTTGCGTCACATCCGGCGGCAACTTTGATTTTGAACGTCTGCCAGAGGTCAAAGAACGGGCGCAGCGCTATTCCGGAGTTAAGAAGTACTTCATCTTGCGCCTGCCGCAGCGGCCTGGAGCGCTGAAGGAGTTTCTTGGCATCTTAGGCCCGGAGGACGACATTGCCCGCTTTGAATACATGAAAAAGTCCGCCCGCAATTTCGGCTCGGTGCTGATCGGGATCGAAACCAAGCGGCCGGAGAATTTCGAGCAACTGTTTGCGCGGCTTGATGCGGCCGGGATGACCTTTACGGACATCACCCAGGACGAGACTTTGGTGCAGTTTGTGATCTGACACCGGAAGCGGAGTCAGAATTTTTCGGACATCCCGGTCAGGAAAGCAGATCTGGACGCTTGGAAATTGGTGATGATGGCAGCGACATCGACATCTTCTGATTCACCTTGTGCCGACTTCCGCTCGCCGTCCAGGCACAGCCCCGAAAATTCATCAAACCCGAGGTTGAGCGCGCTGCCTTTCAGGAAATGCAGGTCCTGCTCCAGCTGACTGCAATCACCGCCTTGCAGCCGGCCGATAACTTCCTCGACCTCTTCGAGAAAAATTTCAACAACTTCCTCGAAATCCTCGGCGCCAACTTCTTCGCGCAGCTCGGTCACTCGCGGCCAGTCAATCATGTCATATATCCCTAAGATCAGTCGCCATGCGCAATTTCTTAAGTTGATTGCAGTAAAAATATAGTGAAATAAAGAGGGAAGCTCAAATTTTAGGTTTCACCGCCTGTTAAATTTCTGGACCGATAGTATCACAAGATCGTCTGATTTTGTCATTTGTGAGGTGCCTTCGGTGCTGCCAGAAAGTTCGATGGACAACGAGGACCACACAGTGGCCGGATCAATACGCCGTGTGCTGGTTGTTGACGACAGCCGCCTGCAAAGACGCATTCTAGTTGCTTCTCTCAAAAAATGGGGATTTGAGGTCGTCGAGGCTGAGAGCGGCGAGGCCGCGATGGAAATTTGCCAGACAGAAACTCCTGACCTGATCCTCAGCGACTGGATGATGCCGGGCATGAACGGGCTGGAGTTTTGCCGCGCGTTCCGTACCCGCTCCAGCGAGGAGTATGCTTATTTCATCCTGCTGACCTCAAAGAGCGAAAAGAACGAGGTTGCAGAAGGGCTTGACGCAGGCGCTGACGATTTCCTGACCAAGCCGGTCAGTTCGGATGAACTGCGGGCGCGGATTTCTGCGGGTGAGCGTATCCTGAGAATGCAGCGGGAACTGTCCGAGAAGAACCGTATCGTGTCCGAAACTCTGGGGGAGTTGCAGCGGGTTTATGATGCGATCGACAAGGATCTGATCCAAGCCCGCAAGATTCAAGAATCGCTGGTGCCGGAACTTTCCAAGGATTTCGGATCCTCCACCGTCAGTCTGCTGCTGAAACCCTGCGGCCATATCGGCGGCGATCTGGTGGGAATGTTCTCTCCTGGCGTGAACCGAATCGGCTTTTACTCTATTGACGTGTCCGGTCACGGCATCACTTCAGCGATGATGACAGCGCGTCTCGGCGGCTATCTGTCCTCGAATTACTTCGATCAGAATGTCGGGATGGAAAAACGCTTCAACCGGTTCTACGCTCTGCGCCAGCCGGAGGAAGTCGCCAGCCTGCTGAATGCACGGCTGATCGCTGATACCGGGATCGAAGAGTACTTCACCATGGCCTATTGCATCGCCGATTTGCGCAGCGGTGTTGTTAAGATGGTGCAAGCAGGCCACCCGCATCCGCTGTTGCTGCGCAAGAACGGTGAACTGGAGTTCATCGGTAAGGGTGGTGTGCCGGTGGGGCTGGTTCCAGATATCGGCTACAGTCAGGAAGAATTTGTCATGGAACGTGGCGACCGCCTGCTGCTGTTCTCTGACGGCTTTACAGAGGCGCGGCTGGAAGATGGCTCCATGCTGGAGCCGGAGGGTCTGCTGGAGCTGGTTGAAAAATGCGGTTCAGAGCAAAGCAGTAAGGAATTTCTGGATGATCTTTACTGGCATCTGACGCAAGTTATGAGCAAGGAACATGGGCTTGAGGATGACGTCTCGGCCACATTGTTCGAGTATCAGGGTCCGTAAACCAGTCAGATTGGTTGTCTGATGTTGTCCTGGCTTCGGCTGGGATGTTGTATTTTCGGTGGTTGGCGTCTCAGACCCTTACAACCGGGCTGCCAGCCGGGCTGCAAAATGCCGGTCGCCAGCATTGCCCAGCCGGAGGGCGGCTTCCTGTGGAGTGACCCACAGCGCTTTATGCCCTTCTTCTGCAGGCGGGCCGATCCGGCGCAACGGGCAGGCGATGTAGATATGGCAAATTTTTTCGGCCCAAAGATCATACTCCGGCATATAGGCAAAGCGCCGGAACACGCCCATCTTGTGCGGCGCGGCAATCTTCCAGCCGGTTTCCTCATAGACCTCTCTGTGCAGTGCGGGAATGGGTGACTCGCCTGGATCGATACCGCCTCCTGGCAGCTGCAGGTCTGGATGAGGAGCATACTGGCAGGTAATCAGCAGCTTGCCGCCCCGCGGCAGCAGAGCATAGGCGCCCGGGCGCATCCGGTAACGCTGGCCGTTTTCCGGTGTCTTACCAAATCGCCTGATCACGGGCCGGCCCCTTCACTCCAGTATCAATTCTCCTATATAGCCCCGGTATGCCAATCCCCGGCGCGTAAGGAAACCCCATGACACTTGGTTCGAAAATCGCGTGGGACGACACTGTCCTGCCCTTCCAGCTTGATGCATCGGACATGCGCGGCCGCGTTGCGCGGCTGGACGGCGTGCTGGATGGCATCCTGAAACAGCATGATTACCCGCCGGTGGTTGAGGCGCTGGTCGCCGAGATGGCGCTGTTGACGGCACTGATCGGGCAGACAATTTCCCTGCGCTGGAAGCTGTCGTTGCAGGTGCAGTCCAAGGGTGCTGTGCGGATGATCGCGACCGACTATTACGCACCGCAAAAAGAAGGCGAAATCGGCCGGATCCGTGCCTATGCAAGCTTCGACCGGGACCGGATTACCGATAGCAACCCCTTTGATCAGGTTGGCGAAGGGTACTTTGCTATCATGATCGACCAAGGCCAGGGTACCAAGCCGTACCAGGGCATCACACCATTGTCCGGCGGATCGCTGCGCGCCTGTGCCGAGGCTTATTTTGCGCAATCCGAACAGCTGCCGACCATGTTCAAGATGAGCTTTGGAAAATCATCCGAGCCTGGAGTTGACGAGCATTGGCGCGCGGGGGGCATCATGCTGCAGAGCATGCCCAAAGCGTCACCCTTTGCTGCGCAAAGCGAAGGGTCGGGAGAAGTTTTGCAGGCCAGCGATCTGATGTCCGGTGATCAGGAGGAAAACTGGAATCGGGCCACTATCCTGTTGAATACCGTGGAGGCATTGGAGCTGATCGGACCGTCTGTGTCCCCGGCTGATCTGTTGATCCGATTGTTTCACGAGGAACAACCGCGGGTCTTTGATGTCCAGGCCGTCCGTTTCGGCTGCACCTGCTCCGAAGACCGAGTACGCCAAAGCCTGTCGATCTATTCGGCCAAGGACATTGGCACCATGACAAACGAAGATGGCCGGGTTACGGCGGATTGCCAGTTCTGCAGCGCGCATTACGATTTGGACCCGGCAAGCGTGGGGTTTGAAGCGGAAACCCCGTCCGGTGAGTGAGGCCGCGCAGAACCTCGCCAACAGAATTTCCGCCGCGCTGAAACACCAGGGCGGCGGCTCTTCCGACTTTGATCTCAACCCCGGTACCGTGCTGCCAGAAGGGCGCAAGCTGCGGCCGGCCGGGGTGCTGGTGCCCATTTCTGTCGCCGGAAATACGCCGCGGCTTATTTTGACCAAACGCTCATCGGCGCTGAAGCATCATCCGGGCCAGATCGCTTTTCCCGGCGGCAAGGTGGATGCCGGCGACACGGACGCCTGCGCCGCGGCACTGCGCGAAGCCTGGGAGGAAATCGGGCTGCCGCAGGAGCAGCCGCAGATTATCGGTTGCCTGCCGGAGCATGAGACGGTGACCGGATTTTCGGTGACGCCGGTTGTGGCACTGATCCAGGAGGAATTCACTGTGCGTCCAGAAGCGGGGGAGGTGGCCGAGGTATTTTCCGTCCCGCTAGCCCATGTGCTGGATCCAAAAAAATACATCATTGAATCCCGCCGCTGGCGCGGCACCCGCCGCCGCTACTATACCGTTCCCTACGGCTCCTATTACATATGGGGGGCCACAGCGCGGATGCTGCGCGGTTTTGCGGCACGGATGGAGATGTAATGCGGATTGACCAATCCTGGTTGAAGGATCCTGCAACCCAGGCTGTTTGCGCGGCAGTCACGGCAGACGGCGCGCAGGTATTGTTTGTCGGCGGCTGCGTTCGCAATGCGCTGCTGGGGGAGGCGGTCTCCGACATGGATATCGCCACCGATGCATTGCCGGACCAGGTGGTGGCGCTGGCGGGCCGAGCCGGGATCAAGGTGGTTCCCACCGGTATTGATCATGGTACCGTGACGCTGATCAAGAACGGTATCCCGCATGAAATAACGACATTCCGCAGGGATGTTGCGACTGATGGCCGCCGGGCAATTGTCGCATTTTCAACAGATATCACTGAGGACGCCCGCCGCCGCGATTTCACAATGAACGCGATTTATGCACGTCCGGATGGCGAGATTGTCGACCCTTTGGACGGCATGGCAGATTTGCAGAAACGCCGTATCCGGTTCATCGGCACAGCAGAGAATCGCATACGCGAAGACTACTTGCGGTCCTTGCGCTATTTTCGCTTTCACGCTTGGTACGGCGATCACGCGCTGGGCTTTGACCCGGATGCGCTGGCAGCGATTGCAGCTTGTCTGGAGGGGCTGGCCACGCTCTCCAAGGAACGTGTCGGGTCTGAGATGCTGAAACTGCTGGCGGCACCTGATCCTGCGCCCTCGGCTGCGGCTATGCGGCAGGCTGGTGTTCTGGCACAGATTTTGCCTGGCGCCGATGACCGCGCCCTAGCGCCGCTGATTCACCTTGAGGCCGGGCGAGCTGCATCCAGCATCCGGCGGCTTGCCGCGCTCGGGGGGGAAGGCCTTCAGGAGGCCTTGCGGCTCAGCAAAGCGCAGACCTCTCATCTGCAGGCGATCCGCGAAGCTGCGGCCGGCATGGCCGGGGCAGGGGAGTTGGGCTACCGATTGGGTGCGGAACAGGCGCTGGATGCGCTGCTGTTGCGGTCTGCATTGCTGGAACAGCCGGTTTTGCCCGATTTGGAATGCGATATCGCGCTGGGCGCAAAGGCTGTTTTTCCGGTGAAAGCCCGGGATCTGATGCCGGACTGCAAAGGCCCGGAACTGGGAGCGAAGCTGCGGAAGCTCGAGGCGGACTGGATTGCTTCGGGCTTCTTGCTCAGCCGGGAACAGCTGCTGGACTCCTTCCACTGACATAAGGTGTCAGCAGCGTCAGAACCTTTAGGGGTGACAAGAAAAAATATCTTGCGTACGCATAGGGCAGCCACCACATGACGGAGGAATGCTGATGTATTCTGGGATCTGGTTTCCTTAACGCCTGAGACCTTGCCCCGTTTGACATGGGAGCCATAGGCGGCCCGCTGTCTTCATCTGTATTCCAAATCAATGCTCGAACACTTGGAGCACCCGCATGTTTCGCTTCTTTGAAAACCTCATTGACCCATATTGCGCCCACCCTGAGACCAACACGCCGCCAACGCGGCTGTGGCCGTTCCTGCGCGACTATTCAACGCCGTTCAAAACAGTCTTTATCCTGACCGCGCTGATGTCGGTCATTGTTGCCGCGATCGAGGTCGGGCTGATCTACTACATGGGCAGGATTGTCGACCTGATGTCCGGCAGGCCTGAGCAAGTCTGGGAGGCGCATGGAACCGAGCTGATCCTGGTTGCATTGTTCATTCTGTTGCTGCGGCCATTGATCCAGCTTCTGGATGTGGTGTTGCTGAACAATGCGATCCTGCCGAACTTTGGCACGTTGATCCGCTGGCGGGCGCATAAACATGTGCTGCGCCAATCGGTGGGCTGGTTCGAGAACGACTTTGCAGGCCGGATTGCCAACCGGATCATGCAAACCCCGCCGGCCGCGGGGGAGGTGATATTTCAAGTCTTTGACGCAATCACCTTTTCGCTGGCCTATCTGGCAGGCGCTGCGGTGCTGCTGTGGGTAGCAGACGTGAGGCTGATGCTGCCGTTGGGGATCTGGTTTGCGCTTTACGCTTTGTTGGTGATGTGGACGGTCAAGCGGGTCGGCCCGGCCAGCCAGGCGTCATCTGATGCGCGCTCTACCGTGACGGGGCGGGTAGTTGACAGTTACTCCAACATTCACTCGGTCAAGATGTTCGCGCATCACGACAAAGAACTGACCTATGCCCGTGAGGCGATCGAGAACACCCGCAAAACCTTCCAGGCAGAGATGCGTATCTTCACCGTTATGGATGCCGCACTGGTCACGCTGAACGGGCTGCTGATTGTTGGTGTGGTCGGTTGGGCGATTATGCTGTGGTCGCAAGGGACTGCCTCGGTGGGCCTGGTGGCGGCGGCCACGGCGCTGACCCTGCGGCTCAACGCGATGACCGGCTGGATCATGTGGGCACTGACCTCGTTCTTCCGTCAGCTGGGTGTTGTGGCTGAGGGGATGGAGACCATAGCCCACCCCATCGATCTGGTGGATGCGGCCAATGCGGATCCGTTGCAGCTGACCAAGGGGGAGATCGAACTGCGAAGCCTCTCGCACCATTACGGACGCGAGGCCGGCGGGCTCGACAAGATCAGCCTGACAATCCAGCCGGGCGAGAAGATCGGCCTGATTGGTCGCTCTGGTGCCGGCAAGTCGACACTGGTGAAGCTGCTTTTGCGGTTTTATGACGCCGAAAGCGGCCAGATCCTGATCGACGGTCAGGACATCCGTGCGGTGACGCAGGCCTCGTTGCGCAGCCGCATCGGTATGGTCCAGCAGGACAGCGCGCTGATGCACCGTTCGGTGCGGGACAATCTGCTTTACGGCCGTCCGGACGCCACCGAAGAGCAGATGATAGCCGCCGCCAAACAGGCGCAGGCGCATGAGTTCATCCTGGACTTGGAAGACCCTCAGGGCCGCAAGGGGTATAACGCCCATGTGGGTGAGCGCGGGGTGAAATTGTCGGGCGGCCAGCGCCAGCGTGTGACACTGGCCCGGGTGATCCTGAAGGACGCGCCGATCCTGATTCTGGACGAGGCCACCTCGGCGCTGGATTCCGAAGTCGAGGCGGCGATTCAGGAAACGCTTTACGGCATGATGCAAGGCAAGACGGTGATCGCCATCGCACATAGGCTGTCCACCATCGCGCAGATGGACCGTATCCTTGTGATGGATCAGGGCCGTATTGTTGAAGAAGGCTCGCATGAGACGCTTTTGCAGGCACAGGGACTTTATGCACAGCTCTGGGCGCGCCAGTCCGGAGGCTTCTTGAACATCAAGGCAGCAGAATGAAGATTGGCAATCTGATCGACGCCTTTCGCCCGGCCGATGGCCCGCCGCCGCAGCGGCTGGGGGCTTTTCTGCACTGGTGTTTGACCGGGGCCTGGCCAATGCTGCTGCTGGCTGCGGCATTCTCGGCGCTGGCCGGCGCGATGGAGGCGGGCACGGCCTATATCCTGGGAATTGTGATCGACACCGCAATAACCAGCGGACCTGAGCAGTTCTTCTCGGCCGGCAATGTGGCGGTGATCGCACTGGCATTGGGATTTTTCTTGTTTGTGCGGCCGGTGCTGTTCGGATTGTCTGCAGCCTCTAATGCAATAATTGTCCAGCCCAACGTGAACCCGCTGGTGCTGTCGCGCCTGAACCGCTGGACGCTGGGACAGTCGGTGCGGTTCTTCGACGATGATTTTGCCGGCCGGATCGCTCAGAAACAGATGCAAACGGCGGCGGCTGTCACCTCGGTCACTACCGAGATGATCAGTGTTGTTGCGTTTGCTCTGGCATCTCTTGCGGGGTCATTGGCCTTGTTAGGCTCTATTGATTGGCGCATTACCGGCGTGTTTCTGGTCTGGCTGGTTGGCTACTTCGGGCTGATCCATTGGTTCCTGCCGCGTATCCGCAAGCGCTCTGGCGCGCGGGCAGGGGCGCGGGCGATGGTGACCGGGCAAGTGGTGGATTCCATTACCAACATTAAGACGGTCAAATTGTTTGCACATGCTGATCACGAAGAACGCACTGCCCAGGATGCTATGGTCAGCTACCGTGAAAAGTCGCTGCAATTCGGCTATCTCTCGGCCAGCTTCCGGTTCTGCTTGATGTGCCTGGCCGGCATCCTGCCGGTGCTGCTGATCGGCGCGACGCTGTTTTTATGGCAGGCGGGCAGCGCAACCGAAGGCGATATCGTGGCCGCAGGCGCTGTCTCGATCCGGATTGCGCAGATGACAGGCTGGGTCAGCTTCACGCTGATGGCGATCTATTCCAACATTGGTGAGATCGAAAACGGAATGAAGACTCTCTCGGCCCGCGAAAGAGTTGAGGATACATCCGGTGCTGAACCGCTGGTTGTCAGCAAAGGCGGCATCGAGTTTGATCAGGTGGAATTCGCCTATGGCCGCGACGTGGGCGGGGTGCAGGGCATCAGCCTGAACATCAAACCAGGTGAGAAGCTGGGGATTGTCGGTGCTTCCGGGGCAGGCAAGTCAACGCTCGTTTCACTTCTTCTCCGGCTCTATGATGGAGAAAACGGGCGTATTCTGATCGACGGACAGGATATTTCCGGCGTCACCCAGAATTCGCTGCGCAGCCAGATCGGCATGGTCACCCAGGAAACCGCCATGTTCAACCGCTCGGCCAGGGACAATATCTTGTATGGACGGCCGGATGCGCCGGAGGAAGAATTGATCGCCGCTGCGAAGAAAGCTGAGGCGCATGAATTCATCACCGAGCTGGAAGACGGGCAGGGCAACCATGGTTATGACGCTTTTCTGGGTGAGCGCGGTGTGAAGCTTTCGGGCGGTCAGCGGCAGCGGATTGCTCTGGCCCGGGCTATCCTGAAGGACGCGCCCATTTTGGTTTTGGACGAGGCAACCTCGGCGCTGGATTCCGAGGTTGAAGCCGCCATTCAGGCCGCCTTGCACCGGGTAATGGAGGGCAAGACGGTATTGGCGATCGCCCACCGGCTGTCGACACTTAGCGAGATGGACCGGATTATCGTGATGGATAAAGGACGGATCGCTGAAAGCGGCAGCCATGAAGAGCTGCTGGCCAAGGCGGGGCTCTATGCTGCTTTCTGGGCGCGCCAGTCCGGTGGCTTTATCTGCACGGATGAGAACAAGGCGGCGGCTGAATAAAAAATCCGGCGCATTTTGCTTTTGCTGACCGGCTTGCCGCTGTAATGAGCGGCCATGACTGACGCAGCCAGAACTACAGCAACGATCAGCCGGCTAGGCCATCAAGGCGATGGCGTGGCCGATGGACCCTTGTTTGCCCCGCGCACACTGCCGGGGGAAACCGTTTCAGGTTTCGCAGAGAACAGCCGCCTGACCAGTATCCGGATCGAGACCCCGTCCGAGCACCGGGTGCAGCCACCCTGCCGCCACTACAAATCCTGCGGCGGTTGTCAGCTGCAGCACGCAAGTGACGGATTTGTGGCTGAGTGGAAAACGGACGTCGTGCGTACCGCGTTGACGGCACAAGGGCTGGAGGCTGAGTTTCGCCCGATCCACACTTCGCCGCCCGGCTCCCGCCGCCGTGCGACGCTGGCAGTACGGCGTACCAAAAAGGGTGCGATGGCCGGATTTCATGGTCAGGCGTCGGATGTGATCACTGAAATTCCCGACTGCCAGCTGGTGGAACCTGCGTTAAAGGCCGCGATTCCCGTTGCAGAGGCGCTGGCGATGGCCGGGGCAAGCCGGAAGACACCGTTGGCGGTGACGGTTACCACCTCAGACGCTGGGTTGGACATACTGGTCAGGAACGGCAAGCCGCTGGACGGGCCATTGCGGATCAAACTGGCGCAGCTGGCAGACCAGAACCGGATTGCCCGGTTGACGTGGGACGATGAACCGGTTGCGATGGAGCAGCCGCCGGTGCAACCCTTTGGCGCGGCGCGCGTTTGCCCGCCGCCGGGGGCTTTCCTGCAAGCCACCCGGGATGGTGAGGCGGCGTTGCTGGCGGCGGTTCAGGAAATAACAAGCGGAGCCAAGCGGATCGTCGATTTGTTTGCAGGCTGCGGTACCTTCACCCTGCCTTTGGCCCAGACCGCCGAAGTGCATGCGGTGGAGGGTGAACATTCAATGCTGGAAGCGTTGGATGCAGGCTGGCGCAGGGCGGCAGGGCTGAAGAAAGTCACCACCGAGGTCCGCGACCTGTTCCGCAATCCGTTGCTGCCCGAGGATTTGAACCCGTTTGGTGCAGCTTTTGAAGCTGCTGTGATTGATCCGCCGCGCGCAGGCGCTGAGACGCAGACTGCCCAGCTGGCCAAAGCCCGAACACCTGTGATTGCCTATGTCTCCTGCAATCCGGTGAGCTTTGCCCGCGATGCCAAAGTGCTGGTTACGGCGGGTTACAGCCTTGACTGGGTGCAGGTTGTTGATCAGTTCCGCTGGTCCGCCCATACCGAGCTGGTTGCGCGATTTACTGTGAAAGACTGAGATGACTGATACCCAAGCGTCCACCCCGATCCGCCGCCTGGCAGCTATTCTGGACAGTGACCGGTTCGGCCGGTTTATTACCGCTGTCATCCTGGTCAATGCAGTCACCCTGGGGCTGGAGACCGCCCCATCTGTCATGGCTAAGATTGGCGGTCTGATTCACCTGATCGACAACATTTGCTTGTCCATTTTCGTGGTGGAGATACTGGCCAAACTCTTTGTGCGCAGGTTGCGGTTTTTCCTGAGCGGCTGGAATGTGTTCGATTTCGTGATCGTCGGCATTGCGCTGGCGCCGGGGACACAGGGGCTGTCAGTGCTGCGGGCGTTGCGTATTTTGCGGGTGCTGCGGGTTATTTCAGTTGCACCGCGCCTGCGCCGGGTGGTCGAGGGGTTTATCACCGCGCTGCCGGGGATGGGATCGGTTTTCCTGCTGATGGCGATTATTTTCTACATCGGGTCCGTGATCGCGACCAAGCTGTTCGGCCAGGACTTCCCGGAATGGTTCGGCGATCTGGGCCGCAGCGCCTATTCGCTGTTCCAGATCATGACGCTGGAAAGCTGGTCGATGGGTATTGTTCGGCCGGTGATGGAAGTGCATCCGCACGCCTGGGCGTTCTTTGTGCCGTTCATCATGGTGACGACTTTTGCCGTGGTGAACCTTCTTGTCGGTCTGATCGTCAATTCCATGCAGGATGCCCATGGCGAAGAAGAGGTGGAACGCACCGATGCATATAGGGACGAAGTGCTGAGCCGCCTGGAAGCAATTGAACAGAGACTAAGCAGTCAATCGGCCCCGGACAGGAAATTGTGAATTTCCTTAACTGGCAATTCGCGGTAAAGGCTGAATAGAGGCAAAAAAAGAAATACAGGCATTGAGAATGGACAGACGGGCATTTGGTTTCGGTGCGGCCGCGAGCCTTGCGCTGGCTGGTTGCAGCACCTCCGGCAGCGCAGTGAGCCGGTTTCACTCATATGACGGACCGCAAGTGACTTCGATCGTGATCAACAAGGGTGCGCGTAAGCTTTACCTGATGCACAACGAAGATATCCTGCGCGAGTATGAAGTCGACCTGGGGTTCGCACCCTTGGGGCACAAGGCGTTTGAGGGTGACGGAAAGACACCTGAGGGCACGTATGTGATTGACCGGCGAAATCCCAACAGCCGCTATCATCTGTCGGTCGGAATTTCTTATCCAAACGGGCAGGACCGGGCAAATGCGCATGCTCAAGGCAAGCGTCCGGGTGGTGAGATTTTTATCCACGGAGAGCCGAACAACGGCAAGGAGCGCAAACGCGCAGCCCGGGTTAACGACTGGACCGCCGGTTGTATCGCGGTGTCAAATGAAGAAATCGAAGAAATCTATGCCATGGTGCAGGACGGCACGGCCATCGCTTTGCGGCCCTGAATATCTGCCAGGACCGCCGATTCTGCAGATGCGGCGGCGCCGTGCATCAGCAGACGCGTGGCGGCTCAGCTGCCCATAACCATCGTCCACCAGATTTTGCCGTTCGGCTCCTGGAACCAGGAGAACCCCATATTCACGGCTTTTGGATCGAGAATCACCGCGCGTGTGGCCGGGCGTTCCAGCCACGCAGACAGGGTTTGCTGCTCGTTCTCGTAGGTTTCGGAGATGTTCTCCCCCAGAAGCGAGCCGGTGTAACCTGCACGCGACACCCGGTCCAGCGGCGAGGAGCCGTCGGATCCGAAATGCCAGGGCCGGTTTTGCACTGACATATCCCGGGAATGGGTCGCCGCGGCCGCAGTCAGCTCGGCATTCAGCTGGACAGCTTGTGCACCAGCCGCCTGACGCAGCGCATTGACTGAATCAAGCATCCGGATCTGCACTTTGTCTGCATTTCTAATACGGTAGGTGCTGCCGGATTCTGTTGCGGGCGTACATGCTGCCGCAACAGTTACAAAGGCAGCAGCCATCAGCAGAAAAACACGTTTCATATTGCTCTCTCGCTCCGTCGGTTGCTGATGCACTTATCCTTCTTGTTGCAGAGGTGCAAATGGACCGGCAGAAATATGCAGACTTGCCGGTCGGATTGATTTGCGACTGCGGCTTTCCGGTCATAAAATGGCGCAGCCATTGATCCTGATTGCGCAAGTTGGAAAGAGTGATGCCCCAAAACCCCTTTGATACCTTCAGCAGGCGGCATTTTCTTGCCGGCAGCGCTGCTTTGATCTCGTCGCCATCCTTTGCGCAAGAGACCGGCGACGAGGCGCAGCAGGCCTTTGATCCGTTGCGCCCGCCGCCAGAGCCGGAACCGGCTGTCCAGCGCAACATCTCTGCATTCCGGGCCAAATCCTGGCGACCATATTTTGATAATCTGCGGAACGGGGCGATTCTGGTCGATATCGACAGCCGGGCTCTGCACTATTGGTCCCAGGATGAAAGCGTTTACAAACTGTTCCCGTCTTCTGTGCCGCTGTCCGACGATCTGACCCGCCGCGGCCGGACCAAGATTGTTCGCAAAGTTGACGGCCCAGGCTGGGCTCCAACCCCGAATATGCGCAAGCGCAACCCGGAATGGCCTGCGTTCATTCCGCCGGGGCCGGATAACCCGCTTGGCACCCATGCGCTGTATCTTAGCTGGAAGTATTACCGCATCCATGGAACCCACGATACGCGGAAAATCGGCCGCAAATCGTCCAACGGCTGCATCGGGCTTTACAATGAACATATCGCCGATTTGTTCAGCCTGACCAAAGTCGGCACCCAGGTGTTGCTTATTTGACGACACGTGGCGGGGCGCTAAGCTGTTAACTATAACAAGCAATTGCAATCCCGCGGTTTTGCTGGTTAGAAAAAAATACGAGATAAGTCTTGGGTGCGTGGTTCAGTTGTATGATCCGTGCGAATTCTGGAGGTTAACATGAAAAAACTCGTTATCGCTGCTGCGCTGACTGCTGCTGCTTCGACTGCCACTGCTGGCAACCTGTCCGAGCCGGTTGTAGAACCGCCGGTCATCGTGGAAGAAGCTCAGGGTTCTTCCAGCGGCATTCTGCTGCCGCTGCTGCTGCTGGTTCTGGTCGGCGCAGCTGTTGCATCGAACTAAGTTCGGTACACGGTTACGGAAAGGGCGGTGGTTTTCCTCCGCCTTTTTTGTTGCCTGATCTGCGGGTCAGGAGGGGCTGTCAGGCCGCCTCCACTTCGCGCAGGATACTATCCAAGACATAGAGGATCATGTCTGCGTCTTCTGCATCTATTGTCAGCGGCGGGCGGATCTTCAGAATGTTGTCCTTGGGGCCTTCGCTGCCGATCAGGATCCGGTGATCACGCATCCTGTTTTTGACGTAGGAACAGATTCCGGTGGCCTCAGAGCCATCCGGATTGATCAGTTCCAACCCCAGGAACAGCCCCATTCCACGCACATCGCCAACGCAGGCGTATTTCTGCTCCAATCCCTGCAACCCTTTGATCAGCCGGGTGCCTATCACCCGGGCGTTGTCCTGCAGGCCCTCATCGTCAACGATATCCAGCACCTCCTTGCCGGTCCGGCAAGACAGGGTAGACCCGCCAAAGGTCGAGAAAAACTCGATCCCGTTGTCAAAGCTTTTGGCAATCGCCTTAGTCGTGACAAGCACCCCCAGCGGGTGGCCGTTGCCAACCGGCTTGCCCATCACCACGATGTCGGGAACTGCGCCCTGGTGTTCGAAGCCGAAGTAGTATTCGCCTAGACGGCCCAGCCCGGTTTGCACTTCGTCGGCGATACAGATACCTCCTGCCGCGCGGATCTTTTCGTAAACTGCAGGCAGATATCCCGTCGGCGGGATAATCTGACCACCGACCGAGGGGAAGGTTTCGGCGATGAAACCCGCGATGCCGTGGCCCTTGCCTTGCAGGTTCTTGATTGCCGGATCGACCAGATCAGCGAACTTTTGCGCGCGCTTTGGATCACCGCGGCGGAATGAACCGCGGTAGTCGTCTGCAACTTCCACCAACTCCACCCAGTCTGCCTGGCCTGCTCCGCCGGGCTTGTTGAACTTGTAAGCGGAGATGTCGATCGCGCCTGTTGTGTTGCCGTGATAGCCGTGATCGGGCGTCACCATGCCTTTGGCGCCGGTATGAGCGCGGGCGAGGCGCAGGGCCAGCTCATTGGCCTCGGTGCCCGAGTTTACGAAAAAGCAGACCTCAAAAGGATCTGGCAGCCTGGACAGCACCTTGTCTGCAAAGGCGGTTTGTGCCGGATGCAGATAGCGGGTGTTCGAATTCATCCGCTTCAACTGATCCGCTGCCACGGCCTGGATGCGCGGATGGGCGTGGCCCACATGCGGCACGTTGTTGTAAGCGTCCAGATAGGGCCGCCCCCATTCGTCAAACAAGTGGTGCTTCCAGCCGCGCACCAGCATCACCGGGTCATTGTAGGTGAGGCTGAGGTTACCGCCAAAATGGGTGCGGCGACCGGCCAGAACCTCACCTTTGTCGGTTGGGTGATAGCGGACCTTTTCATCCGGCAGGTTGAGCAGGGCCGCGGGGTTGGGGCAGATTGCGCGCCACAGGTACATCTCATCCGGGTCGCCTGCGCCGGGCCAGCCGGCCTCGATCCCTTCGGTGGTCAGGGCTAGCTGGAAATGCACATGCGGTGCCCAGCCGCCGTTCTGGCGGGGGTCACCCAGGCGGCAGAATTCCTCGCCCTTTTCCACCATATCACCCGGTTTCAGACGGCTCAGGAATTCCGGATCCAAATGGCCGTAGAGGGTAAAGAACGGATCGCCCATAGGCGTTTCATGACGCAGGATGATCACCCCTCCGTAGTCCAGATGCCCGTCCCGGTACTCTGCCGCAAAGACTTCACCACGCATGGGGGCAAATACCGGCGTGCCAGCGCCGGCAAAGGCATCCACCGCCAAATGCACAGTGCGGCGGTCGCTGGCTTTCCAAGGGCCTTTGCGGAAAGCCGGTTCCGCATAGATCAGCCGCGGTTCGTGGTAGTAGCCGAGCCAGATGCGGCCCTGGTTCTCGTATTCCTCGCCCACGCGGGCGGCTTCTTCCAGCGGCATGTGAAATGGGTTCTGCGGCCAGGTGGAGTGTTCCACCGACAGTGATCCCATCGGCGCATCTGCCAGGTCCTGGCCCATCAGCGGGGCGAATTTGCCGCGATTCTGTGCTAGCCAATCCATCACCCGGTCTGCACCATCAACAACCGGCAACCCGCAGGCCGCGCGCAGCCGGGCAGTCAGCAGCCCGCCGTGCAGTGTGTTTCCCTCCAGGAATCGCCAGGCCGGAGCCTGCGAGATCGTCACATAGGGATCATCCGGATTGTCCGCTGCCATCATTGTGGAATTGACAACACTCACCGCCAGCCGTGCCCGTAGCAGCGGCAAGATCATGTCTACCTCTGCAGGCGTCAGCGGATAAACCTCGTGATACCCCGCAACCAGTGCTGCCATTGCTGCCTCCGGCGCCGGGTGGTCCAGCATGATGTAAGCCGCAGCAATTGCCAGGTCGCAGATCCGCGGTGCGGCGCACATGTCGCCTAGGTCGATGAGGCCTGACACCCTGCGGGTTTCACCCAGCTCTCCCGCCACCATGATGTTGTAGTCATTGGCGTCATTGTGGACGGCCTGCTTGGGTAGCTTCGCTAAAACAGGCTCTAACTTTGCGAAATCTGCAGAAATCCCTTCAAGGATCGCACGGCGTGCTGGATCGGTGATGCACAACAGCTGATCCTTGATCCAGCCCGCGCGCATCAGGTCCCATTTGAAATCACGCTCCAGCCCATCGTGCCGGAAATCGGCCAGCGCCTTGGCCGAGCCGCCGAGAACCTGACCAATCTCATGGATCAGCGCATCGCTTTTGGGTTCTGCCTTGGCATAGCACCGCCCGGGCAGTTGGTTCAGCAGCCAGACCAGCCGGTTTTGCCCTTTTTCATCCGGGAGTGTCAGCAGCGATCGGCCATCCGCAGCGGCGATCACCCGCGGGCAGGGCAGATCCGGCTGGCGCGCGGCGATATGCTCAAACGCCTTTACCTGCATGTCGACCAGCCAGGTTTCGCAGCCGGGGCGCATCGCCTTGAGAATATAGCCCTGGTCATCGGCACCTTTGGCCAGAAAGTTCAGGTCATATTCTCCATCCAAGCGGCTCAATTCCGCCTGGATGCCCCAATGCTGTTTCAGGGCTGCTGCCCAATGCGCAAGCGTCATCCAAACTCTCCCCGGTCTGCCGGTCTGCCCGGCGATCCAATTTTGGATCCTATTTGAACCGGGAGAGCGCTTTAGTCCAGCCAGCCTTGCAGATTCTGCTCAATCACACCGGCCAGTGCCGCAACGTGATCGTCATCATCGTTGAGGCAAGGGATATAAAGGAAGTCCTCGCCGCCCGCGTGCTCAAAACTCTCACGGATCTCTTCGTTGATCTCTTCCAGCGTCTCGATGCAGTCGGCAGAGAAGGCCGGCGCGATCACCGCGATGTTCTTTTTGCCTTCTTTGGCAAGCATTGCGACGTGATCCACCGTGTAAGGTTTCAGCCATTCCTCGGGTCCAAACACCGATTGGAAAGTGGTTGTAATCCGGGTGTCGTCCCAGCCCAGCCGCTCCTTCAGCAGGCGTGTCGTTTTCTGGCACTGGCAGTGGTACGGGTCGCCCTGCATCAGGTAGCGCTTCGGCATGCCATGATAGGAGACCACCAGGATATCCGGGCGCTTTTCAGCTTTGGCATAGGCCTCTTCCACCGATCGCGCCAAAGCGTCGATATAGGCGGGCTGGTCGAAATAGGGTTCGATCGTGCGGGCGGCGGGCTGCCAGGGTTCGTCCATCAGCGCACGGAAGAACTGGTCGTTGGCGGTGCCTGAGGTGGCGCCGGCGTATTGCGGATACAGCGGCACAAACAGGATTTTCTTGCAGCCGGCCGCAACCATTTCCCGCACCTTGGATTTGGTCGAGGGATTGCCATAGCGCATGCAGAAATCGACCATCACCTGATCGCCATAGCGTGCCTTCATCGCCGCCGCCATCTTGGTTGTCTGGTCCTTGGTGATGGTCATCAAAGGGCTTTCACCCTTGTCGTGGTTCCAGATCGATTTGTATGCGGCGCCCGAAGAGAACGGGCGTTTGGTCAGGATGATCAACTGCAAGAGCGGCTGCCACTTCCACGATGGGTAGTCGATCACCCGTTTGTCAGACAGGAATTCGTTTAAGTAACGGCGCATCGGCCAGTACGAATAATCATCCGGCGTGCCGAGGTTGGCCAGCAGGATGCCGGCTTTCTCTGCCGGGATCTTTGGGTGATCGGCAGGGGCGTGGGCAGGGCATTTGGCGGTCCGGGCGGCGTCCAGCATGGGCAGGTCCTGTGGGGCTTGGAATTCAGTTGTTGGCGGGACGTTACTGTCTTTGCGCGCAGAAGGCCAATTGGATCACATTGGCGCAGACATAACGGAAATTTATCACGGCTTGAGCTTGGATTCCGGCACCTTCAGCGCATCGGCCAGGCGCATCCGGGCAGAGCCGGGGCGCAAGGGTTTCTGCTGGCTGTCCGACGGCGACCAGCCGGTAAGGCAGACCAGCTCAAATGTCGCTGGCAGCCGGCCGTCAGCCGTTGCGAAATGCTCGCGGTAGATGTGATCGGCCAGCTGGAACAGGGTTCGCGGAGCCGGGCGCTTCAGGCGCTGGGCGAGGGCGTTGGTCTCTCCCATGCCGCGCAGATCGTGGATCAGGTGGGTCAGATCACGGTATTCGGCAGTCAGCGGTACCAGGTCCGCTACCGGCAGGGCAAAACCTGCCCGCTGCAGCAAACCGCCCAGGTCGCGGATTTCCCCCATGGGCGCGACGCGGGGCGACAGCCCGCCCAACACCATGGTTTCGGCTTCAGCCATGGCGGCGCGCAGTTCGTGCAGGGTTTGGCCGCCCAGCAGGATGACCAGCAGCAGCCCGTCTTCCTTCAGGGCACGGCGGCATTGGATCAGCTGGCCAACCGGGTCATTGGCCCAATGCAGGCACATGGCGTGGATCACCACATCATGCGCACCTTCTTCCAAAGCCAGGACATCGTCATCCGGCACCACAGCTGCGCCAGGCAGAAACCCCTCCCAGACTTCCGGGAAAGGGCAGACAACGGCAGGCGCTGTAAAGGTTCTGTTAACCAGGTTCAGGCGATCCTCGGCCTCATCCCGCGCCATCTGGTGCAGGAACAACGCATCCGCGCGCCGGCGTGCGCGGCGGGCTGCCAGGGTGCGGCGGTCAAAAAGCTGTGCGGGTGCTTGTGTCATGAGGGCTGTTTAGATGCTGCTGACCAGGATTCAAACTGCTGTTTCGCTGATCTATCCGCCGCAATGCATGGGCTGCGGGGGGCTGGTTGGCAGCGACTTTGGCCTGTGCGGTTCTTGCTGGGCCGAGATGCATTTCATCAGCGGCACGGTCTGCGAGGGCTGCGGCGCTCCGCTGCCGGGCGAGGCGGACGGCTTTCGGCTGGAATGCGACAGCTGCCTGCGTCATCCGCGTCCTTGGAGCCAAGGGCGATCTGCGCTGCTCTATGAGGGGCGGGGCCGCAAGCTGGTTCTGGCTTTGAAACACGGGGACCGGACGGAAATTGCACATATGGCCTCTGGATGGCTGGAGCGGGCCGTGCAGCCGATGCTGGCAGAGAATCCCCTGATATGCCCGGTGCCGCTGCATTGGACCCGGCTGCTGAAGCGTAAGTATAATCAATCCGCCTTGCTTGCTGAAGCAGTGGCGGCCCGGATTGGCCTGGAACATTGCCCGGATCTGCTGCGCAGATTCCGGCGGACCCCCGCACTGGAAGGCAAGACACGGGACCAGCGTTTTCAGCATTTGGGTGCAGCAATTGCAGCGCATCCGGGCCGGGAGGAGCGGATCAAAGGGCGCACGGTTCTGATCGTGGATGACGTGATGACCTCCGGTGCCACTCTCAGCGCTTGCACTGATGCCTGCCTGCAGGCCGGTGCGGCGGAGGTGCGGGTGGCGGTGCTGGCCCGGGTCACGCAAGCGTGAGGCTGCCCGCCGGCCTCTGGCAATTGTTGCATTGAACCCCCAATTCATCCACAACCTTCGAAACCAGACTATGGGGTCCTGAATGAAAACCGTTGAAATCTACACCTCGCCTCTGTGCGGATACTGCCACGCCGCCAAGCGTCTGCTGAATCAGAAGGGTGTTACCTTTTCGGAAATCAACGTGCTGGCGCAACCGGATCGCAAAGCTGAAATGATTCAGCGCGCGAATGGAGGCCGCACTGTGCCGCAGATCTTTATCGGCGAAACCCATGTCGGCGGCTGTGACGATCTTTTTGCGCTGGAACAGGCGGGCAAACTGGACCCGCTGCTGGCGGCCTGAACCCGGAGAGATAAAATGCGTACAGCTCTGCTTCAGATGACATCCACCGACATCCCGGCTGAAAACCTGGAGACCGTGAAGGCGACGATGGCGGAGGCTGTGCGCGGCGGGGCGGGCTTTGTGCTGACGCCCGAAGTTACCAATTGCCTCTCCGGCAGCCGGACCCATCAGAACGGTGTCTTTTGTCACGAAGAGGATGACCCGACGCTGGCCGCCCTGCGTGACGAGGCGGCAAAACACGGCATTTGGCTGCTGCTGGGGTCGCTGGGCATCAAGACCCACGACAGTGACGGGCGCTTTGCCAACCGGCAGTTCCTGATCAGCCCGCAAGGTGAAATCAAGGCGCGCTACGACAAGATCCACATGTTCGATGTCGAGGTCACACCCGAGGAAACCTACCGCGAGTCCGATGGCTACCGCCCGGGCACCCAGGCGGTTGTGGCAGAGACGCCTTTTGCCAGTATCGGCATGACCATCTGTTATGACGTGCGTTTTCCGCATTTGCACCGGGCGCTGGCCAAAGGCGGGGCGCAGATCATCACTGCGCCGGCGGCGTTTTCTTATGTCACCGGCGCCGCACATTGGCATTCGCTGCTGCGCGCCCGTGCAATTGAAACCGGCTGCTTTGTGCTGGCGCCTGCGCAGACTGGGAAACATCCGGCCTCCCGCGGGCCCAGCCGCAAAACCTTTGGCCATTCTCTGGCCGTATCCCCCTGGGGCGAGGTGCTGGCCGATGCCGGTCAGGAACCAGGCGTGACTTTCGTTGATCTCGACCTCGAAACAGTGGCAGAAGCGCGCAAACGCGTGCCTTCCCTGACCCACGACCGGGAGTTTGACGGACCCTGATGGATGAGACACATTCCCTGGCGGTATCGCTGTTCAGCGAGATTCTGATGGCTGACCAGCTGGCCCGGTCACGTCTCAGCAAAGTGCTGCCCAAAGGGATGGAGCTGTCGCATTTCTCGGTGCTGAACCACTTGGCCCGGGCCGGGCTGGAACGCTCGCCCGCGCAGCTGGCCAAGGCGTTTCACGTAACCCGCGGGGCTATGACCAACACCCTGGGCAAGCTGGAAGTTGCCGGATACATCCATGTCCGCCCGGATTGGGACGATGCGCGGCGCAAGATGGTGGCGATCAGCCCGGCCGGCAAACAGGCCCGGGATGCGGCACTGGCCGGAATCATTCCGGTGATTTCAGAGGTTGTGGGTGAATTGGGCAGCGATCGGGTCCGGGCGACCTTGCCTATTCTGCGCGAGCTGCGCGGCAAACTGGAAGAGAGCGGCTGAGCGGCTGGACCCAAACAGTCATCTGCTCGGGTTAATAAAGGGACGCCTGCAAGCAGGCGCCCCTCTTCCCCATCAGTCCCCATCATGCCGTGAACGGCGATCGTTTAACCATTGGGCAGACCCCCCCAGTCACAATGGCAAGCAGTTACTTGGTACTTAGCTTGCGCCCAATCGCGGCTTGAAAAAATACTCCAACCCCGCTTGTTAAAGATAGCAAGCGGGACGCGGTGGCCAAAGAGTGCATAAGGATTACTACCTATCCTTTAGGATAGGTGGCAGAAAAAACTGGCCGGCGAGGCACTCTTAGCCAGGTTTTATACTGGCGGTCACATAGTTTACCGACAGATCCCGTTCGGATACGGACCAGTTCCAGGTGATCGGGTTGAATACGAACCCCTTACGGTCAACAGGCTTCAGACCGGCATTGCGCAGCAGTTCGTAGAGTTCATCCGGGGTTATGAACTTGGACCACTCATGAGTGCCGCGCGGCAGCCAGCGCATGATCACCTCGGCTCCCACAATTGCCATTGCAAAGCTTTTTGGGTTGCGGTTGATGGTGGAGCATATTTCCAGCCCGCCGGGCTTCAGCAGTGTACGGGTAGCGGTGAGGTAGCTTTGCGGATCGGCCACATGCTCGACCACTTCCATGTTCAGCACAACGTCGAATTGTTCACCGGCAGCAGCCAGTGCCTCGGCGGTGGTGTGGCGGTAGTCGATTTCCAAGTCCGATTGTTCGGCATGAATGCGGGCAACCGGCAGGTTGCCTTCTGCCGCATCGGCGCCCACAACTGTTGCACCCAACCGCGCCATCGGCTCGCTCAGCAGTCCGCCGCCGCAGCCGATATCCAGCAGCCGCAGCCCTTTGAAAGGGCACTGTGACGTCAGGTCGCGGCCAAATTCCCCGGCGATCTGACGGGTAATATAGTCCAGCCGGCACGGGTTCAGCATGTGTAAAGGCTTGAACTTGCCGTTCGGATCCCACCACTCCGCCGCCATTGCTTCGAATTTGGCAATTTCCGCAGGGTCGACCGTGGATTGAGGCGCTTGCATTCCTGTCTCCGTGTGCTCTTTTGTAGTCTGACGTTTCACTAAGGTCAGTAATGGATAGATACCCGGACCAAAAGCGCGCTGTGCATTATCTTTATCCGCCGGTCGAGCCTTTTGACCAGCGCATGATCGACGCAGGCCAGGGCCACAATATATATGCTGAACAAAGCGGCAATCCCAATGGCATTCCCGTGATTGTGTGCCATGGCGGCCCCGGCGGCGGCAGCAGTCCGGCGATGCGGCGGTATTTCGATCCGCATGTGTATCGAATCATCCTGTTCGATCAGCGCGGCTGCGGCCGCTCGCGCCCCTATGCGTCCTGCGAGGACAACACCACCTGGCATCTGGTTGCCGATATGGAACTGATTCGCCGCCAGCTGGGCATCGATAGCTGGATCCTGTTCGGCGGCAGCTGGGGAGCGACACTGGCGTTGATTTACGCCCAGACCCACCCCAGCCGGGTCCAGCAGATTATCCTGCGCGGCGTGTTCCTGATGACCAAGGCTGAGCTGGATTGGTTCTATGGCGGCGGTGCCGGCAAGTTCTGGCCCGAAACCTGGGTCAAATTTGTCTCGCTGATCCCGGATGCAGAGCGCAGCGACATGATCGCCGCCTATCACAAGCGGCTGTTTTCCGGCGATCTGGATGAAGAAGTACGCTTTGGCCGGGCCTGGTCGGCCTGGGAAAATGCGCTGGCGTCGGTGCATTCCAACGGCCAGAGCGGCGAAAGCCCCGGCGATTATGCACGTGCCTTTGCCCGGTTGGAGAACCACTATTTCATCAATAGCGGTTTCCTCGATTACGACGGCCAGATCCTCGCCAATATGGACCGGATCTCTCATATCCCCGGCGTTATTGTGCAGGGGCGTTACGATATGATCTGCCCGCCGTCTTCGGCTTGGCGCTTGAATGAGCTGTGGCCAAATGCGGAGTTGAAGATGGTGCGCAATGCCGGCCATGCTTTGTCGGAGCCGGGAATCAGCGCAGAGCTGGTGCGGGCGATGGACCGGATTGCAGGAGAGCTTGTGCCATGACGCGCATTGACCGCCGCGCGCTGTTCACCTCGGGTGCTGCTGCAGCCCTGCTGGCGGCGGCTGGCGGAGCCGTAAATGCATCGCCCAAGGCCGGTGGCGCGCTGCGTCTTGCGGTTCCCCGCGACGGCGGGCTTTTGGAACAGGCCGCACGTTACGCGGTCTATGACACACTGACCGAAATTGCCCCTGATGGTTTGCTGCGCGGAGAATTGGCTACAGGCTGGCATTCGACGCCGGACGCCAAAACCTGGACCTTTGATTTGCGTGCAGGCGTGGATTTTCATGACGGCTCACTGCTGACAGCAGAGGATGCAGCCGCGTCGCTTTCGGCACAGGGCATTACCGGGGCTGAAGTACGCGCGGTCACTGCGCTGGGCAACCTGCAATTGCTGGTGGAATTGGCGCAGCCCAATCCGCATTTGCCCTACCTTCTGGCTGGTGCCGATCTGATGATTGCACCCGCTGGTGAACTGCCAGAACTGCTGTCCGCTGCGATTGGCACGGGGTGCTACAAGGTGGAACGAGCCCGGGAAGGCCGCCATTTCCGCGCGTCCCGAGTCGCAAATCACTACAAATCCGGCATCGCGGGCTGGGCTGAGACTGTAGAGATTATTGTGATCCCTGATGCTGCAGTCCGTGCCGAAGCTTTGCGGGACGGGTACGTTGATGTCGCGGCATTGCCGGAACCGCGCGGCCTGCTGAAGCGCGGGGAATTCCTGTATCATCCGTCTTCCAGCAATATGGCTTTGGCCGCCCGCCACAATGTCGGCATTCCGCGGAAAGTGGGTCAGCGCTCACCGCTTGACGATGGCCGCATCGCCGAGCGCTGGTGGATGGCCTGAGCGGCCATCCCCGGTTTTGACGCTTCAGCTTTCCTGACGGATGTAGGCTATAACGTTCTGGACATCGTCATCTTTCTTCAAACCTTTGAACCCCATGCGGTTGCCGGGCACCACATTCTTGGGATCTGAAAGAAAAGCCGCGAGCTGGTCTTCGCTCCAGGTCAGGTTGGCGTCCTGAAAGGCGCCTGAGTATTTAAAGCCATCGGCCGCGGCGGAACCAGCACCGATGATACTGTGCAGGCTGGGGCCGGTGCCGTTTTTGCCTTCTTCAAAGCTGTGGCAGGCCTGGCACTTGCGGAAGACTTTCTTGCCTTTGGCCGGATCGCCTGACAGCGCCACCTCTGTCTCCTGTGCTGCAGGGGACGCCTGGGCGGTGTCGCTACCAGCTTCAAACACAAACCGGGCGGTAACCGGGACGGTGCGGGTAATGCCGGAGAGTTTCGCAAGCTCTTGCAGGATATCAACGCCTTTGGTCAGGCCCGCGTCCTCGACACCCAGAAACAGCAGATCATTGGTGGTGACCATGACTTTCCGGTCAGACAGGCGGGCCACAAACATTTCCGTTTCCACAGGAATATCGCGCCCCAGCAGGCTCAGCTTGCCTTCCACATCCGAAACCATTGTACCACCCGCTGGCAGCGCCTCCAGCGCAGCGATGTCGACCTTGGCCGTCAGCGTCGCCTGAGCCTCGCCATTGAACACAAGATCAATCATCCGTTCATTGCGGATATCGATGAAGGTCTCCACCGATGGCAGCGAAATTGCCACAGTGACAGTGCCGTCCTTGCTTACGCTGCCGGTCAGCTCTTCAAAGCTGTGCACCTCGCCCACCGTGTCTTTTTTAACTGAGCCAAAGGCGAGCTTGGAGCTTGCGCCGTCCAGCACCCAGTCTGCCGACAGCGCGGCTTGACCCGCAAAAATCAGCGCTGCAACAGAAACGCCACGAAACAGTGAGTTGAGCATCCTATGTCCTTCCTATTATCAATGTTCTTGCGGCACGGCGTCTTGACCGGCCTTGAGATTAAAACACGGCAGGAGCGCGGATTATTCGCTGGTTTGGCAAAAAGACGGCTGAGGAAGAGGTCAGGGAGGGGATAAGTCCCCTCTACCCCCGGTTGTGGCGCTTTTGCTTGATGCAGACCGGGCGGCGTGACCGGGCGGACGATCTGGCGCAAATGACTTGCCTGCGGGCGTTGGAAAAACACGCAGGATATCAGCCCGGCACGCATCTGGACCGCTGGCTGTTCCGGATCGCGCACCGGCTGTGGCTGAATGAGTTGCGGGCAACGGCCGTGCGCACAGGCGGCGGGCTGGTGGCGCTGGAAGAAACCGAGATTCCGGATCAGCGGGTAAACACGGAAACGAATATTTTCGCCCGTCAGGTGTTTTCAAAGGTAGGGGAGCTGCCTGAAAGCCAAAGGGTCACGGTTCTGCTCGTCTATGTCGAAGGCTTTGCCTACAAGGAGGCAGCGGAAATCCTGAATATCCCCATAGGCACGGTGATGAGCAGACTGGCGGCCGCCCGCAAGAAGATTGCGGGAGAGTTGGCGGAAACGGAGACGGGAACATGAATGAAGCGCAAGCGGCATTCACCGATGAAGAGCTGACTGCCTACCTGGATGGCGAGGCAGACGCGGAACTGCGCAGCCGGGTCGAGCTTGTGCTGACCACGGATGCGGCTTTGGCGCAGCGTCTGCAGACGTTGGATCTGCCGGTGGCTGCGTTGCGGGATGTCTTTTCTGCCGCGGCGCTGGGTGCCCCGCAGATGCCGGAAGGGCTGATTCCCGCATCCCGCCCCGCCCGTGCGCCGCTGCGGCTGGTTGCCGGGCTGGCGATGGCTTTTGGCCTAGGTGTTCTTTCCACCTATATGTTGCAGCCCGGACCCCAACCGCAAACGGCGCCGGGATGGAAAGCCGTCGTGGCATCTTATCAGTCGCTCTATATCACCGACACTGTGGCGAATGGCAGTCAGCCGGCCGAAGTGACAGCCGAAGTTCTGGATGGATTCAGCAGCCGCCAGGGCGTGGACTTGTCTCCTGCTCAAACTGTCGAAGGGCTGGAATTCAAACGCGCCCAGTTGCTTGGCTTCAAAGGCAAGCCTCTATTGCAAATGGCTTATCTTGGTCCGGACGGCGTGCCGGTGGCCTTCTGTATCATTCGGTCCTCTGGCGCCGATAAGGCGATGCAAAGCGAGGTTTTGGCTGGCATGGCCGCTGCCTCATGGGTCAGTGATGGCATCGGTTATCTGGTGATTGGCGGTCAGGATCAGAGCTTTGTCGATGGGGTTGCCGCGGATCTTCAAGGCAAGCTGGGGTAGCGGTCCGGCGGTCAGAAACTCTGCGCGCTGCACGACCCTCTTGCAGTTTCGCCAGAACCGTCCTATATGCCTTTGACAACAGCGGCGCGTTGAACCTCTGGTTTAAGGCTCCACCGGGAATTTCAACGGGCCGCGCGCCCGTTTTTTTGTGCCCGCAGGCCATCGCCTGCAAGCCCCAAGTGGAGGTCTGATGACCAACGACCTGATTGCCAAAGCTGCCATCGACCGGCGTCTGGCCGAGATCATCATCCCGGTGATTGAGGATCTGGGTTATGAGCTGGTGCGGATCCGGCTGATGTCTGGTAAGGCGACCACATTGCAAATCATGGCTGACAAGCCGGATGGCGGCATCGAGGTGGATGATTGCGCCGTGATCTCGAATGCGGTCAGCGCGGCACTGGACGTTGAGGATCCGATCCTCGACGCCTATGCGCTGGAAGTGTCGAGCCCCGGCATCGACCGGCCGCTGACCCGGCTGAAAGATTTTGATATGTTCGAGGGCTATGAAGCCAAGCTCGAAACCGACGAGCTGGTCGGCGGCCGCCGCCGCTTTAAGGGCGAGCTGGCGGGCACCGAGGAAGACGAAGTCCTGATCAACATCGAAGATCAGGGCGAAACCATGACCATTGGTTTGAAATTTGACTGGCTGAGCGATGCCAAGCTGGTTCTGACCGATGATCTGATCAAGGAAATGCTGCGCCAGCGCAAAGAGGCCGGCACGCTCAACGAAGACGCATTCGACGAAATCGAGACCGAAGAGTCCGAAGAGGAGAACAAGTAATGGCTATCACCTCTGCAAACCAGCTGGAGCTGTTGCAAACCGCCGAGGCCGTGGCGCGCGAAAAGATGATCGACCCCGGTCTGGTCATCGAGGCGATGGAAGAGAGCCTCGCCCGTGCGGCCAAAAGCCGCTACGGCGCCGAAATGGACATTCGCGTATCGATTGACCGCAAGACCGGCCGGGCGAAATTCACCCGCGTGCGCACTGTCGTGGCGGATGAAGAGCTGGAAAACTATCAGGCTGAACTGACCGTCGACCAGGCCCGCCAGTACATGGCGAATCCTGAAGTGGGCCAGACCTATGTCGAGGAAGTGCCGCCGGTTGAAATGGGCCGGATCGCCGCCCAGTCGGCCAAGCAGGTGATTCTGCAGAAGGTCCGCGAAGCAGAGCGTGACCGCCAGTTCGAAGAATTCAAAGACCGCGCCGGCACCATCATCAACGGTCTGGTCAAGCGCGAGGAATACGGCAACGTCATCGTCGATGTGGGCGCTGGCGAAGCAATCCTGCGCCGCAATGAAAAAATCGGCCGCGAAAGCTATCGCCCGAACGACCGTGTGCGCTGCTACATCAAGGACGTGCGCCGCGAGCCGCGCGGCCCGCAGATTTTCCTGTCGCGCACCGCGCCGGAATTCATGGCCGAGCTGTTCAAGATGGAAGTGCCGGAAATCTATGACGGCATCATCGATATCAAGGCGGTTGCCCGTGATCCCGGTTCGCGCGCCAAGATTGCTGTTATCTCTTATGACGGCTCGATCGACCCGGTCGGTGCCTGTGTTGGTATGCGCGGCTCCCGCGTGCAGGCCGTGGTGAACGAGCTGCAGGGCGAGAAAATCGACATCATCCCGTGGAACGAGGATCAGCCGACCTTCCTGGTGAATGCACTGCAGCCGGCTGAAGTGACCAAGGTTGTGCTGGACGAAGAAGCCGGCAAGATCGAAGTTGTCGTGCCTGAAGAACAGCTGAGCCTGGCCATTGGCCGCCGCGGCCAGAACGTCCGCCTGGCATCGCAGCTGACCAACCTCGACATCGATATCATGACCGAGGAAGAAGAATCGGCCCGCCGCCAGAAGGAATTCGAGGCGCGCACCAAGCTGTTCATGGAAACCTTGGATCTGGATGAGTTCTTTGCCCAGTTGCTGGTTTCCGAAGGCTTTACCAATCTCGAAGAAGTCGCCTATGTCGAGCTTGATGAGCTGCTGGTCATCGACGGTGTTGACGAAAGCACCGCCGGTGAATTGCAGGCCCGTGCCCGCGACTACCTGGAGGCCAAGGCCAAGGCGGCCTTGGATGCGGCTCGCGAATTGGGCGCCGAAGACAGCCTGATTCAGTTCGAGGGCCTGACCCCGCAGATGGTAGAGGCACTGGCCAAGGACGACGTAAAGTCGCTGGAAGATTTCGCCACTTGTGCAGACTGGGAACTGGCCGGCGGCTGGACCAACGATGGCGGCGAACGGGTCAAGGATGATGGTATCCTGGAACCTTTCGGTATGACGCTCGAACAGGCGCAGGACATGGTGATGACTGCCCGCATCATGCTGGGCTGGGTTGATCCGGCTGAACTGGAAGAAGACGCGGCAGAAGACGAAGACACTGGCGAAGAGGAAGGCGAAGCCTGAATTCAGGCTTTGCAGAGGAGAACTGCATGACACGCGGCGGCGCCACAAAAGACCGGACCGACGACAGCGAGCGTAAATGCATCGCAACCGGCGAGATCCAGCCCAAACAGGGCCTCATCCGTTTTGTGATGGGTCCTGACGGGCAAGTTGTGCCTGATGTGATGGGCAAACTGCCCGGCCGTGGTGTCTATGTGGCCTCCAGCCGGGCCGCATTGGAAACCGCGGTCAAGAAGAAGCTGTTTGCCCGCGGCTTCAAGGCCCAGGTCCAGGTGCCGGACGAATTGGTTCAGGAAGTTGAGCGGCAGGTTGTCCGCCGGCTTATTGAACTGATCAGCCTGGCGCGTAAATCGGGTGATGCGGTGTCCGGTTTTGAGCGGGTGAAAGACTGGCTTTACAAAGAGGATGCCCGGGTGCTGATCCAGGCGTCTGACGGGTCTGGCCGTGGAAAGTCGAAGCTGAGCACCCCCTACAAGGGCAAATTCATCGGCTGCCTCACGGCGGACGAGCTGGGAATGGCATTTGGGCGCCAAACTGCAATACATGCCGCCCTCGCCTCTGGCGGACTCAGCAAACGTGTTGTAGATGAGGCGCAACGACTGCAAGGTTTGCGCGAAATGGTGGGCGGCGACGGCCGCACGGAAGGATAAGAAGCTTTATGAGCGATAGTGACGGCAAAAAGACACTGGGTCTGCGTGGGGGTTCCCGTCCGGGGAACGTGAAACAGAGTTTCAGCCATGGACGGACCAAGAATGTCGTAGTGGAAACCAAGCGCAAGCGCGTTGTGGTTCCCAAGCCGGGTGCGGCCAAGGGCGGCGGCGGCGCTGCGCCTTCCACATCCGGATCGCGCCGGCCTGCCGGCATCAGTGACGCTGAGATGGAGCGCCGCCTGAAGGCGCTGCAGGCTGCCAAAGCGCGCGAGGTCGAAGAAGCGGCCGCCCGGGCCGCGGACGAAAAAGCGCGCGAAGAAGATCGCAACCGCCGCCGCGCCGAAGCGGAAGCCAAGGAACGCGAGCAGCGGGAAGCTGAAGAACGCGCCAAGGCCAAGCAAGAAGAAGAAGAGCGCAAGAAGCGTGAAGCTGAAGTGGCAAAAGAACGCGCCGCTGCTGCAGCCGCTGCTCCTGCTCCTGCTGCGGATACGCCCAGAGCGGCCCGCCCGGCGCCGAACAAACCCGCACCTGCTGCCGCGCCGCGTAAAGCAGACCGTGAACGCGAACAGCGTCAGAACCGCGGCAAGGGCCAGGATGATGGCCGCCGCTCGGGCAAGCTGACATTGGGCCAGGCCACTGGCGGCGGCGGCAATCGCCACCGGTCGATGGCGTCGATGAAGCGTAAGCAAGAGCGTGCCCGGCAAAAAGCCATGGGCGGCCAGGTCGAGCGTGAAAAGGTCATCCGCGACGTTCAGCTGCCTGAAGCGATTATGGTTTCAGAACTGGCCAACCGGATGGCGGAGCGCGTTGGCGAAGTTGTCAAATCGCTGATGAACATGGGCATGATGGTCACGCAGAACCAGACCATCGACGGCGATACCGCTGAACTGATCATCGAAGAATTCGGCCATAAAGTGGTCCGGGTGTCCGCCTCTGACGTCGAAGACGTGATCAAAGAGATCGAGGACAAGGACGACGATCTGAAACCGCGTCCGCCGGTCATCACAATCATGGGCCACGTTGACCACGGCAAAACTTCGCTGCTTGATGCCATCCGGGATGCCCGTGTTGTGGCTGGCGAAGCCGGCGGCATTACCCAGCACATCGGCGCGTATCAGGTGAAAACCGAAAGCGGCACTGTGCTGAGCTTCCTGGATACGCCTGGCCATGCGGCCTTTACCTCGATGCGTTCGCGCGGCGCCCAGGTGACGGATATCGTGGTTCTGGTTGTTGCTGCAGATGACGCGGTGATGCCGCAGACCATCGAAGCCATCAACCACGCCAAGGCGGCGCAGGTTCCGATGATCGTGGCGATCAACAAGATCGACAAACCGGCTGCTGACCCGACAAAGGTCCGTACCGACTTGCTGCAGCACGAAGTGGTTGTGGAAGCGATGTCCGGCGACGTGCAGGACGTTGAAGTTTCCGCGGTAACCGGCCAGGGCTTGGACGAGCTGCTGGAAGCCATTGCACTGCAATCGGAAATTCTGGAACTGAAGGCCAACCCCGACCGCGCCGCCCAGGGCGCCGTGATCGAGGCACAACTGGATGTGGGCCGCGGCCCCGTGGCGACCGTTCTGGTTCAGACCGGGACCCTGCGCCAGGGCGATATCTTTGTTGTGGGTGAGCAATACGGCAAGGTCCGTGCGTTGATCAACGACAAGGGCGAGCGCGTTCAGGAAGCCGGTCCTTCGGTTCCTGTCGAGGTTCTTGGCCTCAACGGCACCCCGGAAGCAGGCGACGTGCTGAACGTGACAGACACCGAAGCACAGGCGCGCGAGATCGCAGAATACCGTGAGCAGGCCGCCAAGGATAAGCGCGCCGCTGCCGGTGCTGCGACCACGCTGGAACAGCTGATGCAGAAGGCCAAGGACGACGAAAATGTCTCCGAGCTGCCGATCCTGGTCAAAGCTGACGTGCAAGGTTCCGCCGAAGCCATCGTTCAGGCGATGGAAAAGATCGGCAATGACGAGGTGCGCGTGCGCGTGCTGCACTCGGGCGTCGGTGCGATCACCGAAACTGATGTCGGCCTCGCCGAAGCTTCCGGCGCGCCGATCATGGGCTTCAACGTCCGTGCCAATGCTTCCGCCCGCAACACAGCCAATCAGAAGAGCGTCGAGATCCGGTACTATTCAGTGATCTACGACTTGGTGGATGACGTGAAAGCGGCGGCCTCCGGCCTGCTGTCTGCCGAGATCCGCGAAAACTTCATCGGCTATGCGCAGATCAAGGAAGTCTTCAAGGTTACCGGTGTTGGCAAGGTTGCCGGCTGTCTGGTCACCGAGGGTATTGCCCGCCGTTCGGCAGGTGTCCGCCTGCTGCGCGACAACGTGGTAATCCACGAAGGCACGCTGAAGACACTGAAGCGTTTCAAAGACGAAGTGTCCGAAGTTCAGTCCGGTCAGGAATGCGGTATGGCGTTTGAAAACTACGATGATGTCCGTCCGAACGACGTGATTGAGATCTTCGAACGCGAAGAAGTCACCCGGACCCTCGACTGATCGTTGCTAAATCTAAATTGAAAAGCAGGCCCTGGCACCATTGCCGGGGCCTGTTTCTTTAGGCGGTTCCATTGTCATCTGCCGCAGGGGCCAACAAAGCGCAATTGAAGGCGACCCTGTCGTTGATACTGAATGCGCCGTCCACGCAGGTGCATTCTGAATGTGCTGAGGGCGCAAAGACAGTTGACGAATTGGCGGAACGACAGAGAGGAAATGGGACAGGCCAGCCCGCAAAGCAAAATTTTGTCAATTTGCCTTGGCCTTACGGGTCCAATAATGGGGCAGCACTGTCTGCAACCCCATTTTTTTCCTGACATGCGTGATGAGTGATGGTTCAGGCAACTGGCGGCACCGGGCGGCCTTCATAGGTTCTTTTACCAACCCGCACCGCGATTTTCCCGTCAGGGAGTGTCTTTATGAAAATGCCCTGAACCAGCGAAAAACTGCCAACTGCGATTGTCCTTAGCATGGTCTTCTCCTGCCCAATTGGAACTTCGGGTAGTCAAATTCTTCGTACCTGATGCTTATGGAGAATGATTAACAAAGGGTTCACGGGCGCCGGGCCGGGGAGCTAAAGCCCCGGTAAAACGGCAAAATTCACCATTGGGAAAGCATGAAACCGCTGCGTTGCGGCTCCATGTTCTTTACAGCCAGTCCCGCAGAATCGGGATTAGCGGGATATCGGCGGGCGGCATTGGATAGTCCCGCAAATCCTGCGGCCGCACCCATTTCAGGGTTTGCCCCTCATTGGCCTGCGGGACGCCCGCCCACTTGCGGCAGGCAAAAAGCGGCATCAGCAGGTGGAAATCCTCGTAGGAGTGGCTGGCGAAGGTCAGCGGTGCCAGGCAGGACGCCCAGGTGTCAATGCCTAGCTCCTCCTGTAACTCACGGATCAATGCTGCCTCGGGTGTTTCGCCTAGTTCGATCTTGCCGCCTGGAAACTCCCACAGGCCGGCCATGGATTTACCTTCGGGGCGCTGCGCCAGCAGCACGCGCCCATCCACGTCGATCAGCGCAACTGCGGAAACAAGGATCACCTTCATGACCGGTAATCCGCGTTGATCGAGATATACTGATGGGTCAGATCACAGGTCCAAACCGTGGCTTTGCCCGCGCCCAGTCCCAAGCCTACTTTGATGGTGATCTCTTGTTTCTTCATCTCTGCTGCGCCCAGATCTTCTTTGTAGTCCGGTGCGACCCAGCCCTTTTCGGCCACTAGCACGTTGCCAAATGAGATTGACAGCAGGTCCCGGTCGGCAGCCGCGCCGGATTTACCGATTGCCATAACCACACGGCCCCAGTTCGGGTCCTCGCCCGCAATTGCAGTTTTCACCAGCGGCGAGTTGGCGATAGCTAGGCCATGCACCTTTGCATCCGCATCCGAAGCCGCGCCTGTCACCTGGATTTCCACAAATTTGGTCGCGCCCTCGCCATCGCGCACCACCTGGTGTGACAGGTCAAGCATTACCCGCTCCAGGCCTGCCGCAAACTCCGCGTTTCCAGTCGCGTCGACGCCCGAAGCGCCGGTGGCGCACAGCATCAGGCTGTCGGAAGTCGAGGTGTCGCTGTCCACGGTGATGCAGTTGAAAGTCCGGTCACAAATCCCGGCCAGCTGTTCCTGCAGGTCAGCTTGCCCGACCTTCGCATCGGTGAAGATGTAGACCAGCATGGTTGCCATATCCGGCGCAATCATGCCTGAACCCTTGGCGATGCCGGCGATCTTGACTGTCTTGCCTCCGATCCCCACCGTGGCGCTGGCGCCTTTGGCAAAGGTGTCGGTGGTCATGATCGCCTGGGCGGCACCTTCCAGCGAGCCTTCATCCAAGGCATTGTTCAGTTCGCTGACTTTCGCGACAATCCGGTCATGCGGCAGCGGCTCGCCAATGACACCGGTGGAGGCAGTAAAAACACGCGTGGAAGGCAGGCCGGTTGCCTCCGCAACTGCAGTGGTGATCTCCGCAACCGAGCTTTGCCCGAAATGACCGGTGAAGGCATTGGAATTGCCGGAGTTCACCAGTATTGCCGCACCGGCATCAGCATTGCCTCCCAGCTTGGCTTGGCAGTCCAGAACCGGGGCAGAACGGGTCTTGGAGCGGGTGAAAACCCCAGCAACCGCAGTGCCCGGATCCATCACTGCCAGCATCACATCGGTCCGGCCCTGATACTTGACCCCGGCCGCGGCTGATGCAAAACGCACGCCCTTGATCACCGGAAGATCGGGGAAGCTGGCAGGTGCCAGCGGCGAGACAGGCATGGGGGCGGCCATGATCAGTTCCTTACCAGGCTAAGGTCTTTGAGAATTGCCGGATTCAGATCCTCAATCTCGGACCGTTCGATTTCGGCGGACGCGGTCAGTTCATTCACGCTTTCTTCCACTGCCTTTTGGCGCAATTCCTCGGCCAGTTGTGCCCGCACTTCTTCAAACTCGGGGGCTTCGGTCTTGCGGCGCTCGCGCAGCAGGATCACATGCCAGCCGAACTGGGTTTTCACGGGTCCTGAAATTTCGCCCGAATGAAGCTTCAGAACAGCATCTTCGAACTCCGGCACCATACGGCCTGTGGTGAACCAGCCCAGATCGCCGCCGCTGGGACCGGAGGGGCCGGTGGACTTTTCCTTGGCAAGCGTGGCGAAATCGGCGCCGGCGTCTAGCTCCTTTCTGACGTCCTGTGCGTCCTCTTCACTTTCGACGAGGATATGGGCGGCATGAAACTCGTCTCCGCCGTCACCGGAAGAGTATTTTCCGTCATAGGCGGCGCGCAGCGCATCCTCGCCGCTGGCCTTTTCCATGATCATATCGATCACGTTTGCGGCCAGCATGGCGCGCTCTTCGTTTTCAACGGACAACTGCACGTAGCGAGGCACTTCGCCATGCAGCTGCTGTTTCAGTGCGGTTTGCTGAACCAGCTGATCCAGGATGGCATTGTAGAGCACGTCATCAGGCAGCTGTTTGTACTGGTCGGGCAAGTTTTCGCGGGCCATGACCATATGGCCGATGGTGATTTCTTCACCATTGACCGAGGCAACAACCGTGTTGGCATGAGGCGCAGCAGCTGCGGTCAGCGGCAGCGCAGCACAGGCTGCCACCGCCACGCCACGCAGAAAAGTGAGACCTTTACGCATTGAAACCTTCCTATTCCTAGGCCGCATAGGGGCCTGCCGTTGACACTCTATACCCTGCCGCTTACATCGCCTTGAGGCCATTGGCAGGACCGTCTTTCCACCATTGTTTATGGGTTGCGGACACGGCGGGCAAGCCTGCCCGATGCAAAGGCCGGACATAGGATCGCTGGAGAAGACATGCTGGGTTTCGGAACACTCGCCAAAAAGGTTTTCGGCACGCCGAATGACCGTAAAATCAAGGCGACACGGCCGCTGATTGCACAGATCAACGCGCTGGAGGATATGTTCGCGAAGCTTAGCGATGACGGGCTGAAGGACAAGACTGAGGAGCTGCGCAAGCGCGCGTTGGGCGGTGAAAGCCTGGATGCGCTGCTGCCCGAAGCTTTTGCCAACGTGCGTGAAGCGGCCAAACGGGCGCTGGGTCTGCGGGCTTTTGATACCCAGCTGATGGGCGGTATTTTCCTGCATCAGGGTAACATTTCCGAGATGAAGACCGGCGAGGGCAAAACCCTGGTGGCGACCTTTCCGGCTTATCTGAATGCGCTGACCGGCAAGGGCGTGCATGTGGTAACGGTGAACGAATACCTGGCCACGCGGGATAGTGAATGGATGGGCAAGGTGTTTGCCCAGCTGGGCATGACCACCGGCGTGATCTGGTCAGGGCAAGCCGACGCCGAGAAGATGGCCGCCTATGACAGCGACGTCACCTATACCACCAACAACGAACTGGGTTTCGACTATCTGCGTGACAACATGAAACCGTCTCTGGACCAAGTGTTCCAGAAGCAGCACAATTTTGCCATCGTCGATGAGGTTGACTCGATCCTGATCGACGAGGCCCGTACCCCGCTGATCATCTCCGGCCCGGCCGAGGACAGGTCCGAACTCTATTCGACTATCGACAAAGTGATCCCGCTATTGTCGGAAGAACACTATGAGATCGACGAGAAAACCCGTGGTGTGACTTTTACTGAGGACGGCAATGAATACTTGGAGCAGACGCTGCGTGAGCACGGTCTGCTGGAAGAGGATGCCTCGCTCTACGATCCGGAAAGCACCACTGTTGTCCACCACGTGAACCAGGCCCTGCGTGCGCACAAGCTGTTCCAGCGGGACAAGGATTATATCGTCCGCAATGGCGAAGTTGTTCTGATCGATGAATTCACTGGCCGTATGATGCCGGGCCGCCGCCTGTCCGAAGGATTGCACCAGGCCATTGAGGCCAAGGAAGAGGTCAACATCGAGCCGGAGAATACCACCCTGGCCTCGGTGACCTTCCAAAATTACTTCCGGCTTTATGACAAGCTCTCGGGCATGACCGGCACCGCGATGACCGAGGCTGATGAGTTCGCCGAGATCTACAGCCTGGGTGTGGTTGAAGTGCCGACCAACCGCCCGATTGCGCGGGTGGATGAGGACGATCAGGTTTACCGCACTGCCCGTGAAAAATATGAGGCGATGATCAAGGAAGCCAAGGTCGCGCACGCAAAGGGCCAGCCGGTCCTGCTGGGCACGACCTCGATCGAGAAATCCGAACTGCTGAGCCAGATGCTGCAGCAGGACAGCATCCCGCACAACGTTCTGAACGCCCGCCACCACGAGCAGGAAGCGCAGATCGTTGCCGATGCCGGCCGTTATGGCGCGGTGACCATTGCCACCAACATGGCCGGCCGCGGCACCGATATTCAGCTCGGCGGCAACGTCGAGATGAAAGTGCTGGAAGTGCTGGAGCAAAATCCGGAGGCTGATCCCGCAGAACTGCGTGCCGCCGAAGAAGCCAAACACGCCGAGGAAAAGCAGAAGGTGCTGGACGCAGGCGGGTTGTTTGTGATGGCTTCCGAACGCCACGAAAGCCGCCGCATCGACAACCAGCTGCGCGGCCGTTCGGGCCGTCAGGGCGATCCGGGCCGGACCCGGTTCTATCTCAGCCTTGAAGACGACCTGATGCGCATTTTCGGCTCGGAGCGGCTGGACAAACTGCTGTCATCGCTGGGCATGAAGGAAGGCGAGGCGATCATTCACCCTTGGGTGAATAAATCGCTGGAACGCGCGCAGGCCAAGGTCGAAGGCCGCAACTTCGACATGCGCAAAAACGTTCTGAAGTTCGACGATGTGATGAACGATCAGCGCAAGGTGATCTTCAATCAGCGCCGCGAAATTATGGCCGCCGAGGATCTGTCCGAGATTGTCGATGATATGCGCCACGAGGTGATCGACGATCTGCTCGACACCCACATGCCGCCCAAGACCTACGCCGATCAGTGGGACACAGCAGGCCTGCAGGAGCAGGTCCGCGAGATGCTGAGCATTGACGCGCCGGTGGCGGAGTGGGCCGCCGAGGAAGGCGTCGATGACGAGCAGATCCGGGAACGTCTGGTCCAGGCTTCTGATGAGATGATGGCGGAAAAAGCCGCGGCCTTTGGTCCGGAAAACATGCGCAACATCGAAAAGCAGGTTCTGCTGCAGACCATAGACAAGAATTGGCGCGAGCATCTGCTGACGCTGGAGCATCTGCGCTCGGTGGTGGGTTTCCGCGGCTATGCGCAGCGTGATCCGCTCAATGAATACAAGAACGAAAGCTTTCAGTTGTTTGAAAGCATGCTCGATTCCTTGCGTGAAGAAGTGTCCCAGCAGCTTGGCCGCGTGCGTCCAATGACTGAGGATGAGCAGCAGCAGATGCTGAAGGAAATGGCTGCCCGCCAGGCTGCAATGCAGCAAATGGCAGTCCCGCAGCCGACTGCTGTCGAAGCGTTGGCAGAAGCCCCGGCACCGGGTTTCGTGGAGGAGGATCCGGCGACCTGGGGCAACCCCTCACGCAATGACAAATGTCCTTGCGGGTCGGGTAAGAAGTTCAAGCACTGCCACGGCAGCCTTACCTGATATCCGGAAGAAGCACGCAGGATCCAGTTTTCTAACCTTGCGTCCGGCGGTGCGTGGATGATCTCCCGCCCGTCGCCGGTCTTTTGGCAAAGACTGCTTCCGTTGGGCGTGGCGCTGCGCAGTGCGCAGCGCGCTTGGCCGCCAAGGGCCTTTGGAGCTGCCAAGGCTACGGGGCTATGATCGGATTTGTTTCCGGACACGCAACAAAGATGGCGTGATTGCCGTATTTGCCGGAATCTCTCCTGCTGGGGGCCACAAACTGGCCGGCATTTGCAGACATGCTTCCTTAACCAAACTGGTTCTGGAGGATCCAATGCTAAGCAAACAGGTGATGCTGACAAGCGCGATGACGCTGGCTTGTGCCTTGGGCATCGGATTCTACATGCAGGCGTCTGGCCCGGGCTTGGTGATCGGCATGGCCGGCCGGACTGCGGCGGCTGATCCCGAATTGCCAGGGGAACCCGAAGCTGCTCAGCTGCAGATCGAAAAGATCACCCTGACGTCAGCGCCGCCTGCTGCAATTGCGTTGAAAGCGGGCAGCGAGCCAGCAGAACCCGATTACAGAGCGTCCTGCCAGTTGACGGCCAAGGCTGAAGCTGCCCCGATGGCGATGGTTAATCTCTTTGTTGAGGCATCCTGCAGGCCAAACGAACGCTTAACTGTGCATCACAGCGGCATGACCTTTACGGCTGCGCTGGACCACTCAGGCCGGTTCAGCACATTGGTGCCGGCTTTGACCCGAACATCGGTCTTCATTGCAGAGACTTCAGGCGGCAGCGGAGCTGTCGCCGTCGCGGAGGTAGACGGCCTTGAAACTGTTGAGCGGATTGTTCTTCAATGGACCGGTAACAGCGGCTTCGAAATCCATGCCCGCGAATTCGGCGCCGCTTATGGCAGCGCCGGCCATGTCTGGCACGGCGCGGCCGGGGCTGGGCAGGTCGTGCGATTGGGTGATGACAGCCAATTGGCACCGCGTATTGCCGAGGTTTACAGCCTGCCAAGTGACACAAGCGAGTCCGGTACCGTGTCCCTGACTGCTGAGGCCGAAGTGACGGGCGGCAATTGCGGCAGGGATGTTTCCGCCCAGGCGCTGCAATTGCGCGGTGGACAGCTCACAAGCCGGGATTTGGTGATGGCAATGCCGGATTGCGATGCAACAGGCAGCTTTCTGGTGTTGAATAATCTGGTAGAAGACTTGAAAATCGCATCCAACTGATTTGCGGTAACTTCAGGTATCCATATGACCTTCTTTCGTGCGGCCATTTGCGCCGCACTTTTTCTGGCAGTCTTTGCGCGCGGTCTTGCTGCTCAGGACGTCACCCTGTCTTCCCCGGATGGCGCAGTTGAAATCACTGGCACGCTGCTGGGATTCGACGGCGAGTTTTATCGGGTACAGACGCAGTTCGGCGAACTCACCGTCGATGGTTCAGGCGTTGCGTGCGATGGGCCAGGCTGCCCCAGTCTGTCCGGATTTGTTTCGGAGATCACTTTGGCTGGTTCTTCAGCCATGTCAGAAGTTCTGATGCCTGCGCTGATTGAAGGCTTTGCTCTGCGTAATGGCTATCAGACTCACTTGGAGGCATTGCCCGACGGGAATTTCAGCCATGTCCTGCTGCGCGGGCAAAAGCCGGCCGCACGCTTCACTTTCCTGGCCAGCAATACCGATGGCGGGTTTGCGGCTCTTATCGCGGATGAAGCGGATGTGACGATGGCACTGCGGGAGATCCGTACGCTTGAACAAAAGGCCGCCCGCGCCGCAGGACTGGGTGATCTGACCGGACCGGGCCGTAGCCGTGTTCTCGCGTTGGACGCCTTTGTGCCGGTGGTGGCGCCCAGCAATCCGGTGCGCGAGATTTCCTTGCCGCAGCTTGCTGGGATATTTTCCGGTCAGATCACTAACTGGCAAACGATTGGCGGTCCTGATGCCCCGATTTCGCTGCATATGCCGGTTTCCGGTTCCGGCCTCGCCCAGGCGGTGGAGGATCGGCTGATGGTGCCTTTTGGGGCTGGGTTCACAACGCGAATCCGCCGCCATGACCGCAGCAGTACACTTGCCCGCCGGGTTCTCGTCGATCCCTTTGCCATAGGTATCGCCAGCTTTGCCGAGAAAGGCGCGGCGCGGATGCTGACGTTGACGGGTCCTTGCGGGTTCTCTTTGCAGGCCAGCCGCCGGGCAGTAAAGACTGAAGACTACCCGCTGACGGTTCCCATGTTCCTTTACCTGCCGGCCCGCCGCCTGCCCAAAATTGCGCGGGATTTCCTGGCTTATGTGCGGGGGCCCGCGGCGCAGGCAGTTATTCGCCGGGCAGGATTTGTCGATCAGGCGCCGGAACGGATCCCGGTCAGCCGCCAGGGCCGCCGCCTGGCAAATGCGATTCTGGCTTCAAAGGAAAAATCCGGACTGGAGGAACTTCAGCGGCTGGTGACCCTGCTGGACGACATGCGGCGGTTGACCATCTCGTTCCGGTTCGAACCTGGGTCGGCGCGCCCTGATGCGCAGTCCCGCAGCAACGTCGAGCAGCTGGCCCGCGCGCTGGAGGCAGGAGAGTTCGACGGAAAAGAAATTGTTTTTGCTGGATTTTCCGATGGGGTCGGGCCATCTGAAGGAAATCGGCGGATTGCTTTGAAGCGGGCAGGTGCGGTTCGGGATGCGGTGATCAAAGCAGCAGAGACGGCAGATGCAACCCGGGTGCAGATCAGCACACATGGCTTCGGCGAGGCCCTGCCGATGGCCTGTGACGACAGCGAATGGGGGCGGCAAATCAACCGCCGGGTTGAGGTCTGGGTGCGCTAAGTGCCGGGGCGGCGGGCGGGCTCCCGTGCATTTGACACGGCATCAGAGATGCCCTGTAAATCCTTGGGCCGGGCACCGCGCTGGCGCGCGCTGCGGCAGCGCTAGAGAAGCCCGCGGGCGCGGAAGCTGAGTTCGGTGGATTTTCCGATAATCAAGTGGTCGTGCAGGGTGATGCCAAGGGCGGTCAGGGCGGCCTGAACCTGATCTGTCATGCTGAGGTCGCTGTCCGAAGGCGTGGGGTCGCCGGATGGGTGGTTATGAACTAAAATCAAAGCACTAGCGTTGATCTCGAGAGCCCGCTTGGCGACTTCCCGGGGGTAAACCGGGACATGGTCGACGGTGCCTCGCGCCTGTTCTTCGTCGGCGATCAGCACGTTCTTGCGATCCAGGAACAGGATACGGAATTGTTCGGTTTCGCGGTGCGCCATAGTGGTATGGCAGTAGTCCAGTAACGCGTCCCAACTGGAAATCACCTGCCGCTGCATCACGCGGGCGCGGGCCATGCGGTGGGCTGCGGCCTCCAGTACCTTAAGGTCTGTGATCACCGCATCGCCGATGCCCCTGACCTGGGCCAGCCGTTCCGGAGCGGCCGTTACAACGCGGTTGAAATCCCCAAAAGTGTCAAGCAGTTGCCGGGCCAAAGGTTTGACGTCGCGGCGCGGAATGGAGCGGAACAGGACCAGTTCCAGCAGCTCGTAATCCGGCATCGCCGAGGCGCCGCCAGCCATGAAACGGTCGCGCAGGCGGGAGCGGTGGTCCTTGATGTAGGAGGGCAGGCGGCCTTGGGGCAGGGGGGCCGCAGGGGTTTCGTCGCTGCCGGGGAACAGCGGCAGGGAGACGTCCTGGAATGAGGGGTCCTGTGCCATGGCGCCATGGTGCCGTCATCATGGTTGAGGAAGTGTTAAGGGGCGCCGCAGAGGAGCGGCAACTGGGGGGTGAAAGGCGTGCACCCCCTGTACACCCCCGCGGTGCGGCATGGGGAGAGGGCTGCAGAGCGAGGATAAAAGAAAAGCGCCCCCGGGCAGGGGCGCTTTCTTCTGTGACGTTTGCGGGAATGAGCCGGAGGTCTGCCCGTTCGAAAGCGAAACGCCCCCCCGGAGCGTTTCCAGGGAGCTTGCTCACCCCTTCATGCCATCCCAAAAGCTCTTCACCGAAGAGAAGAAGCTGCGGGATTCGGGGTTGGTGTTGTCCTCGGACATTTCCTCGAACTCGCGCAGAAGCTCTTTCTGGCGGGCAGTGAGGTTGACCGGGGTTTCCACCGCCAGTTCGATGAACATGTCGCCGGTGGCACCGCCGCGCAGGGCTGGCATACCCTTGCTGCGCAGACGCATCTGGCGGCCGGACTGGCTGCCTTCGGGGATCTGGACCCGGCCGCGGCCACCGTCGATGGTCGGCACCTCGATGGAGCCGCCAAGGGCTGCCTTGGCCATGCTGACTGGCACCCGGCAGTACAGGTTGTTGCCGTCGCGTTCGAACAGGGCGTGCGGAGCAACCTCGACAAAGATGTAGAGATCACCGGGAGGGCCGCCGCGCAGGCCTGCTTCGCCTTCGCCTGCCAGACGGATGCGTGTGCCTGTTTCAACGCCTGCCGGGATGTTCACCGACAATGAGCGGTCTTTTTCTACCCGTCCGTGGCCATGGCAGGATTTGCACGGGTTCTTGATGATCTGGCCGAGGCCCGAGCAGGTCGGGCAGGTGCGCTCAACGGTGAAGAAACCCTGCTGTGCGCGGACCTTACCCATGCCGGAGCAGGTCGGGCAGGTTGTGGGTTCCACGCCGCCTTCGGCGCCTGTTCCCTCGCAGGAGGTACAGGAGACCGAAGTCGGAACCTTGATGGTCTTGTGCAAGCCGCCAAAAGCGTCCTCGAGCGAGACACGCAGGTTATAACGCAGGTCAGCACCGCGGGAAGCCCGCTGCCGTCCGCCGCCGCCACCGCGCTGGCCGCCCATGAAATCGCCGAACAGATCGTCAAAGACGTCGGAGAAGGCGGAGGAGAAATCACCGCCGCCAAAGCCCTGGCCCTGGCCGCCACGCTGGCCACCGCCCATGCCGTTTTCAAATGCCGCATGGCCAAAGCGGTCATAGGCGGCTTTTTTTTCGGCGTCCTTCAGGACGTCATAAGCCTCGTTGGCTTCCTTGAACTGCGATTCGGCGTCCGGATTGTCGGAATTCCGGTCGGGGTGCAGTTCTTTGGCCTTCTTGCGAAAGCCCTTTTTGATTTCGTCTGCGGTGGCGCCCTTGGCCACGCCCAGAACGTCGTAATAGTCGCGTTTTGACATCGGATAACCCCATCTGCCTCAACGAAAATGGGCCGGTCCGGGGTCCGGACCGGCCCGCTATGGCCTGCGTATCAGGCGTTAGCGCTTGTCGTTGTCCAGGTCTTCGAATTCCGCGTCAACGATGTCGTCATCCGCAGGGCTTGCGGCCTCATCCGCGGCGGCCGGCTCTTCTTCGCTGTCCGCTTCGGCCTGAGCCTTGTAGATTGCTTCACCCAGCTTCATGGCGGACTCGGTGACGTTCTGGATGCCCGCTTTGATTTTCTCGGCAGTCGATTTCTCGTTCTCCAGATCATCCTTCAGCGCGGCGATGGCCAATTCGATCACCTCGACGGTCGACGGATCGACCTTATCAGTGTGCTCTTCCACGGCTTTTTCGGTCGAGTGGATCAGGCTTTCGGCCTGGTTCCGGGCTTCGATCAGCTCGCGGCGTTCCTTATCGGCTTCGGCGTTCTCCTCAGCGTCCTTAACCATCTTTTCGATGTCGTCGTCCGAGAGGCCGCCCGATGCCTGGATGGTGATCTGCTGTTCCTTGCCGGTCGCCTTGTCCTTGGCGCCGACCGACACGATGCCGTTGGCGTCGATGTCAAAGGTCACTTCGATCTGCGGCAGGCCGCGGGGCGCCGGCGGGATTTCCTCGAGGTTGAACTGGCCGAGCATCTTGTTGTCGGCGGCCATTTCACGCTCACCCTGGAAGCAGCGGATGGTCACGGCGTTCTGGTTGTCTTCCGCGGTCGAGAACACCTGGGACTTCTTGGTCGGGATGGTGGTGTTACGGTCGATCAGACGGGTGAAGACACCGCCCAGGGTTTCAATACCCAGAGACAGGGGGGTCACGTCGAGCAGCACCACGTCTTTGACGTCGCCCTGCAGAACGCCGGCCTGGATGGCCGCACCCATAGCAACCACTTCGTCCGGGTTCACGCCCTTGTGCGGTTCCTTGCCGAAGAACTTGGTGACTTCTTCAATGACGCGCGGCATGCGGGTCATACCGCCGACCAGAACAACCTCGTCAATGTCGCCAGCCGACAGGCCTGCGTCTTTGAGGGCTGCCTTGCAAGGATCCATCGAGCGTTTGATCAGGTCGCTGACCAGGCTTTCCAGCTTGGCGCGGGTCAGTTTCATCACCATGTGTAGCGGCTGGCCCGAAGACGGGTCCATCGAGATGAACGGCTGGTTGATCTCGGTCTGCGAGGTGGAGGACAGCTCGATCTTGGCTTTCTCTGCGGCTTCTTTCAGACGCTGCAGGGCCATCTTGTCCTTGGACAGATCGACACCGTTTTCCTTTTTGAACTGGTCCGCCAGATAATTGACGATACGCATGTCAAAGTCTTCGCCGCCCAGGAATGTGTCGCCGTTGGTCGACTTCACTTCGAACAGGCCGTCGTCGATTTCCAGGATGGTCACATCAAAGGTGCCGCCGCCAAGGTCATAAACCGCGATGGTTTGGGTTTCTTCCTTGTCGAGGCCATAAGCCAGCGCAGCCGCGGTCGGCTCGTTGATGATGCGCAGAACTTCGAGGCCCGCAATCTTACCGGCGTCTTTGGTGGCCTGACGCTGTGCGTCGTTGAAGTAGGCCGGAACGGTGATCACCGCCTGGGTGACTTCCTCGCCCAGGTAGGATTCCGCGGTCTCTTTCATCTTACCCAGGGTGAAGGCAGAGATTTGCGACGGGGAGTATTTCTCACCTTTGGCTTCGACCCATGCGTCACCGTTGCCGCCGTTGACGATGGAAAACGGCACCATCTTTTTGTCTTTGGCGACTGCGGCGTCGTCGAACCGGCGGCCGATCAGGCGCTTGACGCCAAACACGGTGTTGTCGGGGTTGGTGACGGCCTGGCGTTTAGCCGGCTGGCCGACCAGGCGCTCATTGTCGGTAAAGGCAACAATCGACGGGGTTGTGCGTGCACCCTCGGCGTTTTCAATCACGCGGGGCTGAGAGCCATCCATGATGGCCACGCAGGAGTTGGTGGTGCCTAGGTCAATGCCGATAACTTTGCTCATTTGCGATCCCTTTTTACTACTCAAGGCGATTACCCGAGGCCTGAACCCGTTGCGGCATCCTGGCCCCGATGGAAGTTGCGGTTTGGTCTGCACCTTGCCGCGTCCCGGCGTATATAGGGAGCAGAAAACGCCCCTGCAAGCGCTCAGACACGCGTTGATGCGTGAATCAATGCGCTTTTTTGCAAGGGTCATGGTTAAGGATGGATGAACGGCAATGACCTTGCTGCGTGTGCGCGGATTTGATGTCTACAAAGGGTTTCTTGAACCGGCCCGGCAAGCAGCGTTAATAGACGCGTTGCGGCCGGTGCTGAAAGCGGCGCCGCTGTTCTCACCCAAGGTGCCGGGGGGCGGGCAGATGTCGGTACGGATGACATCGGCGGGGCAATTCGGCTGGTATTCTGACGCCTCCGGCTACCGCTATGCAGAGCAGCACCCCTCAGGGCGGAACTGGCCGGATATCCCGCAGGCAGTTTTGGAGATCTGGCGGCAATTGACCAGGCTGGAGCGGGCACCGGAATGCTGCTTGCTGAATTACTACGGAGAGGGAGCGCGGATGGGGCTGCATCAGGACAAGGATGAGGCGGATTTCTCTTATCCCGTGGTATCCATCAGCCTGGGCGATGACGCGCTGTTCCGGATCGGCAACCGCAGCCGTGGCGGCAAGACGGAATCGATTTGGCTCAACTCAGGCGATGCGGTGGTGATGGGCGGTGATGCGCGGCTGACATATCACGGGGTGGACCGGATCCGGTTCAAGTCTTCGCGGCTGCTGCCCAAGGGCGGCCGGATCAATCTGACGCTCAGAATGGTTGCGTGACGCCGGCAGGGCGCAAAAGTTTTAAGAAAAACTTTTGCCAAGACTTTTTGAAAAGTCTTGGTCCGGGTTCTGCGGCTAGCGCCGTGCGCTCCAACTGATGGAAACCTGACGGCGGGTGTAGAACTCGCCCATCAGGCCGATCACGATCAGCACCAGCGCGACCCATGCAGCATACTGCCAGGAACTGAAATGCGGGTTGTAGTTGATAAAGACAAAGCCGCGGGCCTGGTCGATGCAGTGGAACAGAGGGTTCCAGTCGAACATGGCAAGCATGAAACTGGGCAGCGTGTTGGCCAGGAACATCTTGCCCGACGCGATCATATTAGCGCGCTGGTAGATCATCGTCAGAATACTCACCAGCCCGGGTGCCCAGGGTTTCAGCACCAGAAACACCAGCCCGACAGATGCGCCGGTGGTCCAGGCCAGCAAAATCATGCCAAAGGCGGGTATCGGCTCTTCGATATGCACCGGCGTGAATGCGACGTGATAGACAAACAGGATGATGAACAGTGACAGCACTTGGATGTACAGCGCGCCGATTGCGGCAGACAGAATGGCCACCATCGTGTTCATCGGCGCATGCTGCATCATCGGGCTGCTGGGTCCCTCAGCACCGGCAACGGCACCGACGGTTTTGGTGTGGACCATGAACAGAAACACACCGGACATTACATAGAGCAGGAAGTCGCCGCGAATGGCTGATCCGCGCAGGCCGAGCAACGCGAACATGGCAAAAAACGCCCCGACGAAGAGGACGGCTTGCAAGATGTTCAGCGCCAGGGCTGCAAAGGCATTGTTGTGTTTGGAACGGACGCTGCGCACGACCGAATGGAATACCACCTCGCCAAGCGTGAGGAACCCGGACAACGAGGATTGCTGCGTGCGCTGCTGAAACATGTGTCCTGTATTCTCTGCTCGATTTTGATGCGGCTGCTTGCCGTTCCTCTATCTGCGCATCATAAGGGGCAAGAGGCAAATTTTCAATTAAACCCGTGTTAGGGAGATCTGCGTGACGTATGAAGACCTAGTGCCCGTGATCCGCCGACTGGCAATTGAAGCCGGTGCAAAGATCATGGAGATCTATAATTCTGACGATTTCGACGTGAAGGTGAAATCTGACGATAGCCCGGTAACAGCTGCGGATGAGGCTGCTGATGCGCTGATCTCGGCCGGGCTGCGGGCGTCCTTCCCGGATATGATGCTGGTCACCGAAGAGCAGTCTGACTCGCACAAAGAGCGCGGCGATACCTTTCTGATCGTCGACCCGCTGGACGGCACCAAGGAATTCATTCACCGCCGCGGCGATTTTACTGTGAACATTGCACTGGTGGAAAAAGGCGTGCCGACCCGCGGCGTGGTCTATGCACCGGCCAAAGAACGGATGTTCTTTACCCTGGCGGATGGCAGCGCGGTTGAAGAAACCGGCGCGTTCGATCCGGAAACTATCGGTGCAACAACGCCGATCCGGGTCGCCGGCAGCGATAACGCTGCGCTGATGGTGGTGGCGTCGAAATCGCACCGCGACCAGGCAACCGACGATTATATCGGCAAGTACAATGTGAAGGACAGCAAAAGCGCCGGCTCTTCGCTGAAGTTCTGCCTGGTGGCCACTGGTGAGGCGGATCTGTATCCGCGTGTCGGCCGCACTATGGAGTGGGACACAGCTGCCGGTCACGCGGTGCTTGCCGGCGCTGGGGGCAAAGTGGTGCGTTTTGACGATCACTCCCCGCTTGTTTACGGCAAGGAAGGTTATGCGAACCCGTTTTTCATTGCCTATGCGCCGGCTGTGGAGCTGAAGAAAGCCTGATGTCCGTCCTGATCGTCATCCCCGCCCGATACGCCTCGACCCGCTATCCCGGCAAGCCGCTGGTGCCGCTGACCGGTGCCACCGGTGAGGTCCGCACGCTGGTGGAACGCTCCTGGCGGGCGGCCTGTTCGGTGCAAGGCGTGGACCGGGTGGTGGTGGCGACTGATGATGATCGCATCAGGCAGGCAGCCGAAGCCTTTGGTGCCGAAGTGGTGATGACTTCGGAGACCTGCGGCAATGGCACTGAACGCTGCGCCGAGGCGCATGCAGCGCTGGGCGGCGGTTATGAGATTGTGGTGAACCTGCAGGGCGACGCTCCGCTGACGCCGCACTGGTTTGTCGAAGATCTGGTGGCGGGGCTGCGTGCAGCGCCCGGCATGGGGCTGGCGACACCGGTGCTGCGCTGCAATGGCGAGACGCTGAACAGTCTTCTGGCCGATCGCAAGGCCGGCCGGGTTGGCGGCACCACCGCAGTATTTGCCGAAGACCGCAGTGCGCTCTATTTCACTAAGGAAGTGGTCCCGTACTGCGCGCAGACCTTTGGTGATGGCGAAAATACGCCGGTCTTTCACCATGTCGGCGTCTATGCCTACCGCCCGGACGCCTTGGCGGCGTATTCTGGCTGGACGGCGGGGCCGCTGGAGAAACTGGAAGGGCTGGAACAGCTGCGCTTCCTGGAGAACGGCCGCAAAGTTCTGTGTGTCGAAGTCGAAGCCCGAGGGCGCGAGTTTTGGGAGCTGAATAACCCGGAAGATGTGCCGCGGCTGGAGACGATGATGAAGAAGATGGGTCACGAGTAGGCGAAGAATGGTAAAAAGTACTGACACAGGCAGAAGCACACTGATGGGATGCAGCCCGGGACCGCTGGCAGCTGCATCGCGAATTGTTGGGGACAGCCAGGTCTAGCGGAGCTTTACCTCTCCCCGCTTGCGGGGAGGGCGGTATCCGGCCTGGAATTTTAGTATTGAGAGAGCGCCATGCGTAAAAAGGTAACTAAAGCTATTTTTCCCGTTGCGGGCATGGGAACGCGGTTCCTTCCAGCAACCAAATCCGTTCCGAAAGAAATCATGACATTGGTCGACCGGCCACTGGTGCAATACGCCATCGACGAGGCGCGCGCTGCCGGGATCAAGGAATTCATCTTTGTCACGTCGCGCGGCAAAGGTGCGCTCGAAGATTATTTTGACCATTCACCGGTTCTGGAGCAGGAACTGCGTAAAAAGGGTAAGCAGGATCTGCTGGATTTGCTGCAAGACACCAATATGGAATCCGGTGCCATCGCCTATATCCGCCAGCACAAGGCGCTGGGCCTGGGCCATGCGGTCTGGTGTGCCCGCCGGCTGATCGCCAATGAACCCTTTGCGGTGATCCTGCCGGATGATGTGATTGCGGCAGAAAAACCCTGCCTGCAGCAGATGGTCGAAGCCTACGAGGAAACCGGCGGCAACATGGTGGCTGCGATGGAGGTTCCGCCTGAAAAGACGTCCTCTTACGGTGTGCTGGACGTGAAGGACGACATGGGCCAGGTGGTTGCGGCCAATGGGATGGTAGAAAAGCCAAGTGCAGGCGAGGCGCCTTCGAACCTGGCTGTGATCGGCCGTTATATCCTGTCGCCTTCTGTATTGAAGAACCTCAACAAGATGAAGTCGGGTGCGGGCGGCGAGATCCAGCTGACCGACGCCATTGCCGAGGACATAGCGCAGGACGTGCCGGTTTACGGCTACCGGTTCCGCGGCCAGCGGTTTGATTGCGGTTCCAAGGCCGGCTTTTTGCAGGCCACTGTCGCTTTTGCGCTGGCACGTGAAGAGTTGCGGGATGATCTGATGAACTACATCTCCGAAATCGCGCAGGTTGGCAAAGCCGCGCAATAACCACTCTGGCCGCCCCCGGGGCGGCCCTGCATGGGGCAGAGACAGTGACACATATCCTGGTGACCGGCGGTGCCGGCTATATTGGTTCGCATGCCTGCAAGGCGCTGAAAGCGGCGGGCTACACCCCTGTAACCTACGACAACCTGGTGACCGGCTGGCAGAACGCGGTGAAGTTTGGCCCGTTTGAGCAGGGCGACTTGAATGACCGGGCGCGGCTGGATGAGGTCTTTGCCAAGTACAATCCTGCTGCTGTGATGCATTTTGCGGCGCTCAGCCAGGTTGGCGAAGCGATGAGCGAGCCGGGCCGCTACTGGGCCAACAACACAGGCGGGTCGCTGAATCTGATCGAGGCTGCGGTGGCGGCAGGTTGCATGGATTTCGTGTTCTCCTCGACCTGCGCCACATATGGCGAGCACGACAATGTTGTGCTGGACGAGAACACGCCGCAGCTGCCGCTGAATGCCTATGGCGCCTCCAAGCGCGCGGTGGAGGATATCCTCAAAGATTTTGGGGCTGCGAACGGGTTGCGGTCGGTTATTTTCCGCTATTTCAATGTGGCGGGTGCTGATCCAGAGGCAGAGGTGGGCGAGTTTCACCGCCCTGAAACCCATCTGGTGCCTCTGGTGCTGGATGCTGTTGCAGGCAAGCGCGATGCGCTGACCATCTTTGGCACCGATTACGATACCCCGGATGGCACCTGCATCCGCGACTATGTGCATGTCTGCGATCTGGTGGACGCGCATGTGCTGGGGCTGAAGTGGCTGGAAGCAGGTAAGGGAAGCCAGGTGTTCAACCTTGGCACCGGTTCTGGCTTTTCTGTGCGCGAAGTGATGGACAAGGCCGAGGCGGTGACCGGTCATAAGGTACCGTGCAACACAGGTGAGCGCCGGGCGGGAGACTGCACCAAGCTGGTGTCGGGCTCGACCCGGGCGGTCACCGATCTGGGGTGGGAGCCGCGCCGCTCAACCCTGGAGGTGATGATCGCCGATGCCTGGGAGTGGCATAAGACAGGCCACTACGAGGCCTGATCATAACATGACGCGCTCCGCTGCTGCTGACATGCCGCCCCTGGGCCTCGCTGGGGCCTACCGGATGCGGTGGAAACGGCGGCGGATGCTGTGGCGGGCATTGCGCGCCCGGCGCCAGATGCGCAAAATGGCTGACCGTACAGACCAGATCCCCGCAAACGGGGTTCTGGTCTTAATCGTTTTACGTAACGAGATCAGCCGTCTGCCTTACTTCCTGGAGTCTTACCGGCGGCTGGGTGCCGCGCATTTCCTGGTTGTCGACAATGGCAGCGATGACGGCAGCGCCGAACTGCTGGCGGCGCAGCCGGATGTCTCTGTGTGGCAGACAGCTGCCAGTTACCGGGAAGCGCGCTTTGGCCTGGACTGGCTGGGCTGGCTGCTGATCCGCTACGGCCATGGCCGCTGGTGCCTGACAGTCGATGCGGATGAGCTGTTGGTCTATTCCGGTATGGAAGAACACGGGCTGGACGACCTGACGCAAAACCTGGAACAGCAAGGGCGCCAGGGTTTTGGCGCACTGATGCTTGATCTCTACCCCAAGGGACCGCTGGGCGGGCAAAGCTATGTGCCCGGCCAGAACCCTTGTGACGTGTTGCAATGGTTTGATGCGGGGCCGTACCGGGCCGTTCGGCAGCAGCCGATGGGCAACCTTTGGGTTCAGGGCGGCGCCCGCGAGAGAGTGTTTTTTCAAGAGCAGCCGGAACGGTCTCCGACGCTGAACAAGCTGCCTCTGATCCGCTGGAACCGCCGCTATGCCTATATGAACTCAACCCATTCGCTGCTGCCGCCGCTGATGAACGTGCTCTATGACGGGCCAGGAGGGGCGGAACCCTCAGGAATACTGCTGCACACCAAGTTCCTGCCCGAGATTGTTTCCAAGTCGGCAACAGAAAAGCAGCGTCAGCAGCACTTTCACACTCCGCTGCAGTTTGACGGCTACTACGATGGGATCTCGGGAACTCCGGATTTGTGGCATTCTGGATCGGTTCGGTACCAAGATCCGGAACAGCTGGCAGCGCTTGGGTTGATGACACCGATCAACTGGTGAAGTACCGAACAGCCACAGAACTGTTGCAGCCAGGCCGTGCGGATGCGTAACTGTTTCTAAATTCGTTGTTAATACAATGCTCCCGTGACATATTGCGCGGAAACTTGAGGCAGGTCCTGTTAGGCCTGAACGGGTGAGTGCGCTCCCTGGATATTGGTTTGGAGTGAACGTGGGGCTTTGGGATTCTTACCGGATGCGGTTGCGGCGCAAGCGGCGTCTGGTCCGTGCGGTGCGCAAATCCAGTGAGCTGACCGTTGTGCAGGACAACACCAAAGCTATCCGGCCAGGGGATATCCTGCTGGTCTGTACCATGCGCAACGAGCAGATCCGGCTGCCCTATTTCTTGCAGTATTACCGCGGCATGGGGATCAACCATTTCCTGTTTGTCGACAATGGTTCCACCGACGGCAGCGCCGACTATCTGCGCGGCACGGACGATGTTTCGCTGTGGCACACTACGGCGAGCTACAAGCGTTCAGGTTTCGGCATCGACTGGATGAACGGCCTGAAACGCAAGTATGCGCATGGGCATTGGGTTCTGGTGGTCGATCCGGATGAGTTTTTTATCTACCCGTTTTGTGACACCCGGCCGATCCGCGCATTGACTGACTGGCTGGACAATTCCGCGATCCGCAGTTTTTCGGCTATGCTGATTGATGTCTATCCCAAGGGCAGGATTGGCGAGGTGCCGTATCAGACGGGGCAGAATCCTTTGGAGATTGCCCATTGGTTTGACAGCGGCAACTATACAATCAGCCGCAACCCGGAATACGGCAATTTGTGGATTCAGGGCGGGCCGCGGTCGCGGGTGTTCTTTGCAGATCAGCCCCAACGGGCGCCGGCGCTGAACAAGATACCGCTCGTCAAATGGCACCGCCGCTATGCCTATGCCAGTTCTACCCACGCGCTGCTGCCGCGCGGATTGAACCAGGTCTATGAGGCTGATGGCGGTGAGAAGGCAAGCGGGGCGCTGCTGCATACCAAGTTCCTCGATACCTTTACCGTAAAGGCGCAGGAGGAGCTGGTCCGCGGGCAGCATTATGCCAGCTCCACAGAGTATAAGGCTTATGCAGGCAAACTGGCGGAGCAGCCGGAGCTGTGGTGCAAATGGAGTGAAAAATACATCAACTGGCGCCAGCTTGAAATTTTGGGGATGATGTCCAAAGGAAACTGGGCATGAGCGCGGTTGGGGTCGTCATGCTTGTGCATACCGCGCTGGATCGGGCAGCACAGGTGGTGCGGCACTGGACCGCCAGCGGTTGCCCGGTGGTGCTGCATGTGGACCGCAACGTCGGGCATCAGGCGTTCACCCGCTTCAAAGACGTGCTGGCGGATGATCCGCTGGTCCGGTTTTCCGCCCGCCACCGGTGCGAATGGGGCACTTGGGGGATTGTTGCGGCGTCGCAATCGGCGTCCGAGGTGATGCTGGCGGAGTTTCCGTTAGTGCGCCATGTCTATCTGGCCTCCGGGTCGTGCCTGCCGCTCCGGCCGGTGCAGGAGCTGATCGATTACCTGGCAGCCCGCCCGCGCACGGATTTCATCGAAAGCGCCACCACTGCGGATGTGCCATGGATTGTCGGCGGGCTCAGCCACGAGCGGTTCACTTTGCGGTTCCCGTTTTCCTGGAAGAAACACCGCTATCTGTTCGACCGCTACGTGGATTTGCAGCGCAAGTTGCGCATCAGGCGCCGGGTTCCCCCCGGGCTAGTGCCGCATATGGGGAGCCAGTGGTGGTGCCTGACCCGGCAAACCCTGTCGGCGATCCTGGAGGATCCTGAACGTCCGGTTTATGATACCTATTTCCGCAAGGTCTGGATTCCGGATGAGAGCTATTTCCAGACTTTGGTGCGGCAGTATTCCAGCAATATCGAAAGCCGCTCGCTGACGCTGTCGAAATTCGATTTCCAGGGTAAGCCGCATATCTTCTACGATGATCATTTGCAGCTTCTGCGCCGGTCAGACTGCTTTGTTGCCCGCAAGATCTGGCCACATGCAGAACGTCTGTATCAGGCGTTTCTGACCGACTCTGCCGGCGCGATGAAGCGGACCGAGCCGAACCCGGGCAAAATCGACCGGATTTTTGCCAAGGCGGTAGAGCGGCGCACCCGCGGCAGACCCGGTTTGTACATGCAAAGCCGGTTTCCCGGCCAAGGCTCGGAGAATGGCATCACTTCCAGCCCCTATTCAGTGTTTCAGGGCTTTACCGAACTGTTCGACGATTTTGAAACCTGGCTGGCTCGAACCACCGGGGCGCGTGTTCATGGGCACATATTTGCACCGGATGGGGCGGCGTTCTCCGAAGGGCAGAGACTGGTCAATGGCTGCCTCAACGGCCATGCCAGGATCCGTGACTACAATCCCGAAAGCTTTCTCACCAGCCTGATTTGGAACACCCGCGGCGAACGGCAGTGCTTTCAGTTCGGGCCAGGGGACAATCAGGCAGTGAACTGGCTGCTGGCACGGGATGCAAATGTGCAGATTTCTGTCATCAGCGGTGCCTGGGCAGTGCCGCTGTTCAAATCCAACCGCAACTTCACAGAACTCCGGCAGGAAGCGGCAAAGCTGCAGCAGACCGAGGCTGAGCAATTGCAGATCCTGCGCTCGCAATGGACCAAGGCAAGGGTCCGGATCTGGAGCATGGCAGAGTTCGTAGAGGCGCCAATGGAGCCATTGCAGACGATCATTGACGAAATCGGTCCTCTTGCGGCGCGTCATCTGAGCGAGGCTCCCAAAATGACGGACCTTGAGGGCTTTGGGCAGTTTTTGCAGAACCTGAAGAACCAGGGCATGCATCCCTATTTGATGGGGGATTTCCCGGTTGAGCAAAGCCCTGTCAGCCTCTCCAAGCCGCAACGCAAACCCTATCTGGTACGATAAATTCTGATGTCTGATTCCTCATTCGACTATTTTGTTGTCTTTGCTGAAATGCGGACGGGCTCCAATTTTCTGGAGACCAATCTGAATGCTTTTGACGGGCTTGCCTGCCACGGCGAAGCCTTCAATCCGCATTTCATCGGCTATCCGAACAAGAGCGATATTCTGGGGGTGACTCAGGCTATGCGGGAAGCGGATCCAGCCCGGCTGATCCAGCGGATCAAGGCAGATCCAAAGGCGCTGGGCGGCTGCCGCTACTTCCATGATCATGATCCGCGGGTGCTGGACCTGATGCTGGAGGATCCGCGCTGTGCCAAGATCATCCTAACCCGCAACCCGCTGGATAGCTATGTATCCTGGAAAATTGCCAAGGCCACCGGGCAGTGGAAACTGACCGATGTAAAGCGCCGCAAGGAAGCCAAAGCGCAGTTTGATGCAGCGGAATTTTCCGCCCATGTAGGGGCGTTGCAAGATTTCCAGGTCACGTTGCTGAACCGGCTGCAGGGGCTGGGCCAGACGGCGTTCTACGTAGCCTATGAGGATCTGCAAAGCGTTGAGGTGATGAACGGGCTGGCACGCTGGCTGGGCGTTTCGCAACAGCTTGAGGCGCTGGATGAGAGCCTCAAGCGGCAGAACCCGGCGCCGGTTCTGGCTAAGGTGGCAAACCCTGACGCAATGCAAGAGGCACTGTCGGGCATGGACCGCTTCAACTTGACCCGCACCCCGAATTTCGAGCCGCGCCGCGGTCCGGCGGTGCCTGGGTATGTGGCGGGGGTGGTGACGCCGCTGTTATACTTGCCGCTTAAGGGCGGGCCGGAGAGGGAAGTTGTTCAATGGATGGCCGGGCTGGATCATGTGGCGCCAGACGGGTTGATCCAGGGCATGAACCAGAAACAGCTGCGCCAGTGGAAACGCGGCAATAAGGGGTTCCGCAGCTTTACCGTTCTGCGCCACCCTGCGGCGCGGGCCCATGCGGTGTTCTGCCACCGGATCCTGAATGCCGGCGAGGGCAGCTACCGGGCCATCCGCAATACCCTGCGGCGGCAGTTCGGGCTGGTTTTGCCGGAGGAAGGGCCGGACGACGGCTATACCCGTGCGCAGCACCGGGACGCTTTTGCCGGTTTTCTGAATTTTGTCCGGTCCAATCTGTCAGGGCAGACGTCGATCCGGGCGGATGCGGAATGGGTCAGCCAAAGCCAGGTACTGGCCGGGTTTGCTGAACTTGGACCTCCGGATTTGCTGATCCGCGAGGCGGAGATGAGTGAGGATCTGCCTGCACTGGCTCGCAGGCAGGGCCGGATGGAGCCGGGAACGGTGCCGGCCGCTGCGCCGCAGGTGCCGTTTGCATTGGATGATATCTACGACGCGGATCTGGAGGCGCTGATTGCCTCTGTTTACCAGCGCGACTATCTGGCGTTTGGCTTTGGTCCGTGGCGTCAGGCTGATCCGGCAGCATGAATGCAGGCGCAGTGTTACCGTGCCCGCCGGAGATTTGGCTGAGGTAAACCTCTGGGGCGGTCGTGGGCCTGGGCTAACGGGAAGAGTTCCGCCGGATGGCGGCTGATGACGGACGAGAGAGCTTGCGGGAAAGAAGCGGCAGAATAGCAATTCCTGGCCGCAAGAAAACGCGCAGAAAAACCGGGAAAATCAGGTGCGGGCAGACGCAGCCCGGAGATCAGGCCGCTTGGACGGACTGATCTTCTGTCAGGATGGTATAAAGCGTTGCCGGGTCGTGGTTGGCGCGCAGTTTGGTGCAGAAGCTTTGTTCGCGCAGGGTGCGTGACACCAGCGCCAGCGCTTTCAAATGCTCGACGCCGGCATCTTCCGGAGCAAACAGGGCAAAGGCAATATCCACTGGCTGGCGGTCCACCGCTCCGAAGTCCAGCGGCTTCTCCAGGATCAGGAAGATGCCGCGGACCTCGCTGACCGTGTCCAGCCTGGCATGCGGCAGGGCGACGCCATGGCCAACCCCAGTGGGGCCCAGGCTTTCGCGGTCCAGCAAAGCCTCGACCGTTGCCTGGGCGTCCAGCCCGTATGCAAATTGAGCAATGTCTGCAATTTCCTGAAACAAGCGCTTCTTGCTTGAGGCCGCACCGATCACCCGGACGGCCTCTGGCTTGAGGATGCTGGAAATCTGCATGTGTCTGCTCCGTTCCGGCGCCCCGTTGTCGAGGGGCGCCGATGCCTTAGATGTGATTACGGATCGATCCAGCCTATATTGCCGTCTTCGCGGCGGTAGACCACATTCAACCCGTCTTTGCCTTCTTTGCGGAAGACCAGAACCGGTGCGCCTGCAATTTCCATCTGCATCACCGCTTCCCCGACAGACAGGGACGGTATGCGAGTCTCCATTTCGGCGACGATGATCGGTTGCAGCGAGTCCGGCTCGGTTGTTTCCGCTTCCTCAGAGGCGAGGATATACGAATTGGCGCCCAAATGTTCAACCGGTTCGCTGCGATCCTTGTGGTGGTCTTTTAAGCGGCGCTTGTAACGGCGCAGCTGTTTTTCCATCTTTTCGCAGCAAGAGTCGAATGCGGCGTAGATTTCGGTTTCGTGCGCCTTGGCCTGAGCGCTCAGCCCGGTCGACAGATGGACGGTGGCTTCACACACATATTCATGCGCCGAACGGGAAAAGACCACTGTCGCGTCGGTCGGCCGTTCTGCATATTTCTGAACGGCCGAACCCAGCTCGTTCTGCACATGGGTTTGCAGAGCTTCGCCGATGTCGATCTGTTTACCGCTTATTTTGTAACGCATGTGATCTCCTTTACGAATTATTGCGGCCCAAACCCGTCGCCAAGGCAATCCTTGGCGCTGTCACGTCAGGTCTGGAACCGGGGGGCAGGCCAGGCATCCGGTTGCATCCGTCCGGGCCTTGTCGCCAAGGCTGCTAAGCGGATTGCATCGGTCTGCGCGTATGCCATGGGTCAATTCGACGGCAAGACAGCGGGAGAGTCAATGGATAACCCGGAAAAAGAAACACAGGTTTCGGGCATATTTTCGGTTGTCTGGCTTTGACTGCGGAAGTCAGGAAATGCGGAAGTTGTCGCCGAGGTAAACCCGGCGGACGTTTTCGTTTTCAACCACTTCCTCGGGGCTGCCGGACATCAGTACCTGGCCGTCATGCAGGATATAGGCCCGGTCCACGATCTCCAGGGTCTCGCGCACGTTGTGGTCTGTGATCAGCACGCCGATACCGCGTTTCTTGAGGTCGGAAACCAAATGGCGGATATCGCCGACTGAGATCGGGTCGACGCCGGCAAAGGGTTCGTCGAGCAACAGGTATTTCGGGTCCGCTGCCAGGCAGCGGGCAATCTCAACCCGGCGCCGTTCACCGCCTGACAGCGCCAACGCGGGTGCGCGGCGCAGGTGCTCGATCGAGAAATCGGACAGCAGTTCTTCCAGCCGCTCGCGGCGTTTGTGTTCGTGTTTTTGCGAGATGTCGAGCACGGCAGAGATGTTGTCCTCCACCGACAGGCCGCGGAAGATCGACATTTCCTGTGGCAGATAGCCGATGCCAAGGCGAGCGCGCCGGTACATCGGCAGGCCGGTCACGTTCTGGCCGTCGATGCTGACGGTGCCCGCTTCGGGGAAAACCAGACCTGCTATGGCGTAGAAGCTGGTGGTCTTGCCAGACCCGTTGGGACCCAGCAATGCCACCACCTCGCCGCGGTTCAGCGACATTGACACGTCGCGGATCACCACCCGTTTGCGGTAGGATTTGCGCAGTTTTTCAATACGCAGCCCGGAGGAGCCTTCGGTGACGGTCAGACCAGGTTTCGCCATCAGTTGCTGCCGCCGTTCGGGTTCAGGATAGTCTTCACCCGGCCGGCCATTTTGGCAGTGCCGGAAGTCAGGTTCACCTCAAGCCGGTTGGAAGCCAAGGTACCGCTTTTCTGGTTCAGGAGCACATTGCCGGTCATCACGATAGTGCCTTGGTCAATGGTGTATTCGGCGCGCTGTGCCTCGGCGGCGTCCGGGCCGCTGACCAGAACCACATTGCCGGTGGCTTCCAGCCGTTCTATGCCCGCTTTGGCGTCTGCTTCGTCGGCGGTTTTGTAAATCACCAGAACCTTGTCTGCAGACAGCCGCATGATGCCCTGAATAATGAGCACATTGCCGGTAAACTCTGCCGAGCCATTTGCCTGGTTGACCGCCAGATTGTCGGCGGTGACTTCAACCGGCTGGCTGGGGTCGGCCTTGACGGCGCCAAAAGCGACGGATGCCGTCTGCGCCGCCGCGAGGCTGGGAAATACCGCGAGCGGCAGGCAAAAAATCAATGCGCGCAAATAGGACACAGGTTATCTTTCCGGTTTCTGGGGTTCATATAGCAGCTTCACCCCGTTTTTGAACAGCATATGGACCGGTCCGCCCTCGGTTTTCACTCCGATCCGCATATTACCGGCGGTCAGCTCGCCGATCGGACCAGTCGCACGGACTGCGCCGGGACTGTCGGCTTCAAGCCCGCTAAGCGCTGTGTTCAGCTCTTCGGTCTCGACAATCAGCCCGTCTGCGGAGGTGATAATCACATTACCGGTAAAGCGCGCCATGTCCCGGCCAGGGTGGATCGCACCGCTTTCCGATTTAAGCGTGATCCTGCCGCCCTCAGCCAGATCGAATTCAGCGGAAAGATCGCTGGCAACTGCGGGTGTGCCGTCGCCGCCGGGACGGGCGAGCGCAGCAGTGACCATAATTTCATCGCCCTGTGCGGTGGTGCCGGAAAAGAAAGGGGCAGTGACTTGCTGGCCTTTCATCCGGTCTTCGATTTCCTTTTGGGCAAAGGGGATCACCGCGTCGGTGTTCACCCCGCGGGAGATCAGGAACATGGTGGACATCAGAACCAGTGCGGCCAGCGGCAGCAGTACCTTAAGATAGGCAACGGCTCTGGAGTAGCTGTCCATGCTTTTCCTCCTCCGGGCTTGCGTCAGCCCAGGCCTGCGCGCAGGCAATCGTGGATGTGCAACAAGCCCTCGGCCTTGCCGCCATTGTCCGGATCAACCACGAACAGGCAAGTGATTTTGCGCTGGTTCATCACGGCGACAGCCTCCTGTGCCATTGCGCCGGGGGTGATTGAGGCGGGGCTTGCGGTCATGACTTCGGCGGAAGACTTGTCCAGCAGGCCGTCCATGTGGCGGCGCAAATCGCCGTCTGTTATGATGCCGGCCAAGGATCCGTCTGCGGCAACCACACCCGCCACACCAAATCCCTTCTGGCTGATTTCGATCAGCGCATCGGACATCGGCGTGTTCTCAGTGACAAGCGGCAGGGCGTCGCCAGCGTGCATCAGGTCGCGCACCTTGCTGAGCTGCGCCCCCAGTTTGCCGCCAGGGTGGAAGTCGCGGAAGTTCTCCGGGCGGAAATCCCGGTATTTCATCAGTGCTATCGCCAGCGCATCACCCATTGCCAGTGTCAGCGTGGTGGAAATGGAAGGCACCATGCCAAATCCGCAGGCCTCGCCCAGCGAGGGGATTTGCAGGTGCACATCCGCTTGCTTCATCAGGGCGCTGTCCATCTTGCTCGACAGCCCTATGAGGGGAATGCCGAAACGGCGGGTGAAAACCAGCAGATTGGCCAGCTCCGGCGCCTCGCCTGAGTTGGAGATCGCCAGCACCACATCGCCTTCAGAGAGCATTCCCAGATCACCATGGCTGGCTTCGGCGGGGTGCACGAAATAGGCCGGCGTGCCGGTCGAGGCCAGGGTGGCGGCGATCTTATGGCCGATATGGCCGGACTTACCGATGCCGCTGACGATGATGCGGCCCTTGGCCTGCAGGATCAGCTGCACCGCTTCGGCAAAGCGTCCGTCCAGGCTTTCGGCCAGGGTGTCCAGCGCCCTGGCTTCATCGGTGATCACCTGCCGTGCGGTGACGAGGAGTTTTTCTGTATCAGTCATGAGTGCGCAAAGATGTCGATTTCGGGCCAGCCGGCCAGGTCCAGCTTGGCACGCATGGGGAGGAAGTCAAAGCAGGCCTGCGCCATTCCAGTGCGGCCTTCGCGGGCCAGGCGCTTGTCCAGCGCCTTGCGCAGCTTGTGCAGGTGGAGCACGTCGGAGGCGGCATACTCAAGCTGTGCATCGGTCAGTTCCTCTGCGCCCCAGTCGCTCATCTGCTGCTGTTTGGATATGTCGATGGCCAAGAGTTCCTGGGTTAGGTTCTTCAACCCGTGCCGGTCGGTGTACGTGCGGACCAGGCGGCTGGCGATCTTGGTGCAATAGACAGGGGCCGCGAGGGCGCCGAATGCGTGGTGCATGGCGGCAATATCGAAGCGGCCGAAGTGGAACAGTTTCAACACATTTGCATCTTCCAGCATCCGGCACAGGTTGGGCGCTTCGGTCTGGCCCTTTTCGACCTGCACGATATGGGCATTGCCGTCGCCGCCGGACATCTGAATCACGCAAAGCCGGTCACGATGCGGGTTCAACCCCATTGTCTCGCAGTCAATTGCGACGACGGAACCGAGATCCAGCCCGTCGGGCAGGTCGTTCTTGTAAAGGTGGTTGGCCACTGGTGTTCCCCTGTGTTCAAATTGCCCCGAAGGGTGCCGTATTGGGGAAATAGGTGGTTTGCCGTGCAAACTCAACGGTCGCTGTCATTCGGGAGCGGTGGTGACTGGACTGCAAGTGCGGAGGCCGGGCAGCCAGCCCCCGCGAATGGCGCGCAAGGATCAGAAAAGGAAGTCGCCATTGTGCAAGTCGCTGTACTGCACATCCCTCAGCAGAATTGAATTGCCGTCGCCGGTCTGGAGGAGCACGTCGTCGCCGGTTTGGGTTGCCGCTGCCCGGACTTCGGAGATGGAGTTCAGCGAGGAGAGGCCGGAGAAGTCAATGCGTTCGCTATTGCTGGTGGCGTCGAAGTCTCGAATGGTGTCATCGCCGTGACCATCGCCAAAGACAAAAATGTCGGCCCCTGAGTTCCCCTTCAGGAAATCATCCCCATTGGCGCCGGTTAGTGTATCATTGCCGCCGCCGCCGTAGAGCAGATCCTGGTGATGCCCTCCATGCAGATTGTCGGAGCCAGTACCGCCAAACATTGTGTCGTGTCCGAGGCTGCCGACCAATGTATCGCTGTGATTCCCGCCGTACAATTTGTCATTGCCCTTGCCGCCATTCAGCGTGTCGTTTCCATCTTCGCCAAAGAGTGTGTCCTCCCCGGATAGCCCCCAAATCGTATCCTCGCCGTCGGCGCCCTTGGCCGAATCCTTGCCATCGCCGGTTTTGATGAAGTTGTCAGAGCTGTTGCCGGTCACGGTATCGTCGCCAATCCCGGTGGTCAGGTTCTCCAGGACAGTGTCGCGGGCGATTGCGATATTGCCCGACAGCCCGCCAACATCGGATAACTTGCTGTCGCGCATGTCGATGTTGCTGCCGCTGGAAAAGTTGCTGACGTCCAGTGTGTCTTTGCCGTCTTTGTCATAAATTGTGAAGGCAGTTGGCAGGTTGGCGATGTTTGGGTCAGATCCATCGGTCCAGCTGTCAAACAGGTCTCCAAGAGCACCATCAAGGTTGGAGTTTACCCCCCAAGTGGTATTGCCAGCAGTGGCGCTGCTGCTGCCAGGGGCGCCATACAATTCTTGTATCGCGATAATGTCCACCCTCATCGCTGAGATGACATAAGCCTTGCTGGCATCAACTGTCGGGTTCTCGTCCTGATCAAAATAGGACATTACCGACCGCAGCCAACTGTCATTGGTAAAGGTGGCGTCGGTCGTATAGTCCGCTGAGCCGTTGTAGTTTCCCTGATGGCCCAGGCCTAGGGCGTGACCCAGTTCGTGGATATAGGTTTGCTGAGTATAGGAGTTGGACCAAGTCTGGCCGCCGTGCCAATTGTTGTCGATGTTGATTGCTGCGGAACTAATGACGTTACCGGACATGTTGAAACTGGTGAAGGCTCCGCTGCCCTCGTCGTCAAAATTAATTTGCGCCGAACCTGTTGTTTCCTGAAATTTGATGTCAGCAACGGTTTCCCAGGCTTCCATGGCGTTGCGGGCGAGTTTTTTGCCCGCAGTGGTAAGGCCGGTGATATTGACCGTGATCACATTGCTTTGGGAAGTATCAAAACTGCGGCGGCCAAGGCCATTGTCTTGCCAGAATCCATCGGTGAGATAGGCCGCCATTTCGCCGAGGCCGCCAAATTGAGGTGTCGCCATAATGCGCTCCGTAAAAGTGTGTGAACAGCCTAGGCGTGTATCGATTTGAACGACTTCGCGCAAGGTGTGCAAACTGCAATTCGCAGGGGAACCCGTAATCAAAGTGCTTGGATTAATTGTGCTCCGGGGTTGTAACCCTGGATGCTGATGGTCAGCTCGGCGGCTGGCAAAGCGGCCTGACTTTGCAAAACTCCAAGAGTTTTGGGTGTTGCATCATTTTGGGGAATGGTGCCCAGGAGAGGACTCGAACCTCCACGTCCTTACGAACACTAGCACCTGAAGCTAGCGCGTCTACCAATTCCGCCACCTGGGCAGGTGTCGTGAGACCGGCATATAAGGCGGTTTTCTGGGGCCGTCAAACAGAAAATGCACGTGGATGCCGGATTTCCGAAAGAAACAGGGCTAAAAATTTTTTACGTTTTAAATCAGCGTGTTGAATAAACGATTCTGACGCCGCAACAGACGTCAAAACAACGTCTGATTTGATCCTGCGCAAAGTAGGGGAGCTTGAAAAGGGGCATACCAAAGTCATGAAACAGATTGACCGCCTCCAAGCCCTTGGGCTGTTCGACAGCCGGGTGCCCCGCTACACATCCTACCCAACCGCGCCGGTGTTTACTGCAGCCGTCGGCGCCGCGGATCAGGCCCGCGAATTGCAGGCGCTGGATCCGGAAGTGCCGGTTTCCGTTTACTTGCATATACCGTTTTGCGAGCGTCTGTGCTGGTTCTGCGCCTGCCGCACACAGGGTACTCAGACGCTGAGTCCGGTGGAAAGCTACATTGGCACGCTGGAGCAAGAGCTGAAACAGGTGGCGCCTTTACTGCCAAACGGGTTGCGGATGGGGCGGATGCATTGGGGCGGCGGAACGCCGACCATTCTGCCGCCCGTTTTGATCCACCGGCTGGCGCAAGCGGTGAAGGCTGTGTTTCCTCAGACCGAAGACTGGGAGTTCTCAGTGGAGATCGACCCCACAATGGTCGACCGCGACAAGATAGCAGCGCTGGCGGCAGAGGGCATGAACCGCGCCAGCATCGGCATTCAGGATTTTGATCCGCTGGTGCAGCAGGCAATAGGCCGCGAACAGCCGTTTGACGTGACCAAGGCCTGTGTCGAGGATCTGCGCGCGGCGGGGATCACCTCGTTGAACGCTGATCTGGTCTACGGCCTGCCGCATCAGACCCAGGCGCGGATGGCGGATACGGTGAAAAAAGTGCTGAGCCTGAATCCCGACCGGCTGGCGTTATTTGGGTATGCGCATGTGCCTTGGGTTGCAAAGCGGCAGAAGCTGATCAAGGAGGAGACGCTGCCGGACGATCTGGCGCGGTACCATCTGGCCGGCCTGGCAGCTGAAAAATTCGCCGCGGCGGGCTTTGCCGCCATTGGCATCGACCATTTCGCCAAGCCAGGCGACGGGTTGGAGGCAGCAGCCCGCACCGGGCATCTGCGCCGCAACTTCCAGGGCTACACCGATGACACCTGCCCGACGCTGATCGGATTCGGCGCATCGTCGATTTCCCGTTTTGCCGGCGGCTATATTCAGAACGCAGCTGCCACGCCTGCCTATGTGCAAAGGGTCGAGGCAGGGCATTTGACTGGCGCCCGTGGCCATGTGATGAGCGATGAAGACTTGCTGCGCGGCCGTGCTATCGAGATGCTGATGTGCGAGTTCCGGCTGAACCGGGCAGAGCTGAAGCAGCGTTTCGGAAGCCTTGCAGCGATGCTGGATGCGGATCTGGCACAGATCGCGGCGCGGTTCGGCGATCTGGTGCAATTGGATGATGCGGCACTGACGATCCTGCCCCAAGGCCGGCCGCTGACCCGGATCATCGCAAGCTGCTTTGATGCGCATGTGCCTGAAGGGGTGCGCTACAGCCGGGCCTCTTGATCCAAAGGCCGGGCGCTCCCGCCTGTTCCGGTGCCTCTTTCCAGAGGCCCCTCACAGTTGGGCATGGCGCTGTGCTGTGGCACAGCGCGGCCATTCTTTTCAATGCAATTCGATTGCCGACACCGGGGTTATGCACCGTGCCCAGGCACGGATTCAATTTAGGCGGGAATTGAACATCAAAACAGGAAAATCCGTTCAAGGCAGATTGGTCCTTGAACGGTTTCGCAACAGAAGGCGCAGCGCAGCTGCCGGGCCCAAGGCTGCCAAGGGGCCCCGGTGCAGCCGGGGCACCTGCGGGCGCGGGAGGACCCCTTCTGCTCAGCAGTCAGCCGTCCTTGACCAGCCGGAATCCCAGGTAATCCGGCGGCAATCCGACCGCGCAGCCGCCAACACTGGCGTCGCGTATGAAGTCGATCACTACGGCCCGGTGGCGGCCGCCGGTAATGCGTGCGCTGCAATATGGATCGCCATATGCGAGGCTGCCATCTTTGCGCAACTCGCCGTTCTGCATGCAGCCGGCAGTCCATTCCCAGATGTTGCCGCCTAGACCGCTGAGGCCGTGGCTGTTGGTTCCGGGTTCGCTTTTGGGATCCTGTGCAGGCCCTGGCAGGCCGCGCAGTGTCACCCCGCGGGCGTATTGGCGCAGCCAACGCTGGGCCGGGTCGGTGCTATCCGTCTCAACCGAAGCGTCGCCAAAGATTTCAGCTGCAGCCAGCTGCCATTCCGCCTCATCCGGCAGCCGCCACGGCTGGCCGGTCTTCTTTGAATGCCATTGCGCGTAGGCGGTGGCGTCATGCCAGCTGACGTGTGTTTGCGGCCGGCTGCCATCCGCCGGGTTTGCATCTGCCCGCTTGCAGCCGCCGTCCGCCACGCAGGCGGCATATTCGGCATGAGAGACCTGATGTTTCATGATCTCGAATGCTGCCACTTGCCGCATCTGTTCCGGCGGCACCACGCTTTTGCCACCTTGGTGGAAATTGCCGATCGGCCGGTAACGGATTGTCGCTGCGGCAATGACGGCGGTTTCGACCTGCGTCGCCGGTTCCGGGGCGTAAAGCCAAAGACCGGGAATGCCGATCGCGGCGGCCAGGGCAGCGGTGATGAGTTCGAATTTCATGGGTATGCTCCCAAGAAGACAAAAAATGGGCGGCCGCATAATGCAGCCGCCCTCGAGAGGTCACACCAGTCCCAAGCTTAGGAGCCGGAGTACTCGGTCGGGGCGACCACCTGTTCCATCAGGTCGTTATTCCATTCGCCTTCGACCACCACGTGCGCGGTTGCGCCAAGGTTCACCGCCTCGATCAAGTTGTGGTTCACATAGGCGTAGACGCCCGGTTGCAGGAATTCATAGAGCGCAGCCCCGGCGGAGCCGCCGCGGATGAACCAGGTTTCCAGGTCGCGGTCCGGCACGTTGTTGAACTTGCCGGCCTCCCAGACCAGGTCGCCGTGGCCGCCGATCAGGTGCGGGCGGCTGTCGCGGTTGGCTTGGCTGTGGATGAACAGCACTTTCTCGCCCTGTTTGGCCTTCAGCGCGGTTTCACCGGTCAGTGCACCAACTGCGCCGTTGAACACCACGTGGCTGGGGATAAGCCCGTTCATGACTTCCAGGGTATCAGGGTAGCTTTCGCCTACATCCTCGTACCGCAGGTAGTCGCCGTTTTCGTCCTTTGGAATGTAAAACTCGTTTTCCCCAATATAGTAGACGCGGTCGTATCTGACTGGATCGCCATTATGGTCTGAAAGCCCGTTTCGCGGCAGAACCATGATTGAGCCGGCCATGCCTGCAACGACGTGCCATGGGATCATCGGACCGCCCGGCGCACAGTGATAGACAAAGGTGCCGGGGCGGGTGGCCTTAAACCGCAGCACGGTCTTCTCTCCTGGGTTGATCAGGGTCAGCGCGCCGCCGCCCAGGGCGCCGGTAGCCGCATGGAAGTCGATATTATGCTGCAGCATGTTTTCCGGCGGGTTGATCAGGGTCAGCTCTACATAATCGCCCTCGTGCACCACCATCATCGGCCCTGGAATGGAGCCGTTGAAAGTCATGCCTTGCAGATAGGCCCCTTGATCAATCTCAATCTCCTTCTCGACGATCTTCATCTCGAATTCGATAATGCGCGGCGCATCTGGTGCCACCTGCTCGTGCTCATGCACGAAGGGCGGGGCAACCAGTTCGCGCTTGATACGCTGCAGGCTGGACAGGTCCGCCGGTGCAGCGGCCTCGTGGACAGTGGTGCCTTCAGCCTTGGCGGCTTTGGCAAGTACGGGCAGCGCTGCTACACCGGCTGCTCCCATCAATGCGGCTCTGCGGGTCAGCATAGTGTTCTCCTTTTTGTGTCCCATGTGCCGTGTTGAGGAGACTCTAGCGCTGGGCGCGTTTGGACTGGTTGCTCTTGATCAACCTTTGATAAGATTGTTCGATGCCAAGATAAATGGATTTTAAGATGCAGCAATTCCTGCCGGGGCTTTGCCATAGTGTTGCAGGCAACTTTCGCAAATAAACCGCCTGGACTTGGCGGAAATTGCCGTGCGGAGGCACAGAACTGCCGGCAAGTTTAATTGTTAAGCCCGGTTTAACGCGCCGCCTGTTATCCCGGGGATGGGTGAAAATAGTGGTGGTGGATATGAGCGCACAAAGCAATGTGGCGCCCATTATCATCAAGAAGAAAAAATCAGGTGGTGGCGATGGCCATCACGGTGGCGCGTGGAAAGTGGCTTATGCCGACTTCGTGACCGCGATGATGGCCTTCTTTATGCTGATGTGGCTGCTGAACGCGACGACGGAAAAACAACGCAAGGGTCTGGCGGATTACTTCTCGCCGTCAATTCCGCTAAGCCGGGTCTCCGGCGGCGGCAATGGTGCGTTTCAGGGTGACAGCATGTTCACCGAGGAAATTCAGCCGCAATCAGGCACCGGGGCAACGGACATTAACCCGATGGATGCCCAGCAGGCGCAAGGGGATACCGGAGTCGAGACCGACGAGAAGCGCGAGGAAGAAGACTCCAAGTTCCGCGCTATAGAAGAACAATTGTCTGGACGTGGCGGCGAGAGCATGGTGACGGTTGCGATGGCCCGCCACATTGTGACCCGGGTCACTGACGAAGGGCTGATTATCGAGCTTTTTGCAACAGAAGACATGCCGTTGTTCAAAGAGGATGCGGCTGAGCCTACGCCGTTGTTCCGCGATCTGGTCAGGATGATTGCCCGGGTGTCGGAAAATGTTACCAGCAATGTAGCCATCGGTGGCCACATCAGGTCCCATCCTGTTGTGCTGGCAAAAAATCCGGTTTGGGAGCTGTCCCATGACAGAGCCGACAAAACACGGACGCTGCTCGAATCAGGCGGACTGGCAACAGGCCGGATTCACCGGGTGACCGGCCATGCCGACCGCAAGCTGGCGGTCGGAAACCCGATGGCAGCCCGCAATGACCGGATCGAAATTATCCTACTACGCGATTAAGTCACTGAAAACATTACGGCAGGCGGCTAGCAGATAAGTCATATTTTATCTGTTAGCCGCCCGTTAATCGCTCCTGCGCTAGCTGTTGCATCCAGAATGATTAGATGCAGCAGAAAGGCGCGCTATGACCATTTCTTCGTCGCTGAACGCGGGTGTTTCAGGATTGAGCGCCAACGCCAGCCGGTTGGCTTCCATTTCCGATAACATCGCCAATTCCTCGACCCGCGGGTACAAACGGGTTGAAACAGATTTCCATTCCATGGTTTTGTCGAATTCAGGAGGCACCTATTCGGCTGGTGGTGTCCGCACCACCAATGTGCGCCTGATCGATGAGCGCGGCCCGCTGGTATCGACCAACAATGCCACTGATCTTGCAGTGCGCGGTCGTGGAATGCTGCCTGTGGCTTCAATTACCGAAGTGGAGGCGGGCGGAAGCCCGTCTATGATGCTAACGACCACAGGCTCTTTCCGCACAGATTCGAACGGGTATCTTTCAACCGAATCCGGTTTGGTGCTGATGGGTTGGCCCGCGCTTGCAGATGGCAGCGTTCCGGATGCAGCACGTGATACAGACGATGCCCTTGAACCGATCCATGTTGACCTGAACCGCCTGTCGGCAGAACCCACTACGGAGATCAGTCTGACAGCCAACCTGCCTGCTGATGAAACCGACGTCGGGGCATCAGGCGACCCGTTTGAGCAGGTAGTCCTGTATTACGACAATATGGGCAACGCTGAAGAGCTGACAATTACCTACACACCGAATGTTGCGACTCTGCCGGCAACGTCTGGCACCAATGAATGGACGATGGAAATCGTGGATTCCGCAACAGGGGCGGCTAATATCGGGGAATACACGCTTACCTTCGATGACAGCAGCACCACGGGCGGTTCTCTGGCGAGCGTGGCAACTGTTACAGGCGGTGCATACGATGGCGCCGCGGGATCGGTGACTGTTAACCTTGCAGGCGGACCGGTTGAGATTAACATTGGCGCCATCGGCGGCAACACCGGTATGAGCCAGCTCGGTGATGAATTCGTTCCAGGCACCACTGAAAAAGACGGTAACCCCGTTGGTTCCTTTGTCTCGGTTGAGATCAACGAGAGCGGTGAAGTCATAGCAGAATATGACTCCGGCGACACCAAAGTCATTTACAAAGTGCCGCTGGCAGATGTTTCCAACGTCAACGGCATGCGGGCTCTGGATTCGCAAACTTACATGCCGACTGACGAATCCGGGGATTTCTACCTTTGGGATGCCGGCGACGGGCCGACGGGTGAGATTCTCGGTTATGCCCAGGAAGAATCTGCTGTGGATGTGGCGACCGAACTGACGGATATGATCCAGACCCAGCGCGCCTATTCGTCAAATGCCAAGGTCATCCAGACTGTTGACGAAATGCTGCAGGAAACCACCAACATCAAGCGCTAATGCGCTTGATGCCCCCTGACATTGGCTTCACGAAAGCAGGCTGAACATGTCTATTTATTCCGCCCTGAACAGCGCGATGAGCGGGCTGACCGCGGCCAGCCGGTCCTCGCAAGTGGTTTCGGAAAACCTGGCCAACGCTCTGACACCTGGTTACTCGCGCCGGGTGTTGGACCTGAACAGCCCCGGAGCGGGTGTTCCCGGTGTCCGGGTCGGGCATGTTCAGCGCATGAACGACCCGGTTCTGATCACTAACCGCAGAGTTGCCGAGGCAGACTACGGCGCGTCCAGGATCCAGTCTGATTTCTACGGCCGGATGTCCGACCTGGTTGGCACAGTTGACGACGAGATGTCACTGGCTTCGCACCTATCGGATTTCGAGTCTTCATTGATTGAGGCGGTCTCTCGCCCGGATTCACAGCCCAGGCTGAATGATTTGGCCGTGAAGGCAAATTCGCTGGCCGACATGATTTCCCGCACTGCTGAAGGGTTGCGGGATCTTAGGATCAATGCGGACAATGCGATCGGCTCTCAGGTTGAAACCGTGAACCAGGCGCTGAAGGAAATCGAAAAACTGAATGCCCGCATTATGGTCGTCGAAGCCGGTGGCATGGATGCAGTGGCGATGCATGACCAGCGGGATCAACTGGTTGATCAGGTTAACGAAATCATTCCAGTCAATGTTGTCCGGCGCGGTAATGGCCAATTGACGCTATACTCAACCGGCGGGGTTATGCTGTTGGATGGTAAGGCGTCCGAGCTGAGCTTTACTCCGTCGCGGGATATCCTTCCGCACATGACACTGGGCAATGCATTGATTTCCGGCCTTGAGGTCAACGGCAAGGTGATTGACACCAGCCCGGACGGGCCACTTCGGGGTGGCATGCTTACAGCCCAGTTCGAAATCCGGGATGTAACAGCTGTGGAAGCGCAAGAGGATCTTGACACAATGGCCGCCGATCTGATCGAGCGGTTTCAGGATCCTGCACTGGATGCCACCATTGGCGTCGCCGATGCCGGCATCTTCACGGATGATGGCGGTTTCTATGACCCGGCAAACTTCGTCGGTATCTCTAACCGCATTGAATTGAATGATCTGGTGGCCTTGGACGGCACCGGAGAAACATGGCGGTTCCGCGACGGCCTTTATGCAGCGGGTCAAGGTGATCCAGGTGATTCCAGCTTGCTGCAGGCTTACTCCGACACGTTGAACACCACCCGGACGGTATCTTCTGTCGGGCTGGGCACAGCGAACATGACAGCCTCGACGCTGAGTGCAAACCTGTTGTCGCGGTTCGCCCAGGACAATGAAACAGCGTCACGCGCATCAACCTTTGCGGCGGCCAGTTTCAACGAATTGAGCCAAGCGGAATTGGGGCTCGGCGTTGATACGGATGCTGAATTGCAGAACCTGTTGCTGGTGGAAAAGTACTACCAGGCCAATGCCCGGGTGATCAGCGTTGTCGACGAACTTATGGATACACTATTGAGGATCTGACGCATGATTTTGAATTCCTATGGTGATATGGCGCAGCACCTCTTTCTCCGCAGCCGCAATGCGGAATTGCAGCAGAATATAACCACGCTCTCCGAAGAGTTTGCTACCGGAAAATCGTCCAACCTGACCGAGCGGCTGGGCGGTGACTTTACCTATCTGGCGGATCTCGAAAACTCCTTGAACCGGCTTGACAGCTATATGGTCGCCAATGGCGAAGTTCAGCTGTTTGCCACCACGACGCAAGGGAGTCTTGATAAGATCCAAAGCCAGGTGCAGGCAATGCGGGATGACACCCTGGCATTGTTGCCCTCCATGGATGTGGAGAACGCAGAACAGTTTGGCAGTCAAGCCAAGAAAAGGCTATCAAGTGCAATCAGTCTATTGAATACATCTGTTGGTGGGCGGACAATCTTTGCGGGCACTGCAACGGATACTACGCCGCTCAATGACACCGGCACCCTTATGAGTTCCATCCTCACTGAGGTCTCCGGACTGACGACAAGCAATGACATCATTCAAGCCGTGAAGGACTGGTTTGATGATCCAGCTGGATTCGACACTGTCATGTACAGCGGTTCCACAACATCGCTGCAGCCTGTCACCGTGGGCGAGGGTGAACAGGTTACACTGGGCATCCGCGCTGATGACGACAACCTCAAGCATGCATTGCAAAGTTACGTCATTACAGCTTTGGCAGATGAACCCAGTCTCGGTTTGACGGATGGTGTGAAAATTGACCTGGTCCGCCAGGCCAGCAGCGAACTTACGGATAGCGTGGACAAACTGATCCAGCTGCAAGCGGATGTCGGCTTTATCGAAGGCCAGCTTGAAGCGGTGAACACCCGCAACGAGGCTTCTAAAACCAGCCTGAGCATTGTCAAAAACAACCTGGTGTCAGCTGATCCATATGAAACCTATACACGGCTGGAAGAAGCACAAACACAGCTTGAAGGTCTTTATACAATCACTTCGCGCAGTTCGCAGCTCTCATTGTTGAACTATCTCTGATGCTGGTATTTCTTCGCCTCCTTTTCACTTGCCTGTTCCTGCTGCCCGCAGTGGCGCAGGCAAATACCATTCGTCTCAAGGACTTGGTCGAATTTGATGGCGTCCGGGGCAACGATCTGGTCGGTTACGGCCTGGTCGTCGGCTTGGACGGCACCGGTGACGGGCTGCGGAATTCGCCGTTTACCGAAGAAATCATGTCCAACATACTGGAGCGGCTTGGTGTCAATGTGACCGGTGAGCAGTTCCGGCCAAAAAACGTTGCTGCGGTCTTTGTAACGGCCACACTGCCGCCTTTTGCCCGGGTTGGAAGCACCATTGATGTAACAGTGTCAGCTATCGGTGATTCCAAGAGCCTCTTGGGCGGCACCCTGATCATGACGCCGCTCAATGCTGCGGACGGGCAGATTTATGCCGTCTCCCAAGGTACAATCCTGGCGGGTGGAGCGGTTGCCGAAGGCAACGCGGCCACGGTAACCCAAGGGGTGCCAACGGCCGGTGTGATCCCTTCGGGCGCCCGGGTCGAACGTGAGATCGGCTTTGATCTGTCCTCTCTTAGCTCCATGCGTCTGGCCCTGCGGGAGCCGGATTTCACCACTGCCGGCCGGATTGAACGGGCGATCAACGATGAGTTTGGCCGCAACGTTGCCCTGATGCGGGATTCCGGAACTGTCGAGATCGATATCAAGCGAACAAATACCCGCTCGACGGCTCATGCCGTGGGCCGGATCGAGAACATCCTGGTTGAACCTCAGCGCAAGGCGCGGGTTGTGGTGGATCAGCGTTCCGGTACGATCGTGATGGGCAGCGATGTGCGGATTTCCCGTGTTGCTGTGGCTCAAGGAAACCTCACTTTGCGGATCGAAGAGACACCGCTGGTGGTGCAACCCAATCCCTTCGCAAATGGCGAATCGGTTGTTGTTCCGCGCACAGGTGCAGCTATTGAGGAAGAAGAGGGCGTCCAACTTGCCGAAGTGCCGGAGACGACTTCGCTGTCCGAAGTCGTGGCAGGTTTGAATGCCTTGGGCGTGTCGCCGCGGGACATGATCGATATCCTCAAAAGCCTGAAAGCGGCCGGCGCATTGCATGCAGAATTTGTCGTCCGTTAGGCTAGCTAAAGCAGACTAGCGAAGAGCCCTGGCTTTGCTTGCAACAGCCAGGGCTTTTTTGTGTATCGCGACATGTCGGCGGGACGTAGAATGTTTAACAATCCCGCATACTCATGCACGGTTTCGCTTGGGCGGGGATGTTCTCGCATCCGCTCGAATTTCGCAGCCCGCGCAACTTGAAAGTTGCAAGAACTATATATTAGGTTCTGGCCTTGTCTTCTTGACGCCGCAGAAGGCGAGGTTAGTTGTGATGATAACAAGGTGCTGCTCCTGACCTGCTCCCCAGAAATGTCCGCGTTTTTACGCTAGCCTGTTCTCCACCCGAGGAGACAGACAATGCGGAAAAGCCGATTCAGCGAAGAGCAGATCATTGGCATCCCGAAGGAACCCCAAGTCGGCATTGGGGCCAAGGAATTGTGCCGCAAGCACGGCATCCACTGCCCGTCAGGGCATTGCGCAGCAATGTCCCGAGAGGGGCGATGGCACGTGCTACAAAAGGCGCTCGAAGGATGGCGGCATGGAAGTGTCTGACACGGTCCTAAACTATTGGGTGCATAAGGGCTTTGGAGAAAAAGGATATCTGTCGCTTGGTCACGAGGCTCATTCTCTGCGCGTGGTGGTTTGCGATCCGGCGCGAATGGGGAAGATCAGCGCTATTGCAGATGAGGCGCGGGTGTTGACTCTGGATGCCGGAGGGCAGGGATCTTTGCGCAACCTGGCGGATGTTCAGCCCGGTTTTGACCCTGTTGCCCGCGAATCCGGCGATCTGGCCGCGTTTCTTTACACCTCCGGCACTACCGGGCGCTCCAAAGGCGCGATGCTGATCCACGGCAACCTGGCGTCCACTTCCCTCATCCTGCTGGAGGCCCTGCCGCGCAACATCATGGGCAAGGTGCAGAAGAAAGCCCTGCGCGAGGCATGCGCAGGGCTGTTTGTCTGAACAACGCAGGGCGCCGCTCGTGCCGCAAGCGGGACAGGTGTTCAGTTCTGATACGCCGCAGTGCGCGCCTCTTCCTCGCGCCATTCCCGCATCGCCTGCACCAGGATCTGGTAGGCGGAGCTTAGGAACAGCCCGCCCATGATGCCGGCCACAATCAGGTCCGGCCAGCCGGTGGCGGTTCCCCAGACACCCAGCGCCGCGATCATCACCGCCACATTGCCGATCGCATCATTGCGCGAGCACAGCCAGACAGAGCGCACATTGGCGTCGCCATCCTTGTAGCGCGCCAGCAGCATGACCGAGATCAGATTGGCGGCCAGCGCCATAAAGCCGATCACACCCATGATCTGTGCCTGCGGCACTCCGACATAAAACACCTGATAAACGGTGGAGCCAAACACCCAGGCACCCATCAGTAGAAGGCTGATGCCTTTGCCAAGCGCCGCCAGCGCCCGGGTGCGCAGGCTAGCGCCGATCACCGCCAGCGAAATACCATAGGTCAGCGCGTCGCCCAGAAAGTCTAGCGCGTCCGCCTTCAGCGCTTGGCTGCCCGACAGCTGGCCCGCGCTCATTTCCACCGCAAACATGCCGGCGTTTATGACGATTACCAGCCAAAGCCTGCGTTTATAGTCTGCCGAGACCCCGTCAAAACGGGCGTTGTGATTGCAGCAGCCTGCCATTGCTCTTGTCCTCATTCCTGATTCGAGATCAATGTAGGGCCTCTAGTCACTAGAGCTTCAAGAGGTTCCGCAGATGTTTTCCATCGGTCAGCTGTCCAAGACCACCGGCGTAAAGGTTCCCACCATCCGCTATTACGAGGAGATCGGCCTGTTGCCGCAGCCCGGCCGCAATGCCGGCAATCAGCGCCGCTACGGGGAGGACGGAATGAACGCGCTGGGATTTATCAAACATGCTCGCGACCTCGGTTTCCCGCTGGAAGATATCAAGTCTTTGATGGGACTGGACGGGAATCTCGGAGATGACTGCGCCGAAGCCGACCGGATTGCCCGCAGTCAGCTGGCCAATGTTCAAGACCGGATCCGCAAGCTGGAGCAGCTGGCGGCGGAGCTGGAGCGGATCAGCCATCTTTGCGACGGCGGCAATGGCGGCTGCTGCAAGGTGCTGACGGCTCTCGGTGACCACAGCCAATGCTCGGGCGATCACAGCTGAGAGTGCTTTCCCAGCTGTGATCGCCGGGAAACTCCTTGTTAGAGCCGCATACTCAGCCGATCCTGCCCTGATTCACGCCAATCTGGCCACGGTGCAGTAGCAGGTGGTCCAGGATCACGCAGGCCATCATCGCCTCGGCCACGGGTACGGCGCGGATGCCGACGCAAGGGTCGTGGCGGCCCTTGGTGATGACCTCCACTGCCGAGCCATCCTTGCGGATCGATTGGCGTGGAGTAAGGATCGAGGAGGTCGGTTTCACCGCAAAACGCACCACCACATTCTGACCGGTGGAAATCCCGCCCAGAATGCCGCCGGCGTGGTTTGAGGAATACTCCACCCCGTTTTCGCCCATGAAAATCTCATCAGCGTTTTCCGAGCCCTTCAGCCGGGCGGCGTTCATGCCTTCGCCGATCTCTACGCCTTTAACAGCGTTGATTGACATCATTGCTGCCGCCAGATCGGTGTCCAGCTTGCCATAAACCGGCGCGCCGATGCCGGCAGGGACGCCGCGCGCAACAACTTCGACAACTGCGCCCACCGAGTCATGCGCCTTGCGCAGACCTTGCAGGTAATCTTCCCACTCCTGCACAGCGCCGGCATCGGGGATCCAGAAATCATTCTGTTCGATCGCATCCCAGTCAAAGCGGCTGCGGTCGATCTCCAGCTTACCCATTTGGGTCATATAGCCCTTGATCTCCAGCCCCGGCACCAGCGCCTTGATTGCTTCACGTGCAACACCGCCCGCAGCAACACGCGCCGCGGTTTCCCGCGCCGAGGAACGGCCGCCGCCGCGGTAGTCGCGGTTGCCGTATTTCTGGAAATAGGTGATGTCGGCATGGCCCGGACGGAAGGTCTGGGAAATCTCGCCGTAGTCCTTGGACCGCTGGTCGGTGTTTTCGATCATCAGCTGTACGGGCGTGCCGGTGGTCATGCCGTCGAACACGCCGGACAGGATCTTGACCGCGTCCGGCTCATTGCGCTGGGTGGTGTTCTTGTTCTGGCCCGGGCGGCGTTTATCCAGCCAGTTCTGCAGCATTTCCGGCTCCAGCGGCACATTCGGCGGACAGCCGTCGACGGTGGCGCCAAGCGCGGGCCCGTGGCTTTCGCCCCAGGTGGTGACGCGGAAGAGGTGTCCAAAGCTGTTCATCGACATGAGGCGCGGTCTCCTTTGCCGGACGTGCTTAGCGGGCAGGGGGCTGTGCCTCAAGCGGATTCCTCTGCGGCATAGAACCGAGGGGGCGCTGCCCCCGCCGCCTGCGGCGGCTCCCCCGGGATATTTTCAGCAAGAGGAAGAGATGGAAGTGGTTTTGTTTGGCCAAGACGCAGGTCCTGGCGGGCTTTGGCTTGTCTTTGCTGCGGCCCGGGCATAATGTCCGCGCGACCTCGGGGTGCGCAACAGCGCTGAGATGACACCCGTTGAACCTGAACCGGATCACACCGGCGGAGGGAAGGTACTGGACAGCCTCCACCCTTGCCCAACGCCGCAAAGGAGGATGGCTTGAAACATCTTGCATTTGCAGCGGGACTGCTTGGCGCCTCGGCAGCTTTTGCCGAAACGCCCGAACTCACCGTTTATACCTATGACAGCTTTGTTTCCGATTGGGGCCCGGGCCCGGCGGTGGAAAAGGCGTTTGAGGAGGTTTGCGGCTGCGACCTGAAACTGGTTGGCGCAGGCGATGGCGCGGCACTGCTGGCGCGGGTCAAGCTGGAGGGCGCACGCTCGGATGCCGATGTGGTTCTTGGCCTCGACACCAACCTGACCGCGGCGGCCAAGGAAACCGGCCTGTTTGCAGAGCATTCGGTCAGCGCCGACTATGCGCTGCCGGTTGCATGGAACGACGCGACCTTTGTGCCTTATGACTGGGGCTATTTTGCCTTTGTTCACAACGCCGATGCAGCGGCGCCGGCGGATTTCCCGTCGAATTTCAAGGCGCTGGCAACCAGCGACATGAAGATCGTGATCCAGGACCCGCGCTCCTCGACCCCCGGTCTGGGCCTGCTCCTGTGGGTGAAAGCCGCCTATGGCGATGAGGCGCCGGAAATCTGGAAGGGCCTGTCTGACAATGTTGTCACCGTGACCAAGGGCTGGTCCGAGGCCTATGGCATGTTCCTGGAAGGCGAGGCCGACATGGTGCTTTCCTACACCACCTCACCCGCCTACCACCTGATTGCTGAGGAAGACGGCTCCAAGGCGGCTGCCGCCTTTGACGAGGGTCATTACATGCAGGTGGAAGTTGCAGGCAAACTGGCAAACACCGATCAGCCTGAGCTGGCCGACCAGTTTCTGGAATTCATGGTATCCGACGCTTTTCAGTCGATCATTCCGACCACCAACTGGATGTACCCCGCAGTGACACCGGCTGCGGGTCTGCCGGAGGGTTTCGAGACGCTGATCGCGCCAGGCAAGTCCTTGCTGCTGAGCGAAACTGAAGCGGCAGAGGTGCGGGATGCAGCGCTTGGCGAATGGCTGGACGCGCTCAGCCAGTAGGCTCCGTTCCCGGAATCAGCGCGGCACTGCTTGTCGTCGCGCTGATCTTAGGAACCTTGGGTGCTGTGGCACTCAGGGCCGAGGCCGGAACCGGATTTGGTGCCAGCGATTGGGCGGCGTTGCGGTTTACGCTGACACAGGCCAGCCTGTCGGCGCTGCTGAGCGTCGGTCTGGCGATACCCGTGGCCCGTGCACTGGCGCGGCGGCGGTTTCCAGGGCGGGCATTGCTGATTGCCCTGCTTGGCGCCCCCTTCATTCTGCCGGTGATCGTTGCCATTCTGGGCCTTCTGGCGGTGTTTGGCCGGGCTGGCTGGCTGAGCAGCTTGTTCGGCCTGTTCGGGCTGGAGCCGGTGCAAATTTACGGCCTGCACGGCGTGGTCCTGGCACATGTCTTCTTCAACCTGCCGCTGGCGACCCGGCTGATCCTGCAGGGCTGGCAGGAAATCCCGGCTGAACGCTTCCGCTTGGCCGCGCAATTGGATGCCGGTCCGCTGGCGATGTGGCGGCTGCTAGAGGGGCCGATGCTCCGGCGGGTGGCACCGGGTGCTTTGGCTGTTGTCTTTGCCATCTGCCTTTCCAGTTTTGCGGTTGCGCTGACTCTGGGCGGCGGCCCCAGGGCGACCACGATCGAGCTGGCCATCTATCAGGCGTTCCGCTTTGATTTTGATTTGGGCCGCGCAGCGCTCCTGTCGGGGCTGCAGCTGCTGCTGACTGGCACCGCTGCACTGGCAGCGCTGCGGGTGTCGGCGGGTGAGGGCTTTGGCGCCGGTCTTGACCGCGCGGTGCGGCGCTGGGACGGGCAGGGGGCGCTGGCGCGCGGCTTGGATGTTTTCTGGATTTTCCTGTCTGCGGCGTTCCTGCTGCTGCCTTTGGCCGCAATCGTGCTGGCGGGATTGCCGGGGCTGGCAGGTTTAAAAAGTAGTGTCTGGCAGGCCGCGGGGAACTCCATTCTGGTGGCTGCAATCAGCACTGTGATCCTTCTTGCGCTGGCCTTGCCGATGGCAGCTGCGGTTGCAGCTGGCCGGAACAGCCTGACCGAACTGTCGGGCATTCTTGGGCTTGCGGCCTCTCCATTGGTGATTGGCACCGGGCTGTTCATTCTGATCTACCCCGTCGCAGACCCATTTGCCCTGGCGCTGCCGGTGACGGCGCTGGTCAATGCGGTGATGGCGCTGCCATTTGCCATGCGTATCCTGGTGCCGCGGGCGCGGGAAGTGCTGGGTCGCTATGGCCGGTTGTCGCTGTCGCTGGATATGCAGGGCTGGGCCTTTGTGCGCCGGGTCTTTCTGCCCCGGATGCGGGCGCAAACAGGGTTTGCCGCGGGCTTGACTGCGGCACTGTCGATGGGGGATCTGGGCGTGGTAACGCTGTTTGCCGATCCGGATTTCGCAACGCTGCCCTTGCAGATTTACCGGCTGATGGGGGCATACCGGATGGAGGCCGCAGCGGGTGCTGCACTGCTCCTGCTGATGCTGTCGATGGGTGCGTTTTGGATTTTGGACCGCGGAGGGCGCTGGCATGCTGAGGCTTGAGGATTGCCGGATCATGAACGGCGGCTATGTGGTGGAGGCGGATCTTGAGATTGCGCCGGGTGCCTGCGTCGCGGTGATTGGTCCATCGGGTGCCGGTAAGTCTACGCTGGTGGAGGCAGTGGCCGGTTTCCTGCCCGTTACCCGTGGGCGCGTCTCTTGGAACGGCTCAGACCTGACCGGCAGGCCGCCGGGCAAGCGGCCGGTCGCCATGCTGTTTCAGGACGGCAACCTGTTTCCGCATCTGACCGTGGCGCAGAACGTTGGCTTGGGGCTGCATGCGAACCTGCGGCTCAATCAGATGGAGTGGCAAAAGATTGACGCAGCGCTGATCCGGGTTGGTCTTGGCGGCATGGGGGGGCGGAAACCTGCGGCTCTGTCCGGCGGGCAGCAAAGCCGGGTGGCCCTGGCGCGGGTACTGGTACAGGGCCGCGACATCCTGCTGCTGGATGAACCTTTTGCAGCACTTGGCCCGGCGCTGAAGGCTGAGATGCTGGATCTGGTTGCGGAACTGGCGCGCGAAAGCGGCGCCACGGTGCTGATGGTCAGCCATGATCCGAACGACGCGCGCCGGATTGCGGACCAAGTGGTGCTTGTGGCGGACGGCAAGGCGCATCCGTCGCAAGCGACGGCGGACTTGCTGGACAATCCGCCGCCTGCTTTGAAGGCTTATCTGGGGTAAATAATGCCTGAGATACAAGAGGGCCTGCACCTGCGCGCTGGCAAATGCAGGGGCTAGGTTCAGGCGTTTGCCAAGGCCTGCGCGCGTGACTTGGTTATCATCAAGGCGGCTTGCGCTGCTTCGCGGCCTTTTTCTTCGAAATGGTCGCGGTAGATTGTATTGTGGTGTTCGGTCTCCTGATACTGGTGCGGTGTCAAGGATACCGAAAGCACGGGCACGCTTGTCTCAAGGCTCACGCGCATCAGCCCGTCCACAACAGCCTGGGCAACGAAATCGTGCCGGTAAATGCCGCCGTCGACGACAAAGGCGGCACAGGCAATAGCTGCGTATTTGCCGCTTTTTGCCAGCTCCTGCGCCATCAGCGGCATCTCAAAAGCACCGGGAACATCAAAGACATCGACTTGAGAGCTGGAGACGAGATCCAGAAACCCATCAAGCGCACGATCGACGATATCGGCATGCCATTGCGCCTTGATAAAGGCATAGCGGGTGTGTGTCATTGTTATCTCCTTGCGTTTTGACACGTCACCCAAGGCGATAACGAACAACAGGCACCGCTCTAAGCGGCCCTGGCGAACGCTCTCTTTCATCCGGACTGTAACCGTCGGCTCTGGAATCGCACCAGATCTGCTGGACACTTCCGGTTCCGGAAGCCGCTCGCGGGCTTACGGGGCAATGCCCGCTTACCGCCGGTGGGGAATTCCGCCCCGCCCTGAGAACAGGTCGAACGTGCCAATCCGTGCGGCATTCTGCAAGCGTTAAACGCGCGGCATCAAACCTCGACCAGATCGTAGTGTTTGATGCTGCGCGACTCGACCAGTTCGGCCTCAGCCGGGTCGATGTGCGGACTGGTGTAGTCCTCGCCCGCAAAGGCCTTGAGCGACGCCAGATCCTTCCACACCATGACAAAGCTGAACTCCCGCGGGCTATCGGTGCGTGGCGCACCGGGCAGAACCGTGACGATGCCATCAGTGCCTTTCATTAGCGGAATGGCGGTCTCATGGAAGAACTTGCTGAAATCCGCCTCCTTGCCCGGCCGGATGACAACCTGGAATATCCGCATGATCATTTGAGGGTCCTCCTGACATTGGCTGAGCCGGACCAGTATAGCACAGTGTGCTGATTGCCCCTTTCCCTTGGCAGGGCATGCAGTAGGCTGCTGCAAAACAGCGGAGGATTTTCCATGAAGCTTACATATTCACCGGCGTCGCCCTTTGCCCGCAAGGTTTTGGTGCTGCTGCATGAGACCGGGCAGATTGAGGATGTTGAAGTCCTGAATGTGACCACAACGCCTCTCAGCCCCAGTGCAGAGGTGAAAGCCAGCAACCCGCTGGCCAAAATCCCGGCGCTTGAGCGCAATGACGGGCCGGCGCTCTATGACAGCCGGGTGATCTGCGCCTTTCTGGACGACCGGGCCGGCGGCAGGCTGTATGGCGGCGGCTGGGACAGTAAGGTTCTGGAAGCCACCGCCGACGGCATTATGGATGCGGCGATCTTGATGGCTTATGAAAAACGTCTGCGCCCTGAGGAAAAACAATGGGATGGCTGGCTGGATGCGCAGCGCAGCAAGGTGCTGGGCGGCTGTGCCGCGCTGAATGCGCGCTGGATGAGCCATCTGCAGGGGCCGCTTGATATTGGCCAGATCGCGGTGGCCTGTGCGCTTGGATATGTGGACTTGCGCCACCCGGATGCGGGCTGGCGTCAGGGCAACGAGGCACTGGCGGAGTGGTTTGCGGGCTTCGAATCGCGCCCCTCGATGCAGGCCACAAAACCGCCGGCGGGCTAAGCGCGCCTCTTGATCATGACAGGTGCCGCACCGATATGGGTGCGGCACGGTCACACAGCAGTGACAGAATTGCCGTCTGCGGCTTTCTGCGCGCCTATGACCGCTGGACGAATGCCCTTCTCCCCGCTAGACACGCGCCAGAGTCACTGCGAGCAATCGCGGTGCATGCGCATGTTTGCCCTAAACGGGCGCTGGAATTGGAGAAAACCTCGTGTCCCACGCAGAAGACCACGAAGGAACCCGGAGAGATTTCCTCTACTACGCCACTGCCGGCGCCGGGGCAGTGACCGCGGGTGCCGCCGTATGGCCCCTGGTCAACCAGATGAACCCCTCCGCCGACGTGAAAGCGCTGTCCTCGATTCTGGTCGATGTCAGCGGTGTAGAAGTAGGCACGCAGATCTCGGTCATGTTCCTTGGCAAGCCGGTGTTCATCCGCCGCCGCACCCAGGAAGAGATTGATGAAGCCCGCGCCGTGGAACTGTCCGAACTGATCGACCCGCGGTCGGAAAACCCGAACAAGCCGGGTACTGACGCGGCTGACGCGAACCGCACCATGGACGAGGCCGGCGAATGGCTGGTGATGATGGGTGTTTGCACCCACCTGGGCTGTGTGCCGCTGGGCGACGGTTCCGGCGATTTCCACGGCTGGTTCTGCCCCTGCCACGGTTCGCACTACGACACCGCAGGCCGTATCCGCAAAGGCCCGGCGCCTGAGAACCTGCATGTGCCGGTGGCTGAGTTCACCGACGCCAACACCATCAAGCTGGGATAAGGAAACGCGCTCATGTCCGGTATTCCGCACGACCATTACGAGCCGAAGACAGGTGCAGAGAAGTGGCTGCACAGCCGCCTGCCCATCGTCGGTCTCGTCTACGACACAATCATGATCCCCACCCCCAAGAACCTGAACTGGTGGTGGATCTGGGGCATCGTCCTGGCGTTCTGCCTGGTGCTGCAAATTGTCACCGGCATTGTCCTGGTGATGCATTACACGCCGCATGCCGATCTGGCCTTTGCCTCGATCGAGCACATCATGCGCGACGTGAACGGCGGCCATATGCTGCGTTACCTGCATATGAACGGCGCCTCGCTGTTCTTTGTTGCTGTATACATCCATATCTTCCGCGGCCTGTTCTACGGCTCCTACAAGGCGCCCCGCGAGATCATCTGGATTGTCGGCATGCTGATCTACCTGATGATGATGGGCACCGCCTTCATGGGTTATGTTCTGCCTTGGGGGCAGATGTCCTTCTGGGGTGCGACCGTGATCACCGGCCTGTTCGGCGCGATCCCGTTCATCGGCGAGCCGATCCAGACCTGGCTTTTGGGCGGACCGGCGGTGGACAATGCGACGCTGAACCGCTTCTTCTCGCTGCACTACCTGCTGCCGTTTGTGATTGCAGCCTTGGTGATCATCCACATCTGGGCCTTCCACACCACCGGCAACAACAACCCCACCGGTGTTGATGTCCGTAAGGGCTCCAAGGCTGAAGCCGAAAAAGACACCCTGCCGTTCTGGCCGTACTTCGTGATCAAGGACTTCCTGGGCCTGGCCGTTGTGCTGGTGATCTTCTGGGCAATCGTCGGCTTCATGCCGAACTACCTGGGCCACCCGGACAACTACATCGAAGCCAACCCGCTGGTGACCCCGGCGCACATCGTTCCGGAATGGTACTTCCTGCCGTTCTACGCGATCCTGCGGGCATTTACCTCGGAAGTGTGGGTGGTTCAGTTTGCCTCCTTCGTGACCGGCGGCATCGTTGACGCCAAGTTCTTTGGTGTTTTGGCGATGTTCGGTGCGATTGCCGTGATGGCGCTGGTGCCCTGGCTGGATACCTCGCGCGTCCGTTCGGGCCGTTACCGTCCGATGTTCAAATGGTGGTTTGCGCTGCTGCTGGTCGATTTCTTTGCCCTGATGTGGCTGGGTGCGATGCCGGCGGAAGAGCCCTATGCATCATTCTCGCTGATCGCATCGGCCTATTGGTTCGGCTACTTCCTGGTGATCCTGCCGCTGCTTGGTGTGATCGAGAAGCCGACGGCTCAGCCTGCCACCATCGAAGAGGATTTCGACGCCCACTACGGCAAGAAGTCTTCTGCTGAAGCCACTCCTGCCGAATAAGAAGAAGGAACACCTCGCAATGTTCAAGAAACTGGCAACCGGTGCCGCCTTCGCTCTGGCCATGATCCCTGCTGCGTCTTACGCAGCAGGCGGCGGCGAGCAGCACATCACCGACTACGCCTTCTCGTTTGAAGGCCCGTTCGGAACTTATGACCGCAACCAGCTGCAGCGCGGCCTGCAGATCTACACCGAGGTTTGCGCAGCCTGCCACGGGCTGAAGCTGGTGCCGTTGCGCACCCTGGGCGACGAGGGCGGCCCGCAGCTGCCGGAAGATCAGGTGCGTGCCTACGCGGCCGATAACTTCAGCGTCTATGATGCGGCACTGGATGAGGACCGCCCGGCCAAGCCGGTCGACCACTTCCCGGAAAACAACAACGCCGGCGCCCCGGACCTCAGCATGATGGCCAAGGCGCGTGCGGGTTTCCACGGCCCTTACGGTTCGGGTCTGAACCAGCTGTTCAAGGGCATGGGCGGCGCTGAATACATCGCCTCGCTGCTGGCCGGTTACACCGGCGAGACCAAAGAAGAAGCTGGCACCACCTTCTATGAAAACACTGCCTTCCCGGGCGGTTGGATTTCGATGGCGCCGCCGCTGTCGGATGAGCAGGTGGAGTTTGCTGACGGCCATGCCAATGACGTGGAAGCTATGTCGCAGGACGTCGCTGCCTTCCTGATGTGGACTGCTGAACCCAAGATGATGGCGCGCAAGCAGGCCGGTTTTGTCGGCGTGCTGTTCCTGACCGTTCTGTCGGTTCTGCTGTATCTGACCAACAAGAAGCTGTGGGCGCCGCACAAGGGCAAAGACTGATCCTTGTCCGACTGACAGGTTGAAACATCAAACCCCCGCAAGTGCTGCTTGCGGGGGTTTTTCGTTGTGAGGGGCCAGGGGCGCTGCCCCTCTGCCCTGCGGGCATTCACCCCGGGGTATTCTGGACCAGAAAGAAGCCGGGCGGACTGCTCACAACAGCGGGCTGACCACCAGATGGGGGAGCCCGTTGGAGGTTTTTTGCGGAGACCGGTCGTCCGCGCCGATCACCGCGGACACCCGTTGGCGCCAGGACGAAAAGCTGTCGAACTGGACCACGTCCACCGGGTTGTCAAACTGCAGGGTAATCCGGCGGTGGCCGTTGATGCCGCAGGCCGAGAGGCCGTGGACATAGCCGGTGTAGGACTGGCCCAGGTACTGGCCTTCAACACGCATCCCGACCTGCAGATCCGGGAGATTTGTGGCGCGGGCGCTAAGGGTGTTCCAGTCGCGGAAGCCATAGTATTGCGCGATCCGTTCGAGCGCGGTGCTGTGGCTTATGGGCTGGCCCTGGGCCTGTGAATGCTTACGCAGCAGGTGCGCTTCAGTCTTGAGCTGCGGAATGGGGGGGAGAGCAGGCGGTGGCTGCATGGGGTTACCTTTCGCGTGAAGGGTGCAGTTGCCGATGCAGACAAGGGCTCGCGTTGCTATCCGGGCGTGCACCCAGGCGTCAGGAAGGATCCTTGTCCGGATTTCACCAAAGCCAAAGGCTGCGAGCGGCAGGTATCCGGGACCTGTTGATGTCATAGCGCAGTCCGGGCTGTGCTGCAACTGCGTGCAGACACGCTTGACGGAGGAGTAAGCCGGAGCGCACCATTCAGAGGGTGTATCAATACGAGTTGGGAGGCGTTGCAATGACGGGGCTATCAAATGCGGAGATTCTGCGGGAAGCAATGACCAGGTGGGATGGCTGCAAAGCGGGCGATCTGGCCATGTGGGATGACTATACCACCGAGGACATGTGCATGCGTTCGATGGGGGAGGGCGCGCATGGGCTGGATTTCAGTGCTGCACGGAACGGGCGCGCGCAGCTGCAGAGCTATCTGAGTGAGCTGACCAGTGCCTTTGAAATGGAATACTGGACGCTGGAAGAGACGGTCTCGGAGGGCGACCGGGTGATTGGGTTGGGCACCACGGCCTGGACCTGCAAGGCCACAGGAAAGCGGGTGGAGACGCCTGTTGCCATTGTCTGCCGATTCCGGGACGGGCGCATCTGTGAGCTGCACGAGTTCTACGATTCCGCTTCGGTGGCAGCGGCTACCTGCTGACGTTTTGCGAGGTTTGATCAGGCGGTGAGCTGGCTGCCGCTGGCGCCTGTTATGGCGGCGGTGACGATCCGGCCCTCTGGCTGCGGGGCGGCAAAGGCCACCTCGGTGAATTGCTCGGTGCGTCCCATATGCGGGTTTTCCATCAGGATGCGGTGGGTCTGGCCGATCTGATCAGCCAGGTGGCGGGCGACCTGGGCGTCGCCAGCCGCGCGCAGACGGGCGGCGCGTTCCTTGGTGACGTTTCCATTCACCTGGCTGGGGATCTTTGCGGCCGGGGTGCCGTCCCGCTTGGAATAGGGGAAGACGTGCAGCCAGGTCAGGTCGCAGTCGGTGACCAGCTTCAGCGAGTTCTCAAAATGTGCGTCGGTCTCGGTCGGGAAGCCGGCGATGATGTCGGCGCCAAACGTCATCTCCGGGCGCAGGCGGCGGGCTTCCTCGCAAAACGCGATGGCGTCGTCGCGCAGGTGGCGGCGGGCCATGCGTTTCAGGATCAGATCGTCGCCATGCTGCAATGACAGATGCAAATGCGGCATCAGCCGCGGTTCGGTGGCGATGGCCTGCATCAGGCTATCATCCGCTTCAATCGAATCGATCGAGGAGATGCGCAGGCGCGGCAGGTCCGGCACCAGTTTCAGGATGCGGATCACCAGATCGCCCAAACGCGGCTGCGCAGGCAGATCAGCGCCCCAGGAGGTGAGGTCCACGCCGGTCAGAACCACTTCGTTATAGCCCTTGTCCACCAGCCGCTTGATCTGGTCGATGACCACGCCTGCGGGGACGGAGCGGGAGTTGCCGCGGCCATAGGGGATGATGCAGAAGGTGCAGCGGTGGTCGCAGCCGTTCTGGACCTGCACATAGGCGCGGGAGCGGGTGCCGAAGCCGTCGATCAGATGGCCTGCGGTTTCAGTCACCGACATAATGTCGTCGACCTGCACCTTTTCCGTGGTGCCGATGAAGTCCGGGCCCTTGGCGATCTGCTGCCATGTCTCGGCCTGCATCTTCTCGGTGTTGCCGATGACGCGGGTGACTTCTTCCATCGCGGCAAAGGTTTCCGGCTCGGTCTGGGCGGCGCAGCCAGTCACGATGATGGGCGCCTCCGGGTGCTCCCGGCGCAGCTTGCGGATTTCCTGGCGTGCCTTGCGCACCGCCTCTGCAGTCACCGCGCAAGTATTGACGACCACAGCATTCTCAAGGCCCGCCTGCTGGCTCAATTCCTTCATCGCCTCGGTCTCATAGGCGTTGAGGCGGCAGCCAAGGGTGGTGAACTTGGGTACGCTCATTTCAGTGTCTCCAGAAACTCGCGTGTGAAGCTGCCGTCGAACACATGCATGGTCGGGCCAGTCATCCAGACACCGTCCTCGGCCCAGTTGATCCACAGAGTGCCGCCATCGAGATCAACCTGCACCTTGCGTCCTGTCAGCCCGCGGCGGGCCGCAGCAACGGCTGTGGCGCAGGAGGAGGAGCCAGAGGCCAGTGTCACCCCCACACCGCGCTCCCACACGCGCATGCGGATGCGGTCGGGGCCAGTCACCTGGGCGACTTGCACATTGGTGCGCTGGGGGTACAGCGGGTGATGCTCGTAGCGGGGGCCGAATTCTTCCAGCGGAATGATCCCGGCATCCTCGACAAAGAATGTGCAATGCGGGTTGCCCATACCGGTTGCGGTTGGGCCGCCTTCGATAGGCAGTTCCAGCGTGTCCGCGTCTTCGGCCAGCGGTATGTCCTGCCAGTCAAGCTGTGGATGCCCCATATTGACCGACGTAAGGCCATCGCCGGCATCGCGTGCATAAAGGTCGCCGCGGTCCGTAGTCAGATGCAGCCCGGGCTTGCCGCTTTCCAGAATCAGGTGGCGCGCCACGCAGCGGGTGGCATTGCCGCAGGCGCCTGAGGTGGAGCCATCGGCATTGTAGAAGGTGAGATGCGCGTCTCCGGGACCATTCGAGATGACCGTCAGCTGATCAAATCCAACGCCGAACTGGCGGTGGGCGATTCCTTTGGCCATAGCCGGAGTAATGGCAATGTCCTGTGCACGCGCGTCGACAACAACGAAGTCATTGCCCAGCCCGTGCATCTTCATGAAGGGGAGTGCGGTATCTGCTTGGGTGTTCATTCCGGGCATATAGACCTGCGCTGCAGATGAATCCAGTCTTCGGTGAGAAAAGTTGAAAAAAGGGGTTGACCCCCCGCCGCACTGGCCCTAGATACGCCGCCTATCGGGACAGCATGACACAGGCTGCCAGGCAGTTCCGAAGCGAAATAAGTGCTTGATCCTCTTGGAGAAAACGCTTAGACAGCAACGAAGAAGTGGGCCGTTAGCTCAGTTGGTAGAGCAACTGACTTTTAATCAGTAGGTCGTTGGTTCGAACCCAACACGGCTCACCACTTCTTTCACCAAAAAGACAAGAACCTGCCACCTTAGTGAGCGAAAGCTACGAGAGTGGCGCGGTTTTTGGTGCAAAAACAGTGCAAATCTCCCCGAAAACTCCCTAAACCGGACGACAACCAACATTGCCAACAGAGTGGTGAGTCTGGCGTCTGTTCAAAGGGTCCAAAGTGCTAAAAGTATTCGCAGGCAAGCTCAGATTCGCCGCAAGGGTTACGAGCAGTAGCCGGCTTACTTTATCGCAAAAGCGATGCTGAAGCTTGGGTCGGGCAGATCGAAGCGGAAATCAACGCTGGGAAGATACCAGTAGGATCCGAGGCCGTGTTTCGAGCGCGACTGTGAACCGCTATTGGTCGCGCTCCATCAAACCCTCAAAGTTACTGTTCAGGAGTATGGGCAGCTGGAACAAAATCCCATGAAGCGGATCGAGAAACTGAAGGAGCCGCAAGGCAGGGTAAGATATCTGAACACAGCAGAGCGGGGGCATTTTTCGAGGCATGTGCCGGGAATGAAAATCCGTTCTTAGAGACAATTGTTCTGATCGCTATAACGACAGGTTTGCGCCGGCAGGAAATCCTTGGGCCGGATTGGAGCAGGGTGAAGACGGTGATGACCCACACTCATTGATTGCTGCTCAATCAACTGCCGGGCAGCAGATGGCCTTGGCCGTCATATTCAAGCGGGTCAGGCGATCTTTGCAGACGATACGCCCAAGGCTGTTTTGCCTGCATCTTTGATACAGGCAAAAGACGCGGGATGCTTCTGGATCAGCCGCTTACCGATGACCGCTGTGCGTCATCCCCCATGGAGATCAACAGCGGATCCTCCGCTTGCCGCGCTTTAAAACCCGCCTTTCCAATTATCCCTTTCCAACTGATTTGTGCCAGGGATTGGGCCACGGCGCCGCCCAGTGTGGTGCCGGGGCCGGTCACGATGAACAGGTCCGGCGCAAACTCATAAGCTGCATTCTGCACCGCGCGGGTGAAATCATAGGCCTCCACCACCTGACGCCCAAGCGTGTAATCCCACAGCGCCTGTTTATCCATGGCACCCGGCCACCAGATCTGCCCGCGGCCATCGATCAGCGGCACATCCGGCTGAGAGAACATTTCGGCACTCAGCCGCTTGCGTCCCTCGGCTGCCACCGGTGCTTGCAGCGCTGTATGGAACGCGGCATGGTTGGCCAGCCGCATGGGGAAGCGGTCGTCCAGCACTGGCACCGTTGCCTCAAACGCTGTCAACCCAGCCTCATTCCCGGCCAGCACCAGCATTCCGCCCAAGTCAATCGACAGCCCCAGATCATGCTCCTCGCGCGCATTGATCTCTGCCGCCAAGTCCAGCAGCTCGGTCTTGCGGCGCGGGTTATCCTGCCAATCCGGACCTGCAAAGGGATAGACCAGCTGGCCGCCGATCAGTTGCTGCTGCATCAGCGTGCCCATGGTGTTCACCACCTTGAACCCATCTGCCGCGCTTAGCGCTCCGGCTGCCGCCAGCGCGGTGTACCAGCCCATGGAATTGCCGGTAACCGCGACAATTTCAATGTCATCCGCCAGCGACTGCGCATCCGCCAGGGTTGAGGCATAGATCAATGGCGATGCAATATCCCCGCGGGAGTACTTTGACACCGAAAACCGGGTTGCCCCGTCCAACGCCGTGACTTCCTCCTGCCCGGCGTCCTTTCGCTGCGCATCAAATCCGGCGAACAGCGCCGCCTTGTCCGCATGGTGACGGTGCAGGTACCCCAGTTCCGCCTTGTTGTAAGTGCCCCGTCCCGGGCAGATCAGAACAGCCGTGCGAGTCATGACTTGCCTCCTGCCAGCTTCAAAGCAGCTGCAACAATACTCTCCTTCGACGGCAGCGTGGCACCATATGCCGGTCCTGTGGCAATGAAACAATCACTGGCCGCCACCCGCGCCGTTGGGGCATCGCCTTGTTCCGCAAACAGTGCCATCAACGCCTCTGACAGACTGCCGGTGATGCGGCATTCATCGACGACCAGCACATGCCTGCAATCTTTTACCGCTTCCAACAGCGCCGCCTCCGGCAACGGTGCCAGCCAGCGCAGATCCACAATCCGCGCGTCCACTCCCTGGGCCGCCAGTTCCGCCTGCGCCTGGGCCGAAAGATACCTTCCATTGCCATAGGTCACGATGGCCAGATCGGTGCCTTCCCCATGCACACCCGCTTCGCCCAAAGCGATCCGCCGGTCCGGCGAGGGGTAAGTCCGCATCCAGCCGCCATCCTTCGCCTCATGCAGGTCCCGCATCGGATACAGCGCAATCGGTTCCACAAAAACCACCACCCGCTGCTCCTCGCGCGCCAGCCGCACCGCCTCGCGCATCATCATTGCAGCCTCAGCCCCATCTGAGGGACAGGCAATCACAATTCCAGGAATATCCCGCAGCACCGCCAGAGAGTTGTCATTGTGGAAGTGCCCGCCAAAACCCTTCTGATAGCCAAGGCCTGCAATCCGCAGCACCATCGGGTTGGTGAATTGCCCGTTTGAGAAGAAAGGCAAAGTCGCCGCTTCGCCGCGCAGCTGGTCCTCGGCATTGTGCAGATAGGCAAGGAACTGGATTTCCGGGATGGGCACAAACCCATTGTGCCCCATACCAATCGCCAGTCCCAGGATCGACTGCTCATCCAGCAGGGTGTCGATGACCCGGTCCGGTCCGAACCGCTGCTGCAATTTCTGAGACACGCCGTAGACACCGCCCTTGCGGCCTACATCCTCGCCCATCATGACGATCTCGCCATGCTCCAGCATCAAATCGGTCAGCGCCCAGTTGATCAGCCGCGACATCGGTTGCGGCTCCTCCATCGCCCGCATGTCGCTGCCGAACGCCGCCGTCCGCTCCTCTAAACGCGGGCCATTGGTGGGCGTACAGTTCCGCGTTGGCGGAATCAGGCTGGCAGCCACATCTTCTGCCGTCTTCAGATGCGGCCGTGTCACCGCCTCTGCCCGGATTCGCTCCACCCGCGCGCAAGTGTCCGTGTAAATCTTCAGCGCTTCCTTGGGCTGCAGCGCCCCGGCTTCATTCAGCAGCCGCACCGAATGAAGCAGCGGATCATTGGCTTCATCCGCCTCAACCTCGGTCTTGCTGAGGTAAGTGGTCGGAACATCCGCCCCGGCATGGCCGTACAGCCGCACGGTGCGCAGATGCAGGAAGGCCGGCTTCTTGCGGGTCCGCACATACTCTGCTGCCTCTTGCGCCACTGCAAAGGCGTTATAGATATCCAGCCCGTCTGCCTTGAAATACTTGATGCCCGGCCGCTGCGCCATCGAGGCCTCGATCCAGCCCTTCGGCGTCTTCACGGAAATGCCGATACCGTTGTCCTCGCAGACAAACAGCAAAGGCAGTGGCGTCGATTGCACCGAACTCCAGCCCGCGGTGTTGATTGCCCCTTGCGCGGTCGAATGGTTGGCCGAAGCATCCCCGAAAGAGCACATGACAATGGCGTCTTCCGGAAGCACCTGATGCTCTGGCTGGTGCCGCTTGGCTGCACCGACGGAGTAAGCTGCTCCCACCGCCTTGGGCAGATGCGAGGCAATGGTAGACGTTTGCGGCGGGATCATCAGTGTCTTGGAGCCCAGAACCTTGTGCCGGCCGCCTGAGGTTGGGTCTTCGCTGGAACAGGCGAAGGACAAAAGCATGTCCCAGGCAATCCGTTGCCCCGGAACCTGATCCGCCCGGGCAATCTGAAACGCAGCATCACGGTAATGCAAGAAGGCCATGTCGGTCGGGCGCAGCGCCCGCGCCACTGCCGCCATCCCCTCATGCCCCGAGGATCCGATGGTGTAAAATCCCTCTCCCGCTTTTTGCATCGCCCGGCTGGTCAAGTCCAGCGCCCGGCTCAACACCTGTGCACGGAAGGTGCCAACTGCCTCTGATACGGCAAGCGGTCCTGCGGGCGCCGCACCTGCAGGGAAGTCTGCGGTCTTTACCCGGTCCAGGAAATTCTTATGCACGATCTGGGCGCGGTCCATGCGGCCTCCTTGGAATAAGCTCTGGGTGCATTTATCCGCGAACGCGCCGCCAAAACCAATGAGATTGCCTACTGCTGTCATTCCAAGTTGGAATGCCTTGCCTGCGTAATCCGGTGTGATCCGGCCACCCGTTCCAACGACATCCGGCCACCTCTCAGACGTGTTGCTGCGAGGCGATCAGCAGCCCGCTACCTTGCGGTTCTTTTGGGGCCAGAGGGAGCGCGATGAAGGGATTGCCTCCTCTCGGCAGCAAGCGCGTATGCGCCTGCCGGGCAGTGGATGCGCAAGATACGAGACGTACTGCGGCTTTCAGCCAGATTGGGCATACGTCCACCGGGAACTGCGGCGTAGCCGTATCGTCATACTGACGTGTTAACTTGATCATGTCCGCAACCAGACGGTCTTCGTCAGCCCGACCAACCGGCTCCTGTCCCTGTGTGGATCGGTGCTGGCCCAGGACGCGGCAAATGCGACGCTCGGAAACCTTCATTTGGCTGCGCAAGATCAATGCAAGCACGGCGGCGTGAGGGGCTTAGGGGCTCCGCCCGTTCTGGGCTGAAACGGTCTGGTGACCGTTTCCGGGACGCTCTTTGCTCCCTTTGCGGCCTCGGACAGAATCAATTTGTCCAACGTCAGGTCCGGTACCACCCTGCGAAAGCGCTCGTCCTCCTTCTGAAACCTTCAGTTCCTTAAGCTTCTCGGTGCCCATTCCACCGTACTTCTTCCAGCGGTAACAAGTTTGGTCAGGCAGGCCGATCTGTCTGATTGTATCAATCCGGGGCATGCCTTGCCCCATCAGGACTTCAACCTGCCGCAACTTCACGTCAATCTCTTCGGGCTTCGGTCTCTTTTGGCCATCTATGGTCCTCCGCTTTCCCAAAAATAGGCGCGGACCACTTAATTGGGGAGGCTCTGCATCAAATGCGCGACGCGCAAGCAGTATTCATCGGAGGAGAAGATCAGGATTGTGCTGGACGGCCGTGTGCAGGGTAATCAAACCATTCAAGCCGAAAGCGGGGTTTACAGGCTGTTGGATTGCGGCTCTGACTTGGCGAGGCAGCCTGAATCTGCCGAGGTATGAAGGATTCTTTGATGGGTGAGATTCTGTTCAAATTGCAGGAAGCACCGGTGATTCCGGTTGCCGGAGAACCGTCTGGATACCCGGTCGGGCGGATTTTCTGCGTTGGGCGCAATTACGCGGCTCATGCTGCCGAAATGGGCAATGAAGTGGACCGCGAGGCGCCATTCTATTTCACCAAGACGGCGGTCAATGCGGTGCTGACGGGCGCGGTTGTGCCCTATCCGCCTGGGACTGAAAACTTTCACTATGAGATGGAGCTGTCTGTGGCGATTGGCGCGCCGGTGTTCCGAGCATCCGCCGAGGAGGCGAAGGCTGCTGTCTTTGGCTATGGATGTGCGCTGGATATGACCCGGCGCGATCTGCAGATCCGTGAGCGGCAGAAACAACGCCCCTGGGATCTGGGCAAGGATCTGGAGAATGGGACGGTGTTTGCGCCGCTGACCCGGGCAGCAGATTGGGGCAACCCGTCTGGCCGGCGCATTTGGCTGGAGGTGAACGGGGAGATCCGGCAGGACGCCGCGCTGGAGGAAATGATCTGGTCCGTTGAGGAGATTATCTGCCATCTGTCCGGCTATTATCACTTGCGGCCCGGAGATGTGATTCTGACTGGAACGCCGGCCGGTGTTGGAGCCGTTCAGGCAGGCGACCGGATGCGCGGCGGGGTTGATGGGCTGCCACAGGTCGACTTGACGCTGGCTGCTGCGGAATGACGCAAGGCGGCGCAAAGCCATGATTTTTGTTGCCATGCGGCCATCTTAATATGTATCAATTTGAATGTGAGTGCGGGGAGGCTTGTAACATATCAGCTGTGAAACTTGTCTGAGATCAGGAAGCGCAGGCAGATTTCATGAGTGGAAAATGCATGATCCGCTGTTGATAGTTACAAATGCACCTAATAGCAGGGGGGCAACTGGTTCGTAAAACGAACCCTGCGCGGGGCCTTGGTGGCGGAAACGGAAAGAATTCTGCCATCTGCCGCAGTAATGTTGCGAGAGCGGCGGACCCTGCAAATGATTTGGTCTAAGGGAGGACAGACATGACTACTCGGAGAAAGCTATTGGGGGCAGCGGGGGCAGCGGCCTTGGCAATGTTCGGCGCAATGCCGGCATTTGCCCAGGAGGTGACCCTGAAACTGCACCAGTTCCTGCCGGCACAGGCAAACGTGCCGAAACTGATCCTGGATGTTTGGGCGGACAACGTCGAGGAATCCTCGGGCGGGCGCATCAAGGTTGATCGCTTCCCGTCGATGCAGCTGGGGGGCAAGCCGCCTGAGCTGATGGACCAGGCCATTGATGGCGTGGCGGATATTGTCTGGACTGTGGTAGGCTATACCCCGGGCCGCTACCCGTCGACCGAAGTGTTCGAGCTGCCGTTCATGATGACCAATGCGCGCGCCGTGTCGCACGCCTATTGGGAAATGTTCGACAAGCACATGAAGGACACCGAGTTCAAGGATGTCCACATTCTGGGCACCTGGGTGCATGGACCCGGCTTGATCCACACCTCCGACCCGGTGGAAACGCCTGAAGATCTGGAAGGCATGAAGATCCGCGGCGGTGGCCGGTCAGTCAACGCATTGCTGACTGAGCTGGGTGCAACCCCGGTGGGGATGCCAGTTCCGGCGATTCCGGAAGGTCTGTCCAAGGGCGTGATCGACGGCACCACCATTCCGTGGGAAGTGACTGCGGCGCTGAAGGTCCCGGAGCTGGTGGAGAACCACACTGAGTTCACTGGCAAAGCACTGTATACGCTGACCTTTGTTCTGGCGATGAACAAAGAGAAGTATGAGAGCCTGCCGGATGACCTGAAAAAGGCCATCGACGATAACTCTGGCCTGGAATTCTCGGTCTTTGCCGGCGGCACCCAGGCGGATTCGGATGGTCCCTCGCGCGAGATGGCGCTGGATCTGGGCAACACTGTGATCACTCTGGACGAAGAACAAACTGCCGTCTGGCGTGAACGCTCGCAGCCGATCTACGATAAGTGGATCGCCGACATGGCCGAAAAAGGCCTCGACGGTACCGCGCTGATCGAAGAAGCCAGCGGGCTGATCGAGAAATACACGCCGCAGTATCAGTAAGGCGTTTTGATTGATAAAAGTGAAGGGCCGCACGGCATTTGCACTGCGGCCCTTTGCATACCGGAATAAGGCAACTGAACGATGCACAAGCTCATGATGCGGCTGGCCAAATCCATGGCCTACCTGGGCGGTGCGGTCCTCACTCTTCTGATCATTCTGACATGTGTTTCGATCGCTGGGCGTTTGCTCAACGGCGTCTTCCATGGCGATTTGATGGAGCGGATTGCGCCGGGGTTCTCAAAGTGGATGACCGGCTGGGTCGGGCCGGTCAACGGCGATTTTGAACTGGTCGAGGCCGGTGTGGCCTTTGCCATCTTCGCCTTTATGCCGCTGTGCCAGATCACCGCGGGACATGCCTCGGTTGATGTGGTGGCCAATACGTTTCCACGCGGAGTGAACCGGTTTTTGCGGATGGTGACCGAAACTGTCTTTGCCGCGGTGCTGATTCTTATCGCCTGGCGGCTGGGGGCTGGGCTTACGAGCAAATTCTCCAATGGCGAGACCTCCTTCCTGCTCGAGTTTCCGGTCTGGTGGGCCTACGGCATCAGCATGGTGGCGGCTGTCGTCGCCGCGATTGTGGGCCTCTATATGGGTGCAATCCGCACCATCGAATTTTTTACCGGCCGGATCCTGATTTGGGACGGCGTGGAGGGCGAACAGTGACGGCTCTTGAAATTGGCATCGCCTCCTTCCCGGTTCTGATGCTGCTGATCTTTCTGCGGGTTCCGATCGGGCTCTCGATGTTTCTAGTCGGCCTTGGCGGGCTGATCTGGGTCACGGACGGCACGCAAGTGGCGTTCGGGCGGCTGAAAAGCGAGACCTATTCGACCTTTTCCTCTTATTCGCTGACCATTGTGCCGATGTTCCTGCTGATGGGGCATTTCGCGACGCTCGGCGGCATGTCCACCGCGTTGTTCAAGGCAGCTGAAGGGTTCCTGGGCCACCGCAAAGGCGGGGTTGCGATGGCGGCCATCGGCGCCTGCGCAGGCTTTGGTGCGATCTGCGGTTCGTCCTTGGCCACCGCTGCCACCATGGGCCGTGTGGCACTGCCGGAGCTGAAGCAATACGGCTATGCCGGCGGATTTTCGACCGCGACGCTGGCGGCGGGCGGCACGCTGGGTATCCTGATCCCGCCTTCTGTTGTGCTGGTCATCTATGCGATCCTGACCGAGCAGAACATCGCCAAGCTGTTCCTATCCGCCTTCATTCCGGGCCTGCTGGCGGCTTTGGGTTATGTAATTGCAATCTCGGTCTATGTGCGGCTGTTCCCGGAAAGTGCAGGCACCCGCCCGCCAGTGCCGATGCGCGAGCGTTTTGCCGCGCTGATACATGTCTGGCCGGTGCTTCTGGTGTTCGGCCTGGTGGTGGGCGGTATCTACCTGGGCTGGTTCACTCCGACCGAGGGCGCAGCCGTGGGCGCATTTGGCACCGGCTTTATCGCCTGGACCAATGGCGGGCTGAACCGCGAAACGCTGGCTGACAGTTTCCTGGTGACCGCACGGTCCACCGCGATGATCTTCTTCATCGTGCTGGGTGCTGGTTTTTACAATGGTTTCCTGGCACTCACAAAAGTACCGCAGGAACTGGCGGATTATGTTGTGAGCCAGGGTCTTAGCCCTTGGATGGTGCTGGCACTGATCCTGGGATTCTACTTGGTCTTCGGCTGCCTGATGGATTCGCTGTCGATGATCCTGCTGACAATCCCGATCTTCTTTCCAGTAATCTCGGCGATGGATTTCGGTCTGCTGTCGTTGCCAGCGATGCAGGCGGATGCAGCGATGGAGGTGCTGAAGGCTGGAGTGCCTGAGGGGATGGGGGCCGAGATGCTCGCCTCGATCAAGGACGCCATTGCGGCCGGAGCGGAGCTGACCCGCGAGCAGATGAAAGAGCTGGGCATCCGGGTGACCGAAGGCCGGGTGAACCGGATCGAGGCGGAATATGTCGCCATCTGGTTCGGGATCCTGGTACTGATCGTGGTCGAGGTTGGCCTGATCACCCCGCCAGTGGGCATGAACCTGTTCATCATCAGCGCAATGGACCGTAAGACCAAGATGATCGACACTTACAAGGCGGTGATGTTCTTTGTTGCCTCTGATCTTATCCGGGTGGTCATCCTGGTTGCCTTCCCGATCATCACGCTGCTGCCGCTGATGCTGATGCAATGACGGGGCTAGTGTGATGGCGCAGAACAGTACAGGGCAGCAGTCGAGTTTCGAGCATGAAATCCGCGTGGGCTGGGGCGATTGCGACCCGGCCCGGATTGCCTATACCGGGCGGCTGCCAGTTTTCGCGCTGGAGGCGATTGACGCCTGGTGGGAGCATCACCTGGGCGGCGATGGCTGGTATCAGATGGAGCTGGACCGCGGCACCGGTACGCCGTTCGTGCATATGAGCATCGATTTCCGGTCGCCGGTCACCCCGCGGCACCGGTTGAAATGCGAGGTCTGGCCTTCGGCACTGGGTGGAAAGTCGGTGACTTTCCGGGTGAAAGCGCGGCAGGATGGGGTGCTGTGCTTTGAAGGCAAGTTTGTTTGCGTTTTCATTGCTCCGGAGAGCTTTACTGCAATACCCGCGCCGGAGGATTACCGCCAAGTAATCGAGGCCCAGCTACGGCCCGAGTAATTCCTCAGCGCAACCAGCCGTCAGCGAAACTCACTCTGCTGAGGCCGGCAAAGCGCGCAACCCGGTCCAGTTCTGCCTCCAGCCGCTTTGTGCGGGGCAGCGACCATTTCACATCCCGTTCAGGCCATACGGCGGTGACGCGCAAGACGCCCACGTCCCGGTCCGCCTTCATATCGATGCGGCCGACCAGGCGTGTGCCCTCCAGCAGCGGAAAGACGTAATAGCCGTACTGGCGCTTGGGTGCGGGGGTGAAGACCTCAATCCGGTAGTGGAAACCGAACAGCCGTTCCGCCCGCTTGCGGTCGCGCAGGGCTGGGTCAAAGGGGCTGAGCACCCGCATCCGGCCCGGTGCCGGTCCCAATTCCGCAGTGCTCTCCACGGTGCCCGGACGGGCGAACACTTTGCGCAGCTTGCCGTCAGCCTGCTGGATCTCGATCTCTTCCAGCTCTCCCAGGCGCAGCTGTTCGGCGCACCATAGCTTGGCTTCCGCCGGAGAAGCGGTGTCCCAGAACGCCGCGAGCTCGCCGGAGGTGGCAAAGCCCAGCCGGTCCATCGCAGCGGAGCAAAGCCAGTTAATGGTCGCAGTCGCATCGCAGGAGGTGCCAGGGCGCAGATGCTCATCAATCACTCTCTCGGTCAGGTCATAGCGTTTCTGAAATCCTTCACGCCCCACTACTGTCAGCGCGCCGGAACGCCAGAGAAATTCCAACGCGGTTTTGGACGGATGCCAGTCCCACCAGCCGCCGGAACCCTTCTTTTCATCCTTGCCAAGGTCAGAAGAACTGACTGGGCCGTGATCCCGCACATGGTTCAGGACGGTTTCGAACTGCGCCTCAAACCCGTCGCGCCGCCAGTTGCGCCAGCGATTGCGCAGCAACTCGGTGTCACGCTGAAACCTCAGATGCCAATGGGGGTAGAACCCCATCGGGATCATCGCGGCGTCATGGGTCCAATGTTCAAACAGCCCGCGGTCCCGCTCGTAGAGCTGCTTCAGATGTTTGGCCCGATAACCCGGGCGGCGTGAATAGAGGATCACGTCATGGGCGCGCGCCACCGTGTTGATGCTGTCGAGCTGCACAAACCCCAAACGCTGGATCAGCGCCAGCAAGTCCGCACCCTTGGCAGGGCCAGCAGGCTGCTCCAGCAAGGCATGGCGGTCCAGGAACAGCCGCCGCGCGCTTTGATTGTCCAGCCGTTGCAGCGCCATCAGCGCCGTTTCAGCGTGTCGCCATAGGAAATGGTCGGGGTCAGCGTGACATGCTTATCGATCTCTGTGTCCGGATCGTCCAGCTGTGCCGCAATGATCTCAGCCGCTTTGCGTCCGATGTCCAGGCGGCAGGCGTCCATAGTGGCCAGCTTGCGGGGCAGCCCCTGCAGCAGCTCCACCCCGTTGAAACCAGCCAGGCCAATCTGGCCCGGCACATCAATGCCCTGATCGAGCAAATACAGCAACCCGCCCGCGCCGATCATATCATTGGAGAAATAGAGAAAATCCAATTCCGGTGAGCGCTCCAGCATGGCTTCAGTCATCTCGCGCCCCTTGGCCAGCGCCGAACCGCCTGAGTAAAACTCGCGGTCTTCGATCTCCACGCCTTCCTTGGCCAGCGCCTCGGTGAAACCTTCGAACCGCTTTCGCGCCCGGTGATCAAGCGGCATCTTGGTGCCCATGAAGCCAATATGCCGGTATCCGGCCTTAAGGATCGCCTTGGCCATTTCGCGGCCCGCGCGACGGTGGGAAATGCCGACCATCGCATCCACCGGCTTGCCGTCGGTATCCATGATCTCCACCACCGGGATACCGGCGCTGTTCAGCATGGCGCGGGCGGCCTCGGTATGTTCCAATCCTGCAATTATCACACCTGAGGGGCGCCAAGAGAGCATTTCATAAAGCACCTTTTCCTCTTTCTCGGGCTGATAGTCGGTGACGCCGACCACCGGCTGCAGCTCGGTATTCTCCAGCACCTTGTTGACGCCGGTCAGCACCTCGGGGAACACCATGTTCGACAACGAGGGGATGATCACCGCCACCAGGTTCACCCGGTTCGAAGCCAGCGCGCCGGCGATCTTGTTGGGCACGTAGCCCAGTTCTTTGGCGGCGCTCAGCACCTTGGTGCGGGTCTTTTCCGACACATCGCCGCGATTGCGCAGTACGCGGCTTACGGTCATTTCGGATACACCGGTTGCTTCGGATACATCGCGGAGGGTGAGAGGGCGCTTGCTGTCCGTGGTCACGTTCCTGAGCCTCTTTTTATTGCTGTGTGCAACGTTAGCGCAGACATCGGTTGCTGCACAATGGAAACTGCGCGCGGCAAACCGGCAATCGGCCCCGCCCATCCCATTGTGAGCAAGCGTTGCAACTGACCCCGGCAGAGGCTTCTAGCTGACGCACCCTATGGTCTCTATATTGGCGCGCAGCGCCAATACGAAACAGCCTCGGCCAAAGCGATCCATCGGCTCAAGCGCACTGCACGAGCGTTCTTGGCCCATTGCGGTCTGACGTCGCGCTCACCGCACAAACGCGGCGCAGGCACGCAGGGCGGGAAACCGCCTCTGATGTTGCAGCACCGCAACCGCAAAAAACCGGCAAGAGCAGAGTTTCAATTCTTCGCTCAATCTCTGTCACCGCCCAATTCGGGTTCATCGCACATAGGGTTCGGCAAAATGTCGACCCGTGTTGCGCTCAAAGTCGCAGGGTTGGCAGCATAGATCACGACATAACGCTGACCGGATTGAGGCCTGGTCACCTCCCGCGCGGCGCGAACCTCGGACACTTCCATCTCGAACTGGCACCGATCGCCTTGGCTGGATTTGACCTCGATTAGCCAAGTCCGCCGATCATGCTTCAGCTCGAAATCGTAACCTAGGTCTTCGGACCAAGCCTTGCCGTTTTGCAGCGCGCCGAAGCGCCGAGTTGCTTCCCGTTTCAGGTCTATGGGCCAGATATTCTTGCCTGGAGGAGATGTTTCAATGGTGAACCCTCAAACCTCATGTTTCGGCATGTTAGCATCCTGCTGTGGATTGGAGGCCTACATATCACAGGGTAGTTGAGCGCATTCAGATGCCATCGAGGGGGGCAGTTGCATCGCTTACCATTGTGATCGCAGGAGGGATTTGTTATCGCATAAACAAGCGCGGCCCCGTGGCTCAACTGGATAGAGCAGCCCCCTCCTAAGGGGCAGGTTGCAGGTTCGAATCCTGCCGGGGTCGCCAAGAAAATCAATTGCCAATGAGGCATAAGAATGCACGGAAGCCGGATTTTATGCACACCGGCTGTCAATGGCTTTGTTGCACAAATCAGGCGAAGGACGCTCTTCCCCTTATACCCCATACGGACTCAGCCTACAGGCTCAGTGACGGGTATGCCAAGAGCCGTGTAGCGGTTGAGGATGGCGATGCGGACGTGGATTTCTGCAACCTGCCGATCAAAGTCCCTCGCCACCAGCGATTGGCCAAGTAGTTTCATACAATGCATCTTCGTTTCGACGCGGCTTCGGCGGTGGTATCCGCTCCAACGTCGCCACAAGGTGCGGCCCAGATATTGCTGCGCACTGACCGCTTCGTTTCGGGCAATCGCTCCGGCGTTCGCCGGGTTCCAGGGCTTGGCATTCTTGCGCGGAGGGATCACGGCATTGGCACCTCTGGCGGCAATCGCCTCGTGGCATTTACGCGTGTCATATGCCCCATCAGCTGTGACGCTGCCGATGTCCTGGTCGGGCGGGATTTGGTTCAGAAGTTCTGGCAGCATGGGAGCATCTCCGACGTTGCTGCTGGTGACCTCGACCGTCCGAACCTCCAGTGTTTCTTCGTCAATTCCAATATGTATTTTTCGCCAGATGCGGCGTTTGGGGCCGTCATGCTTGCGCGTTTGTCGGGAAAACAGTCCCCCGGACTGTTTTCTGATCCTCCGCACTCCACTCGCCTTCACCTTCGGCCTTGATACCTGTGCTGTCGATAAGGAGGTGCAATGGACCTTTGGAGCCTCGATATGACAGGCCCACATTCAGTGTTCTCTGGCGGCGGCATAAGGTGCTGAAGTCCGGCGCGGTCCAGTCCAGCCCGACCAATCGCAACAGGCTCTGGACGAACCCAGTTGTCTGCTGAAGCGGCATGCCAAACAGGATCTTCAACGTCAGACACGTCTGAATGGCGGCATCACTGAATTGCTGTTGCCGACCTCGCTTGCCGTTTGGCGGCGGCGTCCAAACCATCTCCGGATCAAACCAAATTGACAACGATCCGCGCTGCTTCAAGCTGTCATTGTAAGACGACCAATTCTTGGTCTTGTACTTCTTAGGGCCCCAACTGCTCATGTCTTCAGCTATCACGCTGGATTCATACAGTGAATCCCTTCAGACGATTTGTGCAACAAAGCCCCGGCGCGCCTTCAGGCATTTATACATTTCGTTAAGGCCCGAAAAATGGGCCGTTCCTGATTGAGGTTGGCGTCTCTTCCGAGATCCGCAGCGTAGCCAGCCGACCGCAAACGGCCTTCAGCTCTGCCATCACCTCGAACATCTCCATTAGTTCCGCCGGTCCGGACCTACGAATAAAGGCACCATGGCGCGGGATCAGTTCGGCCAGGTCAGACAGGGCAAGCTGTTGAAAGGCGTCGCGAAATGGCGTGCGCGACCTATAAGTCTTGGCAATCTACTGTCGCCTAAGATGCAAAAATGATCTCTCGAACCGGCAATCGGCACGGCGAAGCAAAATCCGGATGCTGCTGCATTTCCGGCGTTTCTGCTACCCGACAGAACTTGCCTATAAACTTTGAATGACCGCCTTCAGAGATCTGACCAGTTGCTCTCGCAGATGCCGCGAATGAAGGCATTCCGCCCGAACTGCATGTGCTGGCTTGGCAGGTTTGTCACCCGGTATGGGACGGCGTTGGGCTGTCTGTTGTCATTATCTCCAGCGACGGATGCTGCGGCTTTTTCCGCAATCTGTGAATCTGCCGTCTTAGATTTTCGGCGCAATCGACGAATGGCAGTTTGTGTCGCTGCCCTGCGGCGGTGGAACCTGAGCGCTTGCAGCGATTTTCGTACTGCGCGCTCACGCAGCGCTAAACTCCAAGGAGCAGGTTGGGCTCAAACCGGCCGATCTCCGCGCCGCGGCGGCCCTGGGCGCGTCCTGCAGGCCCTGGCGGGCGAGGTCGGCCCATGGACGAAGCCGCTCCGCGGCATTGGCGCGGGTGGCTGATGTTCAGCGATGATCTGACAGTGGTGCATTTGGGGAACGGCATTTCTGCCTGACGATTGAGCCCTTCTCAATCATCAGACAGGAGGCTCCCATGACAGAGGAGAGATCAACCCCGCTTCGAGAGCGGATGATCGAGGACATGCGCATCCGCGGGATGGGCGACAAGGCGCAGAAAGCGCATATCCGGGCGGTCAAGGATTTCGCCATTTTCCTCGGGCACCCGCCGGATACCGCCTCACCGGAGGAACTCCGCGCCTATCAACTGCACATGACGGATACAGGGGTCACGCCGGCGACTTTCAACGCCAGGATCGTGGCGCTCAGATTCTTCTTCGGCATGACCTGCGGGCGCGAGGAGATGAAGCGCTACATGCAGTTCCGCACCCAGCCCAGGAGGTTGCCTGTAGTCTTCAGCGTTGAAGAGGTATCGGACATCCTGATGGCGGCGCCGGGGCCCGGGCTCAAATACCGTGCCGCGCTCAGCATTTCCTACGGCGCGGGGCTGCGGGCCGCCGAGGTCTGTAACCTCAAGATCGGCGATATCGACAGCAACCGGATGCTGATCCATGTCGAACAGGGCAAAGGGCGGAAGGACCGGAAGGTGATGCTGTCACCCGGGCTTCTGAGCTTGCTGCGCGACTACTGGCGCGAGGCGCGGCCGGAGGGCTGGCTGTTCCCCGGCAAGCCGAAGATCAACCCGCTGTCGCCACGGCAGCTGAACCGCGCCTTCACGTCAGCGAAGAACATGGCCGGCATCAAAAAGGCCGCCACTCTGCATACCCTGCGGCACAGCTTTGCGACGCATCTGCTGGAGGCCAACACCGATGTCCGGGTCATCCAGGTGCTGCTCGGCCATGCCAAGCTGAGCACGACGGCCCAATACACCCATGTCGCCACCAAGACGATCCGTGACACGGTCAGCCCCTACGAGATGCTGGAGCAGTTGCAGGATCAGACAATCAAGCGAAGCCTGAAGTGACGGGGCACTGGGGTGTCCCGCCCGGGGCTGGAGATTGCTGATATATTCCGTGCCCATGGTGCCGCGTGGCGGCGGGCCAATGCAGGGCATGTCAGCCTGACCCAGCTCAAGGTGATGTCGGCAATCGAAGCCTGCCGGACCGAAGCGCTCGGCGGGCATGTGGCCGGGTGCGCCAAATGCGGCCATCGCCACATCGCCTACAATTCCTGCAAGAACCGGCACTGCCCGAAGTGCCAAGGGCCAGCGGCGCGCGACTGGATGGAAGCCCGCGCCGAGGACCTGCTGCCCGTGGAGTATTTCCACGTGGTCTTCACCCTGCCCGCAGAGATCGCCCGGATCGCCTCCTGGAACAAGCGGGCGGTCTACGGTCTGCTGTTCCGGGCGTCGGCACAAACGGTCATGACCATCGCAGCGGACTCCAAGCGCCTTGGTGCTCGGGTGGGCATGACCAGCGTGCTGCATACCTGGGGATCGGCGCTGACCCATCACCCCCACATCCATATGATCGTTCCCGGTGGCGGCCTGTCTCTGGACGGCGCGAGATGGATTGCCTGCAAGCCCGGGTTCTTCCTGCATGTGCGGGTCCTGTCGCGCTTGTTCCGGCGGCTGTTTCTGGAGGGGCTGATGGCGCTTCACCGCGCCGGGGAGCTGGCCTTCTTCGGCGACCTGGAACCGCTGGCGCAGGCCGATGCCTTCGCAGAGTGGCTGGCTCCTTTGCGCAAGTCCGAATGGGTGGTCTATGCCAAACCGCCCTTCGGAGGCCCGGAAGCCGTTCTCGCCTATCTCAGCCGGTACACCCACCGGGTGGCCATCTCGAACGCACGCCTCGTCAGCGCCGACGCAGGCACCGTGGCATTCCGTTGGAAGGACTACAGGATCAAGCGCGGCGACAGGCAGAAAGTCATGCGTTTGGCCACGCCCGAGTTCATCCGCCGCTTCCTGATCCACGTCCTGCCCGCTGGTTTCCACCGCATCCGGCACTACGGCTTGCTCGCCTCAGCGCAGCGCAAGGCCAACATCGCCCGGTGCCGTGCCCTGCTCGGGACAAGGTGCCCGGCTCAAGAACCGCCAGAAGCCGCCGAGGTTCTCCCGCTCACCCTGCGTGAGCCATGCCCGTGCTGTGGCGGAACAATGCATATCATCGAGATCTTCCGGCGCGGGCAAAAACCCCGGTCGCGCGCGCCACCGCGGAAGGAGGCGGCATGACGAAACGCCCGTCATTCCGGTATTGTGAACACCGGGCATCCGCAGCCGCCCGGCTGTCTCCATTTACGCCTGTACTCTCCTGCAAGCTCAGAACCACGCCGAAACGCCGCTTTCGTCGCAGCAATTGTCCGGAGGCCCCCGTTAAGAGCATCCCAACCGGCATCGGAATGCCTCCGGCTTGGCCGCTGGCTCCAACCGCAGACCCCGCCGTCTGCGCTCTTTCCCCATAGACAGCCCCAAGAGTCCCGCGGCTTCCACCTTGGGAGGTTTTCCAACGCGGGCCGATGTCGCGCCAAGCCGCACCCTCACACCGCGGCCCGCATCAGAAAACCTTCACCATAGCGGACCTCCACCCTACTTCGAGGATGCTGCAGTGCGGTCCGTCAAACAGGACTTTCAGAGTGGACAACTCTTCAGATTGAACAAAGGCAATGCTACTGACATCAGCTAAAGCTGAATAATTTGAGCACTACTAGAATTGGATTGGTCCAAAATGACGGAAGACCAAGAAAGTGGTTCTGTCGAAGAGATAAACCGCCTTGTTGCGTTAGGGCTGGACGTAATGACTGCAGTGGATGTTGCGGAGGGAAGGAGGGACGAGTCGTTCGAAGTGGCCCGTGTGGGTGAACGGGTTGAGATCAATAAATGGTGCACAAACATGTCGAGCATCCCGACTGCCGTGGAACCTTTGTGGGATCTTTTGCCTGAACACTTCTACCTCGTGTTCGACGGTTCTGCTCCAAATGACGAGCATGCGGATGAGCTCGAGCTAGTTAACGTAGATGTTGCGGAGGTTGACAGACTGCTAACGTTTAACGCCAGTCGCGACCGTCATCCATGGCACAGGGAATACAAACGCAAAAGTTGCGGGATTGTGTATCGCTGGTCGCATGGTCGGGGAGTCACACCACCGCTCATACGCACTGTACAAAACCAAATTCACATCGACGTAGGTATGCATCGTTTTCATCTTGCTAAGCACTACAGCTGCAAGTGCATCCCTTGTCTCATCTGGTCTTGGGATCGAGATGCAATTTTCTCAGTCTTGCCTTCGAAAAGCGTTTCCTTAGGTCATGTTGACAAATGGCGGAACCAAATGCGGATAGATGTGATTTCAACGAAGCCGAGGTAGCTTTCAGCGGTTTTGTCGTATCGCGTGGCGACGCGGCGGGCATTCTTGAGTTTGTTGAAGCACCGTTCAACCATGTTTCTCAGCCTATATAGCCCACGATCCACGCCGACCCGCATCTTCCGTATCTTGCGCATTGGGATTTGGGTGAGAATACCGCGCTGGCTCATGGCTTTGGGAATGCGATCAGCGTCATGGCCCTGGTCAGCGAGCAGTACCCGAGGTTCGGGGAGGTTGTCCGTCATCACAAGATCAAAACCCAGATAGTCCGATGTTTGCCCCGGTGTGATGTCTCTTCTCATTGGTAGCTCATGAAGTACCGTGCGGCCCTGGGTATCAGCTACGGAGCAGGTCTGCGGGCCTCCGAGGTCTGCAATCTCAAGGTCGCGGATATCGCCAGTGACCGGATGCTGATCCACGTCGAGGACGGCAAGGGCAGCCGGGACCGCAAGGCGATGCTGTCGCCGGGGCTGCTGGAGCTTTTGCGCGACTATTGGCGCGAGGCGCGGCCGGAGGGCTGGCTGTTCCCGGACAAGCCGAAGATCAACCCGCTGTCACCGCGGCAATTGAACCGGGCGTTCACGTCCGCAAAACACATGGCAGGGATCAACAAGCCCGCAACCCTGCACACGCTCCGCCATAGCTTCGCAACGCATCTGCTGGAGGCGGGGAAGGATGTGCGGATCATTTATTACCCGGCAGTCGATTGCTCAGCAATCGATGAGAGGGCAGGTTTTGCTGGGCCACGCCAAGCTCAGCACCACCGCCCGCTACGCTCATGTGGCCACCAAGACGATCCGCTCCACCGTCAGCCCGTACGAACGTCTGAAGGATCTGCAGGACCACACTCTCCGGCGCGGACTGGAGTGACCGGACGCCGTGGGTGCCCGGGCGGCCGGGATTGGAGCTTGCTGACATCTTCCGAAGACACGGACCCGCGTGGCGGCGGGCCAATGCCGGGCATGTCAGCCTAACCCAGCTCAAGGTGATGTCCACTGCCCGGCAGGGTCTTGCAAAGCAAGATCCCGAGAGGGGGCGATCAAGGCCTGCCGGACCGAGGACTTGCTGCCGGTCGAGTACTTCCACGTGGTCTTCACCCTGCCGGCCGAGATCGCGCAAATCGCTTACTGGAACAAAAAGGCAGTCTACAGCCTGCTGTTCCGCGCCTCGGCTGAGACCGTGACGACCATCGCCGCGGATCCCCGGCATCTCGGCGCCCGGGTCGGCATGACCAGCGTGCTCCACACCTGGGGCTCGGCGTCGTGCTGAAAGTACGCCTCCGGCGTGGCCCCACCATCCGCATGTCCACATGATCGTGCCCCCCTCTCGGCAGATTGCTGCGCAATCGCCTGCCGCCCCGGGTTCTTCCTGCCGGTGCGCGTCCTCTCCCGGTTGTTCCGGCGACTCTTCCTTGAAGGGCTGGCGGTCCTGCACAAGGTGGGCGCGCTTCAGTTCTTCGGCGACCTCAAAAACCTGGCTCAGGCCGGCGCTTTTGCCACCTACCTCGCCCCGCTGCGCAAGACCGAGTGGGTCATCTACGCCAAACCGCCCTTCGGCGGCCCCGAGGCCGTGCTCGCCTATCTCAGCCGATACACCCACCGCGTGGCGATCTCGAACCATCGCCTGATCAGCGCCGATGCTGCCGCCGTGGCGTTCCGCTGGAAGGACTACCGCATCAAGCACCGCGACCTGCAAAAGGTGATGCGCCTCGAGACCGGCGAGTTCATCCGCCGGTTCCTTATCCACGTCCTGCCCGACAGATTCCACCGCATCCGGCACTACGGGCTGCTGGCCAGCGCGGCTCGCAAGGCCACCATCGCCCGCATCCGCGGATTGCTCGGCGAGGCGCCGCAGGACCCGGACCCGCAGGAGAGTGCCGAGGTCATCCCTCTCACACTGTGCGAACCGTGCCCCTGCTGTGGCGGCGCGATGCGCATCATCGAGATCTTCCGCCGCGGTCAGAAGCCGCCATCTCGAGCACCCCCCCGGGAGCAGGCCGCATGACGCAACGCCCGTCTAAACGCGCGAAACTCACCAGCTGCCGCCCGCAGGCTGGACCGCTCCTGGCCTGCTCGTCGCCGCGCTTTGCTCAGGAAAATGCAATCAACTGTTCCGCCGGCATCCGAAACCCACGCCCCTAGTCGTCCGAGCGACCTCCAGCGATCGACACGTCCTGCCCGGTCGCTGGCCAGACCCCATGCATGTGAACATGCACTGCCGGGCAGTGGATGGGGTATCGCTTGAACCGCTGCCGCTTTGGCTTGTCACCCGCGGCATCCGGCAAGCGCGAGATGCCATGCCGCTGAAGGCACCGATGCAGCGCCGGCCGCGTCAGATGCGGGATCGACGGCTGGAGAGCATAAAGGCAATCATCCAACGGCAGTAGCGTATGCCGCCGGAATGCGGCGATCATTGCCTCCTCCGCTTCGGAGGGAACGGTTGAACGCGGCTCCTTCGGCCCGGTCCTAAAATCCTCCACCGTCGCATGCTTGCGCCACTTCGCAACGGTCTTGGGATTGATGTCCAGCTCCTTGCTCAGTGCCGCGATCGAAGCTTGTCCCTTTCGGGATCATGCTTCGCATAACCCTGCCGGGCAGCGGATCGCTGTATTGCTGCTCTGATGGCGTGCGTGCCCTCTCGGCAGATTTGCCATGCAAACCGCCTGCCAGGTGACAGTGCGTGGCGCTCCCGTGACGAACTTGTCCCATAATGCTTCCTTCCATTCCAAAGAGCAGATCCCACCATCAAACCATGGGATCAAACACCTGGGAAAGGCTTCCCCGGGAAGCGCGATGATGAAGCGCTCAGCCACTCGACCCTTGCTCTGGATGAAAGTTCACTGGCAGGTCAATTGCTCACCAGCTTGATCGCGAACTGCAAAATGTGCGTCGTCGATTCGGTCTGCTGCCTTTCCGGCACGTTGCGCGCGTTGCTCGACGGCCATCCCAGAAGCCGTATCGACGACCTCGTGCCTTGGAGTTTCTGGCTCGCGTCAAGCCGCGCCGCGTAGGGGAGCGCCGAGGCGCTTACGGTTCAATCTTGGCCGGGACAGCAAAACAGGTGACCGGCTGGGACACGTTATGAAGGGTGACCGCCCCCAGCGAAACGCCTTGTGATGGATCGCTCAGAATGTCCTGACTGACAATGACCGGATGGTTGACCGTCTTGCCGTAGTCGCCCAGCCGGGCGGCGATATTGGCGGCCTGGCCGATCACCGTGAAGTCCAGCCTTTCACGCGAGCCGACGTTGCCGTAAGTCACGCGCCCGTAGGCGATGCCGATGGCGGCTTCGCAGCGGTGGCCGTCTTCTTCCTGGGCGATTTCCTCCAACCGGGCCACGATGGTGCGGGCGCTGTTCAGGGCCTGCCTGCGGGCCCTTTCAGGATCGCTGCCGGCCGGGAACACCGCCAGCACAGCATCGCCGATGAATTTCAGCACTTCGCCGCCGTGCTCATGCACGATGGTCGAGGCAGTCTCGAAGAACTGGTTCAGAAGCGCGATATAGTCCTGGCGGCCCAGCTGTTCCTCCAGCCGGGTGGAGCCGCGCAGGTCGCAGAACATGATGGCGGCGTCGATTTCATCTCCGTCGCCGCGGCGGATCTCGCCGCCCAGTACCCGGGCGCCGGTGCGCTTGCCAACATAGGTTTCCAGCAGCGACTGCGCGTTTTCGCGCTGCATGAAGATTTCATAGTAGCGGGCAATCACATCCGAGCATTCGAAGATCAGCCCCAGGTTAGCCGTGGAAAAGCCGTTCGGGTGATCACTGGTGAGGGTCAGCACATTGATGCGCCCGTCGGAAAAGCGCAACGGCATGGCGACATAGTCGGTGGCCCCCTCCTTGCGCAGGTCTTCAAGGATCGGAAACGCATCTGCGGACCGGCAACAGCCGAGCCGGTGGCGCACACCGCCCATGCCGTTGGAGACGTGGCGCAGCGGGCTGTTCTGATAGGCTGGGTGGTCGTGGATTTCGTAAGACGGCGCGTAGGTGGTGACCTCGCCGGTATTCTTTTGCCAGATGTAGTTCTTGCCCGCGATCAGCGGGTGCAGCGACCATGCCATGACGGACATGCGGGACAAATAGATGCCTTGCTCGACGAATTTTTCTGCCAGAGCGGCCGTCAGGTCCTCGGGGGACGGAACCAGGGCGGCGTCCCGCAGCAGCCAGTCGATCACCGGGCCGGAGATATTGCCGTAGTCCGGCATTTCCACGCTGTTGCTGCCCAGATCGAATTCGGCCTCGGCGCCAGGCATAAAGCCAATATGGCCGGATATGGCTGCTGCCTCCGGCATTGCCTCGTCGTAAGACCAGACAGCGTTCTGTATACCGCCGCCAGTTAACAGCATGTCGCGGTAACTGGCCGTGCCTTTGAAGGGGCAAAAGGTCTGCAAGGGGGTGTTGGACGATAGCTGTGCTGTCACGTCTTCCGAGGGAAAATAGATCGCTGGGGGAAGCCGGGTTTCATACATCACCTTGGCGCGGGAGCTTTGCGCCAGAACGGTGCCATTGCGCCGGGCCGTGACCAAACCTTGAAGCGGCTCGATAACAATGCCGTAGCCCCGATGCGGTGCGTGTACCTGTGCATCCATCCCTGAGGTCCTTGTCCGTTGCGCCGGAAATGTGCTGAAAACCAGGACCGGCCGGCGTGGGCCGGTTCTGGACTATGTGGGGTCTGGGGGCGGAAAATCCAGAGTTGAACACATGATGTTGAGCAAAGCGGAGCCAGACGGTTCAGACCATACGGATCACGTCTCTGCTGATGGCCAGCACATAACCGCGCTTGGCGATGTTTTTGACAAGCAGCTCACTCACCATCTGGTTGCCCAGCGTGTCCCGCAGGCGTTTTATCCGGGTGGCGCCGGCGGCTTCCTCGCAGTCGGCGGAGATGCGGCCGGAAATCACTGCTTCGATTTCGGCGCCTGACAGCACGTCATCGTCGAGCCGGGCCTCCGCCAGAACCGCCAGAGTTTCCATCGCGGCGGGCGTTAGTTTGAACCCCATGTTGTTCAGGTAGACAGTGTTTTCATCGCGGCTGATCAGAAGTTCGTTCACCTGGATGCCGGAGCGTTCGATCTGCGCCATGCGGCGGTTGAGCATCACCAGCATGCCAAGCACCGTCAATGCTGCCACCATCATCGCAGTGGCAAACAGCAGCAAGACAAAAATCACCATCCGGTAACTGGTCAGCGTCTCGGCAAAGGCAGTGCCGGACTGGGCCAGGATTTCCAGCAGCTTGATCTCGGTCTGGGTTGTCAGATCGTTTTCGACAAACAGCTGCTCAACCCGCGCGTTAAAGGCATTGGCATCGGGCAGCGTCAGCAAGAGAACCGTGCCGGCAATCACCAGAAGCGCAACAATCGCAGCAATGCCGAGCGCGATCACCCTGCTGCCAGCCGCGCGGGCCTCAGAAACGGAGATAGTAGGATCCGGCATTGGCCTTCCTTTGCTGCAGGCCTTCGGGACCGAAGACGGACAGGACATTCAAAAGCTTCCAGCCGCCGGGTGCAATACGGGTCTGGACCTCGCGCCGGGCGGCCTTTTTCTTGCAGGCGCCGGAGAGCTGGATCACGCCGTAGTGCAGGCGCAGCGGATTGTCTTGCTTGGCCTTGTAATCGGCATAGCAATCTGCCGCCTGGGCTGGCAGCGATAGCGCCAGAAGGGCAGCCGCAAGTGCGGGGATCAGGAGGTTCTGTTTCATATGGGCATCCTGCGGTGGCGGGCCTTGAAATTCAATAACCGCAGGGGGTTGAGACCGCTGATATCCGATAACAAGCGGCCGATATTGCCTGTCTGAAGGGGGTGGGGCCAGGTTGGAGACATCCAAGCGCACAGGCTGCGCATCCGACAATCAAAAGAAAGGTCCCGAAATGGCCCAGACATATGGTTCCAAGCCGCACCGCAAATTCATTGCCATGATCGTGGCAGCCTCTATTGCCATTACCGGTTTCTCGGCAGCGCCTGCCCGCGCAGACGAGGATGTCGCTAAATTTATTGCCGGCATGGCTCTGCTTGGGATTCTTGGCGCGGCCATTAATGATGCCAGGAAAGACGATCACGCAGTAACCCGGACTTACAACCCGCCGCGTGGCCATGGGCATGGCGGCCACAGGCATAACTCGCACAACCGCCATGGCGGGCATGTGAAACCGCTGCCGCCGCGGGTGCACCGTTATGATTTGCCGACACAATGTGTCCGCTATTTTCCGCGCTACAGCCGCAACTATCCGCTGGCCGGCAAAGGCTGTCTCGACCGCAATTACGGGTACACGCAGAAACTGCCGCGGGCTTGCAAGGTGACCTTCTGGAACGGCAAACGCAACCGCACCGGCTACAAACCCCGCTGTCTGAAGCAGCATGGCTTCCGGATGGTCAACCGCTAACGATACTCCGCTTTCGGGCAGCAGCAACTTGGGGGGCTTCGGCCCCCTCTTTTTTGTGCGGGTTGAAATTCCGGCTCGAATTGGCTTTCTCACTGGAATGACAAAACCTGATTACAGCCTGGAAGATGCCGCCCTTGCCAAAGGGTACCTGAGAATAGCCGGAGTGGACGAGGTGGGCCGCGGCCCGCTGGCCGGGCCGGTCACTGCCGCAGCGGTGGTGCTGGACATCTCTGCTATTCCCGAGGGGCTCAACGATTCCAAGAAACTGAGCTTGAAAAAACGCGCAACGCTGGAAGGAAAAATTCTGGCCGCTGGTCAGGTGTCCGTTGCCCACGCCTCAGTCGAAGAGATTGATTCCCTGAATATTTTACGTGCCTCGCATCTGGCGATGGAGCGCGCGGTAGCAGCCCTGGATCCAGCACCGGACTATCTGCTGATAGATGGCAACCTGATACCCAAAGGATTGGCTTTGACGTCGGAAGCTGTGGTCAAAGGAGATGCCAAATCAGTCTCCATCGCGGCGGCGTCGATTATTGCCAAACTGGTGCGTGACAGGGTCATGGTGGATTTGGCGCAACAGTTTCCTGGATATGGATGGGAGAAAAACGCAGGCTACCCCTCGAAACAGCACCGCGAGGCGCTAGTTGAATTAGGTGTGACCCCACATCATCGGCGGTCATTCAAACCCGTACACAACATCTTGTATCAAGAGTGAACCGTAGGGTGTTGTTCTAATAAACAAATTGACCTCGAATCCGCGATGACTCATCCTGTGGACAACCTAATGAGCGCAAAAATGCGCCGCGGGTATGAGGCAGAGCAATGAACAAAACTATGACAAAGGGCGCGGCAGCGCTCCCTTTAAACACGATTATGGGCGGCGATTGCATCGAGGCGATGAACAGTCTTCCGGCCAATTCGGTCGATCTGATCTTTGCGGATCCGCCGTATAACCTGCAGCTGAAAGGCCAGCTGCACCGTCCCGACAATTCCAAAGTCGATGCCGTGGATGATCACTGGGACCAGTTTTCCAGTTTTGCGGTCTATGACCAGTTCACCCGCGAGTGGCTCAAGGCGGCGCGCCGGGTGCTGAAGCCGAACGGGTCTATCTGGGTGATCGGTTCCTACCACAATATTTTCCGTGTCGGATCGGCGCTGCAGGACGCAGGCTATTGGGTGCTGAACGATGTGGTCTGGCGCAAGTCGAACCCGATGCCGAACTTCCGCGGCAAGCGGTTCACCAACGCGCATGAGACGATGATCTGGGCGTCCAAGTCGGAAGGCGCGAAATACACCTTCAACTACGAAGCGCTGAAGGCGCTGAACGAGGGCATTCAGATGCGCAGCGACTGGGTGCTGCCGATCTGCACCGGACATGAGCGGCTGAAAGACGAAAACGGCGACAAGGCGCATCCGACGCAAAAGCCGGAATCGCTGTTGCACCGGATCCTGGTCGGCTCGACAAACCCGGGCGATGTGGTGCTGGATCCGTTCTTTGGCACTGGCACTACCGGCGCTGTGGCCAAGATGCTCGGACGCGAGTTCATCGGCATCGAACGCGAGGAAGCCTATCGCAAGGTGGCGGAGAAACGCATCAAGGCTGTGCGCAAGTTCGACCGCGAGGCCCTGGAAGTGTCCGCCAGCAAACGCGCAGCACCGCGGGTGCCCTTTGGCCAGCTGGTGGAGCGCGGCATGCTGCGCCCGGGCGAGGAGCTGTATTCGATGAACCGCCGCCACAAGGCCAAAGTGCGCGCCGATGGCACTTTGATTGGCGACAACATCAAAGGTTCGATTCATCAGGTGGGCGCTCATCTGGAAAACGCGCCGTCCTGCAACGGCTGGACCTACTGGTGTTTCAAGCGCGAGGGCAAGACAGTGCCGATCGACGTGCTGCGCCAGCAGATCCGGGCTGAGATGCAGAACTGAGGCCCGGGGCTTTTGTGAACGTGAAAACCTATTGCAGGCGCCTGTGCATAATGCGCAGGCGCACACCTTGCCCCGCCTGCATCAGGCGGGGTTTTTTAGTTTCTGCGCTGTGATGCGCTATTCCCTGATCAGAACAGCGCAACTATCTGCAATACTGACGCTGCGGCAGCCAGCGGGAAGAGGGGAAAGCCCATGACCGATACCGCACTTATCTCCGGAACCGGAGCTGTCCAGGAACCTGGAACCGGCGGCCGGAAAATCTCAACTGCGGAAAACAGATTTGCCGAAGCGGCCCTGGATGCGCATAAACAGCGGGGGCTGCAGCTGGCAGTACGGGCCCGCTGGATCGCACTGCCCATTATCGCAGTCTTCATCATCTTCCTGAACCCGGCCTGGGAGATCCTCTACTATCATGGGATCCTTGCGCTTTTGTGCCTCAACGGCTGGTTCATCAGCCGGGTGGGAAAAGTGGGCAGGTCACGGCTGGAGCTGTTTCTGATCTTCCTTGATCTTCTCATCATGACCATCGGTCTGGTCATGCCCAACCCGTTTGACGCCCGCGAAATACCGGTGGCTATGCAGTACCGGTTTGATAACTTTCAGTATTTCTTTGTCATCTTGGCCGCAGGCACCATGGCTTATTCCTGGCGCACAGTGATTGCGATCGGCACATGGACGGCGACGATGTGGCTCAGCGCGCTGGCGCTGGCCTGGTGGTTTGCCACTCCGGTTCCCGGACTTTCGGAAGCTGTGGCCGCGACGCTTGGCTTTGCCCCGGAGCTGGCGGAGTTTTTTGACCCAAACAGTTTTGTGATTCAGCTGCGGGTGCAGGAGGCCGTGGTCTTTGTGCTGGTGGCGGTGACGCTGGGCTTTTCGGTGCGCCGGTTCAACGCGCTGCTGAGGAGCAACGCCAGCCTGGAGCGGGAGCGGGCCAATCTGTCGCGCTATTTCTCGCCCAATGTGGTGGATCAGCTGTCGCAGAACGACGAGCCGCTGAAACAGGTGCGCAGCGAAAATGTGGCGGTGCTGTTCATCGATATCGTTGGCTTTACCAGACTGTCTTCGGGGATGGACCCGCGAATGGTGATTGACCTCTTGCGGGAATTCCACGGCCGGATGGAGCGCGAGGTGTTCCGCCATCACGGCACGCTGGACAAATACTTGGGCGACGGGCTGATGGCGACTTTTGGAACGCCGGTAGCAGGCCGGCAGGATGCCACCAATGCACTGGCCTGTGCCCATTCCATGCGCGAGTCGCTGATCGCATGGAACAGGGAACGCGCCCGTCAGGGTAAGGCGGAAATCCGCGCCGGGATCGGAATTCACTATGGCGAAGCGTTGCTGGGCGACATCGGCTCCAACCGGCTGGAGTTTGCGGTGCTGGGTATGACAGTGAACATTGCCGCCCGGCTGGAGAACCTGACCCGCAAGCTGCAAGCCGGGATTGTGATCAGCGAAACGCTGGCCGCGCAGGTGAGGGCGGAGCAGGCCGGCCTGCACCTGCTGGACGGCAACGTCCGGCATCCGGATCAAGAGGTGCGCGGGCTGGATCAGCCGATGACGGTTCTAGCCTGGGCGTAAGGCTATCGGGGCACCGGATTCTGCGCTTTGTTGTAGGCGTGCCAATCGGTGATCTCGGGATAATACGTCTGCCGCCAGCGCCGCACCCGCGGGTTCATTACCCGGCGCCACAAGGGCGGGATCATCGCAGCGACGGTCATCACCGGGTAGCCATAAGGCAGCTGCGGCGCGTCGGCTTCAGTATAGTTCTGCAACAGCGGAAAGCGGCGGTTTGGTTTGTAGTGATGATCCGAATGGCGTTGCAGGTTGATCAGCAGCCAGTTCGACGCCTTATGCGCCGCATTCCACGAGTGGCGTGGCTGCACGGGTTCGTATTTGCCATCGCCCAAGTGTTTGCGGGTCAGCCCGTAATGCTCGACATAGTTGACCACCTCCAGCTGCCAGATGGCGACCCCGGCCTGCACCAGAAACAAGAGCACCCCGGTCAGCCCGCCCAGCAGCATCGCCAGCAGCAGCATCGCGGCCTGCAGCGCCCAATAGCGGAAGAACGGGTTCGAACGGTCGGTCCAGTTGCGGTTCTTCTTCGCCAGCTTCTCCCGTTCAGCGCGGAATGCGGAATGCCAGCATTGCCGCAACACACGCGGGTAGAACCGGTGGAACCCCTCGTTATAGCGGGCTGTCACCGGGTCGCGCGGAGTGCCGACATAGCGGTGATGCACCAGCAGGTGCTCGGACCGGAAATGCGAGTACATCACCATAGCCAGCAGGATATCCCCCAGCCAGCGCTCAACCCGGCTGGACTGGTGCATCAGCTCGTGACTGTAGGTGATACCCACGGCGCCGGTTACGACGCCGACCCCAAAGAAAACAGCGAATTTGCCAAATGCACTCAGATGATCGGCACCGCTGACGTACCAGATCAATCCGAACAGCGTGACGAATTGCAGGGGCACCCAAGCAGCGGTCAGCGCCTTGTACCAAGTGAGGTCTCTGTCCGGCGTTTCCGGGTCGGCGTTCTCCAGGTTCAGCCCGAATGCCCCGTCCAGCATCGCAAACAGATGCCAGGTTACCAGCGGCGGCAGGATCAGTGTCCAACCGCCGCAAAGAGCGGCGAACCAAACCAGCGGCAACAGCAAAAAGGACATCCAGAACGGCAGGGCGCTTTGCCAGCGGGCAAGGGTTTCGGGGGCGATCATGCCTGTGTCTCCCAAATCAATCAGCGCGCGTTTGCGCTGACACTATGCCCTAACATCTGAAAACCCAAGAGCGGCGTCGGCTTCTTTAGAGGCCTTGATAAAGATCGAAAGCCTTGCGCATTACTGTGGGCAGGCTGGCGGCGCGGAAGTCGTGGTGTGGTATCAGTTCCTGCGCTGCATTCTGGTTATAACCTGCTGGCAATTCGGCCGTCATCACCCGCAGGATCAGATGGAAATGAGTGAAAGTGTGGCGCACTTCCCCATCCTGCTCTTGCCAATCCGCTTCAAAAGGCGGGTTCGGACCCGGGGCGTCACTCCACTCCGAACCGGGCCAGCCCAGCATGCCGCCCAGCAGCCCCTTGTCTGGCCGCCGTTCCAGCAGCCATGTGCCGTCGGCGGATTTCGCCAGGTAAACGATGCCGCTCCGGGTGGGTTTTGGTTTTTTCGGCACCTTTTTCGGCAGCTCAACCGCAGTGCCTGCAGCCCGCGCAGCACAGGGATTGCGCCAGGGACAGATGCCGCAGGCCGGGTTACGGGGCGTGCAGATGGTGGCGCCAAGGTCCATCACCGCCTGGGCGTAGTCACCGGGCCGCTGAGACGGGGTCAGTTCCGCAGCACGTTCTTTCAGTACAGGTTTCGCACCGGGAAGCGGATCGTGAATGTCGTGCAGCCTGGCCATCACCCGCTCCACATTACCATCCAGAACGGTCTCTGGGCGGTTAAACGCAATCGAGGCGATGGCGGCGGCGGTATAGGGGCCGATACCAGGCAGCTTTAGCAGGTCATCGTAATTGTCCGGGAACTCTCCACCGGAACCGCCTGCGACCGAACGGGCGCACTTCAGAAGGTTGCGGGCGCGGGCATAGTAGCCAAGGCCGGCCCATTCGGCCATGACCTCGGCGTCCGCCGCCGCGGCAAGATCGGATACGGTAGGCCAACGGCTGGTGAAGCGAAGGAAATAGTCCCGCACCGCGGCCACCGTGGTCTGCTGCAGCATCACTTCGCTGAGCCAAACCTTGTATGGATCGGGGCGTTTGCCTGCCGCACGCTCTGCGGGCCCCACCCGCCAGGGCATCCCGCGGGCATGGACGTCATACCACGCAAGCAGGTCTCCGCTCATCGCGGCGGAATTACTGATCAAGTCACGCATTCGTTATTCCTTGGCTCGCGGTTTGGCTGGCGCCTGCATTCCGGCTCTTTACAATAGGGCAGGCAGTCACGCAAAAGCTAGATCATGGCATTCAGGCGCAGTACCACACGCGGGTTCGCACGAACCTCCAAGCTCCTTAACGAGCAGATCCGCAAGGCGGGGGAAAGCCGTGGTTTTGCGGTGTCGCGGCTGCTGACCCACTGGGAAGAGATCGCCGGTCCGGATATCGCTGCCATGGCGCGTCCGGTGAACGTGGGCTACGGGCGCGGTTCCTTTGGCGCAACGCTGACGGTGCTGACGACCGGAGCCAATGCACCAATGCTTGAAATGCAAAAAGAGCGCCTGCGTGAGCGGGTGAACGCGGTTTATGGCTTCAATGCCATCTCCAAGGTGCGGATCACGCAAACGGCACCGACGGGATTTTCCGACGGCCGCGTGGAATTCAAATATGCCCCCAAAGTGCAAGCGCCCCGGCAGCCCGACCCGCAGGATACTGCGGCTGCCAGCCAGGCGGCTGCCGGTGTGGAAAACGACGATCTGCGCGCCGCCCTGGAACGCCTGGGGCAGAACGTGCTGACAAAACAGAAAACGCAAGGAAAGGGGTTCAAATGACCCGTCTGATGTCTGGTGTCTTTGCCGCGGTTGCGGTTGTTGCGGGCGGTTATGCCCTGTCGGGATTCAACACCCAGAACAATCTGCCGCAGAACCCGCTGGTTGGCGCCGCTGTTGCGCAGGAGGCCGAGGTGGACATCTCAACAATCGCCGAGATGACGTTGGGGGCCGAGGACGCGCCGGTCACGCTGATCGAATACGCCTCTTACACTTGCCCGCATTGCGCCAGCTTTCACAATGAAACCTTCAAGAAGCTGAAGGCCGACTACATCGATACCGGCAAGGTCAAGTTCATCTACCGCGAGGTCTATTTCGACCGCTACGGGCTGTGGGCCTCGATGATTGCGCGCTGCAGCGGACCGGATAAGTTCTTTGGTATTTCCGATCTGATCTATAAGGGCCAGTCCGAATGGACGCGGGCCGGCGGCGCAACCGAGATTGTCGATGAGCTGCGCAAGATCGGCCGCCTGGCGGGGATCGAAAATGAGCAGCTGGAAGCCTGCCTGCAGGATGGCGGGAAAGCGCAAACCCTGGTAGCCTGGTATCAGGAAAACGCCACTGAGCACGGCATCGAGGCAACGCCGTCGTTCATCCTGAATGGTGAAAAGATTTCCAATCAGTCTTATACAGAGTTCAAGACGCTGTTGGACGCAGAGCTGGAAGGCTAAGCTCTTCCAGAAAAAAAATTTAAGCCCGGGCCGTGTACCTGGGCTTTTCAGGGCAGAGCAAACCGGGCAGGCGCGCTCCCGGCGGCTTCAGATTGCGCTGGGGGTCAGGGTGCAGGCGCGGCTTTCTTCAACAGTTCCTTTAACCCATCATCTCCTGCAACCTGCAGCCGCACAGGCAGGGTAATGACCTTGGAGCGGAAGCTGTCCGGCAGGCGGACGGCGTCTTTTTCTGTCGTGACAAGCTGGGCGTTCAGAAGTTTGGCTTCGTTCTCCAGCCGGTTCATCAGCGCCGGTGAAAGCGGCTGGTGATCGTCTAACGCTTCGGCGCGGACGATATCGGCGCCAAGGCTGCGCAGGGTGTTGAAAAATTTCTGCGGGTGGCCGATGCCGGCAAAAGCCAGAACGCGTGTGCCGTTCCAGGGCATCCCGGTTTGCAATGGCTCCAGCGCACCACTGAAATGCGGCAAGCCCTGCAGATGGCTTCCCCAGGCCGTTGCAAATTTCTTCTGGGCCTCCCCAGGCCCAAGCGAGAGCACCGCGTCAGCCCGTTTCAGGCCAATGGCAACCGGCTCCCGTAATGGGCCGGCCGGCAGGCAGCGGCCATTGCCGAAGCCCTGCTGCGCATCCACCACGATCAGTGACAGGTCCTTGGCCACCGCGGGGTTCTGAAATCCGTCATCCAGCACGATGACGGTTGCCCCTGCGTCTGCTGCGGCGCGCGCGCCATCGGCGCGGTCCTTGGCAACCCAAACTTCGGCAAAGGCGGCCAGAAGAAGCGGTTCATCCCCCGTCTGCGCGGCCTTGTGCCGGCCAGGCAAGACTTGCACCGGCCCCTCCATGGTGCCGCCATAGCCGCGGGTCACAACATGCGGTTCATGCCCCTGATTGCGCAGCGTTTCCAGCAGCCAGATCACAGTGGGCGTTTTGCCGGTGCCGCCAGCATTCAGATTGCCAACGCAGATCACCGGGACACTGGCACGCACCGGGCTGCCTTTGGCGACCCGGGAAGCGGTGGCGCGCGCATAGACCCAGCCAAGCGGCGCTAGCAATGCTGCCCGAAGATCAAAATCCCCCGGCGGTTTGTGCCAGAATTCAGGTGCCCGCATCGGTATCCTCGCGCTGGTCCAGCAGGGTCTGGACCTTTTCCAGTAACATGTCGGCTGTGGCGGCGCTTTCGGTGACGCTCTGCCAGCCGGCCAGCGCCATCTCGGCGGCCTTGTCCGGAGCAGATAGCGCAATGACAGCATCGGTCAGTTCCGATTGGGTCAGCACCGGCTGGGCAGCGCCCGCCGCGGCCAGTCTTTCATAAAGGTCCCGATGCGCGTGGATACCCGGTCCGTGCAGCAGTGCCGAGCCTAAGGCTGCGGCGTCCAAAGGCGACTGGCCCTGCGCCATAGGATCCAGGCTGCTGGCGATCAGCGCGGCTGGAGACAGGCGGTACCACAATCCCAAATCCTCGCTGCCCGCCAACAGCACCTGCGTCAGGTCCTCGGGTTCACCGCCGTCTTCCCAATCGGCAAAATACAGCCCGCTGTTCTGCAGCTGGCGGCGGGCTGCTGCAAGATCCGCGCCGTCTTCCAGCGCGACCACCAGCAGCAGCCGGTGCAGCAGCCGCAATGCGCCGCGATGCGCGTCCAGGATACGGGGCAGTTCGCTGAGCTTGGTATGGGCGGCGAGCCAGACCGGCCGGCTGCCAAGGGTCTGTTGCATGGCAGAAAGCTCTTCGTCATTGCAACCGGGCGGAATTGCAGACACCCGCAGCTTGCCGGCCAGTTGCACCCGTTCTGCTGGCAGTCCGATCCGGGCCAGCCGGGCCTGCACGGATTTGGACGGGGTCAGGATGCAGGTCAGCCCGTCCAGCAGCCGCCGCCGCTGGTCCGGCAGCCAGCGGCTGGTGCGGTTGGGCATTTCATCCTCCAGAAGATCCGCCAGCAGTAATCCGGTACTGCGCTCGCGCATTTGCCGAAGCAGCACCCGCCGTGCCGGCGGGCCGGTCCAGATGCAAGCGTCGGGCCGCCAATGGTTCAAAAACCCGCGGGCCTCGGCCAAGGTGTCCTCAGGCAGCGGGCCAATCGGAATATCGCAGCCAACTGTACCGGTCAGCCGCAGTCCGGGTTCCCAGCTTGCCAGCACCGACAAGTCCGGGCGCAGGGATTTGAGGCGGCGGCCGATATCGCAAAGCGCTTGATAGCGTTCAGGGGTGGTTGCGTGCACCCACAACAGCTCTCCTTTGGGGCGGGGCTGCAGAACGGAAGTGCGGTTGGGTGCTGCGGTTCGCCGTTGCATCTGGCTCGATCTGAAATTTCCGGCCCAAGGTACCTGCAACATGCGGGCTTGTCTGTGAAAAATTTGGGTATGACGATAGCGCTGCTGCTGCCGCTTAAAGCCAGTCCGGTTTAATGTCCAGCGATGCCAGGCGCATTCGGGTCCAGCGCCGTCAGCAGCGAATTCTGAAGGGCCGGATTTCCGGCAACCACTCCGTTCAGGCGCGGATGCGGATTGTTGAAGCACAAGGGGCGGCCGGTTTGATCGGTAAGGATGCCACCTGCCTCGCGTATCAGCAGATCGCCCGCCGCTATGTCCCATTCCCAACTGGGGCGCAGCGTCAGCATGGCGCCGAAACGGCCGTCTGCCACCTTGGCCAGCCGGTAGGCAAGCGAGGGCCGGTAGCTGCGGATGAACTCAGGCGGGGTGCCGCCCAGCCAGTGATGGGCCTGCAGGTTGGGTTTGGCGGCCAGCACTTCAGAACTGGAAAGTTCTGTGGCGGGGGACACATGGATCTGGCTGCCATTGCAATCCGCCCCCTGGCCCTTGGCGGCAGTGTACATCAGCTCCCGCTGCGGCAGGTAGATCACGGCGGCGGTCACCTTGCCGTGTTCAGCGACGGCAAAGGAATGCGCCCAGGTGCGGGACCCTTCGGCAAAGCTGCGGGTGCCGTCTATGGGGTCGATGATAAAAACCTTGTCGCGCAACAGCCGCGCGTCATTGTCCTCAGTTTCTTCCGACAGCCAGCCATAGCCGGGCCGCGCCTGTTGCAGCATGTCTTCGAGCATAGCATTGACGGCCAGGTCGGCCTCGGTCACGGGACCAGCGCCGCCCGGCTTGTCCCAGCGTTTGGCTTCGGGACCGGAAAAACGGCACGCAATATCGCCGGCCTGTTCCGCCGCTTTCACAAGCAGGGAAAGGTCAGTTGCCGGCAAGGGTCATTCCTTCGATCAGCAGTGACGGGACCACGGTCGACAGGTGCCGGCGCGCGTCATTGGCGGGAACGATCCGCCGCAGCATATCAAGCAGATTGCCCGCGATGGTGCATTCGTTGACCGGATACGCGATCTCGCCGTTTTCCACCCAGTATCCCGAGGCTCCGCGGGAGTAGTCGCCGTTGTTGGGGTTGATAGTGGAGCCGATCATCGACGTCACCAAGAGACCGGTGCCCATCTGCGCGACGAGATCCTCGCGGCTGGCTTCTCCTTCAGTCAACGCAAGATTCCAGGTCGCGGGAGAGGGCACGCCGCCGATGCCGCGGGCGGCGTTGCCAGTGCTTTCAAGGCCTAGTTTTCGGGCCGAGGCGAGGTCCAGCGTCCAGCCGGTCAGCACGCCGTTGGCAACGACAGTGCGCTTGCGGGTCGGCAGACCCTCGCCATCAAACGGGCGGGAGCCGGAAATACGCGGGCGGTGCGGGTCCTCTATAATGGACAGGGTTTCGGGCAAAACCTGCTCACCTAATGACCCCTTCAGCCAAGAGGAGCCGCGGGCAATCGCCGCCCCATTGGCAGCAGACAGCAAGTGGCCGATCAGAGAGGAAGAGATGCGCTCGTCAAACAGCACCGGAAAGCTGCCAGTCTTGGGCTTTCGGGCGCCCAACCGGGCTACCGCGCGTTCACCGGCAGTGCGGCCAATGTCCTGAGCGCTGCGCAAATCGGCCTGAAAAGTGCGGGAATCCCCGTCGTAGTCACGCTCCATACCTGTTCCGCTGCCTGCAATCCCGGTGCAGGATAGGGAACGCCCGGTACGCTGGTAGCCGCCGGAAAACCCATTGGTTGCGGCCATATGCACAACGTGGCGGCCATAACCTGCAGCTGCGGACTGCACCTGTGTAATGCCGTCGATTTCCTGGCAGGCGGCCTCTGCCGCCAATGCGTCAGACTGCAGGGCAGCAGGCTCCGGCTCGCCGCGCGAGTCTTCCAGTTCCAGCTCTGCCAGGTTCCAGTTTTTGGCCAGCTGCGACGGATCAGCTAGGCCTGCATAAGGGTCCTCAGGTGCTTCCTTGGCCATGGCAACCGCACGTTCGGCCATTGCTGCGATGGTCTCCGGGCGCATATCCGATGATGAAACCAGCGCCTGCCGTTTGCCGACGAATACCCGCAAGCCCAGGTCAGTGCCCTCAGAGCGTTCCGCATGCTCCAGCTTGCCTTCCCGCACTTCAATGCTGAGGGAACTGCCTTCCGCGGCCATGGCATCGGCGGCATCCGCGCCGGACTTGCGGGCGGCATCAATCAGGGCGTGGCAAAGCGCTTCGGGGGACTGGGTCATGGGCACCTTCTGTTCTGCTCCCTTCCAGAGCTATCCAGTGAGGCGGCTTGCCGCAAGGGCGGGCAGCAAAAAAGGGGCTGCACATAGCAGCCCCTTTGTAAAACCTGTCAGGGATTTGACGGTTATTTGATGCGCTGGCCATTGGCGTGGATCTGGCCGTCCTCGGAGATCGCAATCTTCGAGGTCAGCGTGTCTTCGCCCTCGCCCGGCACGGCCAGCATGCCCATCATCATCCGCGCGCCCATGGCGTCGCTGTCGGACATAAGGCCCATCCCGATCAGCTTGTCGATCAGGGTGTTGGCACCGGTCAGTTTAAGGTCAGCCTCACCCGAGGGGGCAGGCATGCCGTCAAAGCTGACGAGGTCTTCGTTGTTGAAGGTAAAGTCGCCAGTGCCGGTCAGCTCGGCGCCTGCTGCGGTGACTTGCAGCTGTTTCACGGTCAGCGCGTTCAGTTCGCCCGGCTGTTCTTCGCCGGATTCCACCGATTCCATGGCTTCCGGGTCAAACAGGTCGAACAGCACCTTGCCCTTGCCGGCAAGGTCCAGCACCACGGTGGCTGGATCATGCGGCAGCTGGCCGGTCGGGTCGACCATGCCCCACAGCATATCCGGAACCGCAAAGTCGCGCAGGGTAATGCCCAGGGCAAAGTCCTGCTCTTCGTCGGATTTGGCGAGCGGCATCATCAGTTTGAAACCGGTCTCCGCCATGCTGAGCGCCAGCGGGAAGGGGATCTCGGAACCGGAGATATTCACATTGGTGCCGGTCTGGGACACATCATAGGTGAGATGCTGCTTGTCCATCGCCACCGCGATCGAGCCGCCCTGGGAGTTGCTTTCCATGGCGAAGTTTTCGCTGCCGTCCACACCGGAGACGGAACCATTGCCGCTGTCAAAAGTGAAGATGCCATCAAAGGCAAATCCGGCCTCCAGCAGCGCCGCCATATCGGGGCTTTCCAGATCAGCGGGAACGGTGCTGGTGCCGGTAAAGTTCAGGCCCTGCAGGGCGCCTTTGAAAGAGCCTGTGCCGTTGCTTTCGGGATCGTTAAAGCCCATGTCATAGCTCAGGCTGGAAGCAGTCAGCGTCTGGTCATAGTTGCGCGCGCCAGCGATTTTCATATCGGTCTTTGTAGCAACGTCGTTCATGACGATCTGAATTTTCGCCACGTCCGCCGGCACGGCCTCGCCGTCTGCAGTCAGACTATCCAGCGTCATGGTGACATTGGACGAGCTGTAATCATAGCTCATGCTTTCGGCGTCACCCGACACTTTCATCGGGGTGCCGTCATGGGCATAGATCAGTTTGCCCGAAAAGCTCTCACCTTCAGCGGTGAAATCAAAACCCATCGGGAATTCCGCAGGCAGCAGCACGTTGACGGTGCCATCGCCGTTTTCCACAAACTGGATTTCCGGCAAGCTCACCGTGCCGGAGCCGTCCTCATCCGGGATCGGCATGACCATCGAGACATCGGAGAAAGTCAGGGTGCTGCCCGAAACAGCTTCAGTGCCGGAAACCGTGTAACCGGTGCTGGTCAGATACGCTTTCCAGTCAGCCCAGACGTCCTGGGCACTCAGATCGGCCAGGGCACTCTGGGCGGAAACAACAAAAATTACCGCTGCAACGCCGCTGCGTGCAAAATTAACGGACATAAGAGAACCTTTCTCAGTGAGATAATTGAAATCATCGTCGGCCCGGCAGGCGGTGCCGTCAAGGGGGCCTTGGGCTGGACCGTTCCCCCTAACCGCTTTACCACATGGGTCAGCAGCCACTTGGAGGGACGGCCGATGGATTTCAATGGAAAAACAGTTGCAATTACAGGAGCCAGCCGCGGGATCGGCGCGGATACGGCCCGGTTTTTTGCCGCCGCAGGGGCCAATTTGGCCTTGCTGGCAAGGAGCGGAGAGGCACTGCGGGAGCTTGCGGAGGAGATCGGCGGAAATGTGCTGACCTTTACTTGCGATGTATCAGACTACGCATCGGTGGAGGGCGCGCTGGCCAAGGCCCATCAGCACTTCGGCAGCCTGGACATCCTGATCAACAACGCCGGCGTGATTGAGCCTATTGCCCGGTTGGCGGATGCCCAGCCCGGCGAGTGGAGCAAGCTGATTGATATCAACCTGACCGGAGTGTTCAACGGGATACGCGCCGCCCTGCCGCTGATGAAGCCGGCGGGCGGAGGCACTATTATCACCGTCAGTTCGGGCGCGGCGCATCATGCGCTGGAGGGGTGGAGCGCGTATTGTTCGTCTAAAGCGGGCGCGGCGATGCTGACCAGCGCACTGGATTTGGAAGAACGTGCCAATGGTATCCGCGCCATGGGGCTGTCGCCGGGCACGGTCGCAACCCGGATGCAGCGTGAAATCAAGACCAGCGGCATTAACCCGGTGAGCGAGCTTGAATGGGAAGACCATATCCCTGCCGAATGGCCCGCGCGGACGCTGATGTGGATGTGCACGGATGAGGCGGACGATTGCATCGGCCAGGAAGTTTCCCTGCGCGAGGACAGCATCCGTCAGCGGGTTGGACTGGCATGATTGATCTGGAGATTGCGCAGAACGGTCTGTGGACCCTCACCATCAACCGCCCGGACAAAGCCAATTCGCTGACCGAAGCGATGCTGACAGAGCTGGCTGAAATCGCCGAACGCGCGCAGGAGGCCCGCGGGTTGATCCTGACCGGAACCGGCAAGGTGTTCAGCGCGGGTGCTGACCTGGACGAGGCGCGGACAGGCCTGGCGACCTCGCCGGTGTGGGAACGGTTGTCCAATGCTATGGCTTCAATTCCCTGCCTGAAAGTGGCGGCGCTGAATGGCACCTTGGCTGGCGGTGCCAATGGCATGGTGCTGGCCTGTGACATCCGGATTGCGGTGCCTTCGGCCAAGTTTTTTTACCCGGTGATGAAGCTTGGGTATTTGCCGCAGCCCTCGGACGCTGGGCGGATGGCGGCGCTGATTGGACCTGCGCGCACCAAGATGATCCTGGCAGCCGGGCAGAAAATCACCGCGCAGGAGGCTTGCAACTATGGCCTGGTCGACCGGATCGTGGAACCGGATGCGCTGATTGATACTGCGCAGGACCTGCTGGCGCATTCTCTTGATACTCAGCCAGAGATCGCAGCCGGGATTCTGAGGATGTGCCGGTGAAACGGCTGTCCGGCCTGCGGCTGCAGGTAAAGAACCCTGAACGCCTCGCCGGGTTCTATGCGGATGTGTTCGGCATGGATGTGCGGACCGAAGGCGAGGCCTGGCGCGCGGGGTACGCAGGACAGGATGCAGATCTGATCCTTCTGCCCGGCGGTGTCCAGGGTCCGCACAGGCGGGACGAGCGGTATTGGAAGATCGGGATCTGTCTGCCCGATCTGGACATCGCCTGCGAATACCTGCGGCAGAAAGGAGTGGAGGTCTCCGCCCCGCATCAGTTCCGCGATATCGGGTATATGGCGCATCTGCATGATCCCGAGGGTTTTGCGGTTGAGCTGCTGCAGCATGATTTTCTCGGCAACCGCCCTGACGGAGCAGGAAATGCAGCACTGCCGCTGGGCGGCGGGGCGCATATCGGGCAGATCACCTTGCGGACCGGGGATATCGCCGCCGAAGTTTTGGCGCATGCGGATATGAAGCTGTTGTCGGTGCAAAATGTTGCGGAACTCGGGTTCGACCTGCATTTTCTTGCCTTCACAGACGAAACACCGCCGGACCCGGATTTGCGGGCCGTGGCAAACCGCGAATGGTTGTGGCGGCGCCCATATACCACTTTGGAATTTCAGCATATTGCCGGTGCGCAGATGCGGGAGAGTCCAGCGTTTCTGGGTCTGGAAACGACCTAGCCTTGCGCTGTGTTCCAGGCGCCCGCCACCAAGGCGCCCGGCGTCAGAAAATTGCAGATGGCAGCCAGGTTGCGAGGCCGGGTATCAGCCAGACCAGCAGCACCCCAAGCGCCTGCAGGCCAATGAACGGCACGACCCCTTGGTAGATTTGGCGGGTGGTGACCTCCTTTGGCGCGGCGCCGCGCAGATAGAACAGCGAAAAGCCGAATGGCGGCGTCAAAAAGCTGGTCTGCAGGTTGATCGCAATCAGGATGCCCAGCCAGACCGGATCGTGCCCCATGATGATCAGGGCGGGCGTCACCAACGGCAGCACGATGACAGAGATCTCGACGAAATCGAGGAAGAAGCCGAGCACGAAAATGAACAGCATGCAGAACAGCAGCGCACCGGACGGACCGCCGGGCATGTTGCCAAGGATATGCGCCACCCGCTCCTCGCCGCCCAGGCCGATGAACACCAGCGAGAACATGCCTGCGGCCAGGATGGTGGCAAAGATCATTGCGGTCATGGTTGTGGTCGAAGTTACCGCATCGTGCAGGATGCGTTTCTTCAAACCGCTGCGCAAGGCGGCCAAAACGGCAATGGCTGCGACCGCGGCCAGAAGCGCGTAGAACAGCCCCGCTGCGAGGTCGGCCCCGCTGAGGTCGCTGCGTTGCAGACGGACCGGATGAATCCCTGACAGTATCCCCAGCAGGATCAGCGCGGCGGCACCGGACAGGATCAGCCGGGAGGGGCCGCCTGCACGCGCTCCCGCCATCAGCAAGGCACCGATGCCGCCCACCGATGCGGCCTCGGTCGGGGTGGCAACACCGCCCAGGATGGCACCGAGCACGGCGAAAATCAGCAGGATCGGCGGCACCACGGCACGCATGATCTGGCGTCCGCCAGGGCGGGCCAGCTCCGCTGGGGCGGAGGGCATGTCCTGAGGCCGCAGCATGCCTCTGACCAGGATATAAAGAAGATACAGCAGCACCAGCACCAGCCCGGGCACCAGCGCGGCCGCAAAAAACTGGCCCACAGACAGCGCCTCGACAGAGAATTTTCCCTGCTCGTACTGGGCCTGCTGATAGGCGTTTGACATCACGTCGGCGAGAATGATCAGCAGCGTCGATGGCGGAATGATCTGGCCCAGCGTGCCCGCTGTGCAGACAATACCTGACGCCACCCGGGCATCGTACCCGGCACGCAGCATCGCTGGCAGGGCAATCATGCCCATGGCCACAACCGTGGCGCCGACAATGCCTGTCGAGGCCGCCAGCAGCGCCCCCACCAGCACAACCGAGATGCCCAGCCCGCCTTTCAACTGGCCGAACAGCCGTCCCATGGTGTCCAGCAGGTCTTCGGCAATGCGGCTTTTCTCCAGGATCGCCCCCATCAGAACGAACAGCGGAATGGCGATCAGCACCTGGTTGCTCAGCAGGCCGAAAACCCGCTGGCCAAGCGCGCCCAGCAGCGAGATGTCCATCACCCCCAGTATCCACCCGAGACAGGCAAAGATGATCGCAACGCCGGCGATGGAAAAGGCCACCGGAAACCCAATGAGGATCGCCGCCATCAGGGCTGCGAACATGATCAGGTCAAGGTATGCGGTCATTGGGCGTCACTTTCGGAAAACAGGCGGATCAGCAGGGCAGCAGATTGCAGCATAACCAGCACACAAAAGGCTGGGATCAGTGACTTCAGCAGGAACACGGCTTCGATGCCGCCAACCGCAATCGGGCCTTCGAAAATTGCCCAGGAATTGCGCACCGACGGCCAGGACCAGTACAAAAGCGCGGCCATTGATGGCAGCAGCAGGAACAGGTGGCCGAAGATGTCGATGCGGCGCTGCGACCGGGGGCTGAGGCCGGCGTAAAACACATCAACCCGCACATGCTTGTCGACAAGCAGCGTGTAGCCCGCGGCGAGCATGAACAGGGTTGCGTGCATATAGAGGACGCTTTCCTGTGCGGCGATGGAATTCACTCCGAACACATATCGGCCGACTACGATCGCAAACTGTGTCAGCACCATGATCAGCGCCAGCCAGCGCACCACATGCGCCAGCCCCCGGTTGATCCCGTCCAGCGCATTTGCAACCCGCCGCATTCCGCTCTCTCCCCATCAAAAAGCCGGCGCCCGCCGTTCCGGGCGCCGGCTGCCGTTGCTGCCCGTCAGTAACCCATTACCGAGGCACGGGCGTTCATCTGGCCGTTATCGGCATAGGTCATATAGCTGCCGATGCTGTCGCGGTAGCCAAGGAAGCTTTCGGTAATGCGGCGCACCAGCTCATCGTCGTCCTCCTGCAAGTCGGTGATAACCTCCTTGGCAGCAGCGCCCATTGCGGCGATCACATCCTCGGGGAACATCTTCACCTGCACGCCATCCTCTTCGACCATCTTCTTCAGCGCCAGGGCGTGTTTGGTGGTGTATTCCGTCCAAACCGGATTGTAGAGGCTTTCGCAGGCCAGCGACACAACCTGCTGCAGGTCTTCCGGCAGGTTCCCGAAAGCGGTGGCATTGACTCCGCATTCCTCGGCAGAGGAAGGCTCGCCCACACCCGGCCAATAGTAGTTCTTGGCCACTTGGTAGTAGCCGAGCGCGCTGTCGGTCCAGGGGCCAATGAATTCACCGGCATCCAGCGCGCCGGTCTGCAGGCCCTGGAACATCGCCGGGCCGCTGGTGGCCTCAGCCGCCATACCAAGTTTCGATGCCATTTCCGAGGCCAGCCCGGTGGTGCGGAACTTGAGTCCCTTCAGGTCCTCGGCAGAGTTGATCTCGGTCTTGAACCAGCCGCCCCACTGCGGGCCGGAGTTGCCGCACAGGAACGGCTTGATGCCAAAGCGGCCGTACATCTCGTCATACAGCGCCTGGCCGCCGCCGTGGTACATCCAGCCGAACTGCTCATCCGCGCGCAGGCCAAACGGCTGCGAGCCGAACAGCAGGATACCTTTGGATTTCGATCCCCAATAGGCCGGCACGGCGTGATACAGCTCGGCGGTGCCTTCAGAAACCGCGTCAAACACGCCGCGGCCCGGTACCAGCTCACCCGCGGCGAACAGTTTCACCTCGATCCGGCCGCCTGACAGGGTGGTGATCCGGTCAGCCAGCATCTGTGCCGCCACACCGGGTCCAGGCAGGTTCTTCGGCCAGGCGGTTACCATCTTCCATTGCATTTTGCCCTGGGCAATGGCGGGGCTGGCCAGCGCCGTTGCCGCCGCACCCAAAGCGCCGGTTCTCAAAAACGCGCGTCTTTCCATGTGTCCATTCCTCCGTCTGTCGGTGCATCTGCGATGGGCGGATGCCGGCTGCGCAGACTTTATTGTGTTTTGTAGGCGCTTTACATTAATATGTAGCTACATATTCTTGTCAATCACAGTTGCGCGGTTCAAGTTCGCCTTTCTGCGCAGAATGCAATATGGAGCGGCGGCAAACATTTTCCCGTTTGACCTGGGGGATGAATATTGACGGACAAGCCACGGCATTCCTGGGTAACCATCCGGGACAGCATCCGGGAGATGATCCTGAACTCCACCTACGGGCCAGGGGATAAGCTGCCGCGGGATGAGGAATTCGCCGTACGGTTCGGCTGTGCCCGCTCCACCGTTCACCGGGCCATGCGGGATCTGGCTCAAAGCGGGCTGGTGGAACGGCGCCGCAAGGGCGGCACAATGGTACAGCGCGATCCTGTGACCCGGGCAACCCTGAATATCCCGATCACCAGGCTTGAGGTCGAGCAGAAAGGTTGCGTGCACCGCTACCAGCTGGTGCGGCAGTCGGTGCAGCCTTCCAGCCCGGCTATAATGGCCAATTTCGGCCTGCATGAAGCCCGGCCGATGCTGCGGGTTGAAGCTTTGCATCTTGCCGACAGCCGCCCCTATATTTTCGAGGACCGCTGGATCTGCCTGGAGACTGTGCCGGAAATAAATACGGTGGACCTGACACGCGAAAGCGCAAACGAATGGCTTGTCCGCAACCGCCCTTACAGCAGGTGCGATTTGCGCCTTTATGCCCGCCCCGGAACCAAGGACGACAGCGAAGTTCTCCAGAGTGCGATCGGGGACGCGCTGTTTGTCATGGAACGCACAACCTGGATCGGCGACGCCCCGATCACCAGTCTGCGCGCCGTTGCCCATCCGGGTTATCAGCTGTTCACCCAGGGCTGATGCAATGTTGAGCGCTCGAAAATGGCCGGCCGCAAAGCGGGCAGATTGGAACGGAAACACATGGGCCTTGGCTCGGTGCAGCGAAAACAAGCGCTGGCGCCGGGCGCAGGAAACGGGCGCTGGCAAGGGGATGGCATGATGGAGACTTGGGATGCAGTGGTGATCGGCGCCGGGCCTGCAGGGCTGATGGCCGCCGAGGAGCTGGGCCGCGCCGGGTATCGCGTTCTGGTGGCAGAGGCCAAGCCATCAGTGGCGCGCAAGCTCCTGATGGCGGGCAAGTCCGGATTGAATCTGACCAAGGACGAACCGTTTGACCAGTTGATCACCCGCTATGGAGAGGCCGCAGACTGGCTGGCGCCAATGATGCGCGTCTTTGATGCACAGGCGGTTCAGGATTGGGCACAAGGACTGGGGAGCGAGCTGTTCACCGGCTCGACAGGCCGGGTGTTCCCGACGGTCATGAAAGCCTCTCCGCTGCTGCGCGCTTGGCTGGCACGCCTTGATGGTTTCGGCGCACAGATCCGCACGCGCTGGCGCTGGGCTGGCTGGGAGGGCACCGGGCTTGCATTTGAAACGCCGGATGGGCCGAAGCGGATTGAAGCCAGGGCGGTGGTTTTGGCTCTGGGCGGCGCCAGCTGGGCGCGGCTTGGGTCGGACGGGGGCTGGGTCCCTCTGCTGGATGGAAAAGCTGTAGAGATTGCACCGTTCAAACCTGCCAATGCAGGGCTTCTGGTGGATTGGTCCGGCCACATGGCACCGCAGTTCGGGCAGCCGCTTAAGGGTATTGCATTGCACGCCGGTCCTTTGTCTTCGCGGGGGGAAGCCGTGATATCTGAGCGCGGGCTGGAAGGCGGTGGCGTCTATTCCGTCTGTGCCGCGGTACGGGAGGGAGAGACATTGCAGATGGATCTTCTTCCGGACCTGGATACGGCAGAAATAGCACGCCGCCTGTCCCGCCCGCGTGGCAAGGCGAGCGTTTCAAACCATCTGCGAAAGGTTCTGAAGCTGGGCGATGCACGGGCAGCAGTATTGCAGGAATTCGGACGGCCTTTGCCACAGGATACCCAGGCCCTGGCCGGGTTAATCAAGGCGCTGCCAGTCAAACATGCAGGCCTGCGGCCGATGGACGAGGCGATTTCCACCGCTGGCGGTGTGCGGCGGGACGCGATGGATGACGGCCTGATGCTGAAACAAATCCCCGGCACGTTCTGCGCCGGGGAAATGCTGGATTGGGAGGCGCCGACGGGCGGTTATCTGCTGACAGCGTGCCTGGCCACCGGGCGCTGGGCGGGCCGGGCAGCGGCAGGTTACTTGGCGAGTGCGGCCACCCGCTGATAGGCGTCGCGCTGCCGCATTCGTTTTCCATAATCCAGCAGCTTTTCGCCTTCGATCGGGAATTTGGCGCTATGGGCCCAATTCAGGCAATGGGTGCAGATGATGTCAGCGATTGTGAATTCCGTACCCATCAGGAACTCCGCGCCCATCCTGCCTTCAAGCCGCGCCAGATTATGGGAGAATTCCCACTTCAGGCTGCCTTTCACTTCGGGCACCCGCTGCTCTTCGGGCAAGATGAAGCTGTGGCGGGCCGCTGCCCACAGCACAGCATCCACTTCGTCCAGCAGGAGATGCGTCATCGCATCCTGCTTGGCACGGGCTATCGTGCCAGAGGGTGCGGTCAGGGCGCCGTGCTTGTCAGCGAGGTAAGTGAGAATGGCAGTTGAATCGCTGATGGCCTCGCCTTCGGCCTGCAGCACTGGCACCTTGCCCGAGACATTCAGTGCCTGAACTTCCGGGCTGCGGGGGCCGTGCTGTTTAAGCTCATAGGGCTGCCCAAGCTCTTCAAGCGCCCAAAGCACCCGGAACGTGCGGGTAAGCGGAATGCCGGTGACGGTGTACATCGTCTCTCTCCTGTTGTGTGTCCCTAAGATGGGCGGCACAGCAGGGGGGATCAAGCCAGGAGAGGCATTACCGGATCAGCGGGCGCGGCCCAGCATGGCCAGCCGGATCAGGGCGCGCTCCATCAGCGCCAGCGCCGGCGCGGTCTGGCCGGCGGAACGCAACGCCAGGTCGGTATCTGTAATGATCGTCAGCGCGGTCTCCAGCCGGTTTGCGCCCCAGTTTTGTGCCTGGCGCAGCATCCGGTCGCGGCGTTTGCCGTATAGCGGCGGGCGCAGCTGGCCAATCCCCTGGGCAGGGCCGCCGGGAGCCGCTGCAATTGTGTAAAGCGTACGGAAATGCCGGGTTGCCCCGATGCAGAGGGTGACTGCGTTGGTGCCTTGTGCTTGAAGGCGGCGGATCAGCGGGCCGATTTCGGCGCTTCGGGCTTCGGCCACCACATTCAGAACATCGTCCAGCGCGGCCTCGGTCGATTGCGGGGCAACGGCGCCGATATCCTCCAGTGACAGCGGGCTGCTGTCGGCGTGTTTATAAAGCGCCAGCTTCTCGATCATGCGGGAGAAGTCGCCAGGGCCGATATCATTAGCGATATCCGTCAGCGCTGACATGCTGTCGCCGGGAACGTCCCGGATACCAGCCCCCCCCAGGATCCGCTCGATCTCGGCACGCGAAGGCGGGTCGTCGTAGATTCCCACCGAATAGGCATTTCGGTGGCCTTCAAACGCCTTCCGCAGTTTCGAGGTGGCCTTGAGCTGCCCGGCTGTGACCACAATCTGCGCATCCCCCGGCTGCCAGTCTTCCAGCGCTGTCGCAATGGCAGGGGTGGCGGTGTCATTGGCGCCTTCGACAAAAACCGCCCGGACACCCGGAAAGAACCCCACCGCCTTCACGGCATCCAGCAGCTGTGCTGGATCCTTGCGCAGGTCGCTGCCGGGCAGGCGGGTCAGACGCATTTCCTCTTCGGCACCGGGGCCAAGCAGGGCCGCCAGCACCTGCTGCCGCTTCAGCGACACGCGCATTGCGTCTGCGCCATAGATCAGAATGCCGGTCTTGCCGGGATCAGGCTTGGCGAAATAGCCATCCGCTTCGCGCGGAGAGAGCTTCATTCCACCGGCGCGGACAGATCCGCAGTTGCCAGAATCTGTGCGGTGATCTGATCGGCCAGAATGACCATCAGCCGTTCATGCGCGTCACGTTCACCTGCCAGCGTCTCTACGGTGGAGCCGGTTGCGGAGTAGCCGGTGAAATTCCGCACGGTGCCGCTGGAGGCGATCTTGCCATCCGACAAGCGGGTCAGAGAAAAGCCAGCACTGCCGATCACCGAATAGCGGGTGATCTCATTGCCTGCAGTGATCGCCTGGCCTTCTTCCTGGGTGCTGAGCGTCAGGTCAAGTTTATAGGCAGCGCTGCCGCCGCGGCCCAAACGCTGCTCCAGATTCTGAACCAGGAAATAGGCGTCTGTACCGCTGGCATCCTTGATCTCTTCGGGGGATTGAACCTCGATCTGTCCATACAGAGCGGAGCCGGTGCCGCCAGGGGCGTACACCGGGGTAAAGCCGCAGGCCGATGCCACCAGGGGCAGGGCCAGCAGCAGGGTTCTGCGGTTAAGCAACGACATTCACAATCCGGCCCGGCACCACGATCACCTTTTTCGGGGCGCTTCCATTCAGCGCCTTCTGCACAGCTTCGTGTGCCAGCGCCAGTTTTTCAACCTCTGCCTTGTCCAGATCCTTGGCGACCTCAATCTCGCCGCGGCGCTTGCCGTTGATCTGGATCGGCAGGGTGACGGTGTCCTCGACCAGCATGGCGTCGTCTGCAACCGGCCAGGGCGCGGTGGCGCACAGGCCTTCGCCGCCCTGATGGTTCCAGATGTCCTCGGCCAGATGCGGGGTCATCGGGGACATCAGCTGCGCCAGGGTCATGATCGCCTGTTTCTGAACCGATGCGCCGGCCTTGGATTTGGCAAGCGTGTTGGTAAAGGCGTAAAGCTTGGCAATTGCGGCGTTGAACCCAAAGGAATCGACACCCAGGGTCACGTCGCGGATTGCCTTATGCATCTCGCGCAGCAGATCCTCGTCGCCTTCGCCCGCCGCTTCCGGGTCCATTTTTCCGATCCGGTCACACATGTTCCAGACCCGGTTCAGGTGTTTATAGGAAGCCTCGGCGCCGGCGGCGGTCCATTCCACGTCGCGCTCGGGCGGCGAATCGGACAGCACGAACCAACGTGCGGTATCGGCGCCAAAGGACGAGATGATGTGAAGCGGGTCCACAACATTGTTCTTGGACTTTGACATCTTGGCAGAGGGGATAATCTCTACCTCGGTGCCGTCCTTCAGGAAGCCCTTGCCGTCGCGCAGCTCCACTTCTTCAGGGTAGTGGTAAACCGGGCGGTGATTGCCGCCGGTGGTCTTGTAGATCGCGTGGGTCACCATGCCTTGCGTAAACAGCGCGTCAAACGGCTCAATGGATTTTTCAGGCAGGTGGCCGCAAATCTGCATCGCGCGGGCAAAGAAGCGCGAATAGAGCAGGTGCAGAATCGCGTGCTCGATGCCGCCGATGTACTGGTCGACGTTCATCCAGTATTCAGCCTCGGCCAGATCGGTGGGGGTTTCGGCGCGCGGGGCGGTGAAACGGGCGAAATACCAGGACGAATCGACGAACGTGTCCATGGTATCGGTTTCGCGCTGGGCCGGCTTTCCGCAAGACGGGCAGGCACAGTTGCGCCAGCTAGGGTGGCGGTCCAGCGGGTTGCCGGGGACCGAGAAGTCGATGGGTTTGCCGTCTTCATCATAGGGCAGAGCGATCGGCAGGTTTTCTTTCTTCTCCGGCACCACGCCGCAGTCTTCGCAATGGACCACCGGAATCGGGCAGCCCCAGTAGCGCTGGCGCGACAGACCCCAGTCACGCAGGCGGAATTTGGTGACGCCCTTGCCCCAGCCGGCTTTCTCGGCAAAATCCACGGTGGCGTTGATGGCTTCTTCGCCGGTGGCCTCGGCCAGACCGGCAAAGTGATCAACCCAGCGGACCTTTTCGGTCTTCGGCGGCACAAAGGCTTCGCCCGCAACCGGAGAATCATTGTCCAGCGCAAAGAAGGTGTCGCTGACCGGCAGATCATATTTGCGGCAGAAATCCAGGTCGCGCTGGTCATGCGCCGGGCAGGCAAAGATGGCTCCGGTTCCGTAATCCATCAGGATGAAGTTGGCGATCCAGACCGGCAGCTCCCAATCCGGGTTCAGCGGGTGCTTTACGCGGATGCCGGTGTCATAGCCCAGCTTTTCCGCCGTCTCGATGGCTTCCTCGGTGGTGCCGCCCTTGCGGCATTCAGCGACAAAGGCCGCGACCTCTTCCGATTCGGCTTCCAGCGCCTTGGCAATCGGATGGTCGGGCGAAATGCCGACAAAAGACGCGCCCATCAGCGTGTCGGGACGGGTGGTGTAGACCTCAATCGGTTCGCCGCCGTCGGTGCGGTCGAACGAGAACTGCAACCCGCGCGATTTGCCGATCCAATTTTCCTGCATCAGGCGGACTTTGGCCGGCCAGTTCTCCAAGCCGTCCAGCGCCGACAGCAGCTCTTCGGAGAAATCGGAGATTTTAAAGAACCACTGGGTCAGCTCGCGCCGCTCCACCAGCGCGCCGGAGCGCCAGCCGCGGCCGTTCTCGACTTGCTCGTTGGCCAGCACGGTCATGTCGATGGGATCCCAGTTCACCACGGCGTTCTTGCGGTAGACCAGGCCCTTTTCCAGGAAATCCAGGAACAGCGCTTGCTGCTGGCCGTAATACTCCGGATCACAAGTGGCGAACATGCGGCTCCAGTCCAGCGACAGGCCCAGCGGCTTCATCTGCTCGACCATCGTGCCGATGTTCGAATAGGTCCAGTCCTTGGGATGTCCGCCCGAGGCCATCGCGGCATTTTCGGCCGGCATGCCGAAGGCGTCAAAACCCATCGGATGCAGCACGTTATGGCCAGTGGACAGCTTGTAGCGCGCGATCACATCGCCCATCGTATAGTTGCGCACATGGCCCATGTGCAGTTTGCCTGACGGGTAGGGGAACATCTCCAGCACATAGTACTTCGGCTTGCCGCCGGTGCGCTTGGCTTGGAAAATCCCGGCCTTGTCCCAGGCTTCCTGCCATTTAGCTTCGATTTCCGTGGCGGAGTAACGCGACATCAGAGCGGTCCTTTGCATGAAAACGCCGGGCAAGTGGCCCGGCGCTTCTGATAATGGGGTTTGGCTGGTGTTTCCAGAGCGCAGCGGGTCAGAGTTTTTTATCCGCGATCCGCAGCTGCCGTGCGCGGGAAAGAATCGCGTCCTCAACAGCGCGGGACGTGCTGGCGCTGACCGGGCCGCCCTTGGATTGCAGCGCCACGTTCAAGGAACGCGCGTCCAGGGCCGGGTCCTTGATGTGGACGGTGGCTCGGTAGGTGCGGCCGCCGCCAGGCGGGGTGCCATAGCCCGTGATGATAACACCGGTGAAGGGATCAACCGATTGCACGGGCAGGAAGTTCAGCACGTCCAGGCTGGCCGCCCACAGGTAGCGGTTGACCTGCACGTTCTGGTCCGGCTCGCCGCGGAACACATCCCAGATTGAGGACTGCGTCGCGGCGCCTTGGATCTCTTCCTTATGGCTGATCGTCCGTGCGGTGCTTGCCGGCGGCTTTCCGCCTTTATTTCCGTCACCGCAGGCCGCAACGCCAAGACAGATCGCGCCGATCAGTGTTACCCGCAGGGTCTTTCCGTATTTCATAACCGCTCCCGGAGCCATTTTCTGCGCGCACACCTAACGCAAGCCGCGCCGGCGGAGCAAGGCCTTAGCTTCTATAGGACTGCCCCCAGCGTGCGTTTCCGGGGAATTCTGAACATAGAATGGGCAAAGGTTCCTCAGGACAGACGCTGCGGCAGGAGGACTGTGGCAAAGCTGCACCATCCCGCGGCGCATCGTTTCGCCTGACTTTCCCAACACTTGCCAAAACGGGGGTGAAAGAGCGAAACCCCTTGGCATACCCACACCGGATTCCCCGGTTTGGGCTTAAGATTAGAAAACCGAGGGAAAAACGATGAAAAAGGTTCTCTTCGCGACTACCGCGCTGATCGCCACCGCAGGCATGGCCGCGGCTGAAGGCGTCAACATTTCCGGCTACGGCCGTTTTGGTCTGGACTGGAATGAAGCCAACGATGTTGTGGGTGACGCCGACAATACCGGAGCAACCAACATCACCAGCCGTTTCCGTCTGACCTTTGATGTGTCGGAAGAAACCGATGGCGGCGTAACAGTTGGTGCGCGCATCCGCGCACAGGCAGAAAACCGTGACGGTTCGGACGGTTCTCAGGCAGCAGCCTTTTCCAGCCCGCAATTCCACGTCGCGTATGGCGGTCTGCGTGTTAATGTTGGCAACATCTGGGGCGCGATCGATTCTGCACCGGGCCTGTACCTGAACACCACCTCGGTTGGCACCGGCATTGACGGCATGGGCTTCAACTCCCTGGCCATCAAAGGCGCTGGCTTTGACACTTTCACTTCCGGGACTTCCGGCGTTGGCGGCATCGAGGCAATCTACTCCGTTGGCGGTTTCACCGGTCATATTTCGTACTCGAAGCAGAATTCGAACGATTTGGACGGCGACGGTGTAATCGACACTGTTTCTGATGATGCGAATGGTGTTGAGCGCACCGCGATCATGCTGAACTACTCGTTTGGCGACTACTTCGTGACCGGTGCTTACCAGTCCGCAGACGATGGCCGTACCATCACCAAAGGCGGCGCAACCGTTCAGGCTGATGACGACATCCTGTTCTTCGCTGCTGGTGCAAACTTCGGTCAGTACGGCGCGACCCTGCAGTACGCTCAGACCGAAGAAGCTGACAGCTTCACCCTGGCAGGCGAAGCCGAAATCGGCGCCGCGTCGACCCTGATCGGCTGGGTGAACTCGACCGACATCGACACCACCGTGACCGCAGGCCAGACCGTAACCGACGGCACCGCCTTCGGCATCAACTACGAGTATGACCTGGGTGGCGGCGTGACCTTTGTTGCTGGCTATGTTCAGACCGCAGCTGCATCCGACGAAAACTCCGTTCAGGCAGGTCTGCACTTCAGCTTCTAAGCTGAAGTTCACCTAGCGTGAATTCGGGGCGGGTTCCTTCGGGGACCCGCCCTTTTCTTTTGCCTCTTAACAATTGCGGTCAAACAGTGTTTTTTGCGGCCAAACAGCTATGAGGCCAAACCCATGCCGCTTGAAGAAATCAGATCCAGAATCGCCAAGGCTGAACAGCAGGCAGACCGTTTGCCGGGCAGCGTGCAGCTGATTGCGGTTTCCAAGGTGCAGCCGGACGCGCGGGTCGAGGCGGTGCTGCAGGAAGGCCATCGCTGTTTCGGTGAAAACAAGGTGCAGGAAGCGGCTGGAAAATGGCCGGGATTTGCGGAGCAGTTTGACGGTATCGACTTGCATTTGATCGGCCCGCTGCAGACCAACAAAACCCGCCAGGCGATGGAGCTGTTTGACAGCATCCATTCAGTTGACCGGCCCAAACTGGCCAATACGCTGGCCAGGCTGGCGCAAGATCTGGGCAAATGCCCGGAATTGTTCATTCAAGTGAATACCGGCGAGGAGGAGCAAAAGGCAGGCGTGATGCCGTCCGATGCAGATGCTTTCATCGCAGATTGCCGCCAGCTTGATCTGCCTCTAAAGGGGCTGATGTGCATCCCGCCGGTGGAAGAAGAGGCCAGCCTGCATTTCGCGCTGCTGGCAAAGATTGCTGAGCGCAACGGGCTTAAGGGCCTGTCGATGGGAATGAGCGGCGATTTCGAGAAAGCCATAGCCCTTGGTGCCACCCATGTTCGCGTCGGTTCCGCCATTTTCGGCGCCCGCACCTATTGAGGCACAAAAGTTTTGGGCAAAACTTTTGCCAAGACTTTTTGAAAAGTCTTGGTTGCGTCAGATGCGTGCCAGAGGCGGGACGATAACCCGGGATCCAGGCTGAACCCGGTCAGCAAGCCAATGGAGATCCGCGCGTGAGAAGGCGATGCAGCCTTCAGTGGGGTATCCAGGCCTCCTCCATTGATGAAGGAAGATCGCAGAACCGCTTCCCGGGGTTGCGGCTGGCCAGTTCCAGTCGGTGATCAATACGAGATCATACAGCGGATCGCTGCGCCGCAGTCGTTCGTGACTGAACGGGTGCGGCGCCCGCACATGGAGGTTGTAATTTGCATCTCCCGAGTCATCCGACCATAGATCCTGCGGACCAATGGGCTTGGCCCAGGAGGCAGGGCGGCCCAGCCTGTCGGCGCGGTAAAACATGCCTGCAATGCGATGCACGCCGACGGGAGTCGCACCATCCCCTTCGCGTTTGTTCCGGGACAGCCCGCCTTTGCCGATTGTGCACGGCAGCACCCGCCCCAGAAAACGCAGGCCGCGGGGGGTCAGGACCAGATCGGCGGGTGATGTCACAGCATATGCCCGGATTTCTGGGCCTTGGTCGCCAGGTAATGCTGGTTGTGGGCGTTTTCACCCACTTTCAGCGCCACCCGTTCCGCCACATGCACGCCGGTCTTTTCCATCATCGCAATCTTGTTCGGGTTGTTGGTCAGCAGCCGCACTTGGGAGAAGCCCAATTCTTGCAGAATGGAGGCGCCCAGGCGGAAGTCGCGCTCATCATCCTCAAACCCCAGACGGTGATTGGCCTCCACTGTATCAAAGCCCTGGTCTTGCAGGGAGTAGGCCCGCATTTTATTGGCAAGGCCGATCCCGCGACCCTCCTGATTCAGGTACAAAAGGACACCCGCACCTTCTGCGCCCATCTGTGCCAGTGCGCCCTGCAGCTGCGGGCCGCAATCGCATTTCAGCGAACCCAGCACGTCACCGGTGAAGCAGGCCGAATGCAGCCGGGCCAGAACAGGCTTGGATCTGTCGGGGCGGCCGACTTCCACAGCATAATGCTCCTCGGCGCCATCCTCCGGGCGGAAGATATGAAGCCTGCCGGCTTCGGCGGCATTCATTGGCAGGCGGGCGGCCGCAACCGGATGCAGGGGGGAGCTTTCACTCAGCAAGGGGTCTGCGGCTGTACGCGAAATGGAGGTAAGGCCGTGGACCGCGGCAAACCCGGACGGATCGCTGATGGGCACAAGAGCGGCAGCTGGCAGCAGGCGCGCGGATTTCACCAGTGCAATTGCCAGCCGGTGCAGGTCTGCGCTGCCGCCGCGCTGGCTGGAAAGCGGACCCTTCATCGGTGTGTTCAGATCATCGGCCGGGTCGGCCAGCGACTGGATCCACTTCAGCCCCTCAGTACCGGGAACAATAATGCGGGCGGTGTCCGCGTCATACACCCGGGCCTTTAGCGTTTCCGCCCGCCGGGCGGTCAAGGCCAAAGTCAGAGCGCCCAAGGCACGCATGTCTGCCAGACGTGTTTCTGTCAGCGATTCCACAGCAATTGCCAGCGCGGCACTCTTTCCATCGCTCAATACCACCGGCAGGCCCATGCGCAGATCGACCCGGGCACGGGCCAGCAGTTCGATTATAGTGGGCATCAGGCTCATACGGGGATTCCGGTGTTATTTTGTAACAAAGGCTCGCTGTCTTTACGCCCAATTGCAACGGATGTGAAACATTTTCCCTGCCATGGACACGTCGGCGTGAGAGTATTGCAGCAAATCTTGCCGAGGGCGCAAGGGATGCGCATGTGTTGTCATGTGAACAGGAGGGCGAGCCGATGGCGCAACTGAAGAAAATTCTGCTGGTTGATGATGATGAAGACCTGCGAGAGGCCTTGAGCGAGCAACTGGTGATGACCGAGGACTTCGATGTATTCGAGGCGGAGAACGGTCAAGGCGCGATGGAGCGCGCCAAGGAAGCCCTGTATGATCTGATTATTCTGGACGTGGGCCTGCCGGATACGGACGGGCGCGAACTGTGCCGCCTGCTGCGCAAGCAGGGAGTGAAGGCGCCTGTCTTGATGCTGACAGGCCACGACAGCGATGCAGACACTATTCTGGGTCTGGATGCCGGTGCCAATGACTATGTTTCTAAACCCTTCAAGTTCCCGGTGCTGCTGGCCCGGATCCGGGCGCAGCTGCGTCAGCATGAACAATCCGAGGACGCAGTCTTTGCGCTTGGCCCTTACACCTTTAAACCGTCGATGAAGCTTTTGATCGCGGAGGATGAGCGTAAAATCCGGCTGACCGAGAAAGAAACCAACATCCTCAAGTTTCTCTATCGCTCCAGCGATGGTGTGGTGCCGCGGGATGTTCTTCTGCATGAGGTGTGGGGATACAATGCAGGTGTGACCACGCATACGCTGGAAACCCATATCTACCGTCTGCGGCAGAAAATTGAGCCCGATCCGTCGAATGCACGCCTGTTGGTGACGGAATCCGGCGGTTACCGGCTGGTCGCGTGATGTAACCGGCGTTGAGCCAGATCAAAGAAGAACTTGAGGTTCATCTTTAAAACAGACCCTATCCCGCGCATATCCGGGTCACGGTATGCACATCCCTGTTGGACTTGGCCGGGCGTGATGCCCGGCCTTTTTTTGTCTGGATTGTTTGAACCCGTAGGCCAATTCATCTCTGGTCCTTCCCGGCCCGGACAGGCAGTATCGCGCCGGAACCCGGATTTCACGATGAGGCGCGCGATGCCATTTACTCTTGCCACTTGGAATATCAACTCGGTCCGCCTGCGCGAACCGATTGTGCAGAAGCTGTTGCAGGAGGAGGGGCCGGATGTGCTTTGCCTGCAAGAGTGCAAAAGCCCGGTGGACAAGATCCCGTTGGACGGCTTTGCGGCTCTGGGCTACGGCCACATGGTTGCACGCGGCCAGAAAGGCTACAACGGGGTGGCAATCCTGTCGCGCCTGCCGATTGAGGATGCAGGGGACCAGGATTTCGCCAGCCTTGGCCATGCCCGCCATGTGGCCGGACGGCTGGAAAACGGAGTGGTGATCCACAACTTCTATGTACCGGCGGGCGGTGACGTGCCGGACCGGGAAAAGAACGAGAAATTCGGCCAGAAGCTCGATTACCTCACGGAGATGCGCGACTGGTTCCAAGCCGATAAACCGGAAAAATCCATCCTGGTCGGGGATCTTAATATCGCCCCGCGCGAGGATGATGTCTGGGACCACAAGAAGCTTTTGAAGGTTGTCAGCCATACGCCCATTGAGGTGGAGCATTTCGCAGACGTGATGGATGCGGGCGGATGGTCCGATGTGACCCGGAACGATATCCCCGACGGCCGCCTGTACAGCTGGTGGAGCTACCGGGCCAAGGATTGGGATGCGGCTGACAAAGGGCGCCGTCTCGACCACGTTTGGGCGACGCCGGATATTAAAAACGCGGCGCATTCCAGCCGGATCCTGCGGGGTGCCCGCGGCTGGGAAAAGCCCAGCGATCATGCGCCGGTATTTGCAACCTTTGATCTGTGACAGCAGGCGGAGCGCTCCCGCCTGATCCGCAACATCCGCAGGATGTTTCTCCTCCGTTGGGGATGGCACTGCGCTGACGCGCAGTGCGGCGCCCGGCCCAACACCGTAAGGGCCCTGGCGCAGCCAGGGCGCGCTGACGGGGACGGGAGCACTGCCGTTTAGCGCAGCCAACGGGCGTATTCGGGGTGTCTGTCCTGCATGTCCTGGTAGAGCCAGACCATCCGGTCCACAAACCACAGCTTACCGCCAACCATCAGCGTCAGGCCGCCAAAGGTGAATCCGGGATCCAAGATCCAAATACCATAGATCCAAGGGATCGCTCCAATGCCCGACGCCCACGCCAGGCCCTTTGCCCAGCCCAGGTGATGGCGCGGTATGGGAACTTGCGCCCGGTTCAGGAGCACCCGCTCGCCAAATGTGCCGCGGGACGCCCAGGTGCCGGTGCTGGCAGGCCGGCCAAAGGCGCGCGGGTTCCACCAGGTCCACGCCAGCACCAGCGAAACGGGTAAAATCGCCCCCCAGCCCAGCCATGCCCGGGACCAGATGGCGAGTGTCATCAGAGGAAGAACTGCCATTCGGCTCACAACGCTCCACGGGTTGGCGTGCCGTGCCCAAGCTGCGTCATCCATACGCATCATCTTTTCAGATAACGCAAAGAGATCGAACCTGCTGCTGGCCATCGGCAAACTCCTCTCTTGGTTTCCGGCGCTTAGGATTCCATATAGGGGGCAAGTTCCAAGCGGAGAACAATCTGATGACCGAAATTCTTGGCAGCACCGCACCGGCGGGTGATCTGATCAAAGACGTGACCGAAGCCACTTTCATGCAGGACGTTGTCGAAGCGTCGATGCAGGCACCGGTGATCGTGGACTTCTGGGCGCCTTGGTGCGGTCCGTGCAAAACCTTGGGTCCGATGCTGGAGGCGGCTGTCACCAAGGCCAAGGGTGCCGCCACCATGGCCAAGATCAACGTCGATGAAAACCAGCGCCTGGCGCAGGCACTGGCGCAGCAGGGGCTGCCGCTGCAGTCGATCCCCACTGTGGTCGCCTTTGTGGAGGGACGTCCGGTGGACATGTTCCAGGGCGCACTGCCGGCATCGGAGATCGAAGCCTTTGTGAACAAGGCCATCGAGGCGGGGGGCGGGTCAGCCGACGGCGGTCTGGGCGAGGCGCTGGAAGCAGCCGAGCTGATGCTGACTGAGGGTGCCGTGGCGGATGCAGCGCAGACTTTTGCTGCCATCCTGGGCGAAGATGACAAGAACGCCGCGGCTTATGGCGGATTGGCACGCGCGCATATCGCGCTTGGCGATCTGGATCAGGCGGAGGCCGTTTTGAATGGCGCACCCGCCGAGATTGCGGATGCAGCCGAGATTGAAGCCGCTCATGCGCAGATCGCCCTGGCGCGGCAGGCCGAGAATGCTGGCCCGGTGGGGGAATTGCGGGCTGCGGTGGACGCGAGTCCGGATGACTTGCAGGCGCGTTTCGACCTGGCGCAGGCGCTGCATGCGGCTGGAGATGCAGAAGCCGCAGTAGACGAATTGCTGGAGCTTTTCCGCCGCGACCGCGAGTGGAACGAGGGCGCCGCCAAGGTGCAGCTCTTCACCATCTTTGATGCGCTGAAACCCAACGACCCGGTGGTTCTCAACGGGCGCCGGAAACTTAGCTCAATGATATTTGCCTAAGACCGGGGCAGCACTACACTCTGTCCCATGATCCAGCCTGCTGATCTGCCGGACACGATTGCCGTGTTCCCATTGCCCGGGGCGCTTTTGCTGCCCCGGTCGCGTTTGCCGTTGCACATTTTCGAGCCGCGCTACTTGCAGATGCTCGAAGATACGCTAAAGACGCGGCAGCGTCTGATAGGCATGGTGCAGCCCTGTCCGGGTCCGCACGGAACCGGGGAGGAGCTGCATGCGATTGGATGTGCCGGGCGCGTCACACAGTTTTCCGAGACAGAAGACGGACGGTACCTGGTCACGCTTTCGGGCGTCTCCAGATTCAGGATTACCCGTGAAGCCAACGGTTTTACCCCCTATCAGCGCTGTGATGTCAGCTGGACAGGATTTGACCGGGACCTTGGCCGTTCCGAGGCGGACGATACCCTTGACCGGTCGTCTTTCCTGGATCTGCTGGAGCGGTTCTTTTCTTCCCGGAGCCTGTCAACCGATTGGGAGGCATTGAAAGACGCGGACGACGAGTTGCTGATCAATTCTCTGGCCATGCTCTTGGAATTCGACACCGAAGAGAAACAGGCCTTGCTCGAAGCGCCCTGCCTTGTCACAAGGCGGGAAACGCTTGTCACTTTGATTGAATTCGCCCTGCGCGGCGGCTCTCAGGAGGAAACCCTGCAATGACCGAGACACAGGCGCCTGCCTTTGACCGCCGGATGCTGGAAGCGCTGGTCTGCCCGCTGACGCAGGCGGTGCTGGAATATGATGCCGCGGCTCAAGAACTGATTTCGCGTGCTGCCAACCTGGCTTTTCCAATCCGCAATGGCATCCCGGTGATGCTGGCAGATGAGGCGCGCGCGCTGGACTGACGCTGCACAAAGGCAGCGCCCAGGCTTTAGATTGGCTGCCCTTTCAGCAACTTGGGCAAGTCGCCGGTCAGGCCCGCAGCCTCGCGCACGAAATTGCGGCGCAGGCCGGGGATCGCTCCCGCCAAGCCCATGCCAATATCCCGTCCCAGACGCAGCAGCGGGTTGTCGTTGGAAAACAGCCGGTTGAACACATCCGTGGCTGCAGCCAGCGAGGCTGTGTCGAACCGGCGCCATTGCTGGTAGCGCTCCATCACCAGGGAGGAGCCGATGTCTTCACCGCGCCGTGTGGCCTCGGTGATCACTTCGGCCATTGCTCCGACATCGCGCAGGCCTGCATTCAGTCCTTGACCGGCAATCGGGTGCATCCCATGCGCCGCATCCCCCACCAGCGCCATGCGGTCGCCGATAAAGCTGTTGGCGATGGTCAGGTTCAGCGGGTAAGTGAAGCGTTTGCCTGCCAGGGAAATCTCTCCGAGGAAATCACCAAAGCGCGGCCGCAGCGCCTGAATGTATTCGGCGTCATTCAACGCGTGGATGGCCTTGGCGGTCTCCGTCCGCTCGCTCCACACGATGGAGGAGCGGTTGCCCGGCAGCGGCAGGATCGCCAGCGGCCCGGGCGGCATGAAGAACTGATGCGCGATGCCGTGGTGTGGTTTTTCGTGGTCAATGGCGCAGACCAGGGCTGTCTGGCCATAGTCCCAGCCGGTGCGCTTGATGCCCGCCCGTTGCGCGGTGCCGCTGCGGCGCCCGTCCGAGCCGACCAGAACCTGACCGCGCAGCTCGCCGCCATCGTCCAGGGTGACCGTGACACCGCTTTGGTCCGGTGCTTGTGCAACCACGGTGCGCCCGGACACCAGGGTGATGCCCGGCGCGTCTTCCATCGCCTGCAGAAAGGCCCGGCGCAGGAAACGGTCTTCAACCATATAGCCCATCGGGCCTTCTTCCAGCTCGGCATGGTCGAAATGGATGAAAAACGGTGACGGGCCGTGGCCCGCATGACCGTCTGTCACCTTGATCTCCAGCATTGCTTGCGCATTGTCCCCGACATGCTGCCAGACGCCGGTCTGCAGCAGCAGCCGCTGCGAGGCCAGCGCCAGCGCGTAACCGCGCCCGTCAAAGCTCTCATCAGCAAGCTTGTCCGGGGTCAGTGCGTCGACCACAGTGACGCTGTGGCCGGTCTGCGCGAGGGCCAGGGCCAGCGCGGGGCCGTTCAGCCCGCCGCCCACGATCAGGATATCAGAGGCATTTTTCATGCCCCGCAATATGCGCCTGCTGGCGGGATTGTCCATCCGGGAAGCGCGGGATTGTGCCTGTGTCTTACTGCCGCTACCGTTTGCATCAACTGCATTTGGGGAGACGGGCTGATGCAAGATTGGCTGACAATGACCGCCGCCGCTTTGGGACGGGGGATTGAGGCGGGTGAAATCGGTCCGGTGGCGCTGACCCGCTGTTATCTGAACGCCATAGATGCCCATCCGCTGAAGGACCGGATCTATACCCAAGTGACCCATGATCGCGCCCTGGCCGAAGCCGAGGCTGCGCAGACACGTGCGGATCTGGGCCTGCGCCGGTCGCCGCTGGACGGGGTGCCGGTCAGTTGGAAGGATCTGTTTGACAGCGCAGGCACCGCAACCGAATCCGGTTCGGATCTGCTGAAGGGCCGAGTGCCGGAACAGGATGCAGCGGTTCTGCGCAACGCAACACTCTTGGGGGCGGTCTGCCTGGGCAAAACCCATATGAGCGAACTGGCGTTCTCTGGCCTTGGCTTCAACCCGATCAAGGAAACACCGCCTTGCGTCAATGATCAGGAGGCCGCGCCAGGCGGGTCGTCTTCCGGTGCGGCGGCGTCAGTTGCCTTTGGTCTGGCCGCAGCCGGAATCGGCTCTGATACGGGCGGTTCGGTCCGTATTCCGTCTGCCTGGAATGATCTGGTAGGGCTCAAAACCACCTCAGGCCGGATTACTCTGGAGGGCGTGGTGCCGCTGTGCCTGAAATTCGATACCATCGGTCCGCTGGCTCGCTCGGTGGAGGATGCCGGGCTGCTGTTAGGGCTGCTGGAGGGAACGGCGGGACCGGATCTGCGCAATCCCGGATCGCTGAAAGGGTGCCGGTTTGCCGATTTGCAAAATGTGGCGCAAAACGATTTGGACCCAAAGGTTTCTGCCGCCCATCGTGATACGCTGCAGCGCCTGAAAGACGCCGGCGCAAAAATCGTGCCGCTGGAGGTTCCAGAGCTGGAAGAGGCCATGGCGCTGAGCCCGATTCTCTACACCACCGAAGCCTACGGCTTGTGGAAAGACGTGATCGAGGCAACGCCGGATCTGATGTATGCGGAAATACTTGAGCGCTTCCGCACCGGTGCGCAGTTCAGCGGTCCGGACTATGTCGCGGCCTGGGCTAAGCTGGAGCAATGCCGTATGGCTTGGGACCAGACAGTGGCCGGGTTTGATGCGGTGCTCAGCCCCGTTTCGCCAATTTTGCCGCCGAATCTGCAACGGCTGCAAAGCGATCATGACTATTACGTGCAGTCCAACCTGCTGGCACTGCGCAACACGCGGATCGGAAACCTGATGGGGCTGTGCGCGCTTTCGCTGCCCACCGGAACACCCAGCTGCGGCCTGCAGGTGCTCGGCCTGCCGGACTGCGAGGAAGCCTTGCTGCGCACCGGTGCCGCGATTGAAATGGCCTTGGCCTGAAAGCCACATTCGGCCCAGCGGGCACTTCACCGGGTGGACGCACCCGCCCGCCACCTGTAACCTGAGGCGCAAACGGGGCGCCAATGATCCTGTGACCGAGGCATTAGATATGGATTTTCCTGAGCGGTTTTCAAACCTGCCAGCCTATGCGTTTCCGCGCCTGCGGGCGCTTTTGGACCATCACACCCCTGGCGGGGATGTGGTGCATATGACCATTGGCGAGCCGAAACATGCGTTTCCGGCCTGGGTCACCGATGTCATCACTGAAAACGCCGCCGGGTTTAACCAGTATCCTAACAATGATGGCACGCCCGAATTGCGCGGTGCCATCGCGGATTGGATTGCCCGCCGTTACGGCGTAACCGCGGACCCTGAAACGCAGATCATGGCACTGAACGGCACCCGCGAAGGACTGTACAACGCCGCCATGGCGCTGTGTCCTGAGCAGAAGAACGGGCAAAAGCCGGTGGTGCTGATCCCGAACCCCTTCTACCAGGTCTATATGGTGGCCACGATTTCGGTGGCAGCAGAGCCGGTATTTGTACCCGCAACAACGGCCACCGGCCATCTGCCGGACTACGGGAACCTGCCCGAGGACGTGCTGAATCGTACCGTTGCGGCCTATATCTGTTCGCCCGCCAATCCCCAGGGTGCTGTCGCGTCGCGCGGCTACTGGACCCGGCTGATCCAGCTGGCCGAGAAATATGATTTCCGCATCTTCGCAGATGAATGCTATTCCGAGATCTACCGCGACGCAGTCCCCGTCGGCGCATTGACCGTCGCCCAAGAGCTGGGCGCCGACCCCGAGCGTGTGGTCTTGTTCAATTCCCTGTCAAAACGCTCAAACCTTCCGGGTCTGCGCTCCGGGCTGATTGCTGGCGGTCCCGAGACCATCAAACGGGTCAAACAGCTGCGCGCCTATTCCGGGTCTCCGCTGCCAGCCCCGTTGCAGGCGGCCGCGGCCAGGGTCTGGGCGGATGAGGTGCATGTGGCGGAGAACCGTGCGCTTTATCAGGAAAAATACACAATAGCTGACGAGGTCTTTGCCGGCCTCAATGGATACATGGCGCCCGAAGCGGGCTTCTTCCTTTGGCTTCCGGTAGAGAATGGCGAGCAGGCCGCACTGAAGCTGTGGCAGGAGACCGGCGTGCGGGTGCTGCCAGGCGCCTATCTGGCGCAAGGCGCGCCGGGACAGAACCCGGGCGAGACATATATCCGGGTGGCGCTGGTCGCCCCCGCCGAGGACACCCGCAGGGCGCTGACCACGCTGCGCGGCTGCCTGTACTGAAATTCTGCTGCGCGGCCCCTGGCTTGGGGCCGCGCAGCCAAGACCAATAAACGGACAGGATCGTGACCTTGCGGGTAACAGCGGGCACGGGCAAAAGAAACGGAACTGAGGTAGGCATGGCATTTCAAACCCGCAGCCGCGATCCGCTGCTCGACAGCAATATGCAGGCGGCTATTGAAAAGCGCGGCAAGGAACTGATTGGGATTGCATTGATCCTCGTGGGGCTGATGGTTGCCGCCATGCTGGGGTCGTATACGCCGGACGATCCGAACTGGACCGTGTCCACCGATGCGCCAGTGCAGAACTGGCTGGGCCGTCCCGGCGCTTCTGTCTCTTTCATCCTGATTACCTTGTTCGGCAAGGCCAGCTGGGCCGTGCCTTTGTTCCTGTCAGCCTGGGGTCTGCGGTTTGTGCTGCACAAGGGCGAGGACCGGGTGGTCTGGCCGCTGCTTTTGTCGGTGCCGTGGCTGCTGGTGGTGGCGCTGCACATGGAAACCCTGAACGCCAGCTCCACCTGGCAGCAGAATTATGACTTCGGCCTTGGCGGCATGGTTGGTTACACCTTCCTTGGCGCATTGCTGGCGCTGCTGCCCGTGGGCCTGCATTTCATGGTGAAAATCATGTCGCTGCTGAGTGCCGCGGGAATGCTGGCGCTTGGCTGCGCGGTGCTTGGCTTCACCTGGCCCGAGGTGAAGAAGGGCCTGCACAAAGTGATGATCGGCCTGATCCTGGGCTATGGCGCTGTGGCCGCATTGCTGGGGCGCGGGGCGTCCAGCGGGCTGCAGGCCGCAATGACCTATCGTAAGGCGCGGGCGGAACAAGCGGAAGAATCTGCCTATGACGCTGCTGACGCTGAGACGGAGATGTTCGAGGATTATGCAGAAGACGCATACATTGCGGACAGCCAGCAGGAAGAGCCGGAAGCGCCTGCCAAAGGCGGTTTGCTGTCGCGTGTGCCCGGCCTGATCCGCCGTGTTGCACCTGCGCCGGAGGCGGACAGCGCCTATGCGGCTGACATGCAGGATGAGGACGCGGCTGAATTTCCGGCTGATGGCGAAGGCGGTGAAGACCGGATTTCCCAGAAAATCGCCAATGCCGTGCGCATTCGCCGGGCAGCAGATGTGCCGCCGGAGCAGGATCCGGCCCTGCCGCTGACCAAAGGCCGCGGCCAGCGTCCCGCACCGCTGATCTACAACCCTGCCATGGACCAGGACGGCCTGCCGCCTGAGCCGCCTCTGACCGCTGCGCTTGCAACGATGCCGCCGCTGCCGGAAGATCCCTCGCCTTCCTGGCAGGCTTCCGCAGAAGACGCCTTTGGTTCGGAAGCATCATATGCTGACCTTCGGGACGAAGATGAGATTGCAGACACCGCTTCGGATCACAGTATGATAGCTCCGGACTACGTCCCGTCCGAGGATCTGCCGGATGCTGCGGAACCGCCTGCGCCAGTTTCCTCCGCGCCCGAACCGCGCCCGGTGCCGGGACCGCGTCTGACCGTTGATCTGCCCGTGGCCGAGCCGCGCAAGGCAGTGGTCGAACAGCCGGCACGCAAAACCGTACAGCCCTCGGCGCGTGCCAAGGCCGAAGCGCAGCCCAATCTGGCGTTCGATGCCAGCGGCAGCGATTTTGAATTGCCGCCGCTGAGCCTGCTGACCAACCCGACCGGCATCGAGCGCCACCACCTGAGCGACGAAGCGCTGGAAGAAAATGCGCGGATGCTGGAGGCCGTTCTGGATGACTATGGCGTCAAGGGAGAGATCACCTCGGTCCGTCCCGGTCCCGTTGTCACCATGTATGAGCTGGAACCGGCACCGGGCCTCAAGGCATCCCGGGTGATTGGCCTTTCTGACGACATCGCCCGCTCGATGTCGGCGCTTTCGGCACGGGTTTCAACCGTGCCAGGGCGTACAGTGATCGGTATCGAACTGCCGAATGAGAAACGCGAAAAAGTGGTCCTGCGCGAGATCCTGTCGTCGCGGGATTTCGGCGACGGCAACCACGCGCTGCCACTGGCATTGGGCAAGGATATCGGCGGCGATTCCATGGTCGCGAACCTCGCCAAAATGCCCCACCTGCTGATTGCCGGCACCACCGGTTCCGGTAAGTCGGTGGCGATCAACACCATGATCCTGTCGCTGCTGTATAAGCTGACGCCGGCTGAATGCCGCCTGATCATGATTGATCCCAAGATGCTGGAGCTTTCCGTTTATGACGGCATCCCGCATCTGCTTTCGCCCGTTGTGACCGACCCCAAAAAAGCCGTCGTCGCGCTGAAATGGGTGGTGGGCGAGATGGAGGACCGCTACCGCAAGATGTCCAAGATGGGTGTGCGTAACATCGCCGGCTACAATGGCCGCGTGAAGGAAGCGCTGGCCAAGGGCGAGATGTTCTCGCGAACCGTGCAGACGGGTTTCGACGACGACACCGGCGAGCCGGTGTTCGAGACCGAAGAGTTTCAACCCGTTGTCCTGCCCTATATCGTTGTGATTGTTGACGAGATGGCAGACCTGATGATGGTGGCCGGCAAAGAGATCGAAGCCTGCATCCAGCGTCTGGCGCAGATGGCGCGGGCTTCGGGCATTCATCTTATCATGGCGACACAGCGCCCCTCGGTTGACGTGATCACCGGCACCATCAAGGCAAACTTCCCGACCCGGATTTCCTTCCAGGTCACCTCTAAGATCGACAGCCGCACCATTCTGGGTGAAATGGGCGCTGAACAGCTCTTGGGTATGGGGGATATGCTGTATATGGCCGGCGGCGCCAAGATCACCCGATGCCACGGGCCGTTCTGTTCGGACGAAGAGGTCGAGGAAGTGGTCAACCACCTCAAGCAATTCGGTCCGCCGGACTATGTCGGCAGCGTTCTGGATGGTCCGGCTGACGACAAGGCTGATAACATTGATGCAGTTCTGGGACTGAACACCGGCGGCAATACTGATACCGAGGACGCTTTGTACGACACTGCAGTTGCGATCGTGGTCAAGGACCGCAAATGCTCCACCTCCTACATCCAGCGAAAATTGGCGATCGGCTATAACAAAGCCGCGCGGCTGGTTGAACAGATGGAGGACGAGGGCGTCGTGTCGGCTGCCAACCACGTGGGCAAGCGGGAAATTCTGGTTCCCGAACAATGAGCTGACAAAATTCTGCCGATGCCGGTCCCGCAGGGATCCGGCATCTTCACTTTTGCAGCAGCGTGCCTATGTTGAGGCCATGAAACGGATTGCACTCGCCTTTGCGCTGACCCTTGCTGCGCCGGCCGCTTGGGCGGCTGAACAGCTTAGCCTCAATGAGATTTCCCGTTATTTGAACGGGATTTCCACCGCAGCCTCCCCCTTCACCCAGATCAATGACGACGGCAGCCTGTCGACGGGCAAGCTTTACATGCACCGCCCGGGCCGGATGCGGTTTGAGTATGACGGCAAGGGCGGTGGTACCGTGGTTGCCGGCGGCGGGGCGGTGGTGATCCACGATCCCAAATCAAACCAGCCGCCTGAGACCTACCCGCTCAAGCGGACTCCGCTGTCGATCATCCTGGACCGCAACGTGAATTTAGGGCGTGCAAATATGGTGGTGGGGCACAGTTTTGACGGCACCTCTACTATTGTGCGGGCGCAGGACCCGGAACACCCGGACTACGGCAGTATCGAAATGATGTTCACCGGTGCCCCGGTAGAACTGCGCAAATGGGTCATTCACGACGGTGCAGGCGGCCAGACAACTGTGATTCTGGGTGCAATGGAAACCGGTCAAAAACTGTCCTCCAGCCTGTTCACCACCAGCGGCAGATCCCGCTAGGGCTGCGGCTCCCGCGCCCGCGGCTGCTCCGGCCTTGCCGGAACAGCCTGGCGGCCTTGGGTCCGGCACCGGGCTGGCGCCCGGTGCGGCTCCGCGTGAATTCAGCGGTTAGGGAGCAATCGCAATATCAGTCCAACGGCTGAGAGGCTTTCACAAAGAAAGCCCCATCTGGATCTCAGCGGAACTTACGGCAGGTCGCGAGCTGGGCTTGATAAGTCTGGGCGCGGGATTCGACCTGTCCGGCAACACGCTGCAGCCACGGTTTGGACCGGTAGCTGCCGCGTGAGTAGCCATAATGCCCCTCGTGGTAGGCGAGGTATTGATTGCGCGCGTCATACAGCTGGATACCGTTCTTTTCGCGGCTCTTGCGCATGTACCAGCCCATGAAATCGGCCGCATCGCTGATCCGGTCGCGCTTGGCCCGCCGCCGGCCGGTATCGCGCCGGTAATCGTCCCAGGTTCCGTCCAGCGCCTGGCTGTAACCGTAAGCACTGGATTGCCGCCCGACAGGGATCACTCCCAGCAGGTACTGGTGCGGCGTGCGGGCATCGCCGCGGAACCGGCTTTCGTGATAGATCGTTGCCATCTGCACATGCACCGGGACACCCCAGCGGCGCTGGGACGCGCGGAAAGCTTTCAGGTATTCGGGCCGCTGCTGAATGATGCTGCACGCATTATCCAGATTGCGCGGCGGCGCTTTGTGCCCGCCTCCGCAAGACGCTACCGCCATGAGGAGAACGAGGGCGCTGATTATTCTGCTCATTGCCTCTGCCCATTTTTGATTTGGGTTATTTTGCGGCAAGTTTAGCGGATTGCGGCAGGTGAGGAAATCACAATTACAGAATCTGGGTCAGCAGCAGTGGCAGCAATGCCGCTGACATCAGGGTTGAGACCACCACAAGCCCGGCCACAGCGCTGGAATCGGCTTCGAATTTCTTTGCCCGGTCTATTCCAGCGCATTGGTCAGGAAGCGCGGTGTTCCCAATTCCTGCCACAGGAACAGCCCGCCCGGAAACGTTGCCCAAACCATCGGTTCCCGGATAGCTTTGCTGCCGGCATTGCGGCCCGCCACCAGATAGATCCCATAGGTGGAGGACAGGATGGCTGAAACAGCAAGTATGACAACGGCATAGCCCAATCCGGTCTATGCCGGCCAGTACTGCATAGGCCTGCCAAGGCGGCCAGCAAAAAAGCCCCGGGCGCCGCCTTGTCCAGCTCCGTTTTCATCAGTTCGGTGAAGATCAGGCAGGCACCGCCAGGGTCATCGTCAACCGGGTGACAAACTGCGTGCGGTACTTGAGCCCGAGTTTCACCCATGTGAACCCGGCCATGGCCGGCAGGAACACCGGGGCGGTGATTTCGAGTACTGTCAAAGCGAGGTTCACAGTCTGTTTCCCTGAAAATTTGCGTCAAGAGTTGGACAATTGCTTGGCGCGCGCGCTATTTACAATGTACGGGGGCGAACATGACCATGATGAGAACACGCGCAAAATACAACCTCGGGCAGGTCGTCCGCCACCGGAAGCACCCCTTCCGCGGGGTGGTCTTTGATGTTGATCCCGAGTTCTCCAATACCGAAGAATGGTATGAAGCGATCCCGGAAGACAGCCGCCCGGTAAAGGACCAGCCGTTCTACCACCTGCTGGCGGAAAACGACCAAAGCTATTATGTCGCCTACGTCTCTGAGCAAAACCTGGTGGCGGACTATTCCGGGGAGCCTATTGGCCACCCGGATGTCCCTGAAATGTTTGGGAATTTCGATGGCGGCGCCTATGCGTTGCACTATCAGCTGAACTGAATTCCGCTGTTTTCGGCCGGCCGGAACTCCCCTTCATCAATATCCCAGCGCGCAGCCGTCTTTGCGCGGATCACTGGCGCCTTCCAGCACGCCCGAGGCATGGATCCGGATCGCCTGCGCGCCGCCCAGCGGCGTGTCCGGCACCACCACGCGATGCCCCATATCCGCAAGCTTCCGGCGAACCTCAGCCGCATAGCCGCGCTCGATTTTCAGCACTCCGTTATCGGCAAAGCAGCGGGGGGCATCGACAGCGGATTGCAGGTCCATGCCAAAATCAACGAGGTTGGAGACCAGCCGGGCGTGGCCGGTCGGCTGATAACCGCCGCCCATGACGCCAAAGGGCATGATTACTTCTCCGTCTTGCTCCAGCATGGCGGGGATGATCGTATGCATCGGCTGTTTTCCTGGTCCGAATTCATTCGGATGACCCGCTTCCAAGGTAAAGCCGGCGCCGCGGTTCTGCAGCAGAATACCGAATTGTTCAGACGCAATGCCCGAGCCGAAACCGTGGAAGATAGAATAGATCAGCGAGACCGCCATGCGGTCCTTGTCCACCACAGTAATATAGACCGTGTCTTTGTGCACCGCCTCGGTTAGCGGCTGCGCTGCCGGCAGGGCGTGCTTGGGGTCGATCAGCGCGGCAAGCCGGGCAGCCGTTTCGGGTGCCAGCATATGCGCCAGCCGGGTGGTGTGATCTAGATCGGCCAGGAACCGGTTGCGCGCATCATAGGCAAGCTTGGCGGCCTCCGCCTCGATATGCGCACGTTCAGCGCCAAACGGATCCATGTTAGAAATTTCAAAATGCTTGAGTATGTTCAGCAGCAAAATCGCAGTTGCACCCTGACCATTGGGCGGATGCTCGGTCAGGCCCAGGCCATTGTACTGGCCGTCAACCGGCTGTGTTGCAAAGCTGCTGGCAGCGGCAAAATCCGCCAGAGTGTGAACGCCTCCAAGCGCCGTCAGCGCGGCCACCATATCTTCGGCCACGTCCCCGGAATAAAAGGCATCCCGCCCGTTTTTAGCGATGCGGCGCAGCACTTCGGCCTGCCCGGGTGTGCGGAACACATCGCCGCTGATGAACGGCTGGCCGTCTTTCAGGTAATGGTGCCGCGCCGCGCCTTGCAAAGCTGATGTGCTGTTGTTCCAGTCGAACGCCGTGCGCGGCGCCACGGGAACGCCCTCTTCGGCATAGTGTATTGCCGGCTGCAGCAGTGCATCAATCCCAAGCTGTCCTTCGCTTTCGGCCAGACGGCAGAACGCGTCAATCGCGCAAGGGATAGTCACCGCATCGGGGCTGCCCAGCGGAACGGTTTCCAGCCCTTGTGCCCGAAGCGCAGCAGCGCTGGCCCCGGCAGGGGCGCGGCCTGATCCGTTCAGCGCCTGGATGCCCTGTCCCGGGCGGGAGTATAGAACAAAGCAATCCCCGCCGATGCCTGTCATTTGCGGCTCGCAAATTCCCAGTAAGACCGCCCCGGCCAGAGCCGCATCCATTGCATTGCCGCCGCGTTTCAAGATATCGACGGCGACGCTGGCAGCTAGAGGATGCGAGGTCGCGCACAGGCCGTTTTGGGCCAAGACGGCTGATCGCCCCGGAAGATGAAAGTCGCGCATTGCCCTGCTCCTGCCGTCACCTTGCAAAGGCTAGGCGCACACGGCGGGAAGGCAACTCAAATCTTCAGCGGCTCTGAAGGAACGGAACGTTACCCTGGGTCAGAAAAGCGGGCCAATGGAAGTATCCCCGGTGCCGCGCACTGGTGGGGGCTAGAACACGCGGTACCGGGGGAAGCTCATTTCAGCTACAGTTTAAAAATCGCATACCTATCGGGCTGAGGTGGGCCGGGATTGCGGCGCGATTATGACAAAGCGTTAAAATGCAGCAAACCCGCAGCCGTGCCTCTGCAAACCTGGGGCTGTTCAGACTTCGGCCGAGGGGCTGGTCACTTTGATTTCGAAGCAGAGCGATAGATTGTTGTTTCCCTCCGAACGCTCATATTGGACTTGGCTTGCCAATTCGCGGATCAGAAACCACCCGAACCCGCCTTCGGGCATGCTTTCAACCGGAACGCTGATATCTGCAGGTTTGCCCTCCGGCAATTCTCCCTTAGCAAAAGGAACACCGGCGTCCTGGATGCTGATCCACAAACGTTCAGGATAAAGCTCAGCCCGGATCCGCACGTCTCCCGGAGGAGCACTTTCATAGGCGTGCTCGACTACGTTGTTCACAGCCTCGGTCAGAGCGATTTGCACCTCATCCACACGGGCACCCGGGATCCCTAGGGACCGAAGCTGGTCTACAACCGATGAGATGCCTGAACGGGCATTCAGGTTCGTAGCCGTGAACGAGCAGGCAAAAGTTTTTACCATCGATTTCTCGCTTTGCACTGACAGCGCATTGGTCTTCAGGAGTTTGCGCCAGCCGGAGCGATTGCGTCGCCAAGGGAACCATAAAGGTCAAAGATCGTGTCCATGCGGGTCAGCCGGAACACTTTTTCGACCATGGGGGTCAGCCCGGCGAGATCCAGTTTCCGGGTGCCGCCAAGCTGTTTCATCGCGGCGACGATCGCGCCAAGCCCGCTGGAATCGATAAACTGCACTTCGGAAAGGTCCAGGATGACACGGTCCGCACCGGATTCTGTTTCCGTGCGCATGTCCTCCTTGAACTGGATGGCCATGGCGGCATCAATGCGTTCGGCATTGACTTTAACGATCTGCGCATCGTCCGTCATGGTGGTCGTCAGGCTCATTTTGATCCCCCGGGATGTAACGTCATTTGTCAGCACTCTAGACCGCAAAGCTTACTATTCTGTAGGTATTATTTTGACGATTGGAGGAAAATTGCATGAAAGATGTTGTTATCGCCGGAGCGGCCCGGACGCCGATGGGCGGGTTTCAGGGCATGTATGACGGGGTGACGGCTTCGGAACTGGGCGGCGCGGCTATCCGGGCGGCCCTCGAAGGCGCCGGTGCAGCCACTGTCGATGAGGTGCTGATGGGCTGCGTTCTGCCTGCGGGCCAGGGCCAGGCGCCGGCGCGTCAGGCCGGATTCGCCGCGGGCCTGGGCGATGAGGTGCCGGCCACGACCCTTAACAAAATGTGCGGCTCTGGCATGAAGGCGGCGATGATCGCCTTTGACCAGATCGCGCTGGGCCACGCGGATACGATGATCGCCGGCGGCATGGAGAGCATGACCAACGCGCCGTATGTGCTGCCCAAAATGCGCGGCGGCGCCCGTATCGGACATGGCCAGGTGATTGACCATATGTTCCTCGACGGGCTGGAAGATGCCTATGACAAGGGCCGCCTGATGGGCACCTTTGCCGAGGATTGCGCTGAAAAATTCCAGTTCACCCGCGAAGCTCAGGACGAATACGCACTGAAGTCGCTGGCCAACGCGCTGGAAGCCCAGGAAAGCGGTGCATTTGACGGGGAAATCGCTTCCGTTACGGTGACGTCCCGCAAGGGAAGCGTGGTAACGGACACGGATGAGCAGCCAAAGTCTGCGCGCCCGGAGAAGATCCCGGCGCTGAAACCTGCTTTCCGCAAGGATGGCACTGTGACAGCAGCCAATGCATCCTCTATTTCCGATGGCGCTGCAGCGTTGGTGCTGGCGTCTTCTGAAGCTGCCGAGGCACAGGGATTGAAGGTCCGCGCCCGAATCCTGGGCCACACCAGCCATGCGCAGGCACCGGGCTTGTTCACGACCGCGCCGGTTCCCGCTGCGCAAAAGCTGCTGAAAAACGTTGGATGGCAGGTTGAAGACGTCGATCTGTGGGAAGTGAACGAAGCCTTTGCTGTGGTGCCGATGGCCTTTATGCATGAAATGGGCATCAGCCGCGATAAGATGAACGTGAACGGCGGCGCTTGCGCGCTGGGCCACCCGATCGGGGCGTCCGGTGCCCGGATCATGGTCACGCTTTTGAACGCGCTGGAAAAACGCGGCCTTAAGCGCGGCGTGGCGGCAATCTGCATCGGCGGCGGCGAAGGCACGGCGATTGCAATTGAGCGGCTGTGACATTCACCTTTGAAAAATACTCTCGGGGGTGAATTGACCGTCAGGTCAAGAGGGGGCAGACAGCCCCCTCAATGCGTTGAAGGAGAGGCAGGCATGCAGGCTGATTTCGGAACCCTTGCCAAGACCATCGCGTCGCTGACCGCTGGCGAAACGGATGAGGTTGCGCTGATGGCCACTGTCGCCTGCGAAGTGCATCACGCCGACGACCGGTTCGACTGGACCGGCTTTTATCGCGCCGTTGCACCGGAATTGCTGAAAATCGGCCCATACCAGGGCGGGCACGGCTGTTTGCAAATCCCGTTCTCCCGCGGCGTTTGCGGCGCGGCAGCTCGCACCGGAGAGGTGCAGCTGGTTGCGGATGTGGATGCCTTTCCCGGCCATATCGCCTGCGCTTCTTCCACCCGGTCGGAACTGGTTTTGCCGGTTTGGAATGCCGCAGGCGGGCTGATCGGGGTTTTTGATATCGACAGCGACCAGCCGGACGCCTTTACTCAGGAAGATGCTGAGCAGTTGGCAGTAATCCTGCGGCAGGTCTTCAGCCGCAGCTGATTCGCCCTTGCAGGGGCTTTGCCCCTCGGCCTTGCGGCCTCACCCCAGGGTATTTTCACCCAGAAAGAAGCAGCCCGGTGCCTGAAGGCGCTGGGTTTTTTCTTGGTTCGCGGCCCGTTCGTGAAAAAAGGCTTGGAAATTTCACGATCCCAAGGCATCGTGAAAAACGAGAGCATTTTTTCACGAGCGGGGAGAGAGCCGGTGAACGATCAAACCCTGGCAGCGGCGACACTGGGGGCGGATATCCGGGCCTTGCGCAAGGCGCGCGGGCTGACGCTGTCGGATATCGCGGCGATGCTGAACCGCTCGGTTGGCTGGCTCAGCCAGGTTGAGCGGGACATGTCCGAACCGTCGATTTCCGACCTGCGCCAGATTGCCGAGGCCCTGGGCGTTCCGATGTCGATGCTGTTTGCCCATACCGGCGCGCCGGCGGATGAGCATGGCTATATTGTTCGCGCAGGCTCGCGCCGCCCGATGGGCTCGGGCGAGGAAGGGCTGATCGAAGAGCTGCTGTCACCCGACCTGACCGACGATTTCGAGATGGTGCATTCCACCTTCCGCCCGAAGTCGCGCATGCAGACGCCGGCCCACCGGCCGACACAAGAGGTTGGCTATGTGATCTCGGGCAAGCTGGATCTGCTGATCGGGGGCCGCAGCTTCACCGTTGGTCCGGGCGACAGTTTCCGGATCAAGCATGAACCTTATCAGTGGTCGAATCCCTATGACGAACCCGCAGTGGCCGTCTGGGTGATTGCACCGCCGGTGTATTAGGAGGCCTCGATGATCAAAGGATCCTGCCTCTGCGGCGATATCCGCTTTGATACTGCAGCGCAGCCCAAAGGCGCGTCCATGTGCCATTGCAGCCAGTGCCGCAAGCAGTCGGGCGGCATCTGGTCTTCGGCCTATGTGCGCGACGAAGACCTCAATATCACCGGTCGGGTCAGCTGGTTTGAAGCCAGCGCAGCGGCCAAGCGCGGCTGCTGCCCGCGCTGCGGCTCCTTCCTGTTCTGGAAGGCGCATGACGAAGATACCACCAGTTTCGCTTTGGGCGCTGTCGACGGGAACACCGGTCTCAGCGTCGAAAAGCACATCTTTGCCGCCTCCAAGGGCGACTACTACGAGATTGCGGACGGCGTGCCGCAGAAGGACTGAGATTAGGGAGCGAACATGTCTGATTTTCCAACCAAGGCCCGCGTGGTCATCATCGGCGGCGGCGTCATTGGCGCCTCGTCGCTTTATCATCTGGCCAAGAAAGGCTGGACCGATTGTGTGCTTTTGGAGAAGAACGAGCTGACCGCCGGTTCGACCTGGCACGCGGCCGGCAATGTGCCGACGTTTTCGACGTCCTGGTCGATCATGAACATGCAGCGCTATTCGACAGAGCTGTATTCACGCCTCGGGGCAGAGGTCGATTATCCGATGAACTACCACCAGACCGGCTCGATCCGTCTGGCGCACAATAAAGAGCGGATGCAGGAATTTGAACGCGCCTGTTCGATGGGCCGTTATCAGGGCATTGAGATGGAGATGTGGACCCCGGAACAGGCCAAGGAGAACTACCCGTTCCTGGAAACCCACGACCTGGAAGGTGTCCTGTGGGACCCGTCTGATGGCGACATTGATCCGGCGCAGCTGACCCAGGCGCTGGCCAAGGGTGCCCGCGACATGGGGCAAAAGATCATTCGCTTCTGCCCGGCGACCGGTGTCACGCAACAGGAAGACAAGACCTGGATCGTGCACACTGAAAAGGGCGACATCGCATGTGACTATGTGGTGAACGCCGCTGGCTATTACGCACAGCGTATCGGTGAGTGGTTCAAGCCTTACGGCGGCCGCACCGTGCCAATGATGGTGATGTCGCATCAGTATCTGCTGACCGAGCAGATCCCCGAGGTGGAAGCCTGGAGCAAGGAGCATGGCAAGAAGCTGCCGCTGATCCGCGACGTGGACGTGTCCTATTACCTGCGCCAGGAAAAGAACGGCTACAATCTTGGCCCCTATGAGCCGAACTGCAAAGGCCACTGGATGACCGAAGACGATCAGATGCCGGACGACTTCTCGTTCCAGCTGTGGTCGGATGATCTGGACCGGATCGAGGATATCGTGACCGACGCCATGGAACGCGTGCCGCTGATGGCATCCTCCGGCGTCTCCAGCGTGATCAACGGCCCGATCCCCTATGCCCCCGATGGTCTGCCGCTGATCGGCCCGATGCCGGGTGTCGACAACGCGTTCGAGGCTTGCGTCTTTACCTTCGGCATCGCCCAGGGCGGCGGCGCCGGTAAGGTGCTGGCGGAATGGATCGTCGATGGTGGGACCGAGTGGGACATGTGGGCGGTCGATCCGCGCCGCTACACCGACTACACGGATCAGGACTACTGTGATCAGAAAGGCATGGAAGTCTACGGCAATGAATACGCCATGCACTTCCCGCAGCACGAATGGCCGGCCGCGCGCGGTAAGAAGGTCAGCCAGGTACACGCCAAGATCAAGGAACTGGGTGGCCAGATGGGTGCCTACAATGGCTGGGAGCGTGCCAACTGGTTCGCCAAGGATGGTGATGACACCTCTGAAGAAGCCACCCACACCTGGGGCCGCTCCGGCCCGTGGCAGCAGCGCATCAAGGAAGAATGCGAAGCGGTCCGCGACGGCGTCGGTGTTCTGGATCTGCCGGGTTTCTCGCGCTTCAATCTGGATGGCGAAGGCGCCGCGGAATTCCTGCGCGGACTGGTCACCGGCGGCCTGCCGAAAGTGGGCCGGATGAACTTGGTCTATGTCTCGGACGACCGCGGCCGGATCCTGACCGAGATGTCCTGTATTCGTCATGGCGAAGACCACTTTACCATGATCACCGCAGGTTCGGCCCAGTGGCACGACTTTGAGATCCTGCGCAAGGCGCTGCCCGCTGGCCTGACCCTGACCGACCGCACCACCGAATTCGCGACGATGATTGTCACCGGTCCGAAGTCGCGGGAGCTGTTTGCGGGCATCTCTGACGCCGACCTGTCGCTGGGCTGGCTGACCCATCAGGAAGCCACGGTCGCGGGCAAACCTGCCTTCCTGGCGCGGGTGTCTTATGCCGGCGAACTCGGCTGGGAAGTGCACTGCGCCAACGCGCATCAGGCCGGGATCTATGCGGCGCTGATCGAAGGCGGCGCCAAGCCGTTCGGCATGTATGCGCTGAACTCCTTGCGGATCGAGAAGGGCTATCGCACCTGGAAGGGTGACCTCAGCACCGATTACTCGCTGCTTGAAGGCGGGCTGGAGCGCTTTGTCAAACTCGACAAGCCGCAGGATTTCCCGGGCAAGGCCGCAATCCAAAGCGAAAAGCAGCAGGGCGTGAAAAAGTCCTTTGTCACCATGATCGTCGAGGCCGGCGATGCGGATGCGCCTTACATGTCCTGCATCTCCAAGGATGGCGAGATCGTGGGCGAGACCACGAGCGGAGACTGGGGCTACCGTGTGGGTGCTTCCATTGCGCTGGGCATGGTGCGCAGTGAACTGGCCGTGCCGGGCACCGAGCTGGAGGTTGAGATCTACGGGCAGAAATGCCGGGCCGTGGTTCAAAAAGACGAACCGCTGTGGGATCCGGCCAACGAGCGCCTGCGCGCCTGATCAACCCGTATCAGTCCGGGCCGCATAGGTCCGGGCTGATGCCCCTATAAAAGACAGCCTGCGCCGCCGGATCGTTTCCTGTATCCTGGCGGCGCAAGGCAACCCGCACAAAGGACAGTTTGCTATGGCTGAGATCACGCTTCTGGATGGCTCGATCGGGCAAGAGGTTGTTAAACGGTCCGGCGACCGCGCAACCCCTTTGTGGTCCACCGCGGTGATGGTTGACCGACCCGGGGTGGTCGGCGGCATCCATGCCGATTACTTTGCCGCAGGCGCCACGGTTGCCACAACAAACACCTATGCGGTTCTGCGTGACCGGTTGCAGCGCGCAGGTCTGGAAGACCACTTCGAAGAGCTTCTGAACAAAGCCGCCGCTCAAGCCGCTGCAGCGCGGGACGCCCATGGAACGGGCCGTGTCGCGGCAGCGCTTGGCCCGTTGATCGCATCTTACCGGCCTGACATTTGCCCGCCGCCTGATGAGGCGAAACCTGTCTACGCAGAACTTGTCGAATTACTCGGCCCGCAGGCGGATCTGTTCCTGATCGAAACCGTCGCCTCGCTGGAACATGCCAAAGGCGCGTTGCTGGGCTGTGCGGCTACGGACAAACCGGTCTGGCTGGCGGCCTCTGTTTCCGACGAAGACGGCACCTTGCTGCGTTCGGGGGAGCCGCTTGCCGCGCTGGCCCCGCTGGTTGAGGAATTCCAGCCCGATGCGGTTCTGCTCAACTGTTCCCGGCCCGAGGTCATCAGCAAAGGTTTGGAGACCGTAAAAACATTCGGCAAGCCTTACGGGGCCTATGCCAACGGTTTCACCCGGATATCCGAGGATTTCCTGAAGGACGCCCCTACCGTGGATGCGCTGGAGCAGCGCCAGGATCTGGGGCCAGTGGCCTATGCGGAATTTGCAATGGGTTGGGTTGCGCAAGGTGCCACCATCGTCGGCGGCTGCTGTGAGGTCGGCCCGGACCACATCGCCGAACTGGCCCGCTGCTTACGCGCGGCCGGGCATCGGATCGTCTGACATCGTCTGACAGGGGGATCAGCATGGCAACGCAGGAAAAACTCAAAACCGCGGATCCGGCCCGGGTCTGGAGTATCGACATCATCGTCAGCGAGGGATTTGTGCTGACTGAGATGTCGGCTGTGGTCGAAGTGCTGCGGATCGCCAACCGGGTGCTGGCGCAGCCGCCGTTCAATTGGACTGTACGGTCCCTGCAGGGCGGGCGCGTCGGCTGCAAGGCGGGCCTTAGCGTGGACACCGAACCCTTCGCGGTTAAGCCTGCTGCGGATTTTGCCTTCTTCCTTGGCAATTCGGACCCGGACCACCCCGGCCTCAGCCTGGGCCGGGTGATCTCCAGCTACACCTGCCGCGGCAGTAAGGTCTATCTGCTGGCCGAAGCCGCAGCCCGCTACATCCGCGATCAGGGCGGCGCGGCCGGCCGGCTGACGACGCATTGGGAAAACTCCGCCCTGTTGCGCGAACGTATGGGGCTGAACGATTCCAGCCATGCCCTGGCCAGCGAAGACGGGCTGGTGGTGACCTGTGCCGGCATGGGGTCTACGGTCGATATCGTGCTGGCGCTGGTCGGGCGGCTGACCTCGGCGGCGGCGCAGATGACCGTGGCCAACATCATGCTGCACGAACAGGTGCGCGACTTTTCCTCGCTGCAGCCCTTTGCCGGCGCCAAGCCGACGATCACCGGCGACAGCGACTTGGATCATTGCATCCGCATCATGCAGGGCAATATCGAAGAACCGGTGCCGATCAGCGAAATCGTCGATGAGCTGGGCATCTCCACCCGGTCGCTGGAGCGCAAGTTCAAGACCTTCCTCGGCACCACGCCCAACGGGTTTTACCGGGAAATGCGGCTGTCCAAGGCCAATAACCTGTTGCTCAACACCACCATGAGCGTGCGGGAGATCGGCCTTGCCTGCGGTTTCCCGAATGGCTTTTCCTCGCTTTACAAAAGCTTCTTCGGCATCACCCCCTTTACCCTGCGCAAGCGCCGCCGGCTGGGGGAAGACGGTTCCGGAGATATCCTCAAAGCCGGAGAATAGCCGGGGAAACTTGGCGTTTTTGATGCATTTTGCGCCGCCTTTCCGTGGTAATCAGACGCAAACACTGATTGTGGAGCGATGATATGAGCGATCTTCCCAACAAGGCCCGCGTGGTCATTATCGGCGGCGGCGTGATTGGCTGTTCGGTCGCCTATCACCTGACCAAGCTGGGTTGGACGGATGTGGTGCTGCTGGAGCGCAAACAGCTGACCTCCGGCACCACCTGGCACGCCGCGGGCCTGATCGCCCAGCTGCGCGCCACTGCCAACATGACCAAGCTCGCCAAATACAGTCAGGAGCTTTATGGCGCTTTGGAAGACGAAACCGGTGTCGCGACCGGATTTAAGCGCTGCGGCTCAATCACGGTTGCGCTGACCGAAGAACGCAAGGAAGAGATCTTCCGCCAGGCCGCCATGGCACGGGCATTCGGCGTTGAGGTTGAAGAAATCTCGCCTGAGGAAGTGAAAGCCCGCTACGAGCACCTGAACGTCGGTGACGTGACAGCCGGCGTATGGCTGCCGAAAGACGGGCAGGGCGACCCGGCAAATATCGCGCTGGCTCTGGCCAAGGGCGCCCGCCAGCGCGGCGCGCTGGTCAAGGAACGGATCAAGGTTACTGGCATCTCCAAGGACTGCCGCCGAGTCACCGGCGTCGATTGGGCCAGCGATGATGGCCAATCCCAGGGCCACATCGAGGCGGACATGGTGGTGAACTGCGCCGGCATGTGGGGCCATGAGGTAGGCCGTATGGCGGGCGTCAACGTGCCGCTGCATGCTTGCGAGCATTTCTACATCGTGACCGAAGGCATTACCGGCCTGACCCAGATGCCGGTGCTGCGCGTTCCGGACGAATGCGCCTACTACAAGGAAGATGCGGGGAAAATCCTGCTGGGTGCGTTTGAGCCGAACGCCAAACCCTGGGCGATGAACGGCATCCCCGACACGTTCGAATTCGACCAGCTGCCTGAGGACTTCGATCACTTCGAGCCGATCCTGGAAGCCGCCTGCAATCGGATGCCGATGCTGGCTGAAGCAGGCATCCACACCTTCTTTAACGGTCCCGAGAGCTTCACTCCGGATGACGCCTACCACCTCGGCTTGGCGCCCGAGATGGACAATTTTTGGGTCGCTGCAGGTTTCAACTCAATCGGTATTCAGTCGGCGGGCGGCGCTGGCATGGCGCTGGCGCAGTGGATGGAAGACGGTCAGAAACCGTTCGACCTTGGCGACGTGGACATCTCCCGCATGCAGCCGTTCCAGGGTAACAAGCACTACCTGTTCGAGCGCTCCAAGGAGACGCTGGGCCTCTTGTATGCTGATCACTTCCCCTACCGTCAAAAGGCCACCGCTCGCGGCGTGCGCCGCACCCCGTTCCACCACCACCTGCTGGAGCAGGGCGCGGTGATGGGCGAAATCGGCGGCTGGGAACGCGCCAACTGGTTTGCCAACGAAGGCCAGGAACGCGAATACCAATACAGCTGGAAGCGCCAGAACTGGTTTGAGAATTCGGCCGCTGAACACAAGGCAGTCCGCGAAAACGTCGGCATGTACGACATGTCCTCCTTCGGCAAGATCCGCGTCGAAGGCCCGGATGCCGAAACCTTCCTGAACTACATCTGCGGCGCCAACCTGTCGGTTCCCGCGGGCAAGATCGTCTACACCCAGTTCCTGAACACCCGCGGCGGGATTGAGGCCGATGTGACCGTCACCCGCCTGTCGGAAACCGCCTATCTGGTGGTGACCCCGGCGGTGACCCGTCTGGCCGACCAGACCTGGATGATGCGCCACGTGGGCGACCACCGGGTGGTGATCACCGATGTGACCGCAGGCGAAGGCGTGCTGGCAGTGATGGGGCCAAACGCCCGCAAGCTGCTGCAGAAAGTGTCGCCGAACGATTTCTCGAACGAGGTGAACCCCTTTGGCACCGCGCAGGAGATCGAACTGGGAATGGGCCTCGCCCGTGTGCACCGCGTGACCTATGTGGGTGAACTCGGCTGGGAAATCTATGTCGGCGCCGATATGGCGGGCCACGCATTCGAAACGCTGCACGAGGCGGGTCAGGACATGGGGCTCAAGCTCTGCGGTATGCACATGATGGACAGCTGCCGGATCGAGAAGGGCTTCCGCCACTTCGGCCACGACATCACCTGCGAGGACAATGTGATCGACGCAGGCCTCGGCTTTGCGGTGAAGACCGACAAGGACGACTTCATCGGCAAAGCCGCGGTGCTGGAGCGTAAGGAAACCGGCCCCAGGAACCGCATGGTTCAGTTCAAACTGACGGATGCCGAGCCGCTGCTGTTCCACAACGAGCCGATCATCCGTGACGGCAAATACGTGGGCTACCTCAGTTCCGGCAACTACGGTCATACCCTGGGTGCTGCCATCGGCATGGGCTATGTGCCGTGCGAAGGCGAAAAGGCTGCTGATGTGCTGGCCTCCACCTACGAGATCGACGTCTGCGGCGTGAAAGTGAAGGCCGAGGCTTCGCTGAAGCCGATGTATGATCCGAAATCGGAACGGGTGAAGGCCTAAGCCGCCTCTCCAAAGGTTTAACCGGTTCCGTATTACGCCCCGGTCCAAGCGCCGGGGCGTTTTCCGTAGGTGTCCCCACGGGGACAAGCCTGGGTTTTGCAGCTCTGTCCCCGCGGGGACAATTCCGGGTTCTGCTGCAACGTTTCCTCCGGTTTCGCGGCCCAGCTGCCCACCGCCTCTTGACCCCGCCGGGAATCCCTTGGAGAAATCCACAAAAGCCTTGTACGGCAGGGGTAAACAGGTAGGTTGCTTGTCCCGGCCAGTGACACGGGGCCAGACGGAGAGGATTTGGGACATGAAGATCAGCATCGAACGCGGCACGCTTCTCAAGGCTGTGGCTCAGGCACAGTCGGTGGTCGAGCGCCGCAACACCATTCCGATTCTGGCAAATGTGCTGATCGAAGCCGAAGGCGACAGCGTCCAGTTCCGCGCCACCGACCTGGATATCGAGGTGGTCGACAAGGCCCCCGCCCAGGTGGAACGCGCCGGGGCCACCACCGTGGCCGCCACCACTCTGCATGAGATTGTCCGCAAGCTGCCGGACGGCGCGCTGGTCACACTAAGCGCCGACGCCGCAACCGGGCGCCTGACCGTTGAGGCCGGCCGCTCCAACTTCTCGCTGGCGACCCTGCCGCGCGAGGATTTCCCGGTGATGGCGTCGTCGGAGTACCACTCGAACTTCGCGGCCAAGGCCGCGGTGCTGCGCCGTCTGTTCGATAAGTCGAAATTTGCAATCTCGACCGAGGAGACCCGGTACTATCTGAACGGTGTCTATCTGCATGTCTCCAACAGTGCCGAAGGCGGCAAGGTTCTGCGTGCTGTGGCCACCGACGGCCACCGCCTGGCGCGCATCGACGCCGAGCTGCCGCTGGGCGCCGAAGACATGCCGGGCGTGATCGTGCCGCGCAAGACCGTGGGTGAGCTGCGCAAACTGCTGGATGACGATGACATGGACATCGCGGTGTCGGTCTCGGAAACCAAGGTGCGCTTTGCGACCCCGAACATCACCCTGACTTCCAAAGTGATCGACGGCACCTTCCCGGACTACACCCGGGTGATCCCGGCCGGTAACACCCGCCGTCTGGAAGTGGATGCCGCCGAATTCGCCCAGGCCGTTGACCGGGTTGCCACTGTTTCCTCCGAACGCTCTCGTGCGGTGAAGCTGCAGCTGGAAGAGGACCGTTTGATCCTGTCGGTGAACGCTCCTGACAGCGGCGCCGCCGAGGAAGAGCTGGCGGTGGCCTATAACGACGAACGCCTGGAAATCGGATTTAACGCCAAGTACTTGCTGGAAATTGCCAACCAGGTAGACCGCGAAAACGCTGTGTTCATGTTCAACTCCTCCGGCGATCCGACCCTGATGCGCGAAGGCAGCGATCAAAGCGCTGTTTACGTCGTGATGCCGATGCGTGTCTGAAGCGCCTGACGGCGCTGCCTCCCCTGCCGGGCGGCGGGACGCGAGTATTTTTGGAAAGATGAAACGGGAGCGCGCCGCGTGCTGGCCCTGACTGCCCTGACCTTGTCCCATTTCCGCTCGCATTTGCGGGCGGAATTGCGTTTGGACGGGCGTCCGGTAGCCATTCACGGCAATAACGGTGCGGGCAAGACCAATATCCTGGAAGCCGTGTCGCTGTTCTCGCCCGGCCGGGGCCTGCGCCGGGCCAGTGCGGCAGAGATGGCACGCCAGCCCGAAGCGCTGGGGTGGAAACTGAAGGGTGAGCTGCGGGCACCCTCGCAGGCCTATGAGGTGGAAACCTGGTCCGAAGGCGGCAATGCCCGGCAGGTGAAGATCGACAATAAGCCCGCCAGCCAGATCGCGCTGGGCCAGGTGGCGCGGGTGGTCTGGCTGATCCCGGCGATGGACCGGTTGTGGATTGAAGCGGCAGAAGGCCGCCGGCGCTTTCTCGACCGGATCGCGCTGAGCTTTGAACCCGCCCATGCCGAGGCCTCGCTGGCCTATGAAAAGGCGATGCGCGAGCGCAACCGGTTGTTGAAGGAGCAGGTGCGCGATGCCGCATGGTACCGGGTGCTGGAAGAGCGGATGGCCGCCTCCGGGCACCGGATCCATGCGGCGCGCGTGCAAGCGGTGGAACTGCTGCAGATTGCCCAGGCCGAAGCCGGAACCGTATTCCCCGCGGCTGAGCTGGAGCTGCTGCAATCCGAAGGCAGCATGCCGTCCACTGAGGCGGATTTCAAGGAGGCGCTGGAGGAAAGCCGGTTCCGGGATCTGGCGGCGGGCCGGACCCTTGTCGGGCCGCACAGAACCGATTTGATCGGCACCTACCAGGCTAAGGGCATCCCGGCCAAGGACTGTTCGACCGGTGAGCAGAAAGCGCTGCTGGTGTCGCTGATCCTGGCCAACGCACGGGCGCTTTCGCAGCGCGAGGGCGCGCCGCCGATCCTGCTTCTGGATGAGGTTGCCGCGCATCTGGACGCTGGCCGCCGTGCGGTCCTTTATGACGAGATCTGCACCCTGGGAACCCAGGCCTGGATGACGGGCACCGGGCCGGAGCTGTTTGGCGAGCTGGCAGGCCGGGCGCAGATACTGGAAGTCTCAGACAGCGGCAGCGGGTCAGAGGTGACGCAGAAATGACTGTCACCGCTTGGGATCTGTCGCTTTATGCAGGGGCGCTGCTGATCTTGTTCCTGACACCCGGCCCGGTCTGGCTGGCGTTGATGGCGCGCTCGGTTTCCGGCGGGTTTCCGGCGGCCTGGCCGCTGGCGCTGGGGGTTGCCTGCGGCGATATTCTGTGGCCGCTGGTGGCGGTGGGCGGCATGTCCTGGGTGGTCTCCGAATTCACCGGCATCATGACCCTGTTGCGCTGGCTGGCCTGCCTGATGTTCCTCGGCATGGGGGGGCTGCTGATCCGCCACGCGGGCGAAGCGGTTCAAGAAAGCCGCGCCCTCACCCGGCCCGGCGTCTGGGCCGGGTTCATGGCGGGAATTGCCGTGATCCTGGGCAATCCCAAGGCAATCCTGTTCTACATGGGCGTTCTGCCTGGTTTCTTTGATCTGTCAGGTACAACCTGGCCGGACGTTGCCGCCATTGTGGTGCTGTCTTTTGCGGTTCCGCTGGCAGGGAACCTTGCGTTGGCAGGGATGGTGCACCGGGTCCGGCGGGCGGTTGCCTCGCCCCGGATCCTGCGGCGCATCAACCTGGTGTCCGGCGGGCTGCTGATCTGTGTGGGGATTGCGATCCCGTTCCTTTAGGCGGATGGTTGCAACCAGGCCTGCAAGTAAGGTTCCAGCGTCTGGGCCGGGTGCGCTTCAGTCTCATGCTCAATGCAGAACCATAAGCCCAGCACATGGTTCAGAAACGCCTGGATGCCTTCTGCCAGCAATTCCGGCGGCTGGTTCCGGCGAACCCCGCCCGCCGCTTGCATGTCCTGCAGCCAGCCTGTCAGCAAGGCGACCTGCCGGGTGAAGCTTGCAGTGACAACTTCGTCCGGCTCATCCGCAGTGGTGCCTGAATAGCGCAGCAGCAGATCGAAGATCACCCGGTCCTGGGCAACGTAATCAAGATGCGGTGCAAGACGGGCGGTCAGCTCCGCGACATCCGAGGGGGCGCCTGCGGTTTCCATCCCGTCAAGCAGCCGTGTCACTTCCTCTCCGATCAGGACGGCCAGCAGCCCGTCCTTGTCCTTGAAATGGGAAAACAGGGTGCCCTTTGCAACGCCGGCCCGGGCAACCACATCTTCAACCCGCAAACCGCTATAGCCCTGTTCCTGGACAATGACGGTTGCGGTGCTGAGCAGTTTTGCGCGGGTTTCCAGCCGCCGCTTTTGTGGAGCACGTGTCATGCCTCATCCTCACGGGTTTGTTATTGACCACGGTCACTTTTATAATTGACCGCGGTCATTTTTTCTTTCACTAAAGTGACCGCGGTCAACTTAACTCATGGAGAATGACATGTCTGCCCGAAAAATACTGATCTTGAACGGCCACCCGGCTGAGAACACTTTTACGCAGGCGCTATGCGAAGCCTACGCAACTGCGGCACAAGCTGCGGGGCACGATGTGCGCCTGCACAAGCTGTCGCAGCTGGAGTTCGACGCAGACTTTGGCCAGGCCGGGTTTTCCGGAGCAAAGAGGCTGGAGCCGCAGATCGAAGCAGTGCTTGCGGACTTTGAATGGGCAGAGCATGCGGTCGTTGCCTTTCCGTTGTGGTGGGGCGGGATGCCGGGGAAACTGAAGGGGTTGTTTGACCGTATTCTGCTTCCCGGCCGCACGTTTGACCCGCGCATTGTGACCGATGGCCTGCCGAAACCGCTTTTGGCCGGAAAGTCGGGCCGGGTGCTGGTGGCATCGGACACGCCGCCTGACTTGATGGAGCAGTTCTATGGCAATGCAGCGCATGTTCAGGTGGAGCGGCAGATTATGAATTTCGTGGGAATTGATCCGGTAGAGACCTGCCATTTCGGCGCATTGCAAGGGTCAAGTTCGGATGAGCGCGCAGCCTGGCTGAGCACCGCGTCGGAGCTTGGCGCCTTGGCTGCATAATCGTCTGGTACAGCCCTGAAAAAAGGGGGCTTGCGCGTGACAATCCCGGCCAGACTCCGTATAAAATCCTGAAGCAAAGACAGGAAGATGTGAATGTCCGGAAACGAGCAGGCCCCCGCAGAATATGGCGCGGATTCCATCAAAGTTCTCAAAGGGTTGGAGGCGGTTCGAAAACGCCCCGGCATGTATATCGGGGACACCGACGATGGCTCGGGCCTGCATCACATGGTGTATGAGGTCGTGGACAACGGCATCGACGAGGCGCTGGCAGGCCACGCGGACCACGTGACGGTGAAAATCCACGCCGATTCCAGCGTATCCGTCAGCGACAACGGTCGCGGCATTCCGGTGGGTATCCACGAGGAAGAAGGCGTATCCGCGGCCGAGGTCATCATGACCCAGCTGCATGCCGGCGGTAAGTTCGACAGCAACTCCTACAAGGTTTCCGGCGGCCTGCACGGTGTGGGTGTTTCGGTGGTGAACGCGCTGTCTGACTGGCTGGAATTGCGCGTTTGGCGCGACGGCAAGGAACACATTGCCCGGTTTGAGCGCGGTGATACCGCCAGGCATCTGGAGGTGGTCGGCGATTGCGGCGACCGGACCGGCACCGAAGTGCGTTTCATGGCCTCGACGGATACGTTTTCCAACCTCGAATATGTCTTTGAAACGCTGGAAAAGCGCTTGCGGGAACTGGCTTTTCTGAACTCCGGCGTGCGCATCATCCTGATCGACGAACGCCCGGCGGAACGGCTGGAAGTGGAGTTGTATTATGACGGCGGCGTCAAGGAATTCGTCAAATACCTGGACCGCCACAAGACTCCGGTGATGGAAACTCCGGTTTATATTATCGGTGAAAAGGACGAAATCGTTGTCGAAATCGCCATGTGGTGGAATGACAGCTATCACGAAACTGTGCTGCCCTTTACCAACAACATCCCGCAGCGCGATGGCGGCACCCATGTTGCAGGTTTCCGCGGCGCGCTGACCCGGACGATCAACAACTATGCGCAGATTTCGGGCATCGCGAAGAAGGAAAAGATCTCCTTTACTGGTGATGACGCCCGCGAAGGGCTGACCTGCGTTTTGTCGGTGAAAGTGCCGGATCCGAAATTTTCCAGCCAGACCAAGGACAAGCTGGTGTCATCCGAGGTGCGCCCGGTGGTCGAAAGCCTGGTCGGGGAAAAACTGGCAGAATGGTTTGAGGAAAATCCCGGCCAGGCCAAGCAAATCGTTGGCAAAATTGTCGAGGCCGCTTTGGCCCGCGAGGCCGCCCGCAAAGCACGCGAACTGACCCGCCGCAAAACTGCGATGGACGTGAATTACCTGGCCGGCAAGCTGAAGGATTGCTCTGAAAAAGACCCGTCCAAAACCGAAGTCTTCCTGGTCGAGGGGGACTCGGCCGGCGGTTCCGCCCAGACGGGCCGGGACCGGAGGACACAGGCAATCCTGCCCCTGCGCGGCAAGATCCTGAACGTTGAACGCGCACGCTTTGACCGGATGCTGGGAAGCCAGGAGATCGGCAACCTGGTGATGGCATTGGGCACCGGTATTGGCCGGGACGAATTTAAGATTGAAAAGCTGCGCTACCACAAGATTGTCATCATGACCGATGCGGACGTGGACGGCGCCCATATCCGGACGTTGCTGCTGACCTTCTTCTACCGGCAGATGCCGGAGCTGATCGAGGGCGGCTATCTCTACATTGCGCAGCCGCCATTGTATAAGGTCGCGCGCGGCAAATCCGAGGTTTACCTCAAGGATCAGGCGGCGCTGGATGACTATCTGATTAACCAAGGTGTTGACGGCGCGTTGCTGAAACTCGGTAACGGCTCCGAGATTGCCGGTGCCGACCTTGCCCGCGTGGTCGACGAGGCGCGCCAGCTCAAACGTGTGCTGGATGCCTTCCCGACCCATTACCCGCGCCACATCCTGGAGCAAGCTGCCGTGGCCGGTGCCTTTGTGCCCGGTGCGGTGGATTCCAACCTGCAGGGCGTGGCCGACAAGGTTGCGGCGCGGCTGGACGCCATTGCCCTGGAATATGAGCGCGGCTGGCAGGGCCGGATCACACAGGATCACGGCATCCGCCTGGCCCGCATCCTGCGCGGCGTCGAGGAAGTGCGTACCCTGGACGGTCCGATGCTGCGCTCCGGCGAGGCGCGCAAAACCGGCAGCTTCACCCAAAGCCTGCAGGAAGTCTACGGCACCTCCTCCCAGCTGATCCGCCGCGATCGCAGCCAGATTATTCACGGACCGCTGGATCTTTTGAAGGCGATCCTTGATGAAGGCGAAAAGGGTCTCTCGCTGCAGCGCTACAAAGGCCTGGGCGAGATGAACCCGGACCAGCTGTGGGAGACGACACTGGACCCGGACGCCCGGACACTGCTGCAAGTGCGGGTCGACGATATGATCGAGGCGGATGATCTGTTCACCAAGCTGATGGGCGATGTTGTCGAACCCCGTCGCGAGTTTATCCAAAAGAACGCGCTTAGCGTCGAAAACCTGGATTTCTGATCGGGTTGTAGGATCGCGCATATTCGTGCGCGATCCCCATAAGTTTGCGCGATTGGCCCAATGGTTTGCGCGTAAGCGCTGCTGCGAGGGCTTCCCCGCCACGTCGCGGCAGGCGTATTGCTGGCCCCGGTAATTGCGGCCGAATGGCATCGCAAGGGTGATGGCAAATTCAGTGCGCTTTCACTGGCCAAGCGGCACGAGGCTGGCTGGCGGCACTTCCCATACAAATTCCGAGATATGGGCGTGTTCTAAATAGGTTGGAGATATCCGCGGTTGGAAGCGCTATGGACGCATTGATATCGTTAATTTCGATTGTTTGAATGTTTGGTTTTGCCAAATCTACCGCCCGGGAAATGATTCAGATCAAAGTGCAGGACAGCCGTCCTGCGCATTCTCCTGCCAGCGACGCGGCACTGTTCAGAAAACCGGAATCAGATGCGGCCTTTTCCGGCCGGCTTGCTGCGCTACATTTGTACGAGCCAAGGAGGACAAAAAATGTCCGAACAGCCAAGCAAAGCCGAAGAGCGGAACACCTTCCTGTTCCTCGCCGTGGTTCTGGCGCCGGTACTGGCGGTGGGACTGGTCGGCGGATACGGCCTGATCATCTGGATCTCCCAGATCTTCCTGGGACCGCCCGCCGGGTAAGAGGCCAGGCCAATGCCAGCACATGCCAGCACAGCCCCCTCGCGGCGCGCCTTCCTGACCGGGAAAGTGGCCCGCCCGGAGCCGGAATTCCGTCCGCCCTGGACGGATGAGGCCCGGGTGCAGGCGCAGTGCACCGGCTGCAATGCCTGTGTTGAGGCTTGCCCGCAAGGGATCATCGAATTCGACAGCCGCAGCCGCCCGCGGATCAGTTTCCACGGTGGCGAATGCACCTTTTGCGGCGCCTGTGCCGAAGCCTGCCCGCAGGCGGTGTTCGATCTGGCACAGCCAGCGCCCTGGCCGGTGACAGTGGAGATCACCAGCAGCTGCCTGAATGCCGCCGGAATCGCCTGCCAGCTGTGCACCGATATCTGTGACCCTCGTGCCCTTCGGATGGACCTGTCGGTCCGTCCGGTCGGCGCCATTCAGGTGGATCCCGGCGCCTGCACCGGCTGCGGTGCCTGCCTGTCCACCTGTCCCAACAATGCCATCGCACTCTGCGACCCCCGCCAGCAAAGGACGCCCGCGTGACAGAAGAGATCCATATTTCCAGCCTGCTGGTGCGCAGCAATCCGGCGCAGATGGAGGATGTTCTGGCCAACATCAAATCCATGGCAGGCGCCGAGATTTCGCAAGCCGATCCCTCGGGCAAGATCGTCGTCCTGTTTGAGGCGGACAGCGACCGGGCCATTGGCGATGCCTTGGCCAGAATTCAGCTTCTCGACGGCGTCGCCAGCGCGGCGCTTGTCTTCCATCAAACCTGCGATGCGCAGGACCTCGCCATTGAAGAAGGAGTCCCCCAATGACCGGCCCCAAGACTGGCCTGACCCGCCGCGACGCCATCAAGGCGCAGGCCGCCGCAGCTGCGGCACTTGCTGCCGGGCTGCCGATCCCCGCCGCCGCGCAGAACCTTGTCACCGACGCCAATGTAACCGAGCTGAAGTGGTCCAAGGCCGCCTGCCGCTTCTGCGGCACCGGCTGCTCGATCATGGTTGCCACCAAGGCCGGCCGCGTGGTTGCCACCCATGGCGACACCCAGGCCGAGGTCAACCGCGGCCTGAACTGCGTCAAGGGCTACTTCCTGTCCAAGATCATGTACGGCGCCGACCGTCTGACCCAGCCGCTGCTGCGCAAGACCAACGGCGAATATGATAAAGAGGGCGAATTCACCCCGGTCAGCTGGGATGAGGCCTTTGATATCATGGCCGAGAAATGGAAGAAGACCCTGGCCGAAAAAGGCCCCGAGGGCATCGGCATGTTCGGCTCCGGCCAGTGGACCGTCTGGGAAGGCTATGCCGCCTCCAAGCTGATGAAGGCGGGTTTCCGTTCGAACAACATCGACCCCAACGCGCGCCACTGCATGGCCTCTGCCGTGGGCGGCTTCATGCGCACCTTCGGCATCGATGAGCCGATGGGCTGCTACGACGACTTCGAGAACGCCGACGCCTTTGTGCTGTGGGGCTCGAACATGGCAGAGATGCACCCGATCCTGTGGACCCGCATCACCGACCGCCGGTTCAGCCACCCGCATGTGAAGGTGGCGGTTCTGTCGACCTTTACCCACCGCAGCTTTGATCTGGCCGATATCCCGGCAGTGTTCACCCCGCAAACCGACATGGTGATCCTGAACTACATCGCCAACTACATCATCCAGAATGATGCGGTGCACAAGGACTTCGTCGGCAAACACGTCAACTTCCGCCGCGGTAATCAGGACATCGGCTATGGCCTGCGTCCTGAACACCCGCTGGAGCAGGCCGCCGAGAACAACGACAAGGCAGGCGGCTCCGAGCCGATGTCGTTTGAGGAGTTCGCCGAATTCGTTTCCGAATACACGCTTGAAAAAGCCGAGGAAATGTCCGGCGTTCCGGCCGAGACCCTGGAGAAGATCGCTAAGCTTTATGCCGATCCCGACACCAAGGTCATGTCGCTGTGGACCATGGGCGTCAACCAGCACACCCGCGGTGTCTGGACCAACAACCTGCTTTACAACATCCACCTGCTGACCGGCAAAATCTCCACCCCCGGCAACTCGCCGTTCTCGCTGACCGGCCAGCCGTCGGCCTGCGGCACCGCGCGCGAGGTGGGCACCTTCTCGCACCGTCTGCCTGCGGATCTGGTGGTAAAGAACCCCGAACACCGTGCCTTTGCGGAAAAGATCTGGAAACTGCCCGACGGCACCGTGCCCGGCTGGGTCGGCTCCCACGCGGTGAAACAGAACCGCGACCTGAAGGACGGCAAGATCAACTGCTACTGGGTGCAGGTGAACAACAATATGCAGGCCGCCCCCAACATGATGGAGGAAGGGCTGCCGGGCTACCGCAACCCCGACAATTTCATCGTGGTGTCGGACGCCTATCCGACGGTGACCGCGGAAGCTGCCGATCTGATCCTGCCCGCCGCGATGTGGGTGGAGAAAGAAGGCGCCTATGGCAACGCCGAGCGCCGCACCCAGTTTTGGTACCAGCTGGTCAATGCACCGGGTGAATCCAAGTCCGACCTGTGGCAGCTGGCGGAATTCTCCAAACGCTTCACCACCGACGAGGTCTGGCCGGCCGAGCTGCTGGACGCAAACCCGGAGTATAAAGGCAAGACCCTGTTCGACGTGCTGTTTGCCAACGGCAAGGTTGACCAGTTTGAACTGACCGAGAAAGCCAAAGAGTACGGCAACCACGAATCCGAAGACTTTGGGTTCTATCTCCAAAAGGGCCTGTTCGAGGAATATGCAGAGTTTGGCCGCGGCCACGGCCACGATCTGGCGCCTTTTGACCGCTACCACGAGGAACGCGGGCTGCGCTGGCCAGTGGTCGACGGCAAGGAAACCCGCTGGCGCTTCAAGGAAGGCTCGGACCCCTATGTGACCCCGGGCTCGGACTACGAGTTCTATGGCAAGCCCGACGGCAAAGCGGTGATCTTTGCGCTGCCTTACGAGCCGCCGGCAGAAAGCCCGGATGAAGAATACCCGATATGGCTGGCCACTGGCCGCGTGCTGGAACACTGGCACTCCGGCTCAATGACCCAGCGGGTGCCAGAGCTGTATCAGGCAGTCCCCGACGCGCTGTGCTACATGCACCCGGACGATGCTTCGGCCCAAGGGTTCCGGCGCGGCACCGAGGTGCGGATCATCTCGCGGCGCGGTGAAATCCGCACCCGGGTCGAGACCCGCGGCCGTAACAAGCCGCCCAAAGGTCTGGTGTTTGTGCCCTGGTTCGATGCGCGCCGGCTGATCAACAAGGTCACGCTGGATGCCACCGATCCGATCTCGAAACAGACGGACTATAAGAAATGCGCAGTCCGTATCGAAGCAGTGTGAGGCCCGTCATGAAACATCTCCGTCTCGCCATCCTGGCCGCTCCGATCCTGCTGGCCCCGGTCTTTATGGCTTCACCAGCTTTTGCCCAGAACCAGGTCGCCACGCTGCGCAACAATGCGCCGCTGGCGGAAGAGGGCGAAGCCACCCAGATCCCCGGCATCGTCAACACCGACATCCGCCAGGTGCGCAACTACCCGGACCAGCCGCCGCTGATCCCGCATAAGACTGACAATTATCAGGTGGATCTCAATTCCAACAAATGCCTGACCTGCCACAGCCGCACCGCGGTGGAGGTCAGCCAGGCGCCGATGATCTCGGTCACCCACTTCATGAACCGCGAGGGCCAGACCCTCGCCGCGGTCAGCCCGCGGCGCTATTTCTGCACCCAGTGCCACGTGGTGCAGACCAATGCCCGGCCGCTGGTTGAAAATGAGTTTGTCGATGTCGACCAGGTGCTGGATTACGTGCACTCGAAACAGGGCGGGTCTGACTGATGTGGGGTTTCTTAAAACGTCTGTGGTGGATCATCACCCGCCCCAGCGCCTTCTTCTCGCTTGGCTTCCTGACCATGGGCGGCTTTGTGATGGGGATCATCTTCTGGGGCGGTTTCAACACCGCGCTTGAGGTCACCAACACCGAGGCCTTCTGCACCAGCTGCCACGAGATGCGCGACAACGTGTTTGAGGAGCTGAAGCCGACGATCCATTACTCCAACCGCTCCGGCGTGCGGGCGTCCTGCCCGGACTGCCACGTGCCGCATCAATGGTCCAACAAGATCGCCCGCAAGATGCAGGCCTCCAAGGAGGTCTGGGGCAAGATCTTCGGCACCATCAACACGCGCGAGAAATTCCTGGAGCACCGGCTGGAACTGGCCCAGCATGAATGGGCGCGGCTTGAGGCCAACGACAGTCTGGAGTGCCGCAACTGCCACTCGGACGAGTCGATGGACATCACACGCCAGTCCAAACGGGCGGCGGATGCCCATGAACGCTTCCTGTTCACCGGCGAAAAGACCTGTATCAGCTGCCACAAAGGCATCGCCCACCAGCTGCCCGACATGAGTGCTGCCGAAGGCGAAGATCATGCCGGTCTGCTGGCCCCGGCCCATGGCGCAGGCCTGCTGGCCAGCACCCGCAGCTATCTGGGCCTGAGCAGCGACTGACGCTGCCAGCCCCCGCAACCAACAATAAAGGCCGCTGCCTCGATGGGCATCGGCCTTTTTGGTGTCAGTTGGCTGGCGGTTTACAGGGGGATGCTGCCCAGATGATCCGCGCCGCGTTTGCGGGCCAGCATCATCTGCTTCTGACGCTCACGGAACCGCGCCTTGTCTTCTTCCGAGGTCTGATCGATGCACTGATGGCAGGTGACGCCCTGCTCAAACCCGGGGCGCGCCTTGTCCTCGGGCAGGATCGGGCGGCGGCAGCCGTGGCACAGCTCATGCGGGCCTTCCACCAGCCCGTGGCCGACTGACACCCGGTTGTCGAAGACAAAGCACTCGCCTTCCCAGGTGCTGTTATCCGCAGGCATTTCCTCCAGATAGCGCAGAATGCCGCCCTTCAGGTGATAGACATCCTCCACCCCTTGACCCAGCAGGTAATTGGTCGACTTCTCGCAACGGATGCCGCCGGTGCAGAACATCGCAACCCGCTTGTTGTGAAAGCGCTCCTTGTTCTTTTCCCACCAGGCCGGAAAGTCGCGGAACGACTCGGTCATGGGATCAATCGCGCCTTCAAATGTGCCGATCGCCACTTCGTAATCGTTGCGGGTGTCGATCAGGACCACATCGTCCTGCCGGATCAGATCGTTCCATTCCTCCGGCTCAACGTAATGGCCAACAGATGCCAGCGGATCCACGTCCGGCTGGCCCATCGTCACGATCTCTTTCTTCAGCCGCACCTTCATCCTGCCAAAGGGCGGCTCAGCGGCGGTGGCTTCTTTCCAGTCCAGATCCGCGCAGCCGGGCAAGCCCTTGATATGGGCCAGCACCGCATCGATACCTGCGCGCGGTCCGGCGATGGTGCCATTGATCCCCTCCTGCGCCAGCAGCAGCGAGCCTTTGACGCCTTGCGCCTGGCAAAGCTCCAGCAGCGCCGGACGGATCGCGGCGGGATCGGGGAAACGGGTGAAGTGATAGAGGGCAGCAATTGTGTACATACCCCGCCCTTAGAACCATGGCGCGGGTAATTCAAGAGAAAGAGCCACCCCCGCTGAGCCAGTAAAATAAGGGCTTTGGATGCATGTTAATTGCTGCACCGGTATGCGACTGGCCAGCGGGAGTTTCCAAGATCCATTGCCGCCGCTACATATTGTGTGCCCAGCAAAGGAATTGCCGATGACCCAGGCTCTGATTGTCGTGGATGTACAGAATGATTTCTGCCCTGGGGGCGCGCTGGCCGTGCCCGGCGGGGATGAGGTGGTGGCCCCGATAAACGCCATGATGGACCGGTTCGATGCGGTGATCCTGACCCAGGACTGGCACCCGGCGGGGCATACCTCCTTTGCGTCTTCGCATCCGGGAAAGGATTCGTTTGAAACGGCCGAGATGCCTTATGGCACCCAGGTTTTGTGGCCGGATCACTGCGTGCAGGGCAGCGATGGGGCCGCATTTCACAAGGGTTTGCGCACCGATGGCGACCTGATCCTCCGCAAGGGCTTCCGGCCAGGGATTGACAGCTATTCCGGGTTCTTTGAGAACGATCACTCCACCCCCACCGGGCTGGAGGGCTATTTGCGCAGCCGCGGCATCACTGCGCTGACCCTGGCTGGACTGGCCACTGATTTCTGTGTTGCCTTCACTGCCCTGGATGCGGCGCGGCTTGGCTTTTCCGTAACGGTTGAGCTGGCAGCCTGCCGCGCCATTGATCTGGACGGATCGCTGCAGGCGGCGCTGGAGAGAATGGAGAGCAAAAATATAAACCTGCAATCTTAAGGAGAATGGCGCGAAATATTAACAAAGGCGTTGCTATGCTGTGCGGGCACCCCGACAGATGCCAAGGCTGATTGATGGACACTTCGGACTGGACCGGCAACGGACCGCTGGCCAACTTTAGTAAACGATACGGCTCGCTTGAGCTGTTGCTGCGTTATTGCCGCGGCCGTGTCCGCGCGTTCCGGGCCCGCCTGTTGTTCATGCTTTTTGCTTTTGCCGTTCTTGGGCTGGTCGTGCCGCCGCTCTATTCGCTGCTGGCTTTTGCGCTTGCGCTTGCCGGGGATGTTGCGGACTGCCTTCTGCTGCGCCAGGCGGATCATCTGGTCCGCCGCGGGATGAGCGAAGGGTGGCTGCGGCTGCTGACGGCGCTGACCGCCTTTTTGCATGCCTTGGCGCTCGGCGCGGCCGCGTCAGCCCCGTTCTGGGTCGAAATGCCGGGATTGGTGCCGCACGCCCATAATGAGCCGCTTTTTACAATCGGACTGCTTACCGGGATGGCGATCAATGCCGGGCTGGTGCTGCCGTATCATCCGCTTGCAGTCATAACCAGACTTGTCACCTATGCGGCATTGCCGGTTGCCTTTCTGGCCGTGGAGATCGTTGAAACCCCGGTTCTGGCACCTGCGTATTTCCTTCATCTGGCAGGGCTGGCAGTTCTTTTTGCCTCCTTTTTCTGGTTTCTGAGCTATGTCAGGCGCAATTTCAGCCGGACCCGCGGCGCTTTGCTGGCCCAGGCGCTCCAGCAGGAGGAACTGGAAGCCGCCTATGTCCGGCTTTCCGACCAGAAGATGGAGGCCAAGCGCCTGGCGCTGGTTGCTGAAAGCGCCAATGACAGCGTGATGCTGATGGATCGCGACGGGCGCATTACCTGGGTGAACGACAGTTTCACCCGCATCACCGGTTACAGTTTTGACGAGGCGCTGGGTCAGTTGCCCGGCGATCTGCTGAACAGCGGCGAGACGGACGCCGAGACTATCCGCCAGCTGCAAGACAGTGTTCTCCATGCGCGTCCTCTGCGGGTGGAAATCCGCAATCGCTGCAAGGACGGCCGGCGGGTCTGGATCGAGACCAGCCAGGTGCCGATGCTGAACGCGGCCGGTGAACTGGAGACCCTGATCGCGGTGGAGCGGGACATCACCGCCTCCAAGGAACATGCCCAGCAACTGGAACAGGCCCGTATCGCCGCCGAGGAAGGCGCCCGGGCCAAGGCTGATTTTCTGGCCACGATGAGCCACGAAATCCGGACACCGATGAATGGTGTGATCGGCATGGCCCAGTTGCTGCGCGAAAGCAGCATGGATGAAGAGCAAACCCTTTACACTGACACCATCCTCAGTTCGGCGGATACCCTGCTGGCGCTGATTAATGATGTGCTCGATTTTTCGCAAATGGATGCCGAGGAGCTTAACCTCAGCCAGGTCAATTTCGATCCGCACGCTTGTTTTGAGGAAACCATCCGCCTGCTGCAGGCCCAGGCAGACGCCAAAGAGTTGGAGCTGGTTCTGAAAATCACCGGTCGTGTGCCCAGCCTGCTGCGGGGGGATGACCGGCGGATCCGGCAGGTTCTGATGAATCTCACCGGTAATGCGATCAAGTTCACGGATCAGGGCCGGGTGCTGGTGACACTGGATGCCGAACCGGCGGCGTCAGGGACAGGCCGCGACCTGGTGTTCTCGGTCGCAGATACCGGAATTGGCATCGCCGCGGAAAAGCTTGGCAAGGTGTTTGAGCGTTTTTCCCAAGCGGATGCTGCAATCAGCCGCCGTTTTGGCGGCACCGGGCTTGGGCTGGCCATATCCCGCCGCATTGCGGAAGCGATGGACGGCAGTATCACGGTCACGTCGGAACCGGGCTTGGGGTCCTGCTTTACGGTGCGGCTGCGGTTGCAAACGCCTCAGCCGGAACCTGCAAAGGCGCCCGCGGCACCGGCCTATCCGGACAGCTCCCCGGCACTGGACGGCCTGCGGGTTCTGGTGGCCGAGGACAACGCGGTGAACCGGGTGCTGATTGAAAAGTTCCTGCAATCCGCCCCGGTAGAGCTGGCCTTTGCCAAGGATGGCCGCGAGGCAGTGGCGCGTTTTGAGGATTTTGCGCCCGATGTCATTCTGATGGATATGTCGATGCCGGAAATGGATGGGTTGGAGGCCACCCGGATGATCCGGGCCAGGGCCCGCCCGCAGCCGGCCATTGTGGCCCTGACCGCCAATGCCTTTGAGTCTGACCGCAAGGCCTGCCTGGATGCCGGCATGGATAACTTTATGAGCAAGCCGATCAACCGGGGTGTGCTTTTGGAGGTGCTGGGCCAATTGGCACCGCAAGCACAAGCCCGCCGCGCGGGTTGATTTCCTTGCTCCCGCAGGCGCGCTATTCTATCAATCAGTGACCCTTATGCACGAGGCTGCCGGTGGATATTGCAACCCGCGTCTACAATCACAAATGGAAAATCGATCCGATTGTCCGGTCGCTGATTGATACGGATTTTTACAAGCTTCTGATGTGCCAGTCGGTGTTCCGCAACAAGCCGGACACGACGGTGACCTTCTCTCTGATCAACCGTTCCGCGCAGGTGCCGCTGGCCCGGCTGATCGACGAGGGCGAGCTGCGCGAACAGCTCGACCATATCCGCTCGCTGTCGCTCAGCCGCGGTGAAAGCACTTGGCTGCGCGGCAATACCTTTTACGGCAAACGGCAGATGTTCCGCCCTGACTTCATGGAATGGTTCGAGGGCCTGCGCCTGCCGCCCTATCATCTGGAACGCAGGGGCGATCAGTATGAGCTGACCTTCGAGGGCAAATGGCACGAAGTGATGCTGTGGGAAATCCCAGCGCTGGCGGTGCTGATGGAGCTGCGCAGCCGTGCCGTGATCAACAGCATGGGCCGGTTTGAGCTGCAGGTGCTTTATGCCCGCGCCATGACCAAGGTTTGGGAAAAGATCGATCGCCTGCGGGACGTGGACGGGCTGACCATCGCCGATTTCGGCACCCGGCGGCGGCACTCGTTCCTGTGGCAGGACTGGTGCGTGCAGGCGATGCACGAGGGGCTGGGCGGCAAGTTCACCGGCACCTCCAACTGTCTCATCGCGATGCGCCGCGAAGTGGAGGCGATCGGCACCAATGCCCATGAGCTGCCGATGGTCTATTCCGCGCTGGCTGAAGATGACGCGAAGCTGGCCCAAGCGCCCTATGACGTTCTGTCCGACTGGCATGATGAGCACGAGGGAAACCTGCGCATCATCCTGCCCGACACCTACGGCACCCAAGGCTTCCTGGACCGTGCGCCCGATTGGCTGGCCGGTTGGACCGGCATCCGTATCGACAGCGGCGATCCGGCCAAGGGCGCCGAGGTTGCGATCAATTGGTGGCAAGACCGCGGCGAGGATCCGGCGGAGAAGCGGGTGATCTTTTCCGACGGGCTCGACGTGCAGCAGATCCAGGACCTGCACGCGCAGTTTTCGGACCGCACCAAAGTGTCCTTTGGCTGGGGCACGCTGCTGACCAACGACTTCCGCGGGCTGGTGAAGGATAACGCGCTGGCGCCGTTTTCGCTGGTCTGCAAGGCGGTTGCCGCCAATGGCCGGCCGACCGTGAAATTGTCGGACAATCCGGAAAAGGCAATGGGGCCTGCAAAGGAGATTGCGCGCTACAAGCAAGTGTTCGGAGTCGGTTCTCAGGAACGGCTGGACGTTATTGTTTAACTCTCTTCCTGCGCTGCAAAGAACGGGCTGGCTCCCGCGCGTTGCCCCTGCTTTGAAAAGCAAGGGCGCCCCTTGGACCCGGCACGCCGCGCTGGAGGCGCGGCCTGCCGGGCATTGTGCAACGCACGGCGCAAAACCTCTTGCGGCAGCGGGACCTAACCGTGATGGGCGGCCACGGTCTTGAGCTGAGAGAACCCATAGAGCGCTTCAAACCCCTTTTCCCGCCCATGGCCGGATTTCCCGACACCGCCAAAGGGCAGCTCAACCCCGCCGCCGGCGCCGTAATTGTTAAGGAACACCTGCCCGGCCCGAAGACGCTTTGCCAGCCGCATCTGCCGTGCGCCGTCTCGGGTCCAGACGCTGGCCACCAGGCCGTAATCGGTGCTGTTGGCAATCCGCACGGCGTCTTCTTCGGTCTCAAACGGGATCAGCACCTGCACCGGGCCGAACACCTCCTCGCGCGCCAGCACATGATCCGGCGGCACGTCGGCAAACAGAGTGGGCCGGACATAGGCGCCCGTTTCCGGCGCCTGCGGGGAAATGGCGCCATGGGCAGCAACCGGCAGGTTCGCGCCCTGCTCCAGATAGCTCTCGACAATCTGTTTTTGCCGGGCAGAGATCAGCGGTCCCAGCTGCAGGTCGTCCTTTGCCGGCCCCGCCTTCAGGTCACGGTAGGCATCTGCCATCCGCGCCTTCACCTCGCCGTAGACCCCGCGCTGCACCAGAATACGCGAGGAGGCCGAACAGGTCTGGCCTGCATTCTGGATGCCTGCATTCACAAGAAACGGCAAAGCGGCGTCCATATCCGCATCGTCGAACACAAGCTGCGGAGACTTGCCGCCCAGCTCCAGCGTCACCGGAACCACATTGGCGCCTGCGGCCTGCTGCACCAGCGCGCCCGTGCGCACCGAGCCGGTAAAGGAAATATGCTGCACATTTGGATGCCCTGCCAGTGCCGAGCCGGCTTCCCCTCCCAGACCCGGCACCACATTCAGCGCCCCGGCGGGCAGCCCGGCCTCGACCGCGATACGGGCAAAAGCCAGTGCCGTCAGGCAGGCTTCTTCGGCCGGTTTCAGCACGCAGGCATTGCCCATTGCCAGCGCCGCACCCACCGAACGCCCGATGATCTGCATCGGGTAATTCCAGGGCACGATATGCCCCGTCACCCCATGCGGTTCGCGCAGCGTATAGACGGTGAAACCGTCCAGATAAGGGATAGTCTCTCCCATCACCTTGTCCGCTGCGCCGCCGTAGAATTCGCAGTAGCGCGCCAGCGCCAGCGCATCGGCCCGCGCCTGGGTCAGCGGCTTGCCCACGTCCATCGCTTCCAGTGCGGCCAGTTGCTCTACCCGCTCCAGCACCAGCGGTCCGATCCGGGTCAGGATGCGGCCGCGCTCCAGCGCTGTCATCGCGCCCCATTCCCCCTCCAAGGCAGCATCTGCGGCCTGCACCGCAGCCTCTATATCCGCTGCACCGCCGCGAGGGATCCGGCAGATTTCGCTGCCGTCCGAGGGGTTCACCAACGGCAGGGTTCCGCCGCTGGCGGCGGGAAGCCAAGCGCCGCCAATGAGGCACAGCGCGGGATCGAACCAGAGAGGGGAGGCGTCAGTCATCATGGGCTCCTGCAACGTCGAATGTGTAGCTTTTGATCTGATGTCCGGTGAAGGGCGCGCCCTCGCGCAAACCCCGGATGCCGGGCAGGAGGCTGAGGCATGTGCCCCAGAACGCCACAGCCTGGCGTGAGGATTTCGACAATCCCATGCGCCAGCGCCCCGGAAACTCCTGCAGGATAAGGCAAGCGGCTTCCTGGCCCCAACCCTGGCGGCGGTGCTGCGGCAGAATGCAGAACTCCGACAACTCGCGCCGGTCATCGGGCAGGTTCAGCACGATGGCAAAACCGATGCGGGCGCTGTCCTTGCGCAGCCAGAAGGCGGTCACATCCTTGCGGTGCAGCATCTGGCCCGCACGCTCGGTGGGATCGATTGCAGCGTGCGGCGCTGTCTCCTTGAAATAGGGCGCCATCGCTGCGGCCAGCAAGGCCTGTTCCCGCGGCATGATCAGCGCTAGAGACAGGGTCATGCAGCCCCCGAATTCAGATCGGGAAGAACCGGCGCAGCGGCAATCAGCTGCCGGGTATAGGGATGCTGCGGATTGCTGAACATGGCCTCGGTTGCGCCCTGCTCGACGATCTCGCCTTTTTGCATCACCAGGCAGCGGTCGGTGATCGTCCGCACCACGCTCAGGTCATGGCTGATGAACAGATAGGTGAGGGCATAGGCCTCGCACAGCTCCGCCAGCAGGTCGAGGATCCGGGCCCGGACCGAGACGTCGAGAGCAGAGACCGCCTCGTCAAAGATGATCAGCTCTGGACGGGTGATCAATGCGCGGGCAATCGCAATACGCTGGCGCTGGCCGCCGGAGAACTGGTGGATGTATTTGCCGGCATCTTCAGGGTTTAGCCCGACAGCAGAAAGGGTTTCGGAAATAAGCCCGGCGCGCGCCGCCCCGCTTGGCGGATCTGGCAGCAGATGGAATGGTTCGGTGATCAGCCGCTCCACCCGGTGACGCGGGTTGAAGCTGCCATAGGGGTCCTGGAACACAACCTGGACTTTGCGTCGAATCGCCGGGTTGAGGTGAGTCGCAACACTCTCTCCATCGAGGCGGATCTCCCCGCCCTGCAACGGTTCCAGCCCCAGAATCGCCCGTGTCAGGGTCGATTTTCCGCACCCCGACTCACCCACCAGGCCCAGCCGTTCACCGCGGTTCAGGGTAAAGGAGACATTTTTCACGGCGCGGAATGTGCCGGGTTTGGAAAACAGCGATTCGCGCGGGGTTCTGTAGTCGCGGACCGTATTCCTGACTTCCAGCAACGGCGCGGGGGCGGGCGGGTCCGGCAGCGCCACCTGATGTCTGGAGGCTTCAAACAGCATCCGCGTGTAGGGATGCCGCATGTTGCGCAACAGCCAGGTGGTATGGCCGGTTTCCACCACTCCGCCGTTCCGCATGACGACGATCCGGTCGGCCAGGTCGGCGACGACGGCCAGGTCATGGCTGATGATCATCAACCCCATGCCATAGTCTTGAACCAGGTCCTTCAGCAGCTCCAGAATCTGCGCCTGGGTGGTGACATCCAGCGCGGTTGTCGGCTCATCCGCGATCAGCAGCTTGGGGCGCAAAGCGATGGCCATTGCAATCACCACCCGCTGGCGCTGGCCGCCCGACAGCTCATGCGGATAGCGCGACAGGGGGAAACGGTCCGCCGGCAGGCCCACCCGCTCCAGCACCTCGCGGGCGCGGGCTTCGGCCTGCCGGCGGGGCATCGCCTTGTGGATAAGAATCGTCTCCATCACCTGCGCACCGATGGTCTTGACCGGGTTCAGCGCGGTCATCGGCTCCTGGAACACCATGCCGATGGACTGGCCGCGCAGGGCGCACATTTGCGTCTCGGACTGCTCCAGCAACTGGGTGCCGCTCAGCGTTATGTACCCCTTGGCCTCCGCAAGGTCCGGCAGCAGCTGCATGATGGCGAGTGCGGTCATCGACTTGCCCGACCCGCTTTCACCGGTGACCGCCACGATCTCGCCCGGCTCGATGTGGAAGCAGACATCCTTCAGCACCTGAAGGGCGCCGATCCTGACCGACAGGCTGGTGACATCCAGTAGCGTCATGCGCGTGCCACCCTTAGTTTCGGGTCCAGGAAATCGCGTAACCCGTCGCCCAGCAGGTTCAGCCCCAGCACGGTCAGGATGATGGCCATGCCCGGCACCAGCGCCAGATGCGGGGCAAAGCTGACCATTGTCTGAGCGTCGGCCAGCATCCGGCCCCAGCTAGGGGTGGGCGGCTGGGCGCCGAGGCCGACATAGCTGAGACCCGCTTCCGCCAGGATACCCAGCGAGAACTGGATGGTGCCCTGCACGATCAGCAGGTTCATCACATTGGGCAGGATATGCTCAGCCGAGATCCGTGCCGCGCCCTTGCCTGCCACCCGTGCGGCCAGGATGAACTCGCGCTCCCACAGGGACAAAGCCGCGCCGCGGGTGATGCGGGCAAAGACCGGGATGTTGAAGATGCCGATGGCGATGATGGCGTTGACTGCCCCGGCACCCAGGACGGCGGTGATGAGGATGGCGATCACCAGCGACGGGAAGGCAAAGACCAGATCATTGCCGCGCATGATCCCCTCATCCAGCCACGACCCGTTGCGCGCGGCGGCGGCCAGCCCCAGCGGCACACCCGCGCCCATACCAATGCCGACAGCCACCAGCGCCACGGCGATGGAGGTGCGGGCGCCGACCATGATCATCGACATCAGGTCGCGCCCGAAATGATCGGTGCCCAGCCAGTGCTGCGCATTCGGCGTTTGCAGTTTGGCGGGGATGTTCATTGCCGCGTGGTCGAATGGCGTCCACAGAAACGACACCAGCGCCGCCAGCAGCACCAGCGAGGAGAGCACGCCGCCAAGGATCAGGTTGCGGGTCATGTCCGGCTCCTGAGGCGCGGGTCGACCAGCGCATAGGCGAGATCAACCAGGAAATTCACCGTAATGACGGCAAAGACCAGCAGCATCACCACCGACTCCACCACGATCAGATCGCGCGAGGAAATCGCCTGGAACACCAGCCGCCCGAGGCCGGGCAGGTAGAACACCTGCTCAATAATGATGGCGCCCGCCAGCAGGAATGAAAACTGCAAGCCGATGATGGTCAGCACCGGGATCAGGGCATTCCTGACCCCATGCCGCCACAGAGCCTGGCGGCGCGAGAGCCCCTTGGCGCGGGCAGTGCGCATGAAATCCTCGCCCAGGATGTCGAGCAGCGCCGAGCGCATCACCCGCGTCAGGATCGCAGCCTGCGGCAGCGCCAGTGCAATCGCAGGCAGGGTAAGCGCATGGACACCTGCACAAAGCCCGGCCTCCCAGCCCGGAAAGCCGCCGGCTCCGAACCAGCGCAGGTTGATGGCAAAGATCAGCACGAGCATCATCGCAAACCAGAAGTTCGGCACGGCGACACCCAGCTGGGTAGCCCCAATCACAGCCATGTCCCCGGGCTTGCCGCGGCGGGCAGCAGCGTAGATGCCGGCCGGAAAGGCGATGAGCGTGGAGAGCGTCAGCGCATAGAGCGCCAGCGGCAGCGACACCCACAGCCGGTCGGCAATCATGCCGGCAACTGGCGTGCGGTAAGTGTAGGAGGTGCCGAAATCGCCGCCCAGCATGCCGGCGGCCCAACTAAGGTAACGGGCCAGCTTGCCCTGATCCAGCCCCAGCTCCGCCTGCAGTGCGGCGACGGTGTCGGCCTGCGCATTGACCCCCAGCATGAAGGAGGCCGGATCACCCGGCGCCACCTCCACCACAAGAAAAATCACCAGCGAGGCCACGGCCAGGCTGGCAATCAGCGACAACAGGCGTTTCAGGGCGTAACGCAACATGCCCGCCACGTTAGGAGCGCCGGGCGGTTCGGTCCAGTGGGCAGCGAAGAGAAACGAGCGGCAGAGCATAAAAACGCGCAACGTCAATAAGTTGTACAGGGTCTGACCGGAACAAGCGCGCCGCGCCGCGCCGGGCAAGCGGCTGCCCGCCCCGGTGCGATGTGCCTTGGCAGCGGGCGGAAACCGGCTATCACTGCCTTATGCTGATGCGCCCCCTGTTCATTGGATCGGAAATCTATCGCGGATCGTCTTATGGCGGCACGCATCCGCTGCGGGTGCCAAGGGTCTCAACTGTGATGGATCTGTCCCGGGTGCTGGGCTGGCTGCCGGATCAGGCCTATGTGAATTCGCCCCGGGCGAAACCGGCAGCGCTGACCGCTTGGCACACGCCCGAATACGTCGCGGCGCTGCAAGCGGCAGAGGCGGCGCAGTCTGTAAGCGAAGACGTTCGGGTGCGGCACCATTTGGGCAGCATTTCCAACCCGGTGTTTCCGGAGATGTTCCGCCGCCCGGCCACAGCCGCGGGCGGGTCGATCCTGGCGGGTGAGCTGCTGGCAGGGGGCGGCATCGTCTACAACCCGGCGGGCGGCACCCACCACGGGATGCCGGACCGCGCCAACGGCTTTTGCTATCTGAACGATCCAGTGCTGGCGATGCTGTCACTGCGCCATCACGGCGCCCGGCGGATCGCCTATGTGGACATCGACGCGCATCACTCCGACGGGGTAGAGCATGGTTTTACCGGCGACAGGGACGCGCTGATGATCTCGGTGCATGAGGAGAACCTCTGGCCCAAGACCGGCGCGCTGACGGAGGATGCGGGCGGCTCGGCCCTGAACCTGCCAGTGCCGCGCGGCTTCAACGATGATGAGATGGCCTATATCCGAGACGCGCTGATTCTGCCCGCGGTGGAAGGTTTCGGGCCGGATGCCATCGTGCTGCAATGCGGGGCGGATGCGGTGACAGAGGATCCGCTGCCGCATCTGGATCTGTCGAACAATGCGCATTGGGCGGTGGTGCGGGCGCTGATGGGGATGGCGCCGCGATTGCTGGTGCTGGGCGGCGGCGGCTATAACCCTTGGTCGGTCGGGCGTCTTTGGACCGGGGTCTGGGCCACGCTGAACGGGTATGAGGTGCCGGAGAGGCTGCCCGCGGGGGGCGAAGATGTGCTGCGCGGGCTGGAGTTCAACGGCAACCGTCTGGGCCGAAACCCGCCGGAGCATTGGTTCACCACGCTGCGCGACCAGCCGCGGGGCGGGGAGGTCCGGCAGGTGATCCGGGAGGGGGTGGCTTACTTGCGTGCTAGACGGGGGCTGTAATGCGGTAAGGGCATCGCCCGCCCCGTGGGGGCGGTTCGGGCGCTGCCCGGCCTGCCGGCCGGGCGATCGGTTGCAAGCCTGGACTAGTCAGCCCAGCTGAGCACGCTGAGGTCGATGGCGGCGGTGGGCGCGTTCTCCCACAGCCCTTGCAATCCGGCCTTGGCCACCACCAGCTTGGCCAGCTGGAACAGGTAACCGTTGACGTAATCCGCCGCGATAATCTCCTGCGCCTCTTGCAGCAGCGCGGTGCGGGCGTCCGGATCGGTGGTGGCGTTCAGCGTCGCCATAAGCTCCTGGAATGGCTTGCTGTCATACTGGAAGTAGTACTCGGGCCGGGCATAGATGCCGATGTCCATCGGCTCGGTATGGCTGATGATCGACAGGCCAAAGCTTTTGCCGCGAAAGACAGATTCCAGCCACTGTGCCCATTCCACGTTGATGATCTCCGCCTTGATCCCCACCTGGGCCAGCTGTGCGGCAACAATTTCACCGCCGCGGCGGGCATAAGAGGGCGGCGGCAGGTGCAATGTGGTCTCAAACCCGTCAGGCAAACCGGCCTCTGCCAGCAGCGCCTTGGCCCTCTCAGGATCAAAGGATGACGCGCCGGTCAGATCCTTGTAGGCGGGGTTATGCGGTGCAAAATGGGTGCCGATGGGGGTGCCATAGCCGAACATCGCGCCGTCAATGATGGACTGCCGGTCGATGGCATGGGCCACAGCCTGGCGTACGCGCGCATCGTCGAACGGCGGCTGTTTGTTATTGGTGGACAGGATCGTCTCGCCCTCGGTCGATCCCACCAGCACCTGGAACCGCGGATCGGCCTCGAACTGCGGCAGGTTCTCCGGCGCCGGGAAGTTGTCAAAGGCGTCGATATCCTCGGCCATCATCGCGGCAAAGGCGGCGGTGGGATCGGAGATGAATTTAAAGGTGGCCGAGGCCAGCGTGGGCTGTTCGCCCCAATACTCCGGATTGCGCGCCAGGCTGATCCGGTCGCCCTGCACCCATTCCTGGAACGTATAAGCACCTGTGCCGACCGGGCTGGTCTTGATGTCCTCGATGCTCTCCGGTGCCACAATCACTGCATCGCCCCAGGCCAGATTGAACAGGAAACTGCCGTTCGGCGCGTCCAGAGTGACTTTGACGGTCTGCGGGTTCACCGCATCCACCGACACGATCCCCTCAAACAGCGCTTTCTGTGCGTTGGTGCTGTCTTCGGCACGGGCGCGGTCGAGCGAGAATTTCACGTCCTCCGCATCCATCGCGCTGCCGTCGTGAAAGATGACGCCTTCGCGCAGCTTGAAGGTGTAAACGGTGCCGTCCCCGGAAATTTCCCAGCTTTCCGCCAATCCCGGCACCACAGATCCATCGCCCATGAACCGGGTCAGCCCTTCGAAAATGTTGCTGTAAACCACCGAATCGATAGCCTGTGCGGCGGCGCTTGTCGGGTCCAGATGCGGTGGTTCCAGCTGCAGACCAATGGTGACGCTGTCCTTGGCCCAGGCGGCGCCCGCCATCAAGGCCAGCGCGGAACTGGCGGCGAAAACGTAGGATCTGAAGGCCATCGGAAAACTCCCTGTGTACAAAATTCGGGCCTGTTTGGGCGCCTATTGGAAACGAGTTTCCCTGTTTCCCAAGCGTAATCAAGACCGGGCGGCATTTCGCGCACTGGAAGCACGCGGCGTTAATTGGTAATCCGTGCCCACTCTTGAACCGCGGACAGGACACCATGAGCGCAACAGCCAAGAAACAGGCGCCCAACGCCGAAGACATCCGGGCCCGCAAAGGCGGCACCCCGTTGGTCAGCCTGACGGCCTATACCACACCGATGGCGCGGTTGATGGACGCCCATTGCGACTTTGTGCTGGTCGGCGACAGCGTCGGCATGGTGCTGCACGGGCTGACCTCCACCCTGGGCGTGACGATGGAGATGATGATCCTGCACGGCCAGGCGGTGGCGCGTGGTCTGGAACAGGCGATGCTGGTGATCGACATGCCCTTCGGGTCTTATGAAGAAAGCCCGCAACAGGCGTTTCGCAATGCCGCCCGGCTGATGGCCGAGACCGGCTGCGCCGCGGTCAAGCTGGAGGGTGGCGTTGGGATGGCCGAAACCATCCGCTTTCTGGTCAAGCGCGGCATCCCGGTGATGGCGCACATTGGTCTTACGCCGCAGTCGATCAATACTCTGGGCGGCTACAAGGTGCAGGGCCGCGATACGCAAGCCGACGCCGTGCTGGCCGATGCTCGCGCGGTGGCCGAGGCCGGCGCGTTTTCGGTGGTGCTGGAAAAGGTACCGCAGAAACTGGCCGACACAATCACCGCCGAGGTGGCGATTCCCACCATCGGTATCGGTGCCAGCGCCGGCTGCGACGGGCAGATCCTGGTTGTCGATGACATGCTGGGCTTCTTCACCGCCTTCAAACCGAAATTCGTGAAACGCTACGCCGATCTTGGGCCGCTGGCCGAGGCTGGTATTGCCGAATACGCCGCCGAGGTCCGTGCCCGTTCCTTCCCGGCGGCTGAGCATGTGTTTGCCGATCAGGCGCCCTCCAAAGGATGACTGCCGACATGACCGCACCGATCCTGCGCCGCTTGTCTGATCTGCGCGCCAAGACAACCGCATGGCGCCGTGCCGGCGAAACCATCGGTCTGGTGCCGACCATGGGCGCGCTGCACGCGGGCCACCTGTCGCTGGCCGAGGCCGCCAAACAGGCCTGCGACCGGGTGATCGTGACCATCTTCGTGAACCCCAAGCAGTTCAACAAGCCGGAAGACCTGGATAACTACCCCCGGACTGAAGCTGACGACGCGCAAAAGCTCGCACATCTGGGGGTGGATCTGATCTATGTCCCGGATCCGGACCAGATCTACCCGCAGGGCTACGCCACCAATGTCTCGGTCGGCGGCAGCATTACGGAGGTGATGGAAGGCCCCTTCCGCCCCGGTCATTTCGACGGGGTGGCAACGGTTGTGGCCAAGCTGTTTCTGCAAACCAGCGCGGATAAGGCGTTTTTCGGCCAGAAGGATTACCAGCAGCTGATGGTTGTCACCCGGATGGCCCGCGATCTGGATATCCCGATCGAGGTCATCGGCTGCGAAACCGTGCGCGAGGCGTCGGGCCTTGCCATGTCCTCACGTAATCTGCTGCTGCCAAAGGACAGGCTTGCCAAGGCGGCAGCGCTGAATGCCGCGATGCGGGAGGCGGCTGCCAAAGCTTCTGCGGGCGAACCTTGGGCGCCGCTGGAGACTGTTGCGCGCCAGACACTGGCGGAGGCGGGATTCGGCGACGTGGAATACTTCGACCTGCGATGTGCCGAAACGCTAGAGGCGCTGGATAGCCCCTCTCGTCCCGCCCGTCTGCTGGCCGCCGCCTGGATGGATGGCGTCCGGCTGATCGATAATATCGAAGTTCCTCAACTAAATCTTTAGTAGGGGCTGGCAGCGGTAACACTTTTGCGTTTATGCTCCCCGGTCAGAGGAGACTGGAGGGCAGCCGATGACCTATATTCTGGCAATTGATCAGGGCACCACGTCGACCCGGGCAATCCTGTTTGATGCGGGAATGCAGGTCGCGGGCACCGCACAGCAGGAGTTCACCCAGCACTACCCGCAGGCGGGCTGGGTGGAGCATGACCCGGAAGAGATCTGGGAGACCACTATCGCCGTCTGCCGCAAGGTGATGGCGGATCTGGATGTGTCTGCCGCGGAGATCGCGGGCATTGGCATCACCAACCAGCGCGAAACCACCGTGGTCTGGGACAAATCCAGCGGCAAAGCCATTCACAACGCCATTGTCTGGCAGGACCGCCGCACCGCATCTATTTGCGAGCAGCTGCGCCAGGATGGCCAGGCTGAGATGGTCTCTGACCGCACCGGGCTGCTGCTCGATCCCTATTTCTCCGGCACCAAGGTGAAGTGGATCCTCGACATGGTGCCCGGCGCGCGCGAGCGGGCGGCGGCGGGCGATCTGCTGTTCGGCACGGTGGATACCTTCCTGATCTGGCGGCTGACCGGCGGTGCCTCCCACGTCACCGACGCCACCAACGCCGCACGGACGCTGATGTACGACATCCGCAAGGGCCGCTGGAGCCGCACCATCAGCGATCTGCTGGATGTGCCGCAGCAGATGCTGCCGGAGGTGAAGGACAGCGCGGCAGATTTCGGCACCACCGATCCGGAAATCCTGGGCGGCCCGGTCCCGATCCTGGGGGTGGCGGGCGACCAGCAGGCGGCCACCATCGGCCAGGCCTGCTTCCAGCCGGGGATGATGAAATCCACCTACGGGACGGGCTGCTTTGCCCTTTTGAACACCGGGGATGAGCCGGTGGTGTCAAAGAACCGGATGCTGACCACTATCGCCTATCAGCTGGACGGCAAGCCGACCTATGCGCTGGAAGGCTCGATCTTCATCGCCGGCGCGGCGGTGCAATGGCTGCGCGACGGGCTGGGCATCATCGAACAGGCGTCGGATTCGGGCGAACTGGCCCTGCGCGCCGATCCGGGCCAGGATGTGATCCTGGTGCCCGCCTTCACCGGCCTCGGCGCACCCTACTGGGAGCCTGACTGCCGCGGCGGCATGTTCGGCCTCAGCCGCAACTCGGGTCCCGCCGAATTTGCCCGCGCCGCGCTGCAAAGCGTCGCCTATCAGACCCGCGATCTCTATGAGGCGATGCGCGCCGACTGGGAAGACGACAGCCACCACACCGTGACCCTGCGTGTCGATGGGGGCATGAGCGCCAGCGACTGGACGATGCAGAGCCTGTCGGACATCCTAGGCGCCGCAGTCGACCGCCCGGTGATGCAGGAAACCACAGCACTTGGCGCTGCCTGGCTGGCGGGGATGCGGGCGGGGATCTACCCGGATCAGACGGGGTTCGCCGACACTTGGAAGCTCGACCGGCAGTTTTCGCCGCTAATGCAGCCCGCGGCGCGGCAGGCGGCTTATGCGCGCTGGCAGCGCGCGGTTCAGGCGGTGATCGGGGTTTGACGTCAGGCGGGCAGGGCAGGGCGCTCCCGCCTGTTCCGCCACATTCTGCGAATGTGCCTCACAGTTGGGCGTAGCGCCGCGCTTTGCGCGGCGCCATCCCTTTGCTGAGAAGCGGTTTAAGGTCAGAATTGCCCTTAAACGCGCCCATTCAAGGGTGATAGCGGCCATCCGCGCCTCAAGGGTGAGCAAGCTGCCCGGAAACGCTCCGGGGGAGCGTTTCGCTTGCGAACGGGCGGAGCCCTGGCAAAACCGTGCCTGCGGCACGGCGGCTGTGCCGCCCTTGACCCGCGGCTGGCCGCGGCGTGCCTCAGCTGGTGCGGGCGCCTGCCGGGATGGTTGGCGGGCGGGCGTTCAGCTCCTCGATGGAGAAGCCCGCAATCATCTTGTATTTGGCGGCATGGGCGGCCAGTTCCGCCTGCGGAATGACTTCGCTGATGTCCTGAAAGCCGCCACCGCAGAGGTCCTCGACCCGCTGCAGCACCCCGTCCGGTCCGCCTCCTGCGCGGTTGGCGAGACCCACTGCCGTCGTTACTGGGCGCACTTCTGCTTCATAAGCTTGCAAAGCGCCAGCGTTCACCCCGTGCTCCAGCAGTTGCGCGCCGATCACCCGCGCGTCCACAATGGCCTGGCTGGCGCCATTCGATCCTACCGGATAGGTCGGATGGGCAGCGTCACCCATCAGAGTCACGTTGCCGATCGTCCAGCGCTCCAGCGGGTTGCGGTCAACCATTGGGTATTCATAGACCGTCCCGGCACCGCGGATCAGGGCGGGCACGTCAATCCAATCAAACCGCCAGCCTGCGAAGTCCGGCAGGAACTCAGTGATATCCGCGGGCCGGTTCCAGTCTTCCCGGCGCCAGGGGGTGGAGGGATCAAAGCTCTTCTCGGCGATCCAGTTCATTGTGACGCGGCCATCACCATCCGGCGCCGAGATAGGGTAGGCCACCAGCCGCAGATGATCATTGCCGATCATCGCCATCGCCGCGCCGCCCTTGAAGGCAGGCGCGCGGGCGGTGGCCCGCCACAGGATACGGCCGTTCCAGATTGGCGCGCCCTCATCCGGCGCCATCTGTGCGCGCAGGGCGGAATGGATGCCGTCTGCTGCGACAACCAGCGATCCCTCGACCCGCCGCCCGTCCGCCAGCAGCAGCGCAGCACCCTCCGCTGCATTGTCAAACCCTGCCGCCCGTGCGCCGGTCTTAAAGCAGCCCGTCCCCGCGCGCTCCACCAGTGCGCGGCAGAGCATCATCTGCAATGCGCCCCGGTGAACCGAATACTGCGGCCAGGCATAGCCGGCGCGGGTACCACGCGGCTCCTCCCAGATCGTTTTGCCGAGCTTGCTGTAAAATCCCAGCTGACGGGTCCGGACACCAATTGCGTCCAGTTCCGCCTCCAGCCCCAAATCGAACAGCTCCCGCACCGCGTTGGGCTGCAGGTTGATGCCAACACCCAGCGGTTTCAGGCCGCGGACTGCCTCATAAATCTGAAAGGGGACCCCGATCTGATGCAGCGTCAGCCCCAGCGTCAGCCCTGCAATGCCGCCGCCCGCGATGAGGATGGACATAATAAGCATACTCCCTAATTGCGCGGGCAGATAACCACGGCGCGCGACGGGGAGCAAGCTGGCAGAAAGGGTAAAAGGTCAGCGCCGGCGACCGATGATCAGGTCGGGGCCAAAGATCACATCGGCATAATTGTGCAGATAGATTTTCAGCCAGGGCGTGAACCGTTCCGGGTGGCGGCTGACTTCGGCCAGAAGGTCATGGTAATCGACCCAGCGGGTCTCCATCACTTCGTCCGGGTTTGGGGTGATGTTCAAGGGGCGGTGGGCATGGGCCAGGAACACATCCACGGCTTCATGCTCGACCAGGCCATTGCCGACATCGGCGCGGTATTCCAGGTGATGGCGGAACTCAGGGTAGAGGCCGGTCAGCCCCAGCTCCTCCTGCATCCGCCGCACCGCGCAGGCCGAGGGCTGCTCGTCCCACATCGGATGGGTGCAGCAGGTGTTCGCCCAGAGGCCGGGGGTGTGGTATTTCCCCATCGCCCGGCGCTGCATCAGGATTTCCACGCCTTTCACCACAAAAACGGAGACCGCCTTGTGTTTCAGCCCGCGCTCATGCGCGGCGAGCTTGTCAACAGGTGTCAAATCGCCGTTCACCCAGGCGGGGATCATATGGCTCATGCTGTGTCCGTGACGGTTTTTTCTGGCGCGGCCTGCCGCAACTGCTATGGCCTGGCTCCTACCGCTAACCTCTGCGGGTTACGAAAGCAATTACGCGAAAAGCCGCGGCGAAAATGCCGCGGCTTTTTGGCCGTGCTGCCGGAAAATCCGGCCTTACTCGGAAGCGGCTTCTGCGTTTTCTTCCGCGGCGGGTTCTTCAGCCGGCGCCGGGCCGTGGCTGGCCAGGAAAGCAAAGATATCCTCGCCGCCCTTCTTCAGGCGGAAAGACATTTTTGACTTGGCTTTGGCGTTGCCGGTTTCAGCCTGCAGGAATTTCTTGGGATCGGTGGTGAAGCCGACGAAATTCGCTTCGTCCCAGACCAGTCCGGCTTCGCCCGCCGCAACCAGGTCATTGCTGTATTTGAAGCCTTCGGTGCTGCCCGCAGTGCGGCCTGCCAGGCCCCACAGGTTGGGGCCGGTCTTGCCGCCCTTCACGATCACATCGCCGTCGTCCGAGACAACCATGTGGCAGGATTTGCATTTGTTAAACCCCTTCTCCCCCTTGGCCGGGTCGCCTTCGGCAAAGGCAGGGGCGGCGAGGAGGCCGAAAATGGCGGCTGTAACGAGAGGTTTCATATTGCTTGCTCCGGTTTTGAGTTGGCAGGTGTGACTCATGATCCAATAGCCGGCGGTGTCAACCGGCAGTTTGACGCGCATCAAAGTCATGGCAGGAAGTTGCGGACCTTTATGGCGCCGCCCAGCAGGGCAGCAGATCGCCGGGTTCTGGCCGGGCGTGTGAGACGGCACGGGCAATGGCACGGCTAAGGCACAGCGCTGCGGCATGGCAGACCGGCCCAAGGTCCGCATCCGGGTTTTCCAGGGCGCGGGCGCCGGTGCTTGCGGCAAAGACCAGATCGCCGTCGCCGGGCGCATGGGCGGGGACAATTGCGCGTCCGATGCCGTCATGGGCGGCAGTGGCCAGGCGCTGGCACTGCGCCTTGCTGAGTGCGGCATCCGTGGCGACGATGGCGATGGTGGTATTGGCGCGCTCTTGCGGCATCGGGGTGCCGCCCAGCTTCTGCATGGCGGCCAGTTTGCGGCTTTCCGGACTGCGGCCCAGGCCGGCGGAGGGATCCGGGCCCAAACCGCCGAATTCATCCCCGATTTCAAATGGCGCCGCCCAGAAATGCCGCTCACCCGGTGTGGTGACGGCGCCCAGCGGGTTGGCGGCCACCAGCGCACCGACGGTCACGCCGCTGTCCAGCACCAGCGAGGCCGACCCCAGCCCGCCCTTGACCATCGCGGTCAGCGCGCCGGTGCCCGCACCAAAAGTACCAAGGTCAAAGGTATCTGCCGCGGCTTCAAACGCCGCCCGGCCCAGGGCGCGGTAGGGATTCTCACCCCAAGCCTTGCCGCCGCCGTTCAGCAGATCAAACAGGATCGCGCCCGGCACCAACGGCACCCGCGCCGGGCCAACCGGAAAACCGCGGCCCTGACTGTGCAGCGCATCTATCACGCCGGAACAGGCATCAAGACCAAAGGCCGAGCCGCCAGACAGAACCAGCGCGTCGATCTTTGCCACCGATTTGTCCGGCGCCAGCAGGTCGGTTTCACGTGTTCCCGGTGCGCCGCCCATCACATGCACCGATGCGGTGAAGGGCTTGTCTGCCGTCAGAACTGTGGTGCCGGATTTCAGCGCCGCATCCTGCGCATTGCCAACCAGTATGCCGGGGATGTCAGTGATCAGGTTTCGGGGGCCGGGGAGCATGGTGAGAAGTCCTTCTTGCATGAAGCGCGCTGGGGCGCGCTGCCTCCGGCGGGGGGTGAGGCCTGTCATGGAAACCCTCCGGGGGAGGGTTTCAAGGCCGAACGGGCGGAGCCCGGGGAAAGATGAAAGCGCGGCGTCAGATCCGCGGCTTGGGCGCTGCCGTCGCCGGATCGCCTGAATTCGGTTCGCCCTTTGGTTCGATCAGCAGCACCTTGCATTCCCGTTCGGCACGGGGGCGGTGACTGATGCCTTTGGGCACCACGAACAGCTCACCTGCGCGGACGGTCTGCGGCTGCTGGCCTTCGATATCCATTACCATTTCACCTTCCAGAACCAGGAAGAAATCATCGGTATCCGAATGATGATGGAACGGAAACTCACCCTGAAACTTCACCACCATCACGTCGTTGCCATTGTAATCCGCCACCACATGCGGGTCCCAATGGGTGGAGAATTGGCTGAGTTTTCCGGCCAAGTTCACAGTCTTCATATGCAGCGTCCCCCGTCCACTTCCATCGCCACTCCGGTCACCATGCCTGCCTCGTCCGAACACAGGAAGCACGCCGCGTTGCCCATGTCCTCAGGCGTGGAAAACCGGCCGATCGGGATGGTGGACAGAAACTTGGCGCGCATTTCCGGTGTGTCTTCGCCCATGAAGGTTTTTAGCAGCGGCGTTTCTCCGGCCACCGGGTTGATCGCATTTACCCGCACGCCATGGGGCGCCAGCTCAACCGCCATGGTCTTGGTGGCGGTGATCATCCAGCCCTTGGAGGCATTGTACCAGTTGAGGCTGGGGCGCGGCGAGACACCGGCGGTGGAGGCGACATTCAGGATCGCGCCGGCCTGGCGCGCCTTCATATGCGGCACCAGGGCGCGGGCTGTCAGGTAGACGGATTTGACGTTGACGCCTAGCACCCGGTCAAAGTCGTCCTCGGTGACATCCTCCAGCGGCGCAGGCAGATGGGTGACGCCAGCATTGTTGACCAGGATGTCCAACTGTCCAAAGGCCTCCAGGGCGGCCTCTGCCATCGCATTGACCGAGGCGCCCTCGGAGACATCCACCGTCCGCGCGGTGGCGTTGCTGCCCAGCTCTGCGGCCATTTCCGCTGCCGCAGCACCATTGATGTCAGCAATCATCACCCGGGCGCCCTCGGCCAGGAACTTGCGCGCAATCCCGGCGCCAAAGCCCGAGGCGCCGCCGGTCACGATGGCGGTTTTCCCATCCAGCCGCATATTCTGATCCTCCCTGCTGTTTTGCCAGCAGCATGGGCGGAGCGGGCGGCGGGTGCAATCCGCCGGATCAATCCGGGTCGATTTTACCGCGCGTCGCCTTCAGGCCGCCGCGCTGTTTCTTGGCCTCAAGCCGCCGCTTGACCGAGCCGCGGGTGGGTTTGGTGGCAATGCGCCGCTTGGGCGCCACCAGCGCCTTGCGCACTAGCTCGGCCAGCCGCTCGCGCACGATTTCGCGGTTGCGCTGCTGCGACCGGGTCTCGTCGCATTGCAGGATGATCGCGCCTTCCTTGGTCCAGCGGCGCCCGGCCAGCCGTCTCAGCCGGTTTTTGACCGCAGGTGTCAGCGCAGGCGAGCGTTCGGCCTCGAACCGCAGTTCCACCGCGGTGGCCACTTTGTTCACATTCTGCCCGCCGGGGCCCGAGGCGCGGACAAAGCTCTCGGTGAGTTCCCAATCCTGCAGGGTGATTTGCGCGTCAACGTGGATCATGGCTCAGTCGGTAATCGAAAAGGGCTGTTCCCACACGCGGGAACAGCCCTTCGAGATGATAGGAGGTGCACCGGTTAGGTCAGCACCAATTCAGGGGTCTATACGCGCCAAGGGCTGCCTCGGCCGCACACCTTCTGAACTGTTCCGGCACTGCTCTCCATAGCTTCTCTAGACAATGGGCACCTCCTTTCTGAATGTTTCGTGTGATTCCAGCCTGCCATAGATTCGGTTAATGTCAAAACAAAATCATGTGGTCTTTGCGGTCAGTTTACGCACGATGATGCGGAAGGGCACAAGGGCGGCCAAAGCAAGCGACAGTTTCACCAGCCAATCGGCCGCGGCAAGCGAGACCCACAGGGGGGCCATAGGGCCGATGCCCAGCAGCGGCAGCACCTCAGCGGCCCAGGCGACATCGTTGCCGGGCTCGAGCCAGGCAAGCGCACCTGAGAAGGCAATGGTGAAAAAAATTGCTGTGTCCACCGAAGAACCGGCCAGCGTGGACGCCAGCGGTGCGCGCCACCATTTGCCTGTCCGCAGGGCGGAAAAGACAGCAACGTCCAACAGCTGGGCGGTGAGGAAGGCAAGGCCGGAGCCAAGTGCAATCCGCAGCGTTACGGCCGGATAGGTGAAGCCGTCGCCCTGCAGCATGATTTGAGTGCCGATCAGCGAGCAGATGACCCCGGCAAGGAAACCGGCCAGCACCACCTTGCGGGCCGCTGCGGTGCCATAGACCCGGTTCATCACGTCAGTGACCAGGAAAGCGATGGGATAGGTGAAGGCGCCCCAGGTCAGCCATTGGCCGAACAGGAATTGCACCAGGATGTTGGACGCCACAACGACGGCGGCCATGGCAGCGATGCCGGGAATATGTGAGCGGGTCATGGGCCGGATCCATTTTTCAAGGCCGCGGGCATCATGACTGCCACGGCAGAAGACTGGCCGTTTAAACCGGACGTCCTGCTGCTGCAAGCATCCTGCAGGGCAGCGGCTCCCGCCCGTTCGGGCGCATTTCAGGAAATGCACACTCCCGGTTGGGCCCGGCGCCGCTGGCGCGGCGCCGGGGACTGGTGGTCAGCGGGGCAGCGCGTATTCTACTATTTCGGTGCGTTGAAAGGGCAGGAAATTGTCGTCCGACACCATCGTGGCGCGCAGGCGCCCGGTTCCATCCGCCCAAACCGACAGCCCTTCCAGATTGTCATGGGTGCGGGCGCGGGTCTGCAGCAGAATCGCCTCGTTCGCGGGCCCTGCGGCGGTGATGTCCCAGCGGCGCAACCGGCTGCGGAGGCCAAACAGGGTAAAGTCGCGTTCCAGGAGATAGAACCGCCCATCAGGGCCGAAATCGGCATCCACCGGCAGAAAACCACCCTCGGGCGGCAGGCTGAAGGGGCGCGACCAGCGGCGGCCGTTCCAGCGCCAGACCGGGATCTGCCCGTGTTTGTCCAAGGCGCGTTCGGGCAAGGTATACAGCCGCCCGCGGGCATCGATGGCCAGGGTTTCCAGCGATTTTTTAGGCGGCAGGCCGCGAAAGGCCTTGGGGCGCGGCAGCACCGTGGCGCGGCCTTCGGGGCTATGGTACCGCGCCACCCGTGCGGCACCTTCAAAGGAGATATAGCGGCTGCCGTCCGCCGCCACCGCCAGCCCTTCGCTGTCGCCGGCAAAGCCCCGGAGCGTTTTGCCGGTAGAGGCCCGCAGTTCATGCGCGCGCCGGGCCGTGATGCCGGAAATCAGACCCTGGCTGCGTTGGATCCGGGTTGTCACCAGTGTCGCGCGGTCGCTGAGCACGGTCATGGACTTGCCGCCGTCACTAAGCTTGAGCGCCGAGAACCCGCCGAACCAGCGCTGGTTCAGTTTCCAGGTATAGCTGCTGAGGTGCTGCGCCTTGCCTGCTGCCGCAGCCGCGGGGCGGTTTGCCGCATAGGCCGCTGCTGCCAGACCGGCAGCAGCAGTGAAGGCCAGGATCAGTTTGATTGCAGAACGGCGGCGCATTGCTTGGGCAGGTCCGAAAGGGTGTAATCGCGTCTCGGTTTAGGCTTTGGCGCGTTGGGGTCAACTGGTTTCGGCGGCGGCGGGTTCAGGATGTCATTGACCCAGCGCTGGGCATCGGCGCAGCCGTCGCCCTTGGGCGGGGCCGCCTGATCGGCACAACCGCGCGCGCCGCGCGGACAGGCCAGCCGCACGTGGAAGTGATAGTGATGCCCCCACCAGGGCCGGATCTTGCGCAGCCAGCGGCGGTCGCCCTTTGCGTCCTTGCACATCTGCACCTTGGCGCCGGGAAAGACAAAGATCCGCGCCACCCGTTTATCCTGCGCCGCGGCTTTCAGGATTTCATGATGGGCACGGGTCCAGCTGGAGTTCACATAGGCGCCCTTGGCCCGGCGCATCGAGATTGAGGAGATGTTTTCCCGCGCACCGCGGCTGAGGTTCAGCCGGTCCGGCGGCCGCATCCAGATGTCGATATCGAGACCGATCTGATGGCTGCGGTGGCCCGACAGCATCGGCCCGCCGCGCGGCTGGCTGATGTCGCCGATATACAGCCCCTTCCAGCCGCGCTGTTTGGCGGCCACGCGGCTCAGGTCCTGAACAAAATCAATTGCCGCCGGGTGCCCCCAGTTGCGGTTGCGGCTAAGGCGCATCGCCTGCCAGGTCGGGCCGGTTTCGGGCAATTGGGCGGCGCCGGCAACGCAGCCCTTGGCATAAGAGCCGAACGGCGCGGGGCGCTGCTGCGAGGCGCTTGGCTTGGCTCCGAACAGGGCCTTGGCCGGGGTTTGCGCACTTGCCGGACTGTATAAGCCCGCAACCGCTAAACATATGGCAAGAAACAGTTTCAATCCTGATCTCCTTCTCCTTGAACCCAGAACAACAGTACCAATCCGATCAGAAACAGCCCGATCACGGGGGTGATCCCCAGCCGGGCGCTGCCGGTCACCGTGGTGGCCAGGCCGATCAGCGCCGGCGCCAGAAAGGCCGTGGCGCGTCCCGACAGGCCATAAAGGCCAAAACTTTCGGTCGCGTCCGCAGGGCTGGTGTGGCGTACCATCAGGCTGCGGCTGGCGGCTTGCAAGATACCGCCAAAGCCGCCGATCAGCATGCCGCAGCCGAAAAACACCGTGTCAGGCAGGGTAGAGCCTTCTGCCAGCGTTATGCCGAAAATCTGGTTTCGCGACATATTGACGATGATCAGGCAGACAAAGGCTAGCACCAGGATTGAGGTGATGATCACCGGCTTCGGGCCCAGCCGCCGGTCTGCCTTGCCGCCCAGCCAGCTGAAGACAGTGGCGGCAAAGGCGGCGACAATGCCGAAGATGCCGATCTGGGTGATCTCCCAGCCCAGCACCAGCTTGGCGTAGACACCGCCAAAACCGTACAAGCCGTTCAGCGCGTCGCGGTAAAACATCGACGAGCCAAGATAGGTTGCCAGGCTCAGCCGGTGGCGCAGGCTGACAACCAGCGTGACCACCATTTGCCAGGCTTTGCCCAGGCTGGCCTTGCGCCCGGTGGCGCCGCGGTCCTGGACCCACAGAAAGTAGGGAACCATGAAAACAGCAAACCAGACGGCGGTAAAAGGGCCGACAGCACGGGTGCCCTCTTTTGCCTCGGCATCCAATCCCAGCGCCGGGCTAAGGCCGATCAGCGTCTTGCCCGAGCTTTGCTCGACAAACAGCAAAAGCATGATGAACAGCGCAATCACCCCGCCAAGATAGCCGAATGCAAAGCCGGAGCCAGAGACCGCCCCAACGTCCTCGCGGCTGGCAAGCGTCGGCAGCTGCGCATTGACAAAGATCAGCGCAAACTCGGCACCGATAAAGCCAAAACCAAAGCTGACCAGCATCCACCACAGGTTGCTTCCCGCAGGGTCCATGTACCACAGCCCCCAGGCACCGATCAGATACATCAGCGAAAACACCATGATCCAAGGCAGGCGGCGCCCGGTGATATCGGCCAGCGCACCCAGAAACGGCGCGCCAAAGGCGATGATCAGACCGGTCACGGTCAGGCACAGCGACCAGACAGTCTGCGCCTGCGCCTTGGCAGCCTCGCCCGCCAGCCCCTGGGTCATAAAGTAATCCGCGGCCGCAGCGGCAAAGAACGGGCTGAAAACAAACGTCACCAGCAGCGTCTGATACGGCTGGCTGGCCCAGTCAAAGAACCACCATCCCCAGATCCGCTTGCGCGTGGATACCTGCTGCATGCCCGGCCTCTTTTTATCGTTGCCCTCAGGTATGGCAGGCGGGCAGGGGCCTAGGCAAGCCCGTCCTGCATCGGCGGCCAGGGCCGGCCGCCATCCGCTTGGCACCAATCCTTGATCCAGCCGGGCAATTCGGGTGAGTTTTCAGCGTCCTGCCCCAATGCCGCCAGCACCTTGGCGGGCGGTACGATGCCCTTGCGGTCCGTGACTGCGGTGCGCAGCATCACATGGCTGGCGCAGTCGCCGTTTTTCTTCCACATCGACTGTTCGACATAGATGAACTTGTCATCCCAGCCCGCCGCGCGGCTGCGCATCTCGAACTTCTCAAAGCCGCGGATGCGGCGGCGATAGCGCACCGAAGACCCTGCCACCGTCAGCCCCCAGCGGTTTTTCTTCAGCGCACCGATCAGCCCCGCCCGCTGCGCCAGCATGGTGCGGCCCAGGTCATACAGTGTCATGGTGCGGCCGTTGTTCAGCTCCATCCACATGTCCAGGTCCCACGGCCAGCAGATGTGGTGCGAGACATGCAGCCCGGTGATCGCCAGCCGCGGCATCCGGCTGGCCAGAACGGTATCCTTGATCAGGCGGAATATCGGGTACATACGCAAGGCCTCCTGTTTCGCTTGTGCCCGTGATGCCACCCGTTTACAGCGCGTCAACCGCAACCTCGCGGAAGCCTTGCGCATTTCACCGCGCCTGCTTACCTGTGTGGCTGTTCGAAAAAGGGAATTACAGATGGTCTCGCTGTTCCAAATCCTGATGCTGATCCTGGACATTGTCTGGTTCTTCATCATTGCCCATGTGATCATGAGCTGGCTGATCAACTTCCAGGTGCTGAACCTGCACCAGCAGCTGGTGGCCCAGATCTGGTACATGCTGAACCGGATTCTTGAGCCGCTCTATGCTCCGGTGCGCCGGATTATGCCGAACATGGGCGGCATCGACCTGGCGCCGCTGGCTGTACTGATTGGCGTCTATGCACTGCGCATCATCCTGGTGAACAACGTCTCGGCCTTTTACTGATCTCAGCGTTCCGGCCCGGCGGCTTTCGCCGGGCTTTTGCGCGCCAGCCCTTGCCGGCTGATACCTCCTGTGGGATTGTGCCTGCCAACAAGAGCAGACCACCACATTGAGGCCCATCGCCCCCATGACAGCCCCGGCATCCCCGGCAGAGTTAGCCGCGCCAGCCCTGACAGGCGCGTCCCCGATCCTGCGCGAGATCTTCGGCTTTGACGCCTTCCGTCCCGGCCAGGAGGAAATCGTCGACGCCGTGACCGCGGGCGAAAACGTGCTGGCAATCATGCCCACCGGCGGCGGCAAATCCCTGTGCTTCCAACTGCCTGCGCTGCTGCGCGACGGAGTCACTGTGGTGATCTCGCCGCTGATTGCGCTGATGCGCGATCAGGTCCGTGCGCTGCAAGAGGCGGGTGTGACCGCCGGCGCGCTCACCTCCGGCAACACCGAGGAAGAAACCGAAGCGGTGTGGCAGGCGATCGAGGCCGGCCGCCTGAAACTCCTCTATATGGCGCCGGAACGCCTCGCCTCAGGGGCCGCGATGGGGATGCTGCGCCGGATCGGCGTCAGCATGATTGCGGTGGATGAGGCGCATTGCGTCAGCCAATGGGGCCATGACTTCCGCCCCGACTACCTGCGCATCGGCGAATTGCGCCGCGCCCTGGACGTGCCGCTGGCTGCCTTCACCGCCACCGCGGATCAGGAAACCCAGGAAGAGATTGTCCAGAAACTGTTTGACGGCGAGGCTCCCCGCAGCTTCCTGCGCGGTTTTGACCGGCCCAATATTCACCTGGCCTTTGGTGCCAAGGACAGCCCGCGCCGCCAGATTCTGGAATTTGCCGCCGCCCGCAAGGGCCAGTCCGGCATCGTCTATTGCGGCACCCGCGCCAAGACCGAAGCACTGTCTGCAGCCCTGCGCGAAGGTGGCCACTCCGCCTGTTTCTACCACGGCGGCATGGACGCCGAGGACCGCCGCATTGTTGAGACCCGCTTTGCCCGCGAGGACGGCTTGATCGTGGTTGCTACCGTGGCCTTCGGAATGGGGATCGACAAACCGGACATCCGCTGGGTTGCCCACGCTGACCTGCCCAAAAGCATCGAGGCCTATTACCAGGAAATCGGCCGCGCGGGCCGTGATGGGGCACCTGCGGAAACCCTGACTCTGTTCGGCCCCGACGACATCCGCCTGCGCCGGACCCAGGTGGACGAGGGGTTGGCCCCGCCGGAACGCCGCGCCGCGGACCATGCCCGGCTGAATGCGTTGCTTGGTCTGGCCGAGGCGCTGCGCTGCCGCCGCCAGAAGCTGCTGGCCTATTTCGGCGAGGAGTCAAACCCCTGCGGCAATTGCGACCTCTGCGACACGCCCGCGGATGTGTTCGATGGCACCACTGTGGTCAGGAAGGCGCTGTCAGCGGTGCTGCGGACCGAGGAATGGTTCGGCTCGGGCCATCTGATCGACATCCTTTTGGGCGCTGACAACGAGCGGATCCGGGCCAAGCGCCATGACCAGCTGTCGGTCTATGGCTGCGGCAAGGAATTCGGCAAGCGCCAGTGGCAGGCGGTGTTCCGGCAGATGATGGGCCACGACCTGCTGCGCCCCGATCCGGAACGCCACGGCGCGCTCCGCTTCACGGAATCCGCCCTGCCGATCCTGCGCGGCGAGCAGTCGATCGAGCTGCGCCGCGACACCATCAAGGCGGCTGAGCGCCGCCCCGCAGTGAAGGCACTGGTTTCGGAAGAAGACGCGCCGCTGCTGTCGGCGCTGAAGTCCAAACGCCGCGCCCTGGCCGAGGCGCAGAAAGTGCCGGCTTATGTGATCTTTCCCGACCGCACCCTGATCGAGATGGCCGAGACCCGCCCGGAAACGCTGGACCAGATGGCGCGTGTGAACGGCGTCGGCGCCAAGAAGCTGGAGCGCTATGGTGATGATTTCCTGAGCGTGATCACCGGCGCCGCCGAGCAGCTGCATCCCGCAAGGCGCAGGCTGGCCGGGAGCGGGTCCGGTTCGGTTTACGACTCGCTGCTGGAAGTGCAGGCACAGCTTGCCCGCGGGGATTGCGGCACCATGAAACCGCTCAGCTGTTCCGCGTCGTTGCTTGCGAAAGTGGCGCAGTTGCGCGCCGGTGATGAGGCGGGGATCACAAGACTGTTAGGGGAGCGCCGCGCCGAACGTTTCGCGGCGGCGTTTCTGGACGTCCTGCGCAGCGCGGGCTAGGGTCGCGCCAAGGAAGCCGGGCCTGGCAGCCGGGCCAAGAATTCAAAGGGGCAGATATGCTGGTAGTGACCTCTCCGGCCAAGAAGCTGGACTGGGCGGAACGGGATCAGGACATGACCTGGCCCGCGCTGCATGACGACGCGGTAGAGCTGGCAGAGGTGGCCCACGGACAATCCGTGGCGGATCTGATGAAGCTGATGCATATCAGCGAAGATCTGGCCAAGCTGAATCACGCACGGTTTCAAGAGTTTACTGCGGATCCGGCAACCGCGGCCACCCGCCCGGCGGCGCTGGCCTTCGCCGGCGATACCTACCAGGGCCTGGAGGCGTCTTCGCTTGATGCTGATGAAATGGCCTGGGCGCAGGAGCATTTCCGCATCCTGTCAGGTCTTTATGGTGTGCTGCGTCCCTTGGACGCGATGCAGCCCTACCGGCTGGAAATGGGATCGCGTCTGAAAAATGCGCGCGGCAAAAACCTCTATGAATTCTGGGGGAGCCGGATTTCCGCGGCACTGAATGCGCAGGCGGATGCGGTAAATGCCAGCGTGCTGGTCAACTGTGCCAGCCAGGAGTATTTCGGAGCAGTGGATTTAGCAGCGCTGAAGCCGAGTATCGTCACTCCGGTGTTCATGGAAGACAAGAACGGCACCCCCAAGGTGGTGAGTTTCTACGCCAAGCGCGCCCGCGGCGCGATGGCGCGGTTCATTATCCAGAACCGGCTGACAGATGCGGAGAGCCTCAAAGAATTTGATGCTGGCGGCTACGTGTTTCAGCCGGGAATGTCGGACCCTGGCAAACCTGTCTTTTTGCGCAGCGCCTGAGGCAGGAGAAAGGCTCCCGCCCGCTCCGGCACATTCAAAGAATGCACCTTCACGGTTGGGCGTGGCAGCGCGCTCTGCGCGCTGCCACGCCCAAGGCCGCACAAGGGCGGTGCCGGCGCAGCCGGTGCGCCTGCGGGCGCGGGAGAGTTTCGCCGTTGTTAAATACCGGCCGGGTGATGGAAAAGGCGTACGCTGCAAACGGATGGGAGAAGACCTGGAAAAGCCGGATCCTGGCGGCGCCCGGCAACCGGGACACAGCTCAGCACTGTGCCAAGAGCAGAAGCCCTGGCGCACCCTGAGAACAGTTTAGTTCAAAGATTGACCGCCATGGCGTGGCGGCGGCGGGGGAGACCTGTCAGCTCAGAGTGCTTGGGCGGCTGCCGGGGCAGGCGGGCCGTCTTGATCCAACGCCTGTGTCCCGTCAGGCGCACAGGCGCGGATCTTTTCGTGGATCAGCGCCTTGCGCAACGGCTTGGTCAGGTAATGGTCCAGGCCGGCCGCAAGGATACCATCTGAATCGCCTGCCATCGCATGTGCGGTCAAGGCAACAATCGGGATATGGCCGCCGGTGTCCGCCTCGATACTGCGGATCCTGGCGGTGGCTTCCTTGCCGTCCATCATTGGCATCGATATATCCATGAAAATCAGATCCGGGCGGAACGCCTGGAAGGCTTCGACCGCCTCCAGCCCGTTGCTGGCAAACTTGAGCTCTATGTTCAGCTCTTTCACCATTTTGCTGAACACCAGTTGATTGGTCTTGTTGTCCTCTGCTGCCAGCACCCGCATCCGGCGGATTTCCGGGTCCGGCGGCGGGCCGGCGGATGGTCCGGTCTGCTGTGCCTCAAGACCTGCTTGCGGTGCCATCGCCCTGTCTGCCGTCAGCGGGTCCTGCAGCGGAGCCTCGCAGCCGGGGCCGGCAGCACCGGCGCCCAGCTTGGCCAGCTGGTTGAAAAGATCGTCCCGCGGCGCCGGGGTTTGCAGCACCCCGTCTGCCAGCTGGCGGATTTCCGGATCATTGGCACCATGCGGGCCGGAATTCAGCATCAGCACCGGCACCCCGCGCCAGGATCCGGATTTCAGATCCCTTGCCAGCTGCACGCCATCCAGCCCGGGCAGGTTGTGGCCGCTGATGACAAGATCAATATTGCCGTGCATCGCAGCAAGCGCGCCAGGCGCGGTTTCGGCCGTGGTAACCTGAATGCCCAGCATCAGCAGATGCTTTTGCAGGATCTCGCGGTTAAGCGGCGCATCATCCGCCAGCAGCACATGGCGCAGCGCGCTGGGCAGCTTCGGCAAGGCCCGCTCAGCGGATCCTTCAAGGGGCAGCGGCAAGCGGAAGCCGAAACAGGAGCCTTTGCCTTCCTCACTGTCGACCCAGATCTCGCCGCCCATCAATTCGATCAGCCGCTTGGAGATCGCCAGCCCCAGCCCGGTGCCTTCAAACTTGCGGTTGCGCTCATCTTCGACCTGGTTGAATTCGCCGAAAATATGCTCGATCTTCTCTTCCGGGATGCCGATGCCGGTGTCCTCGATCGAAATATGCACCGCGCATTGCTTGTCATCAGGCGACGAAACACCGGTCACCCGCAGGGTCACATGGCCCTCCTTGGTGAACTTCACCGCATTGCCGGCCAGATTGGTCAGTACCTGCCGGATCCGGCCTGGATCGCCGGTAAAGCGGGTTGGCAGGAACAGGTCGTAATCGACCAGCAGCGTCAGCCCCTTGTCCCGCGCGGTGGGCTGCAGCAGCATCACCACCTCGTGCAGGCTGCGTTCCAGGTCAAAGGGTTCTGGATGCAGCTCCAGCTTGTCGGCTTCGATCTTGGAATAGTCGAGCACGTCATTGATGATGACCAGCAGCGCTTCGCCCGAGTTTTTGATGGTGTTGGCATAAAGCCGCTGTTCCTCGTCCAGCTCGGTATCGCTCAGCAGCTCTGCCATGCCCACCACCCCGTTCATCGGGGTGCGGATCTCATGGCTCATATTGGCAAGGAAGGCGGATTTTGCCCGGTTTGCCGCTTCGGCGCGGGCGCGGGCGCCGCGCAGGTCCTTTTCATACTGCACGGTCGAAGTGATATCGAGCGCAAGCGTCACCACATCGCCGCCGTGGCCGCGCTGATCGATCAGCCGCAAGTACCGCTCATCCCACAGCTGGATCACCACCGGTTCGGGCGAAGGCGAAAGCCAGCGCTCACTCATCATTTCGCGCCAGGCATCGGTGCCCAGCTCGCCGGTATTGATCAGCCCTTCGTCGGTCAGAAGCTGCAGGATCCGCACATAGGAGATACCGGGCGAGACCTCTTCCAGCCCGTCGAAGATATTGAGGTAGGCGGTGTTCGCCCCGATCAGACTGCCATCAGAATCAAAAAAGGCAAATCCGTCCTGAAACGCCTGGATCGAATGCCACAGCCGCCGTTCGGCAGTCTCAACCTTTTCATGCGCTGTATCGAGGTCGGATTTCACCTTGGCGTTTTCATCGCGCACGGTGGCCACTTCGGCCTGGGTCTGGCCGATCTGCTTGGTCAATGCCAGCGCATGGCGGCCCAGCTTGCGGTTGGCAGCAGATAGCTCCGCCTGCTTCAGCTCAAGCAGCCGCTCGGCGGCCAGCCGGGCCCGTCTTTCTTCCGCTAATTTGTCGGCAAGGGGCATCCCTGCGAACTCCGGCAATACATTAACACGAACAGCGCGCGGCAATTCCGCACGCCAGAGACAGCAGGGCTGCCCTTACGTGTTACGCGGGTGAATCTTGCTATGACGTTAAGCCCGTGCCAGCCTGCGCCAAGTATTGGAGGGTGCCATGCCGCGTCTGTTTGCTTCGGTTCTACTGTATATTATTGCTTTTATTGCGTTTCTGCCCGCTGCCTGGGCCGGGCCGGAGGTTCCCGGTTTCCGGTACAAGGCTTTTGCCAACACCGATTTCTTCGGCTCGGACCTGCAGCCGCTGTTCGACACGGATGTCGAGTCCTGCGCGCGGGCGTGTTCTGCCCAGACGGATTGCGCCGGTTTTGTGTTCAACCAAAAGGCAAATGCCTGTTTTCCAAAATCCGCGCTGACTCAGCCCAGTACCTATGAGGGCGCCTTTTCGGCTCTGAAACAGCCGGCAACCGGCGGGCTTCAGGCAGAGGCCGCCATGCGGGCAGGCCGGCTGGACGCAATCCCGGACCTGGAGTTGCCGCGCGCGGCCGGGTTTGCCCAGTCGCTGGGCCTGGCCTATCCGCTGACCACAGAGGACGCCGCCAAGGCGGTTTCGGCGGCCCGTTCGCTGTTTCGTGCCGCAGAGCCGCTTGCGGCGTTGCGCTGGATGGGGCAGGCCGTGGTGCTGACTGACTCTGCTCAGGATTGGACCCGTTTCTCGGCCTATTTGCTGCGGGCTGCCAAAGACTCCGGCAACCGTTCCCAGCAGCACCGTTTCCGGCAGGAAGCTTACTTGGCGGCCCTCAATGGCTACTTACGGGCAGCGGCACCGGCAGATCAGGCGCAGGCCCTGCGTCAGGCCGCCGAAGCGGTAGAGGCACTTGGCCGCGGCCGCGAGATGCTGCCGCTGCTGCGCCTGGCTGACAACATCATTCCGCTTAAGGCGAATGCCGAGATGATCCACTATGCGATCCGGAAATACGGTTTTCGCGTGACTGGCTCCACGGTCGAAAGCGACAGTGCAGCCCCCCGTATCTGCGCTGAATTCTCCGAAGATCTGGAACAGGCCGGAACCGATTACGAAAACTATGTGCGCTTGGCCGGCAGTAGTCTGGCAGTCACCGCATCCGGCCGGCAGCTGTGTTTTGACGGGGTGGAGCACGGCAAACGCTACCAGCTGACCCTGCGCCGCGGGTTGCCGGCGGCCAGCGGCGAGCAGCTCTATAAAGATGTGGAACTGACCCATTACGTGCGCGACCGCGCGCCCAAGGTCCGCTTCCCGGGCCGCGCCTATGTGCTGCCCGCGGGCGCTGCTGCGGCGCTGCCGGTGGAAACCGTGAACCTGACGGAATTGGACCTGCGCCTGCGCCGGGTCAGCAGCCGCAACGTGCTGCGCACCCTGCAGGAGGGGTATTTTGCCAAGCCGCTTTCCCAGTGGGAGGACAAGCATTTCGCCTCCGATATCGCCGAGGAGATCTGGCAGGGCAGCGCCGAGGTGGACACTGCGCTCAATCAGGCGATGACCAGCCGTCTGCCGCTGGAAGATGCCCTGACTGGGCAAAAGACACCGGGTCTGTACGCCCTTACCGCACGGGTACCGGGTGCCGACCCTTATGACGACGCCGGTGCCACGCAATGGTTTGTGCTGACCACCCTGGGTCTCAGCACCATGTCCGGCAGCGATGGCCTGCATGTGCAGGTGCAGGGCCTGGCGGACGCCAAACCGCAGGCCGGTGCCGAGGTCAGTTTGATCTCCAGCGCTAATGAGGTTCTGGCAACTGAAACAAGCGACGCCAGCGGCTATGTCCGTTTTAGGCCCGGCCTGACGCGCGGTACCGGCGGCGCGTCACCGGCGCTGATCACTGCCCGGGCGGGGGAGGGCGATTTCACCTTCCTGCCCCTGAACGATGCCGCTTTTGATCTGTCAGACCGCGGCGTGGCCGGCCGGCCCGCGCCGGGGCCGGTGGATGTCTTCCTCGCCACTACCCGCGGCGCCTACCGTGCGGGCGAAACCGTGCATGTGACCGCATTGGCGCGTGACGACAGGGCGCAGGCGATCGTGGGCCTGCCGCTCACCGCAATCCTGCTGCGCCCTGACGGGGTGGAATACACCCGCCAGACCTCATCCGCAGGCCATCAGGGCGGCCATGTCTTTGCCCTGCCCACCGGCCCCGCCGCCCCGCGCGGCACCTGGCGGATCGAAATCAAAAGCGACCTCAAGGCCCCCGCGCTCGCCAGCCGCCAGATCCTGGTCGAGGATTTCCTGCCAGAACGCATCGACTTTGCGCAAGAGGTCACCAATGCAGACACCCTCCAGCCCGGCAGTGCAGCGCAGATTGCACTGCAGGCAGACTACCTGTTCGGCGCGCCGGGTGCCGGGCTGAAGGTGGAAGGAGACATCCGCCTCACTGCCGCTAATACCCTGGATCAATGGCCGGGTTTCCGCTTTGGCCGCTATGATACGGCCTCCTCTGCCCAGACCGGATTTTTCGGCGGCCAGGAAACCGGCACTGATGGCAGCGCGGCCTTTGCTGTAAATCTGCCCGCTGCGGCCCCGGCAGAAGGCAAGCCGCTCATGGCCACTCTCACCACCCGCGTCGCCGATGGCGCCGCCCGCCCGGTGGAACGCTCAGTGGACATCCCTGTCCGTCCCGCCGGTCCGGTCCTCGGCATAAAGCCGCAGTTTGACGAGGTTGCGGCAGAAGGCTCCGAGGCAGGCTTTGAACTCATCGCCCTGTCGCCGGACCTGACGCCGATGCCGATGCGTGTCAAATGGACCCTGAACCGGGTCGAGACCCGCTATCAGTGGTATCAGCTTTACGGCAATTGGAATTGGGAACCCATAACGCGCCGCACCCGCATCGCGACGGGCGAGGCGCAGCTGGGCAGCGATCCCCTGCCGCTGTCTCAGCCAGTCGGTTGGGGGCGTTATGAAATGGTAGTGGAACGTTTGGACGGCGCCTATGCTTCTGCCGCTTATGACTTCTACGCCGGCTGGTATGCCCCCGAAGGCAGCACCGGGACGCCCGCCAGGCTGGAGCTGTCGCTGGACCGCAAAAGCTATGCACCCGGCGACACCGCCCGCCTGCGCATCGTGCCGCAAGCGGCAGGCACCGCGCTGGTCTCGGTGGTATCGAACCACCTGATCCACCGCATGGCTGTCGATGTCCCCGCCGGCGAAACCGTGATCCCGCTGCAGGTGACACAGGACTGGGGCAGCGGCGCCTATGTGACCGCCACCATAATCCAGCCTGTTGCAGGCGACCGGGGCCGCACCCCGCTGCGCGCCCTAGGGCTGGCCCACGCAAGCGTCACTCAGCCCGGTCAGCAGCTGGAGGTGACGATTGACGTCCCCGGCGTGGCCCGCCCGCGCGGCACGCAAGTGGCGAAACTTCGCGTGGAGGGCGCGGCAGGGGGCGATGAAGCCTGGCTCACCGTCGCCGCCGTGGACCTTGGCATCCTCAACCTCACCGGCTTCACCAGTCCCGATCCCAGCGCGCATTATTATGGCCAGCGCAGGCTGGGGATGGAGCTGCGCGACATCTATGGCCGCCTCATCGACCCCGGCAACGGCGCCATGGGCCGCATCCGCTCCGGCGGTGATTCTGACAGCGGCCTCAAGATGCAATCGCCGCCGCCCACGCAGGACCTGGTGGCCCTGTTCTCCGGTCCGTTGAAAGTAGACGCCAATGGCGCAGCGGAGTTTCCGCTGACCCTGCCCGCCTTCAACGGCACCGTGCGGCTGATGGCCGTCGCCTGGTCCGGCCGCGCTGTCGGTCAGGCCGAGGCCGACATGCTGGTGCGCGACCCGGTGGTGGTCACCGCCTCGCTGCCGCGCTTCCTGGCGCCCGGCGATGAAAGCCGCGCAAGGATCGAGATCGTCCATGCCGACGGCCCTGCCGGAGACATGGCGCTGACCGCCAGCACCGCAGGCGGTCTGACGCTGGGCAGCCTGCCCGCCTCCGTCACCTTGGCGGAACAGGGCAAGACAGTGCTGGAACTGCCGGTGACGGCAGAAACCGTTGGCGACCACGAACTTACCCTTACCCTCACCACCCCGGACGGGCAGGAGCTGCGTCAAAACCTGCGTCTGCCGGTCCGTGCCAATGATCCGGTGGTCTCTGAAACCCGCCGCTTCACGCTCGCAGGCGGTGACACTTTCCTGTTCAGCAAGGACGTCTTCACCGGCCTGCGCCCCGGTACCGCCCGCGCCGCCATCTCCTCTGGCCCGTTGGCCAAATTCGACGTGCCGGGTCTGCTGGCAGAGTTGGACCAGTACCCCTATGGCTGCACCGAACAGGTGACCTCCAAGGCGCTGCCGCTCCTCTACCTCAGCAGCGTCGCGCAGGCAGCAGGGCTGGGCGGCGGCCCGGCGGTGGACGCCCGCATCAACGCCGCCATCCGCAAGGTGCTGACCCGCCAGGCCTCCAGCGGCGCCTTTGGTCTCTGGCGCGCCGACAGCGGTGAGTTCTGGCTGGACGCCTATGCCAGCGACTTCCTCAGCCGCGCGCGTTCGCAAGGCTACGCCGTGCCGCAACAGGCCTTCGCTCAGGCGATGGACAACCTGCGCAACCGCATCAACTACGCCCCCGACTTCGACACCGGCGGCGAGGAGATTGCCTATGCCCTTCATGTTCTGGCGCGCGAGGGTGCGGCCCGGATGGGCGACCTGCGCTATTACGCCGATGTGAAGGGTGAGGCCTTTGCCACCCCGCTTGCTGCCGCTCAATTGGGCGCGGCCCTTGCAGCCTATGGCGACCAGCGCCGTGCGGACCGGATGTTCACCCGCGCCGCGCAGATGATCGGGGCTGAAGGGCAAAAGGACAGCCGCCTCTGGCGCGCCGACTTTGGCACCGCTTTGCGCGATACTGCCGGCGTTCTGGCCCTTGCCGCCGAGGCCGGGTCCGAGGCTGTGGACCGCGTCAGGCTGTCGTCGCGGCTTGCTAACGCCAGCGGCCATCGCTCCACGCAGGAGTCTGCCTGGACCCTGATGGCCGCTCACACGCTGACCCGGACCCCCGAGGATTCTGGCTTGCTGGTCAACGGTCAGCCCGTTCAGGGGCCATTTGTGCAGGCTGCAGACGGGCAAAACACGCCGGAGCTGGCGCTGACTGCCGCCAGCGGGCGGACTGCGGAGATCACCCTCACCACGCTTGGCGTGCCACAGGTCCCGCCGGCCGCGGGCGGCTTCGGCTACACCATCGAACGCAGCTACTACACGCTGGAGGGCCAGCCGCTGGACGTGCAGTCTGTCACTACAGGCGCGCGTTTTGTCACCGTCCTGCGGGTGAAACCGCATGGGAAGACCGGTGCGAGGCTGATGATCAACGATCCATTGCCTGCTGGGTTCGAGATCGACAATCCGAACCTCTTGCGCTCTGGCGACCTGCGCGATCTGGACTGGCTGAACCCGGCCGGGGCCGAACACACCGAATTCCGCAGCGACCGCTTTCTGGCGGCTGTGAATATGCGCGATGCCGCGCCGGTGACATTGGCCTATATCGCCCGCGCGGTGACGCCCGGCGTGTTCCACCACCCGGCAGCCTCGGTCGAGGACATGTACCGCCCCGCTTATCGCGCCCGCACGGCGGCAGGCCGTGTGGAAGTCAGGTGAAGCGCTGGTGGAAAAGAACTGGCGGCAGCGCCCGTCCCGCCCCCCACGCGGCGGGACGGGCGCTGCCCGGCCTTCGGCCAGGCAAAAGATGGGAATGGTATACCGCTACTTTAGCGGTCCTGCTTGTGGCTGCTTTCACGGCGTGGCGCAGCTTCGACGCTTGGATCGACAACACAGATCTTCCCCTCAGCCTCGCCGAAACCTCCACCGAGGTGCTCGACCGCAACGGCAAGCTCCTGCGCGCCTACCCAGTCGGCACAGGCCTCTGGCGTCTCGCTGTCCAGCCCGAGGACGTCGATCCGCGCTTCCTCGGCATGCTGCTGCGCTACGAGGACAAGCGCTTCCGCTCCCACGCCGGTGTCGACCCCATTGCCCTGCTGCGCGCCGCAGGTCAGGCGCTTTGGAATGGCCGCGCGGTCTCCGGCGGCTCTACCCTGACCATGCAGGTGGCGCGCCTATTGGAGGACGGCACCACCGGCCGCTGGGCCGGCAAGCTGCGCCAGATGCGGGTGGCGCTGGCGCTGGAACGCCGCCTCAGCAAGGACGGGATCCTCACCCTCTACCTGACCCACGCTCCCTATGGCGGCGCGGCAGAGGGTATCCGCGCGGCAGCCTACAGCTGGTTCGGTAAAGAACCCAAACGCCTCACCCCGGCAGAAGCGGCGCTGCTGGTTGCCCTGCCGCAATCCCCCGAACGCCGCCGCCCCGACCGTTTCCCAGAGGCCGCCAGCGAGGCCCGCGACCGGGTGCTCGCCCGGATGCAGCGCCAGGGCCTTCTGAGCGAAGAACAGGCCGAGGCCGCCCGCCGCACCCCGCTGCCGCACCAAATGGCGGCCTTTCCTCGGCTGGCACCGCATTTGGCGGACCGGGTGAAGGCACAGCACCCTGGTAAGCGGCAGATCAGGCTGACCATCGACAGCGCGGTGCAATCCCGGATGCAACAGTTGCTGGCAGAGGCCGCCCGCAGCACCACCCCGAGTCTCTCCGCTGCGCTGATCGCCGCGGACCACCAGACCGGCGAAGTGCTGGCGCTGGTTGGTTCTCCCGGCTATTCCGATGCGCAAAGGCGCGGCTTTGTCGACATGACACAGGCGATCCGCTCTCCCGGTTCGACCCTGAAACCGCTGATTTACGGCCTCGCCTTCGATCAGGGGCTGGCGCATCCGGAAACCCTGATCCACGACGGTCCCGTCAACTTCGCAGGCTACGCGCCGCAGAATTTCGATGGTGAGTTCCGCGGCGACATAAGGGTGCGTAAAGCGCTGCAGCTATCGCTCAACATCCCAGTGGTGAAGCTGACGCAGGAGCTGGGACCGGCGCGCGTGCTGGCATCTTTGCGCGCTGGCGGCGCCAAGCCGGAGCTGCCCGGCGGCGCCCCTGGCCTGGCGCTGTCGCTGGGCGGGCTGGGCATCAGCCTGCAAGACATGGTGCAGCTTTACGCCGGGCTGGCAGCAGGCGGGCAGGGACCGGCCTTGCGCATGCTGCAGGGCGAAGCGCCCGCGACTGCAGGCCGCCTGACCTCGCCCGAGGCCGCCTGGCAAGTCGCAGACATCCTGCGCGGCCTGCCGGTGCCTGCAGGTGTGCGCCGCGGCACCATCGCCTATAAGACCGGCACCTCTTATGGCCACCGCGATGCCTGGGCGATCGGTTGGGACGGGCACCACGTGATCGGCGTCTGGATGGGCCGTGCCGACGGCACGCCTGTTCCCGGTATCTTTGGCGGTGACCTTGCAGCGCCGGTGCTGTTTGAAGCATTTGGCCGCCTGAAACCCGCCCTCGACCCGCTGCCGCCGCCGCCCCCCGCCACGCTGATCGTCAGCTCGGCCGAATTGCCGCAGCCCCTGCAGCGCTTCCGCTCCCGCGATGCCGCCTTCTCGGAACCCGAAGATGCGCCGGAACTGATCTTCCCGCCCGAAGGCGCCCGGCTGATGCTGGAAGGCGCGGACCTGACACTGAAACTCCGCGGCGGCACCGCGCCGTTTCTGGTGATGGCAAACGGCCTGCCGGTGCTGACGGGACAGCGCCGGCGCGAGTTCTCCCTGCCCAGCCCCGGCCCTGGTTTTTCTTCGCTGGTGATTGTCGATGGTGCAGGCCGGTCTGACCGGGTTGACCTGCGGATAGACTAATGCGGGTGGCGTCAATCGACGCGGGGCACTGCCGGGCAGAGGTGTTTCGCTTCGGGCTGCGCCCGAAGCGACCCGCGCCGCGCCTTTGGCGCGGCGCTTGGCCCAACTTTCGCGGGGTTCCGGCAGGAAACCTGCGATGGGCGGGAGGACCCCGCCCGTTGTGAAACCGGTTGAAACCGCCTACCGCCGCCCTTCCCGCAGCCAGCCCGCGACGATAAAGAAAGACGCCATAACCAGCGCCAGCCAGCCGGGCAGCAGCGGTCCTTGGCTGACCGAGAGAGTCTCATATGCCGCGCGCGGCGTAAGTCCGATCCAGCCGCGTCCCGCCGCCGGGCGCCCGGCCCGCACGTTGCGCAAGGACGGCAACCCGTCCTCCAGCCGCAGCACACCGCCGCGCAAAGGTTCCAGAACCGGCGCCAGCACTTCGCCGGTGGCAATGGTTTCCTCGAATTCTTTCGGTGCCGCGGGCCCCAGCCCGGCCACTGCCGTCTCGCCGCCTTCTTCCAGCCGGTACAGCCCGGCTTCCGGGCCTTCATAACGGGTCTCCCACTGTCCCGGTGCAGTCTGGCGCAGCGCCAGCTCCACAGTGGAGCCATCCGGGTTGGTCACCGTCACCGGCCCTGCCTGACCGGCAAGCGTGCGGCGCAGGATACGCATCCGCTGGCCCGAGGCCTCAGACCACAGTGCTTCCTCCTCCAGTTCCGGTTCCTTCATCATCCAATGGGCGAGACGGCGCAGCAGTTCCAGCTGCGGCCCGCCGCCTTCATAGCCGCGGCTCCACAGCCAGGCATGATCCGAAGCCAAGAGCGCCACCCGCCCCTCGCCCACCCGGTTCAGCACCAGAAGGGGGCGTTCGCCCGCGCCGTTCATCAGCACATGGCCCTCGGGGCGGCGCAGCTCAACCTGGCGCAGCCAGCGGCCCCAGTCCGCAGCCCCCTCCAGGCCTGAGGTCACCGGATGCTGCTTGCCCAGATCCGTCACTTCCGGGCGGTAGGCCTCTTCCAGCACCCGCGCCGAGGGTTCGGCGGGAAGGATCAGCGACAGCGGCGAGCGGTAGATGCTGTCGGCGCTGGCAAAATCGGGGCCGGCGGCCACCAGCACCGCGCCGCCGCCCATCGCGTAATTGGCCACATTGTCCAGATAGACCGCAGGCAGGATGCCGCGCCGCTTGTAGCGGTCAAAGATGATCAGGTCGAAATCGTCGATTTTCTCCAGGAACAGCTCGCGCGTCGGGAAGGCGATCAGCGACAGCTCCTCCACCGGCACGCCATCCTGTTTTTCCGGCGGGCGCAGGATGGTGAAATGCACCAGATCCACGGCGCTGTCGGATTTCAACAGGTTGCGCCAGGTGCGCCCGCCCGCGTGCGGTTCGCCCGAGACCAGCAGCACCCGCAGCCGGTCGCGCACCCCGTTGATCTGCACCAAGGCCTGGTTGTTGCGCGCCGTCAGCTCGCCCGGCTCTTCCGGCACGCTGAACCTGATTACATTGCGCCCGCCGTGCTGCAGCACCATCGGCAGCTCGAAATCGACGCCGATTGGCAGGGTGAAACGCTGCGGCGCGTCGCCGCCGACTGAAATGTTCAGATCCGCAAAGCCGCCCTGAACCGGCACCGCACCCTGATCCTCGATCCGCAGCGTCAGCTTCACCGGCTCGCCGATGATCGCAAAGCCGGGGGCGTTTTTCACGATCAGGCGGCGGTCCCAATCGTCTTTTCGGCCCGTCAGCAGCAAATGCATCGGCGCAGGCAGGTTCAGCACCTGATCCGCGTCATGCACTTGCCCGTCGGACAGAGCAATGATGCCGGCCACCCGCGCCCGCGGCTCATCCGCCAGTGCCCCGGCCACTGCCGCCATCAGCCGTGTGCCCGCGTCGCCTTCACTGTCCGGAACGGTGACCCAGCGCACCTCAGTGCCTGCCCGGGCCGCCAATGCAGCCTTCAGCTGGGTCCGTGCCCGCGCCAGCTGTTCCGGGCGGCCGCGCAGCTGCTGGCTGGCAGTCTGGTCCTCGGCCACAATCACGATGTCGCTGAAAGGGGCGCGATCCTCGCTCTGATGCACCGGGCCTGCCAGCGCGGCCAGCAGTACAAGCGCCGCCAGCGCCCGCAGCGCCCAGCCGGACAGCCCTTTCCACAGGCCCAGCACCAGCGCCGCCAGGGTTATGGCACCCGCAGCCCAGATCACCGGCCATGGCACCAGCGGGTCAAACAGGATCGTCTGTGTCATCGGGTTCCCCTATTGCCCCAGCCGGTCCAGCAGTGCGGGCACATGCACCTGGTCGGATTTGTAATTGCCGGTCAGCACATGCATCACCAGGTTGACGCCGAACCGGAACGCCAGTTCGCGCTGCCGCTCGCCGGCATAGCCGCGTCCGACCGGCAGCAAGGGCCGCCCGTTGCCGTCCACCGCCCAGGCCGCCGCCCAGTCGTTGCCGCCGATCACCACCGGCGTCACTCCGTCGTTGAGGTTGCGGAACGGGATGCCCTCGGCCTGTTCGGCATCCGGCGGTGCGGCCTCGACCCAGACCGGGCCGCGGCTGTGGCGGCCGGGAAAGGCTTGCAGCAGGTAAAAGGCGCGGGTCAGCACATGGTCCTCCGGCAGCACTTCCAGCGGCGGCACGTCCAGCGGCAGCGCAATCTGCTGGAGCCGCCGCGCCGCCGGGCTGGTGGCGCCAGAGACCGCCAGATCCGCATCCCGGGTGTCGAACAGGATCATGCCGCCCGCCCGTAAATATGCGTTCAGCTTGCCGTAAGCCTGGGACGAGGGCAGCGGTTGATCCCGCGTGACCGGCCAGTACAGAAGCGGATAAAACGCCAGCTCATCGCGCTCCAGATCGACGCCCGCCGGGGCTGCAGGCTCGACCGAGGTGCGGAAGAACAGCGTCTCGGACAATCCGCGCAGGCCGGCCGCTGCGATGCGGTCCACCTGCCGGTCGCCGGTCAGCACATGCGCCAGCACCAGTTCCGAGGCCAGCTCCGCCGCTCTGAAATCTTCAGGCGCCGCTACGTTCTGCGCCTGCAGCTCCTGCGGCGCGGCCCATGCCGCCAGCCCCAGCGCAGCCGCCAGAGCCGCAGTCCGGGCACCGCCCAGCAGGCCGGAGAGTGCCAGCGTACCCAGCACATCCAGTGCCAAGAGTCCCAGCGCCAGCGTCAGCAGCGCGCCGCCCAGCGGCAGCTCCTGCGGCGCGTCATAGCTGCTGACCGCAACCGAGGCAGGCCAGCGCGCCGCCAGCAGCTCGTCGCCCGGACGCAGCACATTGCGGGCCAGCATCCGGCGCCCGCCATCATAGACGCCGGGGCGCAGCTCCGGCCCGGCGGGTGCTGCCACCAGATCCGGTCCTTTGACGCCGGGCAGGGTTTCCGCCGCCGCCAGCCGGCCAAAGCCGTCCAGCACTTCAACCGGGGTCCAGGTGGTGCCCTCCAGGTCCGCAGCCGTAGGTGCGGCGGCAGAGGAAGACACCGCCAGCCGCTCCAGCATCGACACAAACAGGCCGGACAGCGGCAGGCTGCTCCACTCTGCATTGGCGGTCACGTGAAACAGCACCACCTGTCCCTGGCCCAGCGTCTTGCGGGTGACCAGCGGCGTACCGTCGCCCAGTTCGGCAATCACCCGGTCCGCCAGCTGCGGATCGGGCTGTGCCACCACCTGCGAGCTGATCGCGACCTCGCCCGGCACCGCCAGCCCGTAGAAGGGCGAGGTCTCGGCAAAGGGTGCCAGTGTCTTCGGCTCGCCCCAGCTCATCGCGCCGCCAATGCTGCGGCCGCCAATGCGCAACCGCACCGGCATCAGGGGTTCTTCGCCGCTGCGCGCGGTGTCGCTGGCGGCCAGCCTTGGCCCTGCAAAGCGCAACAGGAGACCGCCGTTTTCCACCCATGTGATCACCGCCTCTTCCTGTGCGGGCGCCAGCCGCGCCACATCCGCCAGCACGATCACATCCGGGTTGGCAGGCAGCAGATCCGTTAGCGCGCCTTCCAGCAGCTCGGCAGAAGGCGCCAGCGCCTGGCGCAGGTAATGCAGCGGCGACAGCAGCGCCAACGCCTCATCTGCGCTTTCAGAGGAGACCAGCGCCACCTCGCGCCGCCGCAGGCTGTCATCGGTCAGCGCCACTGCGCCTGCGGATTTCACATCGCGGATTTCGAACCGCGACAGCCGCGCGCGCAGCTCGGCCGGCAGCGACAGCTCAGCCGTGGCGCTGCGGGCGCCATCCGCAAACCGCAGCGGCAGCACCGCCAGGCTGCGCGCGGTGCCGCCGGGGTCTTTGCCCTGCGCGACCACCGAAACCTCCTGTGCAGGCCCGGCGCGGCTGCGCTGCACAGTCAGTTCGATCGCCCCGCCGGAATAGCTGGCGGGCTGCAGCCCCAGCACCGGCAGCGGCTGCTCAAAAACTTCGATATCACCACGGCGGCCCAGGGCTTCGATCACTCTGCCGCGGTCCGGATACGCCAGCCCGTCGCTGAACCAGACGGTGTCAAATCCGCCCTCTGCCGCGGCAATCGCGGCCACGGTCTGCTGCAGCTGATCCGGCCCCGGCTGCCAGGGCAGCGGCGCCAGCCCGGCCAATTGCCGCTGCCAGTCGCTGGCAGCGCGGAATTGCAAGGGTTCCGGCGCGCTCAGCCGCAGGACGGCCACCGGGCGTCCGGCGCGGCCCGCCTCCTCCAGCTGCGCCGCGGCCTGGGCGCTGGTCTGTTTCCAGCCCGCAGCTCCGCCCCAGCTGGCATCCATCACGATCAGCAGCGGCCCGCGGCCGCCTGCCTCTTCGGTTGCGGGATTGAGCACCGGTCCCGCCAGCCCGATGATCGCCGCCGCCACCGCCAGTATCCGCAGCAGCAACAGCCACCAGGGGGTGCGGTCCGACAGGCTCTCGTCGTCCTTGAGGCCCAGCAGCAGCGTCACCGCCGGAAACAGCTGGCGCTTGGGGGCGGGCGGTATCGCACGCAACAGCAGCCACAGCACCGGCAAAGCCAAGAGCCCCAGCAAAAGCCAGGGCGCGGTAAAACCGATGCCTGCAATCATTGTCATGGCGCGGTCCGCTCCAATGCGTGGTAAAGCCACATCAGCGCATTTTGCGCCGTATCGCCGGTGTGATGCTGGCCGAACCGCCAGCCGGCCTCGCGGCACAGGCGCTCCAGCACGCTGCGGCGCTCGGCCAGCCGGTCCAGATAGCGCTCCTGCAGCGCCGAGGCCTTCAATGTTTCATGTGTGACACCGCCCTTGATGCTTTCAAACACCGTGCGCCCGGAGAACGGAAAGGCCTCCTCTGCCGGGTCCAGCACCTGCAACAGCACCCCGCGCACGCCGCGTGCCGCAGCCTTGGACAGCGCCTGCTCCATCGGTTCGGACGGTCCCAGGAAATCCGAAATGAACAATGCGCGGGCATGCGGGATCAGGGCGCGGTCGTTCGGCGGCGCGTATTCCTGTTCCGCGTCGTCCGAGAGCGCCTCGGCCAGCCGCAGGATCTGCACATTGCCGCGCCGGGGCGGCAGGGTGCCGCCGGTCAGGCCAACCCGCTCGCCGCCCTGCACCATCAGCACCGAGGCCGCCAGCGCCAGCAACCTGGCGCGGTCTGCCTTCTGCGGCAGCTTTGGCGTGGAGGCAAAGCGCATTGAGGCGCCGGTATCCACCCACAGATGCACCGTCTGGGAAATCTGCCACTCCCGCTCGCGCACAAACTGGATGTCGCCGCGGGCCGAACGCCGGTGGTCGATCATCCGGCGGCTGTCGCCCGCTTGCGCAGGCCGGTACTGCCAGAAATCATCCCCCGTGCCCGCGCGGCGGCGGCCATGCTCCCCCATCAGGACAGACCCGGCCAAATGCCGCGCCTGCACCAGCAAGGGCGGCAGGGCGCTGGCCGCGGCCTCGGCCCGGTGCCGCAGCCCTGCTGCTGCCCCAGAGGCCGGAACGGAGGCGGTTTCTCTGGTCACGCGGCGGCACCGGTGCGGGCCAGATCAGCGGCGGTTTCGGCAATCAGGGCCGCCAGGCTGTCACCGCGCGCCCGCGCCGCAAAGTTCAACTGCATCCGGTGGCTCAGCACCGGCTGCGCCATGTCCAGCACGTCCTCGGTATTGGGCGCCAGCCGCCCCTGCAGCAGCGCCCGTGCCCGGACCGCCAGCATCAGCGCCTGCGCCGCCCGCGGACCCGGCCCCCAGGCCACGGTCTGCGCCACATGGTCGGACACGCCGGGTTCTTCGGGGCGGAAGGCGCGCACCAGATCCAGGATCATCTCGACCACCGATTCCCCCACCGGCATCCGCCGCAACAGGGTCTGCGCGCCGATCAGCTCCGCTGCCGTAAACACCTGATAAGCCTCGGCCTCATCGGCGCCGGTGGTGGCCAGCAGAATATCCCGCTCGGTCGCACGGTCCGGGTAATTCACGTCGATCTGCAACAGGAACCGGTCCAGCTGCGCCTCGGGCAGCGGATAGGTGCCCTCCTGCTCAATCGGGTTCTGGGTCGCCAGCACATGGAACGGCGCGCCCAAGGGCCGGTCCTCGCCCGCCACCGTCACCATCCGCTCCTGCATCGCCTGCAGCAGCGCCGACTGGGTGCGCGGGCTGGCGCGGTTGATCTCATCCGCCATCAAGAGCTGGCAGAACACCGGCCCCGGCACAAACCGGAACGAGCGGTGGCCGTCCTCTGCCGTGTCCAGCACCTCGGAGCCAAGAATATCCGCCGGCATCAGGTCCGGGGTGAACTGGATCCGGCTGCCATCCAGCCCCATCACCGTGCTGAGCGTCTCTACCAGCCGGGTTTTTCCAAGGCCGGGCAGGCCGATCAGCAGCCCGTGGCCGCCGCACAAGAGCACCGACAGCGTCAGGTCCACCACCCGTTCCTGCCCGATAAAGCGCTTGGTGATTGACGCGCGCGCCTGTTGCAGCTTGGCTTCCAGCGCCTCGATGCCGGCCAGCAGATCGTCCGTTTCAGGCATGACATTCCTCGTTTCCCGGATATATGCTGTTACTCTATCGTGCTGACTGGAAATGGCAAAAGCAATGAGCGGACAAAAAGCTGTGACACCCGATGCCGAAGGCCTTGCCGCGGCGGCCAAAGCGGCCGGCAAGGAAGCCAGGAAGCGCGGGGGGCTGCCGCCGGTCCACCTGTGGAACCCGCCGTTCAGCGGCGATCTGGACATCCGCATTGCCCGTGACGGCAGCTGGTATTACCTCGGCACGCCGTTCACCCGGTTCGAACTGGTCAAGCTGTTCGCCTCTATCCTCAAACTGGAGGATGGCAAATACTACCTTGTGACCCCGGTGGAAAAGGTTGGAATCACCGTCGAGGACGCACCATTCGTGGCGGTGGATTTCGATGTTGAAGGCGCGGGGCGTGATCAGCTGATCACCTTCACCACCAATATCGGCGACACTGCCGCGGCGGGGGCGGAGTATCCGGTCCGGGCCGAACGCGATGGCGAAACCGGCGAGCCGTCTCCGTACGTTATGATGCGGGCCGGGCTTGAGGCGCTGATCGACCGCAAAAGCTTCTACCGGTTGGCGGAGCTGGGCGAGCACCACGACGGCTGGTTCGGGGTCTGGTCCGGCGGGGAGTTTTTTCCGCTGATCCCTTCGGTGGAGCTGGAAGCGGACTAAACCTGCAACCAAGGTGCGTATCCGATTAATACGCTGAGCGTTCGTCCGGGCGGAGGCGGCATGCGCCCGCCGCTGACGCGACAGGCCAACGTAGATAATCGCGGTAGAGCTAAACCCGGCTGCCGTCCACCGGCTCTGCCGGCTTGGGCCGCTTGTTCTGTGCGGCACTTCCCCCCAGCCGGTCAACCGAGGACAGCCGCAACAGCTGACTCAGCATCACCGGCACCAGGCCGAAAATCAGCAGCAGCATTTCAGCCGCTGAAAGGCCTGCTGACTAGGGGATCATCGCGGCTGCTGCCAGGGCAATGCCGCCAAACCCAGTTGCCGGCAGAGGCGCATAAAGACCTGCGGTCAGGCGCTCGCGGCGCATCGTCATGGCTGCTATCCTTCGGATTTCCGGCGGAAACATGCCGGTTTCCTGAAGCTGCAGCCGAATCGCGGCCTCAGCTATTGCGGGAAAGCGACAATGCGTCGTTTTCTATCTCTTGGCCTCATGGATTTGCGCGGGATAAACCACCGTGAAGCCAGGAGAAACCCGATGCCCAGATTCGCAGCCAACATCTCGATGCTGTTTGCCGAGCTGCCCTATTCCGACCGGTTCCAGGCCGCAGCGGCGGCGGGGTTCGAAGCGGTGGAAATCCTTTATCCCTACGAGCTTGCCGCCAAGGAAACCCAGCGCGCCCTGCTGGCTAACGGGCTGGAGCTGCTGCTGATCAACGCGCCGCCGCCGAATTACACCGGCGGCACGCCCGGCTATGCGGCCATCCCCGAGGGCGTCGACCGGTTCCAGCGCGACATCCGCCGGGTGCTGCGTTACGCCGAGGTACTGAAGGCTGGCAAGATCCATGTGATGGCGGGCTATACCAAGGGTGCAGAGGCGCAGCGGACCTTTGTTGAGAACCTGCAATGGGCCGCCGGCCGCGCGCCGGAGCAGCAGTTCACAATCGAACCTTTGAACAGCGGCGACCAGCCCGGTTACTTCCTGGACGACTACAACCTGGCGATGGAGGTGCTGGAGGCGGTGGACCGCCCCAATGTCGGTTTGCAGTATGATGCCTACCATGCCCAGCTGATCCACGGCGATGCGGCCAAGGTCTGGGAGATGTTCGGCTCCCGCGCCGTGCATGTACAGATCGGTGCAGCACCCGGACGCTGCGAGCCAGGCACCGGTCCGGTCGATTTCCCGGCGCTGTTTGCCGCCATCGACGCCAGCGGTTATGACGGCTGGGTCAGTGCCGAATACACGCCCTCGACCCGGCGCACCGAAGACAGCCTTGGCTGGATGCGTTAAGCCGCCGCAGGCGGGCTGTTACATTCGTGAATTGAAATATGATGCGGCGGCCTGCATAAGGGCGGCAGGATCACAGGAAGGACCCCGCCGATGCTGCCCGCCCGTTTTGCCCCTCTGCTGTTCAGCCTGATCCTGTCGGGGCTGATGTCCTTCATTGTGACCGGTGTGGCGACCTGGAAAGCGCTGGGGATTGGTGCGGGGTTTATGCAGGCCTGGATGCAGGCCTGGTCGGTCAGCTGGCCGATTGCGTTTGCCGTCGCCTTCACGGCCGCACCGCTGGTGCGGCGGCTGGTGGGAAAACTGGTCAAGAAACCGGCCGGCGGCTGAGGCCGGGCAAGGGAAAACTCCCGCCCGCTGCAAGCTGCATCTGCGATGCCGCAGCAGCCGTTGGGCGTGGCGCCGCTGGCGCGGCGCAGAGGTTCCGCTAGGAAGCCCCTAAGGGCAGGCCTGCCCTTGAGGGGTGTTTCCGATTGTTTTCTGTGCAGTCCGCGTCAAGGGCAAGCTGCGCTGAACGCGCGGAGCCTTGCGGCTCTCCTGACCCGGGGTGGAGAGGATGCGGCAATCGCCGCGCCGCGCCAGCGGCGCTTGGCCCAACGGGATGAGATCGCCAGATCGAAGCCGGGCGGGAGTGCCCCGCCTGCCGCGCGAGGGCCGCCTCAAAAAACTGGCTTAGTGCGCCTCGGCCCAGTTCTGGCCGCGGCCTGCGTCCACCACCAGCTTCACGTCCAGATGCACCGCCGGATCGGCGGCAGTCTCCATCACCTGGCGGGCGGCTGCGATGGTCTCTTCCACGGCCGCTTCCGGCACTTCGAACAGCAGTTCATCGTGCACCTGCAGCAGCATCCGCGCGGGCAGATGGGCAATCGCCGCAGGCATCCGGACCATCGCCCGGCGGATCACGTCGGCAGCAGTCCCCTGGATCGGGGCGTTGATCGCGGCGCGTTTGGCAAAGCCTGCTTTGGGCCCCTTGGCGTTGATTTCCGCGGTGTGGATCTTGCGCCCGAACAAGGTCTGCACATAGCCATGCTCCTTGGCGAACTCCACCGTCTGATCCATGTATTTGCGGATGCCCGGGAAACGCTCGAAATACCGGTCGATGAACCCCTGCGCGTCCTTGCGCGGAATGCGCAGATTACGCGCCAGGCCAAAGCCGGAGATGCCGTAGATCACACCGAAGTTGATCGCCTTGGCCTGACGGCGGATCTCCGGTGTCATCTGGTCCAGCGGCACCTCAAACATCTCCGACGCAGTCATCGCGTGAATATCCTGCCCTTCGGCAAAGGCCGCCTTCAGCGCGTCGATCCCGGCCATATGCGCCAGAATACGCAGCTCAATCTGGCTGTAATCCAGCGACAGCAGCACATTGCCCTCGTCCGCCACAAAGGCTTCGCGGATGCGGCGGCCTTCCTCGGTGCGCACAGGGATATTCTGCAGGTTCGGATCGGTCGAGGCCATCCGCCCGGTGCTGGCCCCGGTCTGCGCATAAGACGTATGCACCCGGCCGGTATCTGCGTTGATATGGTCCTGCAGCGCATCCGTGTAGGTCGATTTCAGTTTGCTGAGCTGCCGCCAGTCCAGCACCCGCGCGGGCAGATCATGCTCGGTCGCCAAATCCTCCAGGATATCCGCCCCGGTGGCATAGGCGCCTGTCTTGCCCTTCTTGCCGCCGGGCAGGGACATTTCGTCAAACAGGATCTCCCCCAGCTGTTTGGGGGAGCCGACGTTGAAGCTGCGGCCCGCCAGCTCGTGAATCTCGGCCTCCAAGCCAGCCATCTTCTGGGCAAAGGCATTGGACATCCGGCTCAGCGTATCGCGGTCCACCTTGATGCCGTTGCGTTCCATATCCGCCAGCACCGGCACCAAGGGCCGTTCCAGCGTCTCGTAGACCGTGGTCACCCGCTCCTGATGCAGCTGCGGCTTGAACGCCTGCCACAGGCGCAGGGTGATATCGGCGTCTTCGGCGGCATAAGGCACCGCATCGTCAATCGGCACCCGGTCAAAGGTGATTGCCGATTTGCCACTGCCCAGCAGCGGCTTGATCGGGATCGGCGTGTGGTCCAGGTAGCGTTCCGACAGCGCATCCATGCCATGCCCGTGCATCCCGGCATGCAGCGCATAAGACATCAGCATAGTGTCATCAATCGGCGCCACATCCACCCCGTAGCGGTGCAGAATCTTAGCGTCGTATTTCATGTTCTGGCCGATCTTCAGGATCGCCGGATCTTCCAGCACGTCCTTTAGCATTGCCACGGCGTCTTTCAGCGGCATCTGCCCGTCGGACAACCCCTCGCCGCCAAACAGATCGTCGCCCCCGGCCTTATGCGCCAGCGGAATATAGCAGGCCTCGCCAGGCTCCACGCACAGCGAAATGCCGACCAGATCGACGATCATTTCATCCAGCCCGGTGGTCTCGGTATCCACCGCCACCCAGCCGCGCCGGCGGATGCGGTCCACCCAGACCTGCAAGGCTTCCGCCTCGCGGACGCATTCGTATTTGTCCTTGTCGAACGGCACTGCTTCGGGTGCTGTGACCTCAGCCGCAGCGGCGGCCGCTTCGGGAATAGCAGGCGCATCCATGCCCAGCTGATCGGCAAGGCGCTTGGTCAGGGTGCGGAACTCCATCTCCGACAGGAAGGTGAGCAGGGTCTCGGCATCCGGCTCCATCACTTCCAGATCCTCCAGCGAGAAATCCAGCGCCATATTGCAATCCAGCTGCACCAGCCGTTTGGACAGTTCAATCTGCGCGCGGTGTTCGATTAGGGTCTGGCGGCGCTTGGGCTGTTTGATCTCCTCAGCCCGGTCCAGAAGGCTGGTCAGATCGCCGAATTCATTGATCAAAAGCGCTGCGGTCTTGATCCCGATTCCCGGCGCGCCCGGCACGTTATCAACGCTGTCACCCGCCAGCGCCTGCACATCCACCACCCGGTCGGGGCCGACACCGAATTTCTCATGCACGCCGTCGCTGTCGATCCGCTTGTTCTTCATCGCGTCCAGCATTTCAACGCCGCCGCCGACCAGCTGCATCAGGTCCTTGTCGGATGAAATGATGGTACAGCGCCCGCCGGCATCGCGCGCCTGATGCGCCAGGGTGGCGATGATATCGTCGGCCTCAAACCCTTCAACTTCCTTGCAGGCGATGTTGAAGGCGCGGGTCGCCTCGCGGGTCAGCGGGAACTGCGGGCGCAAGTCCTCAGGCGCGGGCGGACGGTTGGCCTTGTAAAGGTCGTACATCTCGTTGCGGAACGACTTGCCGGAATGGTCAAAGATCACCGCCACATGGGTCGGCGCATCGGGGCCTGTGTTGCCCTCCACATAGCGCTGCAGCATGTTGCAGAAGCCGGCCACTGCCCCAATCGGCAGCCCGTCGGATTTCCGCGTCAGCGGCGGCAGCGCGTGATAGGCGCGGAAGATGAAAGCCGAGCCGTCGATCAGATGGAGATGACAACCTTTGCCGAACTGAGTATTGCTCATGGTTATTCACTCCCGTTGATTTGGCGCCCGCGTGTTTCAAAAATCCTTATCCTTCATCCCCCGCTGCACTGCAATTGCCGTTCTGCCAGTTGCTACTGACGGTTCTTGTGTCTTGCACTGAACCTGTGGGCAATGATGGCACAATCTACGCCCTTTTCCCGCAGTGCGTTCAACCGTGCAAGGCAGCCCGGGCAACTGTGCGTTCCTGGCGGCCTGCCTGGAAGGAGGAGAGATTTTCACCGGGGCCGCAACAGGCTGGCTTAAGGGCAGTTTTAGCGGCGAAACGTCCTCAGGCGTGACACAGCCGTGGTTTTCAGTGGCGCAAATGAAGGGTCAAAACACCCCCATCGCCAGCCCCGCGCCTAACGCCAGGCCCAGTTCGCGGCAGGCATCCAGCTGGTGCTTGGGGATCGCCTTCTCAGCCAGAATGGCCTCAGGCGTCTGCGCATGGGTGCAGATGATCAGCGGCTCCTGCACCTGTTTTAATCGCCAGCCGGTGGCAATCCGGGCGCATTGGCGGGCGGCGTTCTCCCCATCCGAGCCGGCACAGACCATCTGCGCATAGGGCCGTCCGCTGAGCCGCCCCAGCACGGGATAATAGCAGCGGTCGAAAAATTCCTTCATCTGGCCGGACAGCGCCGCCAGGTTTTCCGGCGCGCAGAAGATGTAGCCATCCGCCGCCAGCAGATCCTCGGGCCTGGCCTCTGCGGCCCGCTTCAGAACTGTGGAAACCTCACCACGTGCCGCCTCCGCCGCCACCTCCGCCATCCGGCGGCTGCCGCCGGTGCGCGAGTGGTAGACGATCAGAAGCTGTGCCATGTGCGCCACCCGTTTGCTTAAGCCCTGCGGGACCATACCGGGCGCTGGCAAATTTCTTCAAAGAAATTTGGCCGGAAAATTTGAATTTTCCGGTTCCCGGCCGCTGCAGGCCTGGGCTGGGCCGCGTTGGATCACTCCGCCGCCTTGGCCGCATCCTCATAGATATACTTGCAGTCGCAATAGGGGCATTCTACGAAACCCTCGGCCTCGGGGATCTGCAAATAGACCCGCGGATGCCCCAGTGCGCCCTCGCTGCCGTCGCAGGCCACCTTGCGGCTGTTCACGATCCTGGTTTCCGGCGCTTCAGGGGGCGTGGCGGTGCTCATGGCTGGCAGTCCTTTCACTTTTCGGCTAGGCGCTTTTATGAGCCAAGGAAAAACCGGGGGCAAGAGCGGCGATGACAAGCGATGCAATCCGTATCAAAGCTTTGCGCAAAATTTACAAAGGGCACAATGGCCAGCCCGGGAAACACGCGCTGAAGGGCGTCGATCTCACGGTGCCGCGCGGTTCGGTCTTTGGGCTATTGGGGCCGAATGGCGCCGGTAAATCCACTCTGATCAATATCCTGGCAGGGCTGGTGCGCAAGACCAGCGGACAGGTGTCGATCTGGGGCTTTGACCAGGACGAAAACCCGCGCCAGAGCCGGGCTGCCATCGGTGTCATGCCGCAGGAGCTGAACCTTGATCCTTTCTTCACCCCGCGCGGCGCGCTGGAGGTGCAGGCGGGTCTTTACGGTGTGCCCAAACCCGAGCGCCACAGCGACGAAATCCTGCGGATGATCGGCCTCACGGACAAGGCCGGGGCTTATGCCCGGACCCTCTCTGGCGGCATGCGGCGGCGCTTGCTGCTGGGCAAGGCGCTGGTTCACCGCCCGTCGGTGCTGGTGCTGGATGAACCCACGGCGGGTGTCGATATCGAGCTGCGCCAGATGCTGTGGCAGAACATCCGCAAGCTGAACGCCCAAGGCATGACCATCATCCTCACCACCCACTACCTGGAGGAAGCCGAGGAGATGTGCGACGAGATCGCCATTATCAACCAGGGCGAGGTGGTGGCGCGGGACAGCAAATCCAGCCTGCTGGGGCGGCTTGATGCCAAGACCATGGTGGTGCATCCGGCGGTGCCCGCCACGGTCGTGCCGCAGGGCGAGGGGATCGAGGCCTGTTTGCGCGAAGACGGCGCCGTGGTGCTGCGCTACCGCAGCCGCCTGACCAGCGCCGAGGACGTGCTGGCCGCGGTCCATGCCGCCGGTATTTCGATCCGTGATGTGAAGACCGAAGAGGCAGACTTGGAGGACGTTTTCCTGTCGCTGACAAAATCAGCCAGAGCGGGATAGCCTGTCCGGCAGGTTGGAACATCTGTTCCGCGCGGCCGACAAGCCGGGCCGCGCTTGACCAGGCAGACGCCGCCCTCAGTGTTCCGAGGCCAACGTGAGGGTCGGCACTTTCCCCTTCACCCCCCGGTTACCCCTTCACCCCCGGTCGATCCGCGCCTGGTAGCAGTTGTTGCGTGATGACCGGACGTGGATGTAGCTGACCCGCTCATCCGCAAAGATCGCTTCCGTCTGCCGCCTCATCTCGGCCTGCGGGATGACAATGCCGGTGCCGTAAACAATCCGGTGATCGGCGCTGTAGCCTTTGATCAGGTAATCCGGGGAGCCCGTCAACATCTCCGGCATATCTTCGCCTTCGTGCCGTTCGCAATGATCGGCGCACAGGAAAATCGGCCCTGTTTCTGCATAGGGCTGTGCTTCGGGAAAAGGGCGGTGGGCCAGGATCAGCATGTCTTTACCATCGGGGATGTATTGCAGGCAGTGGCGGCAGGGGTTGCTGCCGCCGCCGGACACCGCGCGCTCCGGCGCTTGGCCGTGGGCATCGGCGCCGCCCTCCTGCAGCGTGCGGACAATCTCTGTGGGCAGGGCGGTGATCCTGATCATGGGTTTTCTCCTTTTGCTGACACCACCATGCCCGGCCCGCCCCGCCGCAATCGACCCGGATCTTGCGCATCCTGGTGTGGCCTGAAACAAAGCGCTCCCGCCCGTCGTGCGGGCATTGAAAATGCCTTGCGGCGGTTGGGCCAAGCGCCGCGCGGCGCGGGCGGCGTCTGCGGCTGGCGTTGCGGCAGGACTCCACATGAGAACAAAACGGGAATATCATGCAGGTCATGTTTGCCGAATTTGCCTGCCTTTCCAACTTCACCTTCCTCACCGGGGCCTCCCACCCTGAGGAGTATGTGACCCGCGCGCTGGAGCTGGGGATCGCGGCGGTTGCCATTGCCGACGAAAACTCGGTGGCGGGCATCGTGCGCGCCCATGCCGAATGCCGCGGCATTGCCCGCCAGGTGCGCGAGCGGCAGGACTGGAACCGGCAGAACACGCCCATCGGCCCGCCGCCCCCCGAGGGCATTGCGCCGCCGCTTTCTTTCCCTATCTGCGATGCGCCACGGCTGATCCCGGCGGCGCGGCTGATCTTCAGTGATGCGCCAGAGGTGATCGCGCTGCCGGTGAACCGCGCGGGCTGGGGCAGTCTGACACAGCTGATCTCCACCGGGCGGCTCAGAGTGGAGAAAGGCAGCTGTCTCCTGCATATCGCTGACCTGCTGGAATTCGCGGAGGGTCTCCACCTGCTCCTGTTGCCGCAGGCGGAACATGACCTCAGCGGTGCGGGCGGATGGGGGCCGCATATGGACGGGCTGACGCGCCGCTTTGGCGGGCGGATGCATCTGCTGATGGCGCCTGCCTATGACGGCGGCGACCAAACACGGTTTGCGCAGCTCGCGGATCTCGCCCGGCATCTGAACCTGCCGCCGCTCGCCAGTGCCGCGCCAAAGATGCACCACGGCAGCCGCCGCCGCCTGGGCGATGTCCTCAGCGCCATCCGCCTGCGCTGCAAGGTCGAAACCCTGGGCCGCGCCGCCATGGCCAATGGTGAGCAGCGCCTGCGGTCAGAGGCGGAAATGCGCCGTCTGTTCCGCGGGTATGAAGACGCTGTGGACAATGCCGCCCGGCTGGCGGAGCAGCTGAATTTCTCCCTGGATGAGCTGCGCTATGACTACCCGGATGAGGGGCGCGGCAGTGAGACCCCGCCGCAACGCCTGCGGCGGCTGGCCGAGGAGGGCCTGCAATGGCGCTATCCGGGCGGCGCGCCGGACAAGGTGCGCAGCCTGCTGGAGCATGAACTGGCCCTGATCGGCAAGCTGAAATATGATCCCTACTTCCTGACGGTGCGCGACATCGTCGCCTTTGCCCGCTCCCGCGGGATCCTGTGCCAGGGGCGCGGCTCGGCGGCGAATTCGGTGGTCTGCTACTGTCTCGGCGTGACGTCGGTCAGCCCCGAACTCGGCACCATGGTGTTCGAGCGTTTCGTCTCCGAGGCCCGCGACGAGCCGCCCGACATCGACGTCGATTTCGAGCACGAGCGGCGCGAGGAGGTGATCCAGTGGATTTATGAACGCTACGGCCGCCACCGCGCAGGGCTGTGTGCCACGGTGATCCACTACCGCGGCAAGCGCGCCATCCGCGAGGTGGGCCGTGCCATGGGCCTGACCGAGGACACCATCTCGGCCCTGTCCTCGCAGCTGTGGGGGTTTTTCAGCGCCAAGGGGGTGGAGGCCGAGCGGATGCGCGAGATCGGGCTGGACCCCGGCAGCCGCCGCCTGCAGCTGACGATGCAGATGGTGGAGCAGATCATCGGCTTCCCGCGCCACCTGTCGCAACATGTGGGCGGCTTTATCATCACCCAAGGCCGGCTGGACGAGCTGGTGCCGATCGAGAACGCCACGATGGAGGGCCGCACGGTCATCTGCTGGGACAAGGACGACATCGACACGCTTGGTATCCTCAAGGTCGATGTGCTGTCCTTGGGCATGCTGACCTGTATCCGCAAGGCGTTTGATCTGCTGCAGCAGCACCATCAGCTGGACTACAGCCTGGCCACCCTGCCGCCCGAGGATCCGGCGGTCTACAACATGCTGTGCCGGGCCGACAGCATTGGCGTCTTTCAGGTCGAAAGCCGGGCGCAGATGAACTTTCTGCCGCGGATGAAGCCGCGCCATTTCTATGATCTGGTGATCGAGGTTGCCATCGTCCGCCCCGGCCCGATCCAGGGCGATATGGTGCACCCCTATATCCGCCGCCGCAATGGCGAGGAGCCGGTGCATTTCCCCTCGGACGCGCTGGGCGAGGTACTGGGCAAGACCCTTGGCGTGCCGCTGTTTCAGGAGCAGGCGATGCAGATCGCCATCGTTGGTGCCGGTTTCACGCCCGAGCAGGCCGACCGGCTGCGGCGGTCGCTCGCCACCTTCAAAAAACACGGCAACGTCAGCGAATTCCGCAGCCTGTTTTTGCGTGGCATGGCCAGGAACGGCTATGACACAGAGTTCTCCGAGCGCTGCTTTTCCCAGATCGAGGGCTTCGGCTCTTACGGGTTTCCGGAAAGCCATGCGGCGTCTTTTGCGCTCTTGGTCTATGCCTCTGCCTGGATCAAATGCCACCATCCCGGCATCTTTGCCTGTGCGCTGCTGAACGCTCAGCCGATGGGGTTCTACGCGCCTGTCCAGATCGTTCGCGACGCCCGCGAACATGGCGTAGACGTGCGCCCGGTCTGCATCAATAATTCCTATTGGGACAATGTGATGGAGCCCGACGGCCATGGCGGCCTGGCGCTGCGGCTGGGGTTCCGGCAGGTGAAAGGTCTGCGCGATGAGGACGCCGCCTGGCTGACTGCGGCGCGCGGCAATGGCTATACAGAGGTGGAGGACGTCTGGCGCAAGGCAGGCACCCCGCCGCCGGTGATCGAGCGGCTGGCCGAAGCCGATGCCTTTGCTGCCCTCGGGTTGAACCGGCGTGAGGCCTTGTGGGCGGCCAAGGCGATCACCGCCCGCAAGCCGCTGCCGCTGTTTGCCCGCGAGCTGGAGGGCGAGGGGATCTATGAGCCGGAAGCGGATCTGCCGCAGATGGGCCTGGGCGAGGAAGTGGTGGAGGATTACGTCGCCATGCGGCTGTCCTTGCGGGCCCATCCGGTGGCGCTGATCCGGCATCTGCTGACACCGCAGAACGCGGGCGGCGGCGCGGGTGGCGGGCCGGGGGATTGAGTATTTGGGGAAAGATGAAGCGGATTGGCGGGCTTTGCGCCGGCCTGCGCGCTGATAACGCCAACTGTGGCAGGAATGCCGGTTCACCCCGGCGCGGCGAGGCGTTAGAAGGCTTGCGAACACAGCCTTGCCCCGGAGCTACCCCATGACCGCACCCAAACCCGTTGTCCTGTGCATTCTTGACGGCTGGGGCAGCGGCGAGCCCGGCAAGGCAAACGCGCCTTATCTGGCGCAAACGCCAACCTTTGATGCGATCCTGGCCAAGGGGCCTGCCGCCCGGCTGATCACCCATGGGCCGGATGTGGGGCTGCCGACCGGGCAGATGGGCAATTCAGAAGTGGGCCACACCAATATCGGCGCGGGCCGGGTGGTGGCGATGGATCTGGGGCAGATCGACCTGGCCATTGAAGACGGGTCGTTCTTTGAAAACGGCGCTTTGCAGGCGTTTATCAAGCAGCTGAAGGACAGCGGCGGCGCGGCGCATCTGATGGGGCTGGTCTCGGACGGCGGCGTGCATGGGCATATCAACCACATCCTGGCGGCGGTGACGGCGGTGACGGACGCGGGCGTGCCGGTCTGGCTGCATGCAATCACCGACGGGCGCGATGTGGCGCCGAAATCGGCCTTTCGCCACTTTCGCCGGCTGGAGGAGAAGCTGCCCGAAGGCGCACGCATTGCCACCGTCACCGGGCGCTATTTCGCGATGGACCGCGACAACCGCTGGGGCCGCGTCAGCGAGGCCTATGATGCGATGATCCACGCCAAGGGGCGGCCGGGGATGAATGCCCACAGCGCGGTGGACCACGCCTATAATCAGTCGGAAACGGATGAGTTCATCGCCGCCACCGTGCTGGACGGCTATCAGGGGGTGAAGGACGGCGACGGGGTCTTTTGCCTGAACTTCCGGGCTGACCGCGCGCGGGAGATTCTGCGCGCGATTGGCGAACCGGGGTTTGCTGAATTTGATGCAGGCGAGCGCCCCAAACTGGCAGGCCTGCTGGGCATGGTGGAGTATTCCGACAGCCACAGCGATTACATGACCACCTGTTATCCCAAGGCGGCGATTGTGAACACGCTGGGCGCCTGGGTGGCCAAACAGGGCAAGCGGCAGTTCCGGCTGGCGGAGACCGAGAAATATCCGCATGTGACCTTCTTCCTGAATGGCGGCAAGGAAGACCCGGAAGAGGGCGAGGACCGGTTCATGCCGAAGTCGCCCAATGTGGCGACCTATGATTTGCAGCCGGAGATGTCGGCCCCCGAGGTGACGGAGAAGTTTGTTGAGGCAATTGCTGCGGGCTATGACCTGATTGTGACCAACTATGCCAACCCCGACATGGTCGGCCATACCGGCGATCTGAAGGCGGCGATGCTGGCCTGTGAAGCGGTGGACCGCGGGTTGGCGCAGGTGATGGAAGCGCTGGAAAAGGCGGGCGGCGCGATGATTGTTACCGCAGATCACGGCAATTGCGAGGTGATGGTGGATCCGGAAACCGGCGGTGCCCATACCGCGCATACGCTGAACCTGGTACCGGTGGCGCTGGTCGGCGGGCCGGAAGGCGCCACACTCCGGGATGGCCGGCTGGCGGATCTGGCGCCGACTATTCTGGAGCTGATGGGGCTGGAGAAACCGGCAGAGATGACCGGGGAGAGCCTGCTGTCATGACCTTGCGGGCGGGTCTTTTGCTGCTGGCCCTGCTGGCCGCGCCGCTGCAGGTTGCGGCGGACCCTGCCGGGGCCGCACGCACGGCGGCGGCGCAGCTGGAGGGGGCTTCGGTGCAATTGCAGGAGGCCGGCAGCTCCCGTGACCGGGTGAAGGCGCTGACCGCAACCGTGCAGGCGTTTGAGGCCGGGCTGGCGGCGATGCGCGACGGCTTGCGCCGGGTGGCGCGGCGCGAGGCGCAGCTGAGTGCGCAGCTGGCGGCGCGGCAAGAGGAGGTCTCGGGGCTGCTGGGAATTATCCAGACCATTGAAACCTCGCCGCCGCCGGTGCTGATGGTGCATCCTTCGGGGCCTTTGGGCGCGGCGCGCTCGGCGATGATGCTGGCCGAAGTGACCCCGGCCCTGCACGCCAGGGCGCAGTCGCTGAAGATGGATCTGGACGAGGTGCAGAGCCTGCGGCTGCTGCAGCAGAATGCGGCCAGGACGCTGGAGGAGGGGCTGGCAGGCGTGCAATCCGCGCGGGTGCAGCTGTCCACCGCGATTGCCGACCGCACCACGCTGCCGCGTCGTTTCACTGCTGATCCGGTGCGCACTGCGATCCTGATCTCCTCGACTGAAACCCTGTCGGGCTTTGCCGACGGGCTGGCCGAGATTGCCGGCGGTGACATCGCCGGGACCAGCGCCGACATCACAGAGCTGCGCGGCACCCTGCCGCTGCCGGTCGAAGGGCTGCTGCTGCGCGGCTACGGCGAACGCGATGCGGCGGGCATTGCCCGGCCCGGTCTGTTGATCGCGGCGCGTCCCCGGGCGCTGGTCACGGCGCCAACGGCGGCCACCATCCGCTACCGCGGGCCGCTGCTGGATCTGGGCAATGTGGTGATTCTGGAACCGCAGCCGGAGACGCTGTTTGTACTCTCCGGCCTGGCCGAGGTGTTCGGCGAGGCGGGGCAGGTGATCCCCGAGGGCACGCCGGTGGGATTGATGAGCGGAGAAAACCCCAAGCCGGACGCAATTCTGTCACTTAGCGGTGAAGGGGGTGGAACTGACCGGACAGAAACGCTCTATATAGAAGTGAGAATGGACAACAGCCCGGTGGACCCGGAAACATGGTTCCGCACTGGAAAAGGTGGATGAAGGCTTGATGAGAAAATTTGCGATGGCGGCCATTGGCGGCACGCTGGCAGGGATCGTGGCAACAACCTATGTGGCGGGTCCTTTACTGGCGCAGGAAGGCACGCGCGAGGCAAATGTCTATGAGCAGTTGGACCTGTTCGGCGACATCTTCGAGCGCATCCGCGCCCAATATGTCGAGGAAGTTGACGAGAAAGAGCTGATTGAGGCGGCCATCGGCGGCATGCTGACGTCGCTGGATCCGCATTCCAGCTATCTGTCGCCGGATGATGCGGCCAGCATGCGGGTGCAGACCCGCGGCGAATTCGGCGGCCTTGGGATCGAAGTCACCCAGGAAGAGGGTTTTGTCAAAGTTGTCTCGCCGATCGACGGTACCCCGGCGGACGAGGCCGGCATGGAATCAGGCGATTTCATCACCCATGTGGATGGCGAAAGCGTGCTGGGCCTGTCGCTGGACGATGCGGTCACCCTGATGCGCGGACCGGTGGGGTCCGAGATTGTGATCACCGTGGTGCGCGAAGGCGAGTCCGAACCGTTTGATGTCTCGATCATCCGCGACACCATCAAGCTGACGGCGGTGCGCAGCCGTGTTGAGGGCGATACCGTGGTGATGCGGATCACCACCTTTAACGATCAAACCACAACCAACCTGGTGTCCGGGCTGAAAAAGCAGATCGAGGATGCTGGCGGCAAGGACAATGTGAACGGCATCGTTCTGGACCTGCGCAACAATCCCGGCGGGCTGCTGACCCAGGCGATCAAGGTGGCAGACAGTTTCCTGGAATCCGGTGAGATCGTCTCGACCCGCGGCCGCGACCCCGAGGACGGCGAGCGGTTCAACGCAACGCCGGGCGATCTGGCGGATGGCAAGCCGATTGTGGTGCTGATCAATGGCGGTTCGGCCTCGGCCTCGGAAATTGTGGCCGGTGCGCTGCAGGATCACCGCCGCGCCATTGTCATCGGCACCAAGTCTTTCGGCAAAGGATCGGTGCAGACGGTGATGCCGCTGAAGGGCGAGGGCGCGATGCGTCTGACCACTGCGCGCTATTACACGCCGTCGGGCCGGTCGATCCAGGCGCTGGGCGTCAGCCCTGATATTGTGGTGCAGCAGCCCCGCCGAACCGCTGCGGCTGAGGAGGAGAACGACTCGCCTGCCCGCCGCTCGCGCTCCGAGGCCGATCTGCGCGGCAGTCTGAACAATGACAGCCTGAGCGAGGATGAGATCCGCCAGATCGAAGCCGACCGCGAAAAGGCCGAGAAGGCCGCCGAGCTGCGCGAAGAGGATTACCAGCTGGCCTATGCCATCGACATCCTGAAGGGGCTGGTTGCCCTGGGACCGAAATAAGGCTTGGCCATATTGCAGCACAAAGGGGCCGTCCGGTTGGGCGGCCTTTTTCATGTCTGATGTGCCGCCGGAACTGCCGGTGGCAGATCTGCTGATGTCTGGGGCTGCCGGTAATAGGGATGGCGGCGCCGCCGGGCAGAGAATGGACAGACCCCGCAGGGCCTGCTCGGACAGGAATTCCTGAACGCCCCCCCTTTTATCGGGGCCGGTCTCCGGGTGATACGCGGGCAGCCGCACAGCTTGCCCGCGCCTTGTGCAATGGGTGATCGATCAGGGGAGAGTATGTTGTGAAAACCTGATGATCAGGTGAAACCGGCGTACGCTGAAAGGGCAACACCCAGCCCGGCGCAACGCATTTGTCGCGTCAAAGTGAATATCAACGCCCGATCTCCGGCGGATTGATTGCATGGGCTGGGCTATGTTCGCCCCATGATGTTTGACCTGCCTGATTCCCCGACGCTGTACCAAGCGCTGATCACCCGTGATGACGCCTATGAGGGGCGCGCCTATGTCGGTGTGACCTCCACCGGCATCTTCTGCCGCCTGACCTGTCCGGCGCGCAATCCCAAATTCGAGAACTGCCGGTTCTACGCCAGCCCCGGCCAATGCATTGAGGCAGGGTTCCGCGCCTGCAAGCGCTGCAAGCCGCTGGCGGCTGCTGCCGGGGATGATCCGATGGTGCAGGATCTGCTGGCCCGGCTGGAGGAGCGCCCCGCCTATCGCTGGGGCGAGGGCGATCTGGCACGGATGGGGCTGGATGCGTCCACCGTTCGGCGGGCGTTCAAACGGCATTTCGGCATGACCTTTCTGGAAATGGCCCGCCAGCGCCGCCTGCGCGAGGGTTTCACCGCGCTAAAGGCCGGCGAGCCGGTGATTGCGGCGCAGATTGATGCCGGGTTTGAAAGCGCCAGCGCCTTTCGCGTGGCCTTTGCCAAGCTGGTCGGGATTGCGCCGGGCGCCTTCCGCAAGGACGCGCTGTTGCTCGCCGACTGGATCGACACGCCGCTGGGCGCGATGATTGCGATCAGCTGCCGGCACCAGCTGCATCTGCTGGAATTTGCCGACCGCAAGGCGCTGCCGCGGGAAGTGGCCAAGCTGCAAAAGGCGCAGCCCGGCGGGATCGGCTTTGGGCGGCCGGCGCCGACACAGCAGATCGCCGATGAGCTGCAGCGGTTCTTTGCCGGAGAGGGGGCGGATTTTCAAACCCCGCTGGCCCTGCATGGCACCGGATTTGAACGCGAGGTCTGGCGTTATCTGCTGACCATTCCGGCGGGTGAAACCCGCATTTATTCGCAGATCGCGCGTGAGCTGGGCCGGGCTTCGGCCACCCGCGCGGTGGCGCGGGCCAATGGTTCCAACCAGCTGGCGCTGGTCGTACCCTGCCACCGGGTGCTGTCGGCGGATGGATCGCTGACAGGTTATGGCGGCGGCTTGTGGCGCAAGCAGCGGTTGATCGAGATTGAGACAAGCTACAAACAGAGGATTTCTGCATGACATATTCCGACCGCGCACGCGCCTTTGCGGCGCTGCATCAGCCGGGCAACCCGGTGGTGCTGTATAACATCTGGGATGCTGGCAGCGCCAAGGCGATTGCCGGGGCGGGGGCCGCGGCCTTGGCGACCGGCAGCTATCCGGTGGCCGTGGCGCAGGGCTTTGCCGATGGCGAGCAGATCCCGCTGGAGTTTGTTCTGGGTAACGCTGAACGCATCATCGCCGCCACGGATTTGCCGGTGACGATTGATTTTGAGGGCGGCTATGCCCGTGCGCCGGAACAGCTGACCGCCAATGTGAAGCGTTTGGCCGAGACCGGTGCGGTGGGGCTGAACTTCGAGGATCAGGTGGTCGGCACTGCGGATCTTTACGGCATCGAGGAGCAAGCCAGGCGGGTTGCCGCAGTACGGGCAGCCAATGCGGATATCTTCGTCAATGCGCGTACAGATTTGTTTTTGAAGGAAAAAGATACGTCAAAACACGCGGGCCTGATGGCGGAGACGCTGGAGCGCGGCGCGGCTTATGCCGAGGCCGGCGGCAATGGGTATTTCATCCCGGGCCTGACCGATCCGGATCTGATTGCACAAGTCTGCGAGGGCTGCAGCCTGCCGGTCAACACGATGATGCGCGGCATCACGCTGGAAACCGCGCGGCAGGCAGGTGTTGCGCGCTGCAGCTATGGCCCGATCCCGCACGCCAAGCTGATGCAGGTGCTGGCAGAGCATTTCCAGACATTGGTGTAACCGCCGCTCAGGTGGTTTCCAGGCAGTGGCGGCGGAAGGCGCGTTTCAGCATGTCGAGTTCTGCGCGCAGCAGTTCGACCTCGGCGCGCAGATCGTCCGCCACCGCCTCCCCGGCGATCAGGGTGAAATCGCCCAGACGGGTGCCGCCGGCGGCATCGAATATCACGAAAGTCTGCACCCCGTCGGCCAATGCCTCGGCGGGGACCGGTACTGAGATCAGCCATTCGCCGCCTGCCTGGCCTTCTTTAAGCTTTGCATCGGCCACCGGCTGATCCTGGAACATCACGGAAATCTCGGGCCGCGCGCCGCTGGCGGGGGCGTTGCTGATCCGGCCCTCCCAGATGCCGTTGCGGAAGCGGATTTTGGTCAGTGACAGGTCGCTCATGGCTCAGGTTCCTCAGATCGCCGCGCGGCGGTGGCGCGAGAAGGTCAGGTCGCGCAGGATCACCTGGTTCATATCCGGCGCTTCAAATATCAGATCAAGCCAGATCTTTTCGATCCGCTTCTCGTTCAGCTTGGAATAGGCTAGATCGAACTCCACCACGATGTTCTTTTGCTCCTGCGGCAGCTCGCGCACGATCTGTTCGGTATTGGGACCGTGCTGGATGTTGAGCCGGGCAAAAATCTCGATCGGTTTTTCGGATTCGATAATGCTGTCGATCCGCAGCAGATGCTGCCGGGTCATGCCGTTGGCAGCAGCGGGTGGCAGGTCGATCACCAGCGATAGGAACGAGCCGTCGAATTGGAACACATCCATGCGCAGACCGAAGGGGGCGAGGTCTTCTTCGCGGGTGTTGCGCAGCTGGCGCAGGGTCAGTTCGGAGAAGGCGCAATCGTGAAACAGCTGCGCCTCATCGCCGAGCCGGGCCTTGGCGGGGACGGAGGACAGCCCGCATTCGGGCAGCGGCCCGCGCCACAGCTCCGGGCGCCAGGACCAATCGGTGCCATGCGGACGCGGAAAGAAGGAGGAGCCGATCTGCGGCAGCGCCAGGCGGCCGTCGGCGGTGTGGATCAGCCGGTCCAGATGGGTACGCAGCTGGCGGGCCTGATTGCGCTGGCGGCGCAGTTCAGACAGCGGCGCGCGGGCCGACTCTTCTGCGGCTGCGCGCCAGCGGCGCAGGCTGCGCAGGTGCATCAGCCGGTCCATGATCCTGCCCATCGTGCTCTCTCTTGCCTGTTGCGCCGTATTGCGGAGTCCGGCCCGTGCGGTAATGCGGCGGGCGCTGGCGCCAGTGTAACCGCTGGCGGCTATTGAAATAAACCGGCAATCCGCTGGCCAAGCCCGCGTTTTTTACGCAGGGCAGGCGTGGCGCCGGTTTCCGGGGCGCCGGCGGCTGCTGCTGCGGGCCGTGCCAGGGGGCGCAGGGACTGCCGGGGGCCTTTGGGCAGCACCGCGCCAGCTTCCTCAAGATCCGGCAGGGTGGAGGCTTCCAGCGAGCGGTGGGTCACTTCGTTCAGCAGCGCTGCCCCCTGGCGGCCAAGGGCGCGGCTGCCCTCCGGTGCATAAAGCGCCAGGGCCACCAGATGCCGGTCGAGCACAAAGGCGCCGCGCCAGTGGACCGGGCTGGCCCCTTCGGCGACGGCTTCGGGGAATTCCAGCCGGACCAGCGGCAGCAACTGGTCGTCGCGGGTTTCCAGCAGCGTGGCGCCGGGGAACATGGCCACGATATCAGCCGCTTGCGGAGCTGCGGCGTCTTGTTGTGCCGGACCGATCGAGGCAGTCAGCACGGCCGCATTACGGGAGCCGAACCAGCGGTTCCGGTCCAGCCGGCTGCAATGGGCAATCAAGGCAAAACCGCCGCTGTCATCCGCCGTACTGCTGCGCCGGTCAAAGCAAAAGGTTTCCGGGGCAGCCAGCAGCACGCCGCCGCCGGCAAAGGACATCACTTGGCCGCTAAGGCGCGGCGCCGGGCCGGACACGCGGGCGGCAAAGGACATGCCTGTGGGGGCGGGGCTGCATCCTGCCAGGGCCAGGCCGGCTAGCGCGGCGGCGGCTGCAGCCCTGCGCAGTCTTGGCGCCTTTCCGCCGGGGGGCGAAAAAGGCACGGGTTTTCCGTTGTTTATTCTGGTCACTGCGGTCCCTGCCGGTCTGTTTTTTGACAAATTTATTACGGGCCGGGCTGCCTCGCGGCAAGTGTGAACCGTGCACCGGGCTGTCTGCCTTGCCATGGCGTTGCAGCAATGCATAACGTTGGCGCAATTTGCCGCCATTCCAGCCGGAGGACACATGCAGCATAGGCACAGAAACCGGTACAGCGACGGGCACAGTTACAGGGCGCATGAGGCCTTGGTGCGCTTTGCCCGGCTGCAGCCCGCACTGTGGCGGCTGCTTTTGGGGCTGGTGCTGGTGGCGGCGGTCAGCTTTGCGATGACCGCGGCGCTGCAGGTGATGGTGGCGGGCCTGTTCCCCGGTGCCTGGCTGCAGGGGCTGGGTGACGGCAGCACGCCCGGCGCCATGCTGGTGCTGCTGGGCAGCTTTGCCTTTCTATCGCTGGGCGTAGCCATGGCGGCGCGGCTGTTCCACCAGCGCAGCTTTGCCACCGTCACGGGGCATCTGGTGCCGCTGGTCTGGCAGTTCGGCAAGGTCAGCCTGTATCTGCTGGGCTTAAGCGTGCTGATCATGCTGCTGCCGCCCTACAGCATGGGGCCGGCGATGACCCCGAACCTGCCGGTCTGGACCTGGCTGGGCATTCTGCCGTTGTCCATTGCTGCGGTGCTGGTGCAGACCTCCGCAGAGGAGATCCTGTTCCGCGGCTATATCCAGCAGGCGCTGGCGGCGCGGTTCCGCAGCCCGGCAGTGTGGCTGCTGGGGCCGTCGGCGCTGTTTGCGCTGGGGCATTACCTGCCTGCCGAGGCCGGGGAGAATGCGCTGCTGATCACGGTCTGGGCCGGATTGTTCGGGGTGCTGATGGCGGATCTGACAGCGCGGGCCGGTACCCTGGGCCCGGCGATGGCGGTGCATTTCTTCAACAACGTTACTGCTTTGCTGCTGTTTGCCTCGCCGACCAGCCTGAACGGGCTGGCGCTGTATCTGATCCCCTTTGAGATGGCCGATGTTCAGGCGCTGCGCCCGTGGATGGCGGTGGACTTTGCGCTGATGCTGGTCAGCTGGCTTTGCGCACGGCTTGCCATACGCCGCTGATTGCAATTGCGGCCAAGGCGCCTTATCTGGGGGGCAAACCGCGCCCCCGGAGAGGCAAGCAATATGAACTGGATCACCAACTACGTCCGGCCCAAGATCAACTCGATCTTTTCGCGCCGTGAAGTGCCCGAGAACCTTTGGCAGAAATGCGATGAATGCGGCACCATGCTGTTTCACCGCGAGCTGAGCGACAATCAGAATGTCTGCACCAGCTGCGGCCACCATATGCATATCACCCCGCGCGACCGGTTCACCGCGCTGTTTGACGGCGGTGTGTTCACCGAGGTTGCGGTACCGGAACCGCTGGCCGATCCCCTGAAGTTCAAGGATCAGAAGAAATATCCCGACCGGATCAAGGCAGCGCAGAAAAAGACCGGCGAGAAAGACGCCATGCTAGTGGCTGCCGGTGAAATCGGCCGCACTCCGATTATCGCCGCCGCGCAGGACTTTTCCTACATGGGCGGCTCGATGGGCATGTATGTGGGCAATGCGATCATTGCCGCGGCTGAAGAAGCGGTGAAGCTGGGCCGCCCGCTGGTGCTGTTTTCCGCCGCTGGCGGCGCCCGCATGCAGGAAGGCATCCTGTCGCTGATGCAGATGCCGCGCACCACCGTGGCGGTGCAGATGCTGAAAGAGGCGGGCCTGCCCTATATCGTGGTGCTGACCCATCCGACCACCGGCGGGGTGACGGCGTCTTATGCGATGCTGGGCGATGTGCATATTTCCGAACCGAACGCGCTGATCTGCTTTGCCGGACCGCGGGTGATCGAACAGACCATCCGCGAAAAGCTGCCCGAGGGCTTCCAGCGCGCCGAATATCTGCTGGACCACGGTATGCTGGACCGGGTGACCTCGCGCACCGAGATGCGCGGTGAGCTGATCACCATCATCCGGATGCTGATGGGCCTGCCGCCGCAGGTGGTGGGTGATCTGCCCTCACCGGAAGAGGAAGATCCCGCCAAGGCCGCAAATGCGCCAGCCGAGGCCGCAGTCAGCGAAGAAGCTGCCGAGTAAACCGGTCTATATTGACCTGCCCGGCTGTCCGGCCGGGCCGCGCCCGTCCTTACCAGGGCGGGCGCTGTTTTTTGCCACGCAAGACTATCCGATCTGACAGGACCAGGCTGATGACCCAGACCTCCGACGCGATTCTCGCCCGCATGATGGCGCTGCACCCCAAGATCATCGACCTGACGCTGGACCGGGTCTGGCGGCTGCTGGCCGCATTGGACAACCCGCAGGACAAGCTGCCGCCGGTGATCCATCTGGCCGGCACCAATGGCAAGGGGTCGACCCAGGCGATGATCCGCGCCGGGCTGGAAGGCATGGGCAAGAGCGCGCACGCCTATACTTCGCCGCATCTGGCGCGGTTCCATGAGCGGATCCGGTTGGCGGGGGAGCTGATCTCGGAACAGTATCTGACTGAGGTGCTGGACGAATGCTACGGCGCGAACGGCGGCGAGAACATCACCTATTTCGAGATCACCACGGTGGCGGGGCTGCTGGCGTTTTCCCGCACCCCGGCGGACTGCACGCTGCTGGAGGTGGGCCTGGGCGGGCGCCTGGATGCAACCAATGTGATTGATAAGCCCGTGATCAGCGTGATCACCCCGATCTCCATCGACCATGAGCAGTTCCTGGGCGACACGCTGACCAAGATCGCTACCGAGAAGGCCGGGATCATCAAGCGCGGCGTGCCGGTGGTGGTTGGCCCGCAGTCCGACGAGGCGATGGAAGTGATCGAGGCCACCGCCGCCCGTCTTGGCGCGCCGGTGATTGCCTATGGCCAGCAGTGGCATGTGCATCAGGAACACGGCCGGCTGGTGTTCCAGGATGAAACCGGCCTGCTGGACTTGCCGCTGCCGGCATTGCTGGGGGCGCACCAGGTCCAGAACGCCGGTGCTGCGCTGGCGGCGCTGCGCCATCTGGGCGCGGATGAGGCGGCCTGCGAGGCGGCGATGGTGAACGCCGAATGGCCTGCGCGGATGCAGAAGCTGAAAACCGGCCCGCTGATTGAGGCGGCGCCGGAGGCAGAGCTGTGGCTGGACGGCGGCCACAATGCTGCGGCGGGTATTGCATTGGCGGATGTCCTGGCGAAACTGCCGGAACGCCCCACGCACCTCATCTGCGGCATGCTGAACACCAAAGACGTGAGCGGCTACATGGCTCCCCTGGTGCCGCATGTTGCCAGCCTGACGGCGATTTCGATCCCGGATGAGATCAACACGCTGAGCGCCGAAGAGACCGAAGCCGCAGCCCAATCGGTTGGCATGGAGGCCGGCACCGCGGAGAGCACTCTGGCGGCGCTGCAGGCGATCACCGCCAAGGACCCGCAGGCGCGGGTACTGATCTGCGGTTCGCTGTATCTGGCGGGCCACATCCTGCGCGAAAACGGCTGAGGTTTGCAGCTGCGGCGGGGGAGGCTCTCCCGCCCGGCTTCGATCTGGCGATCTCATCCCGTTGGGCCGGGCGCCGCTGGCGCGGCGCGCCTCCTGCTTCTTTCTGGTTTCAATACCCCGGGGGTGAGGCCGTGAGGCCGAGGGGGCAGCGCCCCCTTCTTGCCTGCGCCCTAGTCCAGTACGTAGTCCACCGGCTCCAGTTTGGGCGGCACGTCGCGCCCCAGCGCATTGCAGACCGAGATTTCCATCACCCGGCACATGGCGCTGAGCGGAACTGAGTTGGCCTGTTTGCGGAACGGGTGTTCCAGCTCATGCGTGACCTCGGCCAGGCCGAAGAACACATAAGCCACCACCGCCGCCACCAGCGGCTCGAACCAGCCGGCGCTGTCCAGAAGGGCAAAGGGCAAGAGCAGGCAGTAAAGATACGTCGTGCGCCAGACCAGCAGCGAATAGACGAAGGGCAATGGCGTGGTCAGCAGCCGCTCGTTCCCAGCCTGGGCGGCGGGGAAGGCCGCCAGCCGTTCGGCCAGGGCGCGCTGGCCGAAGCCGTCGATGCGGCCGTCCTCTGCCATCTCGCGCAGCCGGTCGGCGATGTCGCGCAGGGCGGCGTTGGGGCTGTTTTGTGCCTGCATCAGCTGCTCTGCTGCCTCCGGCCCGACCCAGTGCTGCACCGTCTCCCGTACCTCGTCGCCGCGCAACTGGGCGCGGTGCAGGTGGTGAAAGGCAAGGATGCGGGTCAGGATGAAGTCCTCGTCCGGGCCCTTGCCTGCAAAGATCCTGAGCTCCTGCGCCAGGCTGCGCACGTCGGAGACCATGCGGCCCCAGATCCGCCGCGCCTCCCACCAGCGGTCATAGGCGGCGTTGTTGCGGAAGCTGAGGAACAGCGACAGCGACAGGCCGAACACCCCCATTGCGGCGATGGAAATCTGCGGCATCGCAACAACGTAGCGGTCCAGCAGCAGCACCAGCAGCGCCCAGAGCGCGGCGCCGATGATATTGGGCAGGATGCGCGGCACCACCGACCCGTTCAGGATCAGAAAAATCTCCCAGCGGCTGGGCGTATCGCGGACAATCATAGGGTGGCGGCTCCCCAATCCTTGTCCTGCATTTCGCGCAGGCGCGAGGCGGTGCGTTCGAACTCAAAGGTGCCTTCGCCCTCGACATAGAGCATTTCGGGCTGCGCCGCCGCCGAGCAGATCAGCCGCACCTTGGCCTCGTACAGGGCATCAATCAGGGTCACAAAGCGCCGGGCCTCGTTGAAGTTGTTACGGGAGAGGCGGGGGATGTCCTCCAGCACCAGCACCTTCACCTCTTCGGCGATGGCGAGATAGTCGCCGGGGCCCAGCATCTTGCCGCACAGGTCATAGAAGGCGGCGCGCGCGACCCCGTTGCGGAAGGCGGGCAAGGTCACTTCGCGGCCCTTCACCTCCAGCGTCAGCGGCTGCGCCGGGCCACCGGAAAGATCGGTCCAGATGGCGCGGATCTGCGCGCGGGCCTCGGCATCGACGGGGGCGAAATAGACCTGGGCACCGGTCAAACGGTGCTGGCGGTAGTCGGTCGGGCTGACCATCTCATGCACGTGCATCTGCACCTTGATGAGATCAATGAAGGGCAGGAACAGCTGCCGGTTCAGCCCGTTTTTATACAGGTCGTCCGGCACCCGGTTGGAAGTTGTGATCACGGTGACGCCGGCGGCAAACAGCGCCTCGAACAGGCGTCCCACGATCATCGCGTCGGTGATGTCGGTGATCTGCATCTCGTCAAAGGCCAGCAGGCGCACCGAGTCCGCAACCGCCTTGGCCACCGGGGCCAGCGCATCCTCCACCCCGCTTTGGCGGGCCTCGTGCAATTGGGTGTGGATTTCCTGCATGAAGGCGTGGAAGTGCACCCGGCGGGCGGGGATGTCCTCCAGGCTATCGACAAACAGATCCATCAGCATCGACTTGCCGCGGCCCACCCCGCCCCAGAGGTAGAGCCCCTGGACCGGTTCATATTCCGCCTTGCGGAAGAAGCCGCGTTTCACCGGCGGCGCCATCAGCCCGTCAGCGATGCGGTCGAAATGGGGAAGCACGGCCTCCTGGGCCGGGTCGGGCTGCAATTCGCCCGCGTCGATCTTCTGCCGGTACAGCGTGGTCAGATGGGTCATGGGACAGGGATAGCGCGGGGCGCTGGGGATGGGAAGCGCCGCAATGATCCAGGTGCAGGAAGAGTGCAGAATTGGATGGCGGCCGGGAAGTGCCGGCTTCACATCAATAATTCTTAATGATGTGCGCAATATTCCTGATTTGACCGTGAGGCAAATTTCCCCGAGGGTTGCGCGGCCTGTCAGGAGAGACCCCATGGACCGTCCCGCGCCGCTGTTTACCCCCGTTCTGATCGTCGGCTGCATTATCATCATGGTGAGCTTTGCGGTGCGGGCCTCGTTCGGGGTGTTCCAGATCCCGATTGCCGAGGAGTTCGGCTGGCTGCGCTCGGAGTTCTCATTGGCTATTGCCATTCAGAACCTGGCCTGGGGCATCGGCCAGCCCATTTTCGGTGCCATCGCCGAGAAGGTCGGCGACCGCAAGGCGATCGTCATGGGGGCAATTGTCTATGCCGCCGGGCTGGTGCTGAGCTCCTGGGCGACGACGCCGTTTGAAATGCAAAGCTATGAATGGCTGGTGGGCTTTGGCATTGCGGGCACCGGTTTTGGCGTGGTGCTGGCGGTTGTCGGGCGGGCGAGTTCCGACGAGAACCGCTCGATGTCGCTGGCGATTGTCACCGCAGCAGGGTCCGCGGGGCAGATCTTCGGTGCGCCCACGGCGGAGTGGATGCTGGGCTTTCTGCCCTGGCAGACGATTTTTCTGGTGTTTGCGGGTGTGGTGCTGGCGCTGATTGCCTTGCTGCCGCTGATGCGGGCGCCGGAGACCGCCGGCAAGGCAGAGCTGGAAGAGAGCATGGGCGCGATCCTGGTGAAGGCTTTCAAGGACCCGTCTTACACGTTGATCTTCCTCGGCTTTTTCAGCTGCGGCTATCAGCTGGCTTTTGTCACCGCGCATTTCCCGGCGTTCGTGACCGAGATGTGCGGACCGATCCTGCCGGGCGGGGCGCTGCACTCATTGGGCATTACCACCACCTCGGCGCTGGGGGCGGCGGCGATCTCATTGATCGGGGCGGCCAATGTGGGCGGCACGCTGCTGGCAGGCTATCTGGGCAAGCGCTATTCCAAGAAATACCTGCTGGCGGCGATTTACACCGGGCGGACGATTGCGGCGGCGGCATTCATCATGTTCCCGATCACCCCCATGAGCGTGATCATCTTCTCGGTTGCGATGGGGTCCATGTGGCTGGCGACGGTGCCGCTGACCTCAGGCCTGGTCGCGCATATCTACGGGCTGCGTTACATGGGCACGCTTTACGGGATCGTGTTTTTCAGCCACCAGCTGGGCAGTTTCCTGGGCGTCTGGCTGGGCGGGCGGATGTATGACGCTTATGGCGATTACACCTTTGTGTGGTGGATCGGTGTCGGTGTCGGGGCGTTCAGCGCGATTGTGCATCTGCCGGTGAAGGAACGTCCGCTGCGGGCTGCCGCGGCGGCGGGGTAACGCCGGCGGTTTGCTGTGATGCCGGCTGCCGGACCGGGGCCAGCCCCGGACCCCGGAGTATTTCTGCAAAGATGAAGCAAAAGGGGCCTATCCGCGGGTGTCACATCAGGCCGCGGCGGTGGTTTTCGGCGATGATCTGCAGCACCTCGTCCGTGTGGGTGTAAGGCAGGCCGTGGCCCGCGCCCGGGATTTCCTCCTGGCGGACCGAGCGGGCGCGTTCGGCAAGGCGGCCGGCGGAGTTTGGCGGGATCACTGCGTCGTCCTGGCCCCAGATCACCAGCGCCGGCACGCCGGCCTTGTGCAGGCCGCGAAGCTCATCGGTGAAATCTTCGTTCAGGATGCCGCGCAGGGCGGCGAGCACGGCTGGGATGAAACCCTGAAAGCCCAGCTCGCGCTGCTGCAGGTCGGTGATGCCGGGCACAGAGGTTGGCAGGTTGCGCTCGGCCTCGGTGCTGCGGATGTGCAGGGCCGGGTAGAGCGTGTGCATCAGCCAGCTGCCCATCAGCGGCACATGCCGGATCATCCGGGTAAGGCGCCCCTGGCTGCTGCCGAAGCCGGCCGGAGCCAGCAGGATCAGCTCGCGCAGGCGGGTGGGGTGAGCGGCGGCAAATGCGGTGGCGATGGCGCCGCCCATGGAATAGCCGATCAGGGTGAAATCATCGCCAACCTCCTGATCCTGCAGCAGCTGTTCCAGCTGGGTGGTGAAGAAACGGCTGTCCTGCAGCCCTTCGGGGCGGTCCGAGTAGCCGCGCCCGTAGAGGTCATAGCTCAGCACCCGGTAGCCCATGGCGGCCAGTCCCCGGGCGACGCCGTCCCAGACAAACGACGGTGTGGTGAGGCCGTGCACGCAGACCGCAACCGGCCCGCGCAAGGGACCGGACCAGCGGTAGTGGGTCAGCCCGCCGGAGAGCTGCGCAAAGGCGCCGGGGGCGGATTGCCGGGCCTGGCTGTTCATCGGCTTGCGCAGGCGTTCGCGCAGGAAAGGCGCGGCGGCGATCAGCAGAACAACAAGGACCAGCAGCCAGATCATGCCTTGGCCTTCCATTTTTGCAGGATGTGGTGGCTGGTCATCAGGTCCAGATGGGCGCCGCCGCCGTTCTTGAACAGCGTGATCCGGTCCGGGTCATAGGCCTGGAACCGGCTGAGGGAATAGTAGTCCGCCAGCACGTCGCTGCGCTGGATGGTGCCGGCAGCCAGCGGGATCTTGAATTCGCCGATGTGGTCCAGGGTGGTATCGAAACTGTCGCAAAAGATCTGCGCGCGCCTCAGGGCCTCGTCGTCTGCTTCGCGCATGTCGGGGCGGTAGGCGCCGATCAGGTTGAGATGCTGGCCGGGGCTGAGCCATTCGCCCTTGATCACCGGCTCGGAGGACATGGTGCAGGTGACGATGATATCCGCCGCCCTGACGGCGGTTTCCAGCTCCGGCGCGTGGAGGGTGCCGGGGTATTTGGCACAGAGGTCCCCGGCCTTGGAGCCGGTGCGGTTCCAGACCCGGATCTGCGCCTGCGGGAAGCCGGCGCCGAAAGCCTCGATCAGGGAGCCGCCGACGGTGCCGGCGCCGACGATCAGCACTTCGCGGGCGGCGGGGTTGGCCAGCCGCAGGGCGCCGAGCAGGCTGTCGCCCGCGGTCTTCCACTTGGTGACCAGGTGGAAGTCGACCAGCGCCTCAAGCGTGCCATCCGCGTCCGAGTAGAGGCAGACGGAGCCGTTGATCATCGGCTTGCCTGCGCCGGGGTTGCCCGGGAAGACGTTGGCTGTCTTCACTGCCAGGCCCATGCCGTCAATCCAGGCGGAGCGGCTGAGCAGCGTGTCAGGATCGCGGTAGAGGAATGTATCGCCGATCCCGGCCTTGGGTAAATCGTGGCTGGCAGCCAGCGCGTCCGTGAAACTGATCCAATCGAGCAGCGCTTCGCCCTCGTCAAACCCGATGAATGGGATGCTCATGTGCCTGTCTTCCTTTTTCGTGTGCCGTCTCAGGCGGCCTCATGTTCTGTTAGCAGCTTTGCCTGCACCAGCCGCGCCGCCAGGAGGGCGGGGGTTGTGAACAGATGGGTCTGCCAGCCGCGAATTGTGGCGGCCTCGATGTTCTCTAGGCGGTCGTCGGTGAACAGCAGCCGGTCCGGCGCTACCCCTGTATCACGTTCGAGAATGGCATAGATTTCCGCCTCTGGCTTGATGCATTTCAAATGGGCAGAGACAAATGTGCGGTCAAAGCCACGCAAGAACGGATAAGAGCCGCAGGCCAGCTCAAAGGTCTCGGCGCCGAAGTTGCTGAGGGCGAAAACAGGCGTGCCTGTGGCCTGCAGAGCCTGCATCAGGCGGACAGAATGGGGGATGGCCTGCGGCACCATCTGCAGCCAGCAGTCGTGCCACCAGCGGATTTCCTCAGACCACTCCGGGTGCTGCTCTGCTAGCGCGTAAACACTCTCGCGGAAGGGGTGGCCGCGGTCGACATTCAGGTTCATTTCATGCAGCGGCACCTGGGCAAACAGCTGGCGGCGGCGGCCCGCGCCGATGCGGCTGTCGTAGAAGCGTTCCGGCTCCCACTCGATCAGCACGCGGCCGATGTCGAAGACGACGGCGTCAATGGGCATGTGGCTTATCCTTCTGCGCGCGGGCGGGGGCGCGGCGCGGGGCGGTTGCGGCGGGTCTCGCGCCAGACAGAGACCAGGCCGGAGGCGATGATCAGGGCGCTGCCGAGCCAGACCGGCAGGTCGGGCCATTCGTTGAAGATCAGCACGCCCCATAGGACCGACATCGGCATGGCGATGTATTCAAACGGTGCGGCCAGCGCGGCTTCGTTCATGCGGTAGGCCTGGCTGACCAGATAGCCGCCCGCAGAGCCTGCAATGCCGACGCCGATCAGATAAGGCCAGTCCTGCGGCGCGGGCCAGATCCAGGCGCGCAGGATGAAGTCGAAGGCCGGGCTGTCGCCGGTAGAGAAACGGCCGTCGCCAAAGGCAAGACCACCCAGGGCGCTGAGGATCAGAAAGCCCATCATCGGGTAGAAGGCGAGCGTGGCGCCGGCCTCGCTGCTGCCGGCGCGGCGGGTCAGCACGTGCAGGGTGGCATAGCCGCAGGCGCCCAGAAAGGGAAGGATGGCAGCGGCCTGGAAGCTGCCGGCGCCGGGGCGCATGATGATCAGCACGCCCAGGAAGCCGGCAAACACCGCGCCCCAGCGCCAGGGGCCGGGGCGTTCGCCCAGAAACAGCGCCGACAGGGCAGTGACGATCAATGGGGTGGCAAAGGCAATCGCTACTGGCTCTGCCAGCGGCAGCAGGGTGAGGCCGGTGAAAAAGCAGATATTGGCAAAGAACACCACCAGACAGCGCGCAAGGTGCAGTTTCGGCTGGTGGGTGCGCAAGAGGTGGTAGCCGCCCTCCAGCGGTACGATGATGGCAAGCATTACTGCCACCGCGATGACGGAGCGGAACAGCACCATTTCATAAAGCGGGTAATCACCCGACAGGAACTTGAAGATCATGTCGATGACCGAGAAGGCAACGCCGGCACCGGCCGCGGCAAACAGGCCGGGGACGCTGATCTTTATGTCTGCGCTCATGCCGTTGCCCTCCTGTTTCCTGCCCCTAGAACGCGCCTGTCCGGGTTTTCGGCGGCCTGCTCCCGCAGATCCTTGACCCGGGGTCAGGCCTGTTTTGCTGCCCTTAGCTCGCGTTCCAGCGCATCCAGGAACCGCGAGCGGTCGGCCTTGGTAAAGCCCTTGCCGCTGCCGCCTGCCCCCAGCGGATTGGCAGCGCGCAGGTCGGCCATCAGGTCGCGCATTGCCAGTTGCTGGCCGATATTGGCCTCAGTAAACCGCTCGCCGTTATGGCGCAGCACGCGTGCGCCTGCTTCGATGCATTTGGCGGCAAGGGGGATGTCGCCCGTTACTACCACATCGCCAGGGCCGCAGCGGTCTGCGATCCACATGTCGGCGACATCGGCGCCCTCGGAAACGATCACATTTTCCACCAGCGGGTTCGGCGAGGGGCGCAATCCGCCGTTGGAGACCACGAACATGCGCAGCCCGTGGCGGGTGGCGACCCGCTCGGCCTCTTGTTTGACCGGGCAGGCGTCGGCGTCGATGTAGAGGGCGGTCACTCGGCTGCCTTCTTCTCGGGCTCAGGGGCGGTCTCTGTCTTGGGGGCGGGTTTGGCCTTAGCCTTGCGGGCGTGCTTCTTCACCTTGAACTCCTCCGGAATCGGCATCCGGTTGAAGGCGTCGAGGCCGGCGATTTTGTACGCCTCGGCAAGGGTCGGGTAGTTGAAGGTGTTCTGCACGAAGTAATCCACCGTGCCTTGCAGGTTCATCACCGCCTGGCCGATATGGATCAGTTCGGTCGCGCCTTCGCCAACGATCTGGACGCCCAGCACCCGGCGGGTTTTCAGCGACAGCAGCATTTTCAGCATGCCGTGCTCCAGCCCCATGATGTGCCCGCGCGAGGTTTCGCGGAAGCGGGCGACGCCGACCTCGTAAGGAATGCCGCGCTCCTGCAGCTCTTCCTCGGACATGCCGCAGGTGGACATTTCCGGCACCGAGTAGATGCCATAGGGGTACCAGGGGCTTTCGGGCATGGTAGGCGTGTCGAGCGCATGGCAGGCGGCAACCCGGCCCTGCTGCAGCGAAGTCGAGGCCAGCGACGGATGGCCGATCACATCGCCGGCGGCATAGATGTGGGGCACTTCGGTCTGGTAAGTCTTGCGGTCAACACTGAGGCGGCCGCGGTGGTCGGTCTTCAGCCCGGTCGCCTCGAGATTCAGCGAGGCCGTGGCGCCCAGGCGCCCGGCCGCAAACAGCAGCATTTCAGCACGCACATGGCGGCCGTTGGCCAGGGTCACTTCGACATGCTCGCCTGCGTCTTCGATGGTTTCCACCGCGGAGCCGAGCCGCAGATCAACGCCGTTTTCACGGATCTGATGGGTGAATTCCTGGATCAGGGTCTTGTCGATGAAATCAAGAAAGCTCTCGCGCGGCTCAATCAGGGTGACGCGCACATCAAGCGCCGAGAACATGGTGGCATATTCCACCCCGATCACGCCGGCGCCAATCACCACCAGCGAGCGCGGGATATCCGCCATTTCCAGAAAATCATCCCCATCCACCACGGTGCGGCCATTGAACGGAACATAGTCCGGGCGGTAGGTGCGGGTACCGGTGGAGATCAGGAACTTCTCTGCCGTCAGCCGGGTGGTTTCGCCGGCTTCGGTGGCGACTTCAACCTCGTTCGGGCCGATGAATTTCGCCAGCCCCATCAGCGTGTCCACATGGTTGCGGTTGAACTGATGTTCCAGCACGTCAACCTCGTGATCCAGGGTCTTGTGCAGGCGCGCCTTCAGATCCTCGGCAAGGATGTCATCCTTCACCCGGTAGGAACGGCCATAGAAGCTGCGTTCGCGCCAGCCCGAGAGGTTCAGCACGGTTTCGCGCAGGGTTTTCGACGGGATGGTGCCAGTGTGCACCGACACGCCCCCCAGACGGTCCTTGCGATCAATCACCAGCACCCGGCGGTGCAGCTTGCCTGCCTGAATGGCAGCGGAGCGGCCCGAGGGGCCGGAGCCGATGATGATCAAGTCATAATCAAAGTCTTCACTCATGGCCGCATCCTTTGTCTTTTAGTTCTGGTACAGCGCGTCGGCATGGAAGGAGACATGCTCCTCCATGAAGGTGGACACGAAGAAATAGCTGTGGTCATAGCCCGGCTGCATCCGCAGGGTGGCCTGCTGGCGGCGTTCGGCGATGGCGTGGGCCAGCGCCTCGGGCTTCAGGAGGTCGATGAACTGGTCAGAGGTGCCGGTGTCGATCAGGACCGGGCCGTCAAAGCCTTTCTCCTGCATCAGACGGGTGGCGTCGTGTTTGGCCCAGGCGGATTCATCTTCGCCCAGATAAGCGGCCAGCTGCTTGCGGCCCCAATCCGATGCGGTGGGGTTGCAGATCGGCGCGAAGGCGGAGACCGATTTGTAGCGGCCCGGCAGGTTCATCGCCAGCGTCAGCGCGCCGTGACCGCCCATCGAATGACCGGTGATCGCCTGGCGGCTGAGGTCGATGGCAAATTTTTCGCCCAAGAGTGCGGGCAGTTCCTCTGCCACGTAGTCCCACATGCGGAAATGCGGCGCCCAGGGCTGTTGCGTGGCGTTCACATAGAAACCTGCGCCCTGGCCCAGGTCATAGGCGTCATCGTCCGCCACGCCTTCGCCGCGGGGGCTGGTGTCAGGGAAGACGATGGCGATGCCCTGCTCGGCGCACCAGGCTTGGGCGCCCGCCTTGGACATCGCGTTCTCGTGGGTGCAGGTGAGACCCGACAGATACCACAGCACCGGCACCGGGCCGTCTTTGGCCTCTTCCGGCAGGAACAGGCCGAATGTCATGTCGCCGCCGGTGGCGCTGCTGGCGTGTTTGTAGACGCCCTGGGTGCCGCCAAAGGCACGGTTCTCGGAAACGGTTTCCATCGGTGAGGCTCCTAATAATCTGTTAGCCCTATCGCTATCCGCAGTTGGCCTCAGGGTCCAGCGGATGGGCGGCAGCAATGCCCGTTTTTGCGGCACAAGGCTTGCGATTTCGCAAACATGCGGGCGCCAGGCCGGTGATTGTTTGGTGAAAGGCGCGACGGGATGCTGGACACCGGGCCGGAATGCCGGAACAGTCTGCGGCCGGAAAACAGGGAGCGACAGAGATATGAGCGATTTTCAAAGACTGACCACCAGCGCCGCCGAACCGGAAACCGAACGCCCGGATCCGGCCAAGGTGGTTGCGGGCGACCCGGTGTTCACCACCTGGAATGCAGAGGAGCGGGACGGGCTTTACTGCGGCATCTGGCAATCGACGCCGGGCAAGTGGCGGATCTCTTATGACGAATGGGAATATTGCCGGATCCTGCAGGGGCGGTCGGTGATCACCAGCGACGACGGCGCTGAGTATCCGCTGGCGGCAGGCGACAGTTTCATCCTGCGCCCCGGTTTCAGCGGTACCTGGGAAGTGATCGAGACCACCCGCAAGGATTACGTGATCCGTCTATAGAGCTGCGTCAGGACACCCATGCGATCACCGCAGGCACGGTGATGATCGACAGCACGGTCGAGATCAGGATAGCGGCGGAGGCCCGGTGCGGGGCCACGCCGTAATGCTGCGCCAGCATGTAGACATTGCCCGCGACCGGCAGCGATGCGGCAGCGATGGCGACGGCAGCAGAAAACGGCGCGGCGGGGATCAGCCACAGCACAGCGATGGCGACGCAGGCCGGGTGCAGCACCAGCTTGGCAAAGCTGAGCCAGCCGGAGATCTGCACCCGTTCCGCCGATTTCGAGGCGAGCGAGGCGCCGATGGCAAAGAGGGCTCCGGGGGTGGCAGCGCCGCCGAGGATGGTGAGGAAGTCGTTTGCCGGCGCCGGGATCGGCAGCTCGGAGGCCGACCAGGCGAGGCCCGCAACAATGGACAGGATCATCGGGTTCTTCAGCAGGCCAAGCCCCACCAGTTTCAGCGTTGCCAATCCAAACCCCTGGCCGCGGCCCGTGTTGATCAGGATGACGATCAGCGAGGAAAACACCACCAGATCGACGCTGAGCACCACCATCATCGGCGCCACCGAGGCCGGGCCGAAGAGGATCGCCATCATCGGCAGGCCGAGAAAGCCGACATTGCCGATCGCCGCGCATTGCGCCTCAACCGCTGCAGTTGGCATGTCCAGCCCGCGGAACACGGCCACGGCTGTCACCAGCAGGTAGACCGCCAAGGTGCCCGCCAGATAGCCGAGGATCAGGGTAGGATCAAAGACTTCGGCAAAGGAGAGGTTGGCGGCAAAGCCGAAGATCATGGCCGACAGCGGGAAGTAGAAGACGAAGCGGGTGAGGTAGGCGGTGGCTTCCTCAGTAAAGAAGCGGCTGCGCCCGGCCCAGTAGCCGAAGCCGATGATTGCAAAGAAGGGCAGGGTGCGGAAGAAGATCTCGGCCATGGGGATTGGTAACAAGAGCTGACCAATTGGCAAAGGTTGTTTTTGGCAAAAGGGGTGTGCTCCCGCCTGCTCATGGGCATCCTTCGGAATGCCTTTCGCAGTTGGGCGTGGCCCCGTGCTGCGCACGGGGCAGGCGGTTTTGCTGAGATGCGCTCTAAGGGCAGGTGTGCCAAAAGAGCACCAAGTCAATTGTGAGACTGGCCATGACACCCTCAATGGTAGACCGCGCTAGCGTGCGGCGGCTTTGCCGCCCTTGACCTTGAGAAGCCCGGAGTAACCAAAGGCGCATCCGCAGCGCGTCAGCGCTGCCGGGCCCAATCGGGGAGGGCAGCCTGTGGCTGTTCCGAAGCGGGCGGGAGCGCGCCGGGGCCGGTTCTAACCGCTGCCGATCAGCGCACCGGCACCCAGCACCAGGGCGCCGCCCAGCACCACTTGCATGGTGGCGCGCCAGAACGGGGTTTGCATGAAACGGTTCTGGATCCAGGCAATGGCCCACAGTTCCACGAAGACGATCAGCAAGGCGAGTGTGGTGGCGGTCCAGAAGTCCGGGATCAGATAAGGCAGGGCGTGGCCCAGCCCGCCCACGGTGGTCATGATGCCGGAGGCCAGCCCGCGTTTCAGCGGCGAGCCGCGGCCAGAGAGTTCTCCGTCGTCGGAAGCCGCCTCGGTGAAGCCCATCGAGATGCCGGCCCCGACCGAGGCGGCCATGCCGACCAGAAATGTGGTCCAGGTGTCCTGGGTGGCAAAGGCGGTGGCAAAGATCGGCGCCAGGGTGGAGACCGAACCGTCCATCAGCCCGGCCAGCCCCGGCTGTACCCAGGTCAGCACGAACTGGCGGTGGGCGGCTCGGTCCTCGTCTTCGCGCGTATCCGTGTCCAGATGCGTGTCTTGTAATTCGCCTGCGCGTGCCTGATGGCTGGCCTCAGCTGCGGCCAGATCACCCAGCAGCCTGCGGGTGGCGGCATCCCGGGTGCGGGCGGCGGCGGCGGTGTAGAAGCGTTCGGCGTCGCGCTCCATCGCGCGGGCCTCGCCGCGGATGCGGTCCAGGCTGAGGTTTTCCATCAGCCAGATAGGGCGGCGGGCATAGTAGCCCGCCACATGCTCGCGCCGGATCAGCGGAATTGCCGGCCCGAACCGGGCCTGGTGCAGGGCAATCAGCTGGGCGCGGTGTTCGTCTTCCTCGGCGGCCATGCCGTCGAACATCGCCGCGGTTGCCGGAAATTCTGCGCGCAGGCGCTCTGCATAGCCGCGGTAGATACGCGCATCATCCTCCTCGGAAGAGATCGCAAGGGCGAGGATCTCCTGCCCGGTCAGCTCCGCAAACCGCTTGCGCTGAGTGAAAAAACGCATCTGCTGCCCCTCGGTTTAGAATGATTCTAAATATAACGGTTCCGCGAGGGAGCGCAAGACGGTGCGGCTTATGCTGTTGCTATGCGGCAGCAGAGGCTACACTAGGTCCAGACCCGCAGGCAGCCAAAGGAACCCGCATGAATCAGCAAGCCAGCGTCCTGCGTACAGGCCGGAAATTTGATCAGGTCCTGGCAGGGGCCCGCGAGGTGTTTCTGGCCGACGGGTTTGAGGGCGCGAGTGTTGACAACATTGCCAAGGCGGCGGGCGTGTCCAAGGCAACGCTGTACAGTTATTTCCCCGACAAGCGGGTGCTGTTCATGGAAGTGGTGCGTTCGGTCTGCGTGCAGCAGTCTGAAGCGTCGCTTGATCTGGCGGCGGGCAGTTGCGGCCCGCGCGAGGTGCTGCGGGTGGCGGCGGAACATGTTCACGCGGTTCTGATAGGCGGTCTAAGCCTGCAGCTGTTCCGCATCTTTGTGGCCGAGGCCGACCGTTTCCCTGAGCTGGGGCCGATGTTCTATGAAAGCGGCCCGATGGTTTTGCACGGGCAGATCCGTGATTACCTGAAGATCGCCGCAGAGCGGGGCGAGCTGGCAATTCCGGATGCGGACCTGGCTGCCGCGCAATTCATTGAGCTGTGCAAGGCGGATATTTTCCTGCGTTTCCTGTTCAACATCGACGAGCATTTTACCGAGGCCGAACGCGAGCGGGTGATCGCCGGGGCAATCGAGACCTTTATGGCGCGGTTCGGCACCTGACGGCGGCAGGCATGCCGGTCAGAGCGTGCTGGTCAATGCCCGCCGGTCATCAGTGCGTGGTAAAGCTGTTGGGCGCATTGCGGTAGGTCTCGTGGCAGCTGAGGCAGCTTTGCATCAGGCTGGGCAGGGTGCGGCGCAGAGCGGGCAGGGACCGGGTGCTGAGGTTCCTGGCTGCCGTTTCGGCGGTGTCTGCACGGGTTTTGAAATCCTTCCAGGCGTGCCAGATCAAGGGCCGCGCATGAGAGCGCGGATCCAGCTGCGGCTTTTTGAAATGCTTGCGGATGGTGCCGGTGGATCTGATCAGCTGCCGCCGGGCCGCGCGGGCCCTGTCCCGGTCAAAATATGTGCGCCCGGCCATCATGCCGGTCAGCACATCCATCGCGGCCTTTTGCGAGGTCATCAGGGCCATTCTGCGTGTCACGTGCTTGCTGGTGCCGTCCCTGGCTGTGACCGGGGCGGTGGTGCCAATGGCAAGAGCCGCAAGGATGACCATGAAGGCCATGGTTTTGAACAGGCGGATGGTCATTGCGCGGCCCCCGGGCGGATCGGCCGAATCGCATGACATGAACAAAATAAGAACATATGCTGTGGAACTCCTGTAATCTGCCGCCCGCCGGCCCCTGTTGCCCGATCTGCCCATGCCCCATCGCCGCATCTTATCGCTTTGGTTTCCGCGCCTTGGCGCCGAACGTATCATGCGGGCAGAGCGCGGCGGCATTGCCGGGCCGCTGGCCGTTGCCGAAGAAGTGTCCAACACCCAGGTTATTTCCGCGTTAAACACGGCGGCTTCGGCACAAGGTTTGCAGCCGGGCCAGCCATTGCGCGATGCCCATGCGATGTGTGCGGCGCTGGTGGTGCGGCCGCGCAACCGGTCGGCTGAGGCGGCGTTCCTGGCCGCCCTCAGGCGCTGGGCCGGGAAGTTCAGCCCCTGGGTGGCAGAAGCCGGGGAGGACGGGCTGATCCTTGACCTTACCGGCTGCGCGCATCTGTTCGGCAGCGAGGCGGTGCTGATGGAGACGGCGGGGCGCGATTGCGCGGAGATGGGCCTCAGCGTGCAGATGGGGCTGGCGGATACCCTGGGCGCGGCTTGGGCGCTGGCGCGTTATGCGGGGGAGGACGCCGTGCCGGACCGCTCGGGCGATGCCATCGATCAGGAGGCCCGCGCGACCCGGGCCCGGGCGCAGAAACGCACGCCGGGGCACAGCGCCAAGCGCCGCCATTGGACCCGCGGCGGCGCGGCGCCGCAGGTGCAGGCGCCGCCGCCGCAGATGGGGCGGATTGCCGGGCCTGGGCAGGCTTACGGCGCGCTTGGGCCGCTGCCGGTGGCGGCGCTGCGGCTGGACACTGCCACGGTGGCGCAGCTGAACCGGCTGGGGCTTCGCCGGATTGGCGACCTGCTGGGTCAGCCGCGGGCCGGCCTGGCGCGCCGGTTCGGGCGCGGGCTGGTTTTGCGGCTGGATCAGGCGATGGGCAGCGCGCCGGAGCCGGTCTCGCCCGCGCGCAGCCCGGATCATTTTGCGGTGCGGCTGACCCTGCCGGAGCCGATCGGGCTGATGGAAGATCTGCTGGCAGGCATTGACCGGATGCTGCCCAGGCTCTGCGCCCGGCTGGAGGCGCGCGGCAAGGGCGCGCGGGTGCTGCGGCTGGAGGCGCACCGCTGCGATCAGGCGATGGAGGCCGTGACCCTGGGCCTGGCCCGTGCCAGCCGCGCGCCGGACCGCATCCGCCCGCTGCTGGAGATGAAGCTGGAACAGATTGATGCGGGCTATGGCATCGATATGCTGCGGCTGGAGGTGCTGCAGGCCGAAGCGATCCACGCCCGCACCCCTGCGGGCCATATGCAGGCGGGTGCTGCGGTGCAGGCGCGGCAGGAGGATGGCGCGGCGCTGGAAGATCTGATCGGGCGTCTGGGCGCGCGGCTGGGGCTGGAAGCTATCACCCGCTGCCACCCGGCAGAGAGCCATATTCCGGAAAAGACCTTCACCGTGCAGGCCGCAGCCTGGTCTGAGCCTGCCGCCGGGGACTGGCCGTGCCCGCCCCGTCCGCGTCCGCTGCTGATCTGGCGGCCCGAACTCGTTCATGCGCCAGAGCGGCCTGAGGTGCCGGAGCGTTTCCGCTGGCGGGGGCGCGACTGGGAGCCGGCGGCGGCGGAAGGCCCTGAGCGGATCGCGCCGGAATGGTGGCTGGAGGATCCGAACTGGCGCAGCGGTGTGCGCGATTACTGGGTGGTTGTGACCCGCAGCGGTGAACGGCTGTGGCTGTTCTTTGCCCATGGCGGCGCGCTGTCGCCGGGCTGGTTCTGTCATGGGTCGTTTACGTGACGGCCGGACAGTTCGATGCGCAGCGAAGGGTTTTGCTTGGGCCTGCCTGCGGGAACCGCTTAGGGTAAGGGCATGATCACACCGCGTTTCGACATTCTGGGCCAGGCCATCAGCGACGCCAGCCGCACGCAGATGCTGTGCGAGCTGATGGAGGGGCGCGCCTACACCAACAAGGAACTGGCTGCCGCTGCGGGGGTGACGCCGCAAACCGCCTCGGCGCATTTGCGGCTGTTGCAGGATGCCGGGCTGGTGGTGGCCGAAAAACGCGGCCGCTGTGTCTATCACCGGCTGGCCGGGGCTGAGGTGGCCCATGCGCTGGAGCAGCTGGCGGCGATTGCGCCTGCGGACAGCCTGCACCGGGCGCAGCGGCGCAAGGCGGGGGATCTGGCACAGGTGCGCAGCTGCTATGACCATTTGGCCGGGCCTTTGGCTGTCGCGATGACCCGCGCGCTTCTGGACCGGGGGATGCTGCGCGAGGAACACGGCGCCTTTCGCGCTGTTCCCGCCGGGGAATGGCTGAAACTTGGGGTTGTTCTGCCTGAGAAACCGGGCCGCCAGCCCTTTGCCCGGCCCTGTCTGGACTGGACCGAGCGCAAGCTGCATGTGGCGGGGCCGATGGGGCGGCTGATCCTGGATCACGCACTGGACAGCGGCTGGGTCAAACGCCATCGGCACAAGCGCGGGCTGGTGCTGACAGCACCTGGAGCGCGCGCGCTGGAGCAGATTCTGGGCCTTAGCTGCGGCGGCCTGGTGGCGGCCTGAGGCAGGCCGGAGCGGGCTGGAAACAGGAGGCAGAGCCTGTGCGCCTTCTGCATCACACGAAAATTCGAAGGGGATAAACCTTGATTTGCCCCGGAAACGGCGCAACCTTTAATCTATGAGCTTTGATCAGGTGCAGCCTTTTCCCGGATCTCCCTACCCTCAGCAAGTCGCGTTTGACCGGCGGGAATTGTCGGTCATTCTATCCCTCTACGGGCGGATGGTTGCCGCGGGGGAGTGGCGCGATTACGGCATTGCCTCCCTGCGCGACCTGGCAGTTTTCTCCGTTTTCCGGCGCACGGCAGAGCACCCGCTCTACCGGATCGAAAAGCGCCCCAAGCTGCGGGTGCGGCAAGGGCAGTATTCGGTGGTCGGCATGGACGGGCATATTCTGAAGCGCGGGGCGGATCTGAAAACCGTTCTGCGAGTGCTGGAACGCAAGCTGATCCGGTCCGTGGACTAACGCGAGGGCTGCAGCCGCGCGGGGGCCGGAAAATTCAAATTTTCCGGTCAAAAATCTTGCAAGATTTTTGCCGCTTGGGGCGGCTGATGCGGATTACGCCAGCCGTTTGTGTCCGGTGACCGGGCCGTCGCCCTGGGCTTGAATACGTTTGATCGCCGTGCCGATCGCTTCGATCGCCACCGCCATATCGTGGGCATTGGCGTGGATCAGGGTTTCCGCGTCCCGCACCATTGCGACATGGCCCTTCCAGAACAGCAGATCGCCGCGCTGGTAGTCTGTATCAGGGGCGGGTTCACCCAACTCTGCTTCCTGCATATTGCTGTCGCCGGGGCAGGCCGTGCCGCAGGCCAGCAGAGCCGCTTGCACCAGGCCGGAGCAGTCGATGCCGAACCGGCTGTTGCCGCCCCAGAGGTAGGGCGTGCCGAGAAACAATTCTGCCACCGCCACCGGATCAGCAGCATGGGCGCCCAGCGGCGACAGGTGGCGAGCGGGGATGAACCCCAAGTCGGTTTCAAGAAACCGCCCGGTGCCGCCCAGGACCTGCACCCGGCTGCCGTGGCTAAGCGCCTGCGTCTCCGGCGATTTGAAGTCATCCGCCGAATAGCTGTGGGTCGCCGGGGCGCTGACCCAATGGGTGGCTTCAAACGGCACCGTGAGGGCAGTGCCGGGCACATATCCGACGTAGGAATCCTTGGCCGCTTGCAGGAATGACCAGCCCTGCCGGTCCTCGTAGACGGTCACCGGCTCGCCATAGACAAGCTGGCGGTCGCGGGTGCCGTCCGGTGTGCGCAACAGGTCTGCAACCGGCACGCCGATGCGGGCGGCGGTGCCCTCCACGGGTTCCAGGCCGGCGGGGACATCCGCCAGATGCACGGCGGCGATGCGGGAGTTCAGGGGAGAACGGCGGCGGTCGGTCATTCTGCTAAAGCTCCAGCATGTCCGGCAGGGCGGCAAACAGCGCCCGGGCGCCCTGCAGGGCACCGCCCTTGGGCTGCCCGGGGGCGGCGCTGGGGGTCCAGCCGTAGATGTCGAAATGCATATAGCGGGTGTCTCCGGCGAAACGGCGCAGGAACAGCGCGGCGGTGATCGAGCCTGCAAAACCGCCAGACGGCGCATTGTCCAGATCGGCGATGCCGGGTTCGATCATGGCCTCGTAAGGGTCATGGAACGGCATCCGCCAGACCGGATCGGCAGTGCGTGCCGCACCGGCCGCCAGCGCGGCGGCATCTGCATCATTGCCGGTATAGAAGGGGGAGAGGTCCGGGCCGACGGCCACGCGGGCAGCCCCTGTGAGGGTGGCCATGGAGATCAGCAGATCCGGCGCGTCCTCGGCCGCGAGCGCCAGCGCGTCGGCCAGCACCAGGCGGCCCTCGGCGTCGGTGTTGTTGTTCTCAATCGTCAGCCCCTTGCGGGACATCAGCACATCGCCGGGGCGGAAGGCAGAGCCGGACACGGCATTTTCCACTGCCGGAATAAGCACCCGCAGCTGCAGTTGCAGCCCGGCGGCCATGATCATCCGCGCCAGCCCCAGCACATTGGCTGCGCCGCCCATGTCCTTTTTCATCAGTGCCATGCTGCTGCCGGGTTTGAGGTTCAGCCCGCCGGTGTCGAAACAGACGCCCTTGCCCACCAGGGTGAGCCGGGGGCCGGACGTGCCCCAACCGATATCGATCAGCCGCGGCGCGCGGTCCGAGGCGCGGCCCACGGTGTGGATCAGCGGGAAATTCTGGTCCAGCAAATCCGCGCCGGTGATCACGGAACAGCTGGCGCCGAACTCCCCGGCCAGGGCTTCGGCGGCAGCCTGAAGTTCTTGCGGGCCCATGTCAGAGGCAGGCGTATTGATCAGATCGCGGGTCAGGCATTCGGCGGCAGCCAGTGATTCTACGGCGCCTGCATTCAGGCCTTCCGGCGCTACCAGTGAAGCGGTCTGTGCCGCGCTTTTCTTATACCGGTCAAAGCGGTAGGCGGTCAGCAGCCAGCCCAGCGTTTCGGTGGCAGCAGCTTCTTCCGGCAGGCCGGAGGCGATCCGGTACGTCCCGCCGGGCAGTTTCGCGGCAGCCTCGGCCAGCACGAAACGGCGGCGCGCGCGCTGGGCGGCGCTGCCAAAGCCGGCCAGGGCCATCTCAACCTTGCCATCTGCGCCTGGCACCGTGACGGCCTGACCGCATGTGCCGGTAAAACCCTGTGCCGAAACCCAAGCCTGAACGCGCTGCGGCTGGCCTGAAAGCCAGCTGTCAAAAGTGTCGCTTGCGATAACATGCACTGGACAGGCGTCCGGGCTGGACGCGGCAAAGACGGGCGGCATGGGCATACTCCGGTAGCGGATCAATAAGGATGCACCAGAGTAGCCGCCGCAGCGCCGCCTGCAAGCCCTGCAGGCCGCGGAAATATCAGATCGTCATGTCCTGCTGATCCCAGACCGCGGTCAGCGAGCGTTCGCCCACCCGCATCAGCCGGAACAGGATCGCGGCAACCGCCGGAGCGTCCCCGGAATCAATGGCCACCGTCGCATCCCTGGCAATGGTTGCCAGCGCTGTCATGCCGATCTGATCGGCAATCGCAATCAGCGACCGCGCACTTTTGCGCAGGTTGATCATGTCATTCTGCCGCCACAGACGCTCGCAATGCGTCAGGCGGACAGCCATTTCTTCGACCGCCCGGCACACCACATCTTCGGCGCCGGTTTCTCCAAGCTGCTCGTACAGCGCGGAGAGTTTGTCCGGATCCAAGCGCACTGTTTCAGAACGTATTACTGTTAGTATATTGGCCACCACATTCACCCAAATTCTATGTGCCCCCACGGCACAACTGCCAATTTGAAGCCCACAAGTTTTCAAAAGGTTTCTGAAGGGGGGCTCAAATCGCTCGAATTTGCGGACAATGCAGAGTAACACGTCCGGCAACGTGCAACGATCGGAGGATTCGACAATGGACTTTGCCAAACCTCTCCCCAGTTATCTGGTGACCCGCTATCACGGCTGGAAGGCCACATCATATGAGGAAAACCAGGGCTGGTACCGCCGCCTGGCGACCGAAGGCCAGCGTCCGCGGGCCATGGTGATTTCCTGCTGTGACAGCCGGGTGCATGTGACGTCGATCTTCGGCGCCGACCAGGGCGAGTTCTTTATTCACCGCAATATTGCCAATCTGGTGCCGCCGTTTGCACCGGATGGCGATCACCACGGCACCTCGGCTGCGGTGGAATATGCAGTGACCGCGCTGAAGGTGTCGCATCTGATCGTGCTGGGCCATTCACAGTGCGGCGGCGTGCAGGGCTGTATCGACATGTGCAAGGGCAACGCGCCGCAGCTGGAGGAAAAGACCAGTTTTGTCGGCCGCTGGATGGATATTCTGAAGCCCAAGTTCGAAGGCGTCGCAGGTATTGAGGATCCAGACCTGCAAGCGCGCCAGTTCGAGCGCCAAGCTGTTGTTGCCTCATTGGAAAACCTGATGACCTTTCCCTTTATCGAATCGTCGGTGAAGGCCGGTCAGCTGAGCCTGCATGGCCTGTGGACCGATATCGGCGAGGGCGGGCTGGAATGTTATGATCCCAAGACGGGCGCGTTTGCGCCTGTCTGACGTCATCCCGGATTTTTGCCGCCACCAAAAGCAGCCGCCAGATTGGCGGCTGCTTGCGTATAGCCGCCGCCGGCCCCATCGACAAAGTGGACGTGGTCGTCCTCAACCGGCGAGGGCACGATGCAGGTGACCATGGCGGCGTCCTGTTCGTGCAGGCCGAAATGCACCAGCCCCGCCCCGGCGGCCTGTTGCAGGCGGTCGCGGATCCGGGTGCTGATGGCCGGCGTGCAATCCAGTGTCATCTTCAGCCCGTCATCAAATTTGCGAAAATCGGAATGGGCTTTGAGAACCGACAGGTAATGCACCGGGTCAAAGGCGCCCACGGGGCGTTTCAAGGCGAAGATCAGCCCGGCAAAGAGGCTGTGTGAGAAAAGATAAAACTTCCGCAAAATCACCGGCAATTTACCGCGGGACGCCTGGGCTTCCAAAGCCAGGCCGGAGGGTGGAAAGCGCAGTTTGGGACCGGAATCGGGCACCGGGTGGCCGTTTTCCGCAAGTTCGGAGGCCAGATCCAGCAATTCTGCCGAGAGCCGGGCAAAGGCCCGCTGGCTGGTGCCCGGCGCGGGCTGGGCAACCACCGACAGGATAATGCCATTGCGCGCCGGAGTGTTGCTCCAGCGGCAGGACAGGCCGTTGAGGTCCGGGGGGGCGGCGTGCGGGGCGGCGGGCACTTCGAAGGCGCCGGCCTTCATCTGCGCCTCGGCCCAGGCCAGGCCGCCGCCGTTGAACATGGCGAAATCCGCGTGTTCCGACACGGCATAGCGGGCAATCCGGACGTCCAGCCCCTCGGCACGGATCCAGCCCATCGGCAGCATCGCAGCCCGCAGGCTGACACCGAATTCCGCTTCAGTCCAGCTGCGCAGACCTGCCAGCACCTGTTTGGCGGTGTCCTTGTGCCGCGGCGGCACCGCAAAGGAGGCGCCGTCACCGCCGAAAACATAGGGGAAGGCCTCGCACTCAAGCGCGTTGCGCATGGCGGCGATCACCGCGGCGCCGATCATGTTGACCGTTTTGTAGCGGCCTGCAGCCGCCAGCCCGGTGGAGTTCACGATATCGGTGCAGCACAGGTGCCAGTCCGGCGGCAGCGGCACAAAGGCCTCTGGCGCGGCAAGGCTGTCGAAAGACCGGGTGCTTGCCAGGCTGGAATAGAAAGTGTCTGTCGTCATTCCGTTCCCGCCCCAGTATCCAGTGCCAGTGACCTGCTGTTCCTACCTAAACGAATTGTGTGCCGGGGCCAAACATGCAAGCTGTGCCGCGGAAACGGCAAACCGGGGGACGGGAAATGCAGGCAGGATTGGTCTTATTGTGCCTGGCTTATGTACTGAGCCAGTTTTTCCGTGCGTTCCTGGCGGTGCTGTCCAGCGTGCTGGCACAGGATATCGGGGCGGCGCCGGATGATCTCGCCTTTGCCTCGGGCATGTGGTTCCTGTCCTTTGCGGCTATGCAGCTGCCGGTGGGCTGGGCGTTGGACCAGGCAGGGCCGCGCCGGACCGCGGCGCTGCTGCTGCTTTTGGGCGGTGGCGGCGGAGCGGCGCTGTTTGCCGCGGCCACCGGCCCCTTGCATGTCAGTATCGCGATGTTTCTGATCGGTATCGGCTGTTCGCCGGTGCTGATGGCCTCATATTACATCTTTGCGCGCCAGTACCCGCCTGCACGCTTTGCAACCCTGGCGGCGCTGATGCTGGGGGTGGGATCGGCCGGCAATCTGGTGGCCTCTTACCCGACGGCGCTGGCGGTGGACCTGTTCGGCTGGCGGGAGACGCTGGCGGGACTGGCAGTGGTTTCCGTGGCGGTGGCGGCGGGAATTTTCCTGACCGTTTCAGACCCGGAAAAGCCGGATGGCGAGCACAAGGGATCGGTGCTGGATCTGCTGAAGATGCCGGTGATGTGGGCAATCTTTCCGCTGATGCTGGTGTCCTATGCGCCCTCCGGCGCGCTGCGGGGGCTGTGGATCGGGCCGTATCTGAATGACCTTTACGGGCTCAGCACCCAAGCTGTGGGGCTGGCGACACTGGTGATGGGGGCGGCAATGATTGCCGGCACCTTTGCCTATGGGCCGCTGGACCGGGTGCTGGGCAGCCGCAAATGGGTAATCCTGGGCGGCAATGTTTTAAGCTGTGCTGCACTGGGCGGGCTGATCCTGGCGGCGGGCGCGCCGGTCTGGGTGCCCGTTGCGATGATGGCGGTGGTCGGGTTCTTTGGCGCCTCTTTCCCGGTAATCATGGCGCATGGCCGGGCCTTTGTGCCGCCGCATCTGGCCGGGCGGGGCGTTACCCTGCTCAACCTGTTTGGCATCGGAGGCGCGGGAATCATGCAGTTTGCCACTGGCCGTATCCATGTGGAAATGGCCGGAGCGGACCCATCTTTGCCCTATACGGGGATTTTCGCCTTCTTTTTGGTCTGTCTGGCGTTAGGATGCGCAATTTATCTGTTCAGCCGGGACAGCATGGACTGATCCGGGACTTTAAACTTGTCCCCAGAGGGATTATCACTCCGGCGCCGGCCATGGGGCCGGGTATTACTGGAGAAACAGACAAATGGGTTACCGCATCGTCGTCGTTGGCGCCACTGGCAACGTGGGCCGCGAAATGCTGAACATCCTGGCCGAGCGCCAGTTCCCTGTGGATGAGATCGCTGTGCTGGCCAGCCGCAAATCTCTCGGCACTGAAGTCAGCTTTGGCGATAAGACACTGAAGACCCAGGATCTGGACACCTTTGATTTCACCGGCTGGGACATGGCGCTGTTTGCCGTGGGGTCCGCCGCGACCAAGGATTACGCGCCCAAGGCAGCGGCCGCAGGCTGCACTGTGATCGATAACTCGTCGCTCTACCGCTATGATCCGGAGATTCCGCTGATCGTGCCCGAGGTGAACCCGGAAGCGATTCACGGTTACGCCAAGAAAAACATCATCGCCAACCCCAACTGCTCGACCGCGCAGATGGTTGTGGCGCTGAAGCCGCTGCATGACCGCGCCAAGATCAAGCGCGTTGTCGTCTCGACCTATCAGTCGGTATCCGGTGCCGGCAAAGAGGGCGCCGACGAGCTGTGGGACCAGACCAAGTCGATCTATAATCCGACCTCTGATGTGCCGCCGAACAAATTTCAGAAGCAGATCGCGTTTAACGTCATCCCGCAGATCGACGTGTTCATGGAAGACGGCACCACCAAAGAAGAGTGGAAGATGGTGGTGGAGACCAAGAAAATCGTCGATCCGGCGATTAAGGTCACCGCAACCTGCGTCCGCGTGCCGGTGTTTGTCGGCCACTCGGAAGCCGTGAACATCGAGTTCGAAGAGTTCCTGGACGAGGACGAGGCCCGCGACATCCTGCGCGAGGCGCCGGGCGTCATGGTGATCGACAAGCGGGAAGCCGGCGGCTACGTGACCCCGATCGAATGTGTGGGCGATTTCGCCACTTTCATCAGCCGGATCCGCCAGGACTCGACCATCGAGAACGGCCTGAACCTGTGGTGCGTGTCGGACAACCTGCGCAAGGGCGCGGCCCTGAACGCGGTGCAGATAGCCGAGCTCCTGGGCCGTGAGGTTCTGAAAAAAGGCTAAGCCTTATATCCTTTTGGTGAGGGGGCTGCTTCGCAAGAGGCGGCCCCTTTTCTTTTGCACGGCTGCCCGGCGGCAGGCCGCTCCGGTAGGTTGAGGGAGACAGGAACAACAGCAGACCTAAGGACCAAAGCCATGATCGCACTGCAGGATTTCAGCCGCTCCGCCCCCGTTTCCGCAACTCTGCCTTTTGGCGCCATGGCGGCTGTTCCGTCGCAGCCCAAGCTGAATTGCGCATCCGCGGCAGAGTTGCGGCAGCAGCTGGCGGCGGATTTTTCCGCCTCCAGCGACTGGTTCACCCTGTGCCGGGGCCTGCGCCGCAAGGGTATCTGTTTGCGGATGCGTGGCGGGGATCTGTGGGTCTATGACGCGTTGAGCCTGGCGGCGATCTCCTCCTGCGAGGATCTGGGGATCGACACAGATGAATTGGAGCTGCGCTTTGGCCCGTCGCAGCCGCAGCAGGCCGCCGCGCATGGTGCCTGAGCGTGCTGGCCACGCCGCAGACTGAAGGGTAGGTTTGGCATCAGGCGGGCAGTTCCGGCCCGCCACTTGATTGATTGAGAGATGCCAATGAGATTTTCCTTGATGGCTTTTGCCGTTTGTTCATTTGTTCAGGCTGCCGCATCCGCTGTAGCGGCCGATACCATTTCTGTCAGCAGCCGGGTGTCCGAAGTGACCCTTTATCCCGGCCTGGCCGAGGTGACCCGGCGCGCTGCGGTTACGCTGCCTGAAGGACGGCACCGGCTGATCCTGCAGAATGTGCCGAAGTCTGCGCTGCTGGAGACTCTGCAGGTTGAAATCACCGGCGCCCGCCGCATCGCCACTTTGTTGCGCGAGGACTACGTGCCGCCGCGGGATGCGGACGACCCGGAGGTCGAGGCCGCCGAAGCACGGATCCGCGATCTGGAGGCTCAGGTTGCTTCGGTCCGGGATGAGGCTGCGGGCGCCCGCGCCGGAGTACGGGCAGCAGAGGCATCAATCGGGTTCCTGCAGCAGCTTGGCGGCAATGAGGGCCTGGCTCAGGCGGATGCATCGGCTTTGAGTGAAATTGCGCGGATGATCTCCCTGGAGGCCGGTAAGGCGAGCCAGACAGCGGTGGAAGCTGAAGCCGGGGCACGCCGGATTGAGCTGCGTCTGGAAGCGCTGGACGAAGACCTGGCAGCGGCCCGCACGGCGCTGGCGGCCATCGCGCTGGAGGACAGGGACCGGCTGTACATCGCGGTGGATGTTAAGGCAGAACAGGCGGGCGAAGGCACGGTAAGGCTTAGCTATTTCACCGCCGGGGGCGGTAATATCGGCTGGCAGCCGTCTTATGAAATGCATCTCAGCACTGGGGATGCGGCTGAGGTTACCCTGAAACGCGCGGTTACGCTGGTGCAGAATACCGGCGAGAATTGGCAGGACGTAGCGCTGACACTGTCAACTGCGGTGCCATTCGGTCAGGGCAGCCCGTCGGCTGTGAACCCGTGGCTGCGCCGGATTGAAGAACCAGAGCCACCCCGCGCTCGGAAATCACTTGGTCTGGACGTGGCGGAAATGTCTGCATTTGCCGAGCCGGCGCTTGAGGCGCCAGCCTTTGCGCAGGATGCCCGTGGCGGATGGGGAGTTGACCTGGGCGGTGCGGCTGCGACCTACAGGTTTGAGCTGCCGGTTTCGATTGCTTCCGGCGCGGACTTGCTCCGGCTGGAAATGGATAGCCTGTCTGCTGCGGCTGAATTGACCGCGGTGGCGGTGCCTTCGCGGGATGAAACCGCTTACCGGGTGGTGAAATTCACCAACAGTTTCGGCGAGCAGCTGCTGGCCTCGGATGAGGTGCCGCGTTTCGTTGACGGCAAGCTGATCACTGTCGAGAATTTTGCCGGGCTGGCACCGGGAGCGGAGATGAAGGCGGGATTCGGCCCGATCGAAGGCTTGCAGCTGCGCCGTGATGTGCTGCGGCAGAGCGAGGGGGAACAGGGGCTGATCTCGCGCAGCAACGCGCAGGTGCAGAAGGTCGAGATCATGGTGGAGAACCTGACAGGGCAGGACTGGCCTTTGCGTGTTTTGGACCGGGTGCCCTATTCGCAGCAGGATGATCTGGAGATCGAGTGGAGTGCGAAACCGCAGCCTACGGCAGAAAACGTCGAAAAGCAGCGCGGCATACTGGCCTGGGACATGGAGCTTGAGGCGGGGCAGAGCCGGACCATCCGGTTGGACACCACGCTTAACTGGCCCGAGGATATGGTGCTGCGCTGACCCGGGTGCTGCGATGGCGGCACAGGAGATGCTCCCGCCCGTCGTCAGACATTGAAAATGCCTTCCTCCCGTTGGGCGTGGCACCGCGCATGGCGCGGTGCCACGCCCAAGGCCGCTGCCGGTGCTCTGGCTTTGCCAGGGCGGCGGGCGGGCACGGGAGTGCTTCGCTTTTGAAGGTCTGAAGGGCTGTGTTACTCTGCCTTCCAGCGTGCGGCCAGATCGCGGGCATTGCGGGCAAGCACCATCACGTCGATGCCGACGGCCAGAAATTGTGCCCCCATGTCTGCGTAGGACTGAGTGGCTTCATCCGTGGTGCCGAGGATGCCAGGCGCCAGGCCTGCGGCCTTGATCCGCTTGATCGCATTGGCAATCACCGCGCGCACTTCGGGATGGGCGGAGTTGCCCTGGTGGCCCATGTCGGTGGACAAATCCGCCGGGCCGATGAAAACACCATCGATGCCCTTGATCAGCAGGATCTCGTCCAGCGCTTCGATCCCAGCGTGGTTTTCAACCTGTACCAGCAGGCAGATCTCCTGATCAGCGGTCTGGATGTACTCGCTGACCGAACCGAACATGGTTGCCCGCGCTGCCGTGGCTCCGACACCGCGCAGTCCCCGGGGCGGGTAGCGGCAGGCACGGACCAGCTCGCGGGCCTGATCGGCGCTTTCGACGATCGGCACCAGCACTGTTTGCGCGCCGGCATCCAGCACTTGCTTAATCATCCAGGTCTCGCCAATTGGCACCCGCACCACGGGATGGCTGGGTGAGGCTGCCAGCGCCATCAGCTGGTCGCGGATCGAGCGGATGTCGTTGGGCGCATGTTCGCCGTCGATCACCAGCCAGTCGAAGCCGCAGGTGCCCATGATCTCGGCGATCTGGCCGTCGGCAAAGCTCATCCAGCAGCCGATCTGGCGTTTGCCCTGTGATAGAGCCTGTTTGAAGGTGTTCTTGGGCGCGGGCATGGGCGGGGCCTCCTGTCAGGCGAAATTGATGGATACGGAACCGAAGGGGCCGAAATCTGCGGTGACTTCCGTGCCCGGCGGGCATTCGATGGGGCGGATGAAAGAGCCTGAGAGCACGATATCCCCGGCTTCGATCTGTTGTCCATATTCGGCCATCCGCCGGGCCAGCCATAAGACCGAGGTGAGGGGATCATTCAGAACGCCGGCGCCAAGGCCGGTTTCCTCGACCGTGCCGTTGCGGGCGGCGATGGCACCAACCCAGCGCAGGTCGTGGCCGTCCACTGCGTGGCGCTCCGCCCCCAGCACGACGCCTGCATTGGCGGCGTTGTCGCTGATGGTGTCGGTGATGATGCGGGCCTGGCCGGTTGCCGGGTCCGCGCGCAGGATGCGAGTGTCGAGGATCTCCAGCGAGGGCGTTACATAGTCTGTCGCGGCCAGCACGTCCCCGCGGGTGCACTCGGCGCCTGCGAGGGGGGATTTCATGACAAAGGCGATCTCCGCCTCGATCCGCGGCTGGATGAAGCGGCCGGCTGGCACTGTGGCGCCATTTGCAAAGAGCATATCGTCCAACAGCACACCGCTGTCCGGCGTGGTGATGTTCAGCGCCTGCTGCATGGCGCGGCTGGTAAGACCGATTTTCCAACCGATTTTCCTGCGCCTGGACGCCAGTTTCTGCTGTATTAGAGCCTGTTGCACCGCATAGGCATCATCCAGCGTCATGCCGGGATAGGCCAATGAGAGCAGGCCGCATTGCTGGCCGGTTTGCTCGGCTTTGAACAGACGATTGGCGGCCTCCTGGTGCTGCTCCGGCGTCATGCCTCGTCCTCAACGGTATTGCGCAGTATGCCAATGCCTTCGACCTCAACCTCGACCACATCGCCGGGGACCAGGTATTTCGGCGGATCAAAACGGGCGCCGGCGCCGGTGGGGGTGCCGGTGATGATCACGTCGCCGGGCTGCAGGGTGGTGAAGGTGGAGATATAAGCAATCTCCTCGCGGATCGGGAACATCATCCGGCTGAGGGTGTCGTCCTGGCGAACCTCGCCGTTTACGCGGGTGACAATGCGGGCGCTATCCAGCTGGGCAGCGTCGGTGAAAGGCACTATCCACGGGCCGATCGAACCGGAATTGTCCCAGTTCTTGCCTTGCGTCACATTAAACTTGGCGTGGCGCACCCAGTCGCGGATCGTGCCCTCATTTGCCAATGTTAGAGCCGCAATGTGATCGTAGGCATCCTCAGGCTTGATCCGGCGGCCTGGTTTGCCGATTACCACGGCAACTTCGCCCTCGTAATCCAGCGTGTGGTTCTCCGGCGGGCGGATCAGCGGGCGGTCCGCGCCGGTAAAGGAGCGCGGGAAGCGGGGGAACAGGGACATGTGCTTGGGCTGGGATGAGCCGTCCTTGTACTCCGCGTTGCGGTCCGGGAAGTTGACGCCGACGCAGATGATCTTTTCCGGGTTGGGGATCGGGATTTCAAAAGTGAAGTCCGTGTGGGTGACGGGTTTGCCTGCGGCGACCTTTGCCAGCGCGGGCAAACCTTCGGCGGCTATGACGTCCCGCAGGGTGGGCCAGTCCGGGAACTGCGGCGACAGGGCGATCATGCCGGCGTCTGTCACCGCGCCATAGAAAACCTCGCCATCGGCGGTGTAGGTGGCAAAGCGCGTCATGGCAGGTTCCTTGCGATTTCGGTGATGACGTCAAAACCCATCATCACGTCTGCTTCGGTGGTTTCAAACTGGCCGGCCTGGAAGCGGATCACCAACTGGCCGTCGACGCGGGTCTGGGTCAGATAGATGCGGCCGTCGTCGTTGATGGCATTCACTAACGCGAGGTTCAGGTCGTCCAGATCCGTGGCGCCCTCGGGGGCGTAGCGGAAGGACCACAGCGACCACATCGGCGGGGTCACGATTTCAAAATCTGGCTCTAACTTTAGCTTTTCGTGCAACTGAGTGGACCAGTTCACGTGGTTCCGCAGGCGCTGGCGCAGGCCTTCGAGGCCATAGGTGCGGATCAGGAACCAGATCTTGAGCGCGCGGAAGCGGCGGCCCAGGGGGACTGACCATTCCGAATAGTTGATGATCCCGTCTTTACCGTGGGTCTTCAGGTATTCCGGGCTGATTGCAAGGGTTTGCACCAGATCATCCGGGTTTTTCAGGAAATGGGCGGAGCAGTCGAACTGCACGCCGAGCCATTTATGCGGGTTGAAGACGATGCTGTCGGCGCGCTCTACCCCTGGCCAGTAGTGGCGGTACTCCGGGCAGATCATGGCGGAGCCGGCCCAAGCCGCATCCACATGGGTGTAGAGGCCGTATTTTTCCACCACGTCCAGCACATGATCCACGGGGTCAGTGGCGCCAGTGCCGGTGCCGCCGACACATAAGATCACGCCGGCGGGCTGGTGGCCTGCGGCGAGGTCGGCCTCAATCGCGGCTTCCAGTGCGTCGGGGTCCATGCCGCGCCAATCGCCCTTGATTGGAACCCGGATCAGATTCTGCTGGCCGATGCCCGCGACCCAGATGGCGCGGTCGATGGAGGTGTGGACCTCGGACGAGCAGTAGATGCGCAGGGATTTCTGTCCGAACAGGCCTTGGCTGTTGCCCTGCCAGTTCAGCGCCTTTTCCCGCATGGTCAGCACCGCAGCAAGGGTGGCGGAGGAGGCGGAGTCCTGGATCACGCCCTGGAACTGGTCCGGGAGGTCCAGCGCCAGGCGCAGCCAGTCCATCATCCGGGTTTCCATCTCGGTCGCCGCGGGCGAGGTCTGCCACAGCATGCATTGCGGTGCGATGGCGGAGGTGAGGAATTCCGCCAGCACTGAAGGCGCTGCTGCGTTGGAGGTGAAATAGGCAAAGAAGCGCGGGTGCTGCCAATGGGTGATGCCGGGCATCACGATGTCCTCGAAATCGCGGAAGATTGCCTCCATCCCTTCGCCATCCTCGGGCGGGGTTTCGGGCAGGGCGTTCAGCACTTGGCCGGGTTCGGTTTGGGCCCGCACCGGACGGTCGCCGACGGTCAGGTGGTAGTCCTGCGTCCAATCCGCGACCTTGCGGCCCCATTCGGAGAAGTCATCCCATTTCATTTTTCTTACCTTGTTCTTATGGGAGTGTGCCCGGCTAGGGGCCGGGTGCGATCCTTTTCATCAGGGTGCAATAATCGGCTGGGCATTCAAGGCGCTTGGCTTGGGGGTGGTGCCTTCAAACACCGAGCCTTCCTCAAACCAGCTGCGCGGTGCCGGGGCGCCCCAGAGGGTCTGGCGTTGCGGATCGGTGAGCGACCATTTGATCGGCTCCAGATCCGGGTCGACGGTCTGGTAGTCGGAGCAGTAGATCTCAATCCGGTGGCCGTCGGGGTCGCGCACATAGAGGAAGAAGGCGTTGGAGATGCCGTGGCGGCCCGGGCCGCGCTCAATGTTGTCCACATAGCCGGAGGTCGACATTAAATCGAGCAGGTCGATGATGTTCAAAGGGTTCGGCACCCAGAAGGCGGTGTGGTGCAGGCGGGGGCCGAGGCCATTGGTGAAGGCGACGTCATGCACGCCGCCCTTGCGGTGCATCCAGGCGGCCCAGATCTTGCCGCTGTCGTCATCCTCGGTGAACTCAGTCACGCGGAAGCCGATCTCGTTATAGAAGGCGACCGAGGCATCCACATCCGCTGAGAACATGTTGAAATGGTCAATGCGCAGCGGTTTTACCCCGTTATAGAGCCTGTATTTCTGATGTATCGGTTCCAGCCGGTCCATTTTCACATAGAACTCCAGCGGGATGCCCCAAGGATCGCGGGTACGTAAAGTGCGGCCCATATGAGGGCGGTCCACCCACTCAACCGGCAGGTCCTTGGAGGCGAAGAATTCGGCTGCTTTGTCCAGGTCCGGTTTGTCATAGAGCTTGAAGCCCAATACGCCTACGGAGGCCGTGTCTGCCTTGACCAGCACGATGCAGTGGTGGCCGCGTTCTTCCATCGCACGCAGGTAGATGCGGCTGTCGTCCTCATGCGTGACCTGCAGGCCGAGCGTGTCCACATAGAAGGCGCGGGAGGCGGCGAGGTCGGTCACGGCATATTCCACATGGGACAGCCGCACGATGTTAAAAGGCGGATAGAGGTTCGGGGCGGGGACGGGCATGGTTTGAACCTTTCACTTGCAGTAACGGGCGGGAGCGAGGGGCCGGCCCCTCGCGCTCCCCGGGGTGTTTGAGACCAGAAAGAAGCACGGGTCAGGCGCCGAGGCGCGGTATCTTGTGGTGGCCGAGGGCAAAGCCGATGTGTTTTTGTTCCATGTAGAACTCGAAACTCCAGTCGCCGCCGTCGCGGCCGATGCCGCTTGATTTGACGCCGCCAAAGGGGGTTGGCAGGTGGCGCACGTTTTCCGAGTTCACCCAGATCATCCCCGCCTCTAGCGCGCCTGTGAAGCGCAGGGCGCGGGTCAGGTCGTTGGTCCAGACATAGCCCGTCAGCCCGTATTGAGTATCATTGGCCAGTGTCAGAGCCTCATCTTCGTCTTTGAATCGGATCGCGGTGAGGACCGGACCAAAGATCTCCTCCTGCGCGATGGCCATGTCGTTGGTGGCACCCGTGAACAGGGTGGGGCGGACGAACCAGCCCTTGTCTCCGGCGCGGGTGCCGCCTGCGGCGATGGTGGCGCCGTCCTGTTTGGCGGTCTCGAAATAGGAGGTCACCTTGTCGAAATGCACCTTGTGGATCAGCGGGCCGACTTCAGTGGCGGGATCCAGCGGGTGGCCGACTTTGATGCTGTTGACGCGCTTGATCAGCTTGGATTCAAAACCATCGGCGATGCTGTCCTGCACCAAAAGGCGCGAGGAAGAGGTGCAGCGCTCGCCATTCAGCGAATAGATCATGAAGATGGCCGCATCCAGCGCGCGGTCGAGATCGGCATCGTCAAAGACCACCACCGGGTTCTTGCCACCCAGTTCGAAATGCACCCGTTTCAGGGTGTCGGCACCCTGTTTCATAATCATCGAGCCGGTTTTGCTCTCGCCGACAAAGGCGATGGCTTTGATGTCCTTGTGTTCGGTGAGCGCCTTGCCGGCGTCTTCGCCAAAGCCGTTGACCAGGTTCCAGACGCCCGGCGGCAGGCCGGCCTCATGGGCGATTTCGGCTAGGATGCGGGCGGTGAGGGGGGAGAACTCAGCCGGTTTATGGACCACTGTACAGCCGGCCGCCAGCGCGGGCGCGATCTTCCAGGTCGACAGCATGAAGGGCGTGTTCCAGGGGGTGATCACGCCCACCGGGCCGATCGGCACGCGGGTGGTGACATTCATCAGCGTCGGCGATTGCAGCTGCTGGCCGTCGCGGGCGGCGGTGGCCTTGTCGGCGAAAAAGCGGAAGTTCTCGGCGCCGCGCAGCGCTGCCTTGGACATGAAGCGCAAGGCTTGGCCGGTGTCCCAGCATTCGCACAGCGCGATTTCCCCGGCGCGTTCGACAATCAGATCGGCGATGCGGTGCAGGATCTTCTTGCGCTCAAGCGCCGGCATGTCGCGCCAAGCCGGGAAAGCCTCCTTGGCGGCTTTTGCGGCTGCATCAATATCCTCGGCACCGCCTTTGGCGACGGAGCAGATCAGGCTTTCATCCACCGGTGAGGTTGTTTCAAAACTGGCGCCAGAAATTGCAGGGCGGCTTTCACCACCGATCAGGTTCTGAATTCCGGCCTCGCGGTAGCGGGCCAGATGGCCGTTCAGCGTTTCGATGTTGGAGGTCAGATCGCTCATCACTGGTCCGCCTTTTGCATGTGGTCGCGGATGGTGCCGCATTTTGGGGAAAGCTCAGGGTCGATATTGCGCATCTCCAGCGACAGCGCGATGGAATGCTGCTGCATCGCCGGTTCGAGGAAGGTGCGGGCCGCGTCAAACACCGTCTGGGCGGCGCGTTTGCGGGTTTCCAGATCGCGGCCGGCCCGCAGCCGGATGGAGATGTCGATGTATCCATGCTGCGGATCACCGTCGGCGATTGAGACATGATTGGCCGTAAAGGCCCGCACCCGGAGGCCCGCCAGAGGGAACACGCCGGTGGCCGCTGCAGCCTGCCGCAGGTGGGTGCACAGGGCGGCGATATCGGTGCGCGCCTCCATGTTGGCCGAGTAGTCCAGCGTGATGTGCGGCATGTCAGCTACCTTTTCTGAATTACTTAACATGTGTAGCAAATGCACTGCCGTGAGTCAAGCATAAGAAACCCAAGCGGCAATTGCGTTTAGCCGGAAGCGGGGTGATAATCGGGCATGACCAGGATGATGCCCTCTACCGACCGTTCGCTGCCGATTGCCCTTCTCAGGGCGCGGGAGCGTGTGATGGGACCGATCCGTGCGCTGCTGAGCGGCGCCGGTCTGACCGAACAGCAATGGCGTGTCCTGCGGGTGGTGCAGGAAAGCGGGCCGATTGATCCGACCCAGATTGCCGAGCTGGCCTGCCTGCTGCTGCCCAGCCTGACGCGGATCTTGCAGAAACTTGAGGAAAAGCAGCTGATTACCCGGGAGCGCGACAAGGAAGACCGCCGCCGCCAGGTGGTGCAGATCGCACCGGAGGGGGAGAAGGTCATCGCCGGCAACATTGAGGCGAGCCTCGCGCTGATGAACCGGACCCGTCAGAAGATGGGTGAGGACCGCTATGAGGCGCTGTTGGACCTGCTGAACGAACTGGATGAGATCGACCTGTCTGAGTGAATCGCTTCTGACGCATTTGGCGCGGATACCGGGATGGGTGACGCAAACCGCGCGTATTCTGGAATCGTGACGCCGCTCTGCCGAATTTCAAATATATTGTTTAATTTCAGATAGTTAAATCAATGCTGGTGCATTTCTCATTGCGGAGGGAATGCTGCAGCCGCATTGGTGATATTCTGTTTCTGACGCATATGGCGCCGCTGATGTCCGAAATCACACTGTGAATTGCCGCATTTCTCAACAAATCTGTCGGGGACAGTTGATGAGGACATCATGCGGTACTCCGGCCTGAAAGTAATTAAGGAGGCCCTGACGGGCCACAAGGGATGGCGCCCGACCTGGCGCGATCCGGAACCTAAGAAAAGCTACGATGTGGTGATCATCGGCGGCGGCGGCCACGGGCTGGCGACGGCCTATTACCTCGCCAAGAACCATGGGCTAACCAATGTTGCAGTGATCGAGAAGGGCTGGATCGGCGGCGGCAATGTGGGCCGCAACACCACCATCATCCGTTCCAACTATCTGCTGGACGGCAATGAGCCGTTTTACGAGCTGTCGCTGAAGCTGTGGGAAGGGCTGGAGCAGGACTTCAACTACAACGCCATGGTCAGCCAGCGCGGCATTCTGAACCTTGTGCATTCGGACGCACAGCGTGATGCGGCGCGGCGCCGGGGCAATGCGATGATCCTGAACGGATCCGACGCGGAGCTGCTGGATGTGGACGGTGTGCGGGCGATGTACCCGTTCTTGAACTTCAACAATGCGCGTTTCCCGATCAAGGGCGGCCTGTTGCACCGCCGCGGCGGCACCGTGCGCCATGATGCGGTGGCCTGGGGTTATGCCCGCGGGGCGGATCTGCGCGGCGTCGACATCATCCAGAACTGCGAAGTCACCGGCTTCAAGATCGAGAACGGTAAGTGCCTGGGTGTGGAAACCTCCAAGGGCTTCATCGGCGCCAACAAGGTGGCAAGCTGCGTCGCCGGCTCATCCAGCCGGGTGATGGAGAAGGCGGGCATGCGCCTGCCGATCGAAAGCCACGTGCTGCAGGCCTTTGTCTCTGAAGGGCTGAAGCCGGTGCTGGACGGGGTCATCACCTTTGGCGCGGGTCATTTTTACTGCAGCCAGTCCGACAAGGGCGGCCTGGTCTTTGGCGGCGATCTGGACATGTACAATTCCTATGCGCAGCGCGGTAACCTGCCGGTTGTCGAGGACGTGATGGAAGGCGGCATGGCGCTGATCCCCAGCTTAGGCCGGGTGCGGATGCTGCGCAGCTGGGGCGGCATCATGGATATGTCGATGGACGGCTCTCCCTACATCGACAAGACCCATGTGGACGGGCTCTATTTCAACGGCGGCTGGTGCTACGGCGGGTTCAAGGCGACCCCGGCCTCGGGCTGGTGTTACGCGCATCTGCTGGCAACGGACACGCCGCACAAGGTGGCCGCGGAATACCGGCTCGACCGGTTCCGCCGCGGCTGCATGATTGATGAAAAGGGCCAGGGCGCCCAGCCGAACCTGCACTGAGGAAAGGACCAGACGATGATTATTACCCATCCGATCCTCGGGCCGCGCGACTCGCAGGAATTCACCTATCTGGGCGACGCCAGCCTGATCGACCGGCCTGACTGGCAGGCCGAAGACGCGGCGAACCAGTTTCACGATTACCTGTACCTGCGCGACAATCCGGCGGGCGAACACCGCGAGCTGTGGTTCCACGAGCAGGGCGACCGCTCCTGGCTGGTGGTGACCCGCAACACCGTGACCCATGAAATCCTGAACGTTGAGCTGGCCCGCGATGTGGCCCGGGCAAGGGGGCGCAGCAAATGACTGATGCAGTAATGAACGCCGGCCGCGTGGCCTTTCAGGCCGACGGCAGCACCGGTGCCCGCAAGGGTAGCCAAGTGAACCGTCTGGACGGCGGGCTGATCAAGGGTAGCAAGACGCTGACCTTCTCTTTTGACGGTAAACGCTACAAAGGGTTTGAGGGCGACACGCTGGCCTCGGCCCTGCTGGCAAACGGCGTGCGCCTGATGGGCCGCTCGTTTAAATACCACCGTCCGCGGGGCGTGCTGACCGCGGGTTCCGAAGAGCCCAACGCGCTGGTTGAGCTGCGCAGCGGCGGGCGGCAGGAGCCGAACACCCGCGCCACCACAGCTGAGCTGTACGAGGGGCTGGAAGCAAACTCGCAGAACCGCTGGCCGTCCTTGCAGCATGACTTCATGGCGATCAACGACAGGTTTTCGAACTTCCTGACGGCTGGATTTTACTACAAAACCTTCATGTGGCCGGCTGCGTTCTGGGAGAAGCTGTACGAACCCATCATCCGCAAGGCCGCGGGTCTGGGAAGCATCAGCTTTGAGGACGATCCGGACGCTTATGACAAGGGTTTCCTGCATTGCGACCTGCTGGTGATCGGCTCCGGCCCTACCGGCCTGATGGCGGCGTTGACCGCTGGCCGGGCCGGGGCGCAGGTGATCATTGCCGACGAGGATTTCCTGCTGGGCGGGCGGCTGAATGCCGAAAGCTTTGGCATTGGTGATCTGACCGGCACTGCCTGGGTGGCGCAGGTGCAGGCTGAACTGGCCGCGATGGACAATGTGCGGGTGATGCCGCGTACCACCATCATCGGTGCCTTCGATCACGGTATCTATGGCGCGGTGGAGCGGGTTTCCGACCACGTGCTGGCGCCGGAAGCGGGCAAGCCGCGGCAGATCCTGTGGCGGATCTACTCCAAGCGGGCGATGCTGGCGGCGGGTTCCACTGAACGCCCCATCGCGTTTGAAAACAACGACCGTCCGGGCGTGATGCTGGCGGGGGCCGTGCGTGCCTATGCCAACCGCTGGGCGGTGACGCCGGATCAGAGTGTTGCGGTCTTCACCAACAATGACGACGGCCACCGCACCGCGGCGGACCTGATCGCCAAAGGTGTGAATGTGGCCGCGGTGATCGACACCCGCGCCGATGCGCCCAAGGTTGACGGCGCCGAGCTGTTTGCCGGTGCGCAGGTGGTCGATACCAAGGGCCGGCTGGGCCTGGAAATGGTGCAGCTGCGTTTGGCCAATGGAACCACCCGCGACGTGCCTTGCGGCGCGCTGGCGGTCTCCGGCGGCTGGAACCCGAACGTGCATCTGACCTGCCACCAGCGCGGCCGCCCGGCCTGGCGTGAAGACATTGCCGCCTTTGTCCCCGCGGGGACACTGCCGCAAAACATGTCTGTGGCCGGTGCTGCAAACGGCGATTTCTCCACCGCTGCCGCGCTGCGCGCCGGTGCCGAGGGCGCCGTGGCGGCGCTGTCGGAACTGGGGATTGAGGCCAAACCGGCAGATCTGCCCGAGACCGAGGATGCGCCCATCAACGTGACCCCCTTCTGGTATGTCAAGGAAGGCAAGGGCCGCGCCTGGCTGGACCAGCAGAACGACGTTACCGTCAAAGACGTGAAACTGGCGCATCAGGAAAACTTCCGCTCGGTCGAGCATCTGAAGCGCTACACCACCCTTGGTATGGCGACCGATCAGGGCAAGACCTCCAACATGGGCGGCCTGGCGATCATGGCGGAACTGGCGGGCAAGCAGATCCCCGAGGTCGGCACCACCATGTTCCGCCCGCCCTATACGCCGGTGTCCTTTGGCGTGATGGCAGGCCGCTCGGTGGGTGAGGAATTCCGCCCCACCCGCAAGACCCCCAGCCACAAATGGGCGGAGGAGCAGGGCGCGGAATTTGTCGAAGTCGGCCAGTGGCTGCGCGCCCAGTGGTTCCCCAAGGCGGGTGAAACCCATTGGCGCCAGTCGGTGGACCGCGAGGTGCTGCAGACCCGCAACTCGGTCGGCATCTGCGATGTGACCACGCTGGGCAAGATCGATGTCCAGGGCAAGGATGCGGCGGCGTTCCTGAACAAGATGTACGCCAATGCATTCGCCAAGCTGCCGGTGGGCAAGGTCCGCTACGGGCTGATGCTGCGCGAGGACGGTATCGCCTACGATGACGGCACCGCCGCGCGCTTTGCCGAGGATCATTTCGTGGTCACCACCACCACCGCCAACGCAGTTCTGGTCTACCGCAACATGGAATTTGCGCGCCAGTGCCTGTTCCCTGACATGGATGTGCAGCTGATCTCGACCACCGAGGCCTGGGCACAGTTCGCGGTGGCCGGTCCGAATGCCCGCAAGCTGCTGCAAAAGGTCGTGGACCCCGAATTCGACCTCTCGAACGAGGCGTTTCCCTTTATGGGCTGCGGGGAAGTCACCGTGGCGGGCGGCTGCCGGGCGCGGCTGTTCCGGATCTCCTTCTCGGGCGAGCTGGCCTATGAGATCGCGGTTCCGACCCGGTACGGCGATGCGATGATCCGCAAGCTGATGGAAGCGGGCGAGGAGTTCGGCGCCGTTCCTTATGGCACCGAGGCGCTGGGCGTGATGCGGATCGAGAAGGGTCATGCGGCTGGCAACGAGCTGAACGGGACGACTTCGGCGCTGAACCTTGGCATGGGACGGATGGTCAGCAAGAAGAAGGACTGTATCGGCAATACCTTGAGCGAGCGCGAAGGCATGAACCGGGAAGATGCGCTGAAGCTGGTCGGTTTCAAGCCGGTGAATGCCGCCGATCCGGTGCCGGCCGGGTCGCATTTGATGAACGCTGATGGCGAAGTCAGCGCGGCCACCGATCAGGGTTACATCACCTCTGCCGCCTATTCGCCGGTGCTGGGATGTTCGATCGGGATCGGTTTCCTCAAAAGCGGCGACGCGCGTAAGGGCGAGGTGATCCGCGCGGTCAACCCGCTGGAAGGCCGCGAAACCCGGGTCGAAGTTGTCAGCGCGCATTTTGTGGATCCGGAAGGGGAGCGTCTTCGTGGGTAAGTTCGATAATCATGGCCTGAAAGCCATCTCTCCGCTGGGCGGGTATGAGCCGCGGGCGGATAATTTCACCGGTCTGTTGATCCACGAGGTCACGGACCGGGCGCTGGCCTCCCTGGCGGCGCGCCAGGGGCAGGAGGAGGCGGTGAAATCTACGGCTGCGGCATATTTGGGTGGTGCGTTGCCAGACCCGGCTGGCTGGGCTGAAACCGGTGTGTTCTCTGCCTGGTGGATGGGGCCGGATCTGTGGATGGTCTCAGCCCCGCATGACAGCCACGAGCTGCTGGCGGGTGAGCTGAAACTGGCCGTCGGCGAGGCCGGTTCCGTGGTGGAGCAGACCGACGGCTGGTGCCGCTTCGACCTGGAAGGCGCGCGCTGTTCTGATGTGCTGGAGCGGCTGTGCAATGCTGATATCCGCGGCGCAAAAGCGGGGAGTGCGGTGCGCACCTCGATGGAGCATCTCGGCGTCTTCATGCTGTGCCATGTTCCGGGGCAGCAGTATTCGATCATCGGCCCGCGTTCCTCTGCAGCCTCGCTGCATCATGCGCTGATGGCAGCCGCAAGATCGGTGATCTGAACGAGGCTGGTCAGAACAAGGCAGCCGTCCGCAACGGGCGGCTGCCTTTGTGCTGTTTGGCGCACCGGCCGGGGCAACGGCGGCCGCCGCTCAGCGTTCGTGAAAGGCGCGGTTGATCGGATCGGCGATTGGGGACAGGATATAGTCCAGAACCGTGCGCTCGCCGGTCCGGATGGCCGCGTTCACTTCCATGCCGGCGGACAGGCGGCTGCTTAGATTCTCTGCATCGGCGGTTTCATCAATAAGCGCGATCCGGACGTCAAAATACGCCTCATTACGCTCGTTCAGGCGGGAGTTCGGCGATATTTCAAAGACTTCACCCGCCTGCACGCCGTATTGCCTGGCATCAAACGTGGTGGATTTCAGCTCCACCGGATCGCCAATTGCAACGTGGCCAATGTCCTGAGGCTGGATCTCAACCTCGGCAATCAGCCTGTCCTGGGTCGGCAGGATCTCGGCGATGGGTTCCCCGGGGGCAACCACCTCGCCGGGTCCGCTGAAATGCAGCTTTTGCACAATCCCGGGCACCGAGGACAGGATGGTCAGCCGCTGCTGCCGGGCGGCATTGTCAGCCGAGGCCTGTAAAACCAAGGCAAGCTCTTCTTCTTCTGTTTCCAGTTCAGACATCAGCGTGTCCTTGATACCTGCCACGAATTCCTGTTCCTGGCGGCGGGCTTCGTGCAGGTTGCGTTCACCATCCGCCAGTGCCGCAAAGGCCCGCAGCCGGTCGCCTTCGATCTCAAGCTGCTGCGCGCTCAGCCGGCTCATCGCGGTGGTGCTGAGCAGCCCCTTGCCATGCAGCGCAAGGGCAGCGGATTGCTCGATCGCAAAGGTTTCTTCGCGGCGGCGGGCGTTTCCCAGGATTTGCTGGCGGATTTCAAGCGCCCGCTCCAGCTCCGAAATCCTGGCCCGGTGGCGGGCGCGGCTGGCCTCAAACGCATCCAGCTGGGCCAGCAGCCTGTGGCCCGGTTCCAGCTGGCCGCGGGCGGCACTGCTGGAAAGTGTGCCGCTGATCACCGAAATAACAGACTGCAAACGGGCGGTGTCGCGTGACAGGGCAGCTTCACGGACATTGAGCCGGCCCTGTTCTTCTGTCAGCAGGTTGGCGGACAGCCGGGCCACGGGGGTGCCCGCCTCGACAAAACGTCCCTCCCGCACCAGGATTTCGTCCAGGACGCCGCCGTCGGGATGCTCGACCGGGCGCGGGTTTGACGACGGCACCAGCCGGCCTTTGGCATAGGTCAGTTCCGGCAGTTCCGCGTACCAGCCCCAGGCCGTTGCAGCCGCCAGCGCCGCAAACAGAATGCGCGCCACCCGGCGGGATGTTCCGGTGACCGGTTTGTGGATCACATTCAGCCCTCGTTTCTTGGCCTCGTCCAGGCTGGGGGTCCAAAGGGCTGTTGTTTCCTGCTCCATCACTCTCTCCTTGCCTCTATCCGCCGGTCAGGGAGCCGTTCAAAAACGCGCTGGCCTTGTCGCGCCCTTTGCGGCCCTTGCCGTTCAGCACCGTTCGCCCGCGGTGCAGCACTGTGAAACTGTCCCCTAGCGCAAGATCCCCGGGCCGGTTTGAAATCAGCAGCGTGGTGCTGCTTGCACGCCGCCGGGCAATGGCGGCGCGGATCCGTTTGGCATGTTCGGGGTCCAGCCCTTCGCAGGGCTGATCGAAGATACGGATCGGTCCGGCTTGCAGCAGCGCACGGGCAAGCGACATGCCTTGAAGCAGTTCTTGCTGCAGGCGGCCGCTGGCTTCGACTGTCAGGCGGGTGTTCATGCCGTCCGGCAGGGCTTCGATTTCGCTGCGGACCCCTGCTTCCTCCAGAACGTCCAGAACCTCCCGCTGCGACGCGCCCGGCAGGGCAAATTCAAAATTCTGCCAGATCGTGCCATAGACGAAGGCTGGTTCTTGAGGCGCAAAGGCGATTGCGCCGCGAAGGTCGTCCACCGGAATCTGCCGCTGGTCGGTGCCTTTGAACAGAACCCGTCCGGCCGCAAGCTGGTGCAATCCCGGCAAGATTTCCGCCAGCAGTGTCTGGCCTGACATATTGGCGCCGGACAGAACGGTTATGGTGCCGCTGTGCAAGCTCAGGCTTGCGCCGGCCAGGGCCAGGTCGCCGCTGCCGCCGAACCGCAGAGCAGCCTGTTCCACCACCACCGGTGCTGCCACCGGCGGTGCGGTGCGGGGGGCCACTTCGCGGCGCATTTCCTCTGGCTGGGCCAGAACTTTGTCGATGTCCCGCAAGCTTTGCCGGACGGCCAGCGCCTGGCCCGTCGCCCGGGCCAGCGACTGGACCGGGGACAGGAACCGCCAAATCATCACCAGAATTGCGACGAAGCCGCCAATGGTCAGCTCCCCCTGGATTGCCATTCTGGTTGCCAGCAGCCCGCCGGCCACCCCGGCCAGCAGGATGAGAAACTGGGAGGCATGGGCTGAAAGCTCGATCAGGAACTGCTGCCGCATGGACGCGTTCAGCGCATTGGCAAGGGAGGCGTGGAAGCGTTGCCTCCAGGGTTTGGCGCTATGCAGGCGCCGCAAATGCCAGCGCTGGCTGACGACGGTTTCGCACAGCTTCCGCCAATCGCGTGCGGCATCGTTTGCAATCACTTCCTGACGGCGCAAATGCGGTGCGAAAGCAGCAAGGAACGCCACTTGTGCAAGCGCCGCAGCCAGGGCCGCGAAACCGACAGGCGGCGCAATATAGAACAGGAGCGCGCCGAAAATCACCACAAATGGAGCGTCGAGGGCGACCTGCATCAGCGGACCCACCAGTGCATCCCTGACGGTCTCGAACTGCTTGAGCCGGGCCCGCTGCTGTTGCGAGGCCGATTGCTGCTGCAAGGCGCTTGGGAAGACCATCAGTTTTTCCAGCAATGCAAGGCTCAGCCGGTGCTCCAGCTGTGCTGCCAGGCTGACCAGGGCGCGGCTGCGGATCCAGCGGATGGCAAGCTCTGTAGCGAGGGCCAGAAAAAGCCCGGCGGCCAGCACAGTGATTACCCCCGGTGCGCCCGCCGGAATTGCGCGGTTGTAGACCAGAACGACAAAAATCGGGGTCAGCAGTCCGGCCAGGTTGATGGCAGAAGAGGCAAACAGCAGCGACCAGACATGGTCTTGCAGCCCCTTGAGGAGCGCCGCAGTGCTTTGCGCTGCCGGCCGGCGGCTGGCATCCGACGCCGGAAGCAATGACAGCCGGGTTTCATCCGGGCCTGCCATTGCCCGCCCTGACGCAGGGCTGGCCAGGCGAAAGCTGCCATCCCGGCGGATGTAAAGGCTGATCCCCGATTCTGCCGGACCTTGCGCGGCACGGCCATCCTGGCGCAGGTACGGCACCCGCAAGGCAATCAGCGCGTCGCATAAATCCCAGCCGTCAAAACTGCTGCGCCCGTGCGGCAGTGCCGCGCGCACCTGTGCCTCCATCGCGTCCCAGCCGCCAAACCGCAGCAAGGCCGTCAGCAGTTCTGCGGCACGCGCCGGTTCTGCCTGCAGCTGCCTGCTTGCCGCCCACTTAAGAACACTGCTGTGCGGCCCCTGCACCCGGGTGCCGTCCAGCTGCCCAAAGCCGGTGTTGATACTGTTCATATCAGATCTCCGCCTTGCCGGGTCATCGCGTGCCGCTGGATGCAGCGGTTTCAGAGCTGAGCCGGATGGTCGTATTGGCAGCATCCAGAATTGCCGGGGCGGCCCGGGTCAGCACACAGGTTGTCTTGCCTTGCAAGGACAGCAGCAGCGCTTCGAGCGCCCGCACCCCGTCCGGGTCCAAGTCGGCAAAGGGATCTTCAAGCAACAGAATTGCGGGTTGCTGCGCAAATGTTCTTGCCAGCGCCAGGCGCCTGAAAAACCCCGGGCTGCCGGCGCCTTGGCCATTGCGCGCAACTTGGCTGTGCACCCCGTTGGGAAGCTGGGCGAGCTGGCTGCTGACACCAAGTTTCAAGGCTGCGGCCTGCAGGGCTTTGGTGTGCCGCTGGGGGTCGAAGAGGGTGAGGTTCTCCAGAATTTCGCCATCCGTCAGCGCAAGCTGCCGCGGCTCGAACACCAGGCCTGGCGGGGAGTTGGCGGCATCCGGGTCAAGATATCCGGGCCCGTCCAGATAAACCGTTCCGCTGCTGGCCGGGACTTCGCCGGCAAGGATCCGCAGGAACGTCCCCGAGCAGCACTGGACACCGCCTTCAATGGCAATCAGCTGCCCGGGTGCCGCCGAAAAACTGATATTGCGGAACCAGCTGCCGTTTTTCCCGGGCCGGTCCAGAGATAAGCCTTTCACGGTGATCGCCCCGGTCACCGGGACACGCACCGGCGCTGCGGCGGCTTTCTTCACTGCAGCCACCTTGGCCAGCCCGGAGGTTCGTGCCCTGTCGTCATCCTTGACGGCACTTAGAAATGTCAGCTGGATGACCGGCTGCACGGCACGTCCGGTCAGCAGCATGCTGGCAGCCAGTTCTGCAACTGACAGGCTGCCTTGTATGGCAAGCAGCCCTCCCAGGGCGCAGGTCAGGACTGTTGCGATCTGGGAGCCGGCACTGGCTGCAGCCTGTCCGGCGTTGCTCACCCGGATGATTTTTTCCCCGGACGCAGAGGCACTGGCATGAAGCAGCTCATACCGGCGCAGCATCTGATGCTCCAGGCCAAGCAGCTTGATCAGCTGTGCCCGCTGCAGGATCTCCTGCAGGAATGACAGCCTGCGTTTGTCGTATTCCCGCTGCAGCTGCGAAGCTGTCCGGTAGGGCGGCCGCAGCAGGGCAACCGTCAGCAACAGCCCGGCTGTCACGGTGAGCGGAGCCGCCACCAGCCAGCCGCCCATTGCGGCAATAACCAGCAGAAAAAGTACGGAAAACACCAGATCTACCGACATTTTGACGATCTGCTCTTTCACAGCGTGGCGCAGGCCCAGCACCCCCATCAGACGTTCAACAGCGGCTTCCTGCCCCATCTGCTCCAACGCGCCGGGAGCGCCTTCAAACAGGGCATCGGACAAGGTTTCGCCTGCCCGTTCCCCTTCATGCCGTACGGTTTCCAGCACGTAATGGGCGCGCGCAGCCTTCAGCACAAAGTCGATCAGCAAGACGGCAATCAGGGCCAGAAAAATCCCGAACAGAGTGTCCTAAGATTGATTGGGAATGACCCGGCCGAAAACCAGAAGCATCGCAACAGGTAAGGCGAGTGTCAGAAGATTGATGATGATCGCTGAAAGAATCGAATCGGGATCGAGTTTCAAAACACCCGGCCGCAAGGCGGCAGTGCTGGACTGGCCTGTCCCCGACATATTTACTCCTTAAACACAAACACTACTATAGATTGAATATTGCGGGTCTTCTCTTTATCCCGCGTAAACGGCTGAGCAAGGGCGGCTACAATTTAGGTGCAGATTTACAGACGGATCATTCGCCTTATGGTGGAGTTGAGTGCTATTAATGTACAGGAAAGCATCAGGGTTGCCGGACGTTGCAGGCCGCTGCCCGGGATACTTGTTGAGTGAAATGGTAATGTTCTGCCGGGCAGTTTTAGATGGCTGCGGATAATCCGTTTGGCACAGGAGGTGCCGGAAATTTCAGTGCTGAGCCGATTGGGGTCCGGGTTCAGGAAACAGAGCGTGAATTGCGTACGAAAGCGGCAAATACGGCGCCAAAGTTCGGTGAGGGGGATGGCACCGGTAATGGAGAGCGTCAGTCACTTTTGCATCGCGGTGCTATGGACTACCCTGGAATGGACAAAGCCCAGGGCGATGACTGGGATGTGCTGCCGCAAAAAGCCGGTAGTCAACCAGGCCGTGCTGCGCAAAAGCCAGCTGAAGCCGACGGTTTAGAAGATCCTTCCTTAGCTTTGCCGGATCAAGGACGGCTGCCCGCCGCGCTTTCTACCATTCGTGGAGGGGATACGACGGCAACGCCGGATTTACAGCAAGCCGCATTGCCAGCATCAATTGCCGAACCGTCCGCCAATGCCGACGCCTTTCAAAGCAGTGATGCCGGGCCACAGGCCCTGTTTTCTCCTGCGCCTCCTGCCGGGGGTCGAACCGGTAAGCCTGGCACACCGCAGGATCCGGACCCAGTTGACCCGTCACCAACGGATCCTGACCCAGTTGACCCGACACCAACGGATCCGGACCCAGTTGACCCGACACCAACGGATCCGGACCCAGTTGACCCGACGCCTACGGATCCTGACCCTGTGGACCCGACGCCAACGGATCCTGACCCTGTGGACCCGACACCAACGGATCCTGACCCAGTGGATCCGGACCCAGTGGATCCGACGCCAACGGATCCTGACCCAGTTGACCCGATACCAACGGATCCGGATCCCAGCGATCCTTCTGTCAACACGGCCCCGGGCGCGCCAGTGCTGGACAATACTACGGTTGCGGAAAACGCGGCGGGGGCGGCGGTCGGCGCGGTCTCGGCCAGCGATCCGGAGGGCGATGCGCTGACCTATACGGTGGATGATGCGCGGTTTGAGGTCTCGGGCGGGGTGCTGAAGCTGAAGGACGGCATCAGCCTGGACCATGAGGCGGAGCCTTCGGTCCCGGTGACGGTCACGGCCACCGATCCGGGCGGGCTGAGCAGCAGCGAGACCTTCAGCCTGACGGTCGGGGATGTTGCTGTCCCGCCGGCTGCTGTGACAGTGAGCACCAGTTTCCATGTGGAACAGATCGCAGTTGCGGATGGGGTGCTAGGTATCCTGGGTGTCGATTTTGGCAGTGATCCGCTAGGGGATTTCTATACCGAGACCATTGATTTCCCGAGCACCCCGTTTTCGTTTTTTGATGCAGCATCAGCCGATGTGTTTGCAACCCGGGTCACCGGTCGTATCCAAGTTGATGATCCGGGCAACTATGAGTTTCGGCTGACCAGCGGTGATACTGTTGTCATGTGGATCGATGGGGATCCTGTGGTTATCAATGCGGTTGAGGGACTTGCCACCGTGCAGATCGGAGCCTGCAACATGGGCGCAGGTGAGCATGAAATTGTCATTCATCACCTCGACCTGAATGGCGACGCAGAGATGACGCTGGAGTGGCGCGGGCCTGGAGAGACAGATTTCAGCCTGGTGACGCCCAGCCCGGCCGGTACCATCGAAGATGATGATGATGCTGGGTTCATCGTGGACATCGACACCGGAACGTCCGCATTGCTTTCGGTCAAATTGACCGATGTTCCGGACAATTGGGTGATCAGTTCGGATGGGAATGCAGGCATCCCTGCCGGAGGGGAGCTGGACGTCACGGGCTGGGATTTGTCACAATTGACAATCGCGCCGGCCTCCGGGGACTTGGGGGCCGCTACGATCAATGTCGAAACTACGCTGCAAGCACCGGGTGGAGAGGGCGAGACGTCTTCCAGCAGTTTTGGTGTAAATGTGGTTCCCGAAAATGGGATCGTGCTGGACCTTGATCTGGGATTGGGTGGTCTTCCTTTGCCATTGGGGCTGGGTGTCGAACTGGCAGCCCAACCGGTTTTACCCGGAGAGGTTCTTGCTGAACCCGCATTGGACGAGCCCTTGGAAATGGCCGCTCAGCCGCACGCGGCACAACTGGATCCAAGTGGTGTGCAGGTGTTGTTCTGAGGGATGCCAATGTAACTAGCATTGAATGTGCGACAAGCTTCTGTGTTGCTCGAATGAAACGCTATGGTCAACGCCCCTGCTGTTTAGAGGGGCCGCTAGGCTGAAGGAATTGGGCGGTTGTCCTGGACCCGGAACAGGTTCACCTTGCGACGCTCCTCTTGCGGAGTGACGCCAAAACTGTCGCGGTAGTGCTGCGATAGGGTCGAGGATGTGGCATATCCAACTGCATTGGCGATCGAGGTAATGGAATCCCGGGAGTACATCACCAGCTGCCGGGCCGCGTTCATCCGCAGTGTACGGTAATAGATTGCGGGGCTTTGCCCGGTGGCGGATTTGAAGCTGCGTTCCAGCTGCCGCGGGGAGACGCCGATTTCGCTGGCGGCGTCGCGGATCGACACCGGATGCTCCAGATTGTCGGCAAAAAGCTCCACTGCCTTGGCCACTGGCGGCGGCAGGCTGTCGGCGGTGCTGTCGGTCTTAAAGGCGGGGATCTTCTGACGCACGCCCTCGGCCCGGACCATCGGGTGCTGAAACCAGCAGGCAACCTCGGTCATCACCGCGTCGCCCATGGTCTGCTCGATCAGTTTGAGCGAGAGGTCGAACATTGCCGCAGCACCGCTGGCGGTAAAGCGGCGGCGGTCCAGAACGATTACATCGTCGACGGTGGCAAGCGACGGGAATTCGGCGCTGAAGGCGGCCTTGTAGCACCAGTGGACCGAGCAGCTGTGCCCGTCGAGCAGGCCGGAACGCGCGAGCGGGAACACTCCGCCCGAGACCGCACCCATGGTGGTGCCGTGGCGGGCCAGGTGGCGGAGCTTGCCGTTGGAGCCTTTGGGGTCATCGAACTTGCCTTGCGGACTGGACAGTAGAAACAGCGTGTCGATGTCATCGGCCTGATCCAGGGCGCAGTCAGGCTGAAAGGCCACATTGGCAGAGGCGTTCACGCTGGCGCCGGTTTCCGAGACCAGTTTCCAGTGAAAGGTTTCAGTGCCGGCAATTTCATTCGCCGCCCGCAAAGGCTCGATAGCCGAGGTCAGGCAGGCCATTGGAAAGCCCGGGAAAATCAGGAAGCCAAGTGTCATGGTATTATCGCGCTGCATAAGGTGGATATTAGCTTGCGAAGAGGGATTCGCACAGCGGCGAAAGGTGCCTGCGCCGCCCAGGAAGGAAAACGGCGCAGGCGGATCTGCCAAAGCAAGCAGATCCTAGTTCTGCAGGTAGGCCTCCAGCGAGTCGTCCAAGGCGTCCTTCCACGGTGTGTGGTGGACCGGCGCCATGGTGCCGGTGATGACCGATTTGTAGGAATGGTTGCGGAAAGCCATGATGTCTTCGGCCTTGTGCCCCTTCCATTCATAGAACGCCTGGCATGCGCCGGCCACGTCGAAGGTCGGGTAGTCTGTCTCTTCGATCAGCTCCAGCACATAGTCGCCCTGGTATTTGATCGCGTATTTAACATCATCCGAGGCTTCTTCGCGCGCTTCACGCTCCTTCACGTCGGCCAGCAGGGTTGCCTTGTCCGCGGGGATTTCGATCTTGCCCATGATCGCATCGCGGACCCACCAGGCCTGGGCGTCGAACATATTGAAAGTGAACCACTGATCCTGCATGCCCAGATAGAACATCTTGGGGTTATGGGCAAAAACCACGCCCTTATAGAGGTCAGCCGAGGCAAGGCGGTTGGCAGTTTTCAAGCGCAGATCGTCCGGCAGGAAGCTGAAGAAATGCTTGTAGCCGGTGCAAAGGATGATCGCGTCAACTTCCTTTTGGGTACCGTCCGCGAAAGTTGCGGTGTTGCCGTTGACCGACTCCAGCGCCGGAACCTCGTCCCAGTTGTCCGGCCATTTGAAGCCCATCGGAGCAGAGCGGTAGGAGGTTGTGATCGATTTGGCGCCGTATTTCCAGCACTGCGAGCCGATGTCTTCGGCCGAGTAAGAGGCGCCGAGGATCAGGATGTCCTTGCCCTTGAACTCGCGCGCGTCGCGGAAGTCGTGGGCGTGCAGCACGCGGCCGTTGAAGGTGTCAAAACCCGGATAGAACGGCACATTCGGGGTCGAAAAATGGCCCGATGCACAAATAACGTGATCGAAGTCTTCCTTGTAGGTGCTGTCCTTGGCGTGGTCGTGCACGGTGACGGTGAAATTGCCCGCGTCCTCATTGTATTCGACCCAGCGGATCGGCGAGCTGAAGCGGATCCACTTGCGCACGTCGGCTTTTTCCACCCGGCCTTTGATGTAGTCGAACAGTACAGCGCGCGGTGGGTAGGATGCGATTTGCTTGCCGAAATGCTCCTCAAAGGAATAGTCGGCAAATTCCAGGCCTTCCTTTGGTCCGTTGGACCACAGGTAGCGGTACATCGAGCAATGCACCGGTTCGCCGTTGTCATCCAGGCCGGTGCGCCAAGTGTAGTTCCACAGCCCGCCCCAGTTGTCCTGCTTTTCAAAGCAGACGATCTCCGGGATTTCTTCGCCCTTGTTGGCGGCGGACTGGAATGCGCGCAGCTGGGCCAGGCCGGAGGGGCCGGCGCCGATGATGGCGATACGTTTCTTTGTCATGTGGCTCTCCCATTGGTACGGACCAATATTGTGGTTTGGTTCTTTTGGTCTGATCCAATTAGGTCCAAAATTGCACTGCCGAGTCAACATATTTTCACGGAGGGAATATGTTTTTTCTCTGATGGGACTGGCGAAGCAGTGAATTGTTGTTAGGATTCAAGCCATGAAGACGACCAGTTTTGTACACCAGCTGACGGCCCGCGCGGCGCTGCCGCGGCTGTCGGTGGGAATGACAGAATCAGTGAATATCGGCTTTCTTGGCCCGCTTTCGGGTCGGGTGGAGAGCTGGGGGCTGCCAGGGCTGAACGGCTGCCGGATCTGGGAAGACGGGCTGAACAAGGCGGGCGGGGTGCTGATTGGCGGCCGCCGCTACCCGATCCGCATCCATTCCTACGATTGCGGATATGACCCGGAACGTTCGCTGGAGGGCGCGGTGGAACTGGTACAGAAGCATAAGGTGAAGCTTATGCTGATGCTGGGCGGCGATACCTTTGCGCCGGTGCGCGAATTTCTGATGCGCAACAAGGTGCTGACCTCGACGCTGCTGCCATCCGATTTGTCGCCCGATACGCCCTATCTGATCGCGCCCAGCGAAGCGCACCCGATCCAGAATGTGACCGGCGTAGCCTGGCTGGCGGAAAATAAACCGGGTTTGAAAACCGTGGCCTTATGCAGCCAGGCGGATCTGCTGGGGATGCCGTCACAGGCGGTCTACCGCGCGGCGTTCAAGGCGGCAGGCAAAACGATCCTGCGCGAGGTGCAGTATGATCCGGGTTCCAGCGATCCGGGGCCGGTGGTGGACCCGATGCTGGAGAGCTGCGCCGATATCCTGTGCTGGTGCTCGTCTTATGCGCCCATGGTGCATGCGATGACCGAATATGCCTATGCCAAAGGGTTCAAGGGGCAGATTATCAGCTGCACCATGGATGGCTATGATCAACTGGTGGAACGGACGTCGCCCGAATTCATGGAGGGCGTGGTTTTCCAGTTTCCGGATTTTGACGATCCGCTGCTGCGGGAAAAGGCGTTTTTCTTTAACCGCCCGCATGTGTTTTTTGAGGAATACAACCGCCGTTTCCCAGGCAGCTGGTCGGCGGTCAGCTGGGAGTATGTGGCGATCCTCGACATCTGGCACAGCGCGGTGGAGAAGGCTGGTTCCGTCGAACCCCCATCGGTGCTGGCCGCGATGAAACAGCTGGGGCATGTCACCCACGCGTTTGGCCATGCGGAATGGTGGGGCGAGGATATTTTCGGTATTTCCAATGCCTTGGTTGGCGATTGGCCTGTCGTGACCATTCAGGAAGGCAAGGCGCGGATTGCCGGATTTAAATCGATCCCCGATTGGCTCGCGCAGCATTCCGCCTTGCTGAAATCCGAAATGGCGGCATTGGGGCAGCTGTGGCACCAGCGGCTGGAAAGCGGTGCGCCGGGCAGCGAGGTCAGCTCACGCGCAGTGAAGGGCTGAGCGGGCGGAAGACCGGCCGGGCTTAGACTTCCTGCAGCAGCAGCTTCTGCTCGTCGATCAGGTGCAGCTTGATGAATTCAACCGCGGATTCCACATCGCGTGAGGCGATGGCGTTGAACAGCGTGTTGTAGCGTTTCTGGTATTCTTGCATCCGTTGCGGCGTCAGATGGCGACGGCGCAGCGCAGTACGGTAGGACAGGCGGCAGGCCTCGATTGTCAGCTCGTAGCAGGAGTGCAGCAGCGGGTTGCCGGTACCCTCGGCAATCTTGCGGTAGAGATCCTCCTCAGCCTCGATGAATTCCCCCGGATCAGTGCGGACCGCTTCGACGCGCGAGAGGATCTGGTCCAGCTCCTCGATTTGCCGCGGGGTCATGTTGATCACTGCAAGGCGCACCAGTTCCGGCTCCAGAATGCCGCGCACCACCAAGTGGTCAAGCGGCGAAACTTCTTTGGCCAGTGACGAATAAGTGGTTTCGGGTTTGGGATCAGAGCGGAATTTGACAAAGCTGCCGGACCCGGGGCGGCGATGGATCACGTCCTGGCTGGCCAGAACGTCCAGTGCTTCGCGCACAGTATTGCGGGCAACGCCCAGCTCCGAGGCCAGGGTGCGTTCTGACGGCAGCCGGGTGTCCACCGGGTAGGTGCCCGCCTTGATACGTGCAAACAGAGTGTCGATCACGACTTGCACCGTGGCACCAACCGAATGGGTGGTCAGGATTTGCGAGGTGGTGTCTTCCGCTGAGCTCATGGTCTGTTTTTTCCGGGCCGGATGGGCGGGGGAATCCCCTGCGCCTGATCGCTGTGACAGATGTGCAGTTACCCGTTTTGGCGGCCTCAATGCAACCGTCTGACACAGCTGGGATTGGTCTTAAGGCTAACGATTCTTAAGTCCGGCGGCAAGAAAGTTGAAAAAATTGGTTCTTAAATTGGTTGAGGGCGTGCTCGAATAACATGTGCCGCAAGGTCATGTTTTTGTGTCGTTTTCAGGATCTGCTTTGCCGTATATCTGAGCGAATGGTCTTGTATTGGTGCCTTTTTGGTCCGTTGCATGAAAGAAAATTTCTTTGCGGTGAACCAACTCGCTGCTAGCCTTGGTCCAGGATGGGGCCAATTTATCCCAATTGGTTCAGCCGTGTTGAGCTGAAATCAAGGGGCGCTGAAGACAGCGGCCGCATCCTGCTGAAAACACCGCCGTAAAAACAGGCGGGTCCAACATGGGAGAAGAAAATGATTTCCAAGATCGTGAAATCGGGGCTGACCCGGAGGACGTTCCTTAAGTCGACGGCGGTTACCGCGATGAGTGCCGGCCTGCCGGCCGCGTCCTTGGCCGCAGGCAGCACCATCAAGATCGGTTTCCTGGCGCCGCTGACCGGAGCTGTGGCAGCCTGGGGCAAACCCGGCTTGGACGGCTGCCAGATTTGGGCTGAGCGGGTGAATGCCGCGGGCGGCATCAAGCTGGGCGATAGCAGCTATAACGTCGAGTTTGTGTCTTATGACAACGAATACGACCCGGCCAAGGCGCGCACCGGGGCCACCAAGCTGATCCGCGAGGACGGTGTCAGCTTTATCATGATGCTGGGCGGCGACACCTGGCCCGGTGTGCAGCCGGTGGCGGACAAGACCGGGATGCTGTTCTCGACCCTGCTGCCATCGGATTTGTCACCCGATTCCAACACGCTGATTGCACCGGCTGAGGTGCACCCGATTTACAATGTGACCGGGGTGGAGTGGCTGGCCGAGAACAAGCCGGACCTGAAAACCGCGGTGATGTGCGCGCAGGATGATGCGCTTGGCCTGCCCTCGGTTGCGACCTATCTGGCGGCGTTTGAGGCCGCGGGCATTGAAATGCTGGATGAACCGCTGCTGTTTGACCCTGCCACCACCGATTTTGCGCCGGTTGTCACCCGTCTGATCAGTAAGGACCCGGATATTGTCTGCCTCGACACCTGCTACAGTGATTACGTGCATCCCATTGCCGAGCAGCTGTTCCAGCAAGGGTTCAAGGGGCAGATCATTTCCTGCACTGCGGATTTCTATGACCAGATGATCGCCAAGACCTCGGAAGAGTTCATGGAAGGGTTTGTCTTCCAGTTCCCGGATTTCGATGATCCGGCGCTGAATGGCGACAACATAAACTTTACCGATCCGAATGGGTTCTATGAGGAGTTCAACACCCGCCACCCGGGCCAATGGGGGGCTGTGAGCTGGGAGTATGCCTCGATCATGGATCTGTGGAGGGCTGCAGCGGAGAAGGCAGGATCGGCCAGCCCGGATGCCGTGGCGGCTGCGATGAAAGAGGGCAAGGGCAAGCATGCCTTTGGCGATGCGGAGTGGTGGGGCACCGAGCTGTTCGGCATCGACAACGCGCTGGTTGGCGACTGGCCTGTGGTGGCGATTGAGAGCGGCAAGGCCCGGATCAAGGAATTCCGTTCGATCCCGGACTGGTACGCAAAACATGGCGATCTGCTGATCAAGCATATGCAGGCCTATGACCAGATGTGGGATCAGCGCAGCTGATCTTTCAGGCAGGCAATCCCGCGGCGGGGGGCAGATCCTCGCGCCGCAGACCGACTGATTAAAGAGACAATCCAATGCTGGACCTTCTGGCGCAGACCGGCCTGAACGCCGTGTATGCTGCGAGCTATATTTCCCTTGTTGCCGTGGGGCTTGTGCTGATTTTTGGCGTCATGGGGGTGATCAACTTTGCCCATGGCGAACTGTTCATGGCGGGCGCTTATGCGATTGTGGCGCTTTATGCAGAGCTGCACGTGCCGTTCTTTATCGCAGTTGCCATTGGCCTGTTGTTTGTGGGCTGTCTGGGCCTGTTGATGGAAAAGGCACTGTTCCGGCCGTTGAAGGACAATCCCTTGGGCGGGCTGGTCGCCTCAATCGGGTTTCTGATGATCCTGCAGGCGCTGGCGGTGATGGGGTTCGGCGTGCGGATGGTGCATATTCCACCGGTAACCCAAGAGGTCATTGTGTTCAGTGACAAGGTGCGGCTGCCGGTGGCGCGGCTCTATGTGATCATTGCCGCAATCGTGCTGCTGTCGGCGCTTTGGTACTTTTTGAAGCGGACCAAGTTCGGCTGGGCACTGCGCGCATCAGCCCAGGATCCTGAAGCCGCGGCGCTGCAGGGGATTTCAATCACCATGACTGCGCGGATTGCCATGTTCATCGGGGCGGGCCTGGCCGGGATTGCAGGCGCGCTGACCGCGCCGCTGGTTTCGGTCAACCCGCATATGGGCCATTCGGTGATCGTCACCGCCTTTATCGTCATCATCGTCGGCGGGGTCGGCTCGCTGGAAGGCGCCATTGTCGCCTCGGTCGCTTATGCGCTGGTGCATACGTTTGTGACCACCTTCTATGATGGTGTGCTGGCTGACATCGTTGGTCTGTCGCTGATGCTGGTTGTGCTGATCGTGAAGCCCACCGGATTGTTTGGGAGTGCGGACCGTGCCTAAGTTCCTGATATGGATCGCGGCGCTGGCCGCTTTGATTGCCCTGCCGCATGGCCTTAGCTTTTCGCAGCAGGAAATCCTGGTGTTCCTGACCATCAATGTGCTGCTGGTTGCCAGCTACCGGCTGCTGACGCTGACCGGCGAATGGTCGCTGGGGCATGTGGTGATCATGGGGGTTGGGGCCTACTCCTCGGCGCTGCTGACCAAGAAGCTGGGCGTTTATGTGCCGGTTTCGATGCTGCTGGGCGGGGTGATTGCGGCGCTGATTGCGGTGCTGCTGTCCTTCCCGCTGTTCCGGATGAAGGGGTTTTACTTCCTGATCGGATCGTTTGCAGCGGGTGAAATCATCCGCCTGCTGTGGAAGCGCTTCCGCGATCCGTTTGGCGGCGCCAAAGGGATCAAGGGGATCGACCCGATGCCGGATTTCTCGGTCGGATTCTATCAGTTCGATTTCTTTGAACCGACATCCTACTACTATTTCGCAGGCGTCATTGTGGCGGTCTGCCTGTGGATCTTGTGGCGGATTGAGAAATCGCCGGTTGGTCTGACCTTCCATGCGGTGCATTGGCAAGACAAGCTGGCGCAGGCCTCGGGCGTGAATGTGCGGGCCTACCGGACGCTGGCCTTTGCCATTGCCTCGGGCTTTGCCGGCATCTCGGGTGCGCTGCTGGCGCATTACATTGGCACCATTAATCCCAACGCCTTTGATATTGATCTGATGGTCTATGTGCTGACCTGGGCGATTGTTGGCGGCACCGCGACATTCTACGGCCCGATCCTGGGCTGCGTGGTGCTGACGGTGATCAACGAGGTTGTGCTGCGTGAGCTGGGCCTCGAGCAGATGCGGCCGCTGATCTATGGCGCCATCATGATCCTGTCGATCCTGTTCCTGCCCAACGGGCTGGAAAGCATCGTGCAGAAGTTCACCCAGAGACGTGCCGCGGGCGGCGCGCCGGAACGGAGGCCGGCAGAATGACTGATTTTCTTGAGGTCAAAGACCTGACCATGCGGTTTGGCGGCCTGACAGCGGTGGACAGCCTGTCGTTCAAGGTGGAACACGGTACCATCCACGGGCTGATCGGCCCGAACGGGGCGGGCAAAACCACGACGTTCAACATGATCTCGGGGTTTTATAAGCCCACCGAGGGCCAGGTGCTGCTGCGTGGTGAAGATATCTCCGGCCTGCAAATGCACGAGGTTGCGCGGCGCGGGGTGGTGCGGACGTTTCAGCACTCGACGCTGTTTGCCGAGCTGACGGTGCTGGAGAATGCGCTGGTCGGCACCCATATGCCGTTCCGCCCCAATATCTTTGCCGCGATCATCGGCTGGGACCACGAGGACCGCAGTGGTGCTGAGGCGCGCGCCAAGGAGGCGCTAGAGTTCTTCGGCCTGGATCATGTGATGCACGAGCGCGCGGGCGACTTGAGTCATGGTCACCAGCGGGCGCTGGGCATGGCGGTGGCCTATGCCAGCCATCCGGATGTGATCCTGCTGGACGAGCCGTTCACCGGCATGAACCCGGAAGAGACCCGGCAGATGATGGATCTGATGGAACGGCTGAAGGCGGACGGGATCACCATCCTGATCGTTGAACATGACATGCAGGCGATCATGGGGCTGTGCGACAACATCACCTGCATGAGTTTTGGCAAGTTTCTGGCCGAAGGCGGCCCGCAGGAGATCCGCAACCATCCGGCGGTGATTGAGGCCTATTTGGGAGGCGCACGCCATGTTGCTTGAGATGAAGAACATTGCTGTCAACTACGGCAAGATCAACGCGATCCGGAACATCTCGGTTGCGGTGCCGGAGGGCAAGATCGTCACCATCATCGGCGGCAACGGGGCGGGCAAGACCACCACCCTGCGGGCGATGTCGGGGATGATGCCGATCATTGCGGGCGAGATCACGTTTGAGGGCAAGCGGATCGACCATCTGCCCGCGCATAAGGTGGTGGCACACGGCATCGCCCATGTGCCGGAGGGGCGGCGGATCTTCCCCGATATGACAGTGGAGGAAAACCTGCGCACCGGGGCGTTTTTGCGCAAGGATACGGATGGAGTGGAGGAGGATCTGGAAGATGTCTTCAGCCGCTTCCCGCGCCTGCGCGAGCGTCGCACACAGATGGCCAAGACAATGTCCGGGGGTGAGCAGCAGATGCTGGCGATTGGCCGCGCACTGATGTCCAAGCCGCGGCTTTTGCTGATGGATGAGCCTTCGATGGGATTGGCACCGGTGATTGTCGAGGAAATCGCCCGGATCGTCGAGGAGATCAACGCCAACGGATTGTCGGTGGTGCTGGTTGAGCAGAACGCCGAACTGGCGTTGGAATTGGCCGATTACGCCTATGTTCTGGAAACGGGAAATGCAGCAATGGAGGGGCCAGCAGATGAGCTTCACGGCAATGAACACGTCCGGGCCGCGTATCTGGGGCTTTAAGCCTGACGCGGAAATGCGGGTCGCGCGCGAAGCGGGATGGTCCCGCGCCGATCTGATCTGGGAGCGGCTGATGGAGAGGGCGCTGGCTGAGGCTGGGCGTGACCGCCCGCGCAAGGCGGTGAAGCTGTTCCGCTTGGCGGATCTTGTGGCGCGGGTTGCCTTTGCGGCAGATGATCTGCGCCGTTCGGCGGCGGTTGCCAATTTGGCGGTGCTGCAGTTCCGGGCAGGTGCGTCGGAAAAGGCCGAACGGCTGCAAGCCCGTGCATTGGCGATTTGGGCCGGAGCGGAAGAGCAGGTGGACGCCATGCAAATCGCGCCGCGCAGCCGGTCATCTCTGTTTCATCTGCGGATGGAAGCACTGCACCGGGATACTTTTCATGCCAATCTGAAAACCCGGGTGGGCCGGATCGCAGCGGAGACCGGTGAAACCCTTCGCAGCCTGACCTCCGGCTGGCCGGTCGGCCACCGCCATGCCAGCCGTTGGCGCGGCGAAAAACCAGTGGTGTTTGACGGCACGCGCAAGGTTCTTGGCGCCTGTTTACTGCTGCTGGATGACTGAAGATTGGGAGATCCGGAAAGCTGGCGATTGAATGCCCGGGCCGGATGGTCCGGGTTTCCTTGTCAGCGTTATTGTTCAGCTGGGTTGCACAGCAACAATTTTCTTTCCTGTGACGGTGAGGGCTTGGGAAAAAGTGGTAATGTCAGTAAAATAATTTTCGCGTGGTTTCTTGCGTCCGGAAAAGTTTTTGCGTATCGCCCGCTGCGCGCTTGTCAGAGGCCGTCCATAAGGAAGATAACACAGTGGCTAAACCCAAAGACGATAGCGACGCAGTGGCAAATAACCTTTCTCAAGATCCGCATCGGGTCCGCGACGGCGCGGAAAAAGTTCTGGAAGTAGCGATTGGCCGCGAGGTCCGGTCGTTCCGGCGCCAGCAGGGGATCACTGTGGCCGATCTGGCCACGCTGACCGGGCTGTCGATCGGAATGCTGTCAAAGATCGAGAACGGCAATACATCCCCGTCGCTGACCACGCTGCAATTGCTGGCCAACGCGCTGAGCGTTCCGATCACATCTTTCTTCCGCCGTTTCGAGGAAACCCGCGAAGCGGTGCATACCAGGTCGGGCGAAGGCGTCGAGACCGAGCGTGCCGGAACGCGGGCGGGCCATCAGTATCAGCTGCTGGGGCATCTGGGCGCCAATGCCTCGGGTGTTTTGGTGGAGCCTTACATGATCTCCCTGACCGAAGAGTCGGATGTCTTCCCGACCTTCCAGCATGATGGCGTTGAATTGCTTTATATGCTGGAAGGTGAGGTGGATTACCGGCATGGCGACAAGGTTTTTCCGTTGAAGCCTGGAGACACGCTGTTTTTTGATGCCGACGCGCCGCATGGGCCGGAACAGCTGATCAAGCTGCCCGCGCGCTATCTGTCGATCATTTCGTATCCGCAATCGAGCTGAGCCGCAGCCGGAGCGCTCCCGCCTGCTGCGGAACATCTGAAGATGCCCCTGCACAGTTGGGCGTGGCGCCGCGCATTGCGCGGCGCGGTTGCGTTATGGGGCTGATGTTGCCGAAACAGCCCGCAGCGCGCGAAGCGCGCTGCCCGGCCCAACGCTGCACAGGGGGCAGGCGGAGCCTGCTGTCTGGTGCGGGGGCGGGAGTGCAACGCCGCTTATCTCCGGGCAAAAAGAAACTGCCGGGCCAGAGGCGGCGGCAGTCAGTGGGGCGGGCCTGAATGACAGGGGGTAGGGACGGCCCGCCGGGTTGGTTCAGAATCAGTCGTCTGCCCAGATACCGTCCGAGGTCGGGCTGCCGTCATCAAACTGCGACAGGTACTCCACCATCAGCGGGCGGTTGTCGATGAAGCCTTTGTAGGTGGCCAGCTCCTCCGGCAGGTCGCGGATCACCCTGTGCAGGCGGCGTGCCCATTTCGGCACCGTTACCAGATCTTCAAACCGGATCAGGTAGCAGCGGATCGGGAACACCAGCGCGTTGGAGCGGGGCAGGCGGAAGAAGGTCTGCAGTTCGACCCTAAGGTGCTGCTTCTCGCCGATGTTTTCCTTTGTCAGTTCCTGCTTCATGGTGCCCCATTTGTGATAATTCTCAGGGCTGGTGTCCAAGAGCGGATTGACGGTCATGGTCCAGTTCAGGCGGCGGGCCGGCTGGCCCTGCTGGATGTTGAGGAGGAACTTCAATGCGCGCACGAAGATTCCCATTTCATTTGCCTTGGGCACCGGCGCATGCCACTCAAAGAAGTTCATGCCGATGTCGAAATCCAGGCTCCAGTCCGCCTGGGTGGTGACCATGCCGGCATCCATCCACAGGTTGTCGTCGCGCTGGTCCAGCACTGCAAAGTCGCCCTGGGTTTGGCGGGTGATGTATTCCATCGGCCCGTAGGGCAGGGTGCTTTCATCCAGGAACGTGAACGTGTCGTCGATGCCCAGCGGCTTGTTGACCCAGCGCCAGCGGTTGCCGTCTTTGTGAAGTTCAAACAGATCAGGATATTCAGCCGCCTTGGCCTCCATGATCAGCTCAACCAGGTCCCAGCCGGCCAGGGTCATATGCGGCAGCGACTGGCAGCGCAGCGGGTCGTTGGCCAGCACCCGCGCGCGGTCCTTCATTTCCGAGACGTAATGCTCGTCCACATCGAAGGTGCGTTCGAAAACCGAGCCGGGCCGGTAAGACTTATGCGGCTCCATGTTCACGGAATACATGTAGCTGTCTTCGTGAAACGGGAAGGGGAAGCGCTTGATTGCCCATTCCGAGTTCTTAAAGGTGAAATCGCCGTAGAAGGTTTCGTCGTTGAATTGGATAGTCATCTTTTTCTCCCTCAGCGGTCCAGAACCAGTGTCTTGCCTTCAAAGCGCGACACGCAGGGCATGATGTGTTTGCCGCCCGCCTTTTGTTCGTCGTCGAGCCAATGGTCGTAGTGCAGGAACTTGCCGTCGTAGCCGACGACATTGGTTTCGCACTGGCCGCAGGCGCCGCCGCGGCAGAGATAGGGGGCGTCGACGCCTGCGGCCTCAATCGCTTCCAGCAGCGATTGGTGCTCGCCGACTTGGATCACCTTGCCAGAGACCGCCAGCTTGACCTCAAACGGTTTACCGGAGGCAGGGGCCAGGAACTCCTCGGAATGCACCGCCTCACGCGGCCAGCCCATTTCCGATGCGGTGCCGTGTACCCAGTTGATCATGCCCTTGGGGCCGCAGACATAGACATGGGTGCCCAGCGGCTGGGTGGCGAGCAGGGTCGTAAGGTTGATCGCCTCGCCCTGGTCGTCGTGATAGATGTGCACCTTGCCCGGATATTTTGCCGCCAAGTCCTCGGCGTAGGTGCCAAGCGAGGCATTGCGCACGGAATAGTGCAGCTCAAACTGGCCGCCCATCATTGCCAGCTGATGCATCTGGGCCATGAAGGGTGTGATGCCGATGCCGCCGGCCAGCATCAGATGCTTCTTGGCGCGCAGATCCAGCGAGAACAGGTTCACCGGGTTGGAGATCACCATCTCCATGCCCTCTTTCACCTGGGAGTGCATGAATTTGGAGCCGCCGCGGCCTTGGTCGTCGCGGCGGACCGAGATGGTGTAGGCGCCGCGATCGGCCGGATTGGACATCAGGGAATAGGCGTTGAGCCGGGTGATATCGCCGTCCTGCATTTCCACCACGGTATGCGCTCCGCCCGAGAAGGTGGGCAGGTCGCCGCCGCCGGTGCGGACAAATTTGAATCGGGTGACAAGATCATTGACCGGTTTGACTTCGGCCACGGTGACATTCAGTTTTGCGGTGCCAGCACTCATTTGAACAGCTCCACTTTTTCGGGGATGTTGCCCGGATCCTCGGCATCCACCCGCACCCCCTGGAAGGCCGCCAGGCGGCGCGAGTAGTGATCGCGCACGAACAGGCTGAGGCCGCAGTGACTGCATTCAAACGGGTCGGTGGTGACGTCCTCGGTGATGCCTTTGCAGTGGACGCACTGCATGCGTCGTGCGGTGGAGCCGCGGTGTTCGGTCTGGATCGCGGTATGCGGGATGCCGGCTGCGGTGGCCTCGGCCATGGCCTGGCCCATCAGGCTTTCGGTGCCGGTCAGGTAAACTTGGGTGCCCATGTGGCAATCCTGCAGGGCACGGCGGATGCGGCTTTGCGCGGCCTCATAGGAGGGACCCGCATAATACTGGCCCGCACCAATCGCTTCCAGCTGGCTGGTGAATTTGGTGCCGGTTCCCTTGGGGATATAGATGATATGGGCTTTGGCCCAGAAACCCGGGTCGACGAATTTGGCCAATTCAAGGATTGCCTCGGCACCTGCCGCGTCGGCAATCATCAGGTGGCCGCTGCCCGGGCGGGCTTCAAGCTCGCCATAGACAGGGCGGCTGTTGATGGAGGGGGGGAATTCGGTTTTAGACATGTGGGTCGCTTTTCCTGCAGTCCGGGTGAACGAAAGCGGGCGCCCCCTGAGAAAGGGCGCCCCGGATCCGGCTCAGCCCTTTGCGGTGCGGATCGATTTGTCCTTGTCGTAGAAGGGCATTTCTTCAGCGGTGGCTGCAATCTCGGTGCCATCGCCATTGCGGACTGTCAGCTCGGTGCCCGGCTTGGCGCAGGCCACCGGCATCCGCGCGATGCCCACGTTGTGCTTGTTGACCTCGGAATACATGCCGTAGGTGACCACGCCGACCTTTTCGCCATTTTGCAGAAGGTCCGCGCCCTCATCCGCCGGGGTGGTGCCTGTCAGCACGACGCCGTAGATCTTGAACCGTTCCTTGCCTTCAGCGGCATAGTGGTTCTCGGCGCCGATGAAACCGGTCTTGCCGGGGGATACGGTGAATTCCAGACCCAGCTCCCACAGTGTGTCGCCGCAGGTTTCATCATCGAACGGATAGGTCTCGGAATTGTCGCCCGGGTAAAACAGCAGATAGCTTTCGGTGCGCAGCAGGTCGAGCGTCGAGAACTGGACCGGGACGATGCCCAGGCCTTTGCCCTCTTTCAGGATGCTGTCCCACAGGTGAACCGCGTCTTTGGACTGGCAGAAAATCTCGTAGCCGCGTTCGCCGGTATAGCCGGTGCGGGAGATCATCACCGGGCAGCCGAACAGCTTGGTCTGGATGATGCCGAAATAGGCCAGATCGCGGATGCCTGGGACATATTCGGCCAGGAAATCAACTGCGACAGGCCCCTGCAGCGACATGTCGTGCAGATTGTCATCGAAGATCACCGAGCAATTCTTGCCTGCGGCAACCGCGTTCAGCTGTTCCATGCCGGTTCCGGTGCCATGCACAACCATCCAGCTGTTCACTGACAGGCGGTAGATGATGCAATCGTCGACAAACTTGCCCTGATCGTTCAAGATCGAGGCATAGGTCGAGCGGCCGGGCATGATCTTTTCGACGTTGCGGGTGGTGACCCGGTCGATGACCTGTGCTGCGTGCTCACCCACGACGTGGACTTTTTTCAAGCCTGATACGTCCATAAGGCCGGCCTTGGTGCGGACCGCTTCATAGTCGGCTTTAGCGCGTTCAGGGGTATGGTCATAGAACCAGGCGGTTCCCATGCCGTTCCAATCTTCCAGCTCGCCGCCGATTTCCTTGTGCCGCTGAGCCAGTGCTGAAGTCCGCCAGATAATGGCCATCGTCTATGTCTCCCTGATAGTGGTGGACCAAATTTCTCGATTTGGTTCCATTGGTCCGGTCCAGTTAGCCAAAAGAGGGGGCGCTGTGTCAACGATTATTCCTAACAGGAAAAAGATTTTGCTTAAAAGGCCGATTCCGAACGGGTTTGCGGCAAGGATTGGCCCGAAATGGTCTTTTCGGCAGGCTGCTAGTGGCGGAGACGGCTGCAGAGTGCCCTGTTCCAGGGGAGAATCGCTCCCTTCCGGTGCCGGAGATTCGCTTGATTCTGTCGCAAATCCACGATTGCACCACGCATTTGCCTAATGCCCAGGGCCTGGGAGACTGCCGTGAGGGGGATGAAGGCAGAACGCCTTAAACCCTTGAGAGGGTAGGCTTTAGGCGGCTGGCAGGAGCGCAGATACGGCGCTTGCAGGGCAGTTTGAGCTTTTCTGAGGGTGAACAAACTTTCACATGATTATTGACAGTCTGACCTCCAGAGACACAATAATAAATGAAAATAATATTCCCGAGAGGCAAAAAATGCCCGGGAGAACTGCCAACAGGAGGGCAAAACATTGGATGGAAATCTGAACGCGTTAACAACGGTGTTCACCGAGTTCTACTACTGGGTGACCGTTGTCTTCATGTTCCTCATACACGTAGGCTTTTGTATGTATGAGGTCGGCGCCAGCCGCCACCGCAACCATATGCACACGCTGATGAAGAACATCATGATCATTCCCTTGGTCACGGTGACATTCTTCTTCTTCGGCTGGTGGATTTACTGGGCATTCCCGAACTTCCCGTTCTTCGGAGGCCTGAACCACGAGGCCGCTGCGGCAAACTTGCCGTGGTCGCAGAATATGGCCACCAACCTGTCCGACCGGATCACCGGTGTGTTCTGGGCAGCGTTCCTGCTGTTTTCCTGGACTGCTGCGTCGATTGTATCGGGCGCTGTAATCGAACGGATCCGGTCATCCGCGTTGTGGGTGCATGCGGTGATGATCGGCTCGGTGTTCTGGATCATCGATGCGGCCTGGGGCTGGCATGCCGAAGGCTGGATGGTGAAGTACCTCGGCTATCACGATGCCTATGCATCGGGTGTGATCCACGCGATTGCCGGCGGTTACGCGCTGGGTGTGATCATGGTTCTTGGCCCGCGCCTGGGCAAGTTTGCCGCTGACGGCACGCCGCGCGATATCCCGCCGCATAATCCCTGGATGCTGACCATTGGTATCTTCCTGATCTATTCCGGGTTCTGGGGCTTTTATGCGGCCTGCAACATTCCGGTAATCTCACCTGAAGGCATTGGTGGCTTGCTGACTGGTGACACTTGGACCGCAACCAATATCTATCTGGCACCGACTTCGTTGTCTGCGATCACCTTCAACTTCCTGATGTCGCTGTCAGGCGGTCTGATGGCGGCCTATGTGGTGTCCAAAGGCGATGCGTTCTGGACCTTCTCCGGCGGTCTGGCCGGGATCATTACCGCCTCTGCGGGCAATGATCTGTATCACCCGATCCAGGCGATGCTTGTTGGCGCCGTTGGTGTCGTGATCGTCTACAAGCTGCACTACTGGGTCGAGCGTAGATTTAAGCTGGATGACGCTGTTGGTGCGGTTGCCGTACACGGGTACTCCGGCATTGTCGGGCTGATCCTTGCAGGGTTCTTGCTGTGGGGTGCGCCGAGCTCGCCGTATGAGGGGTATGCAACCGTGAACCCGGTTGGTCAGACCATTGGCGCGGTGATCATGTTTGGTGTTCTGGGCTGGCTGCCGGGTTTCCTGATTGCCAAGATGCAGGCCGCCGCAGGTGTGCTGCGCATCCCGGTTGAGGTCGAACTGCAAGGTCTCGATTACGCCGAACATCATGCCTACGAAGAAGCCAAGGCCGAAATCATCGCCGCTGACAAGGCAGCGCTGAACGGTGGCAGTGTTCCAGCTGAATAAGGAGAATTGAAATGTCTACGATCGGTTACGACAGCTGGGCAGTGGACCTGGCTGATGTAGGGGCGGTCTACCCCTTCCAGGGATCAGAAGGGTTGATGGTGGTCTTGGGGGTAGTCTTCTGGATTGCCTGGCACCGGATACAATTTGTGCGTGAGGGTGCCCATTTGGAGAAAGCCAAGCAAATGGGAGATAAGGATAAAATAAACTCCTTGCTTGAAAAATACTAACTCTGCCCCTTCAGGGACGCGCCAGATTGGCGCGTCCCACCTCACCTTCTTAGGAAAAAAAGTTTCACAAGAGTTGAATGGCAGATCGCAAACTGCTAGCGTTGATTCGAGATGAAAAGCAGGAGGCTTACCCATGTGCGGGATTGTCGGTCTTTTTCTAAAAGACAAATCACTTGAGCCGAAATTAGGCGATATGCTCACCGATATGCTCATCACCATGACGGACCGCGGTCCGGACAGTGCGGGCATTGCAATCTACGGATCCGAGGCGGACGGGCGCACCAAGCTCACCGTTCAGTCCGATGCGCCGGAGGAGGCCTTTGACGGGCTGGACGGTGCGCTTGCCGAAGCGCTGAGCACCGATGTGTCGATCCGGGTGATCGATACCCACGCGGTGCTGGATGTGCCCGCGGGCAAGGCCGAAGAGGCCCGCAGCGCGCTGGCCGAACTGCGCCCCGGCTTGCGTGTCATGAGCGCAGGCGACACCATCGAGATCTACAAGGAAGTGGGTCTGCCGGAAAAAGTCGCCGAGCGTTTCGACGTGCGCGGCATGGGTGGCAGCCACGGCATCGGCCACACCCGTATGGCCACGGAATCTGCAGTGACCACTGAGGGCGCACACCCGTTCTCCACCGGTTCGGATCAGTGCCTGGTGCACAATGGATCTCTGTCCAACCATAACTCGCTGCGCCGCAAGCTGCGCCGTGACGGTGTACGGATTGAAAGCCAGAACGACACCGAAGTCGGTGCCGCTTATCTGACCTGGAAGATGCAGAACGGCGCCACTCTGGGGGAAGCGCTGGAAGGCACCCTGGAAGATCTGGATGGTTTCTTCAATTTCGTGGTGGGCACCAAGGACGGTTTTGGCGTGGTCCGTGACCCGATCGCCTGCAAACCGGCCGTGATGGCAGAAACTGATCAGTATGTGGCGTTCGGCAGCGAATACCGCGCGCTGGTGAATCTGCCGGGCATTGAAACTGCCCGTGTATGGGAGCCCGAACCCGCAACCGTTTACTTCTGGAACCATTAAGATGCAGACATATGATCTTGAAGCAAATGGCCTGCGCGGTCTGAACTCCACCTTGCAGGAACAGAATGGCGGCACCAACAAAACCGCCTGGGAAATTGTGAATGCCAAGGGCAGCCATGCAATTGCCGTGGGTCTGAATTCGCCGATTGAAGTCACCGTCAAAGGGTCCACCGGTTACTACTGCGCCGGCATGAACCAGCAGGCGACTGTCAAGGTCGAAGGCTCGGTTGGTCCCGGTGTTGCTGAAAACATGATGTCCGGCACCGTGATCGTCGAAGGCGACGCCAGCCAGTACGCCGGTGCTACCGGCCATGGCGGGTTGCTGGTGATCAAGGGCAACGCCTCCTCGCGTTGCGGGATATCGATGAAGGGCATCGACATCGTCGTGCATGGTAATATCGGCCACATGTGCGCCTTCATGGCGCAGGCGGGTAACCTGGTGGTGCTGGGCGATGCCGGCGACGCGCTGGGCGACAGCTGCTATGAGGCGCGGTTCTTTGTGCGCGGCTCGGTCAAGAGCCTGGGCGCTGACTGCATCGAGAAGGAAATGCGCCCCGAGCATATCGCTATCCTCAAGGATCTGCTGGCGCGCGCCGGCGCCGATGCCAAGCCGGAGGAGTTCAAGCGTTACGGGTCTGCCCGTCAGCTTTACAACTTCGATGTCGACAACGCGCAAGCGTACTAAGGATTTAAGGCTATGTCAGATCAGGATACTAAAATCCCCCGCACCGAGCCGATCCAGTCGGCGACCTTCACCAACCCGATCAACGCTGAAATCCGCCGCGCTGCGGCGACCGGGATCTATGACATCCGCGGCGGCGGCGCCAAGCGCAAGGTGCCGCATTTCGATGACCTGCTTTTCCTCGGCGCCTCGGTTTCGCGCTATCCGCTGGAGGGCTACCGTGAGAAATGCGAAACCAAGGTGACGCTTGGCACCCGTTTTGCCAAGAAACCGATTGAACTGGATATCCCGGTCACCATCGCGGGCATGAGCTTTGGCGCGCTGTCCGGTCCCGCCAAGGAGGCCCTGGGCCGCGGTGCATCCGCTGCAGGCACCTCGACCACCACTGGCGACGGCGGCATGACCCCGGAAGAGCGCGGTCATTCCAGCAAGCTGGTCTATCAGTATCTGCCGTCCCGCTACGGCATGAACCCGGATGATTTGCGCAAGGCTGATGCGATTGAGATTGTGGTCGGCCAGGGCGCCAAACCCGGCGGCGGCGGTATGCTGCTGGGGCAGAAAATCTCGGACCGGGTCGCGCATATGCGTACATTGCCGAAAGGTATCGACCAGCGTTCTGCCTGCCGCCACCCGGATTGGACCGGCCCGGACGATCTGGAAATCAAGATCCTGGAACTGCGTGAAATCACCGACTGGCAGGTGCCGATTTATATCAAGGTTGGCGGCACCCGGCCCTATTACGACACCGCGCTGGCGGTTAAGGCCGGCGCAGACGTGGTGGTTTTGGACGGGATGCAAGGCGGCACCGCCGCGACCCAGGACGTCTTTATCGAACATGTCGGCCTGCCGACGCTGGCCTGTATCCGCCCGGCCGTACAGGCGCTGCAGGATCTGGGCGTGCACCGCGAAGTGCAGCTGGTTGTTTCCGGCGGCATCCGCTCCGGCGCAGATGTGGCCAAGGCGATGGCGTTGGGCGCTGACGCGGTGGCCATCGGCACCGCGGCACTGATTGCACTGGGCGACAATGATCCGAAATGGGAAAGCGAATACCAGAAGCTGGGCACCACCACCGGCGCCTATGATGACTGGCACGAAGGTATGGACCCGGCGGGTATCACCACTCAGGATCCCGAACTGATGAAGCGCGTTGACCCGGTTGAAGCCGGCCGCCGCTTGCGCAACTATCTTAAGGTAATGACGCTGGAAGCGCAGACCATTGCGCGGGCTTGCGGCCACAACCATTTGCACAACCTCGAGCCCGAGGATCTGTGCGCCCTGACAATGGAGGCCGCCGCCATGGCGCGTGTGCCGCTGGCCGGTACCGACTGGTACCCTGGCAAAGCAGGGTTCTGATGATTGGCAGGCGCGGCCGGGCAATGGCCGCGCCTTTTTCAAAATACGTTCAACAGGGAAAGGGAGTGGGACCATGACAACAGATCTGGCTGCTTTCGCAAAAGAAAAAGGCGTTAAGTATTTCATGATCTCCTTCACCGACTTGTTCGGTGGCCAGCGCGCCAAACTGGTGCCGGCGCGGGCGATCGCGGATATGCAGGAAGACGGCGCGGGATTTGCTGGTTTTGCCACTTGGCTTGACCTGACACCGGCGCATCCCGACATGCTGGCAGTGCCGGATCCCGACGCGGTGATCCAGCTGCCTTGGAACAAGGAAATCGCCTGGGTTCCAGGCAATTGCGTGATGGAGGGCGAAGACGTCGCCCAGGCGCCGCGCAACGTGCTGCGCCGCCTGATCAAGGAAGCCGCGGATGAAGGCCTGCATGTGAAAACCGGCATCGAGGCCGAGTTTTTCCTGCTGACCCCCGACGGCGAGGAAATCTCGGACCCCTTCGATAACGCTGAAAAGCCCTGTTACGATCAGCAGGCGATGATGCGCCGTTTGGATGTGATCCGCGAAATCAGCGATTACATGCTGGAACTGGGTTGGGGTGCCTATCAGAACGACCACGAGGACGCCAACGGCCAGTGGGAAATGAACTGGGACTTCGACGATGCCCTGGCGACGGCTGACAAGCACAGCTTCTTCAAGTTCATGGCAAAATCGGTGGCGGAAAAGCACGGCTTCCGCGCGACGTTCATGCCGAAGCCCGTAGAAGGCCTTACTGGCAATGGCTGCCATGCGCATATCTCGGTCTGGGATGCTCCGGGCGCGGATTCGCGCACCAACGTCTTTGCCGCTGACAAGGGCGCTGGCGATATTGCGGAACTGGGTCTGTCCGAACAGGGCGGCTGGTTCCTGGGCGGCATCATGAAGCACGCCTCGGCGCTGGCGGCGATCACCAATCCGACGGTGAACTCCTACAAGCGCATCAACGCGCCACGCACCATGTCGGGTGCCACCTGGGCGCCGAATACCGTCACCTGGACTGGCAACAACCGCACCCACATGGTGCGTGTCCCCGGTCCCGGCCGGTTTGAGCTGCGCCTGCCCGATGGCGCGGTGAACCCCTATCTGCTGCAGGCGGTGATCATTGCCGCCGGCCTCTCAGGCATTCGGGCCAAGGCCGATCCCGGCCCGCGCCATGACATCGACATGTACGCCGAAGGCCACACCATCACCGACGCGCCGAAACTGCCGCTCAACATGCTGGATGCACTGCGGTTCTACGACAAGGACGACGGCCTGAAAGCGATGATGGGCGAGGAGTTCTCGGCAGCCTATCTGAAGATGAAGCAGCAGGAGTGGAACTCCTTCGTGAACCACTTCTCCCGCTGGGAAAAGGACAACACGCTGGATATCTGACCCGGCAGTGATTCCCCCGTCTGGCCTTCGGGCCGGACCCTGCACGGCCCGGGCATTGCCCGGGCCCTTTTTGTTTGCGGCAGCACTTGCCGCATATGCGCCGTCTTCACCCCGGGTGAAATTCCGCCTGTTTCCGATCGGCGCCCGATGCGCTGAAAAGGCCCTGTTTTTCAGGCAAATGTAGCCAGGAATGTGTTGACGTTCAGGAAAATAATTTAATTAATAGGAATATAAAGCATCTCGCCAGGGCACGTGCCACGGGGTTTCAGCCAGACGAGACGGCAAAAGGGAGAGAGCCATGAGCTACAAGAGTGACATCGAGATTGCGCGTGAAGCGCAGAAGCAGCCGATCCAGGAGATTGGTGCGAAGATCGGGATTTCCAGCGACGATCTGCTGCCCTACGGCCACGACAAGGCAAAGGTGTCCCAGTCGTTCATTAACTCGGTTCAGTCCAAGGAAGACGGCAAGCTGATCCTGGTGACCGCGATCAACCCGACACCGGCGGGCGAAGGCAAGACCACCACCACCGTGGGTCTGGGCGACGGTCTGAACCGGATCGGCAAGAACGCGATGATCTGTATCCGCGAGGCGTCCTTGGGTCCGAACTTCGGCATGAAGGGCGGCGCGGCAGGCGGCGGTTACGCGCAAGTGGTGCCGATGGAGGAAATGAACCTCCACTTCACCGGCGATTTCCACGCCATCACCTCGGCCCACTCGCTGCTGTCGGCGATGATCGACAACCACATCTACTGGGGCAACGAGTGCGATATCGACGTGCGCCGCGTCGCCTGGCGCCGCGTGGTCGACATGAACGACCGGGCGCTGCGCCAGATCACCGCCAGCTTGGGCGGCGTCTCCAACGGCTTCCCGCGCGAAGCGGGCTTTGACATCACCGTGGCCTCCGAAGTGATGGCGATCCTCTGCCTCGCCAACGACCTCAAGGACCTGGAAAAGCGCCTGGGCGACATCATCGTGGCCTACCGCCGCGACAAGACCCCGGTCTACTGCCGCGACATCAAGGCCGAAGGCGCTATGACCGTTCTCTTGAAGGACGCGATGCAGCCGAACCTGGTGCAGACCCTGGAAAACAACCCGGCGTTTGTGCACGGCGGCCCGTTCGCCAATATCGCCCACGGCTGCAACTCGGTCATCGCCACCAAGACCGCCTTGAAAGTCGCCGACTATGTGGTGACCGAGGCAGGCTTCGGCGCTGACCTCGGTGCCGAGAAGTTCATGAACATCAAGTGCCGCAAGGCAGGCATCGCGCCGTCGGCTGTGGTGCTGGTTGCCACCGTGCGCGCGATGAAGATGAACGGCGGCGTTGCCAAGGCGGATCTGGGCGCCGAGAACGTCGAGGCGGTGAACTCCGGCTGTGCCAACCTCGGCCGCCACATCGAGAACGTCAAATCCTTCGGCGTGCCGGTTGTGGTTGCGATCAACCACTTCGTCACCGACACCGATGCCGAAGTTGACGCGGTCAAGGCCTACTGCGCCAACCACGGTGTCGAGGCGGTTCTGTCGCGCCACTGGGAGCTGGGCTCCGAGGGCTCCGCGCCGCTGGCCGAGAAAGTTGTCGAGATCGTCGATGCCGGCACTGCCAACTTCGCGCCGATCTACCCCGATGACATGCCGCTGTTCGAGAAGATCGAAACCATCGCCAAGCGCATCTACCGCGCCGACGAGGTGCTGGCGGACAACAAGATCCGCACCCAGCTGAAGGAATGGGAAGCCGCGGGCTACGGCAATCTGCCGGTCTGCATGGCGAAGACCCAGTATTCCTTCTCGACCGACCCGTCGTTGCGCGGTGCGCCCACCGGCCATTCGGTGCCGGTGCGTGAGGTCCGCCTGTCGGCCGGTGCCGGCTTCATCGTGGCGGTCTGCGGCGAGATCATGACGATGCCGGGCCTGCCGCGCAAGCCGGCCTCGGAAACCATCCGCCTGAATGACGACGGCCAGATCGAAGGCTTGTTCTAAACGGCGATATGCGGCACTCACGGCCCGGGACCCATCCCGGGCCGTGAGAGTTTTAAGACATGAGCACACGCACCCCGCCAGATGCCTGCAGCGATATGGCCAGCCTTCGGCTTCAGATCGACCATCTGGACCGGGAACTGGTGGCGCTGCTGGCCGTGCGGGCTGGATACATCGACCGGGCGGTCGCGCTGAAGCAGGCAAACGGCTGGCCGGCGCGGATCCCGGACCGGGTTGAGGAAGTGGTGCTGAATGCCCGCGCCGCGGCTGACAGGGAAGGGCTGGACCCCGATCTGGCTGAGCGTTTGTGGCGGCAGCTGGTGGAGTGGTCGATTGCCCGCGAGGCGCGGGTGATCCGTGAGGAGTGATGCTGAGCAGGGCACCTGCGGCTCGGGCATCGCGACCGCTAAAGAGGAATAGGGCAGGCATCCGGGCGGACGCCCGCGTCTGCGGCAAAGAGGAAGAGATCAAATGGCAGCAACTCTGATTGACGGCAAGGCCTTTGCGGCCAAGGTGCGCGGCCAGGTGGCCGAGCATGTGGCGCGGCTGAAAGAGGAAAACGGCATCACCCCGGGCCTCGCCGTGGTTCTGGTCGGCGAAGACCCGGCAAGCCAGGTCTATGTGCGCTCCAAGGGCAAGCAGACCGTTGAGGCCGGCATGAACTCCTATGAGCACAAGCTGGATGCGGACACCTCCGAGGCGGACCTGCTGGCCGTGGTCGAGCAGCTGAACAACGACGCTTCGGTGCATGGCATCCTGGTGCAGCTGCCGCTGCCCAAGCACATGAACGAAGACCTGGTGATCAACTCGATCGCGCCGGAGAAGGACGTCGACGGGTTCCACATCTCCAATGTCGGCCTTCTGGGCACCGGCCAGAAATCGATGGTGCCCTGCACGCCCTTGGGCTGCCTGATGATGCTGCGCGAGCACCACGGCTCGCTGTCGGGCATGGATGCGGTTGTCATTGGCCGCTCCAACATCGTCGGCAAGCCGATGGCGCAGCTCTTGCTGGGCGACAGCTGCACCGTGACCATCGCGCATTCGCGCACCAAGGACCTGCCCGAGGTGGTGCGCCGCGCCGACATCGTTGTGGCCGCCGTGGGCCGCCCGGAAATGGTGCCGGGCGACTGGATCAAGGAAGGCGCCACCGTGATTGACGTGGGCATCAACCGGATTGATGCGCCCGAAAAAGGGGAAGGCAAGATGAAGCTGGTCGGCGACGTCGACTTTGCCTCTGCGTCCGAGCGCGCCGGCGCCATCACCCCGGTTCCGGGCGGTGTCGGCCCGATGACGATTGCCTGCCTGCTCGCGAACACCGTCACCGCCTGCTGCCGCGCCAACGGTCTGAAAGAGCCCGAAGGCCTGACCGCCTGAGGCAGCGCAGAACGCTGAAACCTGTACCAAACAGCTCCCGCCGGACGCCTCCGGCGGGAGTATTTTTTTACAAAGAAGAAGGGGCGGGGTTCAAAAGCCGAGGTAGGCAATTCCGCCGAAAGTGACAGCGACGCTGATCCATTGCGCGCGGTTCATGCTTTCGCGCAGCACCAGCCAGGCGAGCACCACGGTGACAAGGCCAAACAGCGAGGCGCTGACCGAAGCAAATTCGGGCCGGGGCAGAGTGCCGGAGTAAATCACCAAGCCGAGGGCCAAGGCGTCCAGCGCACCCATCAGAACCAGAAGCGGCAGCATCTTGCGTGCGGGCAGCTGCGCCATCCTGGCTTGCAGCGCCAGGCCCAGCAGCAGCAGGATCGCGGCCAGGCGGGCGACGATCAGCACTGGCAGCTCAGCGCCGGCCTGGCTGGCTGTCTGGCCAATTGCAAAGGTGAGCGCAAAACCGATGGCGCCGGCCAGCCCCCAAGCGGCTGCTTGCAGGTTGACCGGACTGTCGTCGTCTTCAGTGGAGAAGACGGCTATGCAGCCGACGCCGCCAACCACGACGGCAACCGCCAGCCAGTGGCCCGGGCCGACCGGCTGGCCTTGCAGCAATGCCATGCCAAGCGACAGAACCGGGTAGGCGCCCACCAGAGGTGCCACGAGCTTGACCGGGCCTAGGGCAAAGGCACGGTAAAGGGCGTAGGACCCAAGGGCGAAAATGGTGCCCGAAAGCCCGGCCAGCCATGCAGCCTGCAGGGTCATTGCCTGCCAGTTGCCCAGGGGCAGGGCAGCCCCGGCCACCAGAATCGCCCCGGTGGAAAAGACGATCAGCATGGCAGGCAGAATGCCGGTTCGTTGCGAGACAAACCGTACGCAAAGGTCATGTATGCCCCAGGCAAGCGCGGCAATCAAACCCAGGAGCAGCGAGTGCATAGCGGTTATCCTTTTGTTTGCGGCATTCACCCCCAGGAAAATGACGCATCCCGGGCATCTGCCATTTTACTGCAGAAAATCAACATGTTTGTTGATTAGAGTGGGGGAACGGAATATTCTTTTCAATAAATAAATATTCCGGCTGTGCAATTTTTGGCCGGTGTCCAACAGGAGATGCGCGATGAATGACATGAGCTTCCCTGAAGTTGTCAAAGGGCCGCCCAAGCCGTCTGGACTGTATCAGCCGTCGGTGTTTTCACTGCCCAAGGGGACCGAGCGTTACGTCGTCGAAGGATGTGGCGCGATCCTGATCCGGGTGGAAACCGGCGATACGGTGACGGTGACCAATGACGAAGGCGGCCAGCCTTGCGAGATCGTCGCGGCTGACGACAAAGGGCGCATTGATGCGGGCATCATCGGCGCGGCAGCCAACAGTGATGCCGGCGGTTTGAAGGCGCTGCTGACCTCGACGGACCAGTCCTTGCGCGGCTTGCGGCTGGGGATGGAAACACGCGGTATCGACTTGGCGCAGGGCGGTGCGGTACGGCTGTTTGATGCGGCGACGCCTGCAAAGACCGGGGAGAGCTTTACCGCGCAGCGAGAGGGTGTGGTGATCATCGCCGCACCGGGCGGCATCATGGACTTTGAACAGCAGGATACGGCAACGCCGCTGACGGCCATGGTCAAGCGGGCGGTGATCAAGCAAGTGGCACGGTTTGAATTGCCTGATCCGCTGGCTGATCCGGTGCTGGACCTGCGGGTGAAAAGCGCGACAGCCGAAGCCTATTTTGTGAAGGCTGGCGACTACATCCAGGTGCTTGATGTTGATGGGCGCCAATGTACGGATTTTCAGTGTTTTGCGGCCCGCAAGCTGGACAAGGGGATCGAGCATGCGCTGGATGTGACCACAACCCGGACGCTGATGGGCCATGCTTACCCGATGCCGGGGCTGCACGCGAAATATTATGACCAGGAGATGCTGCCGCTGGTCGAAGTGGTGCAGGATACGGTTGGCCGTCACGATGCCTTTGCCCTGGCTTGTGCGGCGAAATACTATGACGACATCGGTTATCCCGGCCATGCCAACTGTTCGGATAATTTCAACGGCGTATTGGCCCAGCACGGGGTGACGCCGCGCGCGGGCTGGATGGCGATCAACTTCTTCTTCAACACCGGCCTGGATGAGCACGGTGTGATGCATGCTGACGAGCCCTGGACCCGGCCCGGCGACTATGTGCTGCTCAAGGCGCTGACCGATCTGATCTGTGTCAGCTCGGCCTGCCCGGATGACACCAGCGCCGCCAATGGCTGGAACCCCACTGATATTCACGTCCGCACATACAGCGGCCAAGAAACTTTCAAGCGGGCGATTGCGTACCGCGCGACCCCTGAATCGGAGCCCAAGATGACCAAGGAAACCGGTTTCCACGACCGCCTCAGCAAGATGACCCGCAATTTCATTGAGTATAACGGCTATTGGCTGGCCAATTGCTATGCTGAATCCGGACCGCTGGAGGAATACTGGGCCTGCCGCGAGAAATGTGTGCTGCTGGATCTGACGCCCTTACGCAAGTTTGAGATCCACGGGCCGGATGCAGAGGCGCTGTGCCAGTATATCTTTACCCGCAACATCAAGAAACTGGCAGTAGGACAGGTGGTCTATACCGCGATGTGCTACCCGCATGGCGGCATGATCGACGACGGAACCGTGTTCCGTCTGGGCAAGGATAATTTCCGCTGGATCGGCGGCTCGGACTATGGCGGAGAGTGGATCCGCGAACAGGCAGAGAAGCTGGGACTGAACGTTCTGATCCGCTCATCCACTGACATGCAGCATAATATTGCCGTGCAAGGCCCCGAGAGCCGGGACTTGCTGAAGAAGATCATCTGGACAATGCCGCATAACCCGACGCTGGAAGAACTGGGCTGGTTCCGTTTCACCCCCGCTCGCATCGGCGGTGAGCATGGTGTCCCGGTTGTGGTCTCGCGGACCGGCTACACGGGCGAACTGGGCTATGAAATCTTCTGTCATCCGAAACACGCCAGCGATGTCTTCGACGCGGTTTGGGATGCCGGACAGGACCACGGCATCCGCCCGATGGGGCTGGAGGCGCTGGATATGGTGCGGATCGAGGCCGGGCTGATTTTCGCGGGTTATGACTTCAGCGACCAGACTGATCCGTTTGAGGCGGGCATCGGCTTTACCGTGCCGCTGAAGTCGAAAGAGGATGATTTTATCGGCCGCGACGCGCTGATCCGGCGCAAGACCACGCCAGCGCGCAAGCTGGTGGGGCTGGATATCGATTCGGCAATTGACGTGGCGCATGGCAACTGTGTTCGCATTGGCCGCGCGCAAATTGGCGAGGTGACCTCTGCAATGCGGTCGCCGCTGCTGGGCAAGAACATCGCGCTGGCGCGGGTGGACGTATCCTGTTCAGAGGTGGGAACAAAGGTGGAAATCGGTAAACTTGATGGACATCAAAAACGCCTGCCCGCCAAGATCGTACCCTTTGCCCATTACGACCCCAAGAAAACCCGGCCTCAATCCTGAGGCCGGCCGGTTCGGTGCACGGAGGTTACATGGTTCAGAAGTTGATTGACCAGATCGGCGGCGAAGAGGTGATCCGCGCGCTGGTCGAGCGGTTCTACGATATTGTCGAGGAAACGGAAACCGGCGCCCGGATCGTCAAGCTGCACAAGCGCGGGCATGGGATGGACCATGCCCGGATGGAGCAGTTTAATTTTCTGTCTGGTTTCATGGGCGGCCGCCGGTATTACGAAGAAAAACACGGCCACATGGACGTGAAACTGATGCACGCCCATGTGCCCATCACTGAAAAGGACGCCGAGAACTGGCTCCAGTGCATGGATCAGGCGCTGGCGGACCTGTCCTTGGAAGGGCCGCATGTGGAGCGGCTGCGCCAGGTGTTCCGGCGCGTGGCGCTGATGCTGGTCAATGACCTTGCCGAGTGGGGCGAGGCGCGCGCGTCAGCTTGAGCGCAGCGCCTGTTGCACTTTCGGGAGCCTCCGGCGGGAGTATTTTGCAAAGGTGAATGGCTGGCTGGTTGATCAATCCGGCCGTCTAAGGAAGATTTGCACATCGGCCACATTAGTGCCGGTGCCGCCGGTGGTCAGCAATGCGTCCGCAGCCTTGAGAGCGGCAAAGCTGTCATTGTCGGCAAGCAGAGCGTCCGGGTCATGACCGGCAGCCTTGATTGCGGCCCAGGTGGCGGGGGTGGCGATGCCGCCAGCTGCGTCTGTAGGGCCATCACGCCCGTCAGTGCCGCCGGAGAGGAACAGCCAATCGCCATTCAGCCGGTCAGCACCCAGTTTGGCGACGCGCAGGGCCAATTCCTGGTTGCGCCCGCCAAGGCCTTTGCCGCGGAGCTGAACAGTGGTTTCGCCGCCGAAGATCAATGCGGCAGGTTTGTCCTTGGGGGCGGCCTCCGCAGCCGCAACGACCGTTTCAGCGGCCATTGACACATCGCCGACCAGCCGGTGGGAGACCAGCTTGGGGTTCCAGTCTTCCGCGGCTGCCGCCATCATCGCCTTGAGGCTGTGGCGGTTGGAGCCGATCAGGGTGTTGGTGGCCGGAGGCGGGGCGTCCTTGGTCCCCTCAGCGGCACTGAGGTGGTTTCTGACCGCCTCAGGCGCGCTGTCCCAGAGCTCCGCCCGCTGCATGATTTCCCGCGCCTGAGCGCGTGTGCCGATGGGGGCCACGGTTGGGCCGGAGGCAATGGCACGCAGGTCATCGCCGATTACGTCCGACAGGATGAAGGCCTGCACTTGGGCTGGTGCGGCATGACGCAGCAGGCCGCCGCCCTTGGTGTCCGACAACTGTTGACGGATCAGGTTCATCTCGTTGATTTCCAGCCCGGAGGCGAGCAGCAGTTTGTTCACTGCCGACTTGTCGGCCAGCGAGAGGCCGGGGGCGGGGGCCACCATCAGCGCGGAGCCGCCGCCGGAGATCAGCGCAATCAGCCGGTCATCGGAGCCCAGGGAGTGAGCCATTTCTATGGCAGCCTGACCTGCGGCAGCGCTGTTTTCATCCGGCACCGGATGGGCGCCGCAGATCACTGTGGCGCCAGGAATTTCGGTGTAATTTTCGGGGTTTGTGATGGCCAGGGCTTGGGCGGTGCCGGGGATCAGCTTCAGCGCTTCGCGCATCATCGGGACGGCGGCTTTGCCCACTGCCAGCAGCACGTTGCTGCCGCCTTCTGGCAGCGGAGCTAATGGCGTAGACGCCAGCTGGGCACGCAGGGCTTGTGCCGGGTCGGCCCGGTCTACGGCGGCCTGAAACAGGGCCTTGGCGGTGGTCAGCAATCCGGTCATCTGCATCTCCCTGGCATAGCGGCGCTTAGCCGCCCCGGCCAAAACCGGGGCGGCGTAAGATCTTGAAACAGAACGGCGGTTTAGTTGCCGGCGATCTGCTTGGCTTTTTCCACCAGCACTTCTGCCTGACGGATCGAAGCATAGTCAATCAGGCGGCCATCAAGCGACACCGCGCCTTTTCCGGCGGCTTCGGCTTCGGCCATGGCTTCCAGAATACGGTGCGCCTTGGTGATCTCCGCATCCGACGGCGACATCACCTCGTTGGCCAGTTCGATCTGGCTGGGGTGGATGGCCCATTTGCCTTCGCAGCCCAGAACTGCGGCGCGTTTGGCGGCGGCCTTGTAGCCTTCCGGATCCTGGAAATCACCGAACGGGCCGTCGATCGGGCGCAGACCGTTGGCGCGTGCAGCAACCACCATGCGGGCCAGCGCATAGTGCCACATATCGCCCCAGTGCACTTCGCGGGAGCCGTCTGCGGCGGGGTCGGTCAGCACCGAGTAATCGGGGTTCACACCGCCGATGATGGTGGTGCGGGCGCGGGTCGAGGCGGCATAGTCGGCAACGCCGAAATGCAGCGATTCATTGCGCTTGGAGGCTGCGGCAATTTCACTCACATTCTGCATGCCGAGCGCGGTCTCGATGATGTGCTCAAAGCCGATCCGCTTCTTCAGGCCCTTGGCGTCTTCGATCTGGGTGACCAGCATGTCGACGGCGTAAACATCGGCTGCGGTGCCGACTTTCGGAACCATGATCAGGTCAAGACGTTCACCTGCCTGTTCAACAACATCGACCACATCGCGGTACATGTAGTGGGTGTCGAGGCCATTGATTCGCACCGACATGGATTTGTTGCCCCAATCGATGTCGTTCAGGCCCTGGATGATGTTTTTCCGGGCCTGTTCTTTTTCGTCCGGCGCAACCGCGTCTTCGAGATCCAGGAAGATCACGTCTACGTCAGATTTCGCCGCTTTTTCAAACATTTGCGGCTGAGATCCTGGGATCGCCAATTCGCTGCGGTTCAGGCGGCCGGGGGCTTGTTCAATGGTGTGGAATGACATGGGTTTGCTCCTCATTCGTGACGGGTTTTCGTCCTCTCCTCTCTAGGCATTCCTCATCAGGGTGTTTCCTGTCAAGAAAAAAGATTTCATTTGAATACATTCGCGCGAGTGTGCGCCCGCGCGTCGCGCTCTCGCGTACGTGCGGGCGCACACTCGCGCGAGGGCGGCACGCCGGGGTCATTGTTCGAAGTGGAAGTCACCCTTGGCGGCGCGGTTGGCGTAGTAGAACGCAATCGCCTGGGCGCGGTTCTTGACCGAGAGTTTTTCGTAAAGGTTCGAGAGGTGGAACTTCACCGTGTTGGTGGAGATTTCCAGCTCCTTGCTGAGCTCCTTGTTGGTCAGCCCTTTCGACAGTGCCTCCAGCATGGTGCGTTCGCGGCGGGACAGCTGCTCGATCGGATCGGCCTGCAGACCGCGCACGTCGAGGAAGGGGAAGACCATCTTGCCCTCGGCGACGGCGAGGCAGGTGTCCAGCACGTCTTCGACGGCGCTGGAGCGCGGCGCAAAGCCGGCCGCGCCCGCGCTCATCGCCTTGCGGGGCACGTCGCCGCTTTCGTCGGCGTAGACCACCAGCCGCGGCGCGTTGGCTTGCTCGCGCAGCACCTCGATCAGCTTGGCACCGCCAAGTGCCGGCAGGTTCCAGTCGATAATCCCGACCTGGACCGGCACCCGCATCACCGTTCCAAGGAAGCCTTCGGCGGTGGCGGAGGTCGCGACCAGCGAGAATCGCGGGTCCTTGTCGAAGATCTCGGACATCGCCGACAGCACCAGCGGATTTGCGTCAGCAAGCATGACCGAAATCGGGGAAACTTTGTCGCGTATAGGAGCCATTTGGTGCCCTTTTGTTTAAAACTACCTGAATGGGTAGGTTCAGTTTCGGTATGCAACGGTATTTTTACCGGTTTCGGTAGGTTTTTTACTATCCTATTAGATACCCAAAAGCAGGATATAGGAATGTTGCGGGTTTTGTCGACCTAGGGTTTCCTTGGATTAACAGATGTTGCACGACAGGAAACAAACCTTCCCGCAGTGAAGACCACCGTGATGAAGGCCCGTGACCTCCGGCACATCGGCAAACGGACACCAACAGAGGTTTGACCCGATGACAGAACCCACGATCTTCCCCAGCCTGGAAATCCCGGAAACCCTGGCCGCAGGCCCTGGCCCGGGCAATACCGACCCCCGCGTGCTGCAGGCCTTTGCCAACACCGGCTTGGCCGATCACATGCAGGCGGATGTGCTGCGCGGCATGATCGAGTGCAAGCAGATGCTGCGCGACCTTTGGGGCACCACCAACACCTACACCTACGGCGTTGGCGGTACCGGCTTCTCGGGGCTGGACTGCATGCTGAACGCAATCCTGCCGGGCGACACCGTAGTTGCCTTCCAGAACGGTACCTTCTCCGGCATTGACGCGATGACCATCCGCATGAAAGCCGCCACCCGCGAGGAGCTGGCCGCCGATGCGATGAACCCGCAGCCGGCCTCCGTCACCGTGGTCGACGTGCCGCACGGCGAGTCGGTCTCCGGCAAGCTGGTGGAGCAGGTGCTGGCTGAGAAGAAGCCTAAGTGGGCCTTCATGGCGCATTGGGAAACCGGCTCGGGCCGCATCAACGACCTCAAAGGTTTCTCGGACGCTTGTGAGAAGCACGGCGTAATGGGCCTGATCGACGCGGTGTCCTCGCTGGGCATCGAGGATTTCTCGATCGACGATTTCCCGGGCGTTGCCGGCTGGGCCTCCTGCCCGCAGAAAGGCGTGCTCTGCCTGCCGCTGACCTATGCGCCGGTGTCTTTCACTGACCGCTACATCCAGACCGTGCGCGAGAACGGCTGCCATTCCTATGTCCACAACCCGATCCTGGAAGCCCGCCACTGGGGCATCGTGGACGGCCAGGACGTTGCTGTCGGCACTTACCACCGCACCCATTCCGGCTATGCGGTTGCCGCTTTCCATGAGGCGCTGCGCATCACCCTGCAGCACGGCCGTGCGCAGAAGGCCCGCGACTATGCCTTCCACGAGAAAGCGCTGCGCGATGCCGTGACCGCCATGGGCTGCGACGTGACCAGCAACATGACCAGCCTTATCGTGCTGAACCTGCCCGGCGATCTGGCAGGGCGCGAAAAAGAGCTGGTGGGCAACTGCCGCGCCGTGGGATTTGGCATCTGGCCGACCCTGTCGGAGCCGGTCCAGGTCCGCATCGGCATCCTGAACCAGATCACCCCTGCGGCCATCACCGACATCGTCAACCGCTTCGGCAAGGCGATGAACGACATGGGCGCAGGCGTCGACATGGAGGCGATCAACGCCCTTCTCGACCAGCATTACACAGCAGCTCTTGAGCCCGCTGAGTAATAGATTTCCGCATCCATGAGGAGGAGAGGACCATGGATATCCACGAATACCAGGCCAAGGAAGTTCTGAGCAACTTCGGCGTGACGGTTCCGCCCGGCGCACTGGCCTACAGCCCCGAGCAAGCGGCCTACCGCGCGCGGGAACTGGGCGGCGACAGATGGATCGTCAAGGCTCAGGTCCACGCCGGCGGCCGCGGCAAGGCGGGCGGCGTCAAGCTGTGCAACTCGGAAGCCGAGATCTATGAGGCGACCGAGAACCTGTTCGGCAAGAAGCTGGTGACCCACCAGACCGGCCCCGAGGGCAAAGGCATCTACCGTGTCTATGTCGAAGGTGCGGTGCCGATTGCCCGCGAGATCTATCTGGGCTTTGTGCTGGACCGTTCCAGCCAGCGGGTGATGATCGTTGCCTCGTCCGAAGGCGGCATGGAGATTGAGGAGATCTCCGCCGAGCGCCCCGAGTCCATCGTGCGCTCGACCGTTGAGCCTGCCGTTGGTCTGCAGGATTTCCAGGCGCGCGAGATTGCGTTCAAGCTGGGCATCGAACCGGCCATGACGCAGCAGATGGTGCGCACGCTCAAGGGCTGCTACCAGGCGTTCTCCGAACTGGACGCCACCATGGTTGAGATCAACCCGCTGGTGGTCACCTCGGACAACCGGGTCATCGCGCTGGACGCCAAGATGACCTTTGACGACAACGCCCTGTTCCGTCACCCGCAGATCGCCGAGCTGCGCGACAAGAGCCAGGAAGATCCGCGAGAAAGCCGCGCTGCTGACCGCGGCCTGTCTTATGTCGGCCTTGAGGGCAACATCGGTTGCATCGTCAACGGCGCAGGTCTGGCGATGGCGACCATGGACACCATCAAGCTGGCCGGCGGCGAGCCTGCCAACTTCCTGGACATCGGCGGCGGTGCGACACCGGAACGGGTGGCCAAGGCGTTCCGTCTGGTGATGTCCGACAGCAATGTGCAGGCGGTTCTGGTCAACATCTTCGCCGGCATCAACCGCTGCGACTGGGTGGCCGAAGGCGTCGTGCAGGCGCTGCGCGAAGTTGAGGTTGACGTGCCGGTGGTGGTGCGTCTTGCCGGCACCAATGTGGAGGAAGGCCAGAAGATCCTGGCCCAGTCCGGCCTGCCGCTGATCCGCGCAACCTCGCTGATGGAAGCCGCTGAGCGGGCCGTCGGCGCGTGGAAAAACGACCTCGACCAGAACACTCGTGTGAGGGCAATCAAATGAGCATCCTTCTCGATCGCGAAAGCAAAGTCATCGTTCAGGGCATCACCGGCAAGATTGCCCGGTTCCACACCAAGGACATGATCGAATACGGAACCAATGTCGTGGGCGGCGTTGTGCCGGGCAAGGGCGGCGAAACCGTCGAAGGCGTGCCGGTTTTCAACACCGTGAAAGAAGCGGTGGAGGCCACCGGCGCCAATGCATCCTTGGTGTTTGTGCCGCCGCCGTTTGCAGCTGACTCCATCATGGAAGCGGCGGATGCGGGCATCAACTACTGCGTCTGCATTACCGACGGCATTCCGGCCCAGGACATGATCCGGGTGAAGCGCTACATGTACCGCTATCCCAAGGACAAGCGGATGATCCTGACGGGACCGAACTGCGCCGGCACCATCTCGCCGGGCAAGGCGCTGCTGGGCATCATGCCGGGCCACATCTACCTGCCGGGCACCGTGGGCATCATCGGCCGCTCGGGCACCTTGGGGTATGAGGCCGCAGCGCAGCTGAAAGAGCTGGGCCTGGGCATCTCGACCTCGGTCGGCATCGGCGGCGACCCGATCAACGGCTCCTCCTTCAAGGACATCCTGGAATGGTTCGAGAAGGATCCGGAAACCGAGGTCATCGCGATGATCGGTGAAATCGGCGGCCCGCAGGAAGCGGAAGCGGCGGATTACATCAAGAACCATGTGACCAAGCCGGTTGTGGCCTATGTCGCGGGTCTGACCGCACCCAAGGGCCGCACCATGGGCCACGCGGGCGCGATCATCTCGGCCTTCGGCGAGAGCGCTTCCGAGAAGGTGGAGATCCTGTCGGCGGCCGGCGTGACCGTTGCCGAAAACCCCGCCGTGATCGGCGAAACCATCGCAAGCGTGATGAAAAAGAACGCCGCCTGATCCGGCTTTGGGTCAGGCGCGACGCTCCACCCCTGGCCTGGGGCAATGGCAGGGGTGGGGCGCATTAATAAAGCATAAGCACGACAGGGAGATGAAGTCATGGCAAAGCCCAAGGTTCTGGTGACCCGCCGCTGGCCCGCCGCAGTTGAGGCGCAGCTTTCTGAAGCCTTTGATGCTGTGCTGAACACTGGCGACAAGCCATTGAGCGAAGCGCAACTGCGCGACGCAATGAGATCCTATGACGCTGTACTGCCGACGGTGACCGACAAGATTCCGGCCAGTGCGTTTGATATCACTAAGCCCCAGGCACGGATCCTCGCCAACTACGGTGTGGGCTACTCTCATATTGATATGCCCAGTGCGGCAAGCCACGGCATGACTGTGACCAACACCCCCGATGTTCTTAGCGAATGTACCGCCGACATCGCCATGACGCTGCTATTGATGGTGGCCCGCCGCGCCAGTGAAGGTGAGCGTGAAGTGCGCGCTGGCGCTTGGACCGGCTGGCGTCCGACCCATCTGGTCGGCACCAAGGTTTCCGGCAAGACGCTGGGCATCGTTGGCTTTGGCCGTATCGGCCAGGAAATGGCCCGCCGCGCGCATCATGGCTTTGGCATGAAGATCGTGGTGCAGAACCGCTCCCGCGTGTCGCCGGATGTTCTGGCCCGCTACAACGCTACTCAGGCCGGCAGCCTGGAAGAGCTGATGCCGCAGTGCGATTTCGTGTCACTGCACTGCCCTGGCGGCGCTGCAAACCGGCATCTGATCAACACCCGGATGCTGAACCTGATGAAGCCGGATGCCTTCCTTATCAATACGGCCCGCGGCGAGATTATCGACGAGCTGGCCCTGTCCCGCGCCCTGTGGTTCGAAACCATCGGCGGCGCCGGGCTGGATGTGTTCGATGGCGAACCGCGCATCAACCCGGATCTGATGGGCTGCGACAACCTGGTGATGCTGCCGCACTTGGGCAGCGCCACCCGCGAGGCGCGCGAGGCGATGGGCTTCCGTGTGCTCGACAACCTGACTGATTTCTTTGCAGGGCGCGAACCACGGGACCGGGTGATGTGATGGCAGATCCTGCTGAAACCGCCCACGCGGAGTATACCGGCGCGGGTTATGCCGCCGAGCTCCGCACCGAATTGCACGCCCTTTGGCTGGATGTCCTGCGCCAGCGCGCGCCTGAGGTGGCAGAACGGGCCACCGGCGAGCCTGCCTGGGATCTTTCCGATGGCCAGCACGCGACCGCCTATATGCAGGCGTTCAACATCTGGTTCCAGCTGCTGAAGATCGTCGAGGAAAATGCCGCCATGCGCGACCGCCGTATGGCCGAAACCCAGGATGGCCCGGAGGTGGTCGAAGGCAGCTTTGCCCGCGCCCTTGATCTGGCCGGCGAGCTGGCAACGCCCGAACGGTTGCAGGAAGTGGCGAGCCAGTTCTCGATCGGTCCGACCCTGACCGCGCATCCGACCGAAGCCAAGCGGGTCACAATTCTGGAAATTCACCGCCGCATCTACCGCGGGCTGGTGTCGCTGGAGGCCAAGCGCTGGACTCCGCGTGAACGCGCCGGCCTGCTGGAGGATCTGCGATCGGAAATCGACCTGTTGTGGATGACAGGCGAGCTGCGCCGCGACCGGCCCAGCCTGCAGGATGAAATTCAATGGGGGCTGCAATTCTTCCGCGACAGTCTGTATGAGGCGGTGCCGCAGCTGTTCGAACGCTACATCGCCGCGGCCGAACCGCGGCTGGGTGACAGCGCTGATGCGCCCTGTCTAAAGTTCCATTCCTGGATCGGCGGCGACCGCGACGGCAACCCGAATGTGACGGTGGATGCCACGGCGGCAGCGCTCACGGCGAACCGTGCAGCCATTCTCAAGCGCTACCAGAAGGCGCTGACCACCGCTGCTGAACGGATCTCGATCTCGGCCGCCGTGTTTGCGTTGCCTGGCAGCGCCTCCAGCCGGCTGGCAAAAATCTTCGAAGCGGCGCCGGGCGCTGCCGACCTTGCGGCCCGCAATCCGGGCGAAGTCTTTCGCCAGGCGCTGACAGCTATTCATGCCCGTATCAAGGCCACCGCCGCCGAGGAAACCGGTGCCTATGCGCATCTGGGCGATTTCGTCAGCGATCTCACCCGGGTTGAGGAAGCGCTGGAGGAAATCGGCGCCAACCGGCTGGCGGCCCGCTACGTGCGTCCGATCCGCTGGCAGGCCGATGTCTTTGGCTTTCGCACAGTGACCCTGGACATCCGCCAGAACTCCACCGTGACCACTGAAACGCTGACTGAAATCTGGTCGCGCTCCGGCCAGGTGCCGGAATTCGGCAGCGCCGAATGGTCGGCGCGCCTCCGCTCTGAGTTGGGCAGTGCCTCGCTGCCCTATATGATGCCGGATGAATTGAGCCCGCAAAGCGGCGAGCTGCTGAAACTGCTGCGGCTGATGCGCGATGCCGGTGCCGGCGAAGACCCGCATGCGATGGGGCCGTTTATCCTGTCGATGACCCGCTCTACAGACGACCTGCTCGGCGTCTATCTGCTGGCGCGTTACGCAGGCTTTGGCGCAGAAAAGGCCGCGCTGAAAGTTGTGCCGCTGTTTGAAACCATCGGCGACCTGCGTGCCGCGCCCGGCATTCTGAACGGGCTGCTGAACGTGCCTTTTGCCCGCCGTTCGCTGAAATCCGGCGACAACCGGATCGAGGTGATGCTGGGCTATTCCGATAGCAATAAGGACGGCGGTTTCCTTTGCTCTACCTGGGAGCTGGAGAAGGCGCAGCGCCTGATCACCCGTACCCTGGCGGCGCACCGTATGAAGCCGGTGTTCTTCCACGGCCGCGGCGGGTCGGTCTCCCGCGGCGGCGCCCCTGCCGAACGTGCGATTGCCGCCCAGCCCGCGGGCACCATCGCAGGCCAGATGCGGATCACCGAACAGGGCGAGGTGGTCAGCTCCAAATACGCCAATCGCGGCACCGCGCTGCACCAGCTGGAGCTGATGGCGTCCTCGGTCCTGCGCCACTCGCTGCAGGAAGATACGCCTCCGGTGTGTCCAGAGCATGACGACGCGTTCGAGGCCCTCGCCGGCATGTCGCAGGCAGCCTATTCCAATCTGCTGAATGCGCCCGGCTTCCTGGACTACTTCCAGCAGGCCAGCCCGGTAGAAGAGCTTGCCATGCTCAAGATCGGCTCGCGTCCCGCCCGTCGCTTCGGCGCGGGCTCACTGGATGATCTGCGCGCCATCCCTTGGGTCTTTGCCTGGTCGCAAAACCGCCACATGATCACTGGCTGGTACGGCTTCGGCTCGGCGGTGGCCAGCTTCCGCAAGTTCCGCGGCGCGCGCGGTGATGGGGTTCTGCAGGACATGTTCCGTAACTCGCCACTGTTCCGCCTGGTGGTGGATGAGGTCGAAAAGACGCTTCTGCAAAGCGATATGGAGATTGCTTCGGATTACGCTACACTGGTGCAGGACGCGGAAATCCGCGAGCGTATCTTTGGCACCATCCGCAAGGAATACCAACTGGCCCGCGAGGCAATTCTATTCCTGACGGGTGACAGCAGCCTCGCCGACCGCTTCCCGCGCTTGCGCACCCGCTTTGGCCGGGTTGAGACCATGCTGCGCGAAATTCACAAAACCCAGGTGCGTCTCCTAAGGGAAGAGCGCGCCGAGAAGCCCTCAACAGTGCCGGTTCCGCTGATGCAGTCAATGAACTGTGTCGCCGCGGGGCTTGGCTGGACAGGATAGACAGGAGCCCCGAATGTCCAAAGATCTCTTTTTCACCCAACCCCTCTCCGAGCGCGATCCTGAGCTTTATGCGTCGATCACCGCCGAGCTGGGCCGCCAGCGCGACGAGATCGAGCTGATCGCCTCCGAGAACATCGTCTCGGCGGCGGTGATGGAAGCGCAAGGCTCTGTGCTGACCAATAAATACGCCGAAGGCTATCCGGGTCGCCGCTATTACGGCGGCTGCCAGTATGTCGACGTCGCTGAAAACCTGGCCATCGACCGCGCCAAGGCGCTGTTCGGCTGCGAATTCGCCAATGTGCAGCCGAACTCCGGCAGCCAGGCGAACCAGGGCGTGTTCCAGGCGCTGATCCAGCCCGGCGACACCATCCTGGGCATGGATCTGGCCTCCGGCGGCCACCTGACCCATGGCGCGCGCCCAAACCAGTCCGGCAAGTGGTTCAACGCGGTGCATTACGGCGTGCGCGAAAGCGACAACCTGATCGACTACGACCAGATCCAGGCGCTGGCCACCGAGCATAGCCCCAAGCTGATCATCGCCGGCGGCTCCGCCATTCCGCGCCAGATCGACTTTGCCAGGTTCCGGGAAATCGCAGACAGCGTCGGCGCCTATTTCATGGTCGACATGGCCCATATCGCGGGCCTGATCGCCGCCGGTGAGCACCCCTCGCCGTTCCCGCATGCGCATGTGGCCACCACCACCACCCACAAGACCCTGCGCGGCCCCCGCGGCGGCATGATCGTGACCAATGACGAAGCGATTGCCAAGAAAGTGAACTCGGCGATCTTCCCCGGCATCCAGGGCGGCCCGCTGATGCATGTGATCGCCGGCAAGGCGGCGGCTTTTGGCGAAGCGCTGAAGCCGGAATTCAAAACCTACCAGAAGCAGGTGCGCGCCAACGCCGCGGCGCTGGCGGACCAGCTGATCAAAGGCGGCCTGGACATCGTCACCGGCGGCACCGACACCCATGTGATGCTGGTCGACCTGCGCCCCAAAGGTGTGACCGGCAACATCGCCGACAAGGCGCTGGGCCGCGCCCATATCACCACCAACAAGAACGGCATCCCGTTCGACCCGGAAAAGCCCACCGTGACGAGCGGTTTGCGTCTGGGCACCCCCGCAGGCACCACCCGCGGCTTCGGCGAGGGCGAGTTCCGCCAGATCGCCGACCTGATCATCGAGGTGATTGACGGGCTGGCGGCCAACGGTGAAGACGGCAACGCCGATGTGGAAGCCGCGGTGCGCGCCAAAGTGGCGGATCTCTGCGCCAGGTTCCCGCTGTATCCGAACCTGTAAGCCTTTGCAGGAGTGAGACCACAAACCGCCGCGGCTCATCAGCCGCGGCGGTTTTCTATTGCGGCAAGGGCAAGGCTCCCGCGCCCCGCAGGTGCATCAAAGATGCCCCGGCACGGGCCTTGGACCCGGCAGCGCCCCTGCCGGGCGCTGCCCGCGCCGTGCACCAGCACGGCGCCATGCCCAACGCTTTCGGGCCTGCCTGTGGCAGGCTGGAAAGGGGCGGGAGCGGCTGGGGACTGGACGCGAAGGTGCCCGTTTGCCGGAGAATGCCCGGAAAAAAGTGGAAAGACCCAGAAATTTGTGGGAAAATGTGGGTTGATCTTGTAAGCCGGAAAAAAGCCATGCCTTATAGCGCCAGGCAGTTAAACGCGAACAGGCTCACTCTTGTCGGACTCACTTTCTCTTTCTCACCGCGAATTGGAGCTGGTGGACGCTTTGCGGCGTTTGGGCGGATCAGCCCGCAGTGCGGAGCTTGCAAAAATGCTGGATGTTTCCGAGGAAACTGTGCGCCGCACCATCAAGGCGCTGAACAAGGCTGGAGCCGTGCAACGGGTGCATGGCGGAGCCTTTCTGGCAGGACCGCAAAGTGCGACCAGCTTCGCCAGGCGGATTTCCGAGAACCAAAAGGAAAAAGCCCGGATCGCGGCCCGGATCGCTGTACATGCCCGTGATGGCATGGCGCTGTTTCTGGATGTTGGCTCTACTACCGCATTTGTTGCCGAGGAACTGCGGCAGAAGACCGGGTTGATCGTGGTCACCAATTCTATCGGAGCTGCGCAGGCGCTGGCAAACCACAATGGCAACAGGGTGCATTTTCTGGGTGGCGAATTGCAAAGCAATGAGCGCGGCACCTTTGGTTTTGTGGCTGAGCAGCAAGTCCGGCGGTTTGCGCTGGATCTGGCAATACTGTCAGCAGATGCATTTTCTGCCAAACAGGGCGTGCTCTATCACAGTGCGGCCGAAGCGCAGCTGGCCGGGGTGGTTGCCGATTGCACAGAGCAGGTGGCCCTGGCCATGGCCCATCCCAAGTTTACCGAAACTGCGCCGCATTGCGGACCCTCTCCGCGCAAGATCAGCCTGCTGTTTACTGACCGCAGACCTGACAAGAAACTCTCTGCAGCGCTGGCAGGCTGGGGGGTGAAAGTGGACGTTGCTCCGGGTGGCAAAGATGACTGACGAACAGCTGACTCTGCCCCTGCGGCTGCCTGGAAAGCAGGCGGCCTGATGGGCGGCCGCTGGAAATGCCCGAAGCAGCGGCCTCAAGAACGGGGTAAGGTTGCATTGATTGCGACTGGGACAGATACACCCCGGCTACAGGCCGCAAACAGGAACTGACATGGCGATTTTGACTTTTTTGATCAGTCTGGCGGGAGCCACGATGCTGCTTCTTTATGCGGTGCGGATGGTGCGCACCGGGATCGAGCGCAGCTATGGCGCCTCGTTCCAGCGGCTGCTGACCGGACGGCAAAGCCATCTGCAGGCGGGCCTGATGGGGCTGATGCTGGCGATCGTACTGCAAAGTTCGGCTGCCGTGGCGCTGCTTACCTCCGGGTTTGCGGCCAGCGGCTATCTGGCCTTTCCCACTGGGCTGGCCATCGTGCTGGGTGGCGATCTGGGCTCGGCGCTGATCATTCAGATCCTCTCCTTTGATCTCGATTGGCTGGTGCCGCTGCTGCTGGCGGCCGGCGGGTATCTGTTCGTCAAAACCGAGGCAAAGAAGGCGCGGCAGCTGGGCAGGATCTTGATGGGGGTCGCCTTCATCCTGATTTCGTTGCGGTTTCTGCGCGAAGCGATGGATCCGATCCGCGACAGCGCCTTTCTGCCGGCGGTTGCGGGCTATCTGGCGCGGGATTACATCACGGCGTTTCTGGTCGGTGGCGCGCTGGCTTTTGTGATGCATTCGTCAGTTGCCGCTATCCTGATGTGCGTGACGCTGGTGCAGATCGGAGCGATCCCCTTTGCCGCTGGCCTTTCACTGGTATTGGGGGCGAATTTCGGTTCTGCCTTCATTCCCGTCTGGCTGAGCCGCGGAATGGATTTGCGGGCACGCCGCATTCCTTATGCCAACCTTGTTTTGCGCGGCACCTGGGCGGTGATCTGCCTGTTCGGTGCCAATCTGGCACTGCGCCAGGGGCTGTTGGGGGATCCGCAAGGCGGCCAGATGCTGGTCAACGCGCATCTGGCCTTCAATGCGTCACTGCTGGTGCTCGCGCTGCCGGTTTGCACACAGTTGGGAGATATCTTTGCCCGGCTGTTCCCCGAACCCGCGCAGACAGAGATGAACCATCCAGGGCGGCCTGTCAGTGCGCTGGAACAGGGCAGCTATGGTTCAGCTGCTGTGTCTGTTTCGAACCTTAAACGCGAACTGCTGCGGATGTCGGACCAGGTCAATGCCATGTTCCGCCCGGTACTGGAATTGTACCAATCGGGTGGCAAGGAGAAAATCAAGACCGTTCAGTCGATGGACGCCGAGGTCAACGCTGGTCTCTCCGGTGTCCGGAAATATGTGGCTGCGATCCCCGAGGATGGCTTTGACAAAGAACAGCTGAAGACGGCCCGCAGCCTGATGGAATACGCGATCCGGCTGGAAACCGCTGGCGATGTGGTGGCCCGTCGTCTGACAGTCCTGGCGGGTGATTTGAACAAAAGGAATCTGAGTTTTTCCAGGGAAGGCTGGATGGAGATCACCCGGATGCATGAGGCAATTCTGGCCAATATGCAGCTGGCCTCCAATGTGCTGATTTCTGATGACTTGGAAAGTGCGCGGCTGTTGAGCCTGGAAAAAACCGAATTGAAGCGGATGGAGCACGACAGCCGGAAACGCCATCTGAAACGGTTGCAAAATGGCGCCCGGGAAAGCTTTGACACCTCCGACATCCATTTGGAAACGCTGCGTGCCTTGCGTGAGTTCAACAGCCACATTGCGGCGGTAGCCTATCCGGTTCTGTACCAGAATGGCCAGCTGCTGGAGACCCGGCTGATCAATGAAATGCTGCCGGAAGACGCCGAGTGACGCTTGAAACCCTGCCGCCTGCCTAAAGACCTGTCCAGAACATGACCCTTTTTATCATCGCTATCATCTTGTCGGCAGCGCTGTTGCATGCTGTGTGGAACGCCATTGTGAAAACGGCTGCGGACCGCACCACCACACTTGGGCTGGTTGCCTTTGGCCAAGTGATCCCCAGTGCCGTGATGATCACAGTCCTGCCGCTGCCTTCTGCTGAAAGCTTTTTCTATATCCTGCTCTCAACGGTGGTTCATTTCGGCTACTACTACATGCTTGGCCGCGCCTATCAGCACGGTGACCTTAGCGTCGTATACCCGATTGCCAGGGGTATCGTGCCGGCGCTTGTCGGCATATGGGCGATGATCTTTGCCGGCGAGGTTTTGCCATTGCAGGCCTGGGGAGGCATTGCGGTGATTGCCCTTGGCATCCAGCTCAGCAGCTGGAAGGCGCTGCGCTCGGGTGTTGGGCGCGCGGCTCTTGGTTTTGCCGCGGGGACCGGTTTTTGCATTTCGATTTATTCATTGGTCGACGGTATCGGCGTGCGTTTGTCCGGTAACACACTCAGCTACTGGGCCTGGGGTGCATTTCTGCACATTTTCATTGCCGGGTTCATCGCCGTGCGCAAGCGCCGCACGCTGGCGGCTTTGCCCAGGCGGACATGGATCCTGGGGATTACCGGAGGGCTGGTATCTATGACGGCCTACGGGCTGGTGCTTTATGCCAAGAACTTTGCCCCGCTGGGTGCTGTTTCTGCGCTGCGGGAAACTTCTGTGATCTTTGCTGCGCTGATCGGATTTTTCTTCCTCAAAGAAGGATACTGGATGCGGCGGCTTGGTTCTGCGGTGTTGATGGCCTGCGGCGTGGCCCTGATCGGAATGGCTGTCTAGTTCCTGTGCGGTTTGATGTGCTGGCGCAGTCAATGGGATTGGGTTGAGACCTCAGGCTCTTGCTTTGGGCTGCTGCTCAAGGGCGGCAGTATCTGTCAGAAATGATGCCAAAGTGTGCAGCAGGACTGCCTTTTTGACCGGCTTGGCCAAAAAGTGATCCATGCCCGCATCCAGGCAGGCTTGCCGGTCGCTGGAAAACGCGTTTGCGGTCAGGGCAATGATTACTGGCTGGGGAAAGGGCAGGTTGCGGATCTCCCGGGTGGCGGCAATGCCGTCCAGCTCGGGCATCGACATATCCATCAGGATAATATCCGGCTGCTGTTCCTTGAACATGTTAACTGCCACGCGGCCATTGCCGGCTTCAGCCAACTCCACCGGCTGACCGCGCAGGAATTTTCGGATCAGCAGCCTGTTGGTCTGGTTGTCTTCAGCCAGCAAAACCTTGCAAGGTCTGATCTGAGGCGCGGTGTCCAGTAAAAACTCTGCAGCCGGGGAGGACGCTTGCTTGGCTGGCGCCATCTGCAGCTCCAGCCGGAAGCAGGAGCCTTCGCCGGGATCTGATTTAACGGAAATACTGCCGCCCATCCGCTTGGCCAGCATGCTGGAAATGGTAAGCCCCAGCCCGGTTCCGCCAAACTCCTTTGTCGTTGCTGCGTCTGCTTGGGTGAAACGGTCAAAGATATGGCGCGCTTGAGATTCGGAAATTCCGATCCCGCTGTCCTCAACTTCAGCGACAAGGCGGCATGGGTTTCCGACTGCATGCGAGACGCGGACGTCAATTCTGCCTTGCGGCGTGAACTTGACAGCATTGCCGATCAGATTAACCAGAATCTGCCGCAAGCGCCCGTCATCTCCATGCAGCCGTTCCGGCAGCCCATCCGCGTAAGAGACCTGCAGCGACAGGCCTTTTTCCAGCGCTTTCGGGCGGAACAGCCCCGCCGCACTGCCAATACAGTCGCGCAGATCGAAGTCCTCTTCGGTTATAGAGAATTTCCCTGCTTCCAGCCGCGACAGGTCAAGGATGTCATTGATGATTTTCAGCAGTGCCTGGGCCGAACTGCGGATGGTTTCCACATTTTGCTGTTCATCCTGCGAAAGCTCCGCCTCTGCCAGCAAATCAGCCATGCCGATGATACCGTTCATCGGAGTGCGGATTTCATGGCTCATGTTGGCCAGGAACTCGGATTTGGCCCGATCGGCCTGTTCAGCCGCAACCTTGGCCTCGGCCAGTTCCCGTTCACGCAATTTGCTATGAGTTATGTCGCGTTCAATGCCGATAATCAGGTCGACTTCGCCATCTTCGCCGGTCACCGGGACGATATTGGTGTCGAACCAGGCTTCTTCCCCTGACTTGGTGTAGGTGAGCACTTCGTTGTGATAGCGGATGCCAAGGTCCTTGTGGCGGTTCATTTCCCGGATCACGCCAAGATCGGTATCCGGGCCGTCCAGCAATTCTGAAGGTGTCCGGCCAATCGCCTCGCTGGCGGCATAGCCTGTGACGCGGGTGAAGGCCTCGTTGACCCAGAGGATCTGCCGCTCAGCATCGGTCAGGATGATACTGTCGGACGCGTGTTTTGCGACCAGCGACAGACGGTGCAGTTCCGCCTGTTGTTTTTGCAATTCGGCGTGGGCGTCCTCCAATGCGCGTTTGCCGTGTTTCAGTTCGCTGTTCCGCTCGGACAGTGTCTGGTTCGCGCGGATCAGTTCTTCGCGAAGATGGACATCCTCCGAAACATTCCAGTTCACACCGATCATCCAGTCGCGGCCTTGCGCATCTGTAAACGGGCTTGCCAGCGCCCGGATATGCTTGAAGGTGCCATCTTCCAGAACAATCCGGAAATCCGAGGCAAAATGTGTCTTGTTCCGTTCTGCTGACTGCAGTGCCTTGGCCACCCGGTCCCGGTCGCCGGGATGCAGCATGGCCATCCATTCGGCCCCCTCCGGCGGCCCGTGCTGCACGGGTACGCAGTAGAGTTCATGCATGCGGCTGTCCCAGCTCACTTCCTGCCTCTCCGAGTCGCATTCCCAAATGCCAACCCGGGATGTTTTGACTGCAATTTCCAACCGCCGCGAGACTGCCTCCAGTTCCGCCTCCCTGTGCCGCAGCTTGCCGATCACGGTTTGCCGTGCAGCAGACAGCCTGCCGGCCAGAAACGTTGGGAAAACGACCAGTGCCGCCGCCGCCAGCAAACCCAGCCTCAGCTTCCACAGGTTGCCAGGAACGCTTTGCCAGCCGCCCTCGGGGCGGGCGGCCAGTTTCCAGGAGCCAACTGGCAGGTTTATGTCCAGCAGAACGGGATCTCCGGTCAGCATGTCCGGCACGCCGAAAAACTGGCGGCCAGAGGGGCCCGTCCCGTCCTGGCCTGTCAGCGCTATCTCCAGGCCGCCCTTGTTTCCGTTGATCCCGGTCTCCGTATAAAGAGTGCCGGTGGCGACCACAGCCGAGAGAATGCCCCAGAACTGCCGGTCAGTCCCTGACCCGGTGAAAATCGGCAGCCGGTAGATGAACCCGGAGCCGCCCTGTACCAGGTTTACCGGCCCGGCCAGCACCATGTCACCGCTATCACGCACCCGGTGCGCCGCCGCCCGCTGCGCGGCATTCTGATTATAGTCCAGCCCAATGACGGGCTCGTTCCCTTTCACCGGGTAAACCAGCGAGACCACCAGGCCGGGTGCTGCAGCGATGTGCCGGATGGCGGTCTTTCCCTCGAGCACCTGTGCGGCCATCCGGCTGAACCGCGCCTGCCCCATGTCCGGTTCGGTGGCCAGCATCGCGGCCAGCCCGCGCAGCCGCTGATAGTCGCCATTGACTTGGCCTTCCAGCCGGGACTTGAGCATCCCTGCCTCTTGCTGGACCCTGGCACGTTCAGACTGGTGGTGGATTGTGGCGTTTTGCTGCTCAGCATAAAACCCCGCTGCACAGACTACCGCCAAGGCAAGCAGGGCGGGCAGGTATGTCCGGTTGCTGAAGGCGCGCAGCCAGCGAGCAGGAAGTTTAGACACGGCCATCTTGCCACCTTTGCATTTGCACGACGCACAGCTGGCATCCGTGTCCTGAATGTATGCCAAGTGTTCGGTTCAGCCCCAATGTCCTCTTAAAGTCTGAAAATAGGGTTTTCACAACACCGGTGCAGGCTGAGCGGCGCTGCGGCGGCCATCGCAGCGGCCGCAGCGGGCCGTTGCGCAACGGGTTTTGCAGTCAGGCTGTTGTCTTTGCCTCAATGTGCCCCGTTCCAGACAGGATCAGAAGTCCTGCCATTTTGCCAAGGCGGCCGAGCCGTCCGTGGCCGGAATGGCGGAATGCGTCTCTGGCAAATCATCCCAGCCAGAGCCATGAGCGGATGGCTGGACTGGTTCCGGCACCTGGCGGGGCGAAGGCGTGTCCATTCCGACATTGAAATTGTCCACCAGTCCGGCCAGCTTGGAGGCGTCACCGTTCAGCAGCTGGCCTGCTGCTGTCATCTGCTCCACCATCGCCGCGTTCTGCTGGGTCACTTGGTCCAGTTGCATCACGCCAGTGTTGATTTCACCAATGCCCGTGGATTGCTCCGCTGCGCCCTCGGCAATTCCCGAGACAAGCCCCGAGATATGGGTGACCTGGGAGACGATGCTGTTCAGCGCCTCGCCGGCCTTGCCGACCAGATCCACGCCCTTAGCCACTTGGTCGCCGGAATTGGAGATCAGCGCCTTGATTTCCATGGCCGCATCCGAGGACCGCTGTGCCAGGGCCCGCACCTCGGAGGCGACAACTGCAAAGCCGCGCCCGGCATCGCCTGCGCGCGCCGCCTCGACGCCTGCATTCAGCGCCAGCAGGTTTGTCTGAAAGGCGATATCGTCGATCACCCCGATGATTTGCGAAATATGGGAGGCCGATGCTTCGATCCCGTTCATCGCAGAAACCGCGTTCCGCACTACTTCACCGCTGGCTTCGGCTTCGTCCCGGGCCTCGTTCATGGCGGTTTCCACCCGGCGTGCGCCATCGGCAGCAGCCTTGACGCTGGCGGTCATTTGGTCCAGCGCTGCAGCGGTCTGCTCCAGCGTGGCGGCCTGGCTTTCGGTGCGCTGCGACAGATCATCCGAGGCTTGGCTGATTTCCGAGGTGCCATTGCGGATGCTGGTGGTGGCTTCCACCACTTCGCGCACCGTATTGTTCAAAGTGTCAGCTGTCTGGTTGAAGTCGAGGCGCAGGCCTTTGTACGCTTCGGGGAAGGGTTCTGTTATCGGGTTCGAAAAGTCCCCGTTTGCCAGATGCTTCAGGCCATTGCGCAGTTCGCCAACCACGAGATCCTGCTGGCGTTGCAATTCAGCCCGTTCATCTTCTGCCGTCCGGGCATTTTGCAAGTCAGTTTTGAAACCTTCGAGGATGCCGGCAATATTGCCGAATTCATCGCCGGTGCCATGACCCGCGACCGGGTGATTGTAATCCTTGGCTGCGATGTGTTCGACACTATCGGACAGGGCCGAAACCTTGCGGGCAATGCTGCGGGCTGCCACCCAGGACAGGAGTGCCACAGCCAGTGCCACGCCAACGGCCTGCAGCATGGCGGCGTTGGATAAACTGTTTTGGGCCGCCAGCGCCTCTGCGCTGTCAACTTCCAGGACAATACCCCAGGTCCGGTCTTCGAGGGCGACGCCCGCAGCCATGGCTTCGACCGGTTGGCCCGCCAGACCCGGAGTGCCCGAAAAACTGCTTTTCCCGCCGCCAAGTGCCGCCGTAATCTGAGGCAAACCGGGCAGATCCGACAATGCCTGATGCCCGTTGCCGCGGTCCGAAGCAGTCAGTGCCACGCCATCGCCGCGCACCAGATAGGCCTGGCCGGTTTCCCCCAGCAGACTGGAGTGGGACAGAAGCTCTGAAATGTCTTCAACCGGGACGCGCAGCACCAGCGCCCCCATCATTGCGCCTTTCTTCAGGATCGGAGCAGAGATGAACATTGCCGGACGGCCGCCATCGGCTTTGTAGTCAGCCATTTCCGACAGGAACACCTGGCCGCGCTCCAGCTCCAGCGCGGCGCGGTATGCCACGCCCAGCCCGCTGTCCCGATACGGTCCATCCAGGTAATTCAGTGCAAAATCATCGTTCTTTTGCACCGCATAGACCATGTTGCCCTGCACATCCAAAAGGTAGGCGTCCAGGAAGCCTTGTTCCTCCAGAAAGGTGACAAACCCAGTGTGATTCATCTTGTGCCGGATGGACCAGGCGGATTTGTCTTTGGCATCGAGAAGTTTGTAGCGTTCGCCTGCAGGGTTGGGGTTGCCGTCTGCATAGGCGGCGCGCAAATGCCCGCTGGGGTCATCGCCCAGAGAATAGAAACCGTTGGAGAAATCCCGCAATGCAGTTTCAACTGCTTTACTGGCAACCAGTGTCCGGGTCTGCGAGCGCAGGTCGGCCACCCAGTTCTCCAATGCTTCTTTGCGCTCTTCCAGCAGCGTCGCATATGCGGCTTCCCGGTTGGCCTTCAGGGCTTGTCCGGCCTCCCAGGCAAAGAAAATGCCAGAGGCGAGGGTCAGAATTATCGTGGGGGCGGCGATAGACAGCGGCAGTTTGCGGCCCAATGGCATATTCGCCCAGAATTTGAACAGTCGAGTCATTGCAGCGTAGTTCCCATCAACATTTGAGTCTGCCGGCAGCCTGGGAGCAGCCGTGAACGGTGCCAGCCGGGTGGCGCCTGATGGAAAACACTTGATGGGATTCATTTCGGCAGCGTTAAATTATGTGCCAAAACCCCCGATTTGCTGCATTTGCCGGGTCAGATGCAGCAAAAAAGCAGATCCATTTTTATCTGTGGCCTTACGAGCCTGTTGCGAATCGCCGGTGCACCGCCGAGCCGTGCCGCCCTCCGGCCGGGGCTTGGGATAGCAGCGAATCCCATGCGCCAGCTTCAGTATCCGCTGCACAGGGCAAATTGCATTCAAGGGTGGTGGGACAGGCGGACTGCGAGTCTGAGGATATGAAAACCCCTGAGCTCACGGTGATTTTGCGTGTTTGCAGCGCTCGTCTTACTGGAGCATGCTGCCGAATAACCGGCGCTATCTGGCCAGTATTCTGAAAACATTCAATTTTTGAAAGATGGTGCTGCTGGAGAGAATTGAACTCTCGACCTCTCCCTTACCAAGGGAGTGCTCTACCTCTGAGCTACAGCAGCGCCGGTGAGGGGGCTTTTAGGCATAAACGCTGAGGGGCGCAAGAGCATTCTGGACGGTTTTTTCCCACTCAGTTACAGAAGTCTTATGGCGGAAAAGAAAACACCGAAAAACGACAGGTCAGCGGCATCGCGCGAAGACCGGCTGAAGGCAGCGCTCAAGGCAAACATGGCCCGGCGCAAGGCTCAGGCCAAGGCGCGGGCGGAAAAGCCGGACCAGGATACGGGCAAAAACGGAGAGTAAGGGCAGATGGATTCGATTCTGGTAACTGGCAACGGCCCGCTGAACGGGCAGATTCCAATCGCAGGGGCCAAAAACGCCTGCCTCACCCTGATGCCTGCGACGCTCCTGAGCGAGGAACCGCTGACGCTGACCAATGCACCGCGGTTGAGCGATATCAAGACAATGACACTGCTCTTGCAGTCACTAGGCGCCGAAGTGTCCAGCCTGCAGGACGGCCAGGTGCTGGCACTGTCGAGCCATGACCTGACCAGCCACGTGGCTGACTATGACATCGTGCGGAAAATGCGCGCCTCCAACCTGGTGCTGGGTCCGATGCTGGCGCGGCTGGGGCAGGCGGTGGTGTCGCTGCCCGGCGGCTGCGCAATCGGCGCCCGGCCGATGGATCTGCACATCCAGGGTCTTGAGGCGCTGGGCGCCGAGATTGAACTGAAGGACGGCTATCTGCACGCCAAGGCCCCGGGGGGGCTGAAAGGTGCTGTGATAGAGCTGAGCTTTGCCTCGGTCGGGGCAACTGAGAACATCATGATGGCAGCCACCCTGGCAAAGGGCACCACCGTCATCAAGAACGCCGCCCGCGAGCCGGAGATCGTCGATCTGGCCGATTGCCTGCGGAAAATGGGCGCACAGATCGACGGCGACGGTACCCCGGACATCACCATTCAGGGCGTCGACCGCCTGCATGGGGCGACTCATCAGGTGGTAACCGACCGGATCGAGCTGGGCACCTATATGCTGGCGCCCGCGATTTGCGGCGGCGAGGTGGAACTGCTGGGCGGCCGCCGCAGCCTGCTGGAAAGCTTCTGCAGCAAACTGGAGACGGCCGGCATCGAGATCACCGAGGGTAAAAACAGCCTGACCGTCAGCCGCAAGAACGGCCGGCTGCGGGCCGTGGATGTGGTGACCGAGCCTTTCCCGGGCTTTCCGACCGACTTGCAAGCACAGATGATGGCACTGATGTGTACTGCTGAAGGCACGTCTGTTCTGGAAGAAAAGATCTTTGAGAACCGCTTTATGCATGCCCCGGAACTCACCCGTATGGGGGCTCAGATCGAAGTGCACGGCGGCCATGCAACCGTGACTGGCGTTGAAATGCTGAAAGGCGCTCCGGTGATGGCAACCGACCTGCGCGCCTCGGTCTCGCTGATTCTTGCCGGCCTGGCGGCGGAAGGCGAAACCAAGGTAAGCCGGGTCTACCACTTGGACCGTGGCTATGAGCATGTGGTGCGCAAACTGTCTGGCCTCGGCGCCAAAATCGAACGGATCAGGGAAGAGTGATGGCGGATGCAAGCTTTGAAGACGGCCGCGAGGCGCCTCTGAATCTGGGCGCACTGGAGGAGGAGGATCTCAAGATCCTGTCCACGCTGGTCCAGGATGCGGTGTTTCCGGTCACCGAAATGAGCTGGCGCGCATCCGAGCGCCGCTTTGCCCTGCTGGTGAACCGTTTCCGCTGGGAAGACCGCGAGGCTGCGGAACGCCGTGGCCAGGCATTTGAGCGGGTGCAGTCGCTGCTGGTGGTGGACAATGTGCTGGCGGTTTCGTCGCAGGGCGTGGACCGCAAGGACAAGGACCTGGTCCTGTCGCTGCTCTCGGTTGATTTCAAGCCGGATGAGGACGGTGCCGGCCATGTATTGCTGACCTTGGCCGGCGACGGCGCGGTGCGCTTGGCGGTCGAGGCGCTGGAGGTGTCGCTGCGGGATGTCACCCGGCCTTACCGCGCACCGTCGGGTCACGCGCCGGATCATGGCGATTGACCCGTGCAGAACAAGCGCGGCATTTCCCAGGCTTTTGCCCGCCCCGCAGCGGAGCTGGTGATCCGCCCTGCCACGGTCTTTGATGTATTTGCCATGAGCCAGGTGCTCATCGCGTCGATCCGCGATCTGTGCCAGGCCGATCACGGCGGCGACGCTGGAAAGATAGCCGATTGGACTGCAAACAAGTCGCCTGCACAGATCCGCAACTGGATTGATGGGCCGGGTCGCTACTGGCTGGCAGAACGGGGCGGCGGACCCGCGGCGGTCGGCGGCTTGGGCCCGGATGGGACGGTCTCCTTGCTTTATGTTTCCCCTGACGCTGTTGGGCAAGGCTCCGGGTCTGGAGTGCTGAGCCACCTTGAAACGGAACTGCGCAGGGCAGGGCATAGCGAAGGGCGGCTGAACGCGACCCGAACAGCGCTGGGCTTTTACAGCAGCAATGGCTGGCAAAGAATTGATGCCGCTCAGGGGGGCTGCGGCACAGCCTGCATCCCGATGCGAAAATCCCTTCTCTGACTGCAGCTGCTTCTTTCTGGTTGCAAATACCCCGGGGTGAATTGGCCATACGGCCAAGAGGGGCAGCGCCCCGTCCTTGCGTCCAATTGCACCGCTCTGCGCCATAGTTCTTGAGGCCGCTCCGGCATAAAGCTATGCGAGGACCAAAGGAGATTCCGATGCCGCAGTTTCTGAACACCGCCGATTCCGATTTCGAACAATCCTTCGCCGTGCTTTTGGGCGCCAAGCGCGAGGATAGCCCGGATGTGGACGCTGTCGTGGCCAGGATCATCGCTGACGTGCGCGACCGCGGCGATATGGCGCTGGTGGAGCTGACAGCGAAGTTTGACCGGATGGAGCTGGAGCCTGCGCAACTGCGGATTACCGATGCAGAGGTGGAGGCGGCCATCGCCACGGTTTCTGCTGAAGAGCGTCAGGCGCTGGAACTGGCGGCCGACCGCATTCGCGCCTATCACATGCGCCAGATGCCGGAAGATGCGCAGTGGACGGACGAGGCCGGTGCAACGCTGGGCTGGCGCTGGTCGGCAGTCTCGGCAGCTGGGCTTTATGTTCCGGGCGGGCTGGCCTCCTATCCGTCTTCGGTGCTGATGAACGCGATCCCGGCCAAGGTTGCAGGGGTGCAGCGGCTGGCGGTCACGGTTCCAACCCCGGACGGGCAGATCAACCCGCTGGTGCTGCTGGCCGCAAAGATTGCAGAGGTGGATGAAATCTACCGGGTCGGCGGCGCGCAGGCGGTGGCGGCGCTGGCCTATGGCACTGAAACTATCGCTCCGGTCGATAAGATCACTGGCCCGGGCAATGCCTTTGTTGCAGCTGCCAAGCGGCGGGTGTTCGGCAAGGTCGGCATCGACATGATCGCCGGGCCATCTGAAATCCTGGTGATTGCGGATAAGGACAACAACCCTGACTGGATCGCGCTGGATCTGATGAGCCAAGCCGAGCATGACGAAAGCGCCCAGTCAATTCTGATCACCGATGACGAAGGATTTGGCTTGGCTGTGGCCGCGGCGGTGGACAAGCGTCTGGAAACGCTGGAACGCCGCGCAATTGCCGGCCTCTCCTGGCGGGATTTCGGTGCGGTGATAACAGTGCGGGACCTGGATGAGGCGGCGGCGCTGTCCAACCGCATTGCACCGGAACATCTGGAATTGTGTGTCGCCGATCCGGTGGCTTTGAGCGAAAAAACCATCCACGCAGGCGCCATCTTCCTGGGTCAATACACGCCCGAAGCCATTGGCGACTACGTCGGCGGCCCGAACCATGTGCTGCCGACTGCGCGTTCGGCCCGGTTTTCCTCCGGATTGTCAGTTCTGGACTTCCTCAAGCGCACGACCCTTAGCCAGATGACATCGGACGCGCTGCGGGCAATTGGCCCGGCAGCCGAGATTCTGGCCACCAGCGAAAGCCTGGAGGCGCATGGGCTGTCGGTCACAGCGCGGCTGAATGCGTTGAACGGTTGAGGCAGAAAGGGGCGCCGCCCCTCTGCGCGAGCCGCGCATTCACCCCGGGATATTTTCCGCCAGATGAAAGGGATCCGCGCCCCGGGCCCGCCGGGGCGCTTCACCTGGCGCGGTCATCGGCGTCCCCGCCTGTACCGCGTGACTAGGGTCGCCAAGTTTGGTTAATGATCCGTTGCTTCATCTGGCCCCAAATATCCCCGCCGGAGGCCGCAAGTCATTTTTCCCGGAAAAATGACGCAGCACTCAATAGTGCGCGGTATAGCCGCCATCCACAGCCAGCACCTGCCCGGTGATGTAGGACGCGGCAGGGGAGGCGAGGAACAGGATGGCGGGCGCCAGTTCCTCAGGCTCGCCCCAGCGGCCGAGCGAGGTGGCATTTTTCAATTTCACTGCAATTTCCGGGTCAGCGGCCGCGGACATGTTGGGGCTGGTTTTGAAGAACCCCGGGGCAATGGCATTCACTGTGATGCCTTTGGGGCCAAGCTCCGCCGCCAGTGCCTTGGTCATGCCGTTGATACCGGCTTTGGCTGTTGTATAGGCCGCATCCCCGGATTGCGCGATGAGGCCGGCAATCGAGGATATGTTGATGATACGGCCATACCCTTTTGGCGCCATTTGGGCGGCGGCCAATTGCGCAAGGCGGAACGGGGCGATCAGATCAACATCCCATAGCGCTTGCAAATCGGATCGCGTGAATTCCGCTAGGCTGCGCCGGTCTCGCTGCCCCACATTATTGACCAGAATGTCGAGACCGCCTTCACCAGCGATGCCTTCGAATGCCGCGGTTGCAGATCCCTCATCTGCCACATCCAGAACCAATGCGCGGGCCTTTCCAGGCATCCGGCTCAAGGCTTCTGCCACCCTCTTTTCATTGCGTCCGTTCACCCAAACCTCGGCCCCGGCTTCAGACAGAAGGCGGGCAGCGGCAAACCCCAGCCCGTCTGTGGACCCGGTCACCAGCGCGCGCTGGCCTTTGAGGGAAAACTGATTAAGCCCTGTCATCATCCTGTCTCCTGTTGCTGGCAAGCTGTTCGTACAGGCGTGGCCTGTCAAGCACTGCCGCAAACCGGCATATCATTGACGCCTGCTGCTGCATTGCCCCAGGCACGCCGGTGCGATAGTCATGGCCGGACGCCTCAGCGCATATTAGAGACAAAGACCCATGAGCCGCATCAGCCATATCGAACTTGACGACCGCAACCTGCCGCCTCCGACGCCTGAGATTGAGCAGGAGCGAAAAGTTGCGATCTATGACCTGATCGAAGACAACAGTTTTGCCTTGCCGCCTCGCGAAGGGTATAACCAGCCCGCCGGCCCCTACCATTTGGGACTGGCAATCCGTGACAAGCGGCTGGTCTTTGATATCAATACGGAAGCGGGCGAGAAAGCAGCAGAGTTCCACCTGTCGCTGTCGCCGTTCCGTCAGGTGGTCAAGGACTACTATCAAATCTGCGAAAGCTACTTCAGCGCGGTGAAAACCATGCCGCCCAGTCAGATCGAGACTATCGACATGGCGCGGCGCGGCATCCACAACGAAGGCAGCCGGGTTCTGCAGGAACGGCTGGAAGGCAAGGCCGAAGTCGATACCGACACCGCCAGACGCCTGTTCACCTTGATCTGCGTCTTGCATTTCGGAGGCTGACGGGTGGAGGAGCTGCCGCAGTCCATTCTGTTCTGTTGCGACCACAATTCGGTCCGCTCTCCGATGGCCGAGGGCATCATGAAGAAATTCTATGGCACCGGCACCTATGTGCAGTCCGCCGGTGTCAAGAACGACATGGAGATCGACGGTTTCGCCATCGCGGTCTGCCAGGAAATTGATGTCGAGCTGTCGCGCCACCGGTCGCGCTCGTTTGACGAGATGGAACGCTGGGGCGATGACCTGTCGTCCTTTGATCTGGTGGTGGCGCTGTCGCCGGCCAGCCAGCGCCGGGCGCTGGAACTTACCCGTTTTTTTCACCTCGATGTCGAATATTGGCCGATTATGGACCCTACCGGGCTCGGCGAGACACGCGCAGCCAAGCTAGATGTCTACCGGCAATCACGGGACCAAATCATCCGGCACTTGAAGAGCCGCTGGGGTGAACCGACGGAGAGAACATGACCGATACCATCGCGCGCTATTTCGCGGCCTTCAACGCAGGCGACACGGACACCATGCTGGACTGCCTGGATGAGCAGATTGCCCACCATGTGAACGAGGGCAAAATCCGGGTAGGCAAAGATAAATTCGCGGAATTCTGCGCCCACATGAGCCACTGCTATAAGGAAGAGCTGACCGACATGGTGATCTTTTCCAACGGCGACGGCACCCGTGCAGCGGCAGAGTTCATTGTCAACGGCACTTATCTGGTGACCGACGAAGGCCTGCCGGAAGCCAAGGGCCAGACCTACCGGCTGCCGGGCGGGTCGTTCTTTGAGCTGAAAGACGGCAAGATTTCCCGCGTCACCACCTATTACAACCTCGCGGACTGGACCGCCCAGGTCTCTGCCGGATGACCATCCGGGTCGAAGCAACAACCGGCGCGGCGCTGGAGGCCGCGCTGGACGATGTGGCACACCTGCGCATCAAGGTCTTCCGCGCCTGGCCGTATCTCTATGACGGCGACTTGGCATATGAGCGGGAATACCTGCAAAACTACCGTGACAGCCCCCGCGCCGTGGTGGTCGGAGCTTTTGACGGTGAAACCCTGGTCGGGGCCTCCACCGGCGCACCGCTGAGCGATCATGCGGATGATTTCGCGGCGGCGTTTGAGGGCACGGGCATTGATCTGAACGGCGTCTTCTACTGCGCCGAATCCGTGCTGCTGCCGGAATGCCGCGGGTCTGGCGTCGGCCACGGGTTCTTTGATGCGCGCGAATCCCATGCCCGCAAGCATGGGTTCAGCAAGATCGCCTTTTGCAGCGTGCAGCGCCCGGCGGACCATCCGCTGCGGCCTGCGGATTACGCGCCGCTGGACCCGTTTTGGCGCAAGCGCGGCTATGCCCCGCTTGAGGGTGCCATCGCGCATTTTTCCTGGAAGGACGTGGATCAGCCCGGGGAAACCAGCAAGCCGCTGCAGTTCTGGATCCGGGATCTGTAAAGGGGTCAGGCGCCCGCGCGGGCGCCTGTTTGCGCTGCTTCAGACGCCTTCAGGCCGCGCTGCCTGCACTTCTTCCAGTGCGATCTTCTGCTGAGTTGCGTACAGCTTCACGGAATCGCGGGCATCGTCGAAGGTGCGCTTGGCTGCAGTGACTGCCTTGCCGGCCGCAACATATTCCTTCTTGTTGTAGTCTTCCTGTTTGAACTGCTTGTAGTTCTCCGCCAGTTCCTTGAACAGTTTGGGCAGGGCGCCTTTCACGTTCTTGGCGTGCGCATCGATCTTGTAGGCCTTGGTCAGATCGCGGATGCCCTTGCCGGCCTGAGCTTCGATCTTGGGGCGGTCGGCGCCTTCCTTGTTATAGGCGCCCTTCCAAGCCTTCTTGATCGCTTCCAGCTTGTCCAGCGCGGCGTTCACATCCTTGGAGATATCCAGGCAAGCGGCTTCGATCTTCTTGCCGCGCACCTCAGCTGCCTTGATCTCCTTAAGGATCAGCTTGCGGGTATCTTCATGCTCCTTCTTGAGCTTTTCCAGATGCTTGTCGGTTTCTTCATTTTCCTTCTCGACCTTCAGCTGCTGCGCCATCTGCTTTTGCTTGATCTTGTCCGCATTGCGGGCCAGCTCTGCTGCCGCATCCTCTCGCTTTTCGATCAGCTTGGCATAGGCCAGGCACAGGTCCCGGCTGTGCGATTGCAGCTTGCCGCATTTGCCGCGTGCCTTCAGCATCGCATTGGCCAGCATGCTGAACGCCTGCACGATGTCAGGCATCTGGTCCAGATCTGCCTTGGACGGATCGCCCGACGGCGGCACCCCCATTTCCTCCAGCAGATCCATATATTTGCCCACGCCACTGCCCTTGCAGGCGCCGGCCCGGTATTCGCGCCAGAATTTGGTGCGGAAGCCTTTTTTGGGAAGATCGGCAATGACGCCTTTCAGATTCCTGTCATCAAGTTTGGTCGCCAAGGGAGTGGTCCTTTTTCAAATCAACAAATGAGTGTCTGCGCCCGAGAATGGCCAAATAGCCGCGCAACACCAAGATGGAACGCTGGATGCAGCTGTTTCCGTTGCAAAAATGCGCATCCTTTTCGAACTATTATTGCGGATCGGTCCGGCGGCAACTGCACTCTGTATACCGCCCCGTCTTGCGCCGGGCGCCTTTGCAGGGCAATCCTGCCGCAAGGCCGCACCGGGATGCGGCTGCCGGCCGCCGGAGAGACCGCATGAAAATCGCTACCGCCGCCTATCCGCTCGACTGGCTCGACAGCTGGGCACAGTATGAGGACAAGCTGGCCGCCTGGGTGGCAGAGGCTGCCGGAAACGGCGCCGATTTGCTGGTATTCCCGGAATACGGCGCGATGGAGCTGTCAACGCTGGACGGCGCGGCGGTTGCCGCCGATCTGGAGCAGTCGATCCATTCGGTGTCGGAAAAGATGGAGGATGCTGCCGCGCTGCATCTGCGGCTCTCCGCCGAACACGGGGTGCATATCCTGGGCGCCTCTGCCCCGGTGAACAGCGGGCTGGACAGGCCGGTAAACCGGGCAGAGCTGTATACGCCCGCGGGCAAACGGGATCATCAGGACAAGCAGATCATGACCCGGTTCGAGCGCGAGGACTGGGGCATAATGGGCGGCGGGCCGCTCAAGATTTTCGATACCGCTCTGGGCAGAATCGGGGTGCTGATCTGCTATGACAGCGAATTCCCGCTGCTGGGGCGTGCGCTGGCGGAAACGGATGTGATTCTCGTTCCTTCCTGCACCGAGGCGCTGGCCGGATACTGGCGGGTGCGCATCGGTGCCATGTCGCGGGCGCTGGAAAACCAATGCGTGACCGCCATGGCATCCATCGTCGGCGCCAACGAGTGGTCCGAAGCGGTGGACCTGAACACCGGTACCGGCGGCATTTTCGGCCCGCCGGACAAGGGCTTCCCCGGAACCGGCGTTCTGGCCGAGGGCACACTGAACCAGCCGGGCTGGACCTACGGCGAGGCCGACCTGGAGGCCATCGCCCATGTGCGGGCAGCTGGCGGGGTGCTGAACCGGCTGCATTGGGAAGAACAAATGCCGCGGGTGAAATCGGTCACAAAGGCCGCTCTTTGCTGATTGAGCCCTTGAAATATTGGAAAAATGACCCCATTTAGGCGCACGTCCCGCAGTTTGCGGGCTAACCCAATGATGGAGACAACATGGCCAAGGAAGATACGCTCGAATTTCCCGGTGTCGTGAAGGAACTCCTGCCTAACGCGACGTTTCGGGTCGAGCTTGAGAACGGCCATGAGATCATCGCGCATACGGCAGGCAAGATGCGCAAAAACCGCATCCGTGTTCTGGCAGGCGACAAGGTCCAGGTGGAAATGACCCCCTATGACCTGACCAAGGGCCGGATCAACTATCGCTTCAAGTAAGCTGTTGATCTGGAAGAAATATCAAGGCCCGGCATTCTGCCGGGCTTTTGTTTTGAAGCGGCCCTGGGGGCCGCTGCCTCCGGCGGGGATATTTCGGGCAAGAGGAAAAGACCCGGCCTGCTTTCCCGCTGAGGGAATTCGCCTTATGACAGGCGCAAAGAGGTAAGAGGGCCACGGCATGGCATTTATCCTGGGATCGGGCAGCCCGAGGCGGCTGCAATTGCTGGCGCAGCTTGGCGTGCATCCGGACGAGGTGCGCCCGCCGGAAATTGACGAAACACCGCAGAAGGGCGAGCTGCCGCGCGCCTATTGCACCCGGGTGACTCGGGAAAAAACCCAAGCTGTCCCCGCGGGGACAGAGGATATTGTTCTTTGTGCCGACACCACCGTCGCATTAGGCCGGCGCATACTGGGTAAGCCGCGCGATGCAGGTGAGGCAGCAGGGTTCCTGCTGGCCCTGTCAGGCCGCCGCCACCGGGTGATCACCGCCGTTGCTGTGCGCCGCGGCGGCCATGTCTGGGAGAAGGACGTGGTCAGCCAGGTGAAGATGAAAAACCTCTCCGACGAGGAGTTGAACGCGTATCTCGCCACAGGCGACTGGAAAGGCAAGGCCGGCGCCTATGCCATCCAGGGACCGGCGGGAGCCTTCATTCCATGGATCAGCGGCTCCTTCACCGGGATTGTCGGGTTGCCGTTGTCCGAGACTGCCAATCTTTTGCGCGCCGCCGGGCTGCCGCTGTACCAGGAGGCCGCCGCATGAAAGGCCGCACCATCATTCTCGACCACATCCAGGACCGTGAAGCCGCAGCACTGATGGTGGACGGCAAACTGGAGGACTTCCTGGCCGAAAGCGACGCCCCCGCGCCCGGCACCATCTACCGCGCCCGCGCCGACCGGCCGGTCAAGGGGCAGGGCGGCATGTTCCTGACCACGCCTGACGGCCCGGCCTTCCTGCGCCAGGTCAAAGGACTGGCGCCTGGCCAGATGATCCTGGTGCAGGTCTCCGGCTATGCCGAATCGGGCAAGGCCATTCCGGTAACACAGAAGCTGCTGTGCAAGAGCCGCTATGCCATTGTCACGCCGGAGGCACCGGGTCTGAACATCTCGCGCAGCATCCGCGACGAGGACGAGCGCGACCGGCTGCTGGAGATTGCACATGAGGAAATGGGCGAGTCGGGTTACGGCCTGATCCTGCGCTCTGCCTGCGCCGGCGCGGACAGCGAAGAGATCGCCGAAGACGTTGCTGCCATGGCGGCGCTGGCGGCGCAGGTAATGCAGGATGAAGGTTCCGAGCCGGAGGTATTGGCCGAAGGTGACACCCCCCATCTGCTGGCCTGGCGGGACTGGGTGGAGCCTGCTGATGTTGAGCGCGAACCCGGCGGGTTCGAACGCCTGGGCGTACTGGATGCGCTGGACATTGCACAGGGTATCCGCGAGCCGCTGCCGGGCGGCGCCTTCCTGTTCATCGAGCCGACCCGCGCCCTGGTGGCGGTGGATGTGAACACCGGCTCGGACACTTCGCTTGCGTCGGGGGTTAAGGCCAATATGGCGGCCGCCAAAGCCCTGCCCCGGGCCTTGCGGGTGCGCGGTCTGGGCGGCCAGATCATCCTGGACCTGGCCCCGATGCCCAAGAAGGACCGGCGCGGCTTTGAAACCGCGCTGCGGGCCGCCTTCCGGGCCGATTCCGAGGAAACGGTTCTGGCCGGCTGGACCAACCTCGGCCATTTTGAGTTGCAGCGAAAGCGCGGCCGCATTGCCCTGAATGAGGTGCTGAAATGAGCTGCCCGATCTGCGGCGGGGAAACGCAAAAGACACACCGGCCTTTCTGTTGCAAGCGCTGTGCTGATATCGACCTCGGGAAATGGCTGACCGGTGCCTATTCAGTGCCCAGCCAGGACCTGGAAGACATTGAAAACGCTCTGGAAGAAGCTGGCCGCGTGCAGGCGCCGGAAAAAAATCCGCAGCAAACCCGCCATTAGTGTTTTTCTTTGCAAAACCCTCTGGACACCGCCGCGCGCCCGGCATAGAAGGCCCTCACCCAAGGCGGACAGCCTTCCGGTGCCCGGGTAGCTCAGGGGTAGAGCAGTGGATTGAAAATCCTCGTGTCGGTGGTTCGATTCCGCCCCCGGGCACCATAACATCCTGATATGACTGAAGAATTTCGGCCGTTGATGATCATCGGAGCCGACTCTAAAAGTTATACACGGTTATACACTTCTCATATGGGCTCGGTTTGGCCAAAGATTCCGAAAATCGAATTACAACGATCAAACACCTCCGGAAGGGGCTGGCGATCTACAAGACAGGTCGCACCCCTTACTACTACATCCGCTTCAGAGACCCCCTGGCAGGGAAATATGTCCACCGGTCGTCCAAGGAGACATCGAGGCTGGATGCGATTGAAGTGGCCTATGAGTTTGCCGACTCATACCGCAGCAAGGCCAACAGCGACCATGCTCAGAAGAAAGCCACCAGCTTCGAACACTATGCCAAGAAGCTGATGGGCATTCAGAAGGGCAAGTCCAAGTGGTCGGACGGCGACAATAAGCTGCTGAACCGGTCTAAGGACGGCCTGATATGCTATTTCGGTAAGTATGACGTCACGAAGATCACCACCGGCAAGGTTCGGGATTACCTGATTCATCTGGACGAGAACCGGCCAAAGCGGCTGGCAGAATCGACCAAGGCCAAACACACCATCATCATCCGTAAGGTCCTGACCCTGGCGGTGGAAGACGGCATCCTGAACGTCCTGCCGGTGATGCCGAAGCAGAAGACCGTGGACACGCCCCGCCACACCTTCACGGACGACGAATACAAACGGTTCATGAAGGCTGCCGGTGAGTGTGCCAAACGTGGGGATGTGGTCCGTGGCGTTCAGATCACCGGTCACCATGCAAAGATGTTCCGCTTTGTCGTCCACACGTTCCTTCGTCCTACTGAGGGCGAGCTGTTCGGACTGAAGCACAAGGATATTCAGGTCAAAGGCGACCCGCCGCATCTGGAAATGAACGTTCGCGGCGGCAAGACCGGCGGACGCACTAGCGTGACCATGCCGCTGGCTGTTCCCCTCTATCAGGGGACATTGAACCCGTTCGACGAGAGCAGTCCGGATCGGAACAACTATGTGTGGATGCCGGAATATTCCAACCGCAGGACAGCCATCAACACGGCCCGGCGTCTGTTCAATCACATCCTGGAGAAGGCTGAGCTGCTGGATGAGGACAGGAAGCTGTCTCCATACTCCCTCCGGCACTACGCCATCCAGGCACGCCTCAGGGGCTCTCAGGGGAAGGTGAACCTTTACACCCTAGCCAAGAATGCTGGCACCTCTGTGGACCAGCTAGAGCGCTTCTACCTAAAGAACATGGCTCCGACGAAAGAGCTGATCGAGAACCTGCAGACCCGTGGCGATGACTAGAGGGACATCCGACAGCTGTCTAAATGTGTTTTTGGGAATATCTGTAATCGCCGGGCGTAATCTCCCCAAAACCGCCGTTTGAAAAATCCCCAGCCATGAGCGGCAGGGCCAATTCCGAACCTCAAATATTCGGAACTGGCGCTGCCGCGGGACACAGGCCTGATGTTTCAAATAGAGGGTGACAGGGGCAGGCATGTGAAGGGATTGAGGGAGATCGTTTTGATCCATGATCTGAAGAAACAGGGGCTCAGCATTTCCGCGATTGCGCGGAAAGTTGGCTGTGACCGCAAGACAGTGCGCAAGCATCTGGAACACGGCCTCTTAGGACAACCTTCTTGGTTGGTATTTTGATGGATCTTTGGTGAAAATGCACTAAGTAATACTACGGCAGCTTGCATGGAAAGTTTAGTGTGAGGCGTTTTCCGGAATGGGAATTTGCTTATCGGTTGCTTGGCGCACTTAGTGTTGCAGGGTTCAGCTAACTGCCTATTTACCAGTAACCGCTTGATATGATTGTCATTGGTGAGGGAGTATGTGGAAAATTTTCGTCGAGTTAACTTACAAAATTGCTAGGCGATTACCATGGGCGCGCAAAGTTATTGCATTTCTTAAGTCCTCATATCGGGCTGCCCTCAACTTAGTTGCACGAAATCCAATTTTGTTGATCCCGATTTTTATGTTGGTTGCTGTATTTGTTTATCGAAATCCTGAGCTTTTGCCGAGCCCTCTGAAGCCAGATCACTCCTGCCAGAACATAGCAGTTGGTGATACTGAAGCATTTGCTGGGGAAAATGGTGACACTCTGGAATTTGGCAAGTCCCGAGATTGCAAACAAGACGCCGTGATTGCTGTTGAGTTTGTAAACTTGGGGCGTGCTGTCGACCTAGATCTCAACTCAACAAAATTACTTGTTTCTTCCAACATGTTGATCGATGGAGATGTCTCATCCCCTTCCGCAAGGAGTAGATGGCATGAGTTTTCGGTTTTTGCTGAGGCAAATCAATTTCTTTGGGAGGATTTGGGTAGCAGGAAGCAGATATTTAAGAAAGACGGATGTGGTTTTGAAGAGAAAATTGGAAATTTTCACGATACTGAGTATCGATCCGGTGTCTCCATATACAGCGGTCCGCGGGCCGACGGAAACATGGTCCCAGAGCAATGGAACTACTGCAATCATGGCACGCCAACGAGCCCTGGGTTCGAAAATTGCAGATGGATGAAAATCGAAATATTTGTACCGCTTCCAGAATTGTCGCAGGCTTGCACCAGTCGGTCTTTGGCTGAGCGCTGGAAGAACTCCGGAGTAATCGAGAGGCTGTTCTTGGGGGAGGTTGAACACAGCTACCTCAGATTGCTTGCAAAGAATAGGTGGGCGAATTCCGAAGATGATCGAGAACATGTCGATCCAGGGGCTTTTAGCAGGCTGGTTGTGGGGACGCCAAAGCTCTGCTGGAGAAACGTCAATCTCGATGGCTCTCCGCGCGGTGGGCGCAGCGAATGGACAGTATTTGGGCACATTACCAAGGCATACTGTGATTTTTAGTTGATGTAAGCGTGTTGTCTCTGGCGGGCAACCAGGGGACGCCGTTGGGGTAGCAAAGGAGACCCCAATGGCACTTGAGAAACAGTTCAAACTTGAAGCCGCCGAGAAGCCGAAGGCAAGTCAGCCGTCGAGCCAACGCCGTCAGAAATTCATCACTGCCGTCGACAAGCAGTTGGCGGGTATGCCGGATGGTGATGCCAGCACGATCAAAAGCACTTGGGTGTGGAAATCGGATCAGGGCGATTGGTTCATCTCGCCCCGTTACGGGAAGGCTCCGCTTGAGCTGGCCCCCGGCCTGAACGCCATCAAATGCACAGATGCCAAGGATGTGGCCGACAACCTTCTGAAGTTGAAGACGCTCGCCAGCGAAGGCAAGCTGGATGAGGTGCTGGAAGGGGCCGCCTCGGCCATCCGCAGCCGCTTCGGCAAATGAGATGGCAGGCGGGCTGCAGAGCCAGTTTGGCCAAAGGCCGAACTCGAAACTCAGCCCGCCCGGCCCAACCAGCCAGTAATTCCTATGACACTTGCGAAGCACTTCACGAAGTGAAGCCATAGCCAATCTTTGGCCATTCGCTTGATCACTCCGTGATCAAGAACTGCGTTTGTATCTGTTTGGTATTATTGGGTTTTGGACATACTTCTCCTATCCGTTGAGGAGAAGCCTGTGAGACCCGAAGGTCTGACAAACCATCCACACACGATTGCTTTCCAAAGCGCGGCTGGCGGTTATCCGGTCTCAGCCTACGTGCTGCTTAAACAGCGGACCGATGTGCTAGCTTTACGTGGACGGCAGTTCGGCTAGCTCGGCGACGGCACTTCCCCGTCTCGTGATGACAATTATTTTGCTCTGGCTCTCTGATGGGGGCTTTCATCCTTCCCCCGCTTTCGCTGTCTCCTAACCCTACTTTTCGATGACGTCATGTCTGCCGACCTACTCAATTCGGTTCTGCACCACTGGCGGAGATTGCCGTGACCCTACTGGGTCCGATTGCATGACGCTTCGGGCTGTCTATGTGTGTGTTTGTATCGCGTTCTTGATACGAGAGAGCTGCGAGCTGTGTTCAATATGGCTGTGTGTACGAAGTGTTTTCTGTGTGTGGGGTTATTTATACGTTGAGACCCAAGAGTTTTCTGAGATTTTTGGCGGTTTGGCAAATTCGGGAAAATGTCCCCCAAACACCGGGGAACGGGGCAGATTATCCCACGACCTCAGCGGCATGCGTTTGGCTGCCATCACGGCTGGCAAAAATAGTAAAAGTGTCGTATGGGTGTGGGTGCACGACTTTTACCATTATTGACAAGTCGGCACCTTCATCTCGTAGCTTCACGACAATCAGGTTCCCATGCAAGGCAGCAGTGTGTTTCGGACAGATCAATTCCTTCCGCAGAACAAGAAGAACGACCCGAATCCCCGCTATCTGATCATCGGCTTTGACACCGAGTATCAACGGGAGACCGTCACCAATGCTGACAGTCAGGTAGAGCTGCGGAACCAGGTGCTCTCCTATCAGTACAGCTGCCGCGTAATCACACCTGATAACGCCGACAGCGAGCCGCATTGGTCCGGGATCGTGTTGCCCGAAGGGACAAGTGATGATGATCGCCTAACACTGTCTGAATTTGTGGAACATGCTCTTGCAGCTGGGGCCAGTGCGATACCGGATCTGAAGATCCCTGTGGACATCTATCTGGTGGCGCATTTCACCCGTGCCGATGTGCCGGGGTTCAGTGACTTCAAGGACGAGGCCTCCCGCAAAGCCATGAACCTCGAAAACGTCCGCAACCTGTTCATGAATATTGCTAAGAACATTTCCGTCAAATTGAAGCAGACCGGTGGCGGTGCCCCCATCCAGCTGAATGTCAAAATTCGTGACACGATTGCCCTCGCGCCCACAGGTGCAAAGAGCCTTGCCCAGCTTGGGGACATCCTAGGTTTTCAGAAGTTGAAGCTATCTGACGATCCTGACCAAGAGCGGCACTACAAGCAACACATGGCCGAGGTCATGGAGACGAATTGGCCGCTATTTCGGGAATATGCCATTCGCGATGCCGAAGTTTGCGCTCAGTACACAGTCAGTATGATCCGGCTGTATTTTGAGAAGACCGGCAAGTTCAAACTTCCCGTGACATTGACCTCGATAGGCGTCGATCTGATCCAGGAACACTGGCGGTCCCAAGGTGTCAACCCTCTCGGCATTGTCGGTAAGGAACAGATAACCGAGAAATACTGGAGCAAGAAAAACCAAAGGTTCCAGACGGCGAAGAAGACCGTGTCTGTCAAAAAGCTATTCTGGAACGAGGACTTCTTTACTGAGTGCTATCACGGCGGGAGGAATGAGCAATTCTGGTTCGGCCCTGCTCCCGAGGGCGTTTGGTATGACTATGACCTGACTAGTGCTTATCCGTCGGCGATGGCGCTGATCGGTGAGCCGGACTGGTCTAGCATTCGGTCTATCCGGGATACGCAGGAGCTGTTGAGCGGTGAGCTGACACACGGCGACCTTGCTTTCGCCAATGTGAATTTTGAGTTCCCTGAGGATGTTCGGTATCCAGTTCTGCCGGTGCGAACCGAAAACGGGTTGCTGTTCCCAAGACGGGGCAACAGCACCACACACATCAGTGAGATATTGTTGGCCCTGCAGCTTGGCGCCGACATTGAAATGGTAGAGGGACGTCGAATCGACTCTGCCAGACGCACTCGTCCGGATGGCGTTAAACCAAAACTCCCCTTTGCAGGCTTTGCCCTCCACTGCATCGAGGAGCGGTCCAAGTACCCCAAGAAGACTCTGAAAAACCTGTTCTGGAAAGAGCTGGTCAACTCGACCTACGGCAAGACGGCTCAAGGGCTCAGGGAGCGCCGAATCTACGATTTGCGGGATGCTGAGACGAAACCTCTGGAGCCCAGCCCAATCACCAACCCTGTCTACGCTGCCTTCATCACGGCCTTCTGCAGAGGGGTCCTAGGGGAGATCATGAATGCCCTTCCTCTGGACGTCAGCATATTCAGCGTGACTACAGATGGTTTCCTAACAACGGCCACAGACCAGCAGATGCAGGACGCTGCAACGGGCTTTCTTGGCCGCAATTACACGGCCTCAAGATACCGGCTGGCTGCTGGCGACAAAGATCCATCAGAGGTCGAATCCAAGATCTATGAAATCAAACATGTCGTCCGTCAGCCCGTTGGGTGGCGGACACGTGGTCAGGCGACATTGCAACCTTCAGAAGGTGACGACTGGAAGGGTACTGGGATGGTGCCGAAAGATGATGAACATATTGTGCTGGCGAAAGGCGGCATCAAGCTCAATGGCATCCTTACCAAGGCTGAACAGAACGCTGACATCACGCGTCTGTTCTTTGAACGCAAACCCACAGACACACTGACGGTAACCATGGGTGCTGGCATTCGCGAGATGTATGAACAGGGCATGGATTTTGTCGACAAGACGATGGAGAAGCGGCTGTCGATGGAGTTCGACTGGAAACGCCGCCCGGCCCAGGCAGGCAATGTGCCGGCATCCTACGGCAGTGGTGGCATGTGCGACCACTTGGCATTCTCAACGCGGGCTTGGGACTCCGTTGATCAGTTCAACACCGTCCGTGAAATTTGGTCAGAGTATAACAAGCAATCACCCCATTGCCTGAAAACGTTGGCGGATTACCGGGCATGGGCCGAATACTTCGAGAGCAAGCTTGCCGCCCAAGGCCCAGCCGGAGCTTATCTGGCCAAGGAAGACGGCCTCCTGAAACGGGCGCGCAGGGATCTGATCATTGCCCATAAACTTCGGAAAGCTGGAACCCACGAGCTCAAGCCTCACGCCTTCGGCAACAAGAAGATTTTCCCGACCTACAAGCTCAAGGCTCAGGAGTTTGCTGACATTCTAGCGGGTGGTCTTGGCATCCCTTGCACCAAGACGGACGTGGACAACACGCGGAAGAAGACAGCATTTGTGCCGCACCAGGTGCCAAACTGCTTCCAGGCCGAGGTCGTGCTCAGGAAGGTGAAGCGTGACCTGTTCCCCCAGCTGGAAATTGATCAATTTCTGACGCCCAAGGCGGCGTTCAACCTGAATGTGGAAGACGCCGATATGACATTGCATCCGCGTGATCCGATGAAGGACTGGGTTGCAACATTCGGTGAGCAACCTCGATACTTTTGACGCTTCTATACCCTTACTGCTCAACAGTGTGGCGACCTCTGGATAGCCACTCTAGCTCTTTTCATTTCTCAAACGTAGGGCCGCCGAATGGCAGCCCTCGTGGTTGTTCACAATCAAACCTTACCCCTCTCACACATCTTCCTTTGGGGGACGTTTTAAAAGCAAGCCGTTGTCAGAATTCTCTTTTGCGAAGACACGCTCTCCGAGTCCAAAGAGAACGTCGTCAAGGTGGTCTTGAGACCTGTCCACTCCATCTGCGATCGTATCGCCGTGACCATCCGCTGGGTAATATGCCCAGTAGAAACACGTCTCATCCTTCAACTGTGATTTCTTCTCCTTGAGGAGTCTTTTCACATCAGCAGCGGACACACCTCTGATCAGGGCGAAGTGGATGCTCTTCCCTTCCATTCTTCCAACACCCTCAAACATGACCTTCTTTGACGGGTCCTTGCCGTTCTCTCGCATCCACTTCATGGCTAAGCGGTTTTCAGAACGGGAACCGCTTACTTTTGAAGGGGTGAACTTGATGACTTCGATATCGTTCATGTTCAACCCTCCACCCGGCTGTTAATCTGCTTCCACTTTTCTCCGTAAACCCTCGCCTGTGCTGTGATAAGGTCCTCAAAGCCCAACAAAGACCTGATTTTGTTGACATGGGAGTGCAGCTCATCTCGGTCTTCGTTTTTTATCTCGCGAATGAGAAGGCGTCGTTCAGCGGTCTCAAATTTGTCCGACGACGCGCACAGGATTTCTCTCTGCTTTGTAAGACATTGGTCGATTAGGCGAAGCTCCGAGAGAATTTTCTCATCTCCGCAGTAGTAGGCATACATCCACATGTCCTCTTCCATTCTGGTTGGCTGAAAGCTGAAACATTGGGTGATCAACAGTAGAACGTCACCAACAGGATGTGAGAAGTCCCAAATCGGCAACCTGGGAAGATTTTCGGTAGATACCCACTCAGGAACGGCCTGATTAATCCACCGATGGAGAATTTCAGCGATCTGTCCTGCTACCTTTACGTCCACCTGTCTAGGGTCAGCAGTAATCTCTTCGTCACCAAATCTAATGTGGTATCCCCGGTCATGTTCGTACTTCCGAAACGCCTCATGGTCAGCCTTCCGCCACGCGTCCAAACAGACTAGGTGTGCCTTATCGTGTTCTTCTTGCCGCAGCATCTCGTCGCAGAATGGGCTATCATATCCATGCTGATACACTTCCATGTCCATGACATTTTCGATTGCCTGCAGGAACGGTGTAAGAGGACCAATATAGTCTTTGTTCTCGGAGACTATTTCCTCCTGCCCGTAGACTCTGAGATTGTATAGCCCTGTGCCTCCATGAGGGTTTTTCTTGGCATTTTCAGTCACCCGCTCGAGATACCACTCAGCAGGTCGGCAGAGTCCCGCCCGCTCGACAAATTCTACAAATGCCTGCTTGTTGGACTCGGGGATTTTATTATTAGTCATATGGCGTTGTTTCCTTTGGTACTATTTTTTGAGGCTTGGGTTCAGTCGTCGGTTAAGTCGCAGTATGTGTCGATATCCTCTACCATGGTGGGCCAGCTTGACTTGAAATCCTGAACAGTCATGTTTGTTACCTTTCCAATACGACAGGAAAACCTATCGCATTTCCCTCGAAAGGGATTGTTTTGTGTTTTGTTTTGAAAGTGACACTGGAGGGCGTTGATCCTCATCGTGTCATGTCGCTGCTTTAATCACGAGATTATGCAGCAGTCAATCTAAAAAAGAGAATCAATAGTAACAAAGTGGCGCTCTAAGATGAGCGCCTCATGCACCACATTATAGGAACATCTAAGTGTATACTAGATCGGCAGTCGTAATCTGTGTAGTGCTGACGACCATGAGCACGAATCGCGCAATCAGTAGGAAGACCTTCCTTTTGACGCCGTTCGTGCTCTCGTATGAACTGAGCGTAGCCGTGCCGGTTCTGCTTTGTTGTGCTTGGCTTAAAGGAGTGAGTGTACCATTCTTCGACCTCTCCCTCATAGATGACATCACGGTTGACCCCGTTGTAACTAGCGTTGAAGAGAGTGTGGATTTTTCGACTGTCTTTGAAGCGCATTTGTGCCTTCTGCATGAACAACCAGTCGTCACCATTGTATGTGAAAGTGATCCGACCCTTGTCAGCAGCTTCGATCTTCTCGCCGCTAACGCAGAACCGAGAGTCGGATGTGATGGAGTACGAGAAGCGGTCGCTGATACCTTAGTACTGCATGGAACTGACCGAGGTATTGTCACGTTACATCACTCTGAACCGCCCTTTTGTCTACTAGGCTGCGGACGTGTCTAGTATCGGTTTAGGTTACTGTGTGTTCGAAGTATTCTTAGTGTCTGTGTATTCGGCGTGCAGGAGTTTTGGTATGCGGAAACAGCAAGGACGGGGCCTGGAACCCCGCCCTGTCGGTGGTGGAGCCGACCTGTGGTCATTCCTTGATAAGGAACTCTTCCAGCTTGTGGCCAGCGTCCAGCTTTTCTCGCAGCCAGTCGGGCATCGGACGCCCGGAATCTTCACCTGCCCAGCTCTTGCGGTGGTTTTCAGGGTCACGGTACTTCGGCTTAGCTTTGGCCCGGCGCTGTTTCGTATGCTCTCCATCTGCTGTCGAGACAAACAACTCTTCAATCGAATAGCCCAGCTTTTCAGCCAACGCCTCAAGCTTCTTCTTCGCTTCCTCTTTACCGCGCTCACGCTCGATGGCAGCTTCGATTTCGATTTTCTGCCTCTCCAGTTCCTCGAGTGTCGTGGTCATTTTACAGCTCCTTATGCCTGTCTTTGATAGAGAACTAATATGTGAAACTTAGACAGTCAAATAGCCACACACCTGCGGTTCAGGAAGGTGAAACATGAGCTACCGCTGCAGTTGGAGATTAACCAATTCCTGGCCCTGAAGGCGGTGTTCAGCGTGGATATGCTGCAGGCTGACATGAAGCTGCATTCCCGTGACCCGATGAAGGACTGGGTTTTATCGTTCAGCGAATGACCCAGGGGCCCACCCGGTCTAAAAACATGGTAAAAGCACTATGTGGGTGAGAGCGCCTGACAATCACCATTTCTGCCGGTTTCGCTGTGGCATCTGTGACCTGGGAATGCCATGCCTAAGCGCTCAGCGCCCTAGCTGGATGCTACCACTTGCAGAACGTGGGAAACTGCAACCAGGTTCCGTTCCTCATCGTGGTAGACGACAACTGTCAAACCTTCGTAGGAGCCGATGACGCGTCGCCCATTTTGCCGGACCTCGGCGACCTCATCCGCCTTTGCCAATCTGACCGGTAGCCCGCCGCTATCCATCCCGCAGCCCCTAACTGTGCTCGTCCTGCGCATAGTGCGCGATCAACTGCGCCTGACAATTCGGGCAATCGAATTCGTCCCCTTTCGCAGGCACTGCGTCAAAAGCTATGTCCATTTTGATCTGGCACACCGGGCACTCGAAATTTGCCGAGCAGGCACCATCAGCTTCATGAAACCGGAACACTTGCCGCGACCTACTCTGAGCGCATTATCCAGAAGCAGGCACCAAATCCGGCAAAGTACCCGAGTCCTGCACACACAACATAAAGCTCCAGCATCACCCACCCCAAAACACAACTAAACCAGTAAGAGCGTTGCTTCGGAGTGTATCACTTATGGGTCGACGTCTCTACCAGTGCGTGAAAAAAGTTTGAAACCTACATCTTTTGACATTTTCACTGCTTGCCTTACCTCAAGATGGCTCCTCTGATCAGTGGAGCTGTAACCTGCAACCAGAGGATATCGAGCATCTCAAGCTGTTGAAGTGAGTTAGTTTCAGATGAGGGGCGAATGGCAAAAATATTTATTTATCTAGCTGCTGGCTTCGTTTCCGTTTCAGCTATGGTTTGGGGACAAAGGGCGGAGGCATATTCCGAAATTCTTAGAGAATTGCATGCTGAAGGCCGTCTGGTACTGAGAGATGCTGATTATGAATTCATCAACCGGTCGCTTCCACCCAACTTTAGCGTAGCACTTAATTATAAGACTGATGGCGATACAGGTTGGCTTCACTTCAACCTGCAAGGCTTGCCTCAACCAGATTTGGTGAACATATACATACTGCCCAGTGAAGACTTGCAGCGCCTAGGCTTTCAAAGTGGTTCAGTCTGCAAAGCAATAAAGCAGGATGAACTGAGATACATCTTTTGCGATCTGGGAATACTCAGGTTCGCCTCTAAGGAAATGGTTGGCCTTTTAGGTGGTGCTATCGAACCAACATTCTTCTCGCGATTAGTACTCGGACACGAAATGGCGCATCATTTCTACGATCATCCGACCCTTGCCCCGGATTTTTCAGCCGATACCTTGCAGATCAGAAACTGGGAGCGCGAAGCCGACAATGAAGCTGCCATTATGTTAGCGGAGCCAGCATTCCGAAAAGCTTTCCTGCAGTCAGTTTTCTCTGACGCAGAGCCACCTAGCGACCCTGGTTTCCTTAACCGAATCTGGGATTTCCTTAACCAGCCCCGTACTCAGCACGATGATCTTTCACATCGCTTTGAAAGTATTGCGGCACGAAGCGTTCAGGTCTTTGGAAACAGAGCCGAGTTCGCCGGTTTGGTACCAGTTGTCCCGGAAATCGACCCATCGCATTGTGGTTCGCCATGCGCGCAGTCTCTCGCTCCAGCAACCCTACAATCCGTCGCATTCTCCTGGTTTAGATCGTCTTGGGAAGAGCGCCAAAATCTTGCTGCACACGTCATCTCGCGCCGTGGTGAAATCACGGGTACCGTGCGGAAGGACTGGGACATCTACTTAATGGAGTGTCAGGCCCAGTTGCTGTTAGATAACAGTGCCAAATGCGCGGTCGCTCCTGTGAAGGTTTTGGAAGCAATGCGGGACGTGGCTCCACTTGAGCATTTCTTCTGGGTTGCGCTCGCTCAAACCGTGTTATTGAAGCCAGATGATGAAGGACGCGACTGGGCAGTACAGTTCATTAACGGGGCTGGAGCGGCGGTTGATCAGAGGCTTTGGTACGCATGGTATGGCGATCGTGATTGGTCGCAAACGCCTGGGCACCCCGTCTACAGTTATTTAGCCTTTCTCGGTGGCGAGGGCATGTTTGTCGATTGCGGCGCCAACCATATGGGATTGCACACAGAGCCGTCCTTCAATTGCGTCGAGTATGCCGAGCAAGTGAGGCGGACTATGGGGCAATGGTCTATTTCGGGAATTCACTCACTCAACATTGCTATGTCAGAAGACCTGAGAGACCCTTTTTCGCATGAAAAGGTCTTAAAGATTGCGGCTATTTCTTTGACGAGTGAGTTTGAAGGTACTATTTTGCCAGCTTGGTTCGCACTCCTGCGCAGTTTATCCGCGCGCCAAGATATTGCAGATCGGTTTAATGCCGATCTTATAGCAGGTTTTCTTTTTGGTGAATTGCAAACGATCAAGCCTGTACGCGAGCACTTGCTTGCAGTTGCAGAAAATCCTGCTCTAGAACAACTGCCTCGACCTGAGCGCATCCAACTCCTATTTGAGATATTGTTCGAGTGCGAGCGCGACTATGACACGCAGTGTGCACTTCCGATTGTCGAACAGCTTCTTGATTTGATTGTGGAAGTGGAAAACGCGTCTAGCGATCATGGCGACGAATGGGTCACGAACCGGCGGCAAATTGCGGAGTTCAAACTCGCCCGCATTCTAATTTTGCGTAATGAAGCAGGTCAAGCAATTGAAATACTTGAGCGGCAGGCAAGCGAAACTTCTGAGGCTAAAGCCTTGATTGGTATCTGGGAAACCTTAGCTGAGGCACATATCCAACTTTGCGACGGTGCCGCAGCGGCTGCAGCAATGGTGGAAGCTGAGAAGGCAATCGCGGACCACGGCGTGCCGCGTACAAACAATGAGCGCATCAATACCCTCAGTTACAATAATTCTGCTGCTTTTCTCTTGGGGAACAAGGATAGAGTGCGCGAACTAATAGGTGAAATCGATGAGCTCACGCTTCAGACGTTTGCCTTTACTTACAGTGGTGCGGAAGCTAGGGTTGCGAAATGTGGAGGATTTGAACCTCTTAGTAGCATGTTGGCTTGGGCGGAGAACTAGGAAGTTCGATGGCGCTTTTGTTGCAATTCCTTGCCTGTGTGCTGCTCGTTGGCGCGATGATATTCTCCTTCGATTACTGGCCGTCCTATGGTGCGGCATTTGACAGTTCCGGTGCTTCCATAATTGACGGAATTGTTTGGATCGCTATACCGCTGTTTTTTGGCATCGTTCTCGGGCAAGCATTCCGGTATGTCTGGTCACGCAAGACATCGCGTGTGCCGCTCTTGCACATAGTCAAATCATTTCGAAATTCACGTGACACTTATCTCTCCATCTTTGTTTCACCTCTTGTCTTCTTTGCTATTTACCAAACTGCTGACGACGGCATAGAGACCATGCAAACTATTGCGTTGAGTTTTCAGAACGGTTTTTTTGTAAACCATGTCATCGCTACAGTGGTTGGAAAAGCACCGAAAAAAGAACCTGAATGACACGAACGATCTGCGACCTAAACAGGCCGAACGCGGCAATCTCAATGAACGTGGACAACCGCCGAGTCATAAAACTCAGTCATGCTCGTGATCACACTGACAACAGGCAATCTTAGGAACTGACGAGTGGTCAGCTTCGTCTGCGCTTTCCCGACCTTAGACCTATTTGAAGATTGATCCTGCCCCCTAGGAAGCATCGTGAGGTTCACGGGTCAATGCAACGTAGTTCTTCACAGTTTGAGGGTGCCAACGCCCTTTCTTGTATGTCTTTACCCCCCGCTCGTTCAGCAAAACTGCGGTTCCTGAATAGCTGCCCGCGTCGCTGAGGGCTTGGTCGAACTCAGGGCGTATTGTCTCGAAGAAATCTCGCTTCTCTAACCGCCGTTTAGCCGCCAAGGCTTGGGCGTTCCGGCCAAGCACGGTTCCCCGCTTCTTGGCGGCTCTGAGCGCGGCTCTGGTGCGTTCTGAAATCTGGCGGCGCTCCTCCTCGGCGAAGCAGGCCAGCAAGTGCAGGAAGAAGGTCGAGACGTTCGGGTGTTCGCAGACAGTCAGCTCAATGCCTTGGTCGATGATCCCCGATATGAACGACACCTTCCGGGAAAACCTGTCCAGCTTCGGGATCAACAGCTTGGACCGGGTCTTCTTCACGAGGTTGATCGCGTTCCACAGCTCGGCCCGGTCGTCACGCTTGCCGGATTGGATTTCGGTGAACTCGGCGATCACGTTGTCGGCGGGCTGAAGGAACTGCTCAACCATCGCCCGCTGCGCTTCCAGCCCCAGGCCGGACCGCCCCTGCCGTTCCGTCGAAACCCGATAGTAGACAACATATTCAGGCATTCTGATCCCTCCGTAGCAGACAAACGTTGGTTTGTCGTAGACGGCGTCCGGGAGGTTGGGCGAGATATCAACTGGTATGAGGCTTTAGGTCCGCAACCCTTTTTCTGATAGCGGACACTAGCGCAACCCGTTTCGAAAGTGTGGTCAGCGCCCAAAGGTAAGTGAAAGTTATTACTTTATATCAATATGTTATAATTGCTACATTGTAGTGTGAAAGGCGAACGCTCTCGCGCTTCGCTGAGAGGTGTTGATGAGATGCTGCTCGGAGCTTGCTCACCCTATGAGGGAATGTCAGGCTTTATGCGTTCGTGAAAATAAGGTAGAAAAGTACTGCGGGGAAGCTGGCTAGCTTGGACAAATTGATCCCTGTCGGGTCTCCCCCCATATACAGTTTTTAGGAGGGGAAATGTTATGGATTTCAAGTATAGCGCTAATGGAGAGGGTGTTGAACTGAAGGTTTCAACGGAGTTCGTTGCCGTTAGATTCAAAGAGCCTGCACATTACAGCAATCGTCTGGCCGGTGTGTCCACTCCGGAATTCGGCAATTTCGACAAACGCTTCGAGATCCCGAAAGAAAAATTCACGATCTTCCCAGTCGCACGGTCTCCGATTGCTCCGGACGTCCGCGTGAAAGCCGCGCTGGATAGTGTTCGCCAACAGTCAGTGGTCGAGCGTGCTTCGCCGGTCTTCGTGTTCGGTGAGAATTTCGGCGTCGCCACTGATCGTTTGCTCGTCGGCTTGAAGTCTGGCACCAACGCCTCGCGGTTCTTCAAGAGCTACGATCTGGACATCGAGGCAACTGATAAGAACGAGTATGTCGTTACCATGGATCCGGGGAAGGATCCGTTTGAGGTTATCGCAGCGTTAGATAGTCAAAGCGAAGTCGACTATGTCGAACCTGACTTCGTTATCTTCGGAAAACACACCGTGAAGCCGCAGCAGCGGGAGTCGTCTGTCACCGACCCTTTAGCAAACAAACAGTACGCGATTGACATCACCGAGGCGCGCGACGCTTGGAAGTTGGCCGTCGGCGATCCGGCAATAAAGATCGCGATCCTTGATGAGGGAGTTGATACTGCTCACGAAGACCTAGCAGCGGCCATTGTAGGTTCATACGACGGTTCGGATGACGACAGTTATCAAGAACCCAATCCTTGGGATGCTCATGGCACGTCATGTGCGGGGCTCGCCGCGGCCATCCATGGAAATGGTAAGGGCGTCTTGGGAATTGGCGGTGGATGCTCGATCCTCGCAGTTCGCATCGCCTACTCACCGCAGCAAGGTGCTGATTGGGTGACGCGCAATTCCTGGATCATGCGCGCCATTGATTGGTCTTGGAAAAACGGCGCCGATGTCCTGAGCAACTCCTGGGGCGGTGGCGCTCCGTCGTCTGCGATTACCAACGCCTTTGAACGGGCGAGAACCCAGGGCCGTAATGGCAAGGGCTGTGTCATCGCGATTGCTGCCGGTAACGCCAATGCCCTGCACGACTATCCCAGCAACCTCGACAATGTGCTCTCGATTTCGGCAAGTAATGAGTACGACGAGCCCAAGACCCCGACCAGTCAGGATGGTGAGCATTGGTGGGGCTCCAACTGGGGGCCGAAGATCGATGTCGCAGCACCAGGCGTTCATAATTACACCACCGATAATTCCGGGTCGGGGGGCTACAACACCTCGCCTGCACCGCATGGAAACTACTACGACAGTTTCAACGGGACCTCGTCGTCGACACCTATCGTCGCGGGAGCGGTCGGTCTGGTACTCTCCGTTAACCCAGACCTCAAGGAGGATGAGGTTCGCCAGATCATCCGCTCGACCGCAGACAAAGTCGGACCCTTGCCCTATGTGAACGGTCGTAATGACCGCATGGGCTATGGCAGATTGAACGTACTGCGTGCGGTCAAGGCGGCGCTTGGTCAGCAAGATGTCGTCGTGCCGGTGGGACTCCACGCGCCGGTGACCAATGCCGATCCCGACAGCGAGAGCGAGGTCGAGGTTCTGGTCACGCATCCGGCATCTACCGGGTCCGTGAAGACGGCACGCGCTCGTACTCGGGGGGCGCTCGAGAGCGTCAGTGGCGGCAGCCTTGATGCGTCCAGCTTGGTTCGTTCCGCTCCCAATACAGAAGGCTTGAGAAACATCGCCGAGGCCTCCTACGGATCTCCCGAATTTGAGCCGACAACCGTGCACGGTGCTGATGATCGAATCCAGATCACCCAGACTCACAACTATCCTTGGCGGGCGCACGCATCGCTGCTCATCACTGCGCGGGATGGATCGCGCTGGATCGGCACCGCTTGGTTCATTGGGCCGCACACTCTGGTCACTGCGGGCCATGTCGTCTACATCACAAATAGTCCGGTCCCAGAACGCAATGGCTGGGTGCGCCATATCGATGTTATGCCTGGGCGGAATGGTACTGACTTGCCGTATGACATCGTGAAAAGCGAGATATTCCATTCAGTGGTTGGCTGGGCTGATAACGGTGACCCGCAGTACGATTATGGCGCAATCACGATCCCCACCAATCTGGGTGAACAGGTCGGGACAATCGGGTTCGGCGTGTTGTCGAATGCTGAGATCCTTGCGGCCCATGGCAATCTGTCCGGATATCCCGGAGACAAGTCGGCGGGCACGCAATGGTATCATCATAATCGAATCGCTTCGGTCTCCACGCGGAAAGTGTATTACGACATCGACACAGCGGGCGGACAGAGCGGATCGGCTGTATATCGGATCCATGATGGCGAACGTACGGCATTCGGAATTCATGCATACGGCGGCGCAACAACGAACTCTGCCACACGGATCACAACACCCGTCCACCAGAACTTCATCCACTGGCTATCCACCTGACCTGTATGCCGGGAGCCGCGACGATAATCCGGGTCCATGTCCTGCGCGAGGGGGGAAGTCCCGTGCCCGATGCACGTGTCATGATGACCTCCAGGGACGTGGACTTGCCAGATATCGCCGCGCTTAGCGATCATCGCGGCGAGGTGCGCTTAGGTGCTTTCAAGAATGCGGAATACAGGATCACCTGTACAGCGGAGGGCTTTGAGACCACCTCCCGAACCATCACCGTGGGAAGTGAGGACACCTTCGAAGCCGTGGTCACGTTGGTACGATAGAAGACGAATGTGTTGCGGCCAGGCTATTTTGCATTCGGGGAACAGTACATAGCGATAGCAATGACTTGAGCTTTGTCTGTTACGTCCGAGGCTGTTTGAAAATACGACGACTGCAGTATATTCTTCGGAGATCCTACCGGCGCCAGCCGGTAGGCGTTCAGTCCTCTCTTGACCGTTGCTGATACTCCCGCAGGGTGACCACTCTGCCGCCGATACGTGAACGATATGCGGGGCGAGTCGAGATGTTAGACAATGGGGTTCGGAGCGATGGTCCCCACTGGGAATAGGTCGAAATCGCTCCAGAAGACTTTGTACATGAGGCATTGGTCCTGGCCGAGTATGTCCTTCCCGGCCTCGATGCACTCAGCCCGGACGCGCTCACCGGTCTCGAAGCGGAACCCGATATCCCCTAGATTGTCGTCAAACTGGTACTGCGCTTTGCCGAAGTAGTTGACGTCGTTGATGATCAGGAGATCAAGCAGCATTTCGCCACCAGGGTAAAACCTTACCATCAACGCCTCACCATCAGCGTTTCTGATAGGGACCGATGCCGGGATACATGCCTGTGTCGTCAGTAGCGTTGCTGTTGTCGCGGCGAGTTTGAAAAACCTTGTCATTGCTAGATGCTTTCCTGGTTTGAAATCTGGGAGGCCAGGTGCCTAGAAGCCATCGAAACGCACGTGGAAATAGTACTGTCCGTCTTGCTCGGAGATCGTGAGGGCGATTGGTGTGTCGATGCCGCTGGTGTTAGTCACGACGGCCCGGCACTTTCGCTGACTGGACGCTTCCGAATATGAAACCTGCTCAACACCAGTGATGCTGACCGCCTTCGCCTTGCCGAAGTTGATCGGGATATCAGGATAGAGGTCTTCGACCATGCTTAAGGATGCCTTGCTGTCGCACTTCGGCAAGCCCACCCCAGCATAGCCGCCTCCTGGCCATGCCGCGGTGATGAAACCGCCCAGCACCAAGGCAACGATCCACGCCACCAATGGGCCGCTGCCGAGGCCTGTCCGCTTCGAGCGCAAGTAGATATAGGCTGGGACGAGCAGCAGAATCCAAAGCAGCAAGCCGTTCACGGCATCCCTACGGCCACTTCGCTCAACAGCGTTCTGGTCGAGCAGCGCACAGATCGTGTTGGCAAAAAAGAACAGCAGGAACGACAGTCCAGGCAGGCCACCCGTGTTGAAGGATTCTGTGCCGTGTCTCAGCAATATGACCTCGGCAAATGACATCACCAGCGGCACCGAGATCAGCATGTACAGCCAGTGGTTCTGTATCTCGGTTGTCGGTACCAGCGGTGGTTCGCTCGCTTCCCTCATCCCTGGAACTTCCGAGGCCTTCTTCCAGTCGTCGGCAAAGTCCTTGGTCCAGACAAGCGTTTTTTCCGTCAGCTCGCCGTTCTCGTAGCGCTCCTTCAGATCGGGGAAAGTAACCGGCCCCAGACGCTCACCGCCGATGATGTAAAACCATTCTGTTGTCGCTTCAGTCACACCGGACCTCCGTAATTTCTTGGCAGCCGTTGGCCTGTCGAGGGCCAGCCGTGTTTTGGGTAATTCCGCTCCTTGGCCAGAAGGCGATCCCTCCTGAACGGCCGAAGGCCAACAGGTTCAAATGGGCTGGCGTTGGAAAAGTTGGGACGGCTTTGCAGCACACATCACGGGCAAACCGATCCGTGTTGCGGACCGCCGTGTCTGCCGTCAGGCTTGGGTTCAGTGTGTTTGGCTTCATGCGGCCCCGATCAGCGAGCGCCCTCGCGGTTGACTGGTGATCGGGGTGTTGGAAATCCGCTCTGACACGGACCCTGTGCCTTTAGCCGGAGCCTGTTGTATAACACAGGCACCCCGACCATAGGTCAAAGGTGTTCAGCCGAGTTTACGGCCTAGTCAGAGAAGGGGTTTCCACGCCCCAACATGGCCGCGTCTGCCATGTCGAGTGCAGTCGTAGCAGCTAATCTGGGGAAGCTGAAGAGCTTCTAGTTTCGCGAACGAATATCCGTAGCATGCGCGCTAGCCTAGAATGCGTTCTAGGCTCTCTAAGCTGGGAACTGGAAATTTCGGCACAAGAAATCTATTTGATTGATTGCGTGCTGACTTCTTGTGCCCTAGGTTGATTACGCCTCTTGGCCAAAAGAAGACACAGTTAGGTTATCCTTTTGAGCAACCATTCACAGATACCCGGTCTCTTGAGGCGTTTGGGTAAAGAAATCGAAGAGGGCGGTCCAGGCATAGAAGGTTTCATCGATGACCTACAAATGTTCCAAGACCATCGCTCGTCCTCGAGTGTCGTGGGTTTGAAAGCCAAGTTGACCGATGCCGAGCGTGAAGACGAAATTGACAGTGCCGAGCTGAAGAAAGAGCTGTTCGCCAAGCTTCTTCTAAGGATGCAGCATTATCCGTCCGCACAGCGAATTTTCGCGTTGTTTCTAGCGCGTATCAACGACGTCTTCGAACATCATATCACCCCTCACGCAAACGAGTCCGGCCTGGATCGGAGGGCGGTCGATGGGATTATTGAGGAAAAGATTGTTCAACCTACTCTCCAAGACATGGGGGAGGGCTTCGAGCATTTCACCATCAATCATGCCCACGTGCGTGGCATGATATATTGGCTTGCTGACCGGTGCTTCGTGAGGTGGAAATAATGTTTTCATTGTCCTACACGTCCGCCTATGACCCCTATCACACGGTGTTTAGATACCTTGTTCTTCTGAACTCTGCTGAGGGTGCGTGGCTACCTTACCGTTCCGCTAGAGTTGCTGATTTTTTTCTTTGCTTCCCCTGGGCGTTGCAAGACGTGAAAGCTCCCAGAGATGTAAAGGGCTTTGCGAGGCACCGAAACTCGCTTGTGAAGGATTACACCCCTAGTTCATACGAACGTGTGCCCAATGATCGCGTAGTGTTTGAAAGAATGGAGGTTATTCACGCGGCTGCAGTAAGTGCTTTAGCGGGAGCCAAAATGATCGAAGCGAACGATTTGCAAAACGAGGAAATTATCTTAAATCGGGATGCAATCAGCGAACGAATGCAAGAAGCCATTGACTTATTTACGGAAACACACGCGTCTCTCGTAGATTTCTTGTCCACTAAACTCCCGCAAATAGACGAGCGTGGGAAAGACGGCATCTTTGCGCGGACCAGATTAGGTGACTATAGCTATGATATCGTATAAGCCCAACCTCGAAGTAACCTCGCTAACTGTTCTTCGTCGGGGTCATGCTGTCTTCGATGAGAAATTTCACACTGGCCTCAACATCATCCGGGGTGAAAATAGCTCTGGAAAATCAACGATTATGGACTTTATCTTTTTTGGTTTGGGAGGTGACCTCCTCGAAAACCAATGGAGGGAAGCTGCACTTCTTTGCGACGTGGTTGTTCTGGGTGTAAAACTGAACGGCAAGGAGCTAACATTACGAAGAGAGGTTGAGCGAAAATCGTCGCAGCCTATGAAAATTTTCTTTGGGCCTGTTGAGGAAGCGACAAAAAGCGCAGAGCAAGGATGGGAAAGGTACTCTTTTCGACGAGGGAAATCCGAGAGCTTTTCGCAGGTAATATTCCGCCTGCTGGGGCTCCCAGAAGTTCAGTACGGTGAGACCAATACAAAGATTACGATGAATCAGGTTTTGAGGCTCCTGTACTCTGACCAGCTTAGCTCTGTGGAAAAGATTTTTAGAAGCCAACCCTTCGACGACGCCATAACTAGGCAAACTGTTGGTGATTTGCTTCTCGGAGCCTATAGTCAAGAGTACTATTCTGCTCGCTTAAGGCTGAAAGCTCTTGAGGCCGAAATAAAAGACGCTTCAGATCGCATTTCTACACTTACACGTGTGCATGGTAGAGACGGCCACCCTCTTACTTTGGATTGGGTCAATCAAGAGCAAAATCGCCTCGAGGATGACCTAAACAAATTGAACCTTCAAATCGAAGAAATCGAAGCTCGGATCTTCTCAGCGCAGTTCGAAGATAGGTTGTCACTCAACGACCAAAAGGAAACTTTTGCACGGTTGCAAACTTTGCAGGCTGAGATTGCAGAAATCACATCTGAGCTTCAGGCTGTCGAATTGGATGCCGCTGATTCAGACGAATTCATCGACGCCCTTACAAAGAAGCTTGAAGCTTTGCATGAGTCCAAACTCATTGTCGATGAATTAAATGCACTTGCCTTTGATTTCTGCCCAGCTTGCTTTGCTCCTGTGAGCAAAGTGGAAGTAGAAGGGGCATGTTCACTATGTAAGCAAGCTACTGATCATGAGAAGACTAAGGAGCGGGCCCTGCGCCTGATAAATGAGTATGCACGCCAACGGCAAAGCTCTCTAGATTTGCAAGCTTCGAGGCATCAGAAAGTCACTGATCTTCGGGCTAAGCTAGCTGCTAAAACTGAGTTGTGGGAGCAAGCAGGGCGCCACTACACAATCTCTGTTCGAAGCCCAACAACTGAGCTGCGTACAGAGCTTCGCAAACTCAACCGTGAAGCAGGATACTCCCAAAGAAAGCTGGAAGAGCTTGCAACCCGCAAAGCCGCCATCGCCGAATTGAGGGAAGCTCAGGAACGAAGAGATGATCTGCAAAGACAGATTGATGATGCCAAGGCTATTATAGCGGTTTCAGAGCGGCGAAATCGAGAGCAAATATCTAACGCCAGAAGAACTGTGGAAAATGAAGTTCTGGATTTCCTTAGGAGAGATCTCGAGCGGCAATCTACATTTACGAATGCGCAAACTGTTGGGTTTGAGTTTGACGGTGATCGTTTGAACGTGAATGGAGAATCTTTCTTTTCGGCAAGCTCTATGGTGTATCTTCGGAACAGCTTCATCGCGTCACTTGCCGTTGCTGCGGCGAATTCAAAATCATTCTCACACCCTCGCTTCATGTTGATGGATACTGTTGAAGATAAGGGCATGGAACCCGATCGTAGTAAGAACTTTCAGAGGATATTGCACGAAAAGTCTACCAATGCCGCTTCTAGCAACCAAATTATTATCGCTACTTCAATGATTGCGGATGAGCTAAATAAGCCAGGCATTACAGTTGGTGATTTCTACACCCATGAAAACAGAACATTGAACCTAAATGTCAGATAGCACTATTTTGACTTCTAGCAAAAGTGAAAAAACTAAAGGTTGGAGACCTGAGGGGTGGAGAAAACGTGTCATAAATTGGCACTTACTCAGAGGCTTCGGTCAAAGTGTCCCGGCGACAATTTCGATGTCTGCGCCGTTTATTGGATACTTGGTCCTCTACCATTCTGAAATTGAAACCTATCTAGGTGGTCTTGGAGGCTTGCTCGAAAAGCAGGCTTCTGCGCAAGTCTGTAGCCCATGGTTCGATTTCCCGACACGTTTGAACATACTGTATCTTGGTTTGATGTGTTTGGGGCTTGGAGCTATCGCATTTAGGGTCTTCGCCCCGGCTGTCATAAAGAGCGCTAGCAATAAACAAGACTATGTGACGACTTCGCTCGACAGCGTTTCAGCGCGAAATCTGAGGGCCATGTACGTAACCATTAAGTCCCGGCGGCCAAGTGCAGCAAAAGCTCTCGTTGAAAGAGCCCCGTGGCTAGATCGCTCGAAAAGCTTAAAAACTGCCTCAGATGGATTGCGAAAAGATGAAGACGGCCAACTGAAGATGGACGTGCTTAGTAGCTACTACAGCGCGCAGGATCGCAATACTTCGCGGTTTTGGGTTTATTTTGTGCTCATACTTTTCGCATTCGGGTTTTCTTTGCTAGCATTACCAGGGTTAGCGTTTACTCAGCGAGTTCTGTGTGTGATCTACAGCGGTTGGTTTCCTAATGGGGTAATTGCATCTTTGAATTTCTGGCCCATAGGCAGTTGAACTGTCCACGGAAAAAAGCTCCACACTCGCCTTGACAATTTCGCATAATCCATTGAAATCACGTTTGGTAATGTGATTGAAAATCCTCGTGTCGGTGGTTCGATTCTGCCCCCCCCCGGGGGGGGGCGACAATTAATCTAAATAAAAACAAAAACTTGGAGCACCCCGCGAGTCGTTTGCTATAGTGCTATTTCGCTGTGGGTATCAGTTCCATGCCCGTTACGCGGTCTGCGCTTGGCCCGCACGCCTTCGACGCGAAAGCCCATTTCAATACATCAATGTAGTCAGCAATCCGCGCAGGCGGGGGCCGTCCCTTGGCGGGAAAAGTCCATTGGCTTTCGAGAGACGGGCTGCCTGACATGAGCTGAGAGACCGGAACTTTTGAGCGGCAAGTCCAATGTGATCGATGTTTGCGGCGACAAACCACTACCGGACAACACAAAGTCAGACGCCAACGCCTTTTGTGATGCTCTGATCAAGCGCTGATTGACAGGGAGCAGCATCACCCGGACTTTGAAAAAGTCTGTGCTGTGTTCAACATTGCCGTAGCTGAAGAAGGTCTTGAGATCACTTTGCCCTTCGCCAAAGCCTTGATCAGCCCCACCTGCGTGGTCCAGTTTGATTGAAGTGCAGTGCCGGGTTAACAATCCGGCGATTTCGGACGGCGGCCCACACTGGCCGCCCGCACTGGCCGTCAGCGGGAGGCGCCGCGAATCACGCGCAGGATCAGCGCCAGTGCAAACAGCACGAGAAAAATAAAGAACAGGATCTGTGCGATCCCAGCGGAGGCCGAAGCGATGCCGCCAAATCCGAAGATGCCGGCAATGATGGCAACGGCCAGGAAAACGAGAGCCCAATTGAGCATACCTTGTCCTTTCGGTTGCGAGTTGCTGTTAGTAAAACCCGTCAGGCAGCCAAAAGTTCCGTATTGCGGTCCGGAACCTCGTTAGCGGCAAAGTGCTTACCGCGACACGTCAGGACAAAACATAGTTCTGGCGGCCGATCCGGGCGCAAGGCCGGGCCAGGGACCTATACGCGGCGCGCATTTGTTGTCTGTGAACAAGCATGCAATTTTGACCCCGTAGCGGGGAAATCGGCGTCCAAAAAGACCCCCTTACACTGATGTGAATGATGCCCCCGAGCTTATCGGGGAGCACAGAGTGGGATGTTGGTCGTGGAGACGATAGCAAAGATCCGGCGGGCGTATTTTCAGGATTGAGGCATTGAGCCGCCATTGGTCCGAGGCCAATGCCGAACAAACCGATCAAGCAGATCTGCCGGGTACTGCGGGTATCGCGGAATACGGTGCGGAAGGTGATCCGGTCTGGTGTGACGGAAGCAACCTACGAACGCAGCGTTCAGCCTCTGCCAAAGATCGGGCCATGGAAAAACAAGCTCGAAGAGATGTTGGCGGCGAATGCGAGGAAGCCAAAGCGCGAGCGGTTGACCCGCATCCGGATATTCGAAGAACTGAGAGCCCTTGGATATGACGGCGGCTATGATGCTGTCCGGCGTTACGCGGCCGCGTGGTCCAAGGAAGAACAAGAGGCCTCCGCGGCCGCCTATGTCCCGCTGATCTTCGATCCGGGCGAGGCCTACCAATTCGACTGGAGCCACGAGATTGTGGTGATCGACGGCGCGACCACCACTGTGAAGGTGGCGCATGTCAGGCTTTGCCACAGCCGCATGCTGTTTGTCCGGGCCTATCCGCGCGAGACGCAAGAGATGGTGTTCGATGCCCATGACAAGGCCTTCGCCTTCTTCGGCGGGGCCTGCACGCGCGGGATCTACGATAGCGAGGTTTGGCCGCCATGGGTCCGAGGCCAGGCCGAGCGAAGACGGCGGCAGACACGATCTTCGTGGGCCGCGACCGGGCCTGCAATCGGCGCTTCCAGCAGATGTGCGGGCACTATCTTGTCGATCCCGCTGCCTGCACACCGGCGTCTGGCTGGGAGAAAGGGCAGGTCGAGAACCAGGTCGGCGTTGCCCGGCGTCGCTTCTTCGTGCCCAGGCCCAAGTTTAAGAGCTTCGCCGAACTAAACGCCTGGCTCGAGGACCGCTGCGTTGCTTGGGCCAAATCTCATCCGCATCAGGAGCTTCGAGACCGCACGATCTGGGAGGTCTTCGAGGGCGAGCGGGCGAGTCTGGTGCCATATGCCGGCCCCTTTGATGGATTCCACGCTGTTCCGGCATCAGTCTCGAAGACCTGTCTCGTCCGGTTCGACAAGAACCGCTATTCGGTGGATGGCCGCGCCGTCGGCCGGCCAGTCGAGATCCGCGCCTATGCCGAGCGGGTCGAGATCTGGCAGGACGGCAAGATCGTAGGGCGGCATGATCGAGCCTTCGGGCGCTGCCGGGCAGCGGGACGCCCTCAGGAATGGGGCTCCCTTCAAGGACTGGGAGCTGCCATCAGCGATCAGGCGCATTCAGCGCAAACTGGGCAAGGTGCCCAATGGCGACCGGCAGATGGTCCAGATCCTGAGCATGATCCCGACCGATGGGCTGGATGCAGTGGATGCTGCCTGTGCCGAAGCGCTGAACGAAGGGGCCCCCGCGGCCTCGGTCGTCATCAACATTCTGGCCCGGCATCGTGAACCGCCGCCGCCGCTGACCATCGATACGCCCGACGCGCTGCGACTGACCTGCGAGCCCGTGGCCGACTGCAAACGCTATGACAGCCTAAGGAGACCCATCCCTGGAAAGATCACAGGTGCTGGACGCGATGAGCCAGCTGAAGCTCTACGGCATGAAGGCCGCCTACGATGAGACCATCGCCACGGCAGTGAAGCGTCAGCACGAACCGCAACAGATCATCCATTGCCCGGCAGGCGCATGCGCAGCATGCTGCCGAGAGGGGGCGATCTGCTGAACGCCGAGATCAGTGAGAAGCAGGTGCGCTCGATCAAATACCAGATGACGATTGCCAAACTGCCCCTGGCGAAAGAAGCCGATGAGTTCAGCTTCGAAGGCACGCCGGTCAACGAGGCGCTGGTCCGTGATCTGGCGACCGGAGAGTTTCTGGCGCAGCAACGCAATGTCGTGCTGATCGGCGGCACAGGGACCGGTAAGTCCCGCCTGGCCGTCAGCATCGCCCGGGCGTGCATCCGCCGCGGCAGACGGGGGCGCTTCTTCAACGTTGTGGACCTGGTGAACAAACTCGATACGGAAGCCCGCGCCGACCGACAGGGACGCACGGCAGATCTGCTGTGCCGCCTCGACTTCCTGATCCTCGACGAGCTTGGCTATCTCCCCTTCGCACAAACCGGTGGTCAGCTATTGTTCCATCTCATCAGCCGCCTCTACGAGCGCACATCGATCATCGTGACGACCAACCTCGACTTCGGCGAATGGCCCTCGGTCTTCGGCGGCGCCAAAATGACCACTGCACTGCTCGACCGCCTTACCCACCATTGCGACATCGTCGAAACAGGCAACGAGAGCTGGCGCTTCAAAACCCGAGAATAGTCGACCGACGCTGGCCAAACAGGGGGTCAATTTTGGATGCCTATAGGGGGTCAAAGTTCCATGCCGATTGACATTGTTGATCTTTGAAGTGGTGATGCCCCGCGGAAGAAACTCGACGCAGAGAGACCGCTGAAACCTGGGAAGCCCAAGCTGGAGGCAGGCGGAAGATTTGGCAGAAGCACCTGGCGATGCTGTGTCAGATCAACGGCCGCCGTTCGGGCGCGGTCAATTCGATCATCGCTACCTCGGCAAGCGCAGGCAGGTTCCTGATCTGCAGATTTCCATTCTGCCATTGTGCAAGTTTACTGTCCCGCAGCATTTTCAGCATCTTGTTGGTGTGTACCAGAGACAGGCCAAGCGCATCTGCCAGATCCTGCTGGCGATATGGCAGCGGCACTGTGTCCTTCACCTCCATGCCAACAGATTTGAGCCGCTCGTAAATCCGCACCAGTGCCCAGGAAATGCGCTGCGAAGCATCCCGCTGCCCCAGAGACGCAATGGTTTCCCCCAGGAAATGCTCCTCGACCGCGGCAATCCACGTCAAGTCGTATGCGCGCTCTGGATGCCGCTGGAACAGCTCATACAGCGCAGCGCGGCGGAACACGCACAGCGTCATCGGGGTGGCCGCTTCCACTGAATGCTTCATCTCTCCCATCAGGCTGGCCTGCAGGCCGGCAATATCGCCGGGGAAAAGAAAGTTGATCACTTGCCGGCGGCCATTTTCCAATGTCGTGTAGCGCGTGCCCATGCCGTTCAGTACTGTATAAAGCTGCGGGCTGTTAGATCCTTCCAGCAGGATCGCCGTGCCTGCATCCACCGTTAGCTCTCCAGTTTTAAACTCCTGGGTAAAGATGACTTCCTCACGCGACATCGGTGTAAAAACGGGCCGCTTGCGCAGCGGGCAATTCTGGCAGGCGGTTGGTGACACGGGCATTCCTCTTTCGCAGCTATGTCACAGTTTAATGCGCCTGAACCTGAAAAGTTCCAAAATGCTTGACTGTAGGGGGAGCGGAAGCAATGGAAGAGCCCAATCAAGACAGGGCACATGTTTATCTGATCGTGTCCAGAAACTATCTGATCACCTGCGATATCTGCGATACCATCTCGGACTTTGACCCGGTGGCCGAAATCAGTGTGCAAAAGGGGCATGAAAGCGCGCTGATGTCGATCACGCCATACCGGCGGATTGCGGTGGCCTTTGTCGAAGCGGGATCCGAACAGGTTACCAGACTCAAGATTGATCAGGCGGTTCAGGGACGCGGCGGGAGGCTGGTCCTATTGGGTGATGCTGCCGAAGACGAACTGGACGGGCATTCACCGCGCTTAAGATGGCCGGTGCTTGCCCGGCCAGTTTCCACCCGGATGATTCAGGCGCATCTGGCACATCTGGCGCAGCAGCAGTGCAGGACGCGGAACAATCGCGGTGTTGCCGGGCTGAGATAGGGATTGCAGGAAAATTGCCGAAGTCCGTGAATGTTGATGGCTGTTGCACTGGATGCGCGTGTTAAAGTGCGCATGAATGCCAGGGATGTCTGGTCGCCCTTTCCCGGAATTTCTCCCGTTTCTTGCACGCTTGAGGCTATAGGCTGCGTTTTTCAGATTGACCGGCCTGCCTATTTTGCGATCGCATCCATAGCGCGGCCGACAGTGAAGCCGTGCAACATGGTCGAAAGCAGAATGGTTAGCCCGATCAGGGCCCATAATTCCGGTTCGTTCACAAACTCCAAATGTGCGCCGGCGTAGCAGAGATAGTAGATTGACCCGATCCCCCGGACGCCAAACACGGACACCACAAAACGGTCGCGTTTGCGGAGCTGCGAACCAGCCAGCGAGAGCCAGCCGGCCAGAGGCCGGATCACACCGATGAGCAGAAGCGCCAATAGGAGATGTGCCCAAGTTAGATCTTCAAGAAGAACCGGCAGGACATTGCCAAGGGCAACCAATAGCAGTGCGGTCAACGCGTGTTCGATTGTTTCGCAGAAATCGTGCAGCCTGCGGTGAAAACGGTGTTCATTTTCGATCCGGCGCAGTGTCAGCCCCATGACAGCGACGGCGATGAACCCGTAGCCTTCGACCAGTTCGGTCGAACCGTAGCAAAGCAATACCCCGGCAACCGCCACAACGCCCGAAGCAGTGTCAGCCAGAACCGCAGAACGGGGAAACCGAAACAGCACTTGCCCCAGCGCCCACCCACCGCAGGCGCCCATCACAACACCTGTTGAGATACGGTACGCGACATCGATGATAAGCCAGTCAGCCAGCCAAGCCTGAGGGTTCAACCCCTGCACGGCAACAATGAGGCCTAGGTAGACAAAGGGGAAGGCGAGCCCGTCATTGAGCGCCGCTTCAGTTGTCAGAGTAAAACGCACCGGGTGTTCGTTGCCTTCCATCGGCGGACCGACTTGCACGTCACCCGCAAGCACCGGGTCTGTCGGGGCCAGCACGGCACCCAGAAGTATTGCGCCGGCAGCAGTCATGCCGCCCAAGCCCCACCCCAGCACGGCAACCGCCAGGATTGTGAGCGGCATCCCGATGAGGAGAAGCCTGACCGTCGGGCCCCATTTTTTCCATGGCCTCAGGCTGTCGAGGCGGAGACCGGCTGCAAACAGCGCAATTATCACGGTCAGCTCGCTGACAACTTCCCAAGGTTTCGGGTGAGAGCGCGGGTCTGGAAGCTCAGGCAGGCCCGGAACCAGCCAGTAAGCCGCCATTCCGAGCAGAATGAGAAGCGGTGCGGCGGCAGGCTCTCGCGTTGAAAAGAAGCGCGGTGACCAATGCGCAAGAATGATCACTACGCCCATGGCTGCAAGCATCAGGTGATAGGAGGCGAAGCCAAAGAATTCAGTGTGGTCCATGAGCGCCATTGAGCAGCATTTTGCGCCGCCAGACCAGTCTTAGGCAGTCTGGCGGACCGGTCTTTGAATTGCAGGAGAGCGTGCGGCCTAAGATTATTGCCATCAGATGGCCGCACGGGTTTGGTACCTGATAGGCGGTACTCACCGCATAGCGTGAGAAACGCTATGCGGTCTGCGCCCATTTCAGATGCTCTCCAGCATGCGGTCGACAGCTTGGCGGACTTCGTCTTTGGTCTTGCCCAGTTTCTGCTGAAGCAGCCCTTCCAATTGTTCGCGCTCGCCCCTGGCCTGTTCCAGTTCGTCGTCGGTCAGATCGCCATAGGTCTCGCGCAGGCGGCCCTTGAGTTCGGTCCATTTGCCGGTGAAACGGTCGTCGTCCATGTCGTGTTCTCCTTTCAAGATCGGGCGGAAACCGAGGGTGTGCCGCGGTGCCGCGCTCTCAATAAGAAAACGCTGCCGAGGCCGTAAGGTTCCGTGTAGGCCATGAAACTTGCATCGGCAGCAAACCACAGACGGCGTGCGGCAGTGGCCACATTGGAGTTTCAGGACCGGCTGGCTGCCGGGCGGTCTCTACCGTCGTGACAGGGTGTCTCCCTTCGAAGCCGGGCGTGACCTTCATTCATTGTGCCGGAATGCATTATTCGCTGACCATCTCCATCACAGCATCCAGGTGGGATGTCTTGAACGGGCGGGAAAGCATGGGCAGGGATTGCAGTTCCGGCTCGGTGGTGTCCCCATTTACCAGAATGACGGGCCATTTTTTTGACAGAGCGGTGTAAAGCCAGTCACGCGCCGCCGGATCACTAAGCGGGAAGGCAAAGAACACCAGCCGGGGCGGCGGCAGGCTGTCATCGAAAAATGCGGAACACTGCTCAATTTTGGTTTCGCTCAAAACGGGATCCAGACCGCGCCGCATCAGATAGTCGCTTATGTCAAGCGCTTCAAAAGCGTTCTTTGTCAGGATCAATACCGGCGCTTCCGCGCCGCGAGTTTCAGTACCCATAAGGTCTCCATTCACTTGTAGAGGAGCCATGGCATTGCGCCGGGCAGCTGGCATTAAACTATGACATACCGTGCCTCGAAAAATGCCATCAGAGTGTTTTTCTGTCCGGACTCTGCCGCGGGGTGGCGAACCCGAAGGCGGGCAAGGGAGGGTGTCAACTAACGTATTGATAAATATTGGTTGTCGTGCATTGCCCTGGGGTGGTGCGCTCGGAAGAGGAAAGTCTTCCGTGAAAGCTTCGGCCGCAGCGGCGGGTAAAGCCAATTGTCACAGGACACTTTACTCCAGCGGGCGGCACGTTAGGGGCTATGCCCCCTTGGTCAGCGCGGGATTTTGGGGCGTCATATGGCGGATTTGCAACGTGACCCATGCCGAACGGCTCGGTTGCCTCAAGGCGTGTTAAAGCCAGGGGGACTGCTTTATGAATTTTTGTATGAGGACAATCCAGTTCGCCAGTCATCCGGCTTTTTGCCTGCGGACCGTTAGCAGCAGCCGGATGCGGAGAACGCACTGCTCCGGCAGGCGGACCGTCATCAGCATAACAGTGCGGAACTGCCGCAGCGATGGCAGCCGAGTGGTGCAACTGCCTTGGAATTGATCGGGAGGATGCGGATTTGAACCGTAGAAAGATTTTTGTCGGGCGGCATCAGGGACGCATCCCGACGCTTGGGCCTAGACTGAAGGCGTTTTTAGTGTGCCTGGTTGCTGCGGCTGCACTCTGCCTTGGAACGGCCAGCGGCCAGGCACAGACCGCCACTGATCCGGTTCAGACCGACGGCCTGATCGAAGTCGGCGACGCGGCAGTGCGTGATAGCGCGATTCTGAGCAGGATCGAAAAACTGCTCGCTGAAATTGAAGGCTATGGGGCCGTGACAGTGTCGGTTTCCGAAGGTGTTGTCCGTATCACCGGCCAGGTGATCGACAATGCGGCGCAAGACAGGCTGACGCAGATCGTCAACCGCGTGGCGGGTGTCGTGGCATTTGAGAACGAAACCGAAATCAGCGGCACGCTCGAAGAACGGCTGGCGCCCGCGGTGGACCGGATTGCCGCCCGTACGCGGAACCTGCTGGCGAACGGGCCGATCTTTCTGGTCGCGGTGACGGCTTTCGTTCTGGTGGCGGCGGGAGGCTGGCTGCTGACAACGCGGATCGGCATCTGGACCCGGCTGGCGCCCAACCCCTTTATCGCGGATGTCTACCGGGCGGTTGCGCGTATCATGTTCATTCTGACGGGGCTGGTTCTGGCGCTTGATATCATGAACGCAACGGCGCTGATTGGTGCCGTGCTGGGGGCGGCAGGGGTGGTTGGCCTGGCGCTTGGCTTTGCGGTGCGCGACACGGTGGAGAACTTCATTGCCTCCATCCTGCTTAGCCTGCGCCAGCCGTTCAGGCCCAATGATTACGTGGACATTCAGGGCGATCAGGGAACGGTGGCGCGGCTGACGTCGCGGGCAACCATCCTGATCTCTCCTGAGGGCAACCATATCCGAATTCCCAATGCCACGGTCTTTAAGGGGCGCATCGTGAATTTCACCCGCGATCCCCATCGCCGTTTCGGCTTTGATCTGGGCGTGGATGCCGATGCCGATCTGGCAGCGGCGTTGTCCACCGCAGTTGCCGCACTTGAGGCGCAGGCATTTGTGCTGGAAGATCCGGAGGTTGGCGCCTGGATCAGCGAAGTCGGGGCTTCCAACGTGATCCTGACCTTCACCGGCTGGGTAGATCAGACCCAAGTGGATTTCGCCAAGGCGCGCGGTGAGGCGATCCGGGCAGCCAAAATGGCGCTGGAAGGTGCGGGATTCGGCCTGCCTGAGCCAATCTACCGGGTCCGTCTGGACGGGACGCAAGACGCCGCTGCTGCCGCCCCGGCGAAGCGCGCTGACACCCGGAAAGCCCCGCCAGCGGCCAGCAGCGCTGATTTGCCCGAGGCCTCCGATCCGGCGCGGGCGGAACCGGCGGTGACCGGGGCCGCTGAGCGGGAGCGTGAGGGGCTGGATGGTGTGGAAAACTTGCTGGATGCGCAGCAGCGCGCCGAGTGAGGGCCGGCTGCCGCCCGCACCTGGCGGTGCGGGCATGTTTCTCTTACATAATCTTGTGCAACGGATCCTCAGCCGTCTTTGCAGGCAGGCTGTGGCGCGGATCCAGCATAACCCCCAGCCACAACAGAAGCGGCAGCGCCACAAATGCACCGATGGGACCCCACAGCCACAGGCCGAAAACAATGGCCAGAAACACCAGCAACGGGTTCACTGCCAGACGGTTGCCGACCAGCAATGGAGTGACGATATTCGCCTCGGTCAGGTTAATGATAAGGAACAGCACCGGCGGCGCCACAGCAAGGGCACCGGTGAATTGCAAAGCGCCGGCAATACCCAGCCCCAGAATCATCAGCAGCGGGCCAAGGTAAAGAACGTAGTTCAGCAGAGCTGCCGCAAGCCCCCAGAGCACGGCGTATTCCAGCCCCAAAGCCAAGAAAATGCCTGCAGTCACCACGCCAAGACCAGCATTCACCACGGTGATCGCGGCAAAATAGCGGGCCACGGCCTTATCGGCATGCTTGAGCCGGCCGTACAACGGACCGGTGAGGCGGTAGAGATCGTCCCGGGTCAGCGTGAAGAAGAACAGCGTGCCCACGAAGATGAACACTTGAGAGAGAAAGCTGGGCGCCAGCCACAGCGCGTCCCCCACGGAGGGGATGGCGGTCTGAGGCTCCATGGCTTCAGCGCCGACAGTGTTTTCGATTTCCTCGCTGATGGTCTCTATCCCGCGCAACAAGGAGGAGGCCTTGTCGATCAATGAGGACATGACCGCCTTGATGCGCGGCAGTTCCTCGATCAGGGCATTCACGACCGGCTCGATCAGCAGTATGGCGGTGGCTACAAACAATGTGCAGGCTAGCAACAGGGACAAGGCAATCACCAGCCGCGGGACGCCAAGGCGTGCCAATTTGTCTGCAAGCGGTGACACAACGATGCCCAGCACCAAAGCAAAGCTCATCGGTGCCAGGATCTGCTGTGCATGCTGCAATGCCGCTGTGATGCTGATGATCGTAAGGATCATCAGCATCACCCGGACCCCCCGGCCGCTGAGTGTGGTCTTTAAATAACCTGGCATTGCTTTCAGACGGAAGCTGCGTGCGGTGCCGGGTCGGTTTCTGCTGGATCGAGACTTGCGCTGGCCTTGCGGTGCAGCTTGTCCATTTCCTCGCGCAGGGCGGCCTCGGCTTTGGCGGCCAGCGCATCACGGCGGGCGCCAAGCAACTCGTCCTCCTGGCGGGTAGAAGGCAACAAGGCCCCGATCAGTGCGCCCAGACCCAGGGCAATGGCCCCGGCGGCCAGCGGGTTCTGATCGAAAAAACTTCGCGAGCGGGCCGCGGCTTTGGCTGTATGCGATTCAACTTTCTCCTGCGCCTGCAGGGCAGCGGTACGCGCCTTCATCACCCGCTTGCGGGCAGCTGCGGGCAGGGCGTCCAGCCCTGCGTTCAGTGTCTCGCGCATCTTGCCAGCGCGGAGGGGTTCTTCACTCATACCGGTCATCTCCTGTTTCATGGCGGCATCTGCCGCGGCGACACGCGCGTCGAAACCGGCAAAAGCGGCTTCGGGGGGAACGGCGGCGGCCGGCTTGGCGGCGGTGCGCGGGCGGCGGCTGCTGCCGGTTCCGGTGAATAGAAGAGCCAACCCAGCCCCGGCCAGAACCAGGGCTGCGGGATTGCGCTTGGCTGCGGTAATTGCCTGGCGCCCCAGTTCGCCGCCATAGCCGTTTGCCGCTGCCGAAAGCTGTTCGGTCACCGATTGCGGCGCAACGGTGCCGGACAGGCTGGACAGGGTTTCTGCCAGCCGGCGGCGGTTTGCGTCCACGCGCTGTTCGATCTCTTCAGTAGCGGGCATTTGCGGCCTCCTTGATGCTGGCGGCATCTTTTTTAACATTGCTGATGGTGCGTGATGGCAGCAGCGCCTCGCTGCTGAGCCGCGACTTGCCGAACAGCAACAGACCAAGGGCAATGGCGATCAGCCCGCCGCCGACGATCAGCGCGGCCCATCCGGCGGACAGGCCTGCGGATGCGATCCAGGCGACCAGCGCTGCCGCAAGCACATGCAGTCCGGCCAGCGCCACCAGAGCGGCAATGGCGAAACAAGCCAGCCCGGTTCCGGCGCGGGCGGCATTCTCCTTCAGCTCGTTCTTGGCAAGCTCCGCTTCACTGCGCAGCAGTGCTGTGAAATGCCGGAGAGCTTCCAGGAACATATCCGGTGCTTGGCGCAGATCATGACGTGCCATGACCGGCCTCCTGAGTCATATCTGCCGAACCGTTGCTGCGGCCGTCCGGTTCGCTTGCCTTGAGGAAGCGGGTGGCGGCGAACCCGGCCAGTGCCGCACCGCCGAGGAACAGCAGCGGATTGCGGCGCGCAAAGGCACTGACATCACGCGCAGTCTGTTCAATGTCCAAGCTGCGCACCCGGTGGGCGGCGTCCTCAAGGTGACCCGCAACCATCTGTGCGGCCTGCGACTGCATGGTGCCCGGTGCAAAAGCATCCGCTGCGGCGCCAGCGGCATCCGCCGTAGCCTGCACCTCGCGGGCGGCCTGCGACTGCGCGGCGTCTGCGGCATCGCGAACCGTGTCTTTAACCGCACCCTTGGCCTTGCGGCCCAGATAGGCAGCTTGGGCGCGGGCTTGCGATTCAAGATCAGAAGTATCGGTCATGTCATCGGCCTCTTTGGTCTCGGTGTTCAAAGGGAAAACGCGCACTGACGCTTTTTGTTCCCTGGGTCAAAAGAAGACGGCCCGGCGTCCGAAGTCCGGGCCGCACAATGCCTGCGGCAGTCGTGTCAGATTTTCGCGGCAGAGGACTTTGGACCTGCAATCAGCCAGATGATAAATCCCACAACGGGCAGAATGAGGATCACCAGCGTCCAAAGGATCTTGGCCGCGGTGGAGGCGCCAGAAGACAGGATCTGAATGATCGCATAAATGTCGGCGGCCAGCACCAGCAGGCCAATAAGTCCATATTCCATGATTTGCTCCCTTCGGTTTGTTGTTCTGAAGGGGAAACGCGCGAAACCGGTGAAAGGTTCCCTGTCAGGGCAAATTTGGAAGGCGCTCATTTTCTTCGTGATGGCGGCCGGCCAGCCGCAAAAAAGCCGCGCTGGCTGCGCGGCTTTGGCAAATGGCGAGTAACCGGCTAGCCCCTGCGGGCGGCAGGGTCAAAAACGGCTGCGCATGGCAAGGCCCAGCAGCACCCCAACACCCAAGGCGCCGGCAATGGCAAGGCCCGGGTTTTTCCTGACAAATGCCTGCCCCTCTTTGGTCAGACGCTGCATTTCACCGGAACTGTACTGAAGCCCGGCGTCAATCTGCTCTTGTGCCTGCTGAACCGTTTGAGCGGCCTGCTCCTTTACGCGTCCTGCGAGATTGCCGGACACGCTGTCTGAAGCGGATGCGGCGCTGCCTTTGGTTTTCTGCTGTGCTTCGGCTGTGTTGGTCATGTGTCGGGTTCCTTTTACTTGCTGCCATTCTGCGGTGTGCGGGTGGCGGGCGATGTGTCAGGTCAGCCTTTTAAGAGGCGGACAATGATCGAGAGGACAAAGAGCACCAGGAAAATCACAAAGAGGATCTGTGCGATCCCGGCGGATGCGCCCGCGATGCCGCTGAATCCAAGAACTGCGGCGACGAGTGCCACGATGAGAAACGTGATTGCCCAACCAAGCATGGCTCTTTCCCTTCATTGTTAGCGCGCTGCGATGAGCGCCATCTGGCAATTTAACGGCTGAGCGGGCGAATGGTTCCGGGCTTCCGTTGCCATGACTGCAATGCTGCGGATGCTGCGTAAAAGAAAAAGCGCAGCGGCCGGCGCTGCGCTTTGTGAAACCGGGACGCTTGATCAGCCACCGTCGCTGGCGTCTTCTTCAGGGCTTTGAATGTCGACGGTGGGGACGGTCACGGTCACTTCTTTGGTGCCGGTTTCAATGTCGCCAACCTCGGCGTCGAATTCCGGCAGCTGACCGCCTTCGACGGAGACCTCCACATCAGGAAGACGGGTATCCTGAGTCTGATCGATGTCGATCATATAGATACCAAAAACCAGTACAAGGATGCCAGCGGCGGCGGCAAGAATAATAGGAGGTTTCACGATACTGTCCTTTCGGGTTGCTTCATCAGGCTAACGCGCCCGCGGGCAGAAAGGTTCCGTAAAAAGCCGCCCGGCACAGCAGAAAAATGCAAGTCGTTTCAAGGCTCAACGCGCTGAGTGAAAAAGAAAATGACCCCAGCCGGATTAAAGGCAGGGGTCCAGTGAATGGACCAAATCGGGGACGGGTCCTGCAGCGTTTACAGGCTGCTAACAGTTGAAAGACGCACCGCACGCGGAAAGGTTCCGCAAGAAAGGCGCGGAACGCAAAATTCTGTGGCTCCTTCGCCTGCGCAAAGGCGCTGCGGGGCGCCAGTCTGGCAATGCGAGGGATCAGACCAGCGGGCGTTCACGGACATGGCTTTCCTCACCCGCCAGCTCTTCCAGCTTTTCCATATCATGGATCGTCAGCGTACCTTGCTGCCAGCTCAGGACGCCATTCTTGCGCAATTCGGCAAGTTGTTTGTTGGTGTGGACAAGAGAAAGGCCCAAAGCGTCCGCAAAATCCTGCTGGGTATAGGGAAGGGGCGCCGAATTCTTGCGAACCTGACCAGTACCTTCCGCGCGGTGAAAGAAACGGGCCATTGCCCAGGCGATCTTCTCGTAGGCCGGGCGCTGCCCGACTGCGGCCAGCGCATCACCCAGGAAATGCTCCTCGACCGCAGCCAGATGGGCAATAGCAAAGGCGCGTTCGGGGTGGGAGGTGAACAGATCCCAGATGCCGGCCCGGTTGAACACGCAGAGCGTCATATCCGTCACCGCCTCGACCGAGTGGCCCATTTCCCCCATCACCCCGGCCTGCAGGCCCAGGAAATCCCCGGGCATCACAAAGCCAACCACCTGGCGGCTGCCATCGCTGAGCATCTTGTACTTCAGCCCCATGCCGGACAGGGCGGTGAACAATTGCGGTGATTTTTCCCCCTGGGTCAGCAGGTGGGTTCCGGGGCCTGCCTGCATTTCACCAGTCTTGAAGCGCTGCATGAAGTCGGCCTCTTCCGGCGAGAATTCCAGGAACAGGGACTGCCTGCGCAGCGGGCAGTTTTCGCATTTGGTTGTCATGACCAGCCTCACCGGCAGAGGCACGGCTCCGTTCTGCCTGTGCAGATGCCCAGCGGATGCGCCTGCGCTACTATTGTCAGTTGGTCCGACCTCTGGGAAGAAAAAAGACGCAGGACAAGCCCGCGCTCTCCGCCAGGAACAGCGCAGGAGTGACACACAGACCAGACATTCAGGCAGCGGGGGTCTTGGATAGAATCCCGGCTGTCACACTGTCGGTCAGCTCCAGTGCCTCGTCATCTTTCAGGTGCAGCAGATCCGCAAGGGTTGCACGGGCGCGCCCGACGCGGCTTTTGATCGTGCCGACCGCGACACCGCAGGTTTCGGCGGCTTCCTCATAGGAAAATCCGCCTGCACCCACCAGGGTCAGTGCTTCGCGCTGGGTGTCAGGCAGCTGATCGAAGGCCTGCATAAAGTCGCGCATGTTCAGGCGGCCGTCGTGATCGGGCTTGGAGGCCAGTGCCAAAGCCAGCGATCCGTCGGCATCTTCTACCTCGCGCTTGCGCTTGCGGCGCAGCGAATAGAAAGTATTGCGCAGAATGGTAAACAGCCAAGCCCGCATGTTGGTGCCGGTTTTGAACTTGTCGATGTTGGTCCAAGCCTTAATCAGCGTGTCCTGCACCAGATCATCGGCGGTTGCGGAATTCCGGGTGAGACTGAGCGCAAAGGCGCGCAGCGCGCCGAGATGCTCGGTCAACTCATCGCGCGGATCAGCTGTCATTGGATGTCCTTCTTATGAAGCTCAGCTTTGCGCAGCTGTTCAAGCAGATCGGTGAACCGCTCGGGCAGCGGTTCCGCTGCCAGTTCGTCAAAGGCCTTTTTCAAATTGCGGTCGATATGGTCCGCAGCACGGGGCACTTGTTGTTGATGTTTTAGGTTTGCCATTCTTCCCTCTGCTCGACGCTCACCGGAAGCCAACGCGTCAAGATGGGAATGGTTCCTGCCGGTGCCGAATAAAACAGGCGTTGGCTGGACGAGCACTCTGGCCGCCGCTGATATCAATAGCCGCGTTTACGCTAGCTTGCTTGCCTGCCCGCAGCCAGAAACGTCCCCAGGGACGTCATTTGATGTCAGGCCGGTCATCTGCGCCACGGTGTGTCATTAAACGGCTGACCGACAGAAGCACGGCCGCCAGCCCCGCCGTGAGAAAGGCCATCACAGTGAAGCCGAGGCCCGCCGCCATTCCAACCGCTCCGGCAACCCAAATGCTGGCTGCCGTGGTGATGCCGCCGACCCGCTTGTCACCCTTGATAATCGCCCCCGCGCCAATAAAGCCGATTGCGCCCATCAGCCCCTGAGCCACGCGGGTCGGATCGGAAGACAGGCCCTCGGCCTGCATCTGACGGCCGAATTCCAGACCCAAGATAACAAAAGCGGCCGCACCAAGCGAAACCATCATGTAGGTGCGGATGCCAACCCGGCGGTGGCGCAACTCCCGGTCCAGCCCCAGCAGCGCACCGCCTGCCAAGGCAACGGCCAGTCGCAATGCCCAGTCCAGCTGTGTTGAAAAGCTTCCTACGCCTGCGAATATGTCCATTCAGCCGATCCTCCCGACATCCCCCCTGTTCCCCGCGCGGCTGCACAGGCATGACGGGCAAACGCCTGAAACGGCGCCGGGTTCCCTGGCCTGGCTCCTTTGCGGGCGCGCTGCCCGGCGCCAGTTCGAATGCCTCTCTGCGCGAGCAAGCGCTTGCATCCGTCCTCAGTTTCCTGCGCTTAAGGGCTGATCATTAGGGGAATACTTGCGGGAATCCGATCATTTCAAAAATTTCTCCAGGCAATTCAGGAACCTTTCAAGAAGCCCGCGCGTTGCTTCGGTGCATCCCCAAGAAGGGGCAGAAACGCAAGGAGCTTAAAACATGACTCATCTGATCCGCACCACCGCCCTTGTTACGGCTATGGCGACGGCAGCTGCAGCCGGCTCAAAAGTCTCCGAAATAGACGTGACGGCAGACCTGAGCGCGATCGAGAATTACCCGGCAGCCGCAGTCTGGACCAGCCTGGAAACAGACTTGGAAACCGCCCTGGCTGAGCGCCTTGTCGGCCAAATCGCGGATAAAGATGCTGAAGAGGCGGCGGAAATCCATGTCGAGATCGACTCCGTCATGCTGGCCAGCAATTTCGAACAGGCGCTGGGCGTTGGAGAATGGATGCTGAAAGGCGATGTGGACATCGATATGCCCGACGCATCCAAGGATATGCGTTACGATCTGACCGTTTCAGCTGACCAGCTGAGCACATATTACCCCGAAGGCACTGACCCGGCCGCCGTCGCTGTAGACAGCGAGGTGTTTTACACCGCCATCATTGATGCCTTTGCAGGCAACGTTGCGTCGAAACTGAAGTAAGGAAAACACTATGCGCATCATTCTCGCACTATTCGCACTGGCCGGCCTGGCCGCCTGTGAAACCACCGAAGGCTTTGGCAGGGATGTGTCGAACCTGGGCAACGAAATCACCGAAGAATCCCAAGAAGCACAGTAGAGAGCTGCTGTACTTCCTGGATGTTTATTGGCCCGGCGGCTTATCGGCGCCGGGCCTTTTTTGCGCCGGTTGTGTCGAAGCACCAGGCAACGGGACTGGCGGCGGTTCAGACGATGTCTTCAGTCGCCCCCGGCAAGGGTTGCCGCAGTTCCGACATCCTATCGGGGTCATGCGGAACCAAAAGTCCGCGGCGCGCCTCGGGGCGGCGCAGCTTGTTGCGGCGGATTTCGTTCTGCCACCAAGCAGCTGCACGGGCCGGATCCAGTGCTTCAGCCGGCAATTCTTCTTGCCACCAGTGCCGCGTCAGCGCATGCCACAGCGTCCTGATCCTGTCTTGCTGCGTGATCCGCAGCGCTGCCTCAGTATCCCATCGCATTGAGCGCCCGTTCAGATTGGCTGAACCCACCATGGCGAAATCCTGGTCAGTGAGCAGAACCTTGCTGTGCAGGTAGATCATCGGAGATCCCGCCAGCACCGAAGGCGCTTCGCGGGCTGCCATGCGCCGCTGCACCGGGCTGGCAATGCAGGCGCGCGCACCGAAGGCGGCGCTAATCTCCTGCAGTGCTTCGGCCTGCAGCGCCATGCCATAGCGCGCGTCCAATCCGCGGCTTTCATCAAAGGCGACTTCCTCGGGCAGCGCGGGAAGGATCAGGATCAGCGACAGGTCCGGGTTGCGGCGTGCGGCATCGGCCAGCCCGCGCGCAATTACGCTGGAACGCAGGTATTGGGTTTCCAGATAGATCATCTGCCGGGCCTGTTTGAAGGCCTTCAGGTGGTCCTCCTCAATCTCCTTCAGGACCGTCCTTGGTGACAAGGCCCAGAAACCGGCGCGACGCGGTGCAGACAGCGTGCGGCGGATATGCTTGCCATCGGGCGGTTGCTTGCGCAGGGCGATTTCGTCCTGAAAGCGCTCCAGATGGCTTGCAGCCTCTTCGGCTTCGGGGCCGCGCAGCATCAGCTGCACATCGGCCCATGTTTCATGCGCCGGCTGGTCATGCTCCTGCGTGTCATAACGGCGCCGGTTCAGATCCAGCCCGCCGATATACAGAACCTCACGGTCGATCACCGCGACTTTCTGGTGCTGCGAAACCGGGTAAAGCTGCGGCACCCCCTGACGGCTGGCCGCGGCAGGCCGCAACCGTTGCGGCAGCTTGCGCAGTTTGCGCATAACAAACGGAGAAAAGGCAAGCCGCGGCAACAGCCCCGCCCGCGCCGGATGCAGAACGGCCGAGACCGATAGCCGCGCAGCCTGATCCGGTGCAAGCCCGGCCGCGATCTCTTGCGCCTGTTTTAACGTGTCTTGTGCGGCGGCATGCAGCGGCGCGGCCATGACAGGATCAAAGTCGCTTACAACCAGCCGGACCCGGACCCCGCGCTGTAAAGCGTCAGCAATCAGATCGGCCCAGGTTTCCCCGGTTTCCAGCGCTTCGGGGCTCAGCAGGCGGTTGGCGAAATCGAACAGGCGGAAGCTGGCGGTGATTTCGCTCCGGGCATTCAGGACTGCGCGCTCAAAAGCGGGCCAGGCCTGTTCTGCGGTGATCAGAACTTGAAAATCCCCGCGGCGGAGTTCAGGCGGCGGGTTCTGCTGCATCTTGCTCCTGTTCCGGCATCGGCGCTGCCGGTGGTACGGCCCCTGCTACGGCGGGAAAGCCCAGCCGGTAAGTAAAACTGTGCTCTGTTTCATGCGTGGCGGCTTCGCCGTCAAGCTGAGTCGCAAACGCAGCCATCAGCCGTGTTCCGATGCCAGTTCCGCCGAATTCCTCCGCCGGATCCAGCAGAGGCTGCCCTTTGGTGTTGGTCAATTCCAGCTCCAGCCAATTTTTGGCTGTTTCGCGCAAACTGACGCTGATTTCCGGCCGTCCCCCGTCGGGCACACCGATGTATTTGACCGCATTGGTCATCGCCTCTGAGACAAGCATCGACAAGGTTACCCCCTGATCCTGGCTGAGCGGCATCTGTGCAAGGTTCGTTTCGATCGCAACATCCTGTCCGGTTCCTGCATTCATCGTGCCGATCTCCGCGATCAGCTCATTGATCAGCTCCCGGCTGTCCACGGTGGAAACGTCGGGGTTGGTGTTCAGGCTGCGATGGATCGTCGCCAGGCCGCGCACCCGCCGCTGCAGCTGTGCCAGCATCCGCCGTGCTTCGGGGGTCTGCGCGTTCCGGCCCTGCATATTCATGATAGAGGCCACCAGTTGCAGGTTGTTTTTCACCCGGTGATGCACCTCGCGCAGCAGCATGGTCTTTTCCTCAAGGTCAAGTTCACGCCGCCGCTCTGCTTCGCTGAGGATTGCCACCATGCGGTTAAAAGACAGCCGGGCTTCCTCGAACTCGCGCGGAGGGCTGCTGAGTTTCAGGCTTGGGTCATCCCGCTCTCCCAGCGCATAACGGCGCATTGCCCTGCGCAACGCGCTGAGATGGCGGATCACCATTTGCTGCAGGCCGAGAACAGCAACGGAAATCCCGGCAAGCCACATCAGGACCGGGAAAGCGAGCGTCATCCAGGAGGTTGGGCTGGCGCTTACGGTCATGGCATTTTCCACCGGCCAGCTGCCGACTACGGAAACTTGCCCGGGAAGAATTTCACTCACCGCGAAAAACCGTTCCTGGCCGGAGCGCGCGTCTTCAAAAAATGTGTCGCCGCTGCGCTGCAGCAGTTCCCGGCGCGGTACCGAAACCGGCAGTGACTGTGCGGCTTGCTGCTCTGGAACGCTTGCGGACAGGATCTCCCCTTGCGCGTCCAGGGTGACAAAACGGATACCTTGCTCGGCCCATTTGGTACCGGACAGTGATTTGGTCAGCTGGTGCGGAACCGCGATGGAGACGTAGCCCAGCAGGATACCGTCGCGCTGCACCGGGCTGGTCGCCACCAGCTGGGGGCCGCCTCCGCCCAGTATATCCTGGCCCGCCGCAAACGAGAGGCGAGCAGTCTTCCGGGCCTTGAGAAACAGCCACGTCTCGGAGACATCCCCGATGCTGCCGTCCGAGGTGCATTCCATCGAGCCGCCGGGCGTGATGAAGGCGGCAAAAATGAACGGGTTCTGGCCCTGGATGAACGCCTTCATCAGGTTTGCACAGCGGTCGCCACTGCCGAACACTGGCAGGATGGCTGCGGCCAGCCCTTCTGTGGCGCCGCCGGCCCGTTGCAAAAGTTCACGCTCCTTGGCGGCGGCCTGCTGTGTGTGTGCCAGCAAGGACGCATGGGACAGCCGGTTGGCTTCTGCCACCACGGCGTTGGTCTGGTACAGAGCGATCAGGCCCAGCGGCAACAGCGCAAATGTCATCAGCGCGGCCAGGCGTACCAGCAGGCTGCCGGCCTGCAGCCGCGGGACATTGATCATGCGGCGCTTTGCTGGGCGACGATCCCAGCCGTGACCGTATCAGTCAGTTCCATTTCGCTTTCTTCATCCAGTTCCATCAGCTCTGCCAGGCGGGCACGGGCACGGTTCACCCGGCTTTTGACAGTTCCGGTCTTCACGCCGCACATTTCTGCTGCTTCGTCATAGGAAAATCCGCCTGCGCCAACCAGCACCAAAGCTTCGCGCTGCTCGTCGTTCAATTGCGCAAAGGCGGCGTTGAAATCGCGCATGTGAAGCCGCCCGTCATGATCGGGCTTTTGCGCCAGGGCGCCTGACAACGCGCCATCTGCATCCTCCACCTCGCGCTTGCGCTTGCGGCGCAGCGAATAATAGGTGTTGCGCAGAATGGTGAACAACCAGGCCCGCATGTTGGTGCCGGTTTTGAACTTGTCGATATTGGTCCAGGCTTTGACCAGCGTTTCCTGCACCAGATCATCGGCTGTGGCCCCATTGCGGGCAAGGCTGAGGGCAAAAGCGCGCAGCGCGCCCAGGTGGTTGACCAGGTCCTCTCTCGGGTCATGCGCGGAGTCAGTCATCGGAGCGGTTCTCCTCCGGCTGGTCCGGGGCGCGGGTCGCGTGCGCCTCCTTCTCCTTCAACTGCTTCAGCAGATCGGTAAACCGGTCCGGCACCGGTTCGCTCGCGATCTCATCGAAGGCCCGTTTGAGGTTTTCGTCTATTTCGCGGTCGGCCTGTTCATTGCGCGGCCGGGCGCGTCGTGGCTGTGTCATGCAATCCATCGGTTTTTTGCGCAGTTTCTGGAACCAAACGCGTTGAGGCGCGTATAGTTCCATATGTATTGCAAAAAAAGGGACGACGCAAAATGACTGCTCAATCGGGAGAATTGATCGCCAGCCAGATTGGCGCAAACCTGCCCTACCTGCGCCGCTATGCCCGGGCGCTGACCGGCAGCCAGAGCAGCGGCGACAAATATGCGCTGGCTTCGCTTGAAGCCATCCTGGCTGGCGAAAGCGATTACGACAGCGAACTTTCACCCAAGGTTGCGCTGTTCCGCGTCTTTCATGCGATCTGGTCCTCTTCCGGCGCGCCCGCCGGGGAAGAAGAAGGCGTTACAAGCCTGGCGGCGAAGGCACAGAGACACATGCGGCGGCTTACGCCGAACACCCGTGAAGCGCTGCTGCTGCACACGATCGAGGAGTTCAGTGCAGCCGATACCGGCATCATCATGGGCGTGAGCGATGACGAAGCTTCGGAACTGATTGCGATCGCTTACGAGGAAATGTCGCGTGCCACCTCAGGCCGGATCATGATCATCGAGGACGAAGCGATCATCTCAATGGACCTCGAGGCCATCGTGACCGGAGTGGGCCACAGTGTGACAGGCATTGCCCGAACCGAAGCCCGTGCACTGGATCTGGCGTCTCAGGCCCCGGCCGATTTGATCCTGTCGGACATTCAGCTGGCGGATAACTCCAGCGGCATCGACGCGGTCAACGGTATCCTGGCCAAGCATGGCGATCGCCCGGTGATTTTTATCACGGCCTACCCCGAACGCCTGCTGACCGGCGAAGGGCCAGAGCCGGCCTTCCTGATCTCAAAACCCTACACCGAGGATCAGGTGCGTTCGGCAGTGAGCCAGGCGATGTTTTTTTCCTCGACCGAAACGCTGAAGGCCTGATCAGGTCCGGGGATGTGAAGCGCATGGCCCGGTCCGGATTTCGGACCGGGTAAGATGTGGGGCCAGCTGCTCTTTCACCTGATCGGCCGCATCTACGAGCGCACCTCAATTGCAGGCACAACCAACCTCGCCGCCGGTGAATGGCCCAGCGTCTTAGCCTATCCCAAGATGACGTTGGCGCTGCTTGAACGGTTCACTCGTCACTTTGACCTAATCGAAGCTGGCAACGAAAGCCGGCGCTTCAATGCACAAGTGTTGTCCAATGAAATCCGCTGGCCTAAACGGCCAGCGCGAATTGAAGATTATAGCGCCTCGGGCCAGCTTCCTGCGCGTCAACCGGATCCCTTTTGAATTTCTATACTGAACCCAGATATCATGCCGATTGGCACAAATGCTGATCTTAACGGCAAACCCGTAGACAGTGTAATTGCGAGGGGAGCAATCGACGTCTTCACCTGCAATGAATTTCCAAACTCAGACTGAGCGCGGCGGAAGACTGCTCTGTGTATTATGTGGGTCTTTCGCATCCAAGAAGGCGGTGGCGCAGCATGAGCCGCTGCGGCAACAAGGCCAAAGAGAAGGTGTTCACCAAACGGTACTTACATAGAGCGCAGAGCCTGGATTAACTTGCTGCAAGCAGCCCTTCAGGCAGCTTGCGGCAAATGCAGACTTTGTCCCGGGTATTGGATCGCTCCGCGATAGGGGCTCTGGGTGGCAGGCGTTGCGCGCAAGCGGGCTGCTTTTCGCGGTTTCGGAGGTCAGGGTGTGTGCTGCCGGGAGAGGTGATTTCACCTTGGTTGACTGAGAGTTTTGCCGTGACCATTCAGCGTTCTATCCCGACGGCACCCCTTCACGTGCCTGATCGCGGATATGCCGGCACGCAATCTGGGCCCGGCGCCTTAAACCAGCCGCTTGCGGGCCTGCACACGGTTTGCAGCCTGGCTCGGACGATCCCCCGGGACCGCGCCACCGGATGATGTCGGGACGTCCAACGGCATCTCATGGAGAGCGGCACCAGCATCTGTACGCGCAACCAGACCCTGGCGGGGGTGAAGTGTCTGTTCCGGGTGGCGCGCTACGGCGGCATGATTTCCGTCCGGTGAAGGTGCTCTGGCGCGGTTCCAGTGCTGCCTGCTACGCTGCGGTAGCAGCGTAGCGCGATGGCATGAGCTCATTCAGGCAGGTGATTTTATGATCCGCGATTTGAGCCAGAACTCAGGCGAGCCAGACCTGCGGATCTCGGCCGTTCATCTTGGCGGTTTCTATCAAGCAATAGGCAATGGCCGCAGCTTTCCCGCCGCTCTCTGAGCCGGCAAACAGGTAATTTTTGCGGCCTATGGCAATTGGCTTCATCGCCCGCTCTGCGGAATCGTTGTCGGGTTCCAGGATGCCGTGATCCAGAAACAGGCGCAATTTCTTGATCCGGGCCGGGGCATAACGCCTTTCGGTGATTGCGCTGCAATCACATGCCGGTAGTAGATGGCCCTGGCCAGTTCGGATTTGCCGGGAACGCTGGACAGCTGGACGGCAAGCCAGGCCTCCAGTTCATCGAACAAAGGCTTTGACCAGGTTTGCCGCAGGTGAACGCGGTCTCCAGTCGGCAAACTCCGGGCGTCCTTTTCCACGGGCTAGAGACCGGCGATGCGCCGGATCGCCTCCTCGGCTGCTTGCAGGCCCTGAGATGGGAACACATCCACGAACTTGCGGCGGATATGAGCCATGCAGGCGGCCTCGCTGATTGCCCCGGAACGGTACCGCTCATTGAAACCGGAAAAGCCGTCCGCATGCATCCAACCCTGGTCGCTGGCCAGATGGGCCGAAGGATGCCCGCCTTTGCGGTTTGCCGTAAACCGGTACCAGGCAGCGGGCGGGCCGCCGCCGCCACAGGGGCATTCATCACAGACAGTTGCGCCAATCCCGCTCAATACTCTGCTCGACGATCTGGAGGCCTGGCTGGCCGCGCAGCTGGCCCGGATTGCAGACCACAAAGATCACACGTCTGAATGAGCTCATACCATGGCGCTACGCTGCTCCCGAAGCGTAACAGGGATCGCGGGAACTGCGCCAGGGCACCTTTACCGGAGGGTCGCTTAACTTCAAAATGGACAGTATCTGGTCATAGTGACCCAAGGTAGAGCAGGAAGCCGGACGGTTACCCTGTTTCCAGATGCGGAGGTACATCTACCTGAGTGGGTAGGGTATTACGGTCCGGAGGGTGTCTCTGAACAGATCACGCGCCTTGTACGCGAATTTATCTCTAGTTCGTAGTTAGAAATGGCAGTCGGCCTTCCGCCAAACGCGGAAGCCATGTTCGAGATCGCCGTTTTTTCCAACCGCTAATCATTGCCGGCTGCTGCCCCGGCTGTCCAAGCAGAGTCGCTGTATGTCTGCAATGCTGCAAGGCACATGAACGGCAGGAACACGAAAGCTGCGCCTTAGCAACGGAAACTCTGATCCCTGGCAGGTGTGTGCCGTCAGTGTTAATGGCGCAGCGGGTTCCAAAGCTGCTCTATAGGCGGCACGCATATCACAAATACGATAAGTGACTGAACCACACTGGCAGCAGGCAGTGTGCTCTACGAAATGCCGGGGGCACTGCTCACCGCAGATCTTTGCCGGCTGGGGCTTGACCCGCCACATCGGTCACAGCCAAAGCCAGCTCTGCGCGCATCTGAGCGAGCGGGCCATGGTGCAACTGCCATTTTCCGCCGGCAACCGCCAGCGTCGGCACCGCGCTGATCCGCCAGGAAGCAGCCAGCTGCCGGTCCTGGGAAACCAATTGCGTAACTTCAGCGCTGTACATGTCCTTGCGCAGCCGTCCGGCATCCAGCCCGCAGGAACGGGCCGCATCCAGCAGCACGCCTTCGTTTGCGATATTGCGGTTCTCCGTCAGATGCGCGGCCTGCACCGCATCGAAATAGTCCCAGTGCCCGGCGTCCCCGGTCTGCAGTTCTGCAGCCTTGCAGGCTTTGGCGCTCAGCAGGCCGGGGGGATAGGGGAAGTTCTGGCGGCGCATTCCCTCCACGCTGATGCGATCGCCTTCATCGTGTTCGGCGCACCGCTCCCAATGGCCCAGAATGACGTCCTTGGCTTTCTTCGCAGAGCCAAAGGCCGCGGCCAGTTTGGCGGGCGAGTCCTGCAAGACAAAGGTGCGATGACGCACCCGGATTGGAAATTCGGAGGCCAGCTTACGCAGCTTAGGGGACATCACAAAGCACCAGCCGCAAACGGTGTCGTGGAAGAAGTCGATGGTCAGAAAGGGGGATTTCATCATTTCACCTGGATGAGAAGGAAAAGGGCTGCCGGCAGGTCAAGCGCCGGCAGCCGCAGATGCATCAGTTGCCGCTTAGCGGGGTATCCAGAAGCACCGGCTTGTCCCCGGAGAAGTCGATCCAGGCATTGGTGCCATTCAGGCGGGATCCGGCCACATTGTCCGCATCAAAATGGATCTCGAACTGCTCGGGCCCGTGTGCATAGGCGACAACAAGCCCGTATTCCGGGTTAAGAAATCCGCCGTGCGGTCGGATGCCCGGATAGCTGATGCGCCAGGCCTCGCCCTCCGGGCCGACATGACCAAGGGTCAGCTTGCCGATGACATCGCCGGGCAGCTCAAAGAACCAGACCCAAGGACCGCCGGAGATGACGGTCATCACCTCGTCGATGCCGGTGCCGTCCTCGGCGTGGTTGATGTGCAGCGGGCCGAATTTCTTGTGGACCCAGATCCGGGTCTCCGCGTCCATCTTGTTCATGTCATAGACCTTGGGGTAGGGCGCAACACCCGGTTCCGAAGTGGTGAGCGAGCCGCCGTTTTCGACCGTCGGCTGCCGCCCTGCGGCAGCGATTTCTGCCAGCAGGTCTTCGCGGGTCAGTTCAAAGGCAGAGATCAGCTGCGCCTCCTCCTCGGCTGTGATGGCGCGGCTGCGGGAGGCCTCAAGGATCGGCAGTGCTTCATCCGGGATCGCAACAGTGCTGACGCGGACACCGACGCTGTTCAGCACCGCGTTCACGTCCTCCACGCCAAGCGAGGTCGGGCGGCCATCGGTGTATTCCAGTTTCAGGAGGCCGGCGGTGTCCGCAGCGCCGGCAAGCCCTTGGGCGGGGAGCCACAGCACGGCTGCGGCTGCGGCAAGTTTTGAAAGCAGTTTCATAGTGGAGTTCTCCAGTTCAGTGTCCGGGGCAGTGGACCCGGCGGGGTTGTGGGTGATGTGCTCAGGTGGGGAAGGCTGTGCCGTCCCGCCCATGCGGGTCATCGAGATCCTGATCCGGACCAGTAGAGATGATCCCGTGCGGGTTGATGTGCCGGTGGCTCAGGAAATAGTGCTGGCGGATGGCCTCCATCTCGATCGTGGCGGCCACGCCGGGCACTTGGTATAGGTCGCGCAGATAGGGGCCGAGGTTGCGGTAATCGGCGATCCGCTTGCGGTCGGTCTTGAAGTGCGTCGCATAAACTGGGTCGAACCGGACAAGGGTGGTGAACAGGCGCCAGTCCGCTTCGGTGATCCGCTCCCCGGTCAGGTAGCGGCGGGTGCCGAGCAGGGTGTCCAGCTCCTCCAGCTTGCCGAACAAATCGGTGATTGCTGCGTCATAGGCGGCCTGGGTGGTGGCAAAGCCTGCACGGTAGACGCCATTGTTGACCGGGGCATAGATTTCGGTGCTGATCCGGTCGATGTCCTGCTGCAGATCCGGCGGGTAGAAATCCGGCGTGGCGCCTGCCAGCTCATCGAAGGCCGAATTCAGCATCCGCATGATGTCGCCGGAATCGTTGTTGACGATGCGGCCGGTGCTCTTGTCGAACAGCACTGGCACCGTAACCGGACCGGTGTGGCCGGGATCCGCCCGCTGATAGACCTGATAAAGGTACTCATCCCGCGGCACCCCGGCGGCGGGGTTATAGTCAGCGGTGCGGATCTGCCAGCCGTCAGGACCTGCCAGCGGCACCATCTGGGTGACGGTGATGATCTCCTCCAGCCCTTTCAACGCGCGCAGGATGGTGGTGCGGTGGCTCCAGGGGCAGGCCATGGAGACATAGAGGTGGTAGCGCCCGGGCTCCGCCGGGAACTCAGCATCTGCTTGCGGCTCGATCCACCCGCGGAAGCCGCTGCCCATGCGGCGGAACACCCCGTCTCCCGGTTTCGGCTTTTCGGTGAGCACACCGTCGATCAGCATCTTTGCCATGGCTCGTCTCCTTGATGACCTGGCAAAGGTATGCGGTTTCCAAGTTCGCGATAATCCGGATAGACTGAAACCTAATGTTGAGAAAAACTCACCCCATCCGGAGTAAGAGAGAGAAATGGAAGGAATGGGAGATATCCCGGTGGTTGTGGCGGTTGCCGAAACTCAGGGGTTTGCCGCAGCGGCGCGGCGGCTGGGGGTGAGCAAATCCGCGGTCAGCAAACGGATCACGCTCATCGAAAAGAGGCTGGGTGCGCAACTGTTTCACCGCTCCACCCGCAATGTCAGCCTGACCGAGGCGGGCGAGCTTTTCTATGCCCATGCGGTCCGGGCGCAAGAGGCGGCGCAGGAGGCCGAGGACGGCGTGCTGGCGTTACAAGAGGCCCCCAAGGGGCGTCTGAAGGTGAATGTGCCGATGGCCTTCGGGCGACTGCATGTGGCACCGCTGGTGTCCGGGTTTCTGGCGCGGTACCCCGGTGTGTCGGTGGACATGGTGATGGATGACCGGGTGGCGGATCTGTTTGCGGAAGGGTTCGACCTGGCGCTGCGCGGCGGAACCCTGGCGGATTCCGCGCTGGTCGCCCGCAAGATCGCACCTTTGCACAACGTCCTGGCTGCTGCCCCGGCATACCTTGATCGCTATGGCACACCGGAAACGGTCAGCGGTCTGAGCCGCCACAACTGCCTGCAGTATTCCTACAGCCGGGATTTTCAGGAGTGGGTTTTCGATTGCGATGGTGAGGTGCAAACCTTCCGGCCCGGCGGGAGTTTCAGCGTCAACAACGGCGAGGCGCTGCGGGAAGCGATCCTGGGCGGGACGGGGATCGGCCGGCTGCCGACTTTCACTGCCGGCCCGGACCTGGCGGCGGGGCGGTTGGTACGGGTGCTGCCACACTGCCCGCTGCCGTCGCAGACGCTATATGCCATCTATCCAGAACGCCGCTATCTGCCTGCAAAAGTGCGGGTTTTTATTGATTTCATCCTGGTACATCTTGGCGGCGATGTCCCGCCCTGGGATCGGGACGCACGTGTGTGAAAGCCGCGACGGTGCTGCCCGCCGGAATCCTTTAACTAAGCACCTTGGCCACCGGGTCAGGGCCGCGACGCATATGCTATTGCCCTGTATCGCAAGCAGCGCGCCCTTACACGGCGCTTTCAGTTTTGGTCCGGCGGCAGCTGGGTAAACGGCCAAGCCTGCTTAGAGCCCGCCCGGAGGCGGTGGCGCTGTTTGAACTTGGCGGCGGCCGGGCAGCTGGAAAGCGTGTTTGCGGTCTTGAACCGGTGTGACTCCATAGAACTTCCGGTAATGCAGTGTCAGGGTCGAGGAGCTGGCATAGCCAACAGCATGGGCAATATGGGACACCGTATCCCAGGAATGGAGCACCATCTGCCGTGCGGCTTTCAGGCGTTGGCGGCGATAGTATTCGCCGGGGCTGAGGCCGGTGGCGGCACGGAAGCTGCGCTCCAGCTGGCGCGGCGAGATGCCGGCCATGCGGGCCACGTCGCGGATGCAGACCGGTGTTTCGTAATTTTCCGAGAAAATCGCCATAGCTTCTTTTACTGCGGGCGGCATCTGGTCGACGGTGCGGTCGCTTTGCAGCACCGGGACCTTCTGGCGGGCACTGCCGTTGCGGATGACGGGATGCTGGAACAGGCAGGCGATTTCATTTTTGGCGTCTGCACCGAGAGTAGTGCCGATCAGTTCCAGTGACAGGTCGAACATGGCGGTCGCACCAGAAATCGTATGAACATTGCCGTCCCGCACAATCAGCCGGTCAACAGCCGGGCAATCGGGAAAGGCGGCCTCAAAGGCGCTGCGGTAACACCAGTGAACAGCGCAGCGCCGTCCGGACAAAACCCCGCTGCGCGCCAGCGGGAAAACACCGCCGGACACTGCGCCCAAGGTCACACCATGCCGCGATAAGTAGCGCAGCCGCCCATGCCCTGAGACAGGATCTTCGAATTCACCTTCCGGGCCGGACAACAGGAACAGGCAGTCCAGTCCTTTGATCCTGGCAAGGCTGGTTTCCGCTGGAAAAAGGACCCCGGCTGAAGCCGCTGCGTCCGCGCCGGTTTCCGTCACCAAGGACCAGGAAAACACCTGGTGCCCAGCGATTTCATTGGCAGCACGCAGCGGCTCCATTGCCGAGGTCAGGCAGGCCATGGGAAAGCCTGGAAACAGCAGAAAGCCTATGCGGGTGGATGGGGCGGGGCCAAAGTCGTTGGAATGGATAGTCATGATGTCACTCCAGCCCCAGCGCATCTTTCTTGGTCTTCGCCCAAGTGGTGACCAGGTGGTCGACCATCAGCCCCATGAAAGCGACGGCAAGACCAAGCACCAGCCCTTTGCCCACATCGGTGGAGGACAGCGCGCGTTGCATCTCCTGGCCCAGGTCCTGGGTGCCGATGAAGGCGGCGATGATTACCATGAACAGCGAGAACATGACCGACTGGTTCACCCCGACCATGATGGTGGGCAGCGCCATCGGCAGGCGGACCTTCCATAAGGTCTGCATACGGGTGGCACCGGACATATCAGCGGCTTCGATCAGGGTTTCGGGCACTTGGCGCAACCCTTCAATTGTGTAGCGCACCAGCGGCACGGCTGCGAACAGGACAACCGCGCCGATCACCGCCACATCGTTCACCCCGAACAGCATGACCACCGGGATCAGGTAGATGAAGCTGGGAAAAGTTTGCAATGTGTCGCAGATGAGCAGGGCAATGGCAGCACGTTTCTCGTGAAACGATCCCCAGATGCCCAGCGGAAAACCCAGCACGGTCGCAATCGAGACCGCGACGACGACAGTATAGACGGTGATCATCGCGCGGTCCCACCAGCCGGACATAGCGATGAGGCCGAAGAAGGCAACGCACACCAGCGCCGAACGCAGCCCGCCGATGGCCCAGCCTGCGGCCGCCAGCAGCGCCAGCACTGCGGCATAGGGCATCCATAGGAAGGCATCGCGGATCGGGATCAGCACCCAAGTGATCAGGAACCAGCGCAGCCATTGGGTGACCGGATCTATCAGTACGATGAACCAGTCCGCGACGGCATCAATCGGTTTGGAAATGGTGAAGGCGTCGCGGCGGCCGATCTGGTCCATTACTGGGAGGAACTGTGCCAGCAGGATGCAGGCCAGCGACAGGCCCGCAGCGATCAGCAGGAACTTGTTGCGGACCGCAAACGACGTGCCTTTTTCAAAATGCTCGGGCTGCTTGGTCGCCCAGGCCTTGGTGCAACGGTCCAGCATGACGGCCAGCAGGACGATGGTGATGCCGATCTCGACCGAGCGGCCGATCTTCAGCGCCTGCAAAAGCTGCAGCAGTTTCTGGCCCAGCCCGGGCATGCCGATGAAACTGGCCAGAACCACCATTGCAAGACACTGCATGATCACCTGGTTCACACCAACCAGGATCTCGGTCCGGGCGGTGGGGATGCGGACGTGGCGCAGCAGCTGCCAGCGGGTCGAGCCGCACATGTGCCCGCTCTCGATCACCTCATGCGGGACCTTGCGCAGGCCCAGCAGGGACATGCGGATCATCGGCGGCACCGAAAAGATAATTGTGACAATCGCACCCGCCTTGGGGCCGACGCCGATAAAGACAACCACCGGAATCATATAGGCGAAATGCGGCAGGCTTTGCGCGATGTTGAGGATTGGATTCAAGATCCGCTCAAAGCTTTTCGAGCGCCAGGCGAGGATGCCCATAAGCAGCCCGAACAGGATTGAGAACGGGGCCGCGACAACGATAACCGAAAGGGTTTCCATCGCCCATTTCCACTGTCCCATGACGGCGATCCAGACAAAGGTACCGCCGGTCAGCAGCGACAGCCGCCAGCCTTGCAAGGCATAGCCGATAACAAAGCCGATGCTGGCAATCACGGTCCACGGAATGGGGCCGACGCGCGGCCAGCGGTTCTTGCCGTAAAGCAGGTTGGCGGTCACATCGAGCAGCCATTCAACCCCGTCAGCAAAGGCGCGGGTCAGGTAGATAAGCCCTAGGTCGTCGCGCAGGAAGTTAAAGATCGCGTTGATCCAGTCGGCAAAAGGCAGCACCAGCCATTCAGGCGGCCTTACCAGCCCTGCAGGCAGCACGGCGTTGCCCGCCGCCAGAACGCAGGACAGCGCAAACAGCACCCAGCCGGTTCTGGCGCGTGTCCATGTCTGAGGTTTTTCTGAAAGAACCATCGTCTGATCTGTCATGACGGCTCTCCCAGAAGCACGTCGAGTGCTTCCTGGCGGTTCATCGCGCCAATCAGGCTGCCTGCGGTGTTCGCAACCGGCAGGAAATCACGGCTGTCATTGACCAGCAGGCGCGCCAGTTCGGCGATGGTCTGTTTCTCGCCAATGGGCGTGCCGGTCAGGCTGTGTCCATTCACCTCGCGTGCCAAAACACCGGCGTGCACCACTCGGGATTTCTCGATTTCTTCGGTGAATTTCGCAACATACTCGGTGGCCGGGTTCAGCACGATCTGATCGGGGGTATCGCACTGTTCAACCACGCCGTCCTTCATGATGGCAATCCGGTCGGCAAGGCGCAGGGCCTCGTCAAAATCATGGGTAATGAAGACGATGGTCTTGCCCAGCATTTCCTGCAGCCGCAGGAATTCGTCCTGCATCTCGCGGCGGATCAGCGGGTCGAGGGCTGAAAACGGCTCATCCAGGAACCAGATATCAGGCTCAATCGCCAGGCTGCGGGCGATGCCGACACGTTGCTGCTGGCCGCCGGAGAGTTCGCGCGGGAAGTAATCCTCGCGCCCTGACAGGCCAACCAGTTCAATCACTTCCAATGCACGGGCGCGGCGAGCGTGGCGGTCCTGGCCGCGCATTTCCAGCGGGAATGCCACGTTGTCCAGCACCGTGCGGTGCGGCAAAAGGCCGAAGCTTTGGAACACCATGCCCATCTTGTTGCGGCGCAGGCCGATCAGCTCTTTCTCGGACATCTCGCCGATGTTCTGACCGTCAACCTGAACCTCGCCGCCGGTGATATCAATCAGACGGGACAGGCAGCGAACAAACGTGGATTTGCCGGAACCTGACAGCCCCATGATCACCAGCATTTCCCCCTTGGCGATATCCAGGGAGACGTCACGCACAGCTGCGATGTAGCCAGCCTGGCGGATCTCATCAAAGCCGGGGTTGCCGGTCAGCGACTTCAGATACTGTTCCGGTTGGGCGCCAAACAGCTTCCAGACGTTTTTGCAGGAAATGACGGGGGTGGCGGCGGTCATGGCTTTTCTTTCATTGGCAGGGAAACCGGGGCAGCGCGCCGCCCCGGAATAAGGGTTCTGAAGGGGGAATCAGGAACCGGTCCAAGGCTTCCAGAGGCCCTCATTCGCGGCCAGCCATTCAGCTGCGGCGTCCTCAGGCTCCATCTCGTCAATGTCGACCAGCTTGGCCATTTCTGCGATTTGCGGGTTGGTGAAGCTGATTTCGGTCAGCGTTTCATAGGCCGCCGGCCATTTCTCTTTCATGCCGTCCCAAGCGGCCTTCTTCAGGTAGCCGTTGGCCGGATTGCCGCAGTCATAGGTGGCATCCGGGTTCGGGCCGACGGACGGGTCCTTGTCGCAGCCCTCGACCCAGGTGGGGAATTCGACGAATTCACCTGGCCAGACAGCTTCGGCAAAGTTCGGCGTCCAGTTGAAGATCACCACCGGCTTTTTGGTCCTTTCTGCCGCGGCAACTTCGGCCCAGAGCGCCGAGGCAGACCCTGCGTTCACAACTGTGAAGTTCATGTTCAGCGCCTCGACACGCTCGGCGTCGTGCTTGAGCCAGTCAACGGGACCGCCCAGGAAGCGGCCCTTGTCGCCAGTTTCAGGTGTGGCAAAGGCTGCAGCGCAGTCGTTCAGCGCTTCCCAGCTTGGCAGGCCAGGGCAGGCGTCTTTGGTCCAGGCCGGGTACCACCAGTCTTCGCGGGTCACGGCGTTATGGTCGCCTGCGTCATGCAGGCCGCCTTTGGACAGCGCCTCGTTGAAGGACTTGCCAAAGGCGCCTTCCCAGACTTCCAGTTCCAGGGTCACATCGCCAAGGCGGACGGATTCATAGACTGCCTGGCTGTCGGTCGATACGTATTCGACACTGTTGCCCATCGATTCAAAGATTTGTCCGACAACGTGGCTCATCACGATCTGGCTCGACCAGTTATGGATCGGAATGATGATAGGGTCCGAGGAATCCTCGGCCATCGCCATCGGGGCCGTCATCATCATGGCCGCAGCGCTGGCCATTAGGTATTGCCGGTATTTCATGTGTGTCTCCCTATTGTCGCAGCCCTGGTCCTGATGGCCTGAGCCTTTCCGCGTTTTGAAAGCCGGGCTTTCGAGACAAGAAGTTAGGCAGCAGTTGTGAACAGGTCAGCCCGGCGGGATGAACAGGCTGGTCAGTTATGTTAAAATTTGTTAACCGGTAGGAATATTTTCGGGGGTTTCAAAATCATGGCGCATATTTTGATCATTGAGGACGAGCCGGTCACCCGGGCCACTCTCGCCAGTTATTTGGATGCCCAAGGGTACAGTGTTTCGCAGGCTGAAACTGCCGAAGACGCGGAAAGTATTCTGGAAGAACAGGAGGTTGATCTTCTGCTCGTCGACATCAACCTGCCCGGAAAAGACGGGCTGCAAATTACCCGGGAACAGCGTGCCAAGTCCGAAGTGGGGATTATCCTGGTGACCGGCCGGGATGATGAGATTGACCGGATTGTCGGATTGGAGCTTGGCGCGGATGATTATGTCTGCAAGCCTTTCAACCGGCGTGAATTGCTGGCTAGGCTGAAAAACCTGCTGCGGCGGACGCAGGATGTCCGGCGTCTGTCGCGCCGGATCTACAAATTCGGGCGGTTCCAGTTCGACGTCGCGGCGCGGCATCTGCAAACGGTGCAGGGTGACAGCATTTCCCTGACCCGGGCCGAATTCGAAGTGCTGGACATGCTGATCAGCCGGGCAGGCGAGGTGGCCTCGCGCGATGCGTTGATGAGCCGGGTCACCCACCGGCAATACGGCGCAAACCCCCGTACCGTGGATGTGCTGATCCGGCGTCTGCGCGGCAAGCTGGAGGAGGACCCTGCCAATCCTCGGGTGATCACCACCGTGCATGGCGAGGGCTATGTGTTCACGGCGCCTTTGAACTGACAGTTTCGCACTCGCGCAGCACTGCGGCCAGCGCCTCCAGGATGTGCGGGACCAGACCGGTCAGCCTTTTCAGCTGGTCCTGGGCTGCGTTCAGTTCCCCGTTTTCTGAGTGTGCTTCCAACGCTGCCAGCAGCGCCGCGAGATCCTGCTGGCCAAAGGTGCTGGCAGCCCCTTTGGCGCGGTGCGCTTCTTTGGCAAGTGATCCTAAATCCTGCATTTCCAAAGCCGCAGTCATCCGGGCAAGGCCTCGTGGAAGCTCCTGTTTGAATATTCTTGCGATGTTCAGAGCTTGCACTTTGCCAAGGTCCCGTATGTTTTCCTGCATCTGTTTCTGAAGGCCGGCGCGGCGGTCCGGCTGTTCCAGAACTGCCTGGCGGGCCGATAAATAGATCGCGCCCTCGCGGCCTTGCATGACGCTGTCCAATGCCTTGGCCAGCCGTTCAGGGGAGACCGGCTTGGCGACAAAACCGTTCATGCCAGCCTGCAGGTGAGTCTCGATCTGGTCCTTTTGCACATGCGCCGAAATGCCGATGACCGGCAGTTCGGCAATCCGCCGGTCGGGCAGGGCGCGCAGGCGGCGGGTGGCCTCGGTGCCGCTGATGCCCGGCAGGTTCACATCCATCAGCACCAGATCAAAACCGGAGCCGGGCAGCAGTTCCAGTGCACTTTCGGCGCTGCCGGTGCATTGGCAATTGTGCCCCATACGCTCCAAGTACCCTCGCGCGACCATCTGATTGATTTCGTTGTCCTCGACCACCAGAACAGACAGGGGGTGTTCAGCTTTCTTTGCCGGTGCGGGCGGGTCTTCAAGCACAAGATCAGCGAGGTTGCCCGGGTCCAATTCCAGGGACAGTGTGAAAACGGATCCCACGCCGGAGGTGCTTTCCAGCGACAACCTGGCACCGATGGTTTCGGCGAAATGCCTGCTGATTGCGAGCCCCAGCCCGGTGCCGCCGAATTTGCGGGCGGTATCTGTGTCCTCTTGCTCGAAGGCCTCAAAGATTCTGGATTTTGCTTCCACCGATATGCCCTTGCCAGTGTCACTGACTTCAAAGGTCACCCGGTGGCGTCCGCTGGCAGTATCGTTGATCCGGATCCGCAGAATGACCTCGCCGTCGTCAGTAAACTTCAGGGCGTTGGAAAGCAGGTTGAACAGAATTTGACGGAGCTTGGCGGCATCGCCCTGCACTGCCACTGGCAGATTTCCGGGGGCATCAAGCCACAGGTGGACGCCCTTGCTGTCCGCGCCGGGCCGCAGCAGCACGACGATGTCGGTTACCAGTTCCCGCAAAGAAAATGTGCTGATCTCCGGCTTAAGTGCACCGCTTTCGATTTTCGAGTAGTCCAGAATGTCATTCAAAATCTTCAGCAGATTTTGGCCGGAGACCAAAGCTGCCCGCAGCCGCTCCATCTGCGTAGGCGGCAGGCCATCGTCCGAAAGGCTCCGCAGCATGCCAAGCACGCCATTCATTGGCGTGCGGATTTCATGGCTCATCATTGCGAGGAACTCGGATTTGGCTTGATCGGCGGTTTCCGCTTTCCGGCGGGCCTCGTCATGGGCTTCGACTTCTTCCTGCAGCCGCTCGGTCTGTTCATTGACCAGGACCTGCAGATTGTTGCGGTGTTCCCGAAGTTCCTGTTCGTTGCGGTCCCGGACACTTTCCAGTTCCAATTTGTCGATGGCTTGCTGGCGGAAAACTTCGACGGCTGCCTCCATCCGGGCGATTTCGTCATGCCCTTTCGGCCGTACCCGGTGGTCCAGCTGGCCGCGCATCAGGGCCGCCATCGTGCCCGACAGCTGATTAAGGCGTCGGGTGATACTTCCGCGCACATAAAACCACAGGACTGCAAGCGACAGCACAAACCCTGCAATCGCAGCAAAGCCGTTGCGCAATTGGGCCCGTTGGACGTCGAGAGCGGCAGCATTGCCGGACCGGATCACCCGTGCTTGAGCCTGATCCGCAACGGCTGCGGCCTCGTCGCCAAGCCGCAATGCGGTAGCCTGCAGGCCCTGCTGGAGCGCGGTTATTCGGCCTTCGGTGGCCAGAATCCTGTCGCGCAGCACAAACAGCCCGATGTCCTGCTCTGAGACGGTGCGCAATTGCGCGGCATGGCTTTCGGCCTGCTGGCGCCGTCCTGGGTCGCGGATTGCCTTGATCCGGCGGGAAACGACAAGCAGCCGGCTGGTCAGCGTTGCTTCGATCTCACCCAGCTCGGTTTCATCGCCGGCGTCTTCGATCCGGTTGATCAGCAGCCCGATTTCAGCGGTTTGCGAGCGCAACTCGAACATCAGGCCCAGTTGGAACAGGTCAACCTCGATCAGCTTGTCCAGCGTATCGGTACGGGCCTGCTCCTCGATCGGAGAGGAGCCGGGTCCGTAAAGGCTTGATATCACTGCAGTAGTGCCCATCTCGGCATTTGCCACCAAAGTGTCGGCCATGCTGAGCAAGTTGTTCGCAGCGGAAAGATTTTGCCCGGCCAGCTGGTTGAACTCGCTGTGCAGGGCGATGCGGGTTTCGACCAGGGCGTTCAGCAGGGGCAGAACGCGGGATGCCTCTGTCACTGTGTCACGCAGCCGGGCGGACCCTGTGCCGCCGGCTGTCTCCAGCGCTTCAAGCCGCCGGGTCAGTGCTTGGACTTGGGCGGACAGGAATTTTGCCCGGGTTTCCCGTTCGGACTGGGTATCAACTGCGGCCAGCTCAGGGGCGATGGCAATGATGCGGGTGCTTTCCTCGGCCATGCCGCGAACTTCGGCTATGGCAGGTATGGTCTGGCTGATCACCTCTGCCTGGCGGCGTGCAAGCACTCGCAGTTCAACCAGGCCAAGGATGCCCGCAAGGGTGGGCAGTCCTGCAATGACGACGAATGCGAGGCTTAATTTTCCGCCAAGACCAAGCTTTTTCAACATCCCTGAACTGTCGCGCGCATTTGCCTGTAGTGCAAATTTGAATTTCCCTTTTGCGTTCTGCTGCCTATCCTCAGTGTCTGGAAGGGATTTTCATGCGCGCACTCTGGTTTTTGTTCTTCTCAGGGCTTTGCACTGCAGCCGCCGCGGACAGCTGGCGCCTGCAGGTTCCGCAAACTCCGTTCGATTACGAAAGCGGGTACGAGACTGCAGATTATCAGCCGTTGGAGCGGGCCGCGCAGATGTGGCGGCTGTGTATTGCGTATCCGCATCTGAAGGATGCCTATTGGCTGAGCGTCAACTACGGAATGGTGGCTGAGGCTGAACGGCTGGGGGTTTCCTTTAAACTGGTTGAGGCCGGCGGGTATCCGAACTTGCAGCGGCAGATCCGCCAGGCCGAAGACTGTGTGGTGGCGGGGGCAGATGCTCTGATCCTGGGGACGGTCTCTTTTGCGGGGCTGACCGGAATGGTGGAGCGGATTTCGGCGAAAGTTCCGGTAATTGCAGCAGTGAATGACATCGCCGATGCGGGAATCACTGCCAAGGTCGGTGTGTCCTGGACGGAAATGGGCGCTGTGGCCGGGCGCATCATCGCGGCGCGGCACCCCAAAGGCACGCCGCCGGTGAAAGTGGCCTGGTTTCCGGGTCCGGAGAATGCGGGCTGGGTGAAATTTGTTGAACAAGGGTTCTGCGCGGCGCTGACGGAAAGCTCGGCGGTGGTCGCGGTGACGAAATACGGAGACACCGGCCGGGAGATTCAGGTCCGCCTCGTCGAAGAGGCTTTGGATGAGGCGCCGGATCTGGACTATATCGCCGGGTCTGCGCCGGCTGCCGAGGCTGCGGTGTCGGTCCTGCGTGCCCGTGGTTTGCAGGGGAAGGTTCTGGTTGTGTCTGACTATATGACCCACGCCGTCTACCGGGGTGTTCTGCGTGACCGCATCATTGCAGCCCCCACGGATTTCCCTGTGCTGCAAGGGCGGCTGGCTGTGGAAATGGCTGTTCGCGCGATTGAGGGAAAGCTGCAAGTCAAGCATGCCGGGCCGAAAATCCAGATCTTTGATCAGAATTCGCTGCGCGGGGACATGCTGGAGCAATCCCTGGCACCGGCTAGTTTTGTGCCGGTGTTTGATTTTCTTCCCCAGCGGTGACGGTGCTGCGGCAGCGCTGGACCGGCAGGCGGCAGGTCTGTTGACCGGCGGCGTGTGATCTACCATCCTTCTTTCAATACTGCGGGATACCACCAGGCGGCGATCAGACGTTCTGTGGCGGTCGTGACAATGAGGTCTGCCCTATGCCAACGGCGCAGCAGAAGGGATATGTTCTGGATACCCACCGGCTGTGCGATCCCGCGCAGACGCTGGCTGCAGTCCGGCCGCATCTTGCCGGTATGGGCATCACCCGCATCGCCAATCTGACCGGGCTGGACCGGGTCGGCCTGCCCACCGTGATGGTGACGCGGCCTAATTCCCGTTCAGTCGCGGTAGCGCTGGGCAAGGGGCTGACGCTGGAAGCGGCGCAGGCTTCGGGCGTGATGGAAGCGATTGAGACCTGGCACGCGGAACGGATCACACTGCCCTTGCGGGCGGCCAGCTATCACGACTTGCGGCAAGACGCATTGGTGACGGATGTTGATCGTCTGCCCCGCGTGACCGGAGGCCGCTTTGATCCGCACCATCCGATGCTGTGGATTGAGGGGGAGGATCTTGCGTCAGGCCAGCCACATTGGCTGCCCTATGAAATGGTGGACACCGACTATACCGCGCGGCCCTGCGGCGGACTGGGGGCGTTTCCGCGCACTACCAACGGTCTTGCGTCCGGCAACAGTTTGGAAGAAGCCACCTGCCACGCGATTTGCGAATTGATTGAAAGGGATGCGATCACTCTGTGGCATCATGCACCGCCAGGCCCGCGTATCAATCCCGAAACTATAGACGATCCGCGCTGCCGTGCGGCGCTGGAACGGTTTGCTGCAGCAGGATTGAAAGCCGGAGTTTGGAATATTGCCTCGGACACCGGAGTGCCGGCGTTTCATTGCATGATTTGCGAAGCCGGCAGCCGGCCCGGTCATATCGGCATTGGCAGCGGTTGCCACCCGGACCGGGCCATTGCCTTGCTGCGGGCGCTGACCGAGGCGGCTCAGACGCGGCTGACCTATATATCCGGCGCGCGCGACGATCTGGACCCGGATGAGTTTACCCCCAAGGCGTCGGCAGAACGCGCGCAATATGTCCGGGCATTGTTGGCTCGAACCGAACCAGTGGACCGGCTGCAAGATTGTCCGTCCTATTCATCGCCGTCCTTCGAAGGTGACCTGGCATGGCTCCTGAACCAGCTGGGGGATGCCGGGATGGGGCAAGTTCTGACGGTTGATTTGTCGCGCCCGGGTCTGGGCATTTCTGTGGTGCGCGCGGTGATCCCGGGACTGGAGGCGCCGCATGACGATCCGGATTTCATTGCAGGCCCGCGGGCTCTGAGGGCAGCGGAGGCGCAGATTTGACGGCGGTTGTTTTCACGGGCCCGACAATCAGCGCTGAGGAGGTCTTGAACCTGCTGAATGCCACTGTTCTGCCGCCAGCTGGTCAAGGCGACATTTACCGGGCTGCCCGTCAAGGTGCATCTGTCATCGGCTTGATCGACGGGTACTTCGAAGGCGTGCCCTCGGTCTGGCACAAGGAAATCCTATGGGCGCTGGAGCAGGGGATTGCGGTGTTCGGCAGCGCCAGCATGGGGGCGCTGCGGGCGGCTGAGCTGTCTGCGTTCGGGATGGTTGGCGTCGGAGGCATCTATGAAGCCTATGCTGCTGGTGAGATTTGCGACGATGATGAAGTTGCCGTTCTGCACAGCCCGGCAGAATTGGGCTTTGCACCGCTGAGTGAGCCGATGGTCTCGATCCGGGCAACCGTGGCGCGCGCGGTCGCTGATGCGGCGCTGGAAGCGGATCAGGCTGCGAAACTTCTCAAAACGGCCAAGCAACTGTTTTACCACGACAGGACCTGGGAACAGATCATTGCGGGGTTTGCGGATGCATCCTGGCTTGGCAAGTTTTCGGCCTGGCTTGAAACCGGACGGGTGGACGCCAAGCGCGAGGATGCGCAGAAGATGCTGATCCGTATGGCGGCCTTTCTGGAGGCAAGGGGCAAGACCGTTCCCGTTCCGCCTGAGAAAGTTGAACGCTCGCTTGCCTGGCAGGGTTTGGTGCGGCGGATCGAGGCGGAGGACTACAGCCTGCCAGACGCGGACCTGCAGGTGCTGGATGAGTTGCGCCTGGAGCCGGAGCGCTTTGGTATTTTCCGGACCCGCGCTGCAGCGCGCTGTTTGGCGCTGGAGACTGCCAGACGAAAAGATCTGCGCGCGGACCGGCAAGAGATATTGGAACAATTGAATAGCCACCGGAAAACACTCAGGCTTTTCCGCAGCGCCGACCTTAAACAGTGGCTGGCTGAAAACAGGCTGACGGCTGACGGGTATGAAGCGCTGCTTGAAGGAACAACGCTGGCTGGCACCGCCGTGAATGCCTTGGGCGAACAGCTGGATCTGCATTTACTGGCAGAGCTCCGGCAGGCAGGCGCTTATGCGCAGCTGAAATCCCGTGCAATTTCCAAGTCGCAGTGGCTGGCTGAACAAAATCAGCCGCGCAGCAACCTGCCTGACCAGAACCGGGTGCGGTTGGCCCTCTGGTACTTTGAAACACGCCTGCAGCGGGAAGTTCCAGATGACCTGGATAAGTATGCCTCGGGTATCGGCCTTAAAGACCTTGATGAATTCTATGCGATGATCCGGCGTGAATTCATGTATCATCAAAAGGGCAAAACACAGTCTGCACCGGAAAGCAGGGACCAGGCAGGGAAAATACGGTGAAACCTCCGTAGAATTGGAGGGCACATGGACGACACGTTTGAGATGGCTGAAGAAGCGCCGGGAACCCGGTTTCTTCTGTTTCCGCAATCTCCGTTCCGGACTGCGGACCCGGAACCGGAACTGGTCGAGATTTCGGCGCCGCCCGGTACTATCGGGCCGGGACCGTCAGGGCCGCGGATGTATACAGTCAACCCTTTGGGCAAAACCATTCCGTTTGGGGCCATCGTTCCTGGCCCGTCGGGGCCCGGCATGTATCTGCCGCCCTGGCACGGAGAGGTCCAGGAACCGCCGGCGCCGGATGAAGATGGCCACTTTACGCATGTTCTGCCGTCGGATCCCGGTTTTGAGGCCGCGCATTTGTTTGCCGCCGCCCATTTCACGCTGGATGTGTGGGAGGCGTATTTCGGGCACCCGATCCCCTGGCATTTTACGCGCGACTATGACCGGCTGGAGCTGTCGCTGCTGCCTAGCCTGGACAACGCGCATATTGGCTGGGGGTTTCTGGAAACCGGCGGCACCTGGGAGCATGGCGGCGAATACCGCGCCTACAGCCTGAACTTTGATGTGGTCGCCCACGAGATCGGCCACGCCATAATCTACAGTGTCGCAGGCATGCCGGTCTCGGACGATGTGCCGGGCGAATACTTTGGGTTTCACGAATCTGCAGCCGATATGGTGGCGCTGATAGCTTCGCTTCACTTTGGATCGGTTGTGGAGGAACTGCTGGAGAACACGAGGGGCAATCTTTACACGTTCAATCAGTTGAACCGCTTTGCCGAACTTGCCGGAAGCGCGCAAATCCGGATGGCAGCGAATACCCGCACACTTCAGGAATTTGTTTCCGGCTGGAGCAGTGAACACGCGCTGTCCGAACCGTTGACGGGGGCGATGTTCGATATCCTCGTCGATATCTTTCACGAGCGGCTGCTGGTGCATGAGCTGATCACGCCTGAAATGGAGGACCTGTCTGACCAGTTGGAGGAAACCCCCTATTACAGCGATGTCATGCAGGCGCTGTTTGATGCGCGCTATGCTCTTGATCCCGAAGGGTTCCGTGTATCGCTTTTGGAAGCCCGTGACTTTCTGGGCGCCTATCTGGCGGCGGCGTGGAGCATGCTGGATGCCGAAAACCTCACCTATGCGGCAGTGGAGAAGGCGTTGCTGATTGTTGACCAGGAAACAACCGGTGGCGCCTTCCACTCGATCATAGAAGGCAACTTCCGCATGCGGGGAATTGGCTTTGCCCAGGCTGGACCGCGACTGGCCGAAGCGGATGAGGACAGCCATGCCAATTCCGTGCGGACACGGGTGCCCGGCGGCTGACAGGCTGATTGTCTACAAATTCTATTCTTTTTGTGCTATTTTACCCCTTAGGGGGACATTCAAGGCATCAGAACCTGCAGAAATTCCAGACCTGTCCTTTTTTGAATTGTCATCCTGAGTTGTTTCCATAGCCACAGGAGTGTGTAAGGTGGCCGAGTCTTTGCTGAGTTTTTCTGAAGTGTTGTTATTTGGCCGTTTGATCGACGACATGAAAATTGTCCCCAAAATTGCGGGGGCTGTTGTTGGCACGGTTGGTAATTTGCCGAAATTGGATGGTACCAAGGTTAACGGCGAAACTGTTGCGGCTGGCGACAAAGTTCTGGTTATGGGCCAGAATGACAAGGGGGAGAATGGCCTCTATGAGGTTGGGTCGGGAAGCGGAAATCCTTGGATTCATCAGCGCCAGTTTCCTAAAGGAACCCTACTAGATATTGCTCACGGTCCCCGCCAAGGTTTGTGGCGTCAAGTCGGCGATTATGGCGCTGGGCAGCAGGACTATGAAAAGGCAGGAAAGCGGCGGCAGAAAGGCCAGGGCAGAAACAACCTGCTTGGCGATCAGCTGAGCGATGATGCGAATCTCGCCCGTATCTACGGGTTTTCCTATGAGGGCACCTATTTTGAACTGCCGGAACCGGTGATATTCCTTGTGCATGGTGACGGCGACAGTGCGACGGGTCAACAATCGCCCGCCGGCCAGGTTCAAGTTTCCAGGGCACCTTTGGACCCTTCGGTGACCGGTGTTGCCTCGGCGGAGTATCAGATCGCAAACGACATCCGGGTTTGGGATTATGACAAGGCCGATTACACGATCCGGATGGATGTGATGGCTGGCAGGCTGGAACAGGTGCTGCTGGATGTCTATTTCGGTGACGGTGGACCTTCGATAAGCGGCGCCAAGGTCAGCGGCGCCAAGGTGAGTGGTGCCAAAGTAAGCGGCGCCAAAGTAAGCGGCGCCAAAGTCAGCGGCGCCAAGGTCAGCGGCGCGAAAGCACGCGGGTCCGGCGACTGAGCTTGAGTATCTGGCAGAGGGTTGCTGTGACTTGATAGGAAAGGGCTGGTGTTCCTGTCCTGGGGGCCGGCCTTTTAGAAACCGGCTTTCTTCAGACCTTCGACAAAATGCTGGGTGTCTTCTTCCAGCCGGTCCGGCTGCACCTCGGTCCAGCGTTCCAGTGAAAAATTCGGATGTGCTTCGCGGTGCCGGGCGGCCATGTCCCGGGCCAGTTCCATCTTGCCCATCTGCGCATAGCTGGCGGCCAGCATCCGCTGTCCCTCGGTCGGATTGTTCATTTTGGTGAGCGTTTCTATGACCGCCTCATAGTGCTTGAGGTTGTAGTAGGCGCCGCCCAGGTGCCAGAGGTATTGATCGGGAAAATAGGGGTTCAGCCGCATCGCCTGTTGCAGGCTTTCGATGGCTGTTTCATTGTCACCGGAATGGGCCAGCGCGTCAGCGTAATCCGACAGAAGGTCGGCATCATTCGGGTTAAGCGAAAGGGCGCGCCGGTAAGCGCCGATCGCTGCGTCATGCTCTTTCCGGTAAAGATGCACAAATCCCAGCTCACCGAAACCGCGGGCATCGGTTGGATCCAGCTCCACTGCTTTTTGGGCATAAGACAGGGCTGTATCCAGCGCGTGCTCGGCATCCTTGGCCCAGGAATAGCGCCAATCAATGTTCAGGGTACGTGATATTGCGGCCGAGGCCCGGGCATAATCCTGATCCCGCGCAAGGGCGCGTTCGTACAGGGTCTGGGCTTCGCGGTTATCCTGCCTGGTGTAGCGGAAAATAAACTGCTGCCCGCGCAGAACAAAGCCATAGGCCGCAAGATCTGCCGGTGCTGCCTGCGCCATCCGTTTGCGTTCCTGGGCTTCGATCAGAACGGCAGTTGCCGCAACGATTGCATCCGTTACCTCGTCCTGGATGGCAAAAATATCGTCGATGTTCCGGTCATAACGCTCGCCCCAGATCGTTCGCCCCGAATCCGCGTCAATCAGTTCAATGGCGATCCGTACCCTTGCTCCGGCCCGACGGACGCTGCCGCGTGCGACGTAGCGTACCCCTAGCTCACGCGCGGCTTCCTGAGGGGGCATCGAACGGGTCTTGAAGAAAAAGGCTGAATTGCGGGCTATGACAAAGAGATTTTTGAATTTGGACAGGTTCAGGATGATGTCTTCTGTCAGCCCGTCCGCAAACCAGCTGTCGGATTGATCGCCGCTCAGGCTGGCAAACGGCAGCACGGCGACCGATGGTATGCCGGGGGGCGGACGGCCTGCGGGCTGAGCCTCCGGAGGGCGCCGGGTGGCGGCCATGGCCGCTCCGGCGACCTCGCTGCGGACACAATAAGAGGGCACCGGTTCCGCGATGTTCTTAAGGCGCTGCGGGCCAAGAAACTCAAAACCAAAGCGTAACCGGTTGCGGATCTGTTCATAAACCGACCCGCTTACAAAAACCCGGCCCGGTTCGGCAATTTCCTGCAGCCGGGCGGCAATGTTGACATTGTCGCCGTGAATGCCGCGGTCATCGACCAGGATTTCGCCCATATGCACACCGGCCCGAAACCGAAGCTGCTGGTCTTCTGGCCGTGCACTGTTGTTCTGCTCTGCAATGCGGTGCAGTTCGACACCGAATTTCACCGCGTTAGTCGCTGTTTCAAACAACGCTAGAACCCCGTCGCCGCGAACGGCAACCACCTGACCGTCATGCGCATTGCATGCTGTTTCCAGTTCTTCCAGCAGGGATTTCAGCGCGCTGTATGTGTCGATTTCGTCATTGCCCATAAGCCGGGCATAGCCGACAACATCGGCAAACAGCACTGCTCCAAGCTGGCGCCGGACCGTTGTTTTTTTACTTTGGCCGCTCACAAGCTGTCCTCCTCCTGTGAGTGTCGGCAAGAACTGCCGGAGAAGCCGGTTCTGCCCGTTTGGTCTTTCAGTCAGCCTGCTGGCGGATCTGCCGGGCCCGGCGGCCAGGCCCAGCCTGTAATCTCCGCGCCGTGGAAGCTTGCCTTCACACAGGCGTCAAGCTCCTGCGCGAGAACCCTGCGGCCGGCCTCCCATTCCTCCCTGAGGAGGCCTACAGTGATCATGTCGAAGTACCGGCCTTCTGCATACCAGGCTGCCCGCATCCTGCCTTCGGTTGCGAAGCCTGCGCGCGTGGTGAGTTCCTCGCTGCGGGTATTGTCGGCACGGTAATATGATGTAATGCGATTTAGCCCGATCTGGCGGAATGCAAAGTCGAGAAGCAGCGCAAGCGACCGGATCCCGATGCCCTGCCGGCGTCTGGACTGCTCAATGAAAAGCGCAATGATGGCGTCCCGGTTGACCATGGAGATGCTTTCCAGCCCGGCAATACCGCACAGTGCATTGGTATTTGTAACAATTGCAAACCAGCACTTGCTGGTATCCGGCGCAGTACCGGCAGGGGGGATCCAGGCCTGTGCAATGGCAGGCAGGCTGAGGGGGGACCGGGCAGCGCGGTCAAAGCAGGCCAGGTCGGTCACATTCTGAAACCAGTCGGCCATTGTGGCGAGGTCTTCTGATTCAAGCGGCCTAAGCTGAAACTCTGCGGACTGCCGGTCCGGCATTTTCTGTCCCCTTTTTCCGTTTCTAAGTGTTGCTTCCCTTGGCTCAAGGGCAGTGGCAAGATCGTCAGCTTTTGCCTTATACCACATTTAGCCGGGCTGGGGTTGCAGAAGCTGGCAGTGCTCAACCGGCCTGTGCACGTTGGCGGGAAAGGCAGGCAAGAAATAAGGGCATTGATCTCTTTTGGGGTTGCGCCTGTGCGGTGCTGCGATTACACCCCGCCGCAGTGGACCGATAGCTCAGCTGGATAGAGTACTTGACTACGAATCAAGGGGTCGGGGGTTCGAATCCTCCTCGGTCCGCCACTTTTTACATGTTAAATGCCAAGCAAAACTGACTTTTCTGTCAGATCGTTGACCCAATTTCCGCTTTTGGCCCGCGCGTCCAGTTGCTTTTGATCTGATCTTCCTTCCGGAAAGTCAGGGCTGATTTGCAGGTTCAGTTGGCGAAGCCGCCTGTTCCTGCTGATCTGTCAAGTGGTGAACGCGAGAGTCCACCGGAGCATGCCCTTATTTGTCGCCGGTTTGTTGCTGGTGTTGCGCAACAGATGGCGACGCCGGGTATTGAAATCTCTTGGATTTGGTTGGATATGTTGCGGGTAATTTGAGTTGGTTTTTCAGAAGGACATCCGGCGCCGCCGCTACATGCAGGGATTGACTGCATGCCGTTGCCAGACAGGCGGCTTTGGGCAGAGACATTTTCTGATCCGCTGTCTTCATGCCTTTTCAGGGCAGCTATAATTTATTTTTTTCGGAGTTGTTCGTTGGATAAAAAAGTCGACCGTTCCCCTTTATCTTGTTTGACTGCTGGCCTGGCCGCTGACACGGCTGTTGAGATGTCGCCGGATGGCGGGTTGCATATGCTGGAAATGGCGATTCAAAGGGCGGGAGAGGGTTTGACCCGATGGCAGGCTGGCAGTTTTGAGCAGCTCAGCACCATGTCCTTGGCAAGTGCAGAGATTACTCTGCTGCAGTTGATCGGCAAGGGTGGCCAGTCCAAAACAATCAAGGAACTGGCCCGGGCCACCAACCGGACCGACATTCCCAACATTCAGTATTCCTTGCGCAAACTTGCCTCTGCCGGGCTGACCCGCAAACAAGGGGCGGGCCGCTCCGGAGTCACCTACAGCTTGACTGAGGAAGGCTGCCATGTGTCAGAGAGCCTGCAGGATTTCCGTGAACGCCTGCTGCTGCAGGCACTGGCGGAGCACCCGGATCTAACCGGACGGTTGCACAGCGCTGCGGAAACCCTGGAAGAATTGACTGAGCTTTTCGGCGCGGCTGCTCGTCAGGCCGAAGCGCACAGCGGCTCCTGAGGGCGCAGCAGATCCCATTGCGCAGTGCGGCAGCGGCAGCGTAAGGTTTGGTCATGATCGAACTTAAAGACCTTCAGCTGCTGACGGCGCTGGCGCGGCATCAGCATTTCGCCAAGGCCGCTGCTGATTGCGGTATTTCGCAGCCTGCGTTTTCGATGCGGATCCGCAATCTGGAGGAACGGCTGGGTCTGTCCATCGTGCGCCGGGCCAACCGGTTCCAAGGGCTGACCGAGGAAGGCATGATGATTGTGCGCCGGGCGCGCTCGATCCTGGACGATGCCAAGGCACTGGAGCAGGAGATTGCGGCATCCCGCGGCGAAGTGACTGGCACTCTGGTGCTGGGGGTGGTGCCGACTGCCACCGCTTGGGCCGCGCAGCTGGTGGATCAGGTGCATCAGGCCTATCCGCGGATCCTGGCCCGCGTGGAAGTCACCACATCGCTGGCTATTCAGCAGCGCCTTTATGATGGTACAATTGATGCCGGGATCACCTATTCCGACAGCATGGGCCGGGATCTGGTGACAGTTCAGCCGCTCTATGAGGAAAGCTATGTTCTGCTGGCGCCGGAGCAGATGGTGGCGGGCCGGGGCGACGCGATCAGCTGGGCAGAAGCAGCAGAACTGCCGCTCAGCTTGCTGGATCAGCAGATGCAGAACCGCCGCATTCTGGACCGGATCTTTGCCGATCTAGGGTTGAAGCCGGAGATTGTGTCCGAATCCAACGGTTTCATGGCGTCGATGGTGCTGGCGCGTGAAGGCTCGGTGGCGACGATTCTGCCGCGTGCGTTGATGCACGCCTTGGGAAACCTCGGCGGAACCCGGGTTCTGACGCTGAACAAGCCGGAACAAACCCGGCAGATTTGCATCGCTTCTTTGGACCGGACACCGGAACTCACAACTGTGCATGCTTTAAAAGAGGTGGTTGCGACGTTTGTGGACGATGGGATGCCGCAAATGGCGTGATAAGCTAGGCTTATCGTGCAATCCAATTTCCAGATTTGACGATATTCATTCTTGATGGCATTTCGGGTTGAATTACGTGCTGACTGGAGGACCCCATGGCACCATTGGATGATAGCAAGGGCGTATGGAAGTCCGGCAAGGGCAAAGGGCGCAAGACGCCCAAAGGCCGCCAGGTTGACGACATTGCGCTGAGCGAGGTTCAGGAGCTGCTGGGTGACCGCCCGCGCAACCGTGACCTCTTGATCGAGTTCCTGCACCTGATTCAGGACAAATACGGCTGCCTCAGCGCCGCGCATATCCGGGCGCTGGCGGAGGAGATGCGCACCGGCCAGGCGGAAATCTATGAAGTGGCCACCTTCTATGCCCATTTCGATGTGGTGAAGGAGGGCGAGACCCCGCCGCCCGCGCTGACCATCCGGGTTTGCGATTCGCTGTCTTGCGAACTGGCAGGTGCCGAAGCGCTGCAGAAGGCGCTGGAAGACGGTCTTGATGCCTCTCAGGTCCGCGTGCTGCGCGCGCCCTGCATGGGCCGCTGCGATACCGCGCCGGTGCTGGAGATCGGCCACAACCACATCGACCACGCCACCGTCGAAAAGGTGGAAGCGGCGATTGCGGCGGATGATACCCACGCCCATGTTCCCGAGTATGAGACCTTTGCGGCCTACGAGGCCGAAGGCGGTTACGCCACGCTGAAAGACCTGCGTGCGGGTGGCGACTGGGAGGCGGTTCAGGCGAAAGTCAAAGAAGCCGGCCTGCGCGGTCTTGGCGGCGCTGGCTTCCCGTCCGGAACCAAATGGGGCTTCGTGCGCGCCAACGAAGGCCCGCGTTACCTTGCCGTGAACGGCGACGAGGGCGAGCCCGGCACCTTCAAGGACCGCTACTACCTGGAACGCACGCCGCATGTCTTCCTGGAAGGCATGCTGATGGCGGCTTGGGCTGTTGAGGCCGAGAAAGCCTTTATCTACATGCGTGACGAGTATCCGGCGGTGCTGGCAATTCTCGCGGCTGAGATTAAGGCGCTGGAAGACGCAGGCATCGTCGAGGCGGGCTATATCGATCTGCGCCGCGGGGCAGGGGCCTATATCTGCGGCGAAGAATCCGCGATGATCGAGTCGATCGAAGGCAAGCGCGGCGAGCCGCGCCACCGTCCGCCGTTTGTGGCGCAGGTGGGTGTCTTCGGTCGTCCGACCCTCGTGCATAACGTCGAAACGCTGTATTGGGTATGCAAGATCAACCGCGAAGGCCCGGAGTGCCTGAACTCGGTTGAGAAAAACGGCCGCAAGGGCCTGCGCAGCTATTCGGTGTCGGGACGTGTGAAGAACCCGGGCGTGCATCTGCTGCCCGCCGGCTCCACCATCACCGACGTTATCGAGGCCAGCGGCGGCATGCTGGATGGCCATGCCTTCAAGGCGTATCAGCCGGGCGGCCCTTCCTCCGGTCTGCTGCCTGCGTCGATGCATGACATCCCGCTCGATTTTGACACGCTGCAGCCGCATGGCACCTTCATCGGGTCAGCCGCTGTTGTGGTTCTGTCCGACAAGGACTCGGCCCGCGATGCGGCGCTGAACATGCTGCGCTTTTTCGAGGATGAAAGCTGCGGTCAATGCACTCCGTGCCGGGTGGGCTGCGAAAAAGCCGTCAAGCTGATGGGCGAAAAGAAGTGGGATCAGGGGCTGTTGGAAGAGCTGAGTGCCGCGATGGTTGATACGTCGATCTGCGGTCTTGGCCAGGCAGCACCCAACCCGATCCGCCTGACCATCAAACACTTCCCCGAGGAGGTATAAGCCATGAGCGAAAAAATCACTTTCACCCTCGATGGCGAACAGGTCACGGCAGACGCAGGTCTGACCATCTGGGAAGTCGCCAACGGCCGCGGGCTGAAGATCCCGCATCTGTGCCACAAGCCGCAGCCGGGCTACCGTCCGGACGGCAATTGCCGGGCTTGTATGGTCGAGATCGAAGGCGAGCGCACGCTGGCGGCCTCCTGTATCCGCGAGCCTGCTGATGGCATGGTTGTCACCACCAATAACGCGCGGGCTGAGAATGCCCGCAAGATGGTGATGGAACTTCTGGTGGCCGACCAGCCGAAGAAGGAAGAGGCGCACGACAAGTCCTCCCACATGTGGGACATGGCCGAGTTGAACGGTGTTACGGAATCCCGCTTCCCCAAGCTGGAAGAAGGCCGCATTCCGCTGCTGGATGACAGCCATGTGGCGATGTCAGTGAACCTGGACGCCTGTATTTCCTGCGGTCTGTGCGTCCGCGCCTGCCGCGAGGTTCAGGTCAATGACGTGATTGGCATGGCGGGACGCGGGCATGATGCCTATCCGACCTTTGACATTGCCGACCCGATGGGCGCGTCCACCTGTGTGGCCTGCGGTGAATGTGTGCAGGCCTGCCCGACCGGCGCGCTGATGCCTTCTGCGGTACTGGACGATGCAGGTCAGGGCGACCTGAAAGACTATGACAGCGAGACCGAAAGCGTCTGCCCGTTCTGCGGCGTCGGCTGCAAGGTTTCGCTTAAGGTTAAGGATGGCAAGGTCAAGCATATTGAGGGCATCAACGGCCCGGCAAACGAAGGCCGCCTGTGCGTCAAGGGCCGCTTTGGCTTTGATTACATCCACCACCCGCACCGCCTGACCAAGCCGCTGATCCGCCGCGACGACGCGCCGGCCAAGGGGCTGAATGTCGATCCGGGCAATCTCTCCACCCACTTCCGCGAAGCGACCTGGGAAGAGGCGATGGATCTGGCTGGCAAAAGCCTGATGAAGCTGCGCGATGAAGACCCGAAATCGGTTGCAGGTTTCGGCTCGGCAAAATGCACCAACGAAGAGGCCTATCTCTTCCAGAAGTTCATCCGCCAGGGGTTCAAGCACAACAACGTCGACCACTGCACCCGTCTGTGCCACGCGTCGTCCGTTGCGGCGCTGATCGAAAACGTTGGCTCCGGTGCTGTGACCGCGACCTTCAACGAGATCGAAAACGCGGATGTGGCGATCATCATCGGCTCCAACCCGATCGAAAACCACCCGGTGGCTGCGACCTACTTCAAGCAGTTCACCAAACGCGGCGGCAAGCTGATCGTGATGGACCCGCGCGGTGTGGGCATGCGTCGCTTTGCGACCGAGATGCTGCAGTTCCGCCCGGGTGCGGATGTTTCGATGCTGAACGCGATCATGCATGTGATCGTCGAGGAAGAGCTGTATGACAGCCAGTATATCCACCGCTGGACCGAGAACTGGGAAGCTGAAAAAGAGCATCTGAAGCAGTTCACACCCGAAAAGATGTCGGAGATCTGCGGCATCGAACCGGACCAGCTGCGCCGTGTGGCGCGGATCTTTGCCAATGCCAATGCGGGCCTGATCTTCTGGGGCATGGGCATATCCCAGCACATTCACGGCACCGACAACTCGCGCTGCCTGATTTCGCTGGCGCTGATGACCGGCAACGTCGGCAAGCCCGGCGCCGGCCTGCACCCGCTGCGCGGCCAGAACAACGTGCAGGGTGCTTCCGACGCGGGCCTGATCCCGATGTTCCTGCCGGATTACCAGACCGTGACCTCGGATGATGTGCGCAAATCCTTCACCGATGTCTGGGGCGGCGGCGACTTCTCAAACGAGAAGGGTCTCACTGTGACCGAGATCGTCGATCAGGCCTATGCCGGCAATATCAAGGGCATGTACATTCAGGGCGAAAACCCGGCGATGTCGGATCCGGATGCCGATCACGCCCGCGATGCCTTTGCCAAGCTGGAGCTGATGATCGTTCAGGATATCTTCCTGACCGAGACGGCGAACTATGCCGACATCATCCTGCCGGCCTCGGCGCTCTATGAAAAGAACGGCACCGTGTCGAACACCAACCGTCAGGTGCAGCGGGTGCGTCCTGCCGTGGCACCTCCGGGTGAAGCGCGCGAGGACTGGAAAGTCACCGTGGAACTGGCGCGGCGCATTGGTTTGCCTTGGGACTACAAGGATGTCAGCGAAGTCTTTAACGAGATGAAGCTGAACATGAAGTCCCTGAACAACATCACCTGGGAACGCCTTGAGACCGAGACCATCACCTATCCGTCGCTGCATGAGACCGATCCCGGTCAGGCGATTGTGTTCGGCGATGGCTTCCCGCGTCCCGAAGGCCGTGCCCGTTTCACTCCGGCCTCGGTGATCCCGCCGGATGAGGCACCGGATGCAGAGTACCCGATGATCATGACCACCGGCCGCCAGCTGGAACATTGGCACACCGGGTCGATGACCCGCCGGTCGCTGGTTCTGGATGCGGTGGAGCCGGAAGCCAACTGCTCGCTCAACCCCAAAACCCTGCGGGCGATGGGCGTGGAACCGGGCGAGATGGTGCGCCTGTCCACCCGCCGCGGCTCGATCGAGATCATGGCGCGGGCCGACCGGGCAATTGCCGAGGATATGGTGTTTGTGCCCTTTGCCTATGTTGAGGCAGCAGCAAACATCCTGACCAACCCTGCGGTCGACCCCTACGGCAAGATCCCCGAGTTCAAGTTCTCGGCGGTCCGGGTTGAGAAGGTAGAAAGCCAGATCGCTGCCGAGTAATCCCGGCCGCGTGTGAGCGAGATCAGAGAGGGCGCGGAGCTGACGGCTTCGCGCCCGTTTTGCGTTTGAGGTTTCAGGTTATCCAGCGGAACATCTGAGGCAGGCGGCCGGCCTGTGCCCCGAGCGGTCAGTTACATCAGCTGTGGCGGGCCAGAAAACGGTCCAGATCCCGCTTTGACGGTGGCGCGCCGGTGAAAACCTCAACCCAGCCGGGCATAAGTGAAATCCGGTATTCCGTGCTTTCGTGCACCTGCATCGAGATATAGCCGATCTGGGTGTAGATCATCGCCCGGGCGCGGATCAGTGCGACGCCGGCGTCGAAACCAAAGCGGATGAACATCTCTGTTAGTGCCTTCTCGCGCCGGGTATCTGCCTGGTCCAGCCTGGCCTGCAAGTCAGGGTCATTGCGCGCCCAATTGCGGATCGCCAGATCCAGCCGGGAGTCGAACAGGCCTGCGTCAATCCAGCAGTCAAACAGGTTGAACAGCGCCTCGGCAATGGTTTCCGCATAAGCCTCGGATCGGGCGATCAGGTTCCCGGTGTTCTTTTCTTCCCAGCGCCGCACCATCGCCTCCAGCAGCGCCTCGCGGTCTTTGAAGTGCCAGTAGAAACTGGTGCGGGCCACGCCAAGCCGCTTGGCCAGTGGCATCACCTTCACGGCTTCCACGCCGCTCTCGGTCAATACTTCGTAAGCGGCTGATAGCCAGTCTTCGTCACCCAGCCGGGTGCGGGTAATGTCCTGAGTGTCCATGTGGCAGCCATAACAGCGGGGCAGGGCGGGTGCAACTTTTCTTGACAGGTATGATTGTTTAATCGACACATATGTCAAGATCGGTTGGCGACTCGCCAATGCCGCGCTTGCCCAGACATCGTTCCAGGAGACCCGCATCATGTCCAAGGACCCGCTGCTGCAGCCTTATCAGCTGAAGCACCTGACGTTTCGCAATCGGATCATGACCACCAGCCATGAACCGGCTTACCCTGAGGACGGGATGCCCAAGGCACGCTATGCCGCCTATCACGCGGAGCGGGCCAGGGCGGGCGTGGCGCTAACGATGACCGCCGGGTCTGCTGCAGTCAGCAAGGACAGCCCGCCGGTGTTCAACAATATCCTGGCCTATAAGGATGAGGTGGTGCCGTGGATCCGCAGCCTGACGGATCAGGTGCATGAACATGGCGCCGCGGTGATGATCCAGCTTACCCACCTTGGACGCCGCACTGGCTGGAACAAAGGCGACTGGCTGCCCTCAGTCAGCTCGTCCAGGCACCGCGAACCGGCTCACCGCGCCTTTCCAAAACTGGCCGAAGATTGGGATATCGCCCGGATCATCAGCGACTTCGCCGATGCCGCAGAGCGGATGAAAGACGGCGGCATGGATGGGATCGAACTCCAGGTCTATGGCCATCTGATGGATCAGTTCTGGTCGCCGCTGACCAATGATCTGGACGGGCCATACGGCGGCCAGACGCTGGAGAGCCGGATGAAATTCCCGATGGGCGTGCTGCAGGCCGTGCGGGACCGGGTCGGAGAGAAATTCATCGTCGGCCTGCGCTACACGGCGGATGAGGCGCAGAAGGGTGGCATCACACCGCAAGAAGGCCTTGAGATATCCAAGCGCCTGGCGGGCAGCGGTATGGTGGATTTTCTGAACGTGATCCGCGGCCGTATTCACACTGATCCCGCGATGACCGACGTGATCCCGGTTCAGGGCATGAAATCAGCCCCGCATTTGGATTTTGCCGGGGAGGTGAAGAATGCAACCGGCATGCCCACATTCCACGCCGCCCGCATCCCGGATGTGGCAACTGCCCGCCATGCGGTTGCCGCGGGGCTTTTGGACATGGTTGGCATGACCCGCGCCCATATGGCTGATCCGCATGTGGTGAAGAAAATCATTGAGGGGCGCGAGGATGAGATCCGCCCCTGTGTGGGGGCGACCTATTGCCTGGACCGGATCTATCAGGCCGGGGATGCGCTGTGCATCCACAATGCAGCGACGGGCCGCGAGCTGACGATGCCGCATGAAATTGCACCTGCTAAGGCCCGCAAGAAGATTGTGATCGTTGGTGCCGGACCCGCCGGGCTTGAGGCCGCGCGGGTGGCGGCAGAGCGCGGTCATCATGTCACCGTGTTTGAAGCTGCGGCAGAGCCGGGCGGCCAAGTGCGTTTGACCGCACGGAATCCGCGCCGGGCCGAGATGATCGGGATCATTGACTGGCGCATGGCTCAATGCGCCGCGCGGGACGTGGAGTTCCGCTTCAGCACTTGGGCTGAGGCCGCAGACGTGACAGCGCTGAACCCGGATGTGGTTGTCGTCGCGACGGGAGGCCTGCCAAACATCGAACTGTTCGAAACCCGCGGCGAGGCTTCGCATGTTGTTTCTGCCTGGGACATCATTTCCGGCGACGTGAAACCGGCCGCAAATGTGCTGATTTATGACGAGAGCGGCGACCATCCTGGGCTGATGGCAGCAGAGATCGCCGCCAATGCTGGTGCCAGAGTAGAAGTGATGACGCCCGACCGGACCTTTGCCCCCGACATCATGGCGATGAACCTGGTGCCCTACATGCGGGCGCTGCAGGACAAGGACGTCACTTTTACCGTAACCCGCCGCTTGCTGGAGGTAGCGCGCAGCGGCAATAAGCTGACAGCCTCCATCGGGACAGACTACAGCGGTCATGTGTATGAGGCCGTTTATGATCAGGTGGTTCTCAACTACGGGACGCTGCCGCTGGATGACCTGTACTTCGACCTGAAGGAGCAGTCGTCCAATCGCGGTGAGATCGAACAAGGGGCACTAATTGCGGGCCGCCCGCAGAAGATACTCTCCAACCCGCAAGGGCAGTTTCAGCTGTTCCGCATCGGCGATGCGGTTTCTGCCCGCAACACCCATGCGGCGGTTTATGATGCGCTGCGGCTGATGAAGGATATCTGATATGCGTTTGGGATTTTTGGGATGCGGCACCATTGCTTCTGCCGTGGTGCGGGGACTGGCCGGCAAGGGCCACCAGATCACGGTTTCGGAGCGCAGCAAGGCGCAGTCCGCGGCGCTTGCTGAGGCTTACGAGGATGTGACCGTAACCGGAAACCAGGCTGTGATCGACGCCAGCGACGTGATCTTCCTCGGCCTGATGGCTGAGTCCGCCGAGCGCATTCTGAAGGAGCTGGCCTTCCGCGAAGATCAGCAGGTGGTCTCCTTCATGGCCGGTGCGGATCTTGGCCGGGTGGCAGAATTGGCCGCTCCGGCTGAAGCCGTTGCAGTGATGATCCCCTTTCCGGGCATCGCACAGGGCGGCTCTCCGGTCATGGCGCTGGGGAATACCGCGCTGCTTGGCAGTCTCTTTGAGCCGGACAACCAGGTCTTTGTGCTTAAGGACGCGGGAGAACTGAATGCGTATCTGTCAGCGCAGGCCGTGCTTTCACCAGCGGCGCGCCTGGTGGGGGATGCCGCGGAATGGCTCGGCGATCGGGTCTCGGACAAGGCGCAGGGCGAGGCCTTTTTGCGGATGCTGGTGTCGACCAGTCTGCAGGCTTCGGGCTGCGCGGAACTGATTGAAGCGCTGAACACCCCGGGGGGCTATAACCAGCGGCTGCGGCTGCATATGGAGAACGCCGGCCTGCGCAGCAGCCTTGCGAAGGGCTTGAGTAACCTCGAAGGTTGAAAGGGCAAACTGATTGACTAGAAAGGCGGCCCTTTGTGGCCGTCTTTTTGTTTTGTGGCGGGATTTCTGGCTGGGTATTTTTGACCGGGGAGGCGCGGGGAGGGGGCTTTTGTCTGGATTGTTGCGGTACCGGGCGGGGCGACTCGTTTCCGGAGGGGTGATTTGCTGTGATTCCGGGCGGCGGGTCTGTGGATAAGCGGGGGCTTTCTGTGGGTAAGTCCGGTGCTGGGGCGGTTTGGGTGTTCTGCGGTGTTTGCGGCTGCAGCATCCGGGTCAGGATTACTGACTTTTTTGATGCGTAAGCCGTTGATTTTGTTGTGTTTGTATCTTTTCTCTGCGGAAAGTTCGGTTTTTGCTGTTTTTTGGCTTGCGGGTTTGTTGGTCTAACCTTAGAACCCCCTTCACCGGCA
>NZ_CP081037.1:3400000-3662500 GCF_025141525.1 Leisingera sp. M527 | reverse complement strand
AATTGACATCGTAAAGAGAGATACAATCAACAAGACTGTTGGTCGCCCGAGTGTGGGATTGACCTCAGTCAGGTGCTGACCGCCCTTCGGGACGGGATGCGAGCTTCAGAATACGTCATGTTTCCTCAGACGTCCTGAAGTCTGCCTGAATGAAAAGACAGTGTTGTCCAAGTCAAGTACACTAACCCGGTTCAATATCCGCAAGGATTTGAACCCGCATGATCGCACGATCATGCAATAAGTTCCTGGTCGCAATTGTGGCCGGGAGCGGGATAGTTTGCTTTTTGGTTCAGGAAAACATGCTGCGGTTTCTTACCAGCTTCCGCAGCTGAGCGTGTTTTAGAACACTCTCTTTTTCTGGATCAAATCAAGCGCGAGAAGGGCGTTTGGTGGATGCCTTGGCAGTAAGAGGCGATGAAAGACGTGATACCCTGCGATAAGCTTGGGGGAGCCGGGAATAGGCTTTGATCCCAAGATCTCTGAATGGGGGAACCCACCTGAAAGTTTGTTATAATAGCCGCCGGTTCATTCCGGATGGCTGCTTATAATGGGCTTAACCAGGTACTTATAGACTGAATACATAGGTTTATAAGAGCAAACCCGGGGAACTGAAACATCTAAGTACCCGGAGGAAAGGACATCAATAGAGACTCCGTTAGTAGCGGCGAGCGAACGCGGACCAGCCGAGCCTGATGAGTGAGAAGAACATGTTGGGAAGCATGGCCATAGCGGGTGACAGCCCCGTATTCTAAGCTCTGAGGGACGTATTAAGTAGGGCGGAACACGTGAAATTCTGTCTGAAGATCGGAGGACCACCTCCGAAGGCTAAGTACTCCTTACTGACCGATAGCGAACCAGTACCGTGAGGGAAAGGTGAAAAGCACCCCGGCGAGGGGAGTGAAACAGTACCTGAAACCGAACGCCTACAATCAGTTGGAGGCCCCTTGAGGGCTGACAGCGTACCTTTTGTATAATGGGTCATCGACTTGGTCTCACAAGCAAGCTTAAACCGTTAGGTGTAGGCGCAGCGAAAGCGAGTCTTAATAGGGCGAATGAGTTTGTGGGATCAGACCCGAAACCGAGTGATCTAGGCATGGCCAGGTTGAAGGTGCGGTAACACGCACTGGAGGACCGAACCCACATCCGTTGAAAAGGATCGGGATGAGCTGTGCCTAGGGGTGAAAGGCCAATCAAACTCGGAGATAGCTGGTTCTCTGCGAAATCTATTTAGGTAGAGCGTCATCCGAATACCCCGGGGGGTAGAGCACTGGATGGGTAATGGGGCCCCACAGGCTTACTGATCCTAACCAAACTCCGAATACCCGGGAGTACTAGATGGCAGACACACGGCGGATGCTAACGTCCGTCGTGGAGAGGGAAACAACCCTGACCTCCGGCTAAGGCCCCCAATTCATGGCTAAGTGGGAAAGCAGGTGAGACGTCCAAAACAACCAGGAGGTTGGCTTAGAAGCAGCCATCCTTTAAAGATAGCGTAACAGCTCACTGGTCTAATCAAGATGTCTTGCGGCGAAGATGTAACGGGGCTCAAGCCATGAGCCGAAGCCGAGGATGCACATAGTGCATGGTAGCAGAGCGTAGTGTGACATAGTTCCATGCGTCCTTATCTTCCTGCGGGAAGAATTGGACGCAAGGAGCTTTCGATGAAGCGGGCCTGTGAGGGATCCCGTGGAGAGATCACTAGTGAGAATGATGACATGAGTAGCGACAAAGAGTGTGAGAGACACTCTCGCCGAAAGTCCAAGGGTTCCTGCTTAAAGCTAATCTGAGCAGGGTAAGCCGGCCCCTAAGCCGAGGCCGAAAGGCGTAGGCGATGGGAACCACGTTAATATTCGTGGGCCAGGAGGATGTGACGGATTGTGAAGGTAGTTCATCCTTATCGGATTGAATGGGCTGCTGATCAGTCCCTGGAAATAGCCCTCCATCAGACCGTACCCTAAACCGACACAGGTGGACAGGTAGAGAATACCAAGGCGCTTGAGAGAACGATGTTGAAGGAACTCGGCAAAATACCTCCGTAAGTTCGCGAGAAGGAGGCCCGGGTCCTACGCAAGTGGAATCCGGGGGCACAAACCAGGGGGTGGCGACTGTTTATTAAAAACACAGGGCTCTGCGAAGTCGCAAGACGACGTATAGGGTCTGACGCCTGCCCGGTGCCTGAAGGTTAAAAGGAGGGGTGAGAGCTCCGAATTGAAGCCCAGGTAAACGGCGGCCGTAACTATAACGGTCCTAAGGTAGCGAAATTCCTTGTCGGGTAAGTTCCGACCTGCACGAATGGCGTAACGACTTCCCCGCTGTCTCCAACATCGACTCAGCGAAATTGAATTGCCTGTCAAGATGCAGGCTTCCCGCGGTTAGACGGAAAGACCCCGTGCACCTTTACTACAGCTTCGCACTGGTATCAGGATTGTGATGTGCAGGATAGGTGGTAGGCATCGAAACCGTGACGCAAGTCGCGGTGGAGCCTCCCTTGAGATACCACCCTTCGCACTCTTGATATCTAACCGCGGTCCGTTATCCGGATCCGGGACCCTGCGTGGCGGGTAGTTTGACTGGGGCGGTCGCCTCCTAAAGAGTAACGGAGGCGCGCGAAGGTTGGCTCAGAGCGGTCGGAAATCGCTCGTTGAGTGCAATGGCAGAAGCCAGCCTGACTGCGAGACTGACAAGTCGAGCAGAGACGAAAGTCGGCCATAGTGATCCGGTGGTCCCGAGTGGAAGGGCCATCGCTCAACGGATAAAAGGTACGCCGGGGATAACAGGCTGATACTGCCCAAGAGTCCATATCGACGGCAGTGTTTGGCACCTCGATGTCGGCTCATCTCATCCTGGGGCTGGAGCAGGTCCCAAGGGTACGGCTGTTCGCCGTTTAAAGAGGTACGTGAGCTGGGTTTAGAACGTCGTGAGACAGTTCGGTCCCTATCTGCCGTGGGTGTAGGATACTTGAGAGGAGTTGCCCCTAGTACGAGAGGACCGGGGTGAACGAACCACTGGTGGACCTGTTGTTGCGCCAGCAGCAGTGCAGGGTAGCTATGTTCGGACAGGATAACCGCTGAAGGCATCTAAGCGGGAAGCCCCCCTCAAAACAAGGTATCCCTGAGGGCCGTGGAAGACCACCACGCCGATAGGCCGGAGATGTAAGTGCAGCAATGCATTCAGTTGACCGGTACTAATCGCCCGATAGGCTTGATTTGATCCAGTAACAGACAGTGTTACGGAAAAACCAAACAAGCAAACACATCCCATAATACAAACGCTTGGACAACGTTGATTGCAGCCGAACGCATTTGGCAATGTCCCCGTGACATAACTCAGGTGCGGTCTCTCGCGCATTTACTTCGTAAATACGCTGCCGACCGCCACACGAGAAAAATCCAAATGCCTTCGGTATTTGGATTTTTCTCGGTTTGGTGGCTACAGCACAAGTGAAACACCCGGTCCCTTCCCGAACCCGGAAGTTAAGCACTGTCGCGCCGATGGTACTTGGGCTCAAGCCCTGGGAGAGTAGGTCACCGCCAAACCTAGTAAAATCCAAATATCTCTCAATACGGTCTCAAAAAAACCTGACGCGGGATGGAGCAGCCAGGTAGCTCGTCAGGCTCATAACCTGAAGGTCGCAGGTTCAAATCCTGCTCCCGCAACCAACACTAATTCACAAGACATATCAAAGGCTTCAGGCGGCACGCCCGGGGCCTTCTTCGTGTTCGGACCTCCCGCACCCGCCGCCAGCCGCAGCAGCCCCGCCAGATCCCCCTCCAGCGTCAGATCCAGGCCGGTGCCTTCCGTCGCCGGCGTCAGCACAATCCGCTCCACCAGCGCCCGAAGCGCCTCCTTGGCCTCTTCCATGCTTTCGGTGGAGCCAAGGGTCGTGATCAGCCGCGACACCCGTTCGCGGTAGGCTTCCGCCATCGACGGGTGAAACACCACCGTGTCCGGGGCAGGGGTATGCTCCAGCTCCCGTTCCAGTTGCTGGCGCCGCGTGTCGAGCTCGATCATCCGGTCCTTCACCTGATCTGCGGGAATGCCTGCGATGATTGCATCCACCAGCTTTTGGTGGTCGCGCTTGGCACGGGCGAGCGCCTGTTCCTTTTCCTTGCGGTTCCCGGCGGCTGCCGCCTTCAGCCGGTTGCGCTCGGCAGTGTATTCTTCGCAGAAGATCTGCACCGCGTCCGGATCCATTAGGTGGTTCGCCAGCGCATCCAGAACTCGGGCTTCCAGATCAGCCTGTTTGATCGTGCGCTTGTTGCTGCAGACCGCGGCGCCCTTGTTCCTTGCCGGGGAGCAGCCGAAGCTGTCCTTCGAAATCTTGGCAAAGCCGCCGCCGCAGCAGCCGCAGGCCATCAGGCCGGAAAACAAGGTCTTGGGGCGGCGCCGGTCCCAGACCGGCACATTGGTGCCCGCGGTCTTCAGTTCGCCCTGGCGGGCCCGGACCGCATCCCAGAGATCCTGTTCGACGATCCGCAACTGCGGAACGTCGGTGATCGTCCACTCGCTTTCCGGGTTCAGCCGCGAGATGCGCTTGCCCGTTTGCGGATCCTTCACGTAGCGCAGCCGGTTCCAGACCTGCCGGCCGATGTAGAGCTCATTGTTCAGGATGCCGGTCCCGCGCTGGCGGTTGCCGTGAATGGTGGAGGCACCCCAGTGGCGGCCGGATGGGGCAGGCACGCGCTCCTTGTTGAGCGCTTCGGCGATCTTCTTCGGCGACAGGCCACTGGCGTAGTCCGCGCAGATCCGGCGCACGACATCTGCCTCTTCCGGGTGGATCTCGCGCTCGCCGCGGATCACGTCGCCATTGCTCGTGAGTTGCGGCTTCATGCGGTATCCGTAAGCTTTGCCGCCCGCGGATTTGCCCTCCAGTGCGCGCCCTTTGAGACCGCGGTGAGTCTTCATCGCGATGTCCTTGAGCTGGAGCGCATTCATCGTCCCCTTCAGCCCGATATGGATCTCCGAAATCAGCCCGTCCGCCACGGTCTCGATCGGGAGGCCGTTGAAGCAAAATTCCTGGTAGATGTGGGCAATGTCGGCCTGGTTGCGGCTTAGACGGTCGAGGGCTTCCGAGATAACCACATCGAAGGTGCCGCCGCGCGCATCGCGGAGCAGGGCCTGCATGCCGCTGCGCATAAGGCTGGCGCCGGAGATGGCGCGGTCGGAATAGGTGGCCACTACCTCCAGCCCCTGGGCCTTGGCGTAATCGGTGCAGTCGCGGATCTGGTCCTCGACAGAGGCGTCGCGTTGCAGGTCTGTCGAGTAGCGGGCGTAGATGGCTGCTCTGAGCCTGGGCTGGGACATGGCGGTGTTCTCCGGTGGTTTGATGTTAACCGGGAGAATTGCCGTCCCGGTGGTCGGTGCGGGCTGCCTCGCGGGCGAGGGCGCGCAGGAGTTCGTGAAGTGACGCGCGGGTGCTGGCGTCCTGCCGGCAGGAGCCGTTTTGCGGGCGGCCGGGTGTTTCCGGCGCCTGCTGGCATTCGGCATGTCTCTTCCGGTCCCGTGCCATTGGCCGAGGTCTCCTGTCTCCGGTGGGCGGTGGCCGCCCGCGTGTGCTGATGGAGACAGTTTACTGCGCCGGATTGGGTTGGAGCGACCCGGGTTGTAACCCTGCGGAGACGGAAATTGTAGATAAGGGCCTAGAAATACGGAACTTTCCCTCTGCAGAGGGAGCTGGGCAGGGATGCGGGGCATAGACCGCTCCGGCGGGGCTTTGGGACAAAGTATTTCCGGAAGGGAATTATCCGGATTTTGGACCAACTCAAGCCTGCACCTCGGAAGTTTGCACATAAGCTTTGTGCAAATCCGGTGGCTGGGCGGCTTGTTTGGCGGGCGCATCTACTGGTCCAGGACCTGCTCTGGACCATTTTTGCGTGGCACATCACGCAGCCAGGACCGGACCGTTTTGGCATCGAACTCTCGTTTTTGCACCAAGTCTGCAGCCATGTCCTGCAGCAGCTGCTGATGGGGGTACAGCAGTGCGCGCGCGTGGTCCTCCGCGTAGTCGAGCTTCTCACGCAGGCGTTTGCGGTCGGGTTCCGCCAGCTGCGCCGGATCCTGCGGTCCGAACCAGCCGTTGCCGAAGGTCCCTAAACCCAGTTCAAAATCCATCGCCAGGACCATCCGAGCTGCTTTTCCGAGGTCGGACGTGGCGCTGCCGCCAGCGCCCGCGGACACAGTCCCGAAGATGAGCCGCTCCGCCGCCCGCCCTGCGAGGTGGATATACAGCTGGCATTCAAAGTCTGTGTCCAGCCCCGCGTTCGGGGGAACATCCCGCTCAATTGTGCCGCCTGAAGGAGACAGGCTGATCTGCGTGATCGTCTCAGCGAAGATCCAGGCGGCGATGGCGTGGCCAGACTCATGCACTGCGATGCGGTAAAGCAGGCCGTGGTTTTCCTCCTGCGCCATGACTTGCAAATGGCGGCGCAGAAGCTGCAGATCGAGTGGGCAGCCGCTGTGCCCGGCTTCACTGCGGGCTGAGCGCACCGCGGCGTCCACGTCGGCAGCGGTCTTTCCAATGCATTCCCGTGCCAGCTGCTGCAAATCCTCCTCTTGGACTGCGTCCTGCAGCCGCTCAGCAAGGAGGTGCTGCAGCATCGCCATGCTTGGCAGCGGCATCTCGATCTTGATGTCAAACCGCCCGGCTCTCAGCACCGCGGGGTCGATGTGCTGCGGGTGGTTGCAGGCACCAACCACCATGATCCCTGCATCCCGGCTGATGCGGTCCATCTGCTCCAAAAAGCCAGCAACCACTTGGCGCCTGTAGCTGGCACTGTTGTCGCTGGCACTGTCGCGGGAACCGATCGCGTCAATCTCATCCAAGAAAAGGATACAGGGCGCATTCTTCCGGGCTTCATCGAAGCTTCTTCGCATCGCAAGCAGGAGGTTACCCAAGTGACCGTTGGCCTGCCATTCAGCGCAGCTGGTCTCGATGCAGTTAACCTCGGCGCTTCCTCCCATTGCCCTGGCCAGATAACTTTTGCCGGTGCCCGGCAGGCCAAAAAGCAGCAAGGAGTGCGGGATCTCATTCCAGGCCACGTCGCCTTCGGCCCAGAGCCGCAGGTCTGCAACCAGTTGCCGGGCGGTGTCATAGGACGGGCCGATGCCGGTGATCTCTCTTGGTGGTGTTCCGGCTTCGGGTTCCGGCGTTGCCGGGGCGGTAAGTGCCTGGGACAGGCGCTGCGCCATCTTCTTCGCTGTGGGCGCGCGCAGGGCAAAAGAGAGTGCGGGGGTGGAGAGCTCTTGCAACTGGCCGTTCGGGGGCAGGGCGGCGCGGGCGGCGGCTTCATCAATGCGGCCCGTCCGGCTGTGCGTCTGACGCAGCAGGGCGATCAGAAAATCTGCGTCCACTTGCGGCAATGCCAGCTGATGGCAGTGCTCCGCCACCAGCGGCGCCGGCAGCGCCATCTCATCCGGCAAGCAGATCCACAAAGGCTGGCTGTGCGCCAGGCCTTTGATGATCAGATCCTGCAGGTCATCAAAGTGACCCTGGTCAATCGCGCCATCTCGGACGCTGGGGACAGCGAGGGTCACGCGCTGAGGCAGCTGCACCTGGCGCCGGGCGTCATAGGCCTGCCAGCCCGGCGGCAGCAGGGCGTGGTTGAGGAGATTTTCCACGCTTGAAAACCCGAAAGCAGGAATGTTGCGGAGGATCAGAACTGCGCCACGGGAAAGCTGCGCGTCCACTGCAGCCGGGGAGCCGAAGGCCGCGGCGATCCGCAGCAGCAGAAGCAGCTTGTCTGCCGGGAGGTCTGTGTGCGGCAGCCAGCGACCTGTCTCATCGCAGGCAAATGGGTCGGCGCCTTCCTGCTCCAGGTGTTCCCAGAGTTCTGGCGGCAGATGCCGCGCGTTCGGGTGCTCGCTCAGATGCTGCAGCAAAGAATGGGGCTGTTCCTGGGGCGTGGACACAAGCGGCTCCTCGGTGTCGGCACCGTCGGCTGGCGCGTCTTCTTTGAGTGTCTTGCGCCGCGTCTGCTGCAGCTCTTCGTAGTAGAGATGATAGCGGCGGGCGCAGTCTTCAGCGAACTTCCACCAATCGGGGCGCGCGGGGGAGTGGTTGGATTGGTTCATGGCAAGCCTCCTGTGAACAGGCAAAAGGGATCGGGCGCCCAGCGGTGCCGGGCGGAAAACAGGTCGGAAATTGAAGGGGAGGGGGGCGCTTAGGTGTCTTCTTCCGCTCGGATGGCGTCGAGCATCGCGAAGATCACCTGGGTCGCATCGGCGAAGTAGACCTCGCTTTTGACGCTCAGCTCTTCTGCGTAGAGGTCTGGCGGCGCGACGCTGTCGGGGTGCTCTGCCTTCAGCCGCGCATGCAGGCCTTTCTCAATTTGCACAGCTGTGTGGCCGGAGCTGATGGGAACTGTCCGCAGGACCTGCGCCTCCGTCTCCTTTGTCCTCAGAAGTTGGTGGTAGAGGCGGGAGACGGGATCGCGGCTGTAGCCGAGTTTGATCAGCTTGGCGCCATTGGCGAGTTTGAGCTGCATGACGTAGAGAAAGCTTGGCGCACTGCTCCAGCCCTCGCCGCAGTTGCTGCATTGAAACCGGCCAGTCTGCATGTTGGCACGGGCAATCCGCTGAACATGGCCGCAGGCCTGATGCTGGTACAGACGGTAATTCTGGTTGCCACCTGTGTCTTCTCCGATCAGGTGCCACCCCCGTTCTTCTGCTTCGGCCTGTTCTTTGTCAGCGTGGCAAATCTCGCACCGTACACTGCACAGGCCTTCGGCTGCCCGCTTCACCATCTCAAATTGCCGGCGCAAGTTATGGCCGCAGGGGGCGATATAGTGGGCATAGTGACGGTCTTCCGGGTCGCGGCCGGCCCAGTTCAGGCCGGCTGCCGCGGCATCGTCCCGCCACCGGTCTTGAATGCAGTGCGGGCACTGTGGCTGGCTGTTCATGAGAACAAAGATCTTGCTGGCATGTGCCCGTCGGCAGGTGTGGCAGGATAGGAGCAGGTGATAGCGGTCCTTGATGCGCTGGACGATTTTGAAACCTTTTGCGCTGGCGGCGGCGCGCCAGTGGGGATGGACCGTTCGCGGGAAATGTTCGCAGGTTGAGTGGGGCATGGCAGCCTCCGCATGGCATAATTGGGCAGAGCAGGCGCCGGGACTGGCGCTTGCTGAAACTTCAGAATTGGCATGGCTGAGCCGGGCGCAGCGGCGTGTCCGCCGCGGGCCGGGGTCAGAAGAATGCTGGGATGGTGGCTTAGTTGGGCAGAAAGTTCTGCGCTTCAGCCGCTAAGGAGAGTTCGACGAGTGCGTTCATCTGGCGCGCGCCGGTCTGCAGTAGGGCCTGACAATCACCATCTTCGACGGTGAACAGCTCCTGGTTCTCATGGAACAGCTGCTGAAATCTGAGAGCCTCTTCCGGCCCCGTGGACTCGATGAGGAAATGCAGCAGCATGCTCATGCGCTGCATTGGCAAATCTTCGGCACTGACCACCTGTGCCGTCAGGATGTCGCCGCTGAGTTTAAGGCAATCCTGCCACTTGGCTTCGGCGGCCTCTTGGATACCGGTGGATGCGGGATCCCACGAAAGAGCGTGCGACAGATCACGCTCCAGTTCGAGGGCTTCATCCACTGCTTTGGTCAGCGTGTCGAAGGTGCGGGTGATGAAGGTGGAACCATCATCTGCTTCGTTTGCAGGCCACAAGCCTTTTTCTGTGCCCATGCGCATGATACGGCAAATATCAGCCATAGTCGGTCTCCTCTCGCGAGATCGGTTTTGGTTAGGGTGCGGCAAGGGGTAGGAGCCTTGCTGCACCTGTAATATATGGTACCATAAAACCAAAAATCAATACGAGATTGTCAGACATGTCAAAAAAAGCGCGAGGACGCCCGGCGGTGGATACCGAAGCGGTCAATCTCCGATTGGCGCGTGGGATGATTGAAGTCATTGATAACCAGCGCCGCGAGCAAGACGATCTTCCGACACGGCCTGCTATGATCCGGCGGATGTTGAAGCAATGGTGCCAGGATCGCGGAATTGAAGTCGACGAATAGCAATTGCTGTCAGTGTAAATCTTCACCCCTTCCAGATTATCGGAAAACAATAAGTCATCCCAGGCCCCCGGCAGGGCGGGTCCAGCAGGCTGCTGGCCGCAGGAAGCTTTTGATGGCGAAGGCCTGAAACAAGCTGACGAGGAGGGGATCGAAGGGGGTATCCCCCTCGCGAACTGGTAAGTTGCAATTCCGGGGCCCAGCCCTGGATTGCAACTTGCCTAGTGAGTACAAGCCTCACAAAAACAAAAATAAGCCTATCGGGATTTTCTTCGTCTTCGCGGAGACTCGGATCAGAGAAGCAGATCCGAGCAGCAAGATGACCCTACAGCCCAAGTTCACCCAAGCCCAGCCCGTAATTCTTGATGAGGCACCGGTTGTGCTGCGCTTTGCAGGCTTGTTTCCGCAGGGCCTCGGCAAGTTCAAGATGCATGACAAGCGCGGCGGCGGCGACCTGGATCATGTCGACCAGGAGCTGTCGCGGCTGAACCAGGTGCTGGCCGGCGGGCCGGGCTGGCAGCAGCAGATACGCGGCGAAATTGCTGAGATGCGCCGTCACAATCACGAGGAGCATTTGCGTGCCCTCAGAGCTAAATCACGCATGAAGGATGCCAGGAAGCTGGAGGCGGAAGGGCCTGCAGACCCCTGGCGGTCCTGCAGCAGGGGCCCGCTGCGCGAAGGCATATTTACTGTCAACAAAGACTGGTTCGGCGGCGCAGGGCTCTCTGAATGGGATCCGGAACGTGTCTCTGCTTTCCGCAAAACCGCCATGTTGTTCCTCCGTGAAAACTTTCCAAATGGTCAGCTGCGCTACGCAAGTGCCCACGTCGATGAGGAGGCTTACCATATCCACTTTGTCGTGGCAGTTTGGACCGAGAAGCCATCCGCCAACCGCGGGCATCAGATCCTGCTGCAGGCATCTGAGAACCCGCTCATCAAAAGCTATGAGCATGCCCAGGATCTTGCCGGAGAGGCCTTCGAGACAATCGGGATCACCAGGGGGGAGCGCCGTGCCGAAGCCCGGCGCCAGGCTCGGGCAGAGGGAAAACCTCTGCCCGAGCGGCGGCAGCATGTGCCGCCGTCAAAGTGGCGTGCCGAGGAGCGCCTCAAGGCGCAGGCAGAGAAAAAACGCATCCTGGGCGATGCCCTGGATGAGGCAAAGGCGGCCGTTGAAAACGGCCGGGACCTGGCCAAGGCCACGGTCAAAAAGTCGCGCAAGCGCGCGGTGAAAGAGGCGCGGGCCCGCAAACAACGGACCGCGCGGGAAACTGCAAAGATGATCCGCCGCCGCGATGCGGCGGAGGCCCAGGCTGTGCAGTTTGAAAAAGCGGCTGACGCCGCGAATGCTCTGAAAGAGAAAATTGTGGCTGAGGTCGGGGCATTGGAGCCGAGGGTTAAGGGGTATGAGGCAAGGGCAGAAGAAGCTGAAGAAAAGTACCGGGCCGAGACGGCAGCGCGGAAGGCCGAAGAGGAAGAACGCGCGCGGGTTATCCAAGAAAGGCAACAGGCCGAGCAGGTGCTGAACGCCGCGAAGGCGGAGAAATCTGATCTGGCCGCTCAGCTGCGGCAGATGGTTCAGCTCCGCGGCCAGGAAGAGAAAGCGGCTGCTGAGGCCCGGGCTGCCCGGCTGGCTGAGGAGAAGAGGCTGCAGGAGGCAGAAGAAAAGGTCCGGTTGAAGGCTGCGGAGGCAGAGGTCATCACGGATGCGATTGAAAGCGGATTGGATCTGGTTGCTGATGGGGCGATTTGCTGGCAGGAGCCATCCCCGGACCAGAAACCACGGCTGGTATGGGGCGTTTCCGCTCCGGATACCAAAGGCGCGCGGGATGAAAAGCTGAAAGAAATCCGTCCAGCAATGCGGATGGTCACGCGCATTGCTCAACTGGTGGCGAGGACCGTGAAACGCGTCCTCGCCAAGGAACGGCAAAAGCTGAAGAGTGACGCGGATTATGTCCGCGGCCTGCGTCAGAAATGGGAACCGGAAGATGCAGCGCGGCTGTCGAGGATCACGCTTGGTGGGATAGACAGCGGACCGAAATAGGGCCGATTGCTGACTTTTGCTGCGTGAAAAGCCAAGGTTTGCTGTGCGGGACAATGCCGTCTTTTGCTCACGCGGCTATTGCTGACGCAGCATTCCCTCGCAGGTGCGGCGCACTTATCGCCGCGTTGCAGCCGATGTCGCCAGAGCGGTTTTTGAAAGCCGATCATTCAGGAGTGGGACATCGGACAGCCAGCAACCCGTTCTCAGCACAGAAAACTGAGCTGTCCGTCAGATCAAGTCTGAAGTTTTACAACTAAAGCATTTCTAATTTAACCTGAGACACTGCGGCCTGCCGACGATTGAGGTTCATACCATCCTTCTTTTGCATGCTAGACCTGCTTTTCGGTAAGTTCCTCAACCACCTGAATGGTCATCAAGGAGGTAGGCCGCCATTGCCTTGCGGTCCTTGTCGGTCAGAAAGGCGGTTCCATAGAGAACAACCTCCCCCATCGTTCCGCCAAATGCGTCGCCATCCGGCATCACGCCAGTACGCAGTGCGTAGGCCAGGCTGTCGACGGTCCAGCCGCGTTTCTGAAGCGACAAGTGGTCTATGGCCGGAGCTTTCCCGCCGCCAGGCAGGGCATCACTGCCCTTGAAGTGCTCTGTGTCTGTTTTCCGGGCTCCGGCCAAATTGCGCCCGGTGTGGCACGCCGCACAATGCGCGGCCCCCTCAACCAAAAGCCGCCCGCGATTCCAAATATCACCGTTCCCAGGGACAGGTTCCGTTCTTGGAGGTTCAAGAAACGCTGCGCGCCAAAGCTTCAGCCCCCATCGCTGGTTGAACGGAAATACCATCTCTTGTTGCCTGGACGGCTGGGCCACGGCCGAAACCGTCTGAAAAGCGGCCCAGAGATCAGCAATGTCCTGATCCGTGAAGTTTCTATAAAACGGGTAGGTGAAGGCCGGATAATAAGGCTGTCCGTCAGGAGAAACACCCTGGCGGACAGCCAGTGCAAATTCTTCAACCGTCCAGCTGCCGAGTCCATGTTCGCTGTCCGATGTGAGGTTGGGCGAGTACAGAGTACCGAATGGAGTTTCGAGTTTTACTCCTCCCGCCAAAGGTGCTCCGCCTTTAGAAAAGTCGGTGTGGCAAGCGATACAGCCAGACGCTCTGGCCAGATAGGCTCCCCGGTTCACATCTCCCTCGAGGTTAAGCTCGCTCAGCGGCTCGCCGATAGGCCAAGCGACCACTGCGGCGAGAGCTGCCGGCGCAGCAACTACGGTGCCAAGGGCAAAACGTAACATGCGCTTCATGTCACGGCCTCACTCCTCACGGAAACGGGTATGGCACGCTGAACAGGTTTGGCTCAGCATCATGAACACACCGTCGGCAGGCATCTGGGACAGGGCCTCAGCGCCTGGACTGCCGCCCATCATTGCGCCGCCCGCCACCATACCGCCCCCCATCATGCTTCCGGAACCCATATGGGATGATCCCATCATTGTGCTGTTGGACATCATGCCCGTCCCTTGGGCTTTTGACATCATCAACCCGTTCTCCGCCGCCGACGCCAGACCATCAGAATAAGTCTGCAGTCTTTCCGCGAGATCGACGAAACCTTCCCAATACGTCCATATTTCAGCCTTGGCTTCAGATGGATGCCCATTTGAGCCCTTCGGAAAGAGCGCCGTCAGGACATCACCCGCATGGGTTCCGATTTTTTTGGCCTCTCTGCGGACTGCGGCTGCATCATAGGCCGTTTTTCCCTGCATCATCGGAGCCAGCACTTTCATGCTGTCTTTCATAACTCCCATGCCATCCATCCGTTCCTTTACGACGCCTGTTGCACCGCTATGGGCATGAGCAGCTACAGCAATGAGCGACGCCAATGCGGCGCCGGAAACCAGTTTGGAAAGTGTCATCTTGTTTTCCTGAAATAGTTTGAGATTGCGCTTTGAAGGCGCAGGATCAGTGTTCAGGAAAGGTAACGGGGAGGCGGCGGATCAAAGCCAGTGATCGTAAACGGCCTCAATAAGGCCAGCGGCATATCATGACGAGAGATCTGCATGCTTGGCCGCATTGAAAGGCAATTGCCTATGAGAACAGCAAAACCACCACAGAGCGAACTGCCATGACAGTGTTCAGTATGGCCACTGCCCGCCTGTTCTTGATCAATGTCCTGAACAGTGACAGCGATATGCGCTCCGCCGCCAGCCCCGTGTGCATTGGCCTGGCTTGCACACAGGAAGATAACTGCGACGAGTAGACCCGCAGCCAGCAACAAATAACCAATTTCCAGTCTGGCAAAGAGGCGCACTGCTCAGTTTATCCCGTTTTCGTGGCTAAGTTCACGGACACAGGCAACGATGCCTTTCCTACCCATCCGGGTCAAGCGGCCGACCGTCGCAATTTACTCTGCCGGACAATACGGCTCGTTCATGTGGGGCCTTAAGTTAATGCACTCGCAGATAAGCAGGAAAGCTCTTCTGCAAGGTAGATAACCTCACACTGCTCGCTCGCTGCTGAGTGTTTTCATTACTGCGCAAACAGGCAAGCTAGCGAAGCTGCCTCTGATACACTTCGCGACAAATCTCTTTCGAACCTTGCCGCAGTGTTGGTATATTTCAAACAAGTATGAGCAACACCCCCCATATTCTGGTGGTCGACGATCACCGTGAAATCCGGTCTGCGGTCACACGTTACCTGGAGAAAAACGGCATGAGGTCCTCCGCCGCCAAAGACGCCGAAGAAATGGATGCGATGCTCGCCTCCGGAAGCTTCGATCTGGTTGTTCTGGATGTGATGATGCCAGGTGAGGACGGGCTGTCCGTTTGCAAACGCTTGTCTGAAGAAGGGCAATTTCCCGTGCTGCTGTTGACCGCCTTGAGCGAGGAGCACGACCGGATCACCGGGCTGGAAACCGGTGCAGACGACTACTTGGCCAAACCCTTTAACCCGCGCGAGCTGTTGGCCCGCATCCGGGCCATCCTGCGCCGTACAGCAAAGGAAGAACCACCCGCAGGCCGCTTGGCAGGAAAACGTGTGAAGTTCGGGCAATGGGTTTTGGATAGCGACAGGCGGGTGATCCTCGACAGCGCAGGACAAGAAACGGCGTTGACCGGCTCCGAATTCAAGCTGCTAGTCGCGCTGCTAGAGCGAAACCGCCTGGTACTGAGCCGCGATCAGTTGATGGATCTGACCGCTGGCCGTGCAGCGGCGCCAATGGATCGGGCAATTGACAATCAGATCAGCCGCCTCCGCCGCAAGATTGAGAGTGATCCCTTGCGCCCGCGCCTGATTACCACGGTTCGCAATGGCGGATACTGCCTGTCCGTGGATATCGAAGTTTTGGATCAATGAGTTTTGTTCCGCGCAGGTTACGGTCGCAGTTAGTGCTTTTGGTCGTGCTGGCGCTGGCCGCCGCACAAGCCGTAAGCCTGTTTTTCTTGTCTGGGGAACGCAGCTTAGCGATCCGGGCTGCAATGAGCACCGAAGCAGCCGGCAGAGCAGCCAATGTCGCAAGGCTGATTGAAGAAGCCCCCCCGTCCCTCCATCCCTCGATAATCCGGGCTGCCAATTCTCCCCTGGTGCGTTTCGAACTGAGCGATGGCCCGGCCGTAACGCACACCTCACATGACACTGATGGTGCTGCCGAGGCACGGGTTCGCGCACTTCTGGGCGGAGACACCAGCCGGGAGATCCGGGCTGAACTGCACGAGACTGATAGTGCTGGACTGCCACTTCCCTATCTGGAACCAGAGATGGCTGAGATCCATCGGGAAATGATGCGCGGCCAGATGCTGGCAATTGAATTGAACCTGTCAATTGCGCTGAGCGATGGCCAATGGCTGAACGCAGCGACATTGTTCGAGCGGCCACCGCTGCAATGGTCCTTACAGCCGACGATCACTTTTGCCCTCAGCGCAGGCTTCATCCTGGCTGCAATTTTTCTGTTTGTGCTGACCCGTGTCACGGCTCCACTGCGCATGCTTTCCTCAGCGGCTGAAAACCTGGGGGGTGAGGAAGCTACTGAACCGCTTCCCGCAGACGGGCCCCTGGAGATACAAGAGCTCATCCATGCGTTCAACAGAATGCAGCATCGAATAACCAGCCTGGTCGCCGAGCGCACCCGGATGCTTGCCGCCTTAGGCCACGACCTGCGCTCGCCGCTGACAGCCATGCGGGTGCGGGCAGAGTTTGTGGAAGACGATGAAACCCGCAGTAGCATGATATCCCTTATCGGGGAGATGCAGAGCATGGTCGAATCAACACTCTCCTTTGCCCGTGGCCTGGCAGACGCAGAGAAGCCTGAAGACTGCGAGCTGGGCAGTTTTCTCCAGGCTTTACGAAACGACATGCTGAACGGTTTTGAACTGCTGCCTGGGGATCCCGTCCAGATCTGCCTGCGGCAGAGCGCCACGCGAAGGGCTCTGCGCAATGTGATTGAAAACGCGTTGAGGTATGGCGGCGCGGCGCAGGTTGAATATCGATTACAGGACGGTGGCGCGGTAGTCACTGTGTCGGACCCAGGACCGGGTATTCCAGAAACTGACTTGGAGCGTGTATTCGATCCCTTCACGCGATTGGAAGACTCTCGCTCGCTTGAAACCGGCGGACACGGGCTGGGGTTGTCGATTGCCCGCACCATCCTGCGTGCGCATGCCGGCAGCCTCACATTGCACAACCAGCCAGAGGGCGGTCTCTGCGCCGTGCTGAAGCTGCCGCTTGGGCAGTGAGACCGGCCAAATTCGGATACATACCGATACAAATCACGGGCCGTACAGGCGTTGACCTTCCTGCGCTGGAAGGCCGCAAACCTAGTGGCCGCCAGGACAGCTCCCGCAACGGTGGCGACTTTGACAATTGGATGGGGAAGACATGAACAGAACGGGCCTTTTACTTGCAATAGCAGTGATTGCCGTCGGCGGATTTGCCATGTGGGGCGTTTCCCGACCAACAGAGCAGAAGCCGGGAGCAGCGGAAGCCATATTGGAGGGCGTAGCTATTGTTGAGGTGAAGCTGCCCGAGACCCTTTCTGAAAACGCGCAGATCGGAAAACACATCTTTGAAGCCAAATGCGCATCTTGCCATGGCGAAAACGCCGCTGGTCAGGAAGGGGTTGCCCCACCGCTAGTTCACAAGATCTATGAGCCAAGCCACCACTCCGATACCGCATTCCTGCTGGCTGCCAAAAACGGCGTTCGAGCACATCACTGGCGGTTCGGAAACATGCCGCCAGTGCCCGGGGTGACTGATGGCGAAGTCAACCTGGTGACACGCTACGTGCGAGAGCTGCAACGCGCAAACGGGATCCACTGAGATCGGACGGACTTGCCAGCATAGCTTTTTCTGCCAGAAGGCTGGGCAGCAGCGCTGCTGGATGTCAGTTTTTCACTGCAGACTCTAAATCCGCTTGCTGCGGTTCCAACAGAAACCCCAGGATCTCCTTGTAGCGTATCCGGGTATCTTCGAGCTGCTGGTAAAAGCGGAACAGCTCTTTCAGCGGAGCTGAGAAATCCTTATGCGCTGCCAACACTGCGATCAGAGCGCCCAGAGTGATGCGTTCCTCAAGCACAAAGTACCCGCCTAGCGAATAAAAGAGGAACGGCGTCAGCGCGGTCAGGAAATTGTTCAACGCCTTGGCAAAGAACTTCACCCGGTTGATCCGCCTGCGGATCGCCTCCAACTGCCGCAACGAGGCCATTGTAAGCAGCACATCTCTGGGGCGGTCCTGTTCAGGGTTCAGCTGTTCCATTAGACCGCGGGTAAGTCTCCGCATCTCCTGAATACGTTCCCGGCTCAGCCGATTTACGATCCGCTGCAAATAAGGCAGCAGAAACAGTTGCAGCGGCAGAACAGTCAGTGCCGCAGCACCCAGGATCGGATCCTGAATGAACATGAACAGCAGGATTGTAAGCAACGTTCCGCCCTGGGTCACCGGAAGCGCAACCAGATCCGCTGCAAAGCCGCCAATCGGCTCTGCTTCCTGTCCCAAAATTTGCGGAAGCTCGCTTTTTCGCGGGCGGCCGGCTTGTTTGCGCCAACGACAATAGATGAGCAGCCGGAGACGTCTGAGACAGCGTTCGGCAAGCCGCCCTTTCAGCACATTCAGCAGGTACTTCCCGACACCGTTCAGCGTGATTGTCAGCAGAAAAACACCGCTTAGAACTGCCAGATGCTGTGTAGCAGTCAGATCATATCCCAACAGTCTCAGAGGTGCGTGCGATTTGCTCAATACGTTATTTACGATTTGCTTGGGCAGTTCCAACGATAGATACAAAACAGGCAACAAAGACAGGCTCAGAAGCATCAGGGAAAACTGATGCCGGCGCGTGGTCCGGACAATGTGGGTAACTAGGTTCCGGTCAAGACCGGCGACGGACACGGTCATCGAGTTCGCAAGGCTGGCGGAGGAACGCGCGAGCCGCAAATGGAGCGCCCGGCCGAGCAGCGCAGCCGCAGAGACTGCCAGCAGTGCCGGGGCCAGCAGTAGAACCAGATGCATTGCTGGATGCAGCCATTCCGGCGAGGCTTCATTAAGTCTGAAGCCCAGCCAATTCGCGACGCCATGGACGAAGGAGAAGAGTTCTAGAAAAGATTGCTCGGCGGGCATTGAACACAGTCGGCAAAAGGAAAGAAAAGGCGCGGCAAATCAAAAGATTTACCGCGCAGTGGGGCGCCAGCTGCATTTTCGTGAGTGATATGGCGCCCGGGAGTGTTACTCTATAGCGACTTTTCCATACATGCCGGATTCATAGTGGCCCGGGATCAGGCAGGCGAATTCGAATGTTCCGCCATTGCTGAAGTTCCAGATGATTTCGCCGCGCTTGCCGGGGGCCAGGGTGACGGCGTTCGGCGTGTTGTGCATTTCCATCTGCTCCGACATGGCCTGCTTGTGCATGGCGTTGCGCTCCGGCGTGTCCAGGACGAATTCGTGGTCCAGTTCGCCTTTATTTACCACCATAAAGCGGATGGTTTCGCCCTGCTTGAACTCCATGGCAGAGGGCGTGAAGATCATCTCGCCGTCGTCGGTTTCCTTCATAATCACTTTCACTGTGCGGTTGACCTTGCTGCGGTTCCCCGGCATGCCGGCCGCCATCTGTTCGCCATGGCTGCCATGGGCGCCATGGCCGTCGCCGTGGCCTGATACACCGGCCAGAACAGGGGTGCTGGCCAGGGCGGCCAGCGCCGCGGAAAGGAAAAGCTTCTTCATTGGTATCTCCTTGATCTAGAGAGGGGGAATTGCCCTTCCGCCACCTGAACTATGGCGGAAAGGGGATGCACCTGGCCGGGCTGTCCCGGCCGGGCGCAGTAGCTTCAGAACATCAGGCGGGTCCCGAAGACGACCGAGAATACACCGTTCTCTTCACCGCTGGCGCGCAGCAGACCCGCCGTGCCGCCAAAGGATTCCTCGTAGTTGACGCCGATGTAGGGAGAGACCGCCCGGTCGATCAGATCGTAGCTCAGCCGAAGCCCGGCTTCGACCGTGGCGCCGCCAGCCGCTTGATCGTAGGCTGGATCATCCTGCAGCGGCACTGTCAGCTCGAGGTTCGGAGTCAGGATCAGGCGGTTGGTCAGCGCAGCCTCATACTCGCCCTCGAACCGGAAGAATGAGTTGTCCGAGAGGTACAGGTCGGCGTCGATTTCGAACCACTGCGGCGCCAGCCCTTTGAGGCCCAGAACCGCATTGTAGCGGTCCGGAAGACCGTCCGGCATGCTGGCTTGCACCCCGGCCACCGCATCAAAGAAGGTGGAAACCGGGAACTGCAGCCGCAGTTGGTTTTCCAGGGCCTCGAACCCGCCTGCGCCCTGAATCCGCTCGCCTTCACTGCGCCAGACAAGCTTCAGCTCATCGTTGCCGATCAGGGCGTCGAAATCCCAGACGAACGTGTCCGCGCCGTCGCTTTTCCGGTATTCCAGCTGCTCTGCCTGAAAGCCGTAGATCAGCTGCTCTGCTCCGGCAGGGGCGGACCAAAGTGCCGCCGCGCCGGCCGCGGCAAAGGCCGCGTTGCGTGTTTTGCTCATGTTTGCGTCTCTTTCTGATCTTGCAGGGTCAAGCCGGGCCGCCTTCGACGATTACTTTGCGGAACATGCCCGCGTCGGCGTGGTAGGAGAGGTGGCAGTGGAAGGCCCACTGGCCAGTCGCATCGACTTCGGTTTCGGTGTAGACGGTGGTGCCCGGCGCGATGCTGACGGTGTGCTTGATGGGATCCCTGCGGCCTTTACCGGTATCCAGGATCGTCCACATACCGTGCAGGTGCATCGGGTGGGCCATCATGGTTTCATTGACGAATTTGAACCGGACCCGTTCGCCGTACTTCAGCCGCAGCGGCTCGGCCTCCGAGAGTTTCTTGCCGTTGATCGACCAGATGTAGCGCTCCATATTGCCAGTGAGGCGCAGCTCGATCTCGCGTGTCGCCGGACGGTCCCTATAGAGCGGCCGTCGGGCGCTTAGGTCATTATAGGACAGGAATTTTCCGCCGTTTGCCGCGCTGGGGGTCAGCCCGCTGCCTGCCGCATAAAAGCCTTCCTGTTCGCCGGCCATCACCATCTGATGCCCGTTGTGGTTCATCCCGGCCATCGCGCCGCTTTTGGATGTCTTGGCCCCGCTCATTTTGTGCTGGCTATGGTCCATTCCAGCCATGGACGGGCTGTCAGAGGCGACCGACATCTGGTGCTGGCTGTGATCCATGCCCGGCATCATCATGACACTGTCCGACATGCCGGTGTCGCTGCGCATCACATGGCCTTCCATGCCCATGTCACCCATCATGCCGGCCATATCGGCCATAGTTAGCCGCGGCTTGGGGCGCATTTCGGGGACCGGTCCGGCCAGCCCCTCGCGCGGCGCCAGGGTGCCGCGCACCATCGCGGTGCGGCCCATGGATTCTGCGACAATGCTGTAGGGCCGGTTTTCCCGAGGCTGTACAATCACGTCATAGGTCTCAGCCACCGCGATACGGAGCTCATCCACTGCGACCGGCTTCACGTCATTGCCGTCTGCCTGCACCACGGTCATTTTCAGACCGGGAATCCGCACATCGAAATAGGCCATCGCAGACGAGTTGATCAGCCGCAGCCGGACTTTCTCGCCTGGCTTAAACAGGCCAGTCCAGTTCTGCGCGGTGCTCTGGCCATTGATCATCGGAGCAAAGCCCTGAACGTCCTCAATGTCGGTGGGCATCATCCGCATCCGGCCCCACATCTTGCGGTCTTCCAGCGCCGCTTTCAGCCCCATGCTGCCGGAATCCTGGATCAGGTCCAGCAGGGTGCGCTGCGAGCGGTTGTAGTAGTCCGCCGACATCTTGAGATTCCGCATGATCCGCTTGCCGCGGTGCGGGTGGGTGTCGGTCAGCTGTACTACATAGTCGCGGTCTGTCTGTACTGTCTCGCCGCGCTTCGGTTCGATGACGATGGCGCCATAGGCCCCGTCCGGTTCCTGGAAGCCGGAATGGCTGTGGAACCAGTAGGTGCCTGCCTGCACAATCGGGAACTTGTAGGTGAAGGTTTGGCCCGGCTTGATGCCGTTAAAACTGATCTTCGGCACCCCGTCCTGATCGAACGGAAGGATCAGCCCGTGCCAGTGAATGGAGGTGTTTTCGCGCAAGTTGTTGGTCACATTGAACGTGACCTCTTCGCCTTCCTTTAAGCGCAGGATCGTCGGGGTCTGGCTGTTGTTGTAGCCGACACCGGACTTGCGGAAGTCCCCGGCGTTGATGCGGATCTTGTCCACAGAGATGTCATAGGTCCCGGCCTGGGCCGCGGCGGCGGCGGACAGGGCAAGTGCGGCACCGGCAATGGCCGTGCGCCAAGGTGCGATGGGTGGCATCGTCAATCCTTTGGTCTGTTGAGATGTTGATCAGTTGGCCCCTGCAGGCATCCGCAATCGCAGTTTTTTACGCGCCGGAATCAGCCGAAGCAGCATTCACTCATAGAACGGTGCAATTGCACGCTGCTGCAGTCCTCAAGCGAAGGGAATGGCAAGCAGTGGTCTCAGGTGCTTAGGATCACGTTTTGGGAGGTGGAAGGTGCGCTTCGGGCACCACAGAAGCCAAGCCGGAATCATTCAGGACGACCGTCAGCTTTCCTGCTTTTTCTGTGATGGAAACTTGCTGCCAGGGCTGCAGTGCAACCGGCACCTCACAGGCCGCAGCCTTGTGGCATAGGCCGGGGTAGGAATGGCTGTGCCCGTCTGCCGTTTCATGCTGGGCAACAGGAGCAGCCTCTGCCTGACTTTCTACTTCTGCAGTCAGGGGCGCGAAAAGCGCGGACAGCACCAGCAACAACGCCAGCGTCAATGATGCCCACAATTTTCCCGCTTTTGAGCGCATCAAAACAGCTCCGTTTGCTTTCGCTCTATCTAGCTAGCCAGTGCGGGTCTCCAACTCAAGGATACGTTTTGATACATTTGCGAACCGGGTGCGCTTTTGTCAGTTCGCCACAAAACGTTCTGCACCTTTGCGGTCTTTCTGAGCAGAGAGCGATCATCAGTGCTTCTAAGAAAAGAAAGGCTGAGGAGAGCCCAAATGATGCGCAGGGAAGCTGCTGTCCAGGCTTGGGAGACAACGCGCTCAATGCATTACTCCGGTAATACCCGCTTAGGACCAGGGAACCTGATGGTCTTCATTTCGCACCGGAAGGGGTTGCGCCAAAGAAAATTTTCATTATGTGCCACGCTATGGCAGTTACTGGGTTCAGGAGTGACTTCGGTCGGTTGATACGCACCTTTGCGTCAACCATCCTTGTTGCTGTGGTTTTCCTGAACACGCTTGCGGTAATTTCTGCTCATGCATCGCTTCCCGCAAAAACCACCGTAGCTGTTTCTGACGCACAGCACGAGAATTGCACTTTGCACAAAGTGGCAAAACGAATGCAGCACGGGCACCATCAAAATGGCGCCTGTGAAACCCCTGGTGAAGAACGGCATGCCACTTGTTCAGTGACTGTCTGCTGTTTTCATGAATTCAACGCAGCACCAATTCTGTCTGTTGAGCGCCGCCTGGTATCAGTTCAACTCGTGATAGCGAGCTCGGCTGGAGTGGTTTCCAGGTCAGAGCTCCCGCATGATCGTCCTCCCCGTTCAATCTGATTGAATCCGCTTGGCGCTCAATCGAGTGCGCCATCTGTTTCTGATCAGACAAGGCTTGCATGCCGCAAGCCAAAACGAGGTTTTCCATGCGTGGACGCTATTTAGCTCTCGGTATTCTTGCGCTTGCTGCAGGGGTTGCTGGAGGCATCTCTCTCGAAAAACTTTTCCTCAACCCGTCGTCAATGACCGGGGCAAACGAGGCCGAAATCTTGTATTGGGTTGCACCGATGGATCCGAACTTCCGGCAACCGGGGCCGGGTAAGTCCCCCATGGGCATGGATCTTGTCCCTGTATATGCAGGCCAAGAGCCTTCCAGCGATCCTGCAGAAGTGCAGCTATCTGCGGCAGAGATTAACGCCATTGGCGTCCGTACCGCGATTTCACGCATGTCCGAGGTTTCCGGCAAGATCGAAACCGTTGGTTTCGTCGGCTATGACGAGCACCGGACAAGCCATGTTCACACTCGCGTGGACGGTTGGATCGAAATGCTGAATGTGCGCGCTGTTGGAGACCCCGTTCAAAAGGGCGATGTCTTGTTTGAGATGTTCTCTCCTCAGATCGGCTCGTCAGCCGGTGATCTGGTTCGCGCCATTGAGGCGAGAAACCTTCAGATCATTGATGCTGCCCGTAACAAACTACGCAGTCACGGCATGTCTGACAGGCAAATCGAGCGTATTGCAACCAGCGGCATTCCCGAGCGCAACATTGAAGTCGAGGCTCCTCAGGACGGCGTTGTGATTTCACTTGAGGCTGCGGACGGAATGTTTCTGCAGCCCGGTACACGCGCTGCATCGCTGACAGAGCTTTCAACCGTTTGGCTAATTGTCGATGTTTTTGAGCGCGACATTGCAAAGCTGACTGACAATATGCTTGCTGAAGCGCGTTTCGAGCATCTGCCCGGCCGTGTCTTCAAAGGTTCAGTTGACTACATCTACCCTGAACTTGACGCAGTAACCCGGACTCTTCCCGTTCGCTTGCAATTTGACAACTCCGACATGCTGCTACGCCCGAACATGTTTGGCACGGTCAGCCTGATCCCGTCAGAAAACCGCATGGCGCTCACGGTCCCGACCGAGGCTGTTATCCGAACCGGCGCCGCAGAACGGGTGATACTGAAAACCGGCGACGGCACTTTCAAACCCCGCCTCATCACCGCGGGGCTGCGTGACAATTTCGGCGGCGGCGGGCGGACAGAAGTCGCACAAGGGCTGGCGCCGGGGGAAGAGGTTGTTGCCTCGGCCCAATTCCTGATCGACAGCGAAAGCGCACTGAGCGCCGGGCTCATGCGCATGGCGCCGACTGACGAGGCCCCTGCACGTGGATCAGGCGAGCTGGCTGCGCTGGATCCTGAGGCCCGGACCGCACAGATCCGGCACGGAGCCCTGGACAGCCTCGACTGGCCGGAAATGACGTCTAGTTTCCCGATCCGGGCTGATGTTTCTCTTTCGCGTTTGGCTGAAGGTCAACAGGTGTCGTTTCGGCTGTCTCGTGGAGCAGATGGCCTGCTCGGGCTCATTGAGCTTGGTCCAGACGACGGTGTTGCTGCCACAGGCACCGGCATTGTGAGTGGCGTGACAACGGACGGAAAGCTGTCGCTCTCACATGAACCTATTCCGGAACTCGGCTGGCCTGCAATGCAAATGGATATGCCAGTGGCAGGCCTAGACACTGCCGAAGTACCCCTGGATGTGCCAGTCGAGTTCGATCTCTCAAAAAGTGATGACGGGATGTTCACCATTACCGCTGTCCGGGCTGCAGGCTCCCAGCCCATTGCAGACACACCTCCAGAGACCAATGAGCCAAACACCTCCGAGGGAGCTTCAGAGGTTCTCGTTTCAGGAACCATTGACCAGGTCGACGCGGAAACCCGCATGGTCACGATAACTCACGGCCCTATCATGGAAATTGGCATGCCAGGCATGACCATGAATTTCCAAGTGGGTGAAGAGCTGGAAATTACCAGCCTTCCGGTCGGCAAAGAAGTGGCGCTGACCTTTGCGCGGCCGAGCGGCATGACCATGGTGCTCACCGGGGTAGAAACGGTCTCACCGCCGATGGAGGTGTTGGGCAAGATCAATAGTGTCGACTCCGCAACGCGGACGGTGAACATCACCCACGGTCCAGTGACGCAGATTGGCATGCCGGGAATGACCATGGACTTCTCGATTGATCCAGCCCTCGACTTAACTGGATTGCCGGATGGACAAGAAGTGACTCTGCTTTTCACCCAGAATGCAGACTTCTCAATGACCCTGGTAGGCACAAAGCCGGTTGAGGTGACTCAATGATCGCTTCTGTAATACGGGCTTCTGTTGCAAATCGCTTCGTAGTTCTAGCACTTGCAGTCATGATGGGCGTGATCGGTGTCTGGGCGGTCCGCGAAACTCCCGTAGATGCTATTCCCGACTTGTCGGATGTTCAGGTCATTGTCCGCACGCCTTATGCCGGGCAAGCCCCCCAGGTCGTTGAAGATCAGGTCACTTACCCCATTGCCACTGCCATGCTTTCTGTGCCCGGAGCCAGTGACGTGAGGGGGTTTTCCTTTTTCGGCGACAGCTACGTCTATGTCGTTTTTGAGGACGGCACGGACCTTTACTGGGCTCGCACCCGCGTTCTCGAATATCTGGGTCAGATTACTGCGAACCTTCCAGAAGGGGTTTCGCCCCAGCTCGGGCCGGATGCAACCGGTGTCGGCTGGATCTATCAATATACGCTTATTGACCGGACAGGCGGGCACGACCTGGCCCAGCTGCGGACACTCCAAGACTGGTTTCTAAAGTATGAGCTGCAAACCGTCGATGGTGTGTCCGAGGTCGCAACCATAGGCGGGATGGTCAAACAGTATCAGGTCGTTGTGGACCCGAACAAACTGCGAGCCTTTGACGTCACCCTGCCGCAAATCCGCAGTGCCATTCAAAACGCCAACCGCGAGACCGGCGGTTCTGTGATCGAAATGGGCGAGGCGGAATTCATGATCCGCTCTACTGGTTATGTTGATGAACTGGCGGACCTGGCCAAAGCACCGCTTATGGTCAACGAACGCGGTGCAGCACTGACAGTTGGCGACGTGGCAGACATCCGCCTTGGGCCGGAAATGCGGCGCGGCGTCGGGGAGTTTAACGGCGAAGGCGATGCCGTTGGCGGTGTCGTCATCCTGCGGTGGGGCGGGAACGCCCTGGCCACGATCAAGGCTGTTGAGGCGCGTATCGAAGAGTTGCGGGCAAACCTGCCTGAAGGCGTTGAGCTTGTCACGACCTACAACCGCGCGGGCGTTATCGAGCGTGCAATCGAGAATCTCGAAACAAAGCTGACCGAAGAATTTATCGTTGTCATTCTGGTCTGTGCAGCCTTCTTGCTGCACATTCGCTCGTCCCTGGTGATCCTTCTGTCACTGCCTCTCGGCATCTTTGCCGCCTTCATCATCATGAAGCTGCAGGGGGTGAATGCCAACATCATGAGTTTGGGCGGGATTGCCATCGCCATCGGCGCGATGGTGGATGCGGCCATCGTCATGATCGAAGCCATGCATCGAAGGCTAGAGAAGGAAAAGCTGACCAATCAGAACCGCTGGCGCCTCGTCACCGAATGCGCAACCGAAGTAGGGCCAGCACTTTTCTTTTCCCTGGCAATCATCACCGTGAGCTTCTTGCCGGTCTTTGTTCTGGAAAGCCAGGAAGGGCGGCTTTTCAAGCCGCTGGCCTTCACAAAGACCTACGCAATGGCAGCGGCGGCGATCCTTTCCATCACGCTGGTACCAGTTCTGATGGGGTACTTTGTGCGCGGCCGGATTCTTTCGGAGCACAAGAACCCTCTGAACCGTATCGTGATCTGGATATATCGGCCCTTTCTGGATGCTGCTGTCGCGTGGCCCTGGGCCACGACGTTGCTTGCCGGTGTGCTCGTCGCTTCCATGTGGTGGCCGCTGCAGCGTATCGGAACCGAGTTCATGCCAGAGCTGAACGAGGGCGATTTCCTCTACATGCCGACACTGTATCCCGGTGTTTCCATCGGCAAGGCACGCGAAGTGCTGCAGCAATCTGACCGGCTGATTGCTACGGTCCCTGAGGTCGCGACGGTGCATGGTAAGCTTGGACGCGCCGATACCGCCACGGATCCCGCTCCGCTCACAATGATCGAGACGACGATTCAGCTGAAACCTGAATCCGAATGGCGCGAGGGCATGACGATGGAAGGCATACGCGGCGAGCTCGACCGCGCCGTGCAAATTCCTGGTGTGACCAACGTCTGGATTCAGCCGATTAAGAACCGCATCGACATGCTTGCCACAGGGATCAAGACACCCGTCGGCGTCAAAATCTCCGGCGCTGATTTGAGCGTCATCGAGCAGATTGGTGTCGATATCGAGCGCGTGGTTGCAGGTATCGACGGCACGGCATCAGCCTATGCAGAGCGGCCAGTTGGAGGACGCTTTGTGGAGATCGACGTCAACCGCGATGCCGCTGCGCGCTATATGATGAGCGTGCGTGAAGTGCAGGATGTCGTTCAGACCGCCATCGGCGGGATGCAGGTGTCGGAATCCGTGGAAGGTCTCGAGCGGTTTCCAATAAACCTTCGCTACCCCCAGGAGTGGCGAAACAGCCCCGAACGCCTGCGCGACCTTCCGGTGGTCACACCGTCCGGTGCGCATATCCCCTTTGGCAACCTAGCAGAGGTTAAAGTGGTGGATGGGCCCGGTATGATCCGGTCTGAAAACGCACGCCGCACTGGTTTTGTCTTCATCGACATCGCGGGCCGGGATCTGGGAGGCTACGTAACCGAAGCCCGTCGACTGGTCGTCGACGAAGTGGAATTGCCGCCTGGCTACTCGATCACATGGTCCGGTCAGTACGAGTACATTGAGCGCATGCAGGAGCGGCTGAAGCTGGTAGCGCCGGCCACGCTGCTTATCATCACACTGATGCTATTTTTGGCCTTCAATCGAGTAATCGAGGTTGGGATCATCCTTGCCGCGTTGCCGGTTGCCCTCGCAGGAGGTGTCTGGTTCCTGTGGTACTTAAGCTTCGACATCTCTGTCGCTGTTCTGGTGGGGTTCATTGCGCTGGCCGGTGTCGCGGTTGAAACCGCGATTGTTATGCTGCTGTATCTCAATCTAGCTTGGGAAAAGCGAAAAAACCTCGCGGCTGAGGCACAGCGCAAATTGACAACCGATGATGTCGAAGAGGTGGTATTCGAAGGCGCACTTCTACGAGTACGCCCCAAAGTGATGACGGTGGCGACAATCTTCGCCGGTCTAATTCCGATCATGTATGGCCAAGGCACCGGTTCGGAGATCATGCAGCGCATTGCAGCCCCGATGGTAGGCGGGATGGCGACTGCCACGCTGCTAACCCTTTTCGTCATTCCTTCAATCTTTGTGATCTGGAAGCGATTGGCTCTTACCCGGGTCAACCGAACCCTGCTGCAGGAACCCGGCCGAGAGGCATCACCAGTACCGGCAGAATAGTCAGAAATGTGAAATCACCCCAAGAGGACAATTCAATGAAAAAACTTGCTGTAACCCTTGCCACCTCGCTTTTGGCTGCACCAATCGCTTCCGCTCAGACGAGCCCTAGCACTATGGACCATTCCAACATGGGGATGAGCGATGCTCAAATGGAAGGTGCTGTTCATGCGAAGGCAACCATCAATTCGATTGGCGAAAACTCTGCAAACGTCAGCCACGAGCCGATCCCCGAAATCGGTTGGCCTGCAATGACAATGGATCTCACTCTAGCCTCAAGTGTTCAAATGACGGATGATGTATCAGAAGGCGCTTTGGTCACACTGATGCTGATTAAGAACGACAACGGAATGTACGAGATTGGCGCTATCATGCTTGAGTAAGAAGAAAGGTGAGTGGCAGGTGACATTATCTCTGCCACTCGCCAAGACCGCAAAATGCAAGGCGGAAACCTTTGTCCTTCTCTCTACAAACCGACGTATTTTCCGTGAGGGTCTAGCCATCGAAGCAATTCTAGCGAACATGGTATTGAGAGCTATCCACGCATGCCTCCGCGCTCAGAAGACTGGTTCCGACTTAAAGCTGGCAACGTAAAGTGGGCAGTAGAAAGCCCGCTTCCCGACCATCGAGCCTGAGACAGCCATTCTTTGCCGCGCCTGCGACGAATGGCCGGAAAGTCTCGATCTTGCGATATAAATCCACGGTGAAGATCCTCCCGCCCTCCCTCCGTTAAAAGAAGGGCAAAGGTGGACGACTTTTACGCCGCCCGCAGCAGGATCATCCCGCCGCTACCGTGGTCGACTTTCTCACCGCCGTTCTCACTGCCGGACGCCAGTAAGGTCGGCTATTCCCAGATATCCATGGCCAATCCTGGCCGATTGGCCTTTGTCTCCGGTCAGGTTGCATGGGACACAGCGGGGTCTGCGGTGCCGGAAACACTTGAAGCGCAAACCAAGCAAGTCGTTGCAAACCTCAGCGCAGCCTTGCAGGCAATTGAAGCCAGCACCAGCAATATCGTTCAGATGCGGGTCTACATGACGGAGCTGAACGACGAGACAATGGGCATCGCAATGGCGCAGATCGCGGGATTTCTTAATGGGGAGCAGCCAAGTCTGACCGGTATCGGTGTCGCTGCGTTGGCCGGGCCTGATCTTCAGATCGAGATTGAAATGGTTGTTCAAATTTCGGCCTGAAGCTTGCAGAAACGCGAGATGCTAAACTAAACGCGGATATTGTGGTTTCAAGCCGCAGTGTCTGCTTCGCCCGGCACCGCTATCGTTCGTTGGATGTGTTTTGGATGGCCGCAAAGCGCCGTTTGCGGCGCGCTGCACATGCGAGAGACTGCCAGGCGACTTATGGCGGCAAAGGGCTCACTTCCACCATGCGGCGGCATAGCATCGGGAATCCAGCACAAGCCAGCCCCAGGCCAATTGTGATCGGCTCAAGCCAGCCCTAAGCCGCCGCATGCCTGGTGACCCGCTTGGCGCGCCAGCACATGCAGGTCGGGCGGTTTCCGGACCTTCCTTGCGTCTTTTGATGGTAGCTCAAAGTCCAGTTAAGCTGACATTCAGAATAGTCAGTTGCAGAACCCCCGAAATTCTTATGCCGGTACCTTTCCATGGCGCAGTGGCAGTGGGTTGCTATCGATTTCAAGCAATACGCTCTTTTGCAAATTTCGCCAGACGGTAATCAGCCAGTGGCCTGCGCCGCAAACCGCCTCGCTGGCGCAAAATGTTGCTTCCGGGCTATTGCTGGTGATTGTATTGGACTGTCAAACCCTTGCTTTGAAAGGCCCTGATGCATGGACAAGTTCAGCCTTGATGCGACCGATATCCGCATCCTCAGCGCAGTCCAGAAGCACGGTCAGCTGAGCAAAACCAAACTGGCAGAGATCGTCAACTTGTCGCCAACCCCCTGCTGGGCGCGTCTGACGAGGCTTAAAACAGCTGGGTTTATCCGCGGCTACCATGCCGACATCGCACTCGACAGGGTTTGCGATTTCACGCAAGTTATCGTGACGGTCTCGCTCGCCCATCACCGCAAGTCTGATTTTGACCGCTTCGAGGTCCATATCCGGAAGCTGGACGAGTTCACCGAGTGCATCGCAACGGGCGGCGGCATGGATTACGTCCTCAAGGTCTTCACTCCAAGCCTGGCAGCTTTTCAGGACGTGATGGACGGCTTGCTGGCTGCCGAACTGGGGATTGACCGCTACATGACCTACATCGTGACGCGCCATGTTAAATCCACCCAGCCGAATCTGCCCGGACTAGCAACCAGATCCCGCAAATGACGGAAACCGCCCGAAAAGACTGAAAACCCGCCTGGCATCAGCCCGTTCGGTCTGCCCACAGCTAGTTTTCAGTCCGCTCCTGACCCAACTTTGCGGGTAATCCTTCGCCCAGTTCAAACAGTCCGCGGCTGACACGGCGAGCGGTGCAGAGGGTGAAAGACATGACGCAATCAAACGGTTTCGGATTCGGCACACAGATCCGCAAATCCCCCTATTTCGACGCCACCGTCCGCTGGGGCGCCAAGGGGTTCTCGGTGTACAACCACATGTACATCCCGCGCGATTTCGGCAATCCGGAGCAGAACTTCTGGAACCTGGTGAACGACGCGATCCTGTGCGACGTCGCAGTGGAACGCCAAGTGGAGATCACCGGTCCGGACGCCGCGAAATTCGTGCAGATGCTGACCCCTCGCGACCTGTCGAAGATGGCCGTTGGCCAGTGCAAATACGTGCTGGTCACCAATGCGAACGGCGGCATCCTGAACGACCCGATCCTGCTGCGGCTGGCGGAAAACCATTTCTGGATCTCGCTGGCCGACAGCGACATCCTTTTGTGGGCGCAGGGCGTGGCCGTGCATTCCGGCATGGATGTCTCCATCGTCGAACCCGACGTCTCACCGCTGCAACTGCAAGGCCCGAAGTCCGGCGAGATCATGCGCGCACTGTTCGGCGACAGCATCATGGATCTGAAATACTACTGGCTGCGCGAGGTTGATCTGGACGGTATTCCGCTGATCGTGTCGCGCACCGGCTGGTCCAGCGAACTGGGATATGAGCTGTACCTGCAAGACGGGTTGCGCGGTGATGAGCTATGGGAAAAGATCATGGCAGCGGGGGAGCCGTTCGGGCTGAAGCCCGGCCATACCTCCTCGATCCGCCGTATCGAGGGCGGCATGCTGTCCTACCACGCTGACGCCGATATCAACACCAACCCCTATGAGCTTGGGCTGGACCGTTTAGTGAACCTTGATATGGAAGCCAGCTTCATCGGCAAGGCAGCCCTGCGGGAAATCAAGGAGCAAGGCGTCAGCCGCAAGCAAGTGGGCCTGATCATCGAAGGCGCACCGTTGACCGGGCCCAACACCACCTTCTGGCCGGTCCGCAAGGATGGCACTGCCATCGGCAAGGTCACCTCTGCTGTCAATTCGCCGCGGCTGGAGCAGAACATTGCACTGGCGATGGTCTCGGCGGACGAGGCCGTGCTGGGGGCAACGGTTGAGGTCACGGCCGGCACCGGCCCGGCCCGTGCGACCATTGTGGAAACCCCCTTCTTCGATCCGAAGAAAACCCTGGCCGCAGCCTGAGCGATAATGAGGGATACCGCCATGTCCGACCTTTCAATCCAGCTGCACTGGCAGCGTGCTGAACCTGTGCTGCAAACCGGCCAGTATTCGAACGCCCACACGGTGCAGTACAACAACAGCTATGACGTCCAGGTGGACTCCGCCCCCGACTGGGGCGGAGATCCGGGCAACACCAACCCGGAACAGGCGCTGGCCTCGGCCCTGTCCAGCTGCCACATGATGACCTTCCTGGCGCTGGCGGCCAAAGCCGGCTGGCCGGTGGCCACCTACCACGATTACGCCGAGGCGCATCTGGGCAAGAACCCCAAGGGCCAGATGTCGGTGACACGCATCGACCTGCACCCGGTGGTGCGTTTCGACACCGGATTTTCCGTCAGCGAAAAAGAGCTGGAGGAGATGCAGGACCGCGCCCACCGCTATTGCTTCATCGCCAATACGCTCGCCGATAGCGTCGAGATAAACATCCGCTGACCCCCAACAAAGGAGATGCCCTGTGCAACAGCAAGACATTTTGCTGAGCGATCTGGATGACGATGGCATCCTTCGACTGACTCTGAACGATTCCGCGCGGCGTAATGCCCTGTCTGAGGCGATGCTGGCGGCGTTGGCCCAAGCCTTTGCCGATGCAGGAGAAAATTCACAGGTGCGTGTTGTCGTCCTGGCGGCAAACGGCCCGGCCTATTGCGCCGGGCATGATCTGAAGGAGATGACCGCCGGACGCGTGGCAGGGGATGGTGGGCGGGCCTATTTTGCCAAGGTGATGGCGATGTGCTCTGCCACCATGCAGGCCATCGTCAACTGCCCCAAGCCGGTGATTGCCGAGGTCACCGGGATTGCCACTGCGGCGGGCTGCCAGCTGGTGGCCAGCTGCGACCTGGCGATTGCTGCAGACACCGCGCAATTCAGTACGCCGGGGGTGCATATCGGCCTGTTCTGCTCGACCCCGATGGTGGCCCTGTCGCGCAGCGTTTCCAGCAAGCACGCGATGGAGATGCTGCTGACCGGCGACATGACCCCGGCCCGGCGGGCAGAAGAGATCGGCCTGATCAACCGCGCCGTACCGCCTGCAGAACTGCAGGAAGCCACGATGGATATGGCCCGCAAGATTGCTTCCAAGTCGGTGATGACCCTGGCCACCGGCAAACGCGCCTTCTATGCGCAACGGGAAATGCCCCTGGCCGGCGCCTATAGCTATGCCTCTGGTGTGATGGTCGAAAACATGCTGGCCCGCGACGCCGCAGAGGGCATCGGCGCCTTTCTCGAAAAACGCAGTCCCCAATGGCAGGATCAATAGGATCATGACGGACAACCCGTACAACACCGGTTTGGACCGCACCCCCGCGAACTTTCAGCCGCTGACGCCGCTGACCTTTCTGGAGCGCGCCGCCAGCGTCTTTCCTGACCGCACGGCCATCGTGCATGGTCAGCTGCGCCGCAACTATGCGGAGTTTTACGCGCGGTCGCGGCGGCTGGCCTCTGCCCTGGCCAAGAACGGCCTTACCCGCGGCGACACCGTGTCGGTGCTGCTGCCCAACACGCCGGCGATGCTGGAATGCCATTACGGCGTGCCGATGTGCGGTGCGGTGCTGCATTCGATCAACACAAGGCTGGATGCGGCAATCATCGCGTTCCAGCTCGACCACGCCCTGTCGAAGCTGGTGATCGTCGACAGCGAATTCATGCCGCTGATGCAACAGGCGCTGGCGCTTGCCACGGTGTCGCCTGTCCTGATCCAGTGCGACGACCCTGAATACGGCGGACCGAGGACAGACGTGGAAGCCGCCGACTACGAGGTGTTCCTGACCCGCGGCAACCCGGATTTCGCATGGATCATGCCCGAGGACGAATGGGATGCGATCTCGATCAACTACACCTCCGGCACCACCGGCGACCCCAAAGGCGTGGTTTCGCACCACCGGGGCGCCTATCTGCTGGCGCAGGGCAATGCGCTGACCACCTCGATGCAGAAGCACGCGGTCTATCTCTGGACCCTGCCGATGTTCCACTGCAACGGCTGGTGCTTCCCATGGACACTGTCTGCCATAGCAGGCACCCATGTGTGCTTGCGGCAGGTGCGGGCAGAACCGATCTGGAACGCCCTGGCGGACGAGGGCGTGACCCACCTGTGCGGCGCCCCCATCGTGATGTCGCTGCTGATCTCGGCACCCGCAGAAGCCAAGCGTGAACTTTCCCAGCCGGTGCAGTTCTTTACCGCCGCCGCGCCGCCGCCGGAAAGCCTGCTGGCGGACATGAAGGCCGCAGGCTTTGAGGTGACCCACCTTTATGGGCTGACGGAAACCTACGGTCCTGCGGTGGTCAATGACTGGCACTGCAGCTGGTCGGACCTGCCGCCTGCCGAACAGGCCGCACTGAAGGCGCGCCAGGGCGTGCGCTACCTGCCTCTTGAGGGGCTGGACGTACTGGACCCCGACACGATGCTGCCTGTACCGCGCGACGGCCAGACCATGGGCGAGGTGATGTTCCGCGGGAACGTCGTGATGAAGGGCTATTTCCGCAATCCCAGGGCCACCGAGGAAGCCTTTGTCGGCGGCTGGTTCCACTCCGGCGATCTGGGTGTCATGCACCCCGACGGCTATATCCAGCTCAAGGACAGGTCAAAGGACATCATCATCTCGGGTGGTGAGAACATCTCCTCGATCGAGGTCGAAGAGGCGCTTTACCGCCACCCGGCGGTTGCGGTTGCTGCCGTTGTGGCAATGCCGCATGAGAAATGGGGCGAAACCCCCTGCGCCTTTGTCGAGCTTGCCAAGGGCAAGCAGGCGGATGCGGAGATCCTGCACAGTTGGTGCCGCGGCCGTCTGGCCCCCTACAAGGTTCCTGGCAAGTTCGTCTTTTCGGAGATCCCCAGAACCTCGACCGGCAAGATCCAGAAATTTGCCTTGCGCGAGCAGGCAAAGGAAATCGCGTCATAACCAGGGGAGCAGCGCTCCGCAGGCTTAAGTACTGCTCCTATTACCTTCAAGGCAGCTGCGGGTGTTTTGCAAATACAGCGAATGTCCGAAATGACGGACAGCGGTGTAGCATGCGATATAAGTATGAGCGGCAGCTAAGGGCCGCCTTTGCAAGCGGCCCAATTTCTTCAAATTTCCACGCTTTCGGAGATCGCGAGAGCATCCTCCAGCTCGACGCCGAGATAGCGGACGGTGCTGTCCATCTTGGTATGTCCGAGCAGGAGCTGAACGGCCCGCAGGTTGCCAGTCTTTCTGTCGATATGCGCCACCTTTGTCCGGCGCATGGAATGCGTCCCATAGGATGTGGAATCCAGCCCGATGGACCTCACCCAGCCCCGCACGAGACGGGCGTACTGCCGCGTTGAGATGTGCAGACGATCGTGAAACCGGCCGGGCCAGAGGTATTCTGAGCCGACCATCATCGGTTCATCCATCCATCGCGAGAGCGACTTGCGCGTGCCCTCCGTTATCTCGAAGCGTACTGGTTGCTGCGTCTTGCTCTGGACAATCGAGGCGCGTTCCTTGACCTGGCCTGAAGCATAGACATCCGCGACCTTCAGTTTCACCAGGTCACAGCCACGCAGCTTGCTGTCGATAGCCAGATTGAACAGGGCGAGATCCCTGTGGTTCCCGGCGATCTCCAGGCGGACGCGAATGGTGGGTAAATTGGCAATGGGCATGAAAGGTCCTCCGATCCACCACGCCCTGCCACGACACCAACCCGACGTTGGTGCATCATTCTAACATGCTGTTTTAGCAGCGCGGCTAATTGCGGTTAGGTCAACCGGGCGATGAAATGGGGAATTCTCGGACCGAGAGCGAAGCTTCTAATGAATTGCCCTTGCCCGTGCCTGAATGAACGTCCGCAATTGATGGATTGGCTGGCAAGCCTCGCACCTGCAGCATCCAGCGCCGCGTGCCTCACTCGCATGGCCGCTTCGGGCTGGCTTGAGCCGATCACAACTGGCCTGGGGCAGGCTGGTGCTGGTTTCTCGGTGTTGTACTGCCGCATGGCGGCAGTGAGCCCTTTGCCGCCGTCGAACAGTGTCTGGGTCTTCGCGTGTGCGGCACGTCGCTAACGGCGTATACCGGTCGTCCATTAGTCGGCCCCAATAAAGCTATGGAACAGGACGATCCTTACGCTTGGGACTACCCGCAACAATCATCGCCCTTTTGGATCGGCGGGCACGGTACGGTCCCGTAGGAGCAATAGACGCAGCAGTCGCCGTCTTTAGGTTTCAGCACCTTCTTGCACGACTTGCATTCATAGAACCATTGGCAGGAATCTGTCGGCATCGTCTCGGTTTCAATGTGCCCGCATTCTGGACATGTCAAAGTGCTTTCAAGCACTACCGTTTGTTCTGTCATCGTTTCACATCTGCATTATTAGATATTCGTTGATCTGGGCTTCTTTTGACGCAATGACCCATGCCAAGCCGGTCATTGCGGCGCTTCCAGCAAGCCACCATTTCAGCTTCGCCATCGTTCCCCGCCGATGGGCCATCAACCAGGACACCGCAACTAGCACTGTCGAGACCGCAAGGACGTAGTAACTGGCGGCTGCAATCTTGCCAAAGATTGCGATCCAACTGCCTCCCAAGCCCAGCAGCATCATTGTCATTGGCAGTATACAGCAGGACGCGACCCCAAGGGCCGTCATCGACCCCAGGTAGCTGAGTCTAAGGTATTTCTGCATTCCACACCTCCAATCGTTGCCAGGCCTTTGAATTGAAGCAAGGGTCATTGAGATGTATAACTCCTGTAGTTGCTACAGGATCAAGCAGGGCGTATTCACATGACCGCGATAGGAGAAGCATCCAGACAAAGCGGCGTAAGTGTTGAAACTATCCGCTATTATGAGCGTGAAGGCATTGTTCCGAAGCCACAGCGGGCGCCGAATAACCGGCGCCTATATTCAGCGCGTGACGTTGGCAGGCTTCGTTTCCTTAAGCGATCCCGCGATCTGGGGTTCCCGCTCGCAGACGCAAAGACCTTGCTTGTGCTGGGCATTGTTGCAGAACTCCCTCTTGAGGCCTGACTACCCCTTTCCCCTCTGAGCTTAGGCGACACGGACGATCTCGGCGGCGCCGAGTGCATTGAAGCGGTTGATGAGGGCGATACGGATGTGGATTTCGGCGGTTTGGCGGTCAGGGTCTCTTGCAGCGATGCGCTCGCCGAATGCTTTCAAGCAGCGCATCTTTGCCTCGACCCGGCTCCGGGCGTGGTATCCCGTCCAGCGTTTCCAGAAGGCCCGGCCGTAGTGCCGGGTGGCGCGCAAGGTTTCGTTTCTGACCTGTGCCGCCGGGCAGTTTTCTTTCCACGGCCGACCATTCTTGCGGATAGGGATAATCGGGGCGGCACCACGCTCGATGATGGCGGAGTGGCAACGGCGCGTGTCATAGGCTCCGTCTGCGGTCACGCTGCTGATCTCTTCGGCCTTCGGAATCTGATCGAGCAGTTCCGGCAGGACCGGGCTGTCCACTGCCCGGCAGTGGTTTGCGCAGCATAACCACGAGAGGGGCCGTCGCGGCTGGGGGTGAATTCTACAGCACGGATGTCAGACGTGGCAGCATCCATCGCAAGATGCACTTTGCGCCATTGGCGCCGCCCCTGAACGCCGTGCTTGCGGGCCTGCCACTCGCCATCGCCAAGGAACTTGATCCCGGTGCTGTCCACCAGCAGGTTCAGCGGCCCATCGGCGCGGCGATACGGGATCTGGACGGCCAGTGCTTTCTGTCGGCGGCACAGCGTAGAGAAATCAGGAACGGGCCAGTCCAGCCCCGCCAGATGCAAAAGGCTGGCGACCATCCCGGCGGTCTGCCGGAGGGGCAGCTTGAATAGAACCTTGATCGACAGGCAGAACTGGATCGCCGCGTTCGAGAAGACCGGTGGGCGCCCTGGCCGTCCTTCATGCGGCGCGAGCCAGGTCATCTCTTTATCCAGCCAGATCAGAAGCGAACCGCGCTTCCTGAGCGCATCGTTGTAGCTGGACCAATTCGTCGTGCGGTAGCGGGCAGGTGCGGGCTTACTCATCGGCCCCGTCTAACCGCATGGATTCGTGATGTGAATCCTTAGCAGTAAGAGTTCTGCAACAACGCCATGCCGATGGACATCATGTTCGCCTGCACCATGCTGACGGCCGCAAAGCTCAGCCCATGCGGCAGCAGCGTACCCAGCGACGCAACAATGAAATAGAGACCCCATTGCGGCCTGGCCCCTCTGCGCTGCCCCTTCCGCCGCCGGAAAGACTGCCAAGTCAGCAGCAAGGCAAACCCGGCCAGCTGCTGCCAAAAGACCAGGGCAGCAGTGGAATGCCCGCCCGCCACGGCGAGCTTGTTTAGAGGTATGGTTGCTCCCCAGGCCAGCCCCAGGAAAATCAGAAACAGTGTCCAGCGCATCGTGGTTTCCTCCTTAAACACATCAACCGTTAAGATGCAGGCTGAGGCCGCCCACCGCGGCTGCGGGGATCACCACTTTTCCGCAAAGGGTCGGATTGTAGTCTCAAAGGACCAGGTGGACCGGTGCTGGTGGGTGAGGTGATAGATTTCCTCTGCGATGCCGTCGGGCTGGGCAAAGAAGTCCTCCCTTGCGTGCGGCCAGTCCGCCGGCGGCACCAGCCAGCTGGGGCGTTCTGCGTCGCTGGCGCCCAGCCAGGTCACATCGATGGCGGCATCCACCGACAGGTAGCAGACGTGGATGCCTTCCGGCCCCAGGTCCCGCGCCAGTGCCTCGCACAGATTGCGCTGAGCAGCCTTTGTCGGGGCAAATAGCGCGTAGTTCGGCACACCGCGGTGCGACGCAGTATTGCCGGTGGCCAGGATTGCCCCACCGCCGCTGGCGGCCATTTTGTCCGCAAAGAAGCGGGCCAAGACTAGCAAGGCGGTAGCGTTGACCCGGAAGTTCCGTTCGATCTCCAGCGGGTCCAGCTCGCGGAACCGGCCAAAACTGTGCGACACCGCATTATGCAACAGTACCCGGGGCACACCCATTTCCGCCTCGATTCTGGTCAGGCAGGTTTCGAAGGCCTGCAGATCGGAGATGTCGCAGGCATAAGCCAGCGCGCCGGGGTGCTGGTCTGCCAGCGCCTGCAGTCGGTCCGCGTTGCGGGCGATCATGGCTACCTTGTAGCCTTGCGAGATGAACTTGCGCACCGTGGCGCTGCCGGTGGCGTCGCCGACGCCGGTAATGATGCAGAGAGGCCCGGCCATGGTCAGGCCCACTGTTTCTTGCGGATTTCGGTATAGGGCGCGCCGTATTTTCCGTTTTCCTCACCGGCGGTGATGACGGTCATGATCGCGGGGTCGTACTCGTAGGTCCGGATCCACTGGCGGTCGCCCTTTTCCATCAGCATGTGAGAATGGGTCGAACGCGCACGGCGGGTGTATTCCACCTCCACCATCCGGCATGATTGGCCGCCAAAGCCATAGGAATATTCATCGGCGCCGGGCTGCACAAAGCGGGCATGATACAGTTTCCAGTACTGGCCGTCGTGCTTGTAGATGGCGAAGGTCATCTCGTGGGTGTCGTACTGCCAGTGCCAGGTACTGTCCTGGTAGATCTTTTCCCAATCTGCCAGCAGGCTGCCGTCCCGGAACGAATGGCCTTCGATTTTCCAGCCCAGAGTGTCGGTCATTTTCGTGTCTCCTTTTTTTCACATCGATCATTATGAAAAGGCGGAAGCAGGTCCCGCTCGCCGCAGCGGGTTCCTCAAGGCCGCCGCCTTTATCCGGTCTTTTGTGCGGGTGCGGAGTTCGTCCGGGGTGTTTCCCAGTTGAACAAGGTTGAAACCGCAGCAAGGTCCTGCACGCCCAGCCCGGTCAGGCTGCAAACGATGACTTGGCGTTCGCTGTTGCGCAGCCGGTCATTGCCGACCCAGGCAGCGCCCAATTCCTGCATCCCAAGTTCTGCCTCCGTCATGCCAGAAGACAGGGCGCGGGCTGCGTTGCCATAGGCGCGGGCCTGTCCGAGGCTGTCGGTAAAGACCTTGTCGGCCCGGGCGAGCAGAGCGGCGGGTATCTCGCATTTGGTTTCGTCATCAGAGCCAATGCTGATTACTGTCTGTCCGGTCTTCACATCAGCGGCCTGAAACAAGGGTTCTATGGCGGCGGTAGCGCAGACAAGCAACCGGGCTCCACGCATCGCTTCGGCAGTGCTGCCGGCGGTGGAGATCCGGCTTGCCGGAAACCCGGCCTGCAGGGAAGCTGATAGCGATCTGGCTGCCTCAGGCCGACGGGCCCAGATGCGGAGGCTGCGGATTTCCCGCAATTGCGCCAGCGCCTGGATCTGATGGCGCGCCTGGGTGCCGGCACCCAGCAGCGCCGCATCCACCGGGCCGGCGGAAAGGCAGCTGTGCGCGGCCAAAGCGCCGGCAGCGCCGGTCCGGTAGTCGGAAATCAGGTGGCCGTCGTGCAGCAGCGCAAGCGGCTGGCAGGTCTTGGAGCAGCAGGCAAGGATCAGCCCGCTATGGCCGCTGCCGGTGTCTGCTTTCAGGCTTTCCGACCAGCCCGCGAGCTTGACGGTGAAAATGGGGGCGCCAGGCAGAACTGCGCTTTTGACATGCACATCGGCGCCCGGCGCCGGGAACAGCACCTGAGCCGCCGCAGTGGCTTTTCCCGTGCTGTAGGCAATCATCGCCTGACGCACTGGTGACAGCAGGGCTGCGTGGGACAGCCGGGCGGCGATTTCTTCGCGGGTGATATGGCGCAGGGCAGGGGTCATGGCAGCACCTCGAACCGGCCGGTGCCCAGGATTGAAACCTGACCTCCGACTTGGATAGCTCTGATCCCGTCCGGCCCGCTGTCGACCCGCACCGAAATCCGGCTAGGGCGGCCTGCATGCTGCCCCTGCTTAAGTTCCAGTCCGCTTGCCGCGTTCAGCAGCCCGTGTTTGTGAGCATAAGCGCCGATGACGCCTGCGGCACTGCCTGTTGCGATGTCTTCGATCCGTCCGTCGTTTGTCCAGTGGCGCCCCTCGTTCCGATGAACATCGAACAGATAGGCAAACTGGGCGCCTACATCCGCCAGCCGATGCTCCAGATCCGGGACCCGGATGGCCGCCCTGTCCAGGCCCTGGTGAACCGGCACCACCAGATAGCGCAGCCCTGTGGAAATGACTTCCATCGGCAGACCCGGGGCCAGATCTTCAGGCGCCAGCGAGAAACAGCTGGCAAGCTCCCGGGCGGCGGGGCCGTTCAAATCTGCCAGATACAACGGCAGTCCCTGATCCATCTGCACGTCAAACCCGGCTTCACGCCGACCAGATCGCAGGCTGACCCGCCTTTCTCCCAAGGCAAAGACAGCCTCAGCGGTCTCTGCGGGGTGCTCAAGCTGGTGCAGCACAGCCGCGGCGCCCAGCAGCGGATGACCCGCGAAGGGCAGTTCTTCCTCCAGATCGAATACCCGCAGCGGCCGGCTGCCGTCCGGCAGGGCAGGACCGGTCAGAAAGGCGGACTCGAAGTGCTTGAGCTCCCGGGTCAGCTGCAGCATCTGGCGGCTGTTCAGCGCCCGCGCATCAGGGAAAACCGCCAGGCTGTTGCCGGTGAACGGGCCATCCGAGAAGGCATCGCAAAGGACATAGTGCATGCCGCACCCCCGCTGAACTGAGCATCTGCCTGCTGGCTAGCTCAGAAACAGGGCGCGAGGCGAACCATATGTACATGAGCCTGCCTCATGAATATGGGGATCAGCCCGTACTGAACAGCTTTGATTGCTGCGCGCGGATTACTGAAATCTCTTCATGAACCCACTGGCGCAACGCCTGATACCCATCGGTGGCAGCATTGGCGGGGGTGGTGACCAGCCAGTAGCGGGCGCGGGATTTTACCGGCTTGCCGACAGTTTCCAGGAAACCGGCCTCAAGATCATTTTCCACCAGCAGGCTGCGCCCCAGCGCGATACCCATGCCGCCGATGGCGGCCTGAATGGCAAGATCGGCGCGGGCAAAGGCGTTGACCGAGCGCTCGAATTCAATATCCCAGCTGCGGCCAGCGAAATACTCCTGCCAGCTGAAGCCGGTGCCGTCGCTTTCGCCGAAGCGATCCACCAGAAGCCGGGCGCCGGGTTGGCGGCAATAGTCCTGCAGCGGCACCGGCCCAAGATAGCCGGGCCGGCTGACGGGCAGCAGAACCGCCTGCAGCAGAGGCTCGGAATGCAGCCCGGGATAGGGGCCCAGCCCATAGCGGATTGCCGCCTTGGCCTCACCTGCGTGCAGGTCGACCAGCCGATCATCCACGTCGACTAGAAGATCCAGCCCGCTGTCCTGCGCACGCTGCAGGGCGGGCACAACCCATTTCATCGCCACCGAGGAAGACACCGACAGGCGCAGGCTGCAGCTGGTCTTCAGGTCATGCAGCCGGGTGAGAGCAGCACGCCAGGCGCTGCCGCTGTGCTGCGCGGCGTCACACAGGATACGGCCAGCTTCAGTCGGCATGATCCGGCGGGTTGTGCGGTCAAACAGCGGCACCCCGAGCGCGTCCTCCAGCGCCTTGATCCTGTGGCTGACCGCCGATTGCTCGATGCCGAGGCGCTCCGCGGCGCGGGTAAAGTTCTGCTCCTCGGCAATCGCCTCCAGCAGGGGCGAGCTCTGGATCAGCTTGGGCAGCAGATTGTCTGTTTGTTTCATGAATCTGTATCATAGTTATATCAATGTATTCCTGGCAAGGGATGGATCATGCTGAGAGTAACTCATCAAAAGGAACCGAATGCATGACCCGCACTGAAGCCATAGTCACCGCCCGTATCGTCAACGGTTTTGTTACTCTCAAAGATCATGGCGACCCGGAGCTTCTTGAGGCCGGACGCGATGGGTTGAGCGAAAAGGACTTGGAACGGCTTGGCGAAGGCGAGGCCACCCGGCCGCAAGCAATCGGCGGCAATCCCGCCGGCGTTGTCCTGGATGCAGACGGCCTCAGCGACGCGCAAATGCTTGAAATTGCGCAGAAGGTCGGCCTGTCCGAAACCGCCTTTGTGTCCCGATCCAAAACTGAAGGGGTCAAATTGGATTTCTTCACCCCGACGCGCCGCATTGCCCATTGCGGCCATGCAACCATCGCCTCCCTCAGCTATCTTGCTGAGCTCGGACGGGTGAGTGAGGGGGAGACCTCGAAAGAGACCGTGGACGGCCCGCGCAAGATCATCATCCGGGATGGCGCCGCCTATATGGAGCAGCTGGCACCACGGTACGAAGACCCGTCGGACTGGGCGGACCGGGGCGTTCAGGAACAGGATGTGCTGAACGCACTGGGGTTGGTGCCGGAGGATCTGGATCCGCGCTTCTCTCCCAAGCTGGCCAATACCGGCAACAGTTTTGTGCTGGTTGCAGTCAAAGACGGTGCCGCGCTCAAGGCGGTGAAACCCGGCCTAGCGCAACTCGAGGCCATCAGCGAAGCCTTGGATCTGATCGGCTTTTACGTGTTCACGACGGATCCCGGTGCTACCTCTGCTGACGCCACCGCTCGCATGTTTGCACCGCGTTACGGCATCAGCGAAGAATCGGCCACCGGCATGGCAGCCGGACCGCTGGCCTGCGCGTTGTATGAACACCTCGGCGTGCGCAGGCCAAAGCTTCTGATCGAGCAGGGCCACTTCATGGAGCCCGCTTCCCCCAGCGAGATCACGGTTGAACTGAACCTCGACGCAGGCCGGGTCACCGGGCTGATGGCCGGCGGCTACGGCGCGGTGATGAAGGAGCTGCAGATTAAGCTGGATCACAGCCCGGTACCGGCAGCGGGAGGGGGAAATGATTGATCTTTATGGATGGACCACCGGCAACACCTACAGGGTGCTGATCGCACTGGAGGAAACCGGGCTGCCTTACCGGGCGGTGCCTGTGAACCTGCGCGAGCGTGATCAGGACAGGCCGGGGTTCCTTGCCCTCAACCCGATGGGCCAGGTGCCGCTGATCATCGACAGCGAAGGCCCTTGCGGCGCCCAGATCACCCTGAGCCAATCCATGGCGATCCTACTGTATCTGGCCGAAAAGTCCGGCCAGTTGCTGCCAGTCGCCCGGGCGGACCGCGCCCACGCGCTTGAAGCCCTGAGCCTAGTGATGACCGACCTGGTGGCACCCGTCAATTTCGGGCTCAGCCTGGAGCGCGAAGAGGGCAGCAGCGCCGGCTTGGCCTTCGGCGAGGCGCGGGCAACGCGCGCGCTTGCGGCCATCGAGCAGAGGCTCGGCATCTGCAGTTTCCTCGGAGGCACCCGTTTCGGAGCGGCGGACTGTGCCGCTTTTCCCATGATCCACCTGCTGGGTACCGGCCGCCTTAAGGACTTGCCGGCCACCCGGTGCTGGTACCACGAGGCGCAGGAGCGCGCATCGGTGCAGCGCGCGCTTGCAGCGGTTTTCTAACTTGATGAAAGGAGATTAACATGTGTGGCAATCATCAGAGCTTCGACGCTTATGCCTTTTCCAAGCAACCCGGCTTTGACGAAGCGGCGGTGCGCAAGGAATTCGCCAAGGCAGTGCCGCTGAAAACCGTGGTCGTCTATTGCTATGACCCGCGCATCGCCCAAGTGCCGCGGCTGGTCGCCGAAGAGTTCGGTCAGACACACCCCGGAGAGATAGTTACTGATGACAGCGGCAACAAGATCGCTTCAACCACCAACATCTTCGAGGTTTGTGTGGCAGGAGGCCGGGCATATGACGCCCTGCGGTCCGTCACAGTGGCGCAGCACCTGTTCGGGATCGAGAACATCGTCATCGTTCACCACACCCATTGCGGCGCCACTTCGTTCACCAAAGAGGGGATCATTGACGCCTACAAGCAGGAACATGGTGTCGATATTGAACAGGTTTACCCGGCAGAAAGCATTTGCATTAGCGACTACACTGCCTCCCTTGAGCATGATGTCCTATTGATGCGGGACTCCGCCGGAACCCCCAAACACGCCAATATCTACGGTTACATGTACGACATCGACGAGGAAAAGCTGATCAAGGTCGCGCAGTCGCTGGCCGTGTGATTTTTCGGGCCGGCGGCAGAGCCGTCGGCCTGCTGCAGCGCGTAAAGGATATTGCGCTAGCCACTTGCCAAAATTGGAGGTCCGCATGGGAGAACAGGATGTTGAAGACTGGTTGAAGGCCTATGGCAGGGCCTGGATCGAAGGCGACCCGGACGAGGCGGCTGCCCTGTTCACGGTAGCTGCAGAATACCATGAGACCCCGTTCAGCGAACCGCTGAGGGGCCGGGATCAAATCAGGCAGTATTGGCAAGAAGGTGCGGCAGACGCGCAGGAAGACGTCAGGTTTTCAGCGCAGATCTGGTCTATTGCAGGGAACACAGCAATTGCAGGATGGCAGGCCGCATTCAGGCGCAAAGCCTCTGGGAGGCTTGTAAAACTGGACGGGGTATTCCGGTTAGTCTTTTCCAGTTCCCGGAACGGCGTGATCTGCAACCGCCTGGAGGAATGGTGGCACCGAAGGGAGAGCCAGAGCTGATTGGCAACGCTCTGGATTTTCAGGCCACGCTACCTGCCAATGTCCGATATCGCGTGCTGCGCTGCAGAGCCGACCACCCCCACTCAATGTCCGCAAAGGTGAAGGGATTTCCAACGCGGGCCGACGAAGCACCACCAGAAAACGTTGCACTACGGCCCGCATCGAAAATCCCTTCACCGAAGCGGTCGTAGATAAGTGGTGCCGCACCGACGATGCTGCTGGTGCGAAAATTCATGGTCACTTTCCCGGAAGCGGACCCTCGGCAAGGCCAAGTTGCTTCACGGGATGCTGCGGGATGCTGCGGGTTGCACCGGAGACAGCGGAGCGCAGTAAGCGCCCTTTGCAAACTCGGCCGTTTGGCGCAACCAGCCTAGGTTTTGTGCTGCGGCGCAGCCCGCCGTTTCAGCCGTTCGCAGCGACTGCGAGGTTCTGGAGCCGGTGAACTCAGACAGTGCGGGACGAGGACGAAGCCGCTACCGCGGCAGGGGCGCTCGGTGATACCGTTGCGGGATGATCTGACGACTGAGATTTTGGGAATGGGCGTGTCTGTCTGACGATTGGGGTCTCTCAATCAACAGACAGGAGGGTCCCATGGCGGACACAAAGACCACACCGCTTCGAGAGCGGATGATCGAAGATATGCGGATCAAAGGGCTCGGGGAGAGTTCGCAGAAAGCGCATATCAGGGCCGTTCGATACTTTGCCGAGTTTCTTGGCCGATCGCCGGATACTGCAACGCCCGAAGACCTGCGCGCTTACCAGCTGCATATGGTGAACACGAATGTCACCCCTTCGACCTACAATGTGCGGCTTGCCGGGCTGCGGTTCTTTTTCGAGATGACATGCCAGCGCCCGGAGATGAAGCAATGCCTGCACTACCGCACGGAGCCAAGGAAGCTACCGGTCGTGTTCAGCGCCGAAGAGGTGTTCGAGCTGCTGAAGGTCGCGCCCGGCCCGGGGCTGAAGTACCGCGCTGCACTCAGCATTTCCTATGGCACCGGGCTCCGGGCGTCGGAGGTCTGCAATCTCAAGGTCACCGATATCGACAGCGACCGGATGCTGATCCATGTCGAGAAAGGCACGAGAAAGGCAAGGGCGGCAAGGATCGCAAGGTCATGCTGCCGCCTGGCCTTTTGGCGCTTCTGCGCGACTATTGGCGCGAGGCGCGGCCGGATGGCTGGCTCTTTCCAGGCAAGCCCCGGATCAATCCGCTCTCACCCCGCCAATTGCACCGTGCCTTCAGCGCAGCCAAGCATCTGGCTGGGATCAAGAAGCCGAGGAGCACGCTGCACAGTTTGCGCCACAGCTTCGCAACCCGCCTGCTAGAAGCCGGAACAGATGTGCGGGTCATTCAAGTTCTGCTTGGGCACGCCAAGCTGAGCACGACGGCGCAATACACCCATGTCGCGACCAAGCTGATCCGCGACACCGACAGCCCCTACGAGTTGCTGGTGCAGCTCCGGGACCGAAGGTCCGAGTGACGCGCGCGGGCAGTGCCGCGCCCGAAGCTGGAGGTTGCTGACATCTTTCGAATCCACGGTCCTGCCTATCGGCGGGCCAATGCCGGGCATCTGAACCTGGCGCAGTTGAAGGCCATGTCAGCGATTGAAGCCTGCCGAACGGGGGCGCTCGGCGGGCATGTGGCGGCCTGCACCAAGTGCAACCACCAGCATAATGCGTATAACAGCTGCAAGAACCGGCATTGTCCGAAGTGTCAGGCACCAGCGGCGCGAGACTGGATGGCAGCACGCGCCGAGGACCTTCTGCCCGTGGAGTACTTCCACGTGGTCTTCACACTACCGGCCGAGATTGCGCGGATTGCTCTCTGGAACAAGCGGGCGCTCTATAGCCTGCTGTTCAAAGCGTCCGCTCAAACGGTCATGACAATCGCCGCCGATCCCAAGCGCCTCGGCGCCCGTGTCGGCTTGACCAGCGTGCTGCACACCTGGGGCTCGGCGTCGTGCTGAAAGCACGCCTCCGGCGTGGCCCCATCATCCCCACATCCACATGATCGTCCCGGGTGGCGGCCTGTCGCCGGACGGCACCCGGTGGGTCGCGTGCAAGCCCGGATTCTTTCTGCATGCACGCGTGCTGTCGCGGCTGTTCCGGCGGTTGTTTCTGGACGGGCTGATGGCGCTGCACGGTGCCGGGCACTTGAGACTCTTCGGAGAACTTGTGGGATTGGCAGACGCACCCGCCTTCGCTGAATGGTCGGCCCCGCTGCGCAAGATCGACTGGGTTGTTTATGCCAAACCGCCCTTCGGTGGTCCGGAGGCGGTGCTTGCCTATTTGAGCCGGTACACACACCGCGTGGCGATCTCAAACCATCGCCTGGTCAGCGCTGACGCCGACACCGTAGCGTTCCGCTGGAAGGATTACCGGATCAAGCGCGGGGACCGGATGAAGGTGATGCGGCTCAACCGACGAGTTCATCCGCCGCTTTCTGATCCATGTCCTCCCCGGCCGGTTCCACCGCATCCGGCACTATGGCTTCCTCGCGGGCAGTGGTCGCAAAGAGAAAGTCGCCCGGGTCCGCGCGGTTCTCGGAACGGCGGGCTCTGGCGAACCGGACCAGCCAGAAGACGGCCTCAAAGAACCCCTGACCCTGCGCGAACCATGCCCCGATTGCGGCGGACCATGCGCATCATCGAAACCTTCCGGAGCGGCGAGGTTCCGCGATCCCGGGCACCGCCAAGATTGCAGGCCGCATGATGAAAAGCCCGTCTCACAACCACTCTGAGATCAGAAACTTCCCATGCTGGCCAACGGTGCGCTTTGGCCTGCGCCCGTGCTCGCAGCTCAAGACGATGAAAACCGCCCCGGCAAGACCCGCGAAGTTTCCGGACACTGCCCCAAAGGCCGTGCCGCCAATCGCCCAAGCTCAGCAAACCCCGCGAAAATTCCACCAATATCCATGGCGGATGCCTGCGCTTTCCCCATAGCGCAGCATACACATCCCGCGGCTTCCACCTTGTCAGATTTGTCAACGCGGGCCACCCCGCCAAGCCCAACCTAACCAACTGGCCCGCATCGAAAAATCTTAGACAAAGCGAACCTTCACTGTGATTGCTCCAATGACCGCTGTGCGACAAGATCTCCAGCCTGCTCGTTTCAAAATGTGCATTTTTCCGATATGATAAATGGGGGGCTGCAAGATGAGCACATATCTTTTGATCGGCACCGCAATGGGTGCCATCGTCGGTTTTTTGCATATGCTGGACGTTTTTCGGGCGCGGCTGGATCGTCCCGGATTGGCTTACAACAAAACAGTTTGGCAAGGCATCTGGATTTGGTTTCTTTGGACGTTGTTCGGCGCCTATGTGCTGACGTTCTGGATTCTGGGGGCGGTGTTGTTGGGCGTTTCCAAACTGATGAACGGAACGCGGGAAACGCCATGATCCAGGGGAAAATCAAGATAGCAGCAATCATCGGCGCAGGTGTATCCGGTCTCGCCACGGCCAAGAACCTAAGCAAAAAGGGAGTAAGCTGCACGATATACGACCGAAGTTCCCAGTTGGGAGGCGTCTGGGCCGACGGGTATCACGGGTTTGGTGTGCAAATTCCAAAGGATCTCTACGAATTCCCGGATTTTCCATTGCCTGAAGCAGTGCCGCAATACACGCCGGGCCCTGATTTCCAAAAATACATGGAGGATTATTGCGATCATTTTGGTATTCGCGACTGCCTGCAACTGGGTATGCGCGTCACCGCGCTTCAAAGATCGGGCGACGGCTGGGCGCTTGAAGTCGAAAATGAGAACGGCACCAACAGCGTGCAGGCCGATCTGGTCGTGATCGCCACCGGACTTTACTCAGAAACGCCTCTGATGCCAGAGATTCAAGGGCGGGATCAATTTCAGGGTGAAGTCCTTCACAACAGCCAGGTCAAGGACATTGAGATATTGCGCGGGCGTCGCGTTGCCGTCGTTGGGTATGGCAAAAGTGCAGGTGATATCGCCGGGGCTGCAATTGGCGTGGCGGACAAGGTGCATCTGGTGTTTCGCACCGCTCATTGGCCTGTTCCCAGAAAACTTCTGGGGCTGCTTCCTTTCAAGTGGGGAATGCTGACACGGCTCGTCGCGGCGATGATCCCGCCCTATGCCCGGCCAACACCCATCGTGCGCGGGCTTCACACCGTTGGCTATCCCTTGCCGTGGCTTTTCTGGCGAGTGGTTGAGCTATTGCTGGGCACCCAGCAAAAGCTGGGAACCAAGATCGCCAATGGAAACAATCTGGTTCCCGTGCATCCGATCGAATATGACGCCTATTCCGAAGTGACGATGGTGCCACGGCCCGGGTTCATAGAAAATATCCGCTCCGGAGAGATATCAGCTCATCGCAGCGGCTTGCAGCGGTTCACCGAAAAAGAGCTGATCCTTGAGGATGGTGACACGCTGGCCGTGGATTGCGTCGTTTTTGGCACCGGCTGGAAAACTGGTTTTGGATTTCTGCCCGAGGAACTGCGCGACGCGTTGGGCGAAGAACCGGACGGTATCTACCTCTACCGGCACATTCTGCATCCCGGCGTGCCCAACCTGGCGTTTGTCGGTCGCGCCTCGTCTTTCATGAGCGTTACGACATTTGCACTACAGGCCCGATGGCTTTCCGAGGTCGTCGTCGGAAACATAGCCTTGCCAAACGAAGAAGACATGCGTGCTTCGATTGATGCACTCAGGCGCTGGAAACGGTCCTGGATGCCAGTAGGCCCGGCACGTTCGGCGACGTTGCTCTTGCACATGGCACATTATCACGACGAGTTACTTCTTGACATGGGCTCAGACCCGCTGCGGAAAGCAGGCTTTCTTGCTCCGCTCAAAGAACTGCTCGTGCCCTATCAGGCCAGTGATTTCCGGGATGTTGTTTAACGCGACTTGAAGGTCGGTTATCGGGCATAGATGCCGCTCGGGTAGTCCAAAAAAGCGCCTACAGCGATCGTCCGCTTTGAGTGGCGGACGTTTGTGCCTTCGTAGAACCGGGTGGGCTTACCCCCTCGCGAGCTACCCGGCCTGGATGAAACAGTGTCCAAATCCTGCTCCCGCAACCACCGTTTCCGACCAAGCCTCCGCAAAAAGCGGGGGCTTTTTCGATTCCGGCTGACCCAAAGCCATCAGCCCCGCCAGTTCTCCAATAAGTTCAGGCTGATGGCCCCCGAGCGCGTCCGCGTCCGGAACCATCCGCACCTCCGAAATCAGTGCCCGCAGCGACGCCGCCGCCTCCCGCCGCACATCCGGAGCGTTCAGGGCGCCAGCCAGATCCCCGATCAGCTCCCGGTACCGCGGCGACAGGCTCGGATGCTTGACCGACTGCAGAAGCGGACCTTCATTATGGGCCCTGGTCCGGAACCTGACTGGCCGACATGCAACACGGTTGGCAGTTGACGCGTGCTGGCTTGCCTTCTCCGCCGCGTCCTGTGTGACGTTGCGGATGAGCAGTGTCTCGGTGGAAGTGAATTCTGCAAAGAGGAATGTAATTTTACATATTGAAATTAGAAATTGAAATTGCTACTCAGAATCCCAAGCCAAGAGATGCTGCGAACAACGGGCGGAGGAACGGGATGGCAAACCAGGTTAATCTGACAATGGATGGCAGCGTTGCTGTTGTGCGAGTGGACAACCCGCCGGTGAACGCGCTTTCGCATACGGTGCGCGCCGGTCTGCAGGGGAGTTTTCGGGCCGCGCTGAGCCGCGCGGAAACCAAGGCTGTTGTCATCTGCTGCGCGGGGCGCAGTTTCTTTGCCGGCGCGGATATCCGCGAATTCGGCAAGCCGCCGCTGGCGCCGTTCCTGCCGGATCTGATCACTGAAATCGAGGCGGCGCCGGTGCCGGTCATTGCCGCGATGCACGGGAATGTGCTTGGCGGCGGGCTGGAGGCGGCCCTGGGCGCGCATTACCGGGTCGCGGTAAAGGGCACCCGTCTCGGCCTGCCGGAAGTGTCGCTGGGGCTGCTGCCCGGCGCGGGCGGCACCCAGCGTCTGCCGCGGCTGATCCCGGCGGCAGATGCGGCCCGGATGATCACCGGTGGCAACCCGGTTAGTGCCGATGCGGCGTTGTCCATGGGGCTGATTGACCGGGTGGCGGACGGCACCGATGCCCGCGCCGAAGGTATCGCATTTGCCCGGGAGCTGATCGCGGCAGGCAAGGAGCCGCGCCCGGCCGGGAGCCTGCTGTGCAATATACTGGAGCCGGCGGAACTGGAGGGCGTCCGGGTCAAAGTTGCCAGGGACGCACGCGGGGCGATTGCGCCAATCGCCTGCCTCGATGCAGTGGAGGCGGCGATGTCGCTGCCGTTCGAGGACGGGCTGAAGAAAGAGCGCGCATTGTTTCAGGAGCTGATGGCCTCGGACCAGAGCACCGCCCTGATCCACGCTTTCTTTGCCGAGCGCCAGGTTGGGAAACTGCCGGAAATCGAAGGTGTTGACCCGCGCGCAATCAATCGGATGGGCGTTGTTGGCGGCGGCACTATGGGGGCGGGGATTGCTGTCAGCGCTTTGCTGAGCGGATTGGATGTGACCCTGGCCGAGCGTGACGAAGCTGCGGCAGACAGGGCGGCAGACAGCGTTGGCAGGATGTTGGAGAGTGCTGTGAAACGCGGCAAGCTGGCAGCGCCGCAGCGAGATGCCATTCTAGCGCAAGCGTTCCGCACCACCACCCGGTACGAGGATTTCGCACAGGCAGATCTGGTGATCGAAGCTGTCTTTGAAAGCATGGACGTCAAGAAGGACGTGTTCACCCGGCTGGATGAGGTCTGCAAGCCGGGCGCCATTCTGGCCTCGAACACCTCTTATCTGGATCTGAACCGGATTGCGGCAATGACCAGCCGCCCGCAGGATGTGATCGGGCTGCATTTCTTCTCGCCCGCGCATGTGATGCGGCTGCTGGAAGTTGTGGTGGGCAAAGATACCGCCCCTGATGCGGTGGCGACCGGCTTTGCGCTGGCCAAGCGGCTGAAGAAAGTGGCGGTGCGCGCGGGCGTCTGCGACGGCTTTATCGGCAACCGGATCCTGTCGCATTACAGCAAGGCGGTCTACGGCATGGTGCTGGCCGGGGCCAGCCCCTATGCGGTGGACAAGGCGCTGACCGGGTTTGGTCTGGCGATGGGGCCGTTTGCCGTTGGCGATCTGGCCGGGCTGGACATCGGTTGGGCCAACCGCAAGCGCCTAGCGGCTGAGCGCGATCCAAGGGAAACCTACCCCGAGTTTGCCGACCGACTGTGCGAATTGGGCCGGTTCGGGCGCAAGACCGGGCGCGGGTTTTACATCTATGAGGAAGGCGCTGGCGGGCCGAAGCCTGATCCTGAAGTGGAAGAAATCATCGCGGCAGAGCGCGCCACCAAGGGCATCACACCGCGGACGATAGGCGAAGATGAGATCATCAGCCGTTACATGGCAGCGATGGTGAACGAGGCCGCCCGCGTGGTCGGCGATGGCATTGCGCTGCGGCCGCTGGATGTGGATGTGACCCTGCTGAACGGCTACGGGTTTCCGCGCTGGCGCGGCGGGCCGATGCATTATGCCGATGCCAAGGGGCTGGACAGGATCCTGCAGGATATCTGCCGCTTCCACGAGGAAGATCCCCTGCTTTGGCAGCCTGCGCCGCTGCTGGAACGGTTGGCCGCCAAAGGCCGGACATTCGGCAGCCTCAACACCTGAAGGAGTTTTTCATGAAACAGGCGGTCATCGTCTCCACTGCGCGCACTGGTCTGGCCAAATCCTACCGCGGCGCCTTCAATGAAACCCATGGCGCCACCATGGCAGGCCATGCCATCAGCCATGCGGTGCAGCGCGCAGGCATTGCGCCGGACCTGATTGAGGACGCGCTGGTCGGCTGCGGTTACCCTGAAGGCTGGACCGGGTCCAACATTGCCCGCCAGTCGGTGATCCGCGCAGGGCTGCCGGTGTCTGTTTCCGCAGCCACGGTGAACCGCTTCTGCTCGTCCGGCTTGCAGGCGGTGGCAATGGCAGCGCATTCGATTGTGATGGAGGGCGCGCCGGCCGCGATCGGGGCAGGGGTGGAAAGCATCAGTCAGATGCCGCCCGCACGCCCGCCGCAGGCGCAGGAAAGCTGGATCCAGGAGAACAAGCCCGAGCTGTATCTGCCGATGATCCAGACTGCCGATATTGTCGCCCAACGCTATGGCATCAGCCGTGAGGCGCAGGACGAATTGGCGCTGTCCAGCCAGCAGCGCACGGCAGCGGCGCAGGCTGCGGGCCGTCTGGATGATGAGATTGTGCCCATCACTGTGACCCAGGCCTTCAAGGACAAGGAAAGCGGCGAGATCACCCGTAAGGAGGTGACCTTTGCCATGGACGACTGCAACCGGCCGGACACCACGCTGGAGGGGCTGGCCGGGCTGGCCCCGGTGCAGGGTGAGGGGCATTTCGTCACCGCCGGCAATGCCTCGCAGCTGAGCGACGGGGCAGCGGCGCTGGTGCTGATGGACAGTGCCGTGGCCGAACGTGAAGACGCCGAGCCGCTGGGTGCGTTCAAAGGGTTCGTTGTGGCAGGCTGTGAGCCGGATGAAATGGGCATCGGTCCGGTCTACGCGGTGCCGCGCCTGCTGAAACGGCACGGGCTGACGGTCAGCGACATTGATCTGTGGGAGCTGAACGAGGCCTTTGCCTCGCAGGCGCTCTACTGCCGCGACCGGTTGGAGATCGACCCGGAGATTTGCAACGTCAATGGCGGTTCAATCTCGATCGGCCACCCGTTTGGCATGACCGGTGCAAGGATGACCGGGCACCTGCTGCTGGAAGGGCGGCGGCGCGGCGCCAGGCTGGGAGTTGTCACCATGTGCATCGGCGGCGGCATGGGTGCTGCCGGCCTGTTTGAAATCTTCTGAGGGGCAATAGGCGATGGATCTGAACTACACCAAGGAAGAACAGGCGTTCCGGGCTGAGGTCCGCCAGTGGCTGAACGACACCCTGCCGCATGAACTGCGCGAGAAGGTGCGGCTGGGCAAGCGGCTGGCCAAGGCGGACGTCGAGCAGTGGCACAGCCTGCTGAATGCGCGCGGCTGGCTGGCGCCGAACTGGCCGCGGGCCTATGGCGGCTGTGAATGGAACGCGGTGCAGCGCCATATCTTTGAAGAAGAGGCTTGTCTGGCCCATGCCCCGCGCAGCCTGCCATTCGGCCTGTCGATGCTGGCGCCGGTGCTGCTGGCGTTTGGATCTGAAGAGCAGCGCCAGCGCTTTCTGCCGCGCATCCTGAACGGGCAGGACTGGTGGTGTCAGGGCTATTCCGAGCCGGGCGCAGGTTCCGATCTGGCGGCGGTCAAGACCCGGGCGGTGCGTGACGGCGATCACTATGTGGTCAATGGCCAGAAAACCTGGACCACGCTGGGCCAGCACGCGAACTGGATTTTCTGCCTGGTGCGGACGGATCCGGATGCCAAGAAACAGGAAGGCATCTCCTTCCTGCTGATCGATATGAACACGCCCGGAGTCACGGTGCGCCCCATCGTGCTGATCGATGGTGAGCCGGAGGTGAACGAGGTGTTCTTTGACAACGTCCGGGTGCCTGCGGAGAACCTGGTGGGGGAGGAGAACAAGGGCTGGACCTATGCCAAGTACCTGCTGACCCATGAGCGCACCAATATCGCCGGGGTCGGTTTTTCAAACGCGCTGTTGACGACGCTGAAACATGTGGCCGGGCGGGTGGCGTCCGGCGGCCGGCCGCTGGCGGAAAACCCGCATTTCGCGGCCCGCATGGCGCAGGCAGAGATCGACCTGATGGCGATGGCCACCACCAATCTGCGGGTCGTCTCGGCTGCGGCCAAGGGGCAGGCGCCCGGCGCCGAAAGCTCGATGCTGAAGGTCAAGGGCACGGTGATCCGGCAGGAGCTAACATCGCTCTTGCGCCGGGCGATGGGGCCGGACGCGCTGCCGTTCCAGCCTGATTTCCTGGACGGCGGCAGTAATGCGGCGGCGCTGGGGCCCGATCACGCAGCAGCCGCGGCGCCTGCGTATTTCAACATGCGCAAGCTGTCGATTTTCGGCGGCTCGAACGAGGTGCAGCGCACCATCATCACCAAGGCCATTCTGGGGCTGTAACGGGAGCAGGCGACATGGATTTCAATCTGACCGAAGAGCGGATGATGCTCCGCGATACGCTGCAGCGGTTTCTGGCGGACAAGTATTCACATGAAAATCGTCGGGCACTGATTGCGGCGGGTATGCCATTTGATAGCGGGATCTATGCCGGGTTGGCCGAACTGGGCGTGCTGGGGGCCATGTTCCGCGAAGATCAGGGCGGTTTCGGTGGCCAGGGCTTTGACCTGACGGTGGTGTTCGAAGAGCTGGGCCGCGCTGGCGTGATCGAACCGGTGCTGCCCGCGGTTCTGGCGGGCGGGCTGATTGCCGCGTTTGGCACCGGCCGCCAGCGCGGACTGGCGGATGAGATCATTGCGGGAACCCATGTCGCGGCGCTGGCGCAGGGCGAGGCCGGGGCGCGCTATGACCTGAACCATGTGGAAACCACGGCTGCTGCCGAAGGCGATGCCATCGTGCTGAACGGCATCAAGACCCATGTGCTGTACGGTTCTGAGGCGCAGACCCTGGTGGTGTCGGCGCGGGAGGCTGGCGATGCGGCGGATATGGCAGGCATTTCGCTGTTTCTGGTGCCGGAAAACACCCCGGGCGTGACCGTCAGCAGCCACCGCAATATGGACGGCATACCGTCTGCAACGGTTGCATTGGACAGGGTTCGCCTGACGGATGCGGCGCGGCTGGGGGCTGCCGGAGAGGGGCTGGGCGCGCTGGAAGCTTCTGTTGCCCGCGGCCTGACTGCCCTCTGCGCCGAGGCGCTGGGGGCGATGGAGGCCGCCAAGGATCTGACCATCGCCTATCTGAAGGAGCGCAAGCAGTTCGGCATGCCGATCGGCAAGTTTCAGGCACTGCAGCACCGGATGGCGGATATGCTGATAGAGGTGGAGCAGGCGCGCTCGGCCGTGATTAACCTGGCGGGCAATCTGGATCAGCCGCGGGAGTTGCGCGAAGTCCACGTCAGCGCTGCCAAGAACCTGATTGGCCGCGCCGGGGCACTGGTGGCCGAGGAATGCATCCAGATGCATGGCGGCATCGGCATGACCGATGAATACGCGCTGTCCCATTTCGCCCGCCGCCTGACGATGATCGATCATCTGTTCGGCGACACGGATTACCATCTGGAGCGCTTCATCGCGCTGAAGGCGGGGTAAGACATGCCGCTGGTCCGTCCCGACAGGCCCCTGATCCCGCTGTTTGAGGCGATGGGCTACGGCATTGAACTCGACCCGGAGGCGGTTGAGGCGCATTGCGTGCTGGAGATTTCGCCTTTGCATCTGAACCGGCAGGGCAGCCTGCATGGTGGCGTGGCGGCAACGTTGCTGGATACGGCCAGCGGGATCACCGCCAGCCTCACCTGCGATCCGCAAGGGATCACCCCTTTTGTCACCCTGTCGTTGAACGTCAATTATCTGGCAGTGGCCCGCCAGGGGTGCGTGCGGGCGATCGGCCGGATCACCGGCGGCGGCAGCACAACCAAATTTGTCTCTTGCGACCTGCGCGACGGGGCCGGGCGGCTGATTGCGGCCTCCACCGGCGTTTTCAAGCGGGTGCGCGGGACAGCAGCTGAGGATGCGGGATGAGCGCGCTTTACCGGCATGAGGTCCGCGGTGGGACCCTGATAATCTGGAACTGCAACACAGGCATGCGCAATGCGCTGTCGTATGAGTATTACCAAGGCTTGCAGGAGGGTCTGGCGCGGGCGGCGCGGGATCCTGCGATTGCAGCGGTGATCCTGGCGGGCGCGGGCGGGTTCTTCTGTTCCGGCGGCAATCTGAACATGCTGAAGGAACGCCGCGCGATGCCCTATGAGGAGCGGCAGGTGCAGATCGGCAAGCTGAACGCCTTGACCCGTGCGGTCCGGGACTGCCCCAAGCCCGTGATTGCAGCTGTCGAAGGCGGCGCGGCTGGGGCTGGGTTATCGCTTGCAATGGCGGCGGACATGATCGTGGCGGAAGAGGGGGCGATGTTCACCCTGGCCTACGTCAAGGCAGGCCTGGTGCCGGATGGCGGCGCCACCTATGCGCTGACGCAGGCGCTGCCGCGGGCAACCGTGGCACGGATGGCGATGCTGGCAGAGCCGCTCAGCGCGGAGCGGATGCACCAGCTGGGGGCGGTGACGGAACTGGCACCCAAGGGGCGCACCCTGGCGCAGGCCGAAGCTTTGGCCGATGCGGTGGCCCGTGGCCCTGAGATGGCGATTGCGGACATCAAGGAGCTGCTCAACCAGGCCGAAACCGCCAATTTCGAAGACCAGATGACCCATGAACGCGATGCCATGGCCAAGGCCCTTGGCGGTGACGAAGCCCAGGTTGGCATCGGCGCCTTTCTCAAGAAAACCTCCCCAGTATTCCGGTAAGGAGACCGACATGATGCATACTTCTGCACTTCCGGCGATTTTCGACACGGCCGTGACCCGAACCTATGGCACCCGGCTGCCGGTTGTGGCGGGCGGCCTGCAATGGCTGGCCAATGCCGAATATGTATCGGCTGCGGCGCGGGCCGGGATTGTCTCGTTCATCACTGCCGCTAGTTTCCCCGAAATGGACGATCTGCGCGCCGAGATCCGCCGCTGCCGCGAGATGTGCGAAGGCAGGGCTTTCGGGGTCAATGTCTCGATGATCCCCAAGCTGGTGCCGGGCGAGAAGACCGAAGAGGTGTTCCGTCTGATCGCGGACGAAGGTGTGCAGTTTGTCGAAACATCCGGCCGCAGCCCCGAGGCGTTCATGCCCATCCTCAAGGATGCCGGGATTACCGTGCTGCATAAGGTGCCCAGCCTGCGCTATGCGGTGAAGGCGGAGCAGGTGGGGGTCGACATGGTGTCGATTGTCGGTGCCGAATGCGGCGGCCACCCCGGCATGGATATGGTTGGCAGCATGGTCAACGCAGGCCTGGCCGGGGACCGGCTGACCATCCCCTGGCTCATCGGCGGCGGCATCGGACACGGCAAGCAGATCATGGCAGCACTTGTGATGGGCGCGGCCGGCGTGGTGATAGGCACCAGGTTCCTGGTTGCCAGTGAGCTGACCGCACATCCGGATTACAAGCAGGCAATGGTGAATGCGAGCGAGCTGGACACGCAGCTGACCATGCACTCGGTGCGTAACACTGTGCGCAGCCTGCGCAATCAGACCACCGAAACGGTTGCCAGGCTGGAGCGCGACAATCCGGAGATCGGCATTCAGGAACTGCTGAAGCATGTATCCGGCAAGATCGGACGCCAAGCCTATGCCACTGGCGACGTCTCGCAGGGGCTGCTGTCGGCAGGCCATGCGCTGGGGTTTGTCGACAGGGTGGAGCCCTTTGCCGAAATTACCGCCCGGCTGGAGGCTGAGGCGCTGGCGGTCTTCGGGCGGCTGGGCCTGGCGGCGTAACGGCGCACGGGAGGAGGAAAGACATGCATAACCGCGTACACGGGCTGCTGCAGGCAGCCGCCGGGGCCCGCCCCGATGCTTTGGCGCTGATGGATCAGGATGGCCGCCGCCTGACCTGGCAGGAGATGTCCCAAGCGGCACATGCCGCGGCGGAGCAGCTGAAGTCCGCAGGCGTGCGGTCCGGCGACCGGGTGGTTCTGGTGTTTGAGAACTGCGCCGAGGTGATCGCGTTCTTCTATGGCGCCAGCCTGCTGGATGCATCCGCGGTTGCCATCAATGCGCGGCTGACCACGGCTGAACTGGACCGGATCTTTGCCCATTCCGATCCCAGTGCCGTCATGTTCACAGCCGCCTCTTCCGCAGCGGCCCGCGTCCATGCGGACTACTATGGCGCACAGGACGTGCAGGGTGCCTTTGGCGCGGCGGACCTGATGCCGCGCGCTGGCGCCGTGCCGGAACCGGTGTCAGAGGACGGGTGCGAACAGACCGCCCTTCTGCTTTACACCTCGGGCACAACTGGCACCCCCAAGGCCGCAATGCTGACCCACGCCAACCTTATTGCAGGGGCGGCGGCCTCAGCCGAGGTGCGGGGGATTCAGCAGTCGGATGTTACCTATCTGGCGCTGCCGCTCAGCCATATTTTCGGGCTTGTCACCATGCTGTCCGTCACCCTGGCGCAATCGGCGATGCGGATGGAGGCGCTATTCTCGGCAGAGCGTCTGTACCAGGCGCTGCAGGAGGATGTGACCCTGCTGCCCGCAGTGCCGCAGATGCATGCGCATCTGTTCAACTATGCCCGATCAGCCGGCAAGCCGCGCTATGACGCGGGCAAACTGCGGTTTGTCTCCTCGGGCGGTGCGCCCCTGGATCCGGCCTGGAAACGCGAGGCCGAGGCGTTCTATGGTCTGCCGCTGCAAAACGGTTACGGGCTGACTGAAGGCACGGCGGGTGTCTGTGCCACCCGCAACGCATTCGGCGATCCTGACATCAGCGTCGGACTGGCAATGGGAGATTGTACCCTTGAACTGGATCTGGAGGCGCCGGGCGCCACCCCGGAGGAAGGCATCGGCGAGATCCTTGTGGGTGGTCCGCAAATCATGAAGGGGTATTTCCGCGATCCGGTGCAAACAGCCGCAGCGCTGACAGAGGACGGGTTGTTCCGCACCGGCGATCTGGGCCGCTTTGATGATGAAGGGCGGCTGCATATTGCCGGGCGCACCAAGGAGCTGATCATCAGGTCCGGCTTCAATGTCTACCCGGTGGAGATTGAGGCGGCGCTAACCGAGCATCCGGATGTGGTGGTGGCAAGCGTGGTGGGCCGTACCGTTGAAGGGAATGAAGAGGTTCTGGCCTTTGTCAGCGCCGCCACCGGCAGTAGCGTGACAGAGGCGGAACTGAAAGCCTTCCTGCACGACCGGCTTGCGCCCTACAAGCGGCCGGCACGTATTATCGTGGCTACGGCCCTGCCTGCCGCGCCGACTGGGAAAATCCTGAAAGCGAAACTGATCGAGACCTTTGCCAGCGAGCTGGCGGAAGGCGTTTGATCTGCTGCGCCAATTTCTTGTCCTGCAGAGGCGCAGAAGAGGAAGTCCTGTTCTGCTGCGGGTCGAGTGCAGGCAGTCACTAGAAATTCCATTATGTGAAATAAAATTCTGGACAGAGCGCAAAAATTCCACATAGTAAAATGAAGCGAATGGCTTTCGAGGAGGAGATGCCAGTCATGGGAATGATCAGGAATATTCTGGGAGGGCTGACCATTGCGGCCTGTCTTGGCGCGACGGCGGTCTCTGGGGAGACCGTGATTTACTACGGCCACAGCGGCCCCGACCGGGGCACGGTTCCTGCCGCACTGAAATGGTACAACAGCCGTATTGGCGAGCTGTCGGCAGGCGATCTGCGGATGGATGTCCAGTGGGGCGGCGCGCTGTTCAAGGCAAGCGCGGCAGTGCAGGGGATCAGCGACGGGGTGGCGGATGCCGGGTCGATCATTGCAGCCTATTTCCAAAAGGAAATGGCGGCCTATTCGCTGGCTGACTTTCCCATCGGCGGGCCGAATGCCTGGGTCGCCATGCGTGCAGCCGACCGTCTGATGCGGTCGGAACCGCAGATCACCGAACATCTGGCCCGCCAAAACCTAGTCTATATCGGCACCTTCACCGCCTCGGCTGTGAATGTGGCCTGCGCCGGAGAGCCGATCCGTTCGGTTGAGGACATCAAGGGCAAGAAGGTCCGCGGCGCCGGCGTTTACGGCAAGGTCTTTGGCGAAATGGGCGCAACCCGTGTGAACCTGTCGGTCTATGAAGCTTATCAGGGGCTGGACACCGGGCTGATCGATTGCAGCCAGGGCTATGACTACATCGTTCCCTCGCTGAAATGGGACGAGGTGATCGACAGCTATACTGTCCTGAACTGGGGGCAGATCGGCGGCTACGGCATGTTCATGAACAAACAGGTCTTTGACGGCCTGGAGGCTGGCCAGCAGCAGGTGCTGATGCAGGCGGGCGAGGAACTGGCGGACCAGTTTGCCAAGATCGTGACCGGGGCCAACAGCAAAGCGATGAAGGCGATGACCGCAGGCGAGACCAGCCGCAAGATCGAGGTCATCGAGCTGAGCGCGGCTGACAAGTCTGCCCTGAATGCTGCGGCGGAACCCTTTATTGCGGATTGGATGGAAAATGCCCGCAGCGTTGGTCTGGATGCCGACCGGCTGATGGCGACCTATACCGCCGCTGTGGCTGAGTTCACGTCCGAGTTCGAAGCCAAGGGCTACCCTTGGACGCGCAGCAACTGATCAAGGCGGAACAGGGGCCGGGCGGCGGCAGCGCCGTCTGGCAGTACCGGGGGAGGACAAGATGCTGCACAGGCTGGAACGGGTTTTTGTGGATGTATCGGCTGCGGCTATCATCTTGCTGGCGCTGTTGATCTTTGCCGATGTGGTGGCGTTGAACCTGTTCAACAGCTCGGTGCCGGACACCATTGTCATCGTGCGCGAGCTGATGGTTCTGGCGATTGTGATGCCCCTGGCCGCCGCGACTGCGCAACGGGCGCATATCGCGGTGGAGTTTCTGACCAATCTGCTGCCGCCGCGCGTGTCGGGGTGGCTGACAGTGTTCGGCACCCTGTTCGGACTGCTGGCGCTGACGCCGATCCTGTATTCCGGCGGCCGGGAATTCCTGCATCAGTGGCAGACCGGCAGTGTGTTTTACGGCGATCTGAACCTGCCGCAATGGCCGGGGCGGCTGGCCTTTACCCTTGGGATTGCGCTGGGATGGCTGCGGCTTGCGGTGATGGCTGCCGGTGATGCGCTGACCCTGCTGCGCGGCGGCGAGATCGCGCTGCACAAAACCTGACATCCATCTGACATTCAACAGACCTGCCGAGGAGACTGCCCGTGGATCCCGCCCTGATCGGCCTTGTGGCCTTTGCCGTTATGCTTGTGCTTCTGGCCATCCGTGTGCCGATTGCCTTTGCCCTGATCGGCGTGGCGACGCTGGCGGCCTTTACAATCTTTGCGTTCCGCACCGGCACCTTCATGCCGGAACGGGCCTTCCGGGCAACCTCCTCGCTGGTCTTCAATAACTCGTTCGATCTGCTGCATTCCTTTGATCTGTCGATGATCCCGCTGTTCATCGCGCTGGGAAACATTGCCTATCGGGCCGGGATCACCACAGCTGTTTATGATGCGGCCAAGGTCTGGCTGCTGCGCCTGCGCGGCGGCATTGCGGTGGCATCGGTGATGGGCTGCGGCGGGTTCTCCGCCATTACCGGCTCCAGCCTGGCCTGTGCGTCGACCATGGGCAAAATCTGCACACCTGAAATGCTGCGTCTTGGCTATGACCCAAGGCTGGCAACCGCCAGCGTCGCGGCCGGGGGTACACTCGGCTCTCTGATCCCCCCGAGCATTCTGTTCATCATCTATGCGATCTTTACCGAGACCTCGGTGAACAAGCTGTTCATTGCCGGCATTCTGCCGGGGCTGCTGACGCTGGCGGGTTTTGTCCTGGTCATTGCCATGTGGATCAAGGCGGATCCGGCGGCGGTGCCGGCGCGCGGCGAGGCGGCCAGCTTTGCCGACAAGTTGGCGGCGTTTCGCAGGGCCTGGCCCGCGGCGGTGATTTTCGCAGTGATCGTGGTCGGGATCTACGGCGGCTATTTTACCGCCACCGCAGCAGCGGCGGTCAGCGTGGTGCTGACTGTGCTGATCGGACTGGCGCAGCGGCAGCTTGATTTGGCGGGCATCTGGCAGGCGGTACGGGAAACTTGTGTGCAAACCGGCGCAATCTTTTTTGTTGCCGCAGGGGCCAAGATCTTTGTCGCGGCCATCGCGCTCACGGGCATGGCCCCGGCGCTGGTGGACTGGGTGGCGCAGGCGCAGTTATCTACGGGCACGCTGCTGTTTGCGATCTGCGTCGTCTATCTGATGCTGGGCATGTTCCTGGATCCGATCGGGATCATGGTTCTGACCCTGCCGCTGGTGGTGCCGCTGGTGGAATCCTATGGGCTGAACCTGATCTGGTTCGGCGTCGTTGTCGTGAAGCTGCTGGAGATCGGCCTGATAACGCCGCCTGTGGGGCTGAATGTCTTTGTGCTGTCCAATGTTGTCGGCAAGGACGCCCCGGTGGGCATGGTATTTTCCGGCATCTGGCGGTTCCTGAGCGTTGATGTGGTCGTGCTGCTTCTGCTGGTGGCGTTTCCGTCGATCTCTCTGGTGCTGTCAAATGCGGTTCAGTAGTATCGGGGACCAGCGGACTGCGAATACCCCGCTCGGGCCGGACGTCCGCATAGATACAGGGAATACCATGCCAGCCGATGCATCGGACAAGAGATTTGCAAATACACTTGCGCGGGGCCTGACCATCCTGCGGGCCTTCCGCCCGACGGATGACGGTCTGGGCAACCTTGAAATCTCCGAACGCACCGGCATTCCGCGGCCGACGGTGTCACGGCTGACCTTCACACTGTGCGCGCTTGGGTATCTGACCCACGGGCGGCGGCACGATAAATACCGCCTTGGCCCGGCAGCGCTGGCGCTGGGGAACATCGCCGCGGCCTCATTCGCCTTTGTTGAGATCGCCTCGCCGGTGATGCAGCGGCTGGCGGATGAAACCGGCACGCTGACGGCGATCAGCATCAAAGATGACCAGCGGATGCTGCTGACCAGGGCCTGGCGGCCAGTGAACTCCTCGGCAATCTGGCTGGATGTCGGCTATCGGATGCCGCTTCATACTTCTTCCAGCGGCAAAGCGTATCTGGGTGCACTCAACGATGAGGAATTTGCCCGTTTTCTTGACAGCCAAGGCGATGAGCCAGCAGAGTTGCTGGCGGAATTCGCAGCAATAAGACTTGCCGCGCATAACGAGATCCTGGCTGACGGCTACACTCAGGTGAGGGGCGTAAGCCGGTTTTCCGAGACCATCAACGCTGCTGCTGTGCCATACCGGCCGTCTGATTTAGGTGAGCCGGTGGCTTTTCTGGCAAGTTCCACCTCAAAGCAACTTACTGATCAACGCATCTCTGACGAGGTTGGCCCGGCACTTGCCGAGGCTGTGTCTGAGGTCCGCAGGATGACCGGCCAACAGTCCGCTCTTGTGATGAATGAATAGGGCGTCTCGGGTCTAACCGACTCTGCCGGCGGAGTTTCGGTTTTCCGTCATTCCTCGCGGAGGGCCCGGAGCCATCGTTTGATGGCAGCTTCTCAGACCGCTTAGGACATTTGTGCGTTTTGCAGCATTTGCCTTGTTTGGTGAAGGTTTTCTGATGCGGGCCGCGGTGTGAGGGTGCGGCTTGGCGCGACATCGGCCCGCGTTGGAAAACCTCCCAAGGTGGAAGCCGCGGGACTCTTGGGGCTGTCTATGGGGAAAGAGCGCAGACGGCGGGGTCTGCGGTTGGAGCCAGCGGCCAAGCCGGAGGCATTCCGATGCCGGTTGGGATGCTCTTAACGGGGGCCTCCGGACAATTGCTGCGACGAAAGCGGCGTTTCGGCGTGGTTCTGAGCTTGCAGGAGAGTACAGGCGTAAATGGAGACAGCCGGGCGGCTGCGGATGCCCGGTGTTCACAATACCGGAATGACGGGCGTTTCGTCATGCCGCCTCCTTCCGCGGTGGCGCGCGCGACCGGGGTTTTTGCCCGCGCCGGAAGATCTCGATGATATGCATTGTTCCGCCACAGCACGGGCATGGCTCACGCAGGGTGAGCGGGAGAACCTCGGCGGCTTCTGGCGGTTCTTGAGCCGGGCACCTTGTCCCGAGCAGGGCACGGCACCGGGCGATGTTGGCCTTGCGCTGCGCTGAGGCGAGCAAGCCGTAGTGCCGGATGCGGTGGAAACCAGCGGGCAGGACGTGGATCAGGAAGCGGCGGATGAACTCGGGCGTGGCCAAACGCATGACTTTCTGCCTGTCGCCGCGCTTGATCCTGTAGTCCTTCCAACGGAATGCCACGGTGCCTGCGTCGGCGCTGACGAGGCGTGCGTTCGAGATGGCCACCCGGTGGGTGTACCGGCTGAGATAGGCGAGAACGGCTTCCGGGCCTCCGAAGGGCGGTTTGGCATAGACCACCCATTCGGACTTGCGCAAAGGAGCCAGCCACTCTGCGAAGGCATCGGCCTGCGCCAGCGGTTCCAGGTCGCCGAAGAAGGCCAGCTCCCCGGCGCGGTGAAGCGCCATCAGCCCCTCCAGAAACAGCCGCCGGAACAAGCGCGACAGGACCCGCACATGCAGGAAGAACCCGGGCTTGCAGGCAATCCATCTCGCGCCGTCCAGAGACAGGCCGCCACCGGGAACGATCATATGGATGTGGGGGTGATGGGTCAGCGCCGATCCCCAGGTATGCAGCACGCTGGTCATGCCCACCCGAGCACCAAGGCGCTTGGAGTCCGCTGCGATGGTCATGACCGTTTGTGCCGACGCCCGGAACAGCAGACCGTAGACCGCCCGCTTGTTCCAGGAGGCGATCCGGGCGATCTCTGCGGGCAGGGTGAAGACCACGTGGAAATACTCCACGGGCAGCAGGTCCTCGGCGCGGGCTTCCATCCAGTCGCGCGCCGCTGGCCCTTGGCACTTCGGGCAGTGCCGGTTCTTGCAGGAATTGTAGGCGATGTGGCGATGGCCGCATTTGGCGCACCCGGCCACATGCCCGCCGAGCGCTTCGGTCCGGCAGGCTTCGATTGCCGACATCACCTTGAGCTGGGTCAGGCTGACATGCCCTGCATTGGCCCGCCGCCACGCGGCACCATGGGCACGGAATATATCAGCAATCTCCAGCCCCGGGCGGGACACCCCAGTGCCCCGTCACTTCAGGCTTCGCTTGATTGTCTGATCCTGCAACTGCTCCAGCATCTCGTAGGGGCTGACCGTGTCACGGATCGTCTTGGTGGCGACATGGGTGTATTGGGCCGTCGTGCTCAGCTTGGCATGGCCGAGCAGCACCTGGATGACCCGGACATCGGTGTTGGCCTCCAGCAGATGCGTCGCAAAGCTGTGCCGCAGGGTATGCAGAGTGGCGGCCTTTTTGATGCCGGCCATGTTCTTCGCTGACGTGAAGGCGCGGTTCAGCTGCCGTGGCGACAGCGGGTTGATCTTCGGCTTGCCGGGGAACAGCCAGCCCTCCGGCCGCGCCTCGCGCCAGTAGTCGCGCAGCAAGCTCAGAAGCCCGGGTGACAGCATCACCTTCCGGTCCTTCCGCCCTTTGCCCTGTTCGACATGGATCAGCATCCGGTTGCTGTCGATATCGCCGATCTTGAGGTTACAGACCTCGGCGGCCCGCAGCCCCGCGCCGTAGGAAATGCTGAGCGCGGCACGGTATTTGAGCCCGGGCCCCGGCGCCGCCATCAGGATGTCCGATACCTCTTCAACGCTGAAGACTACAGGCAACCTCCTGGGCTGGGTGCGGAACTGCATGTAGCGCTTCATCTCCTCGCGCCCGCAGGTCATGCCGAAGAAGAATCTGAGCGCCACGATCCTGGCGTTGAAAGTCGCCGGCGTGACCCCTGTATCCGTCATGTGCAGTTGATAGGCGCGGAGTTCCTCCGGTGAGGCGGTATCCGGCGGGTGCCCGAGGAAAATGGCGAAATCCTTGACCGCCCGGATATGCGCTTTCTGCGCCTTGTCGCCCATCCCGCGGATGCGCATGTCCTCGATCATCCGCTCTCGAAGCGGGGTTGATCTCTCCTCTGTCATGGGAGCCTCCTGTCTGATGATTGAGAAGGGCTCAATCGTCAGGCAGAAATGCCGTTCCCCAAATGCACCACTGTCAGATCATCGCTGAACATCAGCCACCCGCGCCAATGCCGCGGAGCGGCTTCGTCCTCGGGCTGATTTTGTTGAAAAACCCGTGCTTGATCGGAGGGTAAGTGGCTGATTCAGTTCTCTCAAGGAACGGGAGGATTGGCGATGATGGGACCGAGGCAGGAAGCACAAGCAGCCTTATTCTACGAGTTTTCGCTGGAAGATCGCATCCCACAAGATCACCTTTTGCGGTCGATTGACCGGCTCGTTGATCTTAGCAGCGTCCGCGTGCATTTGGCCGGCTTCTACAGTCACACGGGCCGCCCATCCATTGACCTGGAACTCCTGATCCGGATGCTGTTGGTTGGATACTGCTTTGGCATCCGGCCCGAGCGGCGGCTATGCGAAGAGGTGCATTTGAACCTCGCCTATCGGTGGTTTTGTCGCCTTGATCTGACAGATCGCATCCCGGACCACTCGGCATTCACAAAGAACAGGCACGGTCGTTTCCGCGAGAGCGGCCTCTTGCGCCAGGTGTTCGAGATGATGGTCGCGCGCTGCAGGGAAGAAGGGTTGGTCGGTGGTCAGGGCTTCGCGGTCGACGCCAGCCTGATCAGTGCCGATGTTCAAAAGCGGAACTCGAGCAATCCGTAAGACTGGGCGGCGCAAAAAGGTCGAGATGCTCTTCGCACACCTCAAACGCATCCTCGGTCTGGGACAGCTTCGATTACGAGGCCCGTGCGGCGTTCAAGACGAATTCACCCTCGCAGCCACCGCTCAAAACCTCCGGAAATTGGCAAAGCTCAAGCCAATGCTGCCGGCCGCAGATTGAAGTGGCGGACAGGACTTCGGCATCTAAACGAAGTCAAAGCGATAGATCACACAGGCCAGGCAAAACCAAAGAGTTTTTCAACACAATCGGCTAACATAGGTCCATGTCAGCTCTTAAATGGCGGCGGTCAATTGAGGTGGGATACGACGGTTGCCTGCTCCCGCATCCAACTTTAGCGAACTTTTCGCATCGTCAATGCCCGCCTCTTCAGCGGGTTTTGCTTTTTTAAGCATGGCGATCAATTTGCCCTGCATGTCCAGAATGTGATTCTTGGTATCTTGATCGTATGAAACGACAACCCGATCCAGCAGCTCGTGGCCCCCGGCAGATGGGCGCGCGGATCGGAATGACCAGCGTTCTGCACACCTGGGGATCGGCGCTGACCCACCACCCGCATGTCCGCATGATTGTGCCGGGCGGCGGCCTATCGCCGGACGGCACCCGATGGATCTCCTGCAAGCCCGAGTTCATCCACCGCATGTGCTCCCCGATGGGTTCCACCGCATCCGGCACTACGGGCTGCTGGCCTGCGCGGATCGCAAGGCCAACATCGCACGCTCCCGCGGCATGCTCTTTCCGAGGTTTGGCATCGCGGGCCGACGCCCGCAGGCGCCCTCCCGCCACGCAGCGGCCGGCATCGGAAAACCGTCAGGAAGGACGAAGCGGCTTCTGTAATAGGGCGGTTGGTGTCAATTGGTATTTTTCACAACGGCAGTCGCGATATGGTTTCACCGCTCGCGTGATGAGGCCGCTGGCTCCTCGGTGACGTCAAAGATCGGAGCAGCGCCAGTCCGATGTGTCAGATCACCCAGTTTTGGGTCGCATGGGCGCCAGGGCCTGGCGAGGGGTTTCCCGGTGTCGAGATGATGCTTCTGTCCGTGGTCAGCGCCGTGGCTGCCACATGATGCCTGGTTCAAGGGCGGTTCCCGCGCGCCCATCTCGCGCGCGTGCTCGAATGCGATAATTCGTAAGCGGTGTATCCGCCCCGGAAATTGACTGGCCCGCAAAAAAATTGTTTTGCTGGCAGACATGCATCAGACCAACATTTCACTCAAAGGACGATTAGGCGATTCCCCATGCCGCAGACGTACCTCTAGGCGGCTTCAATAGCTCCAGAATGACCGAAGGGCTCTCAATGCAAACACTTCCTTTCCAGGCGCCGCCTTAGGCGCATGGCCGCCTAGCATCGCCGGACCTGTTTGCTGCGGCTTGAAGGCCCGGCAGCCTTCCATTTAACCCGTGCCATGCCTGCAAAGATGTTTTCGATGGAGGCGCGGGAGGACGGCGGTGCCCGGCTCGCGCTCAACTACAAGCACGCCGGCCGCAGTGGCATCCAGCGTATTTCCTGCGATCTGCCGCAGGCCGGTCTTTTGCAGCTGGTGCTCTTTGCGGAAGCGCTCAGCCTGCGCAAGCGTTTCGGAAATCCCTTTGCATCGGACGTGTCGCTCGATGGGCTTGAGATGTCCTACAACCCGGCGCAGCGGGAGCTCCATGTCGAGCGGCAGGCCGGCTATTCCAGACAGACGGCATGCATGCCGGTTGAGGTTTTTCACTCCGAGATGGCAGGCATGACCGACATTTGCATTGCCTGGGCCGAGGCGTCAAAACACGGGCCCACCCTGAAGCGCCTGCTGTTCGAATGCGCGGAACCGGCTGAACTTGAAAGGCTGCTAGGGCAAGACGAGGCCGATCTGGCCATGCACCAATTGCGGGAGATCGCTTTTCTGCTGCTGGTACAGGAAACCTCCGCCCGCGGGTCTGCGCTGGCCCGCCAATTGCGCGGGAAGAAATCGCAGGACCAAGCCCAGGAGGCGGTCAGCGGGTTTGTTCTGGAGCTTGCGGCTGAACTCGTCCCAGTTACTGCCTAAGACTGACCGGATGGGCGCAGGGTACCACGGATTTAGACATGAAGACTGTCGCCCCCATCGGGAGACCGTCCAGACACGGCTTTGGGCCGGAACCCCGCTTGGGGTTCCGGCTGTGTGAGAATGCGTCACCGCCCCGATTGGGGGCGGTGATAGCCTGTCAGTCGTCGATCCGGCCGACCGGGCAGTGCCAAGGCATCAGCTGGCCATAGTCCAACTCACCGCGGTTGCGCTCGATTTCCTGCACCACCCAGTTCAGGTAGCTGCGGGGGTTGACCTTGTTCAGGCGCGCGCTTTCGATGAGCGAATAGTAGGTTGCCCAGACTTCAGCCGCCTCATGGTTCCCGGCGAAAAGCGAGTTCTTCTTTGTCAGAGCAATGCCGCGGATGCAGCGTTCGACTGCGTTGTTATCGATCTCAAGCCGGCCATCGAACACGAACCGCTGCAGCCCGTCAAAGGCGTTGAGCGTGTAATTGATGGCCGTTTTCAGTTTCCCGGTGGCGTCATCCTGATGTTTCGTCAGGATGGCTTTGAGCTCGGTCAGGATGGGCAGGGTTTTCTCGAGGCGCAACTGTTCGCGCTCCTTCGGGGGCAGGCCTTTGGCCGCCTTTTCGACAGCATAAATCTTGCGGTACATCTGAATGACCTTGGCTGCCAGCTTGCTCTTGGTCGCCAGATGGGCTTCGAAGAACTTGCGCCGCGCATGGGCATTGCAGCGCACCGGCATCAATCCGTCATTCTCCCGGCTCTCTTTGAAGAGACAGTTGTAACCCGAGTAGCCATCGGTCTGCAGGAAACGGAGCGACGCGCCGGAAAGCAATTCCTCTGCAACTGCGCCGGCGCGGGAATGGGCATAGCGGTACACCACAGCTGGCCGGGCCTCGGGATTCCAATTGCGCTCATCGCGATTGATCACCCAGAAGTACCCGGTATCGCACTTTCCCTTTCCAGGCGCCTGAACTTTCACCGGAGTCTCATCCATTTGTGCGGTGGGACCAGCAAGCACATGCGCATGAAGCTCATCCTGGACCAGCTCCACGTGTTTGGCCAAGTGGGAAACACCTTTTTCGATCGTTTGGCGGGCCAGATTGATGTTGGCGTTCCTGAACCGCCGCGCTTGCCGGTAGGGCGGAATATGCTCGAAGAACTTCTGGCATGCAGCTTCGACTGCAAACCCCGGCTCCATGCCGCGTCCCTTCATGATGTAGTTTTTCGACTTTGCGGCCACGGGTTTGTTCTCCTTGCAGATCCCGCGGTTGCAGGCGCAGGTGTGGTATACGTCTTTCACCAGAACCACATGCTCCGGCACGATCCGGAAGCTCCCGGCACGTTCCTCGCGCTTGATTGACTTGAGATCATGGCCGCATGTGCCGCAGCTCATATCGTCGGGGAAATGATCAACGGTGATGACCTTGATATCCTTGGGTACTTTTCATGCGCGCTTACCCTTGGGTTTTTCCTTCGGATCATCGTCAAGGTCATCCTCAAGCGCGAGGCAAAGGTCATCTTCCGCAGGATCGTCGAGGTCTCTTTCCGAGCTCTGCCCGAAATGCTTCTGGCGCAGCACTGCCAATTGCTCCGTCACTCGGCGCAGATCGCTCTTGAGCACAAAGAGCCGGTACAATGGCAGGTGGTCATCGAACTTCGAGACCAGAACATGAGCCAGCAGACCCGGCCCGGCCATACTGCCGGGGATGGGGCGGCTCGGGGCGGCGGGCTGCACCATCTTCTCGCACCGGCGGCAGGACTTCTTCACCCGCGCGATCTGGATGACCTTCATCTGTGCGGCGACCATGTCGAGCAGCTCGCTCATATCCTCGCCGACCACGCGGAGATCGCCCCCGCAATCGGGACAGCAGGTGCCGGGATCAAGTTCACGGCGTTCGCGGGGCGTCTCGTCCGACACCCGCGGCCTGCGGCGGGGGCGCACCTCTGGGACCCCGGGATCGTTGGCAGGAGGCTCCACCCCCTGTTCCTCAAGCGGCTCGCTGCGCTGCTCGACGTCGGCGATCAGCAGGTCTTCCAGCGCGAGCTCAAGCTGGGCGATCTCCCTTTCGATCTTCTCTGATGACTTGCCGAAGGCTTGCTTCTGGGGCTTGGCAATCCGCAGACGCAGGGTCTGGACCAGCTGTTCATGGGCCTGAAGCGAGGCTGACATGCGTGCATTCTCCGCCTGAATAGAGGCGATCAGCGCCTTCAGAACGGCGGGATCGTTGGAGAGAATGCGGGCGTCATCGAACATGCCGATATCTACCATTCAGCATCCAGTATGGCCAATAAAACAAGGGGATTCAGGAGGGTGAACTACCCGACGCGCGCCGGTGGCGCACCCCAGTCCGGACGCCGCCAGTCGATCCCTTCCCAGAGCATGGCCAGCTGCGCCGAGGTCAGGCGAACCGCACCGTCCCCGCTGCTGGGCCACGGAAAGCGTCCGCGCTCCAGAACCTTGTAGTAAAGGCAGAACCCCTGGCCATCCCAATACAAAAGCTTCAGCCTGTCGCCTCGGCGCCCACGGAAGGCAAAGACGGCACCGCCCGCGGGCTTCTGGCGCAACACATCCTGGGCAATCGCCTGCCGGTCAATGGGTCGTGTCAGCACCTCGGCGCATGCCGGGTTCGTTCTCCCCTCTCGCACATGCTTCGCATGCGCCTGCCGGGCAATGGATGCTCTGGAGCAGGCTGTTCACGAGCGGCGGCCGACAAAGGCGATGGGGCTTGTTCATCACTCCGGCCGCCGTTCTCGGCGATGCTGGCATCGCCTGTCACGCAGTGGGTCAGCCAATACCTTTCGATCAAATACACAGAGCGGTTGGGCGAAGCCGGTATCGAGCCCTCTGCGGGCAGCGTTGGAGACAGCTATGAGTTCAAGCAGATCCGCGCAGCGGATCAAATGATCCGGGGGATCATTTGAAGGCGCAGAACGCCCTGGCCGAGACGATCAACGGTTTGTTCAAAGCCGAGGTCATTCACCGCCGCGGCCCTTGGCGCAACTTCGAAGACGTGGAATACGCAACGCTCGAATGGGTGGTTTGGTTCAACAACCGCCGCCTGCTTGAACCCATTGGGAACATCCCGCCGGCAGAAGCAGAGGCCCATTTCTACGCCGCTCTGGAAACTGAGGACATTGCCGCGTAACTAACTGAAATCAGTCTCCGGCAAACCCGGTGCGGTTCAGTTCAACGCCGCCAACTGGTTGAAGCCCATGGAGGTTCAAGCAGAAATTCTTTGACGCGAGGAACTCCTGTTAGGCTGCTAATTGCCAGTCTTTGCCTGGAAAGCCTCCGTATAATTAGGAAACAGCGTTTGCAGGAATGTCAGAGTCTGCTCAAGTGCCGCCTCACGCGTGTAAATGTGCGGAAACAAGTGCAATTTCTGCCAGTAACCATCGGTCAGCGTATCAATCCAGCCGCCAGTCAGGCGCGCCTTTTCAGGATCATCCGGCGCCAGCTGCCGGCAGATCTCGCTAAGGATTTTAGATCTCTTATCTTCAAACTCGCCAGTGATCTCGGCATATTGCGGAACAAAATTCTGCTCTCCGAAGAAGGCAAACCAGATGGCAAGCGCACTGGGGTTGCAGATCTTCGGGCTGAAATCCGCCTCGATGATCGTGCGCAGCCGGGGCGCGGGTGCAGCATCGGCCTTGTCCAGGGCAGCCTGCCAGTGGGCCTCGTAGGTCTGGTACTGATCCCGCAACGCTTCGGTCAGAATGCCGGTCTTGGACTTGAAGTAGAAGACGGCAACACCTTGGGACAGCCCGGCCTCATTGGCCACCGTCGCCAGCGTCGTTTTGGCAAGCCCATTGGCAACAATCGACTTCAGAGTCGCATCGAGAATCTGCCGGCGCCGCATGTCGGCGTTTTCCTTGCGTTCCTTGCGCGGCTTCCTGCCGCCGCTCTGCGATGCCACCATGAGAAATCCAAATGTCAATTTTCTTTCTTGTTCCACACTTCGCTGCGCCTGTCAGCCGGATTATTTTTATTTGAGCGCTCAAAAAAACTTTACGGCAAATATCTTCTCTACTAGTCTCCAGTCAGCAACAGTCGAACCAGGAGAAACTCATGGGGCAGCATGACAGATATGACGCCATCGTGGCAGGGGCCGGGCACAACGGCCTGACCGCGGCCTGTTACCTGGCCAAGGCTGGGCTGAAGGTTCTGGTGGTGGAAAAAAACGACTGGATCGGCGGCGCGGCGGTAAGCCGTTCCCTGCATGAGGGCTGGACGTACTCCAACTGCTCTTATGTCTGTTCGCTTTTGCGTCGCGAGATTGTGCGCGACCTGGAACTGCCGAAATACGGGCTGCAGGTGATCCCCTATGAGGGCGGTGCCAGTTTCAGCCGCGATGGCGATTACTTTGCCTACATGTCGGGCCATGACGCCCTGCGCCGGGAAATTTCCCGTCACAGCGCCCATGACGCGGATGCCTATGACCGGTTCAGCCAGACGGTGATCCGCCAGTGCCGCTTTATCCGGCCCTTCCTGCTGCGCAATGCACCGGACCCGTCGTCGCTGAAGCCGCGCGACATCGGCGAGTTGCTGTTCCTGATCAAACAGGCGCATGGGCTGGGCAAGAAAGAACTGGGCGAGACGCTGCGTTTCTGGTCGATGTCGATCGGCGATTTCCTGGATGAGCATTTTGAAAATGACCTGATCAAGGCGCATATCGCCGGCGCCGGGATCATTGGCACTGGCCTTGGGGTTTATTCACCCGGCACGGCTTATGTGCTGCTGCACCACTACATGGGCGATGTCGATGGCGCGATCGGGGCCTGGGGTTTTGCACGCGGCGGTATGGGGGCGATCTCCAACGCGCTAGGGGCCTGTTTCGAGGAGGCGGGCGGCACCATCGTCACCGGCTCCGGCGTCGACCGTTTCCTGGTGAACAGTGGCAAGGTCACCGGGGTGGCACTGGAAAACGGCGACGAATACCACGCTCCCATCGTGGCCTCCAACATGGATGTAAAGCGCACGTTCCTAAAGCATACCGGGCAAGAACACCTTCCCGAGGACTTCACCAAGGCAGTGAAGCGTTTCAAGATCCGCGGCTCCTCGGGTAAGCTGAACATCGCGCTGGATGCGCTGCCCGAATTCCCGGCCGCCCCCAAAGGCGCGCCCTTCTTGCGCGGCGATCTGCATTGTTCGGAGAGCCTGAATGAGCTGGAGCGCGCCTATGACGACTGGAAGGAGGGGCGCTGGTCGCAGAATCCGTATTTCGACATGCTGATCCCCAGTCAGATCGATCCGACCATGGCGCCGCCGGGCAAGCATATGATGACCGTCTTTGTGCAATACGCGCCCTATGATCTGGAGGTGGGCGGCGTGCGCGCAGGCACCAACTGGAACGGCCAGACCCGCGGCGCCTTTGCTGATTGCGTCTTTGACAAGCTGGAGCAGGCCTGCCCCGACATCCGCAGCAAGACACTGCACGCCGAGATCCGCACGCCTTGGGATATCGAGCAGGAGGTCGGTCTGACCGAAGGCAACATCTTCCAGGGCGAGCTGACCTTTGATCAGCTGCTCTTTAACCGCCCGGTGCCAGGCTACGCGCAATACGACACCCCCATTGACGGCATGTATATCGTCGGATCCTCAGCCCATCCGGGCGGCGGCGTAATGGCGGCGCCGGGCGCCAATGCCGCCAAGGAAATCCTGCGCAACATCGGCAAGGGCCGCGCAGTGACCGGTTACGCGGCGTGAGGAGCAGACAATGAATACACCAACCTACGACGCAATTGTCATTGGTGCCGGCCACAACGGGCTGGCCGCGGCTGCAACGCTGGCCCGCAAAGGCAAATCCGTCTGCGTGATCGAAAAGAACGCAACCACCGGCGGCATGGCCCGCAATACCACGCTGGCAAGCGGCATAGAGGTGCCGGAGATTGCGCATCTGCTCTACAACCTTCATCCCAAGGTGAAGAAGGAGCTGGGCCTCGGCACCGCCCGCGCGCCTCTGGACATGCGCGAGCTTTCTGCTGTTTCACTGTCCCAAGATGGGAACCATGCCGTGATCCGCGGTGGCAAGGCAGAACTGGCCGATGGGCGGCCCCACCCGGAAGCCGCGCTTTTTACGGAGCTGATGCGCCGCCTGACACTGTTCGCCGGCCTTCTGGGACAGCTTTCAACAAAATCCCCGCCATCTCTTGAGGGCGGACTGGCCAGCCTGAATACACTCACGGAACTTGCCGGGCTGGCCAAACTGGGGCTGGATCTTAAGCGGACGGGCAAGAAAGACATGCGCGAGTTTCTCCGCGTGCTATTTTCCAACGCCTACGATTTGATCCTGGACGATCTGGAAGACGGCCCGCTGGCCGGGGCGCTGGCAGCGGATGCGGTGCGCGGCGCCTATGCCGGGCCGCGCTCACCCGGGACGGTTTTCTCGCTGATGTACCGGCTGGGGCAGGGCGGCGGAGCGCAGCTGCCGATCGGCGGCATGGGTGCGGTTTCAGCTGCGTTTGAAGCTGCAGCCCGCGCAGCCGGCGCTGAAATCCGCACCGGCACCGGCGTGTCCCGTGTGCTGGTCGAAAATGACCGCGCGTCAGGTGTGGTGTTGGAGGATGGCACGGAGATCTCCGCCCGCACAGTTCTGAGCAACACTGGCCCAATGCCCGCGATGAAGCTGGCGGGTGCAGAACATTACGACGTGGAAATGGTGCGGCGGATGCGCAACCAGCGCTGCAAGGGCGCGGCCGCCAAGGTCAATCTGGTCCTGAACGGTGTACCGAAGTTCACCGGCCTCACCCCCGAACTCGCGGCAGGCCGGCTGCTGATTGCGCCAAGTGCCACCTATGTGGAGCGCGCCTTCAACCCGGCAAAATTCGGCGGGATCGCGGAAAGCCCGGTGATTGAGGCGGTCATTCCCAGCCTTGCCGACCCAGGGCTGGCCAAAGACGGGCAGCATGTGCTGTCCGCTGTTGTCAGCTCTGTTCCGTATGGGCTGGAGGGCGGCTGGGATGAGGCCGCATGTGACAGGCTTGCCGCCGTCACACTCTCCACGCTGGAGACATACGCACCCGGCTTCAGCGCGCTGGTCACGGAACGCCAGGTGCTCAGCCCCGCCTGTATCGAGGCGCGGACCGGAGCGCCGGGCGGGCATTGGCATCATGCGGAGATGGGCATCGATCAGATCCTCACGGTGCGGCCAGCCAACGGCATGGCGCATTACCGCTTCGGCCCCAAGGGCTACTACCTGTGCGGTGCGGGGGCCCATCCCGGCGGCGATGTGACCGGGCTTGCCGGCCGCAACAGCGCCTTGCAGCTATTGAAAGACGGGGTGATCTGATGACCAAACATGTACCCATCGGTCTGATCGAAACCCCGTTCCAGCCACGGCTGGAGGCGCTCAGCACCGCCAAAAGCTGGACCAATTGGGCGGGCTATGTTTCGCCTGCGATGCTGGACACAGTGGAGTTCGAATATTTCGCCATCCGCAACCAGACCACCCTGTTCGACATCTCGCCGATGCACAAATACCGCATCACCGGACCGGACGCGCTGCAAGTGGTGAACCGGCTGGTGACCCGCAATGCCGCCAAGCTGCGCGCCGGGCGGGTCGGCTATGTCCTGTGGTGCGACGAAGAGGGTATGGTGATCGACGACGGCACCCTGTTCCGCTTCTCGGAGACTGACTTCCGCCTTTGCTGTCAGGAGCCGATGTACACATGGCTGCTCGACTCCGCCTGGGGCTTTGACGCAAAGATCTCCGACGAAAGCCAGGAGATCGCGGCGCTGTCGCTGCAGGGCCCGACCTCGTTTTCGCTGCTGCAGGACGCAGGACTAGGCGCCGTGGCGGATATGAAACCCTTCGACTGGCGCGAAATCGAGCCGGATCTGTGGATTTCCCGCACCGGATTCACCGGCGATCTCGGCTATGAGCTGTGGGTGCCTAATGGTAAGGCGCTGGAGCTTTGGGACAGGCTTTGGGCCAAGGGCGGCCACTGGGGCCTGCGGGCGATCGGGTTTGAGGCGCTCAACATCTGCCGGATCGAGGCCGGGTTCATCGCCGCGGGTTTTGACTTCCAGCCCGTGCATATGGCCATGCGTCTGGGCCGGGGCCGCACCCCGCTGGAGCTGGGATTCGCCAAGATGGTGGATTTAACCAAGGGCCATTTCAACGGCCGCCGGGCGCTGCTGAAACAGCAGGAGACCGGCCTGTGTTATCACCTGCGCAAGATCGACATCGGCGGTTTCAAACCCGCGGATGGCGCGCTGATCTATCACAAGAAAAAGAAGGAGGTGGGGCATGTGACCTCTGGCGTCTGGTCCCCCACCACCAAGCGCAACATCGCGCTGGCCGAGTTCAAGGCGCCTTTCGGCGAGGGCATCACCGATGACCTCTGGGCCGAAGTTTACGTCAACGAAGAGGGGCAGTGGGACAGGCGCCTGGTGCCGGTCACCATCGAGGACAAGCCCTTCTTCATTAACAGCCGTGCGCGGGCAACCCCGCCGCGCCCGTTTTAACCCGGATCAGGTACTCCCATGACCAAGATGACCCCGAACACATTCGCAAACGAACCGAGCGCCGACACCCTGCACGAATGGGACCGCACCCATCAGCTGCACCCCTGGATGGCAATGGATGACTGGCGCGGCTACGATAACATGCTGATGGAGAGTGCCGACGGCATCCATCTGTGGGATGCCTCCGGCAAACGTTACATCGACGGACCGGGCGGCATGTGGTGCACCCAGATTGGCTATGGCCGCCAGGACATGGCCGATGCCATCGCCGCGCAGGTGATGAAGCTGCCCTATACTTCGCCCTTCACCAACACCACCGAGCCGTCGGCAGTGCTGGCCCGGAAGATCGCCGAAATGGCGCCGGGCGACCTCAACAACGTCTTCTTCACCACTGGCGGCTCGACCGCGGTGGATACGGCCCTGCGCACCATGCAGTACATGAACAACCGCCGCGGGATGCCGCAGAAGAAAAAGATCATCGCCCGCGAGAAGGGCTACCACGGCTCCACCTATCTGGCCCATTCGGTGACCGGCAAGGAGCGCGACCAGAGCCATTTCGATTTTGAAACCCGGCTGGTGCATTTCCTGCCCGACGTGAACCCCTACCGCCGCCCTGCAGGCATGAGCGTGGAGGACTGGTGCGATGCCAAGGTTGCGGATCTGGAGGCTGCCATTGCAGAGATCGGCGCGGACAATATCGGCGCCTTTATTGCCGAGCCGATCCTGTCCTCCGGCGGTGTCATCGTGCCTGCACCCGGCTATCACAAACGGACGTGGGAGCTGTGCCGCGCCAATGACATCCTCTATATTTCCGACGAGGTGGTGACGGGCTTTGGCCGTCTTGGCCACTGGTTCGCCTCCCAGGAGGTCTTTGGCATCCAGCCTGACATGATCACCTGTGCCAAGGGGCTGACATCCGGCTATCTGCCGCTTGGCGCCTGCATCATCTCTGACCGCGTCATGGAGCAGATGAGCGATCTGGGCACACCGTCCTCCTACACCAACGGATACACATATTCCGGCCATCCAGTGTCCTGCGTTGCGGCGCTGAAGAACATCGAGATCATCGAGCGCGAAAGCATCCTGGAGCATGTCCGCGCCGTCACTCCGCATTTCCAGGCGCGTCTGAGCGATCTGATGAGGTTCGATATCGTCGGCGACGCCCGCGGCGAGGGTCTGCTGGGATGCATCGAATGCCAGGCAGAGAATCTGGAGGCCGAGCGCAAGCTCGGTTCGATGATAGATGCGGCTTGCGAGGAGATGGGGCTGATCGTCCGCCCACTGATCAACATGGCAGTGTTCTCGCCGCCGCTGATCATCACATTGGAACAGACCGACGAAATGTTCGACATCCTGGAACGTGCCATCCAGCAGGTGGAAGCGCAGCTGGCAGCGTAAAGCTGGAGGGGGTGGCACCGGCTCCCGTCACCCTTCCCCGAACTGGCGGGCGCAAACGGTGGTTCCGGCGCCCGCTTTTTTTGTTCCGAATACCTGCGGTTGTGACGGCAGGCCAGGGCCATCGCTCTAGCCCGGGACGTGTCGCGCTTCCTATCCACAGGAAATGAAAAGCCCCGGCTCCTGCGGCAGTTTCCGCAGGAGCCGGGGCTTAGAATTCTGCCTTACACTGTATGCTCGCGGCGCCCGTATTTCTTGGCCAGATCGACCTCCTGCCCCAGATCCATCGCTGCGCGGTAGCCGCTTTGCACCGCGGCGGCGATAATGTGGGGGGCTTCTGCGTCGCCGATACGGGCTACCGATTTGATCCCGGTGTCTTGCAACCCGTCTCCCAACATCTTCAGCCCGTCATAAAGCCCCAGCACCGGCAGGCGGCGGGTGAGGGGGATGATCGCATCGCAGGCAAGCGTGCTGCGGGCTTCTGAGAGCATGCAGGACAACACCGCCTCACCTGTCTGCGCGGCCACCAGCATCCGGTTGGGCACAACCGCGGCACCTGCCTCGACCAGGGCGGCGTTGGACTGGTAGACCTCCGTCGTCCACTGGCCCCAATCGCAGGGGCGGCCTGCAGGTGTCACAAGGGTGACCCGGTGCCCGTCTTTGCGCAGCTGCAGTGCCAGGACCGAACCGAGATAGTAGTGGTCGTCGTCATAAATCACCACGTGATCGGCGTTGAGCGCTTCGCCGTTCAGAACCGTTTCTGCCGAGACGATCATGCCGGGCGCTTCTTCTTCCAGCCCGGTGCCGGAATGGCGCCCGATGGTGTCCGTGGCCCAGACCGCCCCGGTGGCGGCAATGACGTGAGAGACGCCAAGGTCCAGCACATCGGAGGCATCCAGCGGGCTTTCCGGGTAAACCTCAACGTTGGACAGATTGTCGATCTGGCCGATGCGCCAGTCGCGCACGCGGGCCCATTCGATCATCCCCGGCAGGCGGGATTCGCGGGTGACGCGGCCACCCAGGGTCCGGCTTGCCTCGGCCAGCATCACCGAATGGCCTCGTTCGCCCAGCACCCGGGCAGCCTCTAGCCCGGCAGGGCCGGCGCCTACCACCAGCACCTTCTCAGGGGCTGTGCTGCGGCCGGATTTCTCTGGATGCCAGCCCTGGCGCCATTCCTCGCCCATGGTCGGATTCTGGGTGCAGCGCAGCGGCACCCCCAGCGAGTCATGCGCATAGCAGATGTTGCAGCCGATGCATTCGCGGATGTCCTCGCTACGCCCCTCTTCGATCTTCTTGGGCAGAAACGGGTCGGCAATCGATGGCCGCGCCGCGCCGATCAGATCTTGCCCGCCCTGGCGGATCACCTGCGCCATGGTGTCGGGCGACGTGTAGCGGCCCACTGCCACAACAGGTTTCGAGGTCAGCGATTTTGCTTTCGCGATGCTATCAGTGAAGGAGGCTTCCTTGACGAAACGGCTCGCCCCCATCTCCACCCCGTAATCGGGCACCACAAGGTCCCAAAGATCCGGCAGATCCGCCAGCATGGCAAAAGCATCATAGCTTTCGGAATCTTCCAGCCCGACGCTGAACCGGGTGGCCACGGCGCATTTGTGGCCAACGGCCTCTTTGGTCTCCTCAATCAGCTCGCGCACCAGCCGCACCCGGTTCTCCAGGCTGCCGCCGTATTCATCGCTGCGGGTGTTGTTCACCGGGTCGAGGAATTCCGACAGCAGGTAGCCGTGGGTGGCATAAACATAAACGATGTCGAACCCGGCATCGACCGCACGCAAGGCAGCGTCGCGGTGCCATTTGCGGATGTTGCGGATGTCCTCGCGGCCGATCTTGCGCGCCTGCCCGGGATGCAGGACGGTGGAATCCGTCTGCGGCCGGTTGCGCAGGCCCAAAGGCGCCAGGCGGGTGCCGAAATTGGTCACCATGCCGCCGCCGATCCACAGCTCCACCCCGGCCAGCGCGCCATGTTCGTGCACCGCGTCGGTCATCAGCCGGTTGGCGCGGATGTCATCCTCGTCCCAAAGTGCTGCATAGGGGTAATAGTCGTTGTCCGAAGTCGGGTGGATCGAACAGAATTCAGTGTTAACGACCCCCCATCCCCCTTCCGCCTTCATCCCCCGCATCGCCGCCACGGTGCGCGGACGCCGCCAGCCCATGCCCGCACAATGCGGAACCTGATAAAACCGGTTTTTAGTTTCTACAGGGCCGATTTTCAGCGGCTGGAACAGGATGTCATGGCGGGGATCGCGCATCAGAGTTTACCTTTTGGCGGGCATATTTCAGTTCACAATTTAATTGAGCGCTTAAATAAATGTTGTGTCAAGCCGATTTCCCTCCTAACCTTTTCTATCACGGCCAAGCCTGTGCCGGAGGAGGCAAATGGCGGGAAAACAGGGCCGCGGCAACAGGGAGACTTTCATGAAATTTTTGAAAACAGCCACTGCGCTTGGCACGGTTCTTTCGCTACAGGCAGGCGCGGGCCTGGCCGCAGACGCGGAGCTGACCGTTTTCGACTGGGCCGGTTACGAGGATCCAGGGTTCTTCTCTGCTTACATTGAGACGCATGGCGACAGCCCGACCTTTGCGTTCTTCGGTGACGAAGAAGAGGCGTTCCAGAAATTGCGATCTGGGTTTCGCGCAGATGTTGCGCATCCCTGTTCGCAATCGGTGCCGAAATGGATCGAGGCCGGATTGCTCGCACCGCTCGACACTGCACGGATCGACCGCTGGGACGAGCTCGAGCCAAGCTTTCGCGACGTCAAGGCCTACACCAAGGACGGGCAGAACTATTTCATCCCGGCAGACTGGGGCAATACCGCAGTCACCTATCACACGGAACATCTGAACGACGCAGACGTTGCGTCCCTGCAGGCCTTTGCGGACCCCAAACACCAGGGGCGCATCTCGATCGGGGACAATGTGGACGACGCCTATGCGCTGGGGTTCCTGGCCACCGGTGTCAATGATTGGACAAATGCCACAGACGCCCAATTCCGTGCGGCGTCTGACTTCCTGCGCACCGTGCACCAGAACGTGCGCACTTATTGGTCCGATGGGGCCTCGCTGGCGCAGTTGATGCAAAGCGGCGAGGTTTATCTGGCCTGGGCCTGGAACGAGACCTATTCGACGATGACCTACGAAGGCCATCCGATCGGAATCAAGCGCGACACGGCAGAGGGCGCATCCAGCTGGGTGTGCGGCTATGCAAAGCTCACCAATGCACCGGGGTCCGAGGACAAGTTCTATGACTTCATCAACGCCTGGCTGGAGCCGCAGACTGCAAACCACCTGGTATCCGCCTGGGGTTATGGCCACGGCAACGCCAAGGCGATGGCGGATATGAACACCGAAGACCTGGCGGCGGCCGGGCTTGAAAGCAGCAACGCGCTGCGCGCCAAAACCCTTTGGCAGGCCCCGGTGCCTTCGGCGCTGCGCGAGAAGATGATTGCCGAATTCGAACTGATCAAAGCCGGTTTCTGAAACAGTCAGGCCTTCCGGATGACGAAACGCCCCGCCAAATGGCGGGGCGTTTTCTTGTTGTTCAGAGCATTTGCAAAAGAGCAGAGGTCAATGCCTCCCAGCCTTATTGGAACAGCACAATGGAGTCTGCGCCCCAACCCACCGGAACTTCGCTGCCGGGCGGCACGATGGACCGGCCTGCCGTGTTGCGCATCGAGATGGTCACGTCCTCGCCGTGGCCGGGCAGGCGCACGCTGTAATAGGTCATGTCGCCGTAATAGGCGGTGCCGGTCACCTGTCCTCTGGCCACCTGCTCGGCCGGTTCGCTTCCGTCAAACAGGATGGTCAGCATTTCCGGGCGGATGCCAATCGAATCCAGGGTCCGAAGGTCCAGCCCGTCGGGGATCTGTGCCGACGGCAGCTCGATGCTGCCAAGTGCCGGAATGTCGAGCGCCAGATGGCCGTTCATACGCCCGGTGGCCTTGGCGCCGAGGAAGTTCATCACCCCGATGAAAGAGGCGATACGCCTGTCCACCGGACGGCGGTACAGTTCCTCGGGGGTGGCGAGCTGCGCGATCCGGCCGTCGAACATCACCGCGATCCGGTCTGACATGGTCAGCGCCTCCTCCTGGTCGTGGGTCACCAGGATGAAGGTGATGCCAAGCTTCTGCTGAAGCTGCCGCAGCTCCACCTGCATCTGGTCGCGCAGCTTCTTGTCGAGCGCCGACAGCGGCTCATCCAGCAGCACCACCTTCGGCTTCATCACCAGCGCCCGGGCCAGCGCAACCCGCTGGCGCTGGCCGCCGGACAGTTCATGCGCGGCGCGGGTCCCAAGGCCGCCCAGATCCACCATTTGCAGCGCCTGCTCTACCTCGCGGGCAATCTCGGCCTTGGGCAGTTTGCGTGTCTTTAACCCGTAACCGACGTTCTCGGCGACGCTGAGATGCGGGAAGATAGCATAAGATTGAAAAACCATGTTGGTGGGGCGGCGGTTGGCGGGCACGCCTGCCATGTCCTGGCCTGCAATCACGATGGTGCCATCCGTTGGCGTCTCAAACCCGGCGATCATCCGCAGCAGGGTTGTCTTGCCGCAGCCCGATGGGCCCAGCAGTGAAAAGAATTCGCCCTCATAGACGGTTGCATCGATGCCTTTCAAAGCCTGAAAGCTTCCGAAGGACTTGGTGACGCCCGCAAGGTCGATGATGGGATTGGGAGATGGGATGGCCATGTCAGGCAAATCCTCCGGTGGCTGAAGCTTCGAGACCCTGTTTCCGCGCGGCGCGGCGGCGGAACCACTCGGCCAGGATCAGGAGCAGGACGGACAAAGCCAGCAGGATGGTCCCCAGCGCCATCACTGATGGCAGTTTGGCAGGGAAGCGCAGCTGGCTCCAGATATAGACGGGCAGGGTAACTTCGGTGCCGGTCAGGAAAAAGGCGATGATGAACTCATCCAGCGAAATGGTGAAGGTGATCAGCAGGCTGGACACCACACCTGGCATGACCAGAGGCAGGACCACGCGGCGGAAGGTGCCCCAGCGGCTTTCGCCCAGATCAAAGGACGCTTCCTCAAGGCTTTGGTCCAGCCCCTGAAAGGCGGAGTTCAGGATGGCGATGGAGAAGGGCGTGCAGATCAGCACATGCCCCAGCACCACGGTTGCCAGCGACAGCGGCATGCCCAGCTGCATCAGCAGCACCAGCAGGGACACCGCCACGATGATTTCGGGCAGCACCAGCGGCAGCATGATAAAGCTCATGATGCCACGTTTTGCGGGAAACCGGTAGCGCGCCGCAGCCCGCGCCGCGCAGGCGCCAAGGATGGTGCTCAGCACCGCCGATGAGAGACCGACCAACAGCGAATTCCGCACCGCGCCATGCAGGGATTCGGTTTGCCACAGCACGTCGAACCACTGTGTCGTAAAGCCGGTCAGCGGAAAGGAGATGATCGTGGCATCGTTGAAGGCAAACATCGGCAGCAGGATCACCGGCGCGTAGAGGAAAGCCATATAGGCAACCGCATAAACGGCCAGCCATCTGGCAGAGAGGAATTTCAGGGCGGGTTTCATTGCACCTTGCCTCCAAAACGTTTGCCAGCAAGGAAGATAACCGCGCTTATGCCGGCTACGATCAGCATCGAAGTGATCGCCAGCGCAGCCCCTAACGGCGCGTTGTTTGCCTTGCCGAATTGTATCTGGATCATGTTGGCGATCATCAGCCCGTCAGTGCCGCCAACCAGTTTCGGAGTGATGAAATCGCCGATGGTGGGGATCAGCACAATCAGGGTGGAGGCAACCACGCCGGGCATCGCCAGCGGCAGGGTGATGCGGAAGAACCGCCGCACCGGCCCGTCGCCCAGATCCTCAGCGGCCTCCAGCAGTGAGCGGTCGATTTTCTCAAGTGCCACAAAAATCGGCAGGATCGCAAAGGGTGCCCAGGCATGCGCCAGGGTCAGCACCACAGCATTGGCATTATACAGCAGGAAGGTCAGCGGCTCGTCAATAATGCCCAGCCCCGTGAAGGCCGTGTTAAGCACGCCGTTATAGCCGAGGATGACCTTCCACAGAAATACCCGCAGCAGGTAGCTGGTCCAGAACGGCACGGTGATCAGGAACAGCCACAATGCCTTGCGCTGTTTGACGTGAAAGGACAGAAAATAGGCGATCGGAAACGCCAGCCCCACGGTCACTGCCGTGACAATGAGCGAGATTTTCAATGAACGCAGCAGCAAGGCGCGGTAGATCGGCTTGCTCCAGGCCTCGCGGTAGTTGTCCAGCGTGAGCGTGGTGTCGAGATCCAGATAGTTCTGGGTCCAGAAACTGAACGTCAGCACCATCACCAAAGGCGCGGCCAGCATCAGCAGCGAATAGAGCAATGTCGGGCTGATTAATGCGAGGCCCTGGCGCCTCTCTCCAGTTAACATTCCTGGCTCCTCCTGGGTGGTTTTAAGGGCGCCGCCCCCGCACGGGCGGCGCCCGCCTTCAAGCCTTGTCAAGCTGCGCAAGCAGTTCTGCGTTGCAGGCCTTCAATTGCCCTGGTCCGGGTTCATCATGCTGCAGAACCGGGAACAGCTTGCGCAGCTCGTCGTGGTAACTGCGCACGCCATGCTCCAGATCCGACAGGATGACGCCATCATAGCCGCTGGAAAAGGCCGCCTCCCAGCACCATTCTATAAGCTGCTCATCCTCTTTCGAGGTGATCCGGTCGATCCGCCCGCTGAGATAGCGCGCGGCGCGCAGCTGCCGGTCTTCGGACGGTCGCTTGTAACAGGCGGCGCGCTGGATGGTGCGGCCGTTTTCCACCGGAAACTCGTGGTAGAAGATCACCGAGTCCGGGTAGATGCCGAACACCAGGTTGGGAAAGACCCCAAGATAGAGCCAGGCTGCCTGATGTTCCTCGTCCAGCCCATCGGCTTTGGGCAGCAGCTTTTTGTAGTTGCGCACGCTCCACAGCCGCCCGTTACCGGGACGGAAAGCGCCGAATGACCGTGCAGCGCCGTTACTGAAAGGCTGATCGTCATAGTTGCTGCCAAAAAGATCATGCAGGCCCGGGTGCGCCAGCGGCACATGATAGCCTTCGTTGTCCACATCGCGGACGCATTTCCAGTTTGCGGCAATTTCAGTGGCGCTGATCCCGTTCCCGTCCGGCAGAAGGTCTGCCAGGCCGTAAGGCGCCAGCTCCGCCTCGAACTGCGCCATCACTTCGGACACCGCGGGCTGCGGTCCCGGCTTGAAGCGCACAAAGACAAACCCGTGCCAGATGTCCATCTCAACCGGTTTCAGCCCCCATTCCTGCGGATCCAGATCCGGCAGGGTTTCGGGCCGTGCCGCACCGCGCAGGGTGCCATCCAGATTGAAAGCCCAGCCGTGGAACGGACAGATGATGGCGTTTTTGCAATGACCCTTGTCTTCAGCCACGACACGGCTGCCCCGATGGCGGCAAAGATTGTGAAAGGCGCGCACTGCGCCGTCTTTCCCCCGCACCACCAGGGCACGCTCACCGGTGAAATCCGCGGCCATGAAATCGCCGGGCTCCGGCACGTCATTCACATGGCAAACAAGCTGCCAGTGGCGGCGGAACAGCAGCTCCTTTTCTTCTTCCAGAAGCTCCGGATTGGTATAACTCCAGGCGGGTAATCCGGTACGTCCGGCCCTGGGATCAGACTGAATTAGCGCGTCGTCCTTCATGCGGGTCTCCTTCCCTCTGGTTGGAATCATTAGCATTATTTATTTAAGCGCTCAAATAAATAATTTGCCGGAGGAGGCATTGATGTCTGGACAAACCGGATTTCGAACACCAAGTTTGAGCGATCACTCAAAGAAAGGGGTAGAACAAATGCGCCGTGCGAGAAGCCGCAGAAAAACCGTCTCAATCGAAGCGCCTGCCAGCAAGGGCCCGCATTCCCGGGCCACTCCGGCCTATGCGCCGCTGACGCAGGGGCAGGTGGACAAGATCGTGGACACCACGGTTGAGCTGCTTGCAACCTCCGGCGTGGTCATCGAGCCGGGCGGCGAAGCGGATGGTTTGTTGCGGCAGGCTGGCTGTGTCCTTTCAGACGGCGGTATCGTCAAGATCCCGGAAACCGTGACCCGCAGGGCGCTGGCAACAGCCGCCCGCAAGACCACGCTCTGGGACCGCAACGGTGAAAACCCCATCTCGATTGATTGCGAGCACACATGGTTCATGCCCGGCATGACTTGCATCGCGGTCTATGACGCGGTCTCCGGTGAGCCGCGCCCTTCGACGCGGGAGGACCTGGCGCTGATCACCTTGATTGCCGACAAGCTGCCGCATGTCGACGGTGTCTGCATTGCGGTGAAGAATGTCGAACAGTCGAACCAGTTCGGCGAGATCGACGAATTTGTCTGCCTGATGGAAAACACTACCAAGCCGCTGGAATACCTTTGCGAGCACCCGTCGTCGCTTGTCGCTGTCACTGAAATGGCGGCCGCGCTGCGCGGATCGCAGGACGCGCTGAGGAAAAAGCCCTACTTCCTGCACCTGGTCACGCCGCTGCCGGTCAATCTCGCACGGATCCACTCGGACCAGATCATCACCGCTGCCCGGGCAGGCGTCCCGGTTGGGGTTGGTACCCTGCCGATCGGCGGCGCTTCATCCCCAATTACCCTGGCTGGCTGCATCACCCATGCGCTGATGACAGACTTCGCTGCTGCGGTGCTGGGCCAGCTGGCCGCCGAGGGCAGTTTCTGCGTCGGCTGTTCGGATGTGAATTTCATGGAGCCGGCCACCGGTGCCATCGGCAGCTTTTCCCAGACTTCAGTGGCTGATATGGCGATGTGCCAGATCCGCCGGTCGCTGGGGTTCCCGTCGCTGACTGGCATCGGCGGCTGCTCGGTTGCCCGCCGCTTTAATCAGGATGCAGTCTGGGAAATCTCCTCGAACATGACGCAGATGTTCTACAACCGTCCCGCCACAATCGACTATATGGGATCCCTTGATCAGGGTTTGACATATTCGCTGCATGCGCTTTTACTCTGCGACGATCTGGCGGGGCTGCTGCGTAAGATGTGGCAAGGCCTGGAAGTTTCCGCCGATCAGATGGCTGCCGATCTGATCCGGGAAGTCGGCCCGTCGGGGAACTTTCTTGCGCGGCAGCACACGGTCGACAATTGCCGGACCCAGGTCTGGAACTCCCGCTATTTCGGGCCAAACATACCGCTCAGCAACGCAGGCGCGCCGGATCAGGATCTGCTGGAGCGTATCGGCGATGACCTCAGGATCATGCTGGCCGAGCTGGAACAACCGGTGTTGCCTTCGAAAACCAAGGCGGCAGTAACCGCGATCTTAAACAATTACCGCGATCTCGCGGTCTAGGTGTTTGATCCCAGGTTTTGATGGTGTGATCCTTTCTCGGGCCTGGAAGGAAACACTATGGGACAAGTTCGTCATGGGAGCGCCACGCGCTGTCAGCCGGCAGGCGGTTGCGCAGCAATCTGCCGATAGGGCACGCACGCCGTCAGAGCAGCAATACAGCGATCGCAGGCTCCGCCCGCGCAGCTGAGCAAGGAGCTGGGCATCAATCCCAAGACCGTCGCGAAGTGGCGCAAGCCTGCGACGGTGGAGGATTTGAAGACCGGGCCGAAGGAGCCGTGTTCGGCCGTTCTCTTCGAAGCGGAGGAGGCAATGATCGTCGCATTCCGGCGGCACACGCCACTGCCGCTGGATGATTGCCTCTATGCGTTTCAGCCATGGAGCTGCGAGGAAAGGCAAACAGTCCGGGGGACTGTTTGCCCGAGCGGCGGCCAGGTCGGGCGGATGAACCGAACGATTAAGGACGCGACGGTACAACGATTCCATTACGACAGCCATGATCAGCTGCGCACGCACCTCGCCGGCTTCATGGACGCATACAACTTTGCTCGCAGGCTCAAGACGCTTAGCGGCCTCACACCCTGCGAATACATCTGCAAGATCTGGATTTCAGAGCCAGATCGTTTCATCCCAAATCCGCTCCACCAGGTGCCGGGACTGAAAACCTGGACACAGTTGCTAGGGTGTAAGGCGTTCAGATCATGCCGAAATAGCTGCGGTAGAAGCCGGGCAGACTCCATTCCATTTCCGACAGCGGGCCGGGAACGAAACGGTGCGAATTCACTCCTTCCTGATTGTGGCGGATAATCTTCTCGTCATCGAGCGAGGTCACATGCCAGAGCCAGGTAAGCGCTTCCTTGTCGTAGTCGCGACCCTCTTCCGCACCGCCGCGCACATACCAGGCGATCTGTATATCGGTCTCCTGCAGGGAGCGCGGCACAAAGCGGTAGCCGACAAAGTGGTCGGCGTAGATCAGGAAATAGTTGAGCGTGCCGACCGCAAGGTCGGTGGCACCGCCGTCATGGCCGCTGAGCTCGCCTAGCGGAGGCGCCAGCGGTGCGCCGTCCCTGCTGCCGGTCTGATAGCCGGGAAACAGCGGGTAGCGGCGCCAGTAGACATCCGCGCCCGAGGCCAGGGCATTGGGACCGGTGAGGTCCAGTTCTTCGGTCGGCAGGCCGATGGCGGCAGAGCGTTCGCGCAGGGCTTCGCCATGTTTTTCAACATCCGCCGGGTCTTTCAGCGAATGGCTGCGCGAATATTCCTGATGCGAGGGCGCGCAATGGTAGCACTCCAGATAGTTCTCCAGCGCCAGCTTCCAGTTGGCGGGCACCGGATAAGAGGCCTCGTGCGCAAGCGTCAGGTTTTCCAGCTGCATCGGGGCGGACAGCGGTGCCAGCTTGTCCAGGCTGTCCTGCAGTACCGGCGGGTTTTCGTCGGCGCAGACAAAGATCAGCCCCTGGAAGATCTGCACCTGCACCGGGAACAGCCCGTATTCGCCGGGGTCGAAATCCGGCCCCATGGCACGGCCGCCACGCAGTTTTCCGTCCAGTCCGAAAGTCCAGGCGTGATAAGGGCAGGAGAAAACCCGGGCTGAGCCCTGTTTCTCCAGGCACACGCGGGATCCGCGATGGCGGCAGACATTCAGATGGGCGCGGACATCGCCGCTGCGGTCGCGCACCACGATGATGGATTCCGGGCCGTAGTCGAACAGGAAATAGTCGCCCGGCTCTGCGATCTGGCTGACATGGCCGGCCCAGATCCAGTTGCGGTTCCAGAACATCTTGATGTCGTGGTCATAAACCGCCTGAGAGGTATAGAAATGCCGCTCAAGCGCAAATCCGGGCTGATGGGTTTCAATCAGGTCACGCATCACTTGCAGGTCATCTTTGGGCATTATGCGCCTCCCATATCGTTGAGTGAGATAAGTTCGCGGCGGAACCATTCAGCATCGGCTGCCGCCGGGTCGCGTTCAAAGTTGCGTGCCGCCAAATGGCCGGCAAAGACCGCATCGGCAATCAGGCCGGGCGACGCGGCGTCGCCGATCATTTCCAGCGTGGTGAACCGGTCCCCGTAGTCAGCGCGCAGGGCATCGAAAAGCGCCGTATCGCGCTGGCGTGACGTCACCATCAGAAGGCTGGCGCAGCTGATTTGCCGGATGCGGCCGGTGTAGGCACAGGCAAGTGCCGCGCCGGTGGCATCCGCCGAGTGGAGCAGATGCAGCGGCACGATCTCCACGCCTGCCTGCAACAGGCTGGTTTGCACCCGGGCCTGCTCCAGTGTCAGGTCGGTAAAAGCCGAAGCCACAGCGCCGGGCGTGGCCAGGATCACCTTGCGGCCCGCGGCAGCCAGGTGGTCGGCCAGCACCCCGCCCAGATACCCCTGGTCGTCATCATAGAGCAGCACCGGCCCGCTGTCCGGCGGCAGTTCACCAGACATGATGTCATCCGGTGTGAAACAGGGCATATCCTGCACCGGCAGCGGGGCCAGTGAAGACCGCCCGCGCCCGTCACGGTGCCACTGGCTGCCGGTTGCGAGGAAGACATTGGGAATGCCGAGATCCGCCACCTCTTCGGCGGTCATCGGGCTGTCTGTGAACATCTGGACATTGGCCCGCTGCTGCAGCTGCCACAGACGGTTGTCCGCGACCCGTTTCCAAGCTGCCAGCCCTTTGAGGCGGCTTTCGCGCAGCGCCCGCCCGCCAAACTCCTTCCCGGCTTCGGCAAGGGTCACGTCATAGCCGCGTTTGGCCAGCTGCATCGCGCATTCCAGCCCGGCGGGTCCGGAACCGACCACCAGCGCGTGCTGCTCATGGCCCTTTGATGCGATCACCTCAGGGTGCCATCCCCGCCGCCATTCCTCGCCCATGGTCGGGTTCTGGGTGCAGCGGATCGGCACCCCGAGCATATCAGCAGAGACGCAGATATTGCAGCCGATGCATTCGCGGATTTCCTCAATCCTGCCTTCTTCAATTTTCTTCGGCAGGAACGGATCTGCGATCGAGGGCCGGGCCGCACCAATGAGATCAAGCACCCCCTTTTTGACCAGCGAGGCCATCAGATCCGGCGAGGTGAAACGGCCGACACCGACGACGGGTTTGGAAGTCACCTGTTTGACGAATTCGATGTAAGGAACCTGAAACCCGTCCTGCGGCTGGAACCGGGTGGTCTGGCTGTCATTGCTCCAGTCTGAGACATTCACATCCCAAAGATCGGGCAGATCAGCCAGCAATTCCACCACGGCGCGGCCTTCCTCCTGCGCCTGCATCCCGTCCGGCCCGGCCATCTGATCCACGGCAAAGCGGAAGGCCACCGCGCAATGGCCGTCAAGCTCCTCGCGGGTTTCCTCCAGCAGTTCGCGGGTAAGGCGCAGCCGGTTTTCCAGGCTGCCGCCGTATTCATCGCTGCGGTTGTTGTGCTGCGGCAGCAGAAAATGCTGCGGCAGGGTCATCTGGTGGCCGGCGTAGACATAGACAATATCGAAACCCGCCTCTTTGGCCCGCCGCGCGGCGGCCCGGTGCCAGCGGCGCAGGTCGCGGATGTCGGATTTGTCCATCGCACGAGCCTGCTTCGGGAATGGTGTGTCGATCGGCATGTCCGATGGGCCAAGCACCGGCGCGCGGGTCAAATGGTTGGTGGCATGATGGCCGTTATGGGCGAGCTGGATCGCGGCAAGCGCACCTTTGTCATGCACACCTTCCGTCATCAGCCGGAGGGCGGGGATGTCATGCTCATCCCAAAGCCGGTTTTCCGCATAAGGCCCAAGGTCCGAGGTCGGATGAATTTCCGTCTCCTGGGTGGAAACGACGGCCCAGCCGCCTTCGGCCTTCATCGTGCGCATCGCGGCCTCTGCCTGGGGGCGCACATGGCCCATCCCGTTGCAATGGGGCACCTGGTAAAAGCGGTTCCGTGCGGTGACGGGGCCGATCTTCACCGGCTCGAACAGAATGGAATACCCATTTGCGCCTTGCATGCTGGCACATCCTTTGTGTCTTGGTTGTTTGGTCTTGGCGGTGCGGCGGGTTTCAGTGCCCGCCGCCGGCTGGATCAGAACCCGGCTTTGATGCGTTCGAATTCCTTCAGCATGCGGCCCTCAAGCTCGGGCTTTACAGCGTCAAAGAACAGGCTGTCCTCAAAGAAACTGTCCACATCGGCAAAGCCGTAGGTCTTGATCAGATCCTGATCGGCTGAGGCAAAGGCATCTGCATTGGCATGGGCGTAGCCCCAGTTTTCAATGATGTATTTGCCGCTGGCCTCGGCACTTAGGGCATTCAGCATGTCATAGACCTGTTCGTCGCTTTGGGTCGAGGAATTCAGATGCACATAGCCGCAGACCCAGGTGGCGATGCCCTTGTCCACGTCGCGCATCATCTTTGCGGGGGTTTCGTTCCAGATCAGATTCAGCTCCGACTGGTTCCAGCCCCAGCCCATGGTAACCTCGCCTGAGGCAAGGGCCTGATCCAGCTGGCCCGCGTCGGACCAGTAGAAGCGGACATTCGGGTGGATCACGCGCAGGAAGTCCGAGGCTTTCTGGAACTCTTCATCCGACATATCGGTATAGCTGGAGGCCCCGGTGGCCAAAGCTGCCATTGCATAGGCCGAGGAGGCCGCATCGGGAATGGCGATCTTGCCCTGATGAGCCGGATCACCCAGCAATTGCAGCGAGACGTCCGCAGCATTGATCTGGTCGGTGCGGTAGATCAGCCCGGTGTTGCCCCATTCAAACGGCACCATGTAGGTGTTGCCGTCGATGGTGACGCCGTCCACATCTTTGATCTGCGGCAGCAAATTCTCCCAGTTGCTGATCTTGGAAGTGTCAATGGGTTTCAGCAGCCCCGCTGCGACCCATTTGCGCAAGCCGTCGGTGCAGGGATGGGCAAGATCAGCGGCAAAGCCTGATTGCAGCTTGGTAAAGGCCTCCTCGACGCTGCCGAAGTAGGTATAGCTGGGGGCGCCGCCGTATTTGGCGACATAATCGCCATAAAATCCCTGGTCCTCATAGCCTGACCAGTCAAAGACCGACAGGCTGGCGGCATCGGCGGACGCAATGCCGGCTGAGGCGGTCAAAGCCGTGGCAGCGGCCAGCACCGTGTTGAAATGTTTCATATTTCTTCCTCCCTTTTTTCTCATGCCTCGCGGGCGCCGAGATCAATGACCGAGGCGTTCTGCACCCCCAGCCAGACCGGATCGCCCTGCTGGTGATCAACCGTGTGAAAATAGTTCGGCACCGACACCGCAATGGGCTGCTGCAACCCGTCAGCGGTGACGTGGTAGTGGACGTTCTCGCCATAAAACGCGGCGTTGGTGACAGTGCCCTGCAGATAGCCGTCATAGCCATCGGGCTTTTGGGCAGAAATCTCCAGCTGTTCGGGGCGGATGCCCGTCAGCAGCTGCGGGCCGCGCCGGGCCACATTGGGGTTCATATCAATGGCAAGCGGCCCGAAGCCCTGCACCTGGGCGTGCAGCTTGCCGTCCGCCTCACCCGTCACCGCCGCGTCAAGGAAGTTCATACCGCCGATGAACGCCGCGACTTCCTGGCTGCAGGGACGGGCGTAGAGCACCTCCGGCTTGTCGACCTGTTTGAGCTGGCCCTGGAACATCACGCCGATGCGGTCGGACATTGTCATCGCCTCGTACTGGTCGTGGGTGACCATGACAAAGGTGATGCCAAGCTTTTGCTGCAGGCGGCGCATCTCAAACTGCATCGCCTCGCGCAGGTTCTTGTCCAGCGCCGACAGCGGCTCATCCAGCAGCAGCACCTTGGGCCGCATCACCAGCGCACGGGCCAGGGCGACCCGCTGGCGCTGGCCGCCCGACAGCTCATCGGCCTTGCGCGCCTGCAGACCGCCCAATTCCACCATCTCCAGCGCTTCGGCGACGCGGTCCTGCATCTCGGTCTTGCCAAGACGCAGCTTGCGCAGGCCAAACGCCACGTTGTCGCCGACGTTCAGATGCGGAAAGATCGCGTAGGACTGGAACACCATGTTTGCCGGGCGCTTGTTGGCAGGAATATGGGCCATGTCCTGGCCGCCGATGCGGATGGTGCCTTCGTCATGGTCTTGAAACCCCGCAATCATCCGCAGCGCCGTTGTCTTGCCGCAGCCCGAGGGGCCAAGGAGCGAGAAAAACTCGCCCTCCTTCAGTTCGAGGTTCAGATCGCGCACCGCCACAAAGGTGCCAAAGCGCTTTTCCACCCCGGAGATTTCGATGATGTTCTGACTGGTCATCTGCTTCGTTTCCTTCAGGCGGATTTGGTGGAGCGGCGGCGGAAGTATTCGGCTGTCAGCAGCAACAGCACCGAGGCCAGCAGCAAAAGCGAGCCAAGCGCCAGCGTGTTCGGCAGCTTTGCCGGAAAGCGGATCTGGCTCCAAATATAGACAGGCAGGGTGGGCTGGTTGCCGGACAGAAAGAAGGCCAGCACAAACTCGTCGAACGACACGGTGAACGTGACCAGCAGGCTGGCGACAATCCCCGGCGCCACGATCGGCAGGGTCACCCGGCGGAAGGTGCCGATGACGCTTTCGCCCAGATCAAAAGCGGCTTCCTCCAGCGATTGATCAAAGTCGTCAAAGGCGGATTTCATGATTGATACGGCAAACGGCAGCGCGACAAAGACATGGCCGAGGATCACCGTGGTCAGCGACGGCCGCAGCCCCAGCGAGATGAACAGCACCAGCATCGACGACGCCACGATAATGCCGGGGATAACCAGCGGCAGCATCACCAGCCCTTCGGACACCTCGCGCCCCGTGAAGCGGTAGCGCACATAGGCGCGGGCCGCAAACAGCCCCAGCGAGGTAGCCACCACTGCGGTGACCACGCCGACGATCAGCGAGTTCGCCATCGCCTGCAAGAGCGTGTCCTGCGCGCCCAGCTGGGCATACCATTTCAGGGTGAACCCTTTCATCGGGAAGGCGACGATGGTGCCGTCGTTGAAGGAGAACAGCGGCAGCAGCAGCACCGGCAGGTAGAGGAAGATCAGATAGGCCACCGCATAGGCCAGAAGCCAGGGGAAACGGAGTGACTTGCTCAACGGATTCTCCTCCCCAGGGCGGTGGCCAGGATAACGAACAGGATGGCGACAAAGCCGACCGAGGCCATCGCCACCAGCGACAGCGTCGCGCCCAACGGCCAGTTGTTGGCCGGGCCGAACTGCACCTGGATGAGGTTCGCCACCATCTTGCCCTGCGAGCCGCCGACCAGCGACGGGGTGACGTAGTCGCCGACGGTGGGGATAAAGATGATCAGGCTGGCGGCGATGATGCCGGGCACCGACAGCGGCAGGGTGACCCGGAAGAACCGTTCCAGCTTGGAGCACCCGAGATCGGTGGCGGCCTCCAGCAATGCCCGGTCGATCTTCTGCAGCGAGACATAGATCGGCAGGATCGCAAACGGCGCCCAGGCATGGGCCAGTGTCAGCACCACCGCGAATTCATTGTAGAGAAGAAAGGTCAGCGGTTCGTTGATCAGCCCCATTGAGAGCAGAGCGGAATTCATCACCCCGTTGAACCCGAGGATCAGCTTCCAGCTGAACACCCGCAGCAGGTAGCTTGACCAGAACGGGATGGTGATCAGCAAGAGCCAGAGGGTTTTCTTGCGGGTGCGGTAGGCGATGAAATAGGCAATCGGATAGGCCAGCGCCACCGTCGCTATGGTCACCGCCCCGGCAATCAGGATCGAGCGCAGCATTAGATGCCGCACCAGCGGATCGGTGGCGGCCTCGGCGTAATTGGCCCAGGTCAGCGTCTTGTCGATGTCGACATAGGACTGGGTCCAGAAGCTGTAGGCCACCAGAATGCCCAGCGGCGCAGCTACCAGCAGCCCCACATAAAGCGACGCAGGGGCGCTGAGCGCCAGACCTTTGCCTGCTTCGGTTTTTAGAATTCCGGCCATTGCTGGGTATCGCTTACCGTTTTTGTTTACGCGGGTGCCGCATCGAAAAATGGACAATCGTCCATAAAAGAGTGGCGGTCAGGGCATGCATCTGTCAACAGGTTTCTTAAGGAAATGGACAAGCGTCCATTTTGACTGGATATTCTGCGGGTGATATGCGACCAATGCTGGCATGGCGCTGCCTGCTGCAGGGTGCCGAATTGTGAATGCCGTCAATAACCAACAGAGTCATATGCCGGGAAAACGGGAACAGAACCGCGAGCAGAACCGCCAGGCCCTGATCGGGGCGGTGCTGGATTCGGTGGCGGAGAAAGGTATTTCGGAAACATCCGTCAGCGAGATCATCCAGCGCGCCGGCCTGTCACGCGGCATGATCCACCTGCATTTCGGCGGCAAGGACAACCTGGTTCAGGCGGCGGCGCATCATTCGTCAGAGGAATATTACGACGGGCTGGAAGCGTTGTTGCAGACCGCAGGAGACAGCCCGCAGGAACGGGTCGAGATGATCGTGCGCGGCGACCTCAGCGCGCGGGTGCTGAACCGGCGCAATGTCAGCATCTGGTACGCCTTCCGCGGCGAGGCCAGGAACCGCAAGGCCGTTGCCGAGTATTCCGATACCCGCGACGGACGGCTGCGCGGCATGATCCACAACGCCTTTTCCCGGATCGTGCGCGAGGCCGGAACACCGGATGCCACCGGTGCGGCCCGGGATGCAACCCATGGCACACTGGCACTGCTTGAGGGCATGTGGACCGACTTCCTGCTGCACCCTGACCGCTTCGACCGCGAAGAGGCATCGCGGATCATCTTCCGCTTCCTGGCGGCCATGTTTCCGGAGCATTTTTCGCTGAAGGGTGCCGTGCGCCCGTTGAAAGTATAGGCACCTCGGCGCGGCTTCAAAGTATAGCCGCGCCGCACACCAGGGCAAGCCCCACGTCAGCGGCCTCGATCTCACCCTAGCTGTAGCGGCTTCCGTAATGGCCTGAGTTTAGTCAAGCTCCCAATTTCGTCCATCCACCGGTTTCATGCTTCCGTTCGTGGTCGACGTGGGCCGCCACATGATACCTGTTAGAAAGACCCCGAGCGCCAATCTTGAGAGCGGGCTTCACTTTTGCGAGCCACGAGCCGCTACACGGCGTCTTCGGGATCCGCGTCCCGGTGGGGGACGTCGGTGAGCTGGCTGTTCAGCTCAACCGGATCTGGTTTTTCTTTCGTTGTACAATCATGTGGTTGCCGCAGGCGCGGCGACCGTAGAGCGGAACTCGGCACCATCCGACCACATTCGATGCAACACTGTTCCAAGCTTACGTGCAACGGCGACAATGGCGCGTTTTAAACCGCGCCGCCGAGCTACTGCCAGCCCCCAGCTTTTCAAATCCGACGGCGCCTGCACACGGGTCAGCAAGACCTGCGCCGCCTCAAAGAGCATGGCACGGACTCCGGCGTCGCCCGCCCGAGTGATCGAACCGGTTATGTCGGTCTCACCGGATTGGTGTTTTCGCGGTGTCAGTCCAAAGTGCGCCCCGACGCGCTTTGATGACCGGAACCGGGCAGGATCATCCACCGCCGCTCTGAAGGTGAGGGCCGTCAGCGCTCCGACACCGGGGGCTGTCATCATCAATCGGCAAGGGCCGTCAGCGCGGGCCAGGCTTCGAGCGCGGCGATCAAGATCCGAAACCTCCGTCTGGAGCGCCGAGCGAGCTTGTAACATCGCCTGCGAGATCTCCTCAAGCATAGGGTTGCCTGCAACAAGCTCATTCACCCGCTCTAGAAAACGCCCCCTGCTGACTTTGCCCATTTTCAAACCAAAGCCGCGCAGAATACCTCTTAAGCCATGCTCGATTTCAATCAGCTTATTCAGCAGCAGCTTACGTCCTGAAAGCAAAGCTCGGATCTCCTGCGCCGAGATTGATTTGCAATGCACTGGCCGAAACCAACCAGTGCGCAAGAGTTGGGCAATCCACTTCCCTTCACGAGGAGCTTGTAACCAAACGTGCGGCTTGAGCAGCCCATTACGGTATCTTGAGATCATCCATCGCCGGGCCGAGATCATCGGCGTATCCGGCTCAGATTATTTGAGCCTGTAAGTCGGGTCTGGCTCAAGACAGTTGCGCCGGGGCTCAGATCAGCCGCCCGCATATTCCGCCTGGATTGGGGGATTTCTTCCAATACGGCGCCTTCCTGATCGACGGCATGCCACAACCAGAATGACCTGCCCGCGATTTTCACGGCAACTTCGTCCAGGTTCCAGACTTCGCCAGGACGAGCCTACCAACAGCGCAAGGCCGGCGATCGGGTAGTCCCCCATTTTTAGTGGAACTCAGCCGTAGAATTCATGCGGCTATTTTCAGTTTCATTGCGGGTGTCATGTCGCCGATGCCCATTTTGGGTCGCTCGTTGTTGTAAGTCCAAAGCCATTCCGTTGCCTGGTTCTGCGCCTCCTCGACGGTTTCAAAGTTGTATTGCCCCGGCCAAGGCTGACGGATCATGCGTCTCCCGATCCAACAAGAGGCATCAGCTTTTCTTCTCCCGCGCTCTGCCCGGAGAGCCATCGGGAAAATGTGTTCATCGCCCGTGTTGAAGGGCGGTCTGAGGGCCAGGCAAGATAGTAACGCCCGGCGGAAAAGGTGACGCAGAAGGGTTGTGCCAGCCGGCCTTGGGCAATGAATCTCTCGAACATGGCGACTGGCAGCAGCGCCGCGCCTGCTCCCGAGGCGGCAAGTTCCGCAAGAGCCACCGAGCTGTCAAAGACCGGGCCCGTGACCGGCGGACAGGGCGCGCCTGCAACTTCGAACCAACCCGGCCATTCGGCGCTGCGGTAGCTGCGCAGAAGCGTCACATGCCCGAGGTCCGATGGATGCTGCAGGCGCGCCGCCAGCCGCGGCGCGCAGAGCGGCGCCAACGGTGCCTCTATCAGCGGGATTGCGTCATGGCCGGTCCAGCCGCCGGTGCCGAAACGGATCGCCATGTCCAGTCCCTCGCGCAGGATTTCCACCCGGTTGTTGTTGGTCGAAATCCGCAGATCGATCTCCGGATGGGCCTGCCGGAAGGCATCGACCCGCGGCATCAGCCAGCCGAGCGCAAAGGTCGTGTTCACCCCGACCTTCAGAACCTCCACGTCGCGCTGCCCGCCAAGGCGGCCAAGAACCCTCGCCATCGCGTCGAACCCGTGTTCGAGCACCGGGAAAAGCCGTTGCCCCTCGTCGGTCGGCACCAGCCCCTGCGAAGTGCGCAGGAACAGGGTGACTCCCAGCAGATCTTCCAGCCGCGCGACCTGATGGCTGACCGCGGCCTGGGTCACCCGCAGTTCGACGGCGGCCTTGGTGAAACTGCCCTGGCGCATGGCAACCTCGAACACGCGCAGGGCGTTCAAAGGCAGGTCGGGGCGATCCATGGCAATACCTCAGCTAATGGCAGGCGATAAGATTTGTCGTTTGTAGCGCCGGATCAAGCTGAAATATACCAGACGCATGACATCACCTGATGTCGTCTTTGGCTCTTATCCCGAAAGGAACATCCCATGCGGTTCACCGCTTCCGTCCTGTCGCGCGCTGCGGCAGGGCTCGCTCTTGGCCTGTCTCTGGCCACCATGTCCGCAGCTGACATGCGCCTCGCGGCACTGGCCGAAACCGTGTCGCACGTTGAACAGAGGCTTGGCGGGCGCGTCGGTTTGTCGATCAAAGAGGTTGGCGGGCAGACGTCCTGGTCGCACCGGGAAGATGAACGTTTCCTGATGAACAGCACCGTGAAGGCGCCAATCTGCGGGGCCGTGCTCGCGCAGCGCGATGCGGGGGAACTGGCTCTTTCCGACGCGCTGCCGGTGCGCGAGGCGGATCTGCAGTCCTACGCGCCGGTTGCAAAAACACGGGTTGGCGAGGACATGACGATCGGCGCGCTGTGCTTTGCCGCTATCGACATGAGTGACAACACTGCAGCCAATATCCTGATCGACCGGCTTGGCGGGCCGCAGGCAGTTACGCAATTCTTCCGCAGCATTGGCGATCCGATCAGCCGTCTGGACCGGCGTGAGCCCGAACTGAACACTTTCGCCCCCGGCGATCCGCGCGACACAACGACCCCGGCGGCAATGGCTGCCACGCTGGAAAAGCTGCTGCTGGGCAATGCGCTGTCCCAGGCATCGCGCGACCAACTGGCAGACTGGATGAGCCATGGCGGCGTGACAGGCAACCTGCTGCGCGCTGACGCGCCCGCGGACTGGCAAGTCCTCGACAAGTCCGGCAGCGGCAGCCACACCCGCAACATCATTGCAATGGTCACGCCCGATAAAGGGGCGCCGTGGATCATCACCATCTTTCTGTCGGACGCAGATGCGGATTTCGGCACCCGCAACGCGGCCCTGCAGGAACTTGGCAGTGCAGTCATGGCAGTGATCCGGGGCTGAAGGGGTTCGGGCCGGGGCGCGGAAATCCGGGACCGAAGAAATTTTGCGGCGCAGCGGAGTGCAGCATGAAACTGTGCCGGTTTAATGCCGGCACTCTGCCTGGCAGCCGGCCGGTTTGGACCGCGGCGGTACAACGAAAATCAATGCCGGATCTGGCGGCAGGGATGTAATTGCAAATGCCGCTCAATGATGCGCAGCTCTGGAACCTCGGTGATGGCCCCTTCGCTTTGCGGGTCCAGGCGGGACATCCGCCGATTTGTCTGAGGGACCTTATCGAAACACAGCCGGTTCCAGATCTGGCGTCCGTTATAGAATTCTTTGTGCAGAATGCCGGTGCCTCTCCGGCGGTTGCCATGGATGGTGAAATCCCCCAATAGCGGGCGGACGGGCCCGGCACGCCTTCCTTATTGAGCACCTCTGCGATCTTCTTTGGGGACAGGCCAGTGTTCAGTTTTTCGATGCTCTGTACGAACTTGGTGTTACACCCGTCCACCGCCGGAAAGCGCGATGGAAATTCGCGGGAGAGGAGAACCCGACATCCTGAGAGATTTCTTCGATGCTCTTGCTCCCGGCCTGCAGGTCATGAATGGCTATGTCCCGGCGCAGCCCGTCCTTGATCGCCTGAAAAGAGGTGTCTTCCGCATCCAGCCGCCGCATCAAGGTTCTAGGTGTGACGTTCAATGCGCGGGCGGCATCTGCCAAGTGGCCGCCCTCCCAGCTTGTTTGATAAAGGAACTCCCGGACTCTCAGAGACTGCTTATGTTCCCTATACCCTGTGAACATCCAGTCGCGGGGGGCCCGGCTTAGAAACTCCTTCAGCTCCGCAGAGCTGCGTCTTTTTGTTGGCCCCAGTTTCGCGACCTCAAACGTAATTGCCGAACACGGTGCCATGAAGCTGATCTGAGCCGGAAATATCACCGCATAATCGTCTGAAAACCCAGGGCGCTCAAAGGCAAACTGAACCGCCTGGACAGGCACTTCATATCCTGCAAGCCAGGACAGCAGCCCATGCGCCAGTTTCAGGATCAGCATATGGCCGAACTGCTGACAGGGCTGCGCACCGCGCGGCACAAGCCGCAGGCTGATGCTGCCGTTTCCGGACGCGAGTTCAATCTGGTAATCGTCCAGCAGCAGGTTCCAGAACGTAGAGAACCGGTGCAAGGCTGAGGGAAGAGAGCTGGCTTCGCGGACCGTCGTCAGCAGGTGCTGCAGTGCTCTGGCCCGGATCGGCCGGCTCCAAAGGCCCATCATTTCATCATTGGTTTCGATGGCAGCGATTTGGTAAAGCCGGACAATCTGATCCAAAGTGATGCGGTGGGCAATCCGACCCTGGACTGCATGCATCCCCGCGCGCTGCAGAAAGGAGGCCAATTGGGCATCCGTGCAACAGTGCCGCAAGGCCATAATCCAATGCCCGGCAAACTGCGACGAAACCGTGGCCAGGCTTGAAGGATCCGAAGCTGTCATTTTCTTAGGCTCCAGCGCCGATTGTCATTTTTGGAAAGCATACCGCCTTTTTCAAACGTGAATCTGGTCAACTTCTACACGCATCTGGCATCAGGTAACAGTACGCGCCCACGGCGGAAAGCAACAACCGCGGGAGCGTTTCTGCGTGCCCTCAGGCGAAATTGCCGACGATTGCGGCGTGACCTGCTGCCGGGCATGTTCAAGCCCTAGGCCGGTTCGGCTGCCCCGATTCTGTTCCAAAGTTCACTGGCCACGACGCCGGGCGGGCGGTCTCTGCGTCTCATCTTGAAAATCATCGTTTGGCGTACAGGAAATCGTTCCAGGTTGAGGGGAAGTAAAGCACCGGACAGCCGCTCCTCCTCGGTCATATGGTCCGGCAGGCCGCCCCAGCCGAGACCGGCGAGGATCACCTTTTTCTTGGCCGCAAGATCGGAAACGGTCCACTTCAGCCCGCCCGGCAGAAGGTCGCGGCTTTGTTCATGCGCGGCGCCGCCTGTGCCCGCCGCGACCACCTGCACGTAGCTTTGCATTTCGGATGCTGAAAATGCACGGGAGCCGACGGGCAGGTTCAGCCCGGGGCTGGCCACTGGCCGGATTGTCACCTCCGTGACCGGCACAGCTTCCACATCATCCAGCGGCACCCCTTCCAGCGAAGCAAGCGCGATGTCTGCCTTGCCCTCCATCAGCCGGGCGATCGGGCCGCCCATCATTTCCATCCGCAGCCGGAGATGGGTGGCCGGGTGACGCTGTCCGGTTTCGGCAAGCGCCGGCAGCAATGGGTCCAGATCCATTGTGGCGCTGACGGCAATGTTCAGCTCTGGCTCTTCGCGGGCGCGCAGCCGGGCGGCGGTCGTTTTCAGGCCTTGCATCTGCCGCAGCACACGGGAGGCCTCGCGGTAGAAAATTTCACCTGCCGGGGTAAGCGCCGGCCGGTAGGCCGCGCGGCTGAACAGCTCCAGCTCCAGCTCCTCTTCCAGCAGGCGGATTGTGTGGCTGATGGCGGACTGCGATTTGTTCAGACGCTCCGCCGCGCCGCGGAAGGTGCCGGTTGAGACAATCGCCTCAAGGGCAATGAGCTGATCGTGTTTCATGGGACCATTACATGATTATTTTTTTGGATCATATTCATGAGTACTCAATATTATCAATCAATCATATCAGCGGGTAGTCAGAGGACATCACCAAACACAGGAGACTGTCATGAAACTCTACTACAAACCCGGCGCCTGTCCGCTGGCCAGCCATATCGCCCTGCATGAAACCGGCCGTCCATTTGAAATCGAAGCTGTCGATACCGCGGCAGGCCGGACCGAAAGCGGCGCAGACTACCGCGCGATCAACCCCAAGGGTTATGTACCGGCCCTGGGCCTGGACGACGGCAGCGTTCTGACCGAAGGGGCGGCGGTTCTGCAGTACATTGCGGACAGCAACCCGGAAGCGGATTTGGCGCCGGCAGCCGGTACCTTGGCCCGTGCCCGGATGCAGGAACAGCTCAACTGGATCGGAACCGAGCTGCACAAAGCCTTTAACCCGCTGTTCCGCGACGGCATATCCGAGGGCGGCAAAGACGATGCGCGCACCGCTGTAGCGGGCAAGTTCGATTTCATCGAGACGCAGCTGGAGGATGGCCGCGAGTGGCTGGTAGAGGACCGGTTCTCGGTCGCGGATGCCTATCTGTTCGCGGTCTCGAACTGGGCGAACTTCACCGGCATCGACCTGGCCCGCTGGCCCCGGCTGGCGGCGTTCGTGAGCCGCAGCGCTGCCCGCCCGTCCGCTCAGGCTGCGATGCGCGCAGAAGGGCTGATCCAATGACACCAGCCGATCACAAAGTGGTCGGCGCACTGATGGAGGTCTATTTCGAGGGTCTCCATCATGCCGACAGCACCATGCTGCGCGACGTTTTTCATCCGCAGCTGGCCTACATCTGCGCCACCGAAGGTGATGAGCTTTACTTGGATCTTGAAACCTACATGGCCCGCGTCGACGGGCGCGAGCCACCAGCCAAACGCGGGGACCCGCGTGAGGAGGAGATCCTGGAGATAGCCTTTGCCAGCGACCGGCTGGCCCGCGTCAGCGCCCGGATGACCATGATGGGCCGGGATTTCCATGACCTGCTTACCCTTGTCCGCCACGGCGCCGAATGGCGCATCATTGCAAAAGTGTTCTCATATGTACCGCGAAAGGGCTGACAGATGCCTTATGTGAATATCAAAGTCACCCGTGAAGGCGGCCCTGACGGCACCGGCCCGAGTGCGGACCAGAAGGCACAGCTGATCACCGGAGTTACGGACCTGCTGCAGGAAGTTCTGGGCAAAAACCCGGCGACAACCTTTGTGGTAATCAACGAAGTCCCGCTGGAAGATTGGGGCGTTGGCGGCCTGCCGGTGCAGGAGTACCGGAAACAGGCGCAATGAAGACGCGGCTGACAGAGGCGCTGGGGATCACCTGTCCGGTGATCCAGGCGCCAATGGCCTTTGCAGCCGGCGGCGCGCTGGCCAGCGCCGTCTCCAGTGCCGGCGGTCTGGGCATGATCGGCGGCGCTTACGGCGATGCCGCCTGGATCGACCAGCAGTTCGGCCTTGCGGCGGACGCCCGCGTCGGCTGCGGGCTGATCACCTGGAAACTTGCGGAACAGCCGCAGCTGCTGGACCGGGTGCTGGCGCGCGATCCGGCGGCGCTGTTCTTGTCCTTTGGCGACCCTGCACCATTCGCGCCTGCGATCAAGGACGCGGGTGTGGCGCTGATCTGCCAGGTGCAGACCCTGCGCGATGCCCGGCAAGCGCTGGACTGCGGCGCAGACATTATTGTCGCCCAGGGTGCGGACGCTGGCGGCCATGGCGAAGCCCGCGGCACCTTTGCCTTGGTGCCCGAGATCGCTGACGAGATCGCACGCCGGAACAGCAAAGCGCTGCTTTGTGCCGCAGGCGGTATCACGGATGGGCGCGGCCTTGCGGCAGCGCTGATGCTGGGGGCGGATGGGGCGGTGATCGGCACGCGGTTCTGGGCCTCGCACGAGGCGCTGGTGCACCCGCGCATTCTGGATCGCGCGCTGGCGGCAACGGGAGATGACACGATCCGCACCCGGGTGGTGGATGTGGTCCGCGGTTATGACTGGCCCGGCCGTTACAATGGCCGCGTTTTGCGCAACCGGTTCATTCAGAAATGGCACGGTTCCGAGGAGGCTTTGAAACTGGAAGCGGGCGCAGAGGCCGCAAAATGGTCAGCAGCCCAGGAGGCTGGCGATCCGGATGTTGCCACCGCTTTTGCCGGTGAAGGCATTGGTCTGATTGATAAAGTGCAGTCCGCCAGCGATATTCTGGCCTGCATCACGGCGCAGGCGCAGCAGTGTCTGGCAGGGCAAAGCCAGTCCGGACTACAGTAGCTTATTGTACCGGAACAGGCGGAGACCCGCCCGCCTGTTCCCTTTCCAGCTGATATCAGAAGGTATGGTCCAGAACGAATTTGCCCGTATGCCCGGGGGTCTCCAGCCTGCGGTGCGCCTCTGCGATCTGATCAAGCGGCAGAATATCCTCGATCTCCGGCATCAGAACGCCCTCGGCCAGCCAGCCCGCCAATGGCAGCAGAACCTCCTGATTGGCGGGGTTTTGAACCGTCACCGGGGTGATCCCCCGCGCTTCCGTGAAAACCCCGCCTGGCTTCCACCACTCCGGGACAATCGTTGCATAGGCGCCGCCATCTTTCACGGCAGCAAATGCCTGCTGCGCGTGTTTGCGCCCGCGCACGTCAATGGCGCCGTCCACCTGCCGCGCGTCCGGGGCGGCGAGTTCGAACCCCAGCAGAGGGGCGATTGCTGCCGCCATTGCGCCAACCGCCCCCTTTGGGTTGTTGATCAGGACACGCGCGTCCGGCGGCAATGCCAGGGCCTGAAGAGCCGCCAGCGCTGTGCTGCCGATCAGCGGCACTGCGGCGGCAGTGGTGAAGGGAACCGCATCGGCAATTTTCACAACCTGACTGGCTGGCAAGGCGGCAAATTCCGCATGGGTACCGACCATTGACCCAGGCTGCGGCGACATTGCCATCACCCGGTCGCCGGGGGCAAACCCCTCTGTTTCCGGGCCAAGCGCCTCGACTGTCCCCGCTGCATCCCAGCCCAGGATCATCGGGAAAAGGGCGGGATCATCAGGCAGGATGGCCCCGGACCGCACCCCTGCATCCACCGGGTTCACGCTGGACGCATGGATGCGGAGCAGCACCTCTCCCGGTTTGGGTTCGGGACGCGGCAGGTCTGCCATCCGGAACACATCCGCGTCGCCAAAGGATTCTATGATTGCAGCTTTAATCCGTGCCTCCATTGTTTTGTAGTGATCGTTAAATAATGAGCAGCTTGCCGGGTCAAGCATTTTGTGTAATGATCGATAAGTAATTCGGAGGCGACCTTGGGGCGGCAAAGAGCTTTTGACACCGGCCATGTGATTGAACAGGCGATGCTTCTGTTTTGGGAGCGCGGATATGAAGCCGCATCCATGGCCGATCTCAGTGCGGCCATGGGGGTGAACCCCCCAAGCATCTACGCGGCCTTTGGCAACAAACAGGCGTTGTTTGAACGTTGTGCGAGCCATTACGCGCAGAACATTGCGGCCTATGCCCCCCGCGCACTGGACGAGGAAGCAACGGCTGCCAAAGCCCTGCACCGTTATGTGTTTGAGGCCATCGAGGCGTTTTCCTGTAAGGAGAGACCCAAAGGCTGCTTGCTGGTCAGTGCCGCAACCAATTGCGGTACCGCCAGCACCGGTGCGCAGAAACTGCTCGCCGGATACAGGCAGGCCAGCGAGGCAATGGTCGCCGCCCGGATCCGGCGCGGTATCGAAGACGGAGACATGCCCGCAGCAAGTGATCCGGATCTATTGGCGAAGTACATTGCAGTTCTGATTCAGGGGCTTGCGGCGCAAGCCCGCGATGGTGCCACAGCGGATGCTTTGCACAGCGTGGCTGAACTGGCGCTGGGCCAGGTTGCGGTTTTGCCTTAGAAAACAAGGATGCCCCTCACCTGGCCCTATCTTGAAAGCCGCTGGGACAAGCCTAGCTGCTGTCGCATCCGAAAGATGTTCAAAGGTTCCAAAAACGTGTCTGCAGACCTGTTTTAAGGCCCGGATCTGTTCCAAAGCACATGTTTGCTGTCCGCAAGATTCTTGCATCACCTGGAAGACACCAAGTCCCCAAGCTGCCTCTGTCAGTCGATGGGATGCGGCCTTGGCCGCTGACGGGCAGGCTGGTGTCCGCGGCCAAGGCAAGCGAAAATGCTGCCGGGCCTTTGGCTGAAACGGGGCATTGGAATCCTTCCCGCAAATCACCTTGCCGCTGCGTTTACAGCCAAATCCACCGCTGTCCTGGCCAGGGTTACGGGCAATCATCACCTACACACGCAGTTTAACTAACTTCGACGCAAGTAGTTATGGGCCCGTTAACTCAGTCTTTCCAAGCGTCCCGCGCCAATTGCGGCGGAAATTGGACGCAACCGCCTTGATTGCCTGAATGGCGCCGCGATCTTTCCGCATTCTGCTTTCAGCGTTGGGGTTCATCCGCCCCGCTCCGGCCAAAGCCCAGGCTGCCACAAGGAATTGACGCTGTGCCTCACGACACATCTTCTGCTGATCCGGCTCTCGCCTGTGAATTGCCCTGCGGCTTCAAGCTGCTGCAAGGTCAGTACCAGATCGAGCAGCCGCTGCTCAGCGGTGGCTTTGGGATCACCTATCTGGCCCGCGACAGCCTGGAACGCCGCGTTGTCATCAAAGAGTGCTTTCCGGCAGGCATTTGCCGCCGCAGTGGCACGGACGTCGAACCCAACACGGAAGAGCACGCCAAATCCTGCCGTAATGTCTTGCGCAACTTTCTGCGCGAGGCGCAACTGCTGGCCCGCGCCCGGCATTCCGGCATCGTCGGCGTGCATCAGGTGTTCAAGGAAAATCAAACCGCCTATATCGCGATGGAATTCGTCGACGGTCTGGACTTGCTGACCGTGCGTGAGGACCAGCCTGAACGGTTGACCGGGCCGCTTCTGCGGCACATTCTCTGCCAGGCGCTGGAAGCGCTCGACTGCTTGCACGGGCAAGGTATATTGCACCGCGATATCTCGCCGGACAACTTCATCCTTGGCAAGGATGGAAGCCTCACGCTGATCGATTTCGGGGCCGCCTGCGGCAGTCTTCCCAATGACGATACCGCGCTGCCGGTGCTGCTGGCGGTCAAGGATGGATACTCCGCGCATGAGCTGTACAAGCCCGAGTTTCCTCAGCGCCCGGCCTGTGATCTCTATGCGCTGGGCGCCACGCTGTATTACCTGATTACCGGCGACGTGCCCGCAAGCAGCCAGCAGCGGCTGAGCGCAGTGATGGCGGGAGACCCGGACCCTTGCCAACCGCTGCTGGGCAGGCCGTGGAACGCGGATCCTGCGGTGCTGGCCACTGTGGATATGGCAATGTCCGTACTTCCGGCTGAACGGTTCCAATCGGCGCGTGACTGGGCGGGCGCGCTGGCCGAAAATGATTGCGAAACACAGAACGCTGCGGAAACAGACGCTCAACTGCCTGGCACGGTTGCGCCAGCGCCTGAAGGCAATGCCAACCTGGATGCCGTCATCGCCGAGCTGGTCGCGACGGCCAATGGCGGCCTGACACCTGGGCAACCGCGTTCGGTCAGGCAAAAGCTGACCCAGCCTGCCAGCAAACCCTCCAAGCCGCTTCGCCAGCTGGTGAATATCTTCGGTGAGCCGGTCAGCGACGTGGAAGCCTGGCTGAAGGAACAGGACGCTATCCCCCGGCGGAAGAAAAACGCACCCGCCGTGGAACGGCTGCCCGCCGCCGGATCTGCCGCGGACCTCCCGGCAGATCCGGTTCTGGAACTGCGCCGGGAAAAGCCCGGTTTCGCGGGCCGGCTGCGTAAGATCTTCGGGCGCCAGCGCAGCAACCCGGAAACGGTTAAGAACTGAAGGGAATGAGTATGAAATTCATCAAGGATATCATTGGCGAAAAGCGGGAGAGGGTCCGCCTGGACGGTCATGCGGCGCCAGAAGCAGACCCGGCCCAGGCGCCTGTGCAGGATGCGGTTGCTCCTGACGTCGCCAATACCGGGGCTGCCCGTCCGCCACTCAGCCTTGACCGCGGTTTCCTGCTGGATGCGGTGCCGGAAGCAGCTCAGGCGGCATCCTCCGCGGAGCCCGCTGCTCCGCTGGCCGGCAAGCCGGCGGAGGACGGCTGGACTTATGACGCAGGGCTTGAAGACGCGCTGGCAGAAGGCGAAGGCTTGCCAGGCTTTGCTGAAGGGCAGCCGCAGGACCCGGCCATCGCGGCCTTTTTCGCCCGCGAGCAAGAAACCGCGGCAGTGCCAGCGGCCGCTGCTGACCCTAGGGATAACGGAACCCTTGCCAGCCTCGCAGGCGCCGCATCAGATGATCCCTTCGCACCTGGCGCCGAAGCGCCTGCGCGCGTTGGCATGAAGGATAGTTTCCGCAGCCCGGAACTGGCTGAACCAGCAGTCGAAAGCAGCGAATCCTACAGGGTCTTCAAGCGAACCCAGGCCGGCGTGCAGGAGCAAGGCAGCGCGCCAGATGCTGAGGAGACTCTTTCTGCAGCCTTTGCTCCAGAAAATCAGCCTCAGCAACAGCAAGAAACCAGCCCGCGCGCCGTCGAAGCACAGCCTGCCGGTATCCTGGCCGGCCCCACCCAGCCGGCTGCTCCCGCTCCTGCTCCGCAGGCGGCTCCCGTTTCCGCCCCGCAACCGGCGCCCGCAGCTTCGCAACCCGTGGCCTCCATGGACAGCCCGGCAGACGTGTCAATTGATGTGCCGGCACCGTCGATGGGGCGCGGCGCCAGCCGGGCGGGACGGGTCAAGACCCGCCTGCTGGGTTTCAGCCCCGCTCAAGCCGAAGACAGCGATCCCTTTGCCCGCAGCCAGAAAGACACTGCGCCCGGTTACACCCGTTTCCCTGTCGGCTGGCTTGCCATCGTGCAGGGGCCGGGCCGCGGTGCTGCCTTTACTTTGTTCAGCGGCGTCACTGTGATCGGCCGCGGCGCCGACCAGACTGTTAGGCTGGACTTCGGTGACAACAGCATCTCGCGCGACAACCACGCTGCCATCGCCTATGACCCGGAACAAAAGGCTTTCTATGTCGGTCATGGCGGCAAGGCGAACCTGGTGCGCCGCAACAACCGCCCTGTGCTCAGCACCGAAACCCTGTCGGCAGGCGATGTGATCCGCATTGGCGAGACCACCCTGCGCTTTGTGCCGCTGTGCGGCGCCGATTTCGGCTGGGACCAGCCGCAACCCAGCGATACCGACCATGCTGTGCACCGCTGAGTTCGAATATGATGCCGCGACGGCCATCAGCAAGGGCCGCCGCGAGCGCCAGGAGGACGCGCTTGCCGCCGATTTCCTGGCCGGCACCGGCACCGGTTTTGCGGTGCTGGCCGATGGCATGGGCGGCCATGCCGCCGGTGATGTCGCCAGTAAGATTGTGGTCACCGAAGTATTCAGCGAGCTGAAGCTGCGCACGGACGACCCGGGTGCGCTGGAACAGTCGATCGGTGCGGTTCTGCAGCAGGCCGCCAGCGGCGCCAATGCCTGCCTTGGCGAATATGCCAGCCATCAGCCTCAGGCCCGCGGAATGGGCGCGACGCTGCTGGCTCCGGTGCTGTTCAGCGACCGGCTTTACTGGATCTCGGTCGGTGACTCGCCGCTCTACCTGTTCCGTGACGGCGCGCTGATCCGGCTCAACGCCGATCATTCGATGGCAGCAGAGATCGACAGGCTGGCCGCCCAGGGCCGCATGGACCCGGCTGAGGCCGCCAGCCATCCGGACCGGCATTGCGTGACTTCGGTGCTGACCGGGGCGGACATCCCCCGCATCGACTGCCGCAGCACACCCGTCAGGCTGCAGCATGGCGATATCGTGCTGGCCGCCAGCGACGGGCTGCAATTCCTGGAGGAGGACGAGATCGCCGCCGTCCTCGCTGCAGAATGCGGCAGTTCCAGCGCCCGTATCGGCGCAGCGCTGATGCGGCAGCTGGAGGTGCTGAATGCCCCCGAACAGGACAATGCCGCGTTCTGCGTGATCAAACCCCTTGACCCGCAGGCCGCTCTTCCTGCCCAGGCACAGCCATCAGCGCCGCCGATGGACGCGCCGGTTCTGGACCCGCCGCCGGCTGAACAGCCGCCCGCGCCGCCGCGTCAGCGCAGCGGCCGCCGGGTGATCACCCTCCTGGCTTCGGCGACGTGGGATTCAGCACCCGCCGCCCGCCGCAACAAGACGGATGCATCGGCTTGAGCCTTCTTCAGACAGATATCAGCCCGCTGGCAGGCCGGCTGGAGCACACGCTCAGCACAGGGCAGCTGCCGGCAGAGTTTTCAGGCTGGGGCAGCCAGCTGCTGCGCCGGCTGCGCCAGCCGGTGCAGATCATTGTCACCGGCGGCATTGGTTCCGGCAAGTCGGCGCTGATTGATATGCTGCTGGGGCGGGTGGTCATTGGCCGCAACGCGGGCAGCGTCGTCATTGACATTTGCCACGGCGATCAGGAATGCGCGGTTTTTGAAACCGCCAAGGGCGAGCGCCTGCAACAGGCGGGTGTTCTGGCAGATCTTGACATGCCGGCGGGCACGCTGAGGATCCGCCAGTTTCTGCCAGATTTGCGGCTGCGCACGCACAGTTATACGGAACTGCCGCTTGCGGGCCCGCAGGCCCGCCAGCAGAACCTTCTGCAGCAGGCCTCTGGCGCGGCGGATATTATCCTGTGGTGCAGCCAGGCGTTTCCGGACACGGAGCAGGGCCTGTGGGCCGAAGTTCCTGACAGTACCAAGGATCACAGCTTTCTGGTGCTGACCATGGCCGACCGGCAGATCATGCGGGGAAATTTGGATGGGTTGATCAAGACGGTGGAACCGGTTGCCGCTGAGGAGTTTCTGGGCGTCTATCCTGTCGCCGCGATCCAGGGGCTGACGGCCCAGGCAGCACCCGCACCGGCACATGATCTTTGGCGCTCCAGCGGCGGCAAGCAATTGGCGGATGGCGTGATGCGGCAGGTTGAAACGGGCCGTGCCTCGGATGTGGATCAGGCCGAATTGCTGATCCGCCAGTTTGGCGGTGAAACAGCCGGCCCTGCCGGCCTGCAGTCTGCAGTTACTGCTGCGGCCCCGCCGCTGACCGCTGCTGCCGGCCTCAGCAGCGCCTTGGACCAGATGCAAGCCCGGGCCGAGGAAATGCTGGCAGAGGCCGAAGCCGCAGGCGGCCCCCAAGCCGGTCCGGTGCTGGCGCAATGCATGGAGATGATCCGCGGCTTGTCGCAGACATTGGAAACGATGCCAGGCAGCACAGCAGTGGAGGCCGCCCGCGAAGCAGCCCAGGACGGAGAGGAAATGCTGATGCTCTGCCAACTGGAGCAGGATGAAGACGCGGCCATCGATGCGGTGACGCTGCTGGTACAGCTGAAAAAGGAGCTGACCGAAGACATCCCGGGGTGATGACCAACCGCAATTCCCTTGCCGCCGCCGCCTCGCGGCCCGGCAGGGCTGACACACACGCCAAAGCAAGACACAGCAAGGTTCAGCCATGAACATGGAAACTCAGATCGAGAGTGCCACCGACATCCACGCCTCCGCGCGTCCGACCAATCTGAATGCGGGGCTGGAACCGCTCTTGGACTTTGCCCGCAAGGCGCAGCGGCTTGATGCAGCGCTGTCCGCCTTGTCCGCAGTTTCGGGGATGCGCGTCCAGCGCAGCCTGTCGCGGCTGCAGTCGGAACTCAGCAGTTTTGAACCCAGTGTCACGCTGCTGGGACAGGTGAAGTCGGGCAAGACATCCCTGGTCAATGCGATGGCGGGCTGGGCTGACCTGCTGCCGTCGGATGTGAACCCCTGGACCTCGGTTGTCACCTCCTTGCACCTGACACCGGGGGATGCCCGGATTGAGAACAAGGCCTGTTTCCAGTTCATGACCGAGGCGGAATGGGACCGGCTGCTGACCAAGGGCGGGCGCATCGGTGAAATGGCGGGCCGTGCCGGCGCCAGCAGCGAGCTGCAAAAAATCCGTACCCAGATCGAAGATATGCGGGAACGCTCCCGCCAGCGGTTGGGCCGAAAATTCGAACTGCTGATGGGGCAGAAACACGAATACGGCTATTTCGACAAGAACCTGATCGAACGCTACATCTGCCTTGGCGACGACTTTGACGAGGAGGAGGGCGGTGCCGGCGAACAGGGGCGCTTTGCCGATATCACCCGCGCGGCGGATCTGTACCTGAACTGCCAAAGCGTGCCCCACCGCCTGTGCCTGCGCGACACGCCCGGCGTCAACGACACCTTCATGATGCGCGAGCAGATCACCATCCAGGCAATCCGCGACAGCCGCCTTTGCGTGGTGGTGCTGTCTGCCGGCCAGGCGCTGACCTCGGTTGACATGGGGCTGATCCGGATGCTCTCCAACCTCAAATCGCGTGAGGTGGTGATTTTCGTCAACCGCATCGACGAACTCGCCGCCCCTGCCGCCCAGATCCCCGAGATCGAGGCCAGCATCCGCCAGACACTGGACAGTTATCACGGGCCCGAGGACGCAACCGTCCTCTTTGGCAGCGCCTATTGGGCCAACAAGGTGCTGACCGGCGGGCTGGAGGACATGGACAAGGCAAGTTCCGCCGCGCTGCTCAATTGGGCCGAAGCCTCGGTCAACAGTTCCCATGCAGATCTGTCGGCCCAGAACATGGTTTGGGAGCTGTCCGGGCTGCCTGCACTGAACCGGGTGGTGGCTGAGCGGATCGTGACCGACCTCGGCACGCCGCTGCTGGCCCGCGTTGCCGGCTCTGCCGTTACCGCCGCCACCGGCCAGCAGGCGGCAGATGCGGTCAGAGTGCAGGGCGAAGGCGGCGCGCAGGCCGGTCTCCACGACACCCGCGCCGCGTTTGAGACCATCTGCAAATCCCATCTGGACGCACTGGAGGCCGAGACCGCGCAGATCCTCGACGCCTTCCGCGACCGCGCTGAGCGGGCCCATACCACCTTTACAGACCGGGCCACCCACGCGCTGATCGAACACTTGGAGAAATGGGGCGAAGACTGCCACTGGGAATATGATCCCGCCGGGCTGCGGATGCTGTTGCGCTCGGCTTATTCGGTGATGACCAGCCGCCTGCAGGCTGCCGCCCAGGCCCGTTACAAGGCCGCGGTGCAGGACGTCGCGGAGCTGCTGTATGACGGTTTCGGCGCAGCGGTCGAGGGTATTCAGCTGTCCGTCCCCGAGGTGCCCCCGGCCAGCTCTCCGATTGCGCTGGGGCAGGCCATCGCACTGGATTTCAATGACAGCTGGTGGGCCGCCTGGTGGCGCCGCACCCGCGGTTATCAGGCTTTTGCCAAACGTTTCCGCAGTCTGATCGCGGGCGAGACCGAAGATTTCATGACCCAGCTTAAATTCGTGCAGACAGCAGATGCCGGCGCCGCCGTCCTTGCCAGGCTGCAGGGCTTTTTCGACGACCAGCGCGACATCCTGATGGAAATCGCAGACCACAGCCGCTGCGGCGATGATATTCAGGGGCTGATTGCCGATGACAGCCGCCGGACACAGGCCAACGACGCCTTGCAAACGCTCAGGAGCTTCACCGAATGACACAGGAATCCGCCATGCACACTCCCGTCTTCCCGGCTGCTGTACCACAGCGCAAGCCACGCCTGGCACTGATGGGCGAGTTCAGCGCCGGTAAAAGCACCCTGACCAACCTGCTTGTGGGGCGCCAGCCGCTGCCGACCCGCGTGACCGCCACCCGGTTGCCGCCGGTCTGGATATCGCACGGGCCTGAGGCGGCCAGCATCACCGCCACCGACGGCAGCAAAACACCGCTGCTGCCCGAGGACCTTGCCAATGTGCCGATGGACACCACGGCGCTGATCCGCCTGACCCTCCCGGCAGAGGCGCTGGAGCTGTGCGATCTCATTGATATGCCGGGCATTTCGGACCCCAACATGCCGTCCAGTGTCTGGCAAAACCTGCTGCCCGAAGTTGACGGTGTGATCTGGTGCACCCATGCCACCCAGGCCTGGCGTCAGTCCGAAGCCGCCGTGTGGGAGGAGATTTCACACCGCTTTGAAGGCCCGAGTACATTGCTGATCACGCATTTCGACAAGCTGCGGAACAGCCGTGATCAGGACCGTGTGGTCCGGCGTGTCAGGAAGGAAACCGGCGAAGCCTTCGGCGCAATCTTTCCGCTGTCGCTAAGTCAGGCACTGGCCGCGGGCGAGGACATGGAAGTTTGGAAGACCAGCGGCGCTGACAGTTTCATTGAATACCTGGTGGATATGCTTGTGACTTGGGCACAGCCAAACCGCGTTGCGCCTGCACAATCCAATCCTGCGGTTTCTGCACCAAATCCGCAAACGGAGCAGCCTTTAGGGGCTGATGTGCTGGACTTTGGCGGCAGGCGCGAGAGCGGTGAACAGCCGCAATTGCAAGAAAGCCCTGCCTGCGCGGATGCCGGCGGCCGTGTGACACCGCGCCGGGTCACCCCGGTCAAGCGCAGCAAGCGGCCTGCCCGGTCCCGGCCCGAAACCTATCCAACTGGTGAGTAACGCATGATATCCAAACGTCCCGCAGCAGAATGCACAGCGGCCCTTGCCGGGAACGGGGGTATCCTGTGACGCTTTCCCTGCAGCTTGATGCGCTGCGTCAGACCGCCAAGGGCTGCCGTTTGGCCGCCTTTGGTGATCTCGGCGCCAGCATTGTTCTGCGCAGCAGCAGTGCCGCCAGCCATCCGCAGGAATATCTTGACGGCCTCTGCCAGCAGGCCCGGCTGGGGTTCTTGCTGCTTGATGCCGCTGAGGCAGCCGGAGATCCGCAATCCGCAGCGGCAGCCGATGATGTCCTGATTCTGACCCCGGGCGAAGCACGTGTTTTCATCCGCGCCGCAGATGGATCGGGTGACGCGGTGCTGTGTGTCTGCTCAGATGCGGCAAGCGCCGGGCGGCTTGCTGCCCCGGCGCGGAGCCTGCTGGCAGCAATGGCCGGGGGGGCATGATGGCAGACGCGGCTGCTCATCTCTTGCCGCAGCCGGCCGGGGCAGGTGGCGCGCTGCAGCAGGCGTTGAACCGGCTGGCTGAAACACCAGCCGCAATCCGTGCACGCGTGCAGCAGGCTGCTGCCGGGCAGGAACCGCTCGCCGCTGAAGTGCTGCGCGAAATCAGCGAAACCGTATTGCCCCGGGAACTGACCATTTGTGTCGGCCAGCAGCCTGCCGCTGTGCTCACCATTGCGCAACGCAGGCTGACGGGGCTGACCCTGTGCCGCTCCGCAGATCCCGCGGACGGGGCAGAGGATCCAGATGCAGCCGCCCGGATCTTTGCCGCGCGGCTGCGCACTCTGGATGCCGCTGCCAATGGCGCAGGCTTCACAATCAAACGCCGTCCTTGCAAGGCAACCGAAGGCGCGGGCAGCTGTACTGCCAAGATGCTGAGCGACGCCATGGGCGCAGCCGGGAACAGCAGCCCGCTGGACCGGTTCCACGCTCGCGCTACCCCTCAGGCAGAGGCTTGGATGTCATGCGGTCGGGGTGGAAATCTGGACGGCAGCGGCGGGCCGGAGGAACTGCTTTGCCAGTTGGACGCAGTCCGCACCGTCCTCGCGGCCAAAGGTGCCTGTCCGTCCGCGGCCCGAATGCCTGCGCCCAAGCCGGAATGCCTGATGCTGCCGGTCTCACCTCAGAGATGCATCACCGTGGTTTCGGTATGTGGCGAACAGCTGCTTTTGACCCTGCGTGCCGACGCGGCAGATGCGGTGCTGCGTATGTGGACGGAAATGTTTCCCGGCTCTTGATCTGTGCTTGCGGAAATCCGCCCGGATCAAATGATCCCCAAACCCTGTTCCGTTCCTGACCGGGCAGAATGCAAGCTTTTCCTCCAGAACAGGACGATGACCCCCGTAGCGGATATTTGCGCGGCAGCAAAAAGGGCCATTGCAGCCAGCAGCCCAAAGGTGTCGGCCAGCGCGCCGCTGGCAATGACCGGCAGCGAAAACCCGCAGTAGGCATAGACAAACAGGCCCGCCGTTGCCCGCGCCCTGTCGTCGGGTGCGCGCAGTGACACCTCCGCCAGGGAGGCAAGATAGGTAAAGCCATAGCTTGCCGCGCTGGTGATGCAGGTTCCGGCAAGGACCAGCACCAGTGATGTCAGCCAGACACCGGCCAGGAGCACGAGAAAGCCCAGCGGGATCAGCACAAACCCGAGTGCCAGTGCCCGGCCGTTGGACATGCGCCGGGCGACGGGCTGGCAGAGAAACCCTGCGAAGATCGCCAGAAAGATGACAAGCCCGGTCCAGCCGCCAAGCCCATTGGCGGCCAATTGCAACGGCACCACGGCAATGGTCATGCCGGTTGTCGACCAGGCCAGCGCCATTGCCGCACCGAACACCCAGGTGCCGGACGGAAAGACCGGCAGCCGCAGCGGTGTGACGGGTTTCGGACTGTCCGCCTTGGGCAGGGCCAATGCGGCTGCGGCCAGAACAGGCGCGGCTGCAAGAAGCACCAGATAGCTGTATGGCAGGAATGTCGGCCCTTGCAGGCCAAGGCTAAGCCCGGTTGCCAAAGCGCCGCCGCCGAAACCAAGCGATGTTGCCGATGTCACAATCAAGGCCGCGTTGCGGGTCCGGGTGACGCCCAGGATTTCGGCCATACACGCCGTGCCCGCAGTGGTCGCCAGCCCGGTTCCTATACCCAGCAATATCCGCGCAGCGACCAGGCTTGCCCAGTTTGGGAACTGTACCAGTACCGCTGTCGCAACCGCGCCAAGGACCAGGGCCAGAGCAAGAGGGATACGCCGCCCGGTCCGGTCCGACAGCCCGCCAAGCAGCAGCAGCGTCGGCATCAGCCCGCCAGCATAAGCGGCGAAGGCAATTGTAACTGCGGTGGCGCCGGCCTCGTTCTGGGCGGCATAGGCATCATACAGCGGCGCCTGAAGATTCACGGCAAATGTCACAGTAAACAGTATTGCGGCAAGCAAAGCAGCTGACAGAAATCGGAGCATTGGGCGGACCTCACAGGTTGACTTGCCTCCGCAATGCCATGACGTTCCAGCGTATGACAATTTTTCTATTGTACTAATGACGGTGGGCACATGAGCAAATCCAGATACATCCGCCTGGCCGACATGCTCGCCAACGCAATCCGCGAGGGCAAACTCGCACCGGGCTCCAGACTGCCGCCGCACCGGGCCTTTGCGGAGAAATCCGGCGTCGCGCTGGCAACCGCAACGCGGGTTTATAAGGAACTGGAACGCAGGGGGCTTGTCAGCGGCGAGGCCGGGCGCGGCACCTTTGTGCGCGATCCTGGCCTGCCCATGACACTGGGGGTGCATCAAACGGTGGCTGAGGGGATCACGGATCTGGTTTTCAATATGCCAGGCGGCCCCGCAGACGCAGACATTTTGCGGGCTGGATTGCGGCGGCTGGCGGCGGCTGGCGATCTGGATGCGATGCTGCGCTATCAGCCTCACGGCGGCCGCATGCACGAACGCCGGATCATCGCCGAAAGCCTCGGACGGTCTTTGGGCCGGATTGACCCCGAGCACTTGCTGGTCACCTCAGGCAGTCAGCACGGGCTGGCGATCACTTGTTTGGGGCTGTTTCAGCCCGGCGATGTGATCGCTGCTGATGCGCTTACATATCCAGGCTTCAAATCCGCTGCCGCCTTGAACGGCCTGGAGCTTGCTCCGGTGGAGACGCAGAACGGTGTCATGAACCCGGATGATCTGGACCGGCAATGCCGCATGCGGAACATAACTGCTGTCTATCTGATGCCAACGGTCCAAAGCCCGCTGGGAACCGTCATGGATGAAACCACACGTCTGCGCTTGCTTGACGTGGCACAGCAGCACAGCCTTCTTATCATCGAGGACGCGGCCTATGCGTTTTTGGAACCGGATCCGCCACCCGCCTTCCTGTCGTTGGCACCCGGCCGGACGGTGCATATCGGCGGTTTCTCCAAAAGCCTCGCCACCGGTTTGCGGCTGGGATATGCGGTCGCGCCTGCAGACCGCACCGCGGCTTTGCTGGAAGCGATCCGCGCGACGACCTGGAACACGCCCGCGCTGATTTCTGCATTGGTCACGGGATGGATCGAAGACGGGACGCTTGAAAAGTCCGAGGAAGCCCGCAGGCAAGATGGCGCCGCGCGCCAATCGCTGTGCCGGGAGGTCTTTGGCGAGGCTTCGGTCATTTCGCATCGCAACGCGGGCTTCGCCTGGCTGCCGCTTGAAAAAGGCGCACGTGCGCAACCTATCGTGACGCGTTTGAAAGATCAGGGCATCTCGGTGTCCGGCGCGGACGCTTTTGCTACCGCTGCCGCAGCTCCGCAGGCCCTGAGATTGGCGTTTGGCGGCTTGCCGATGGCAGAGCTGCGCGGCACGCTGGAGACAGTGCGCCAAGCGGTCCAGGCTGAGACGGCAGGGTAGGGGCGGGCAGCCAAAAAGCGGCCCGCAGGCCGGATGTTTCCTCAGCCGCCGCCGGCTGGGTTCAGAACCACTGCCCCGGCTCCATCAGCCCCAAATCCAATAGTTGACGCGAATGCCATTCAAACGGCGCGGAGTTGTGCCACCGGAAGGTTTCAATGTCGAAGGTAGAGCCGGGATTGCGCTTCAGCGCCTTGGCGGTGCGGAAAGAACAGACCGCAGCGGTCAAGTTGTGATGCCAGGGGCAGGCATAGGTATTGTATTCCTGGTCGTTGAAAGTGTGATCCTGCTGCAGCACCAGTCCCGGTTTGGCCTTGAATAGTGAAATCCGGTCGATTTTACGGCTCTTCTCCGGGATATGTTCTTCGAACCGCCAGCGCACCCCGCCAAAGAAATCCAGCTGCCGTTCACGCGGATGGCCGGTTTCGGGGTCCTTGCGCGACTGGGCATAGTAACCGGATTTGTCGAGATAGGCCGCCTCCAGCGAGACAGCGCCGGGGCAGGCCTCCAGATCGCCGGCATAAAGGTCGATCACATAGCTGAGCACCGCATCCCGCCGCTCTTCGGTATGGAAGGTCAGCATTTCACCAACGCTGCGGGTCTCGCAGAACGGGTAGAACAGATATTCCGCATTGTAGCAGTAATAAAGCCAGCAACCGGGTTGCGCCGCAGCGATCACCGCATTGACGGCCTCTGTCAGCGCGCCTTCGAGGGCGCAGTCAAACGGCACCCGGTGCACCTTGGCGCGCACATCCTGCGGCAGGTCAAAGGCATCCGGCATCAGCGCCACAACGGCCTTGAAACCGCTTTGCAGGTGGTGGCGCAGGGTGGTTGCGATCTCCACCTCATCCTCGACAAAGACCAGCGCAACCGGCCCTTTGACCAGCAACGCCTTGCCCTCTTTCAGGAAATCCTGCAGCGAAGAATACATCATGCCCGTCTGCCTTTTGCCTTTCTGGCCATTGCGGCCAAAATCGGGTAAATCCCGTCTCATTGCAAGCGGCGGCATTTGTCTGTAAGGCAGGCCGCTGTTTACCCACCTTGGCTGGAAGGCTGACCCGCATGAGCGCCCCGAAGAAGCTGTTTATCAAGACCTATGGCTGTCAGATGAATGTCTATGACAGCGAACGCATGGCCGAAGCGCTGGGCGGTGAAGGCTATGTCGAGACCAAATCGGCAGATGACGCCGACATGATCCTGCTCAATACCTGCCACATCCGGGAAAAGGCCGCCGAGAAAGTCTATTCCGAGCTGGGCCGTTTCAAAGGGCTGAAGGCAGAAAAGCCGGATCTGAAGATCGGTGTCGCCGGCTGTGTCGCCCAAGCCGAGGGCGAAGAGATCATGCGCCGCCAGCCGCTGGTGGATCTGGTGGTCGGCCCGCAAAGCTATCACCGTCTGCCCGAAATGGAAGCCAAGACGCGCGAAGGGGAAAAGGTGCTGGACACCGATTTCCCCGAGGAAGACAAGTTTGAGAAGCTCAAGAACCGCCCCAAGGCCAAGCGCGGCCCCACTGCGTTCCTGACGGTGCAGGAAGGCTGTGACAAATTCTGCGCTTTCTGCGTGGTGCCCTATACCCGCGGCGCCGAAGTTTCGCGCCCTGCGGATCGTATCCTGACCGAAGCCCGCGATCTGGTAGAGCGCGGCGTGCGCGAAATCACCCTTCTGGGCCAGAATGTGAACGCCTATCACGGGGCCGGGCCCAATGGCGACCTGACCCTGGCACAGCTGATCTGGGAGCTGGACAAGGTCGACGGGCTGGAGCGCATCCGCTTCACCACGTCGCATCCCAACGACATGCAGGACGACCTGATCGAGGCGCATGGCACCTGCGCCAAGCTGATGCCTTATCTGCATCTGCCGGTGCAGGCGGGATCGGACAAGATCCTGAAGCGGATGAACCGCGCCCACACCGCCGAAAGCTACCTCCGCCTGATTGAGCGCATCCGCGCGGCACGGCCCGATATCCTGATCTCCGGCGACTTCATCGTCGGTTTCCCGGAAGAGACCGAGGAAGATTTCCAGGCCACAATGGATCTGGTGGAAGAGGTGAAATACGGCACTGCCTATTCCTTCAAATACTCGACCCGCCCCGGCACCCCTGCAGCCGAACGCGCCCAGGTCGATCCGGCCGCGGCGGATGACCGGCTGCAGCGCCTGCAGGCTTTGCTGACCCGGCAGCAGCGCGAGGTGCAGGACAGCATGGTGGGCCGCGAAGTGGGCGTTCTGTTTGAGAAGCCAGGCCGCCGGCCGGGCCAGATGGTTGGTAAATCCGACTACCTCCACGCCGTTCATGTCGCTGATTGCAACCGCGCGCCGGGGGACTTGGCCCGGGTGCGCATCATTTCCTCTGGTGCAAATTCCCTGGCCGGGGAATTGATCGGCTAAAGCTTCCGCCACAGCGCGAATCTTTCCAGCCGCTTTTTTCAAAGCGGCTCTATCTCCGTTTTTCCGGATTGCGCAGGTGAGTCCCGATTGCATCGGTTCCGGCGACAATATTATTTGGGTGCTTTGAGTGTCCCGGAAAATGCGATTAATCTGCGCGGAATAACAATTAATTTAGCAGGTATACTGCATCAATTTCAGGTAGTTTGACTCTTATGGCCTGAGCGGTGGGCACGTAAGCGGCAAGCGCGCTGGGGGAACTTAGGTGAAGGAAATCTGGTTGTGTTGATACTCAAATTTAATAAAGCGGTTGCGCTGGCCGCCGCTGCTGCGGCTGCGCTCAGCATTGCTGCCGCGCCTGCCAGCGCGCAAACTCAGCGGACCATCAAGGGCGAACGTTATGTGCCCACCATCTGGGTTGACCCGGACGGCTGCGAACACTGGGTGATGGATGACGGCGCCGAAGGCTTCATGTCCCCGCATGTGACCCCGGATGGCAAGCCGGTCTGCCGCCGCGGCAACATTTGCGGCGTGATGCCGACAGACCAGTTTTTTGCCACGGACAAACACTACATCAATGCCGCAGGCCGCAAGCGCCTGGGGGAGTTTTTCCAGCAGGCGAAATCCAATGGCGCCCGTGCCTTTGTCGTGGCGGGCCATACCGACAGCCGGGCATCGGATGAATATAATATCCGCCTGTCCGAGCGCCGCGCCCATGCCGTGGCTCAGGCGGGCCGTTCGGTGGGTGCGCGGATCAATGATGTGCGCGCCTATGGTGAACGCGACCCGCGGGTGCCCAACACCAGTGCCGGAAATATGGCGCAAAACCGCCGTGTCGAAATCTATTGCCTGCGCTGAGGAGACAGAAACCATGCTGATGCGTAAAACACTTCTGCTCCTCGCCGCCGCGGCCCTGGTCCCGGCCTGTTCCGAAACCCTGGACAAAACCCGTGACCAGCATGCCGGCGATGGTTCTTCCAGCCATCTGTCGAACATGACCGCCGGCATCTGGGTCGACCCGCAGGGCTGCGAACACTGGATCATCGACGACGGTCTCGAAGGCTACGCCGACCTGCGCCGCACACCTGACGGCAAGCCGGTCTGCAACAGCAACCTGCCGCGCAACACTGCCACCGGCCCGTTCAAGGCTGGCTCTACCTTCGGCGACGCGCTGTAAGCGGACTTTGTGCCAATTGCTTTTCAGCCGCCCTCCGGGGCGGCTGTTTTGTTTCAGCGGTGTGAATTTTGTGCGCCGGATCTTGCGCAAATTCCACTTCGCGGGCAAACTGAAAGAGCAACGCCAGATTGAGGAGATCAGCTTGGCCATCAGTGCCCTGAATGACGCGCAAGACCAGTCCGCAGCCCATGAAGTGCTTCTGGAATTTCCCGACAACCGATTGCTGATCGACCTGTGCGGCGAATACGACCGCAACCTGGCTGACATCGAACAGAAACTGGGCGTGCAGATCGTCCGCCGCGGCAACCAGCTGTCGGTGATGGGCGAGGAGTCGGCACGCGGTCAGGCAGCCGGGGTGCTCACCGCGCTATATGACCGGCTGGAAACCGGCCGCAGCGTCGAAAGCGGCGATATCGACCGCGAATTGCGCATGGGGCAAGAGACGGCGGATGCCGAACCGGACGGCCAATTGCAAATGTTCCGCGGCGGCCGGGTGGAAATCAAAACCCGCAAAAAACTGGTGGAACCGCGCACCGAAGCACAGAAGGCCTATGTGCATTCGCTGTTCGAAAGTGAACTGGCCTTCGGGATCGGCCCGGCGGGCACGGGCAAGACCTATCTCGCCGTTGCGGTGGGTGTCTCCATGTTCATCACAGGCCATGTGGACCGCATCATCCTCAGCCGCCCGGCGGTGGAGGCGGGCGAAAAGCTCGGCTACCTGCCCGGCGACATGAAGGACAAGGTCGATCCTTACATGCAGCCCTTGTACGATGCGCTGAACGACTTCCTGCCGGAAAAACAGGCGGCCAAACTGATCGAGGAAAAGCGCATCGAAATCGCGCCGCTTGCATTCATGCGCGGGCGCACGCTGTCCAATGCTTTTGTGGTGCTGGATGAGGCGCAGAATGCGACCACCATGCAGATGAAGATGTTCCTGACCCGCCTGGGCGAAGGTTCGCGCATGGTGATCACCGGCGACCGCTCCCAGGTCGATCTGCCGCGCGGCGTGCAATCGGGTCTGGCAGACGCGGAACGGCTGCTGAACGCGATCCCTAAAATCAGCTTCAATTACTTCACTGCCCGCGACGTGGTGCGGCACCCCCTTGTGGCGGCGATCATCGAGGCCTATGACGCGGATGCTAAACCGGCCTGATGCTAAGGCTCTGCCGGGTTTCACCTTTGTAAAAATACTCCGGGGGTGCGGGGGCTGGCCCCCGCATGTGCAACGGCTCCATGACGCTCGACATCACTATCGAAGACAGCCGCTGGCAAGAGGCCGGGCTTGAAGCACTGGCTGAACAGGCTGTCTCAGCGGTTCTGGCGCATTTCGCATTGGACCCGGAAGATTGCGAAATCTCGCTTCTGGCCTGTGATGACCCGCGCATTGCGGATCTCAACGCCGAATTCCGCGAAAAGGCCAAGCCGACAAATGTGCTGAGCTGGCCTGCCGAAGACCTTGCCGCGGAAGAAGACGGCGGCACCCCGGCGCGGCCCCAGGCCGATTTCACCGGCGAATACCCGCTGGGCGACATTGCGGTGTCTTTTGACACTTGCGCCCGCGAAGCTGCCGAAGCAGGCAAGCCGCTGGGCGATCACACCCGCCATTTGATCGTTCACGGAATGTTGCATCTTTTAGGTTATGATCACATTCGTGACCGCGATGCCGCATTGATGGAAGGGATTGAGGTGCTGCTACTTGGCAAAATGGGTATCGCGAACCCATATATGAGTGAGGACGCCCCTTAAGCGGGGCCTTTGGATAGGATCGATGGGCGACATAGAAGGCAGTTCTAACGCGGCGCAGGGCGCGCTGCAGAACATCAATGGCACGGCAGCGGATGCGCCGGCCTCTGGGAAAACCGGTTTCTGGGCACGGCTCTTCGGGGCCTTCAGTGCAGAGCCGCAGTCCGAAGAAGACAGTGGCCGCGAACAGCCCGTTGCCGGGACGGAACCGCGCGGCATGATGAACCTGCGCCGGCTGCGAGTTGAGGACGTTGCGATTCCATCTGCAGAAATCGCTGCTGTGCCGGTTTCCATCGCCAAGGAAGACCTTGTTGGCATTTTCCGCGAAAGCGGCTTTACCCGGATCCCGGTGTATGAGGGCACGCTGGACACGCCGCTGGGCTTTGTTCACCTCAAGGATTTCTCGCTGACCCATGGTTTCAACGGTGGTACCTCGGACTTTGAGCTGTCCCAAATGCTGCGTCCGCTGCTGTTTGTGCCACCGTCAATGCCGATCGGGGTACTTCTGACCAAAATGCAAGCCGAGCGCCGCCATATGGCGCTGGTGATCGACGAATACGGCGGTGTGGACGGGCTTGTCACCATCGAGGATCTGATCGAGCAGGTGGTCGGCGAGATCGAAGATGAGCACGACGCCGATGAGCTGCAGACCTGGTTCGAGGAAAAGCCCGGATGCTACATCGCGCTTGCCCGGACCCCGCTGCCGGAATTCGAGACTGAGATCGGCCAGTCTCTGACCAGCCACGACGACGTGGACGAGGAAGAGATCGAGACCCTGGGCGGGCTGGTCTTCATGCTCTCGGGCCGGGTGCCAGCCCGCGGCGAGGTGATCGAACACCCCGAAGGCACCGAATTTGAAGTGATGGACGCCGACCCCCGCAGGATCAAGCGGTTGCGGGTGCGGCTGCCGGACGCCGCTGCATGATGGCAACCGGGCTGCGGCGGGCCGTGCGGCGGTTCAGTCCGGCCCGTGCCGGTCTGGCCTTTGGCGGCGGCGCGCTGGCGTCTCTGGCACTTGCCCCCTGGAGCTTTTGGTTCGGACTGCCGCTTGCCTTGGGCGCCGCAGGCTGGCTGGTTCTGCAGGCCGCCACGGCGCGCGCGGCGATGCTGGCCGGCTGGCTGTTCGGGCTGGGGTATTTTGCCTTTGGCCTGTCCTGGATCCTTGAACCCTTTCAGATCGATCCGGAACGCCATGCCTGGATGGCGCCTTTTGCGCTGCTGTTTCTGGCGGCGGGGCTTGCCTTGTTCTGGGGCGCTGCGTTTGGACTGGCCGCCCGGTTCAGCGCCGGCGTCTGGCGGATCCCGATGCTGGTTGCTGCCTGGTCCCTGGTGGAATTTGGCCGTGCTTATCTGCTGACCGGCTTTCCCTGGGCGGCTTTCGGACAATTCTGGATTGATACGCCTGCTGCAAACCTGCTGCCCTGGATCGGCCCGCAAGGGCTGGCGCTGCTGACGCTTGCGGCCTTCCTGCCGCTGGCCTTGCTGCGGCGGGCCCCGGCGGCAGCCTTGGCGCCATTGGGACTGGCGGCAGCCGCTGCCTTTGCCGTTCCCGCCCCGCCGCAGGCAAATCCAACAGGCAAGACCGTGCGAATCGTTCAGCCCAACGCACCGCAGGAATTGAAGTGGCACCCGGATCACCGCTGGGAATTTGTCCGCCGCGCTGTTGCTTTTTCTGCCGAAACGCCGCGTCCGGACCTGATTGTCTGGCCGGAAACCGCGGTGCCGCAGCTGCTGAATTATGCGGATGACACCCTGCAGGTCATTTCCGAAAACGCCGGCGGGGTGCCGGTGCTTCTGGGCATCCAGCGGGAGGAGGCGGGCGCTTTTTACAATTCTGCGGTGCTGCTGGACATGGACGGTCAGCCCGCTGCCGCCTATGACAAGGCGCATCTGGTGCCGTTCGGGGAATATGTGCCGTTTGGCGACGTCATGGCCCGGTTCGGGATCTATGGTTTTGCGTCGCGGGCAGGTGCGGGATATGCCGCCGGGCCCGGGCCCCAAATTATGGATCTGCCTATTGGCCGCGCCTTGCCGCTGATCTGCTACGAGGCTGTTTTTCCACAGGATGTGAATGCCGCAGAGACCCGCCCCGACATGCTGGTGCAGGTCACCAATGACGCCTGGTTCGGCACCCGGTCCGGCCCCTTTCAGCATCTGGTGCAGGCCAGGATGCGGGCCATCGAGCAAGGCCTGCCAATGATCCGGGCTGCAAATACCGGGGTGTCTGCAATGATCGGAGCGGACGGAACCCTGCTGAACAGCCTGCCGCTGGGTGACGCGGGTTACATCGATGCGGCCTTGCCTGCGCCGCTGCCGCCGACGCTCTACAGCCGCATAGGGGATTGGCCGGTGTTCCTGCTGTGCCTGTTGGCTGCGGCAGCGGTTTTTTTTGCGCTCCCGCGCCCTTGTGCCGCGGTCATAGCTGCTTAACTCTATTGGAATATAGATTGACCCGCGCGGATGGGCCGCGTACTGCGGCTTGATACCTGCCACAACGGCTTCCTGGCGTGGCAAGGATGGAACCAGTGGAGCACTTTTCATGACCCGTATGAACTACACTTTCACTTCGGAATCTGTCTCCGAAGGCCACCCGGACAAGGTCTGCGACCGCATTTCAGATGCGGTGCTGGATGCTTTCCTGGCGGAAGAACCCGAAGCACGCGTGGCAGCTGAGACTTTCGCCACCACCAACCGTGTTGTCATCGGGGGCGAAGTCGGCCTGTCCGATCAGGACAAGCTGCACGACTACATGGGCAAGATCGATGAGATCACCCGTGCCTGCATCAAGGACATCGGCTACGAGCAGGACAAATTCCACCACGAAACCGTGGAAGTGACCAACCTGCTGCACGAACAGTCCGCCCATATCGCCCAAGGCGTGGATGCGTCCGGCGACAAGGACGAAGGCGCCGGCGACCAGGGCATTATGTTTGGTTTTGCCACCAATGAAACCGATGCGCTGATGCCTGCGCCGATCCAGTATTCCCACGCGATCCTGCGCCGCTTGGCGGAAGTGCGCAAAAACGGCACCGAGCCTGCGCTGGGCCCGGATGCGAAATCGCAGCTGTCGGTGGTCTACGAGGGCGGCAAGCCGGTGGGCGTCAGCTCGCTGGTGCTGTCGACCCAGCATCTGGATGAAAGCCTGACCTCGGCTGACATTCGTGCATTGGTGGAACCCTACATCCGTGAAACCCTGCCCGAAGGCTGGCTGACCAGCGCCACCGAATGGCATGTGAACCCGACCGGCAAGTTTGTGATCGGCGGCCCGGATGGCGATGCAGGCCTGACCGGCCGTAAAATCATCGTGGACACCTATGGCGGTGCGGCCCCGCATGGCGGTGGTGCGTTTTCCGGCAAGGACCCGACCAAGGTGGACCGCTCGGCAGCCTATGCAGCGCGCTATCTGGCCAAAAACGTCGTGGCTGCGGGCATCGCGGAGAAATGCACCATTCAGCTGTCTTATGCCATTGGCGTGTCCAAGCCGTTGTCGATCTATGCTGACACGCATGGCACCGGTGAAGTGGACGCAGCGGCGATTGAAAAGGCGATCGACCAGGTGATGGATCTGACCCCGCGCGGCATCCGTTCGCATCTGGGCCTGAACAAGCCGATTTATCAGCGCACCGCTGCCTATGGCCATTTCGGCCGCGACCCGGAAGCCGATGGCGGTTTCAGCTGGGAGCGTACTGATCTGGCCGGGGCGCTGAAGAAAGCAGTCTGACACCGGGCTGATCGAAACAAGAGAGCGGGCCGCAGGGGCCGCTCTTTTTCGTTTGGGTGATGCTCCCGCCCGTTTCGGCGCATTCCGGGAATGCGCCTCTCCCGTTGGGCCCGGCGCCGCGCTGCGGCGCGGCGGGCCGGTCAGCAATGCTGACCGGGTGTTTCGCGCGCGAAGTACTGAGGCAGAAGAGCTGACGTTTTGAGGCTGGAAGACACCGGTCCGCTGCACCATAGTGCAAGGAAGAGTGTTTCCAGCTGCCGGGACTGCGATGCTGCGCGTGATAACTGTTCTTTCCTTTCTGGCTCTGGCGTCATCTGCGTCCGCCAAGGATACATTGCCGCAAAAATTCAGCCTGCAAGGCGGAACGCTGGTTTATGACACCGAACGGAAAACGGAAGACGAGCCGGCGGAAATCACCGAGCAAGACATCGGGCGCCTGCAGGAAATTCTGAAGAAAAACCCGGAAATCTCCGAACTGCAGCTCAACAGCATTGGCGGCAGTGTTTATGCCGGGGAAGAGATGGCCGGGCTGGTGCTGGAACACGGGCTGGATACATCGGTTGACGGGGCCTGTATCAGCGCCTGTGTCGATGTCTTTCTGGCCGGCAGCCGGAGGCGGATGACAATCGGGTCCAAGATCGGCTTTCACCAGCGCAATTGGCCGGCGGCAGCGGTGCATAAATACTACCGGAGCGAGCGGAAGGCGCAGCGCTGGGCGACGCCTTTTGAGTTCGGATCCTGGATCTATGTGGATACGCAGCGCGAAATCCACGACCATCTCAGCTATATGGTGGCGCGCGGTGTCGATCCCGGCTTTGCGATTGAGACACTGCGCACGGACCCGGATGGCGAATGGTATCCCAGCCGCTTGCGGCTGATTGCAGCGGGCGTTCTGCGCGAGGTCCGGCAGGGGCAAACCCGCTAGCCGGCTTGACACAGGCTTGACCACGAAGCCCGCATGCGGCAGAGGAGCGTCCAGCCTTTCAAACGACGCCCTGAACAGGAGCCTAGACGCATGTCCGGCGACCAGAAGCCCCGCGACGACAAGACCAAGAATGCCCGGACCGCTGTTGCCAATGCGGCCGATAAACATGCCAGCGGCGCGCCTTGGCGCAACTTCTATGGCCGCTTCAAGGGCAAGACTCTGAAAGACAGCCAGAAGCGCTATCTTGACGAAGATCTGGCCAGCCTCAGCCCCGGTGCGGTCGATTGGGATGTGAACCCGGACCGTACCCCGCTGGACGTGAACGCGTTGTTCGGCGGCAAAGATGTCTGGCTTGAGATCGGCTTTGGCGGCGGTGAGCATCTGGTGCATCAGGCCGCAAGCAACCCGGATGTTGGCATCATCGGGGCCGAACCGTTTATCAACGGCGTCGCCATGCTGCTGGGCAAGATCCGCAAAGCGGCGGCTGAGAATATCGCGGTGCATCCCGGCGACGCGCGTGACCTGATGGATGTGCTGCCCGAGGGTTCCATTTCGCGTGCCTTTCTGCTGTATCCCGATCCCTGGCCCAAGGCCCGCCACCACCGCCGCCGCTTTGTGACGCAAGAGCATCTTGAGCCGCTGGCCCGCTGCCTGAAGCCGGGCGCGATCTTCCGGGTGGCGACTGACATTCCCGACTATGTGCGCCAGACCCTGGAGGAGGTGCCGAAGGCCGGTTTCGAGTGGCTGGCCGAAGGTCCCGAAGATTGGCGCCAGTCCTGGGATGACTGGATTTCCACCCGCTATGAGCAGAAAGCCCTGCGCGAGGGCCGCACGCCGCATTACCTGACCTTCCGCCGCCTTGGCTGAGGGTGCGGGCGGGCTGCGGGCAAAGGCTCTGGACCGTCCAGCGCCAATCCGTTACCGATAGCGCCAACGTAAGTAAGCACCGACAGACGAAGGAAGCCCCATGTCCGGACACGGCACGCCCATCCCGATGACCTCCCACCGTGCCGACCCGCTGAAAGGCGTGGCAAATGTGCCCGGCGACAAGTCGATTTCGCACCGCTCGCTGATCCTGGGCGCACTGTCGGTGGGGGAGACCAGGATCTCCGGCCTGCTGGAGGGCGAGGACGTTCTGGACACAGCCAAAGCAATGCAGGCTTTTGGCGCCGAGGTGGTGAACCACGGCGGCGGCAGCTGGTCGGTGTTCGGGGTTGGCGTTGGCGGTTTTGCTGAGCCGGGCAATGTGATCGACTGCGGCAACTCCGGCACCGGGGTGCGGCTGATCATGGGGGTGATGGCAACCTCTCCGATTACTGCGACCTTTACCGGCGATGCCTCGCTGAACAAGCGCCCGATGGCACGTGTCACCGACCCGCTGGCGCTGTTCGGCACGCAATCCGTAGGCCGCTCCGGCGGGCGGCTGCCAATGACCATCGTGGGTGCGGCTGATCCGGTGCCGGTGCGTTACGAGGTTCCGGTGCCGTCAGCGCAGGTGAAATCAGCGGTGCTGTTTGCCGGTCTCAACGCACCGGGCAAAACCGTGGTGATCGAAAAGGAAGCCACCCGCGACCATACCGAGCGGATGCTGGCCGGTTTCGGCGCCGAGATCACCACTGAGGAAACCGAAGAGGGCCGCGTCATCACTCTGACCGGCCGTCCGGAGCTGAACCCGCAGGTGATCACGGTGCCGCGCGACCCGTCCTCCGCCGCCTTCCCGGTCTGTGCCGCGCTGATCACCCCCGGTTCCGACGTGCTGGTGCCGAACATCGGCCTGAACCCGACCCGTGCAGGCCTCTACTATACTCTGCAGGACATGGGCGCGGATCTGACGTTTGAGAACATGCGCGAAGAGGGCGGCGAGCCGGTTGCCGATCTGCGGGCCAAATACTCTCCCGATATGAAGGGCATTGAGGTTCCGCCGGAACGCGCCGCCTCGATGATCGACGAATACCCGGTGCTGTCGGTGGTGGCATCCTTTGCGGAAGGCAAGACCATGATGGCGGGCGTCAAGGAGCTGCGCGTCAAGGAAAGCGACCGCATCGACGCCATGGCCAAGGGCCTGCGCGTCAACGGCGTGACGGTTGAGGAAGGCGAAGACTGGTGGGAAGTCACCGGCCTGGGCATCAATGGCGTGCCCGGCGGCGGCACCTGCGAAAGCGTCCTGGATCACCGCATCGCCATGTCCTTCATGGTTATGGGCATGGGTGCGCAGAACGCGGTCTCCGTCGATGACGGCGGCCCGATTGCAACCTCCTTCCCGATCTTCGAGAGCCTGATGGGGGACCTCGGCGCCAAGCTGGAGCGCACATGAGCCAAAGTTACACGATAGCCGTCGACGGCCCCGCGGCGGCTGGCAAGGGGACGCTGTCCAAGGCGCTGGCGGCCCATTACGGCTTTAGCCACCTGGATACCGGCCTCTTGTACCGTGCGGTCGGGGCCAAGATGCTGGATGGTGTGGCACCGGTTGAGGCCGCGCAGAACCTGACACCGGAAGACCTAGCGCGTGACGACCTGCGCGGGCGGGAGGTGGCCCAGGCGGCCTCCAAAGTGGCGGTGATAGCCGAAGTGCGCGCCGCACTGATTGATTTCCAGCGCGCCTTTGCCCGCCGGGCCGGGGGCGCGGTGCTGGACGGGCGCGACATCGGCACCGTGATTTGCCCCTATGCGCAGGTGAAATTCTTTGTGACCGCCAGCGCCGAAGTCCGCGCCCGGCGCCGGTTCCTGGAACTCGCCGCTGCGGGCAAGGTAACCACGCTGGATGAGGTGCTGGGGGATGTGAAGGCACGCGACGAGCGCGACATGAACCGTGCCGAGGCGCCATTGCGGCCGGCGGCTGATGCAATTCTGATCGACACCAGCGATCTGAGCATCGAAGAAGCCCTGGCCAAGGCGATCACAGTGATCGAAGCCCGCCGCGAGGCCGGCGAAACACTGGCGTAATCATCAAACAACCAAAAACACCCGCAGCTGACGCAACAGCCGCGGGTGCAAGGGCAGGCGGGACGGAGCGGAACCGCCTGGCCCTCCGGGACGCAGGGTGGTGCGCGATCAGAGCTCGCTGACGGCGGTGTGCTTGATCTGGCCCCACTGGGTGTCTGCGGTTTTGGCGGTGCCGGGTACGTCTTCCAGGAAGGCGGCGCGGGTGGCGGCGTTCAGGAACAGGAACAGCTTGCCGTCATGCACCAGGTACTGGTCCGGGTCGCCGTCGAATTTCTTGCCCACAGACACGCCATAGGAACAAAAGCCGCCGTGCTGCGGCAGGTATTTCGCCGGATCGGCCTCAAACGCGGTCTTGTTCTCCTCGGATGTGAAGTAATAAGAGGCGCCATCCACAGTGGCAGAGTAGTTTGCCACGCCTTCCACCGGGTTGCGGCTGTCCAGCAGCGACACAAGATCCACGCCATGCGCAGCCAGCGGCGCACCGCCGGCAGAGATACCGTTGGAGACATTGAGTTCATCAGCGGCAAAGGCCGGGGCGGCCAGCGCGGCAGAGAGCGAAATCAGGGCGGTTGTCAGAAGAATTTTCATGGGTGTCCTCATCAGGTTCAGTTGCGGGTTGTTCTGTTCAGTTCAGGCTGTGCAGCCCGATGAGTTGAACTTAGGTCCGAAATCCTGGACGTTTAATTCCCGTTCGTTCGTCTGACATTGCAGATCGTCCCGATCTTCGTTTGAGCTTAGTCACAGCGCCTCACTCATCTGTGCATGGAGCCTCGCGCCGCGGCGCAGTAGCCTGTGTGCATGTGTCAATGAGGAGGTGCCGTTATGGCCTGGTTGCGGACGATTGTGACAGCGTGTGTTCTTGCGGTGCCTGCTTTGGCGCAGGACGCGCCGAAGGCCCCTGTCTCCCCCGAGCCGCCGATGACCTATGAACGGCTGGGGCGGATACTCTTTGCATTGGACGAAAACGCGCAGCCCGCGGGCACCGGGTTTCAGCTGACCATTTCAGGCGTACCGATGCTGGTGGTGACCGACCGGACGGCGGACCGGATGCGGGCAATGGTGCCGCTGCGCCCGGCCGAGGGGCTGACAACGGAAGATATGATGCGGATGATGCAGGCCAATTTCGACACGGCCCTGGATGCACGCTATGCCGTGGCCAAGGGGCGGCTTTGGGCGGTGTTCATCCACCCGCTGTCACCTTTGGAGAAAGACCAGCTGATCTCCTCGCTTGGCCAGACCGTCAATATCGCCCGCACCTATGGCACGCTTTACACCGGCGGGGCGCTGCAGTTCGGCGGCGGCGACAGCCCGGGCATCCAGCGGCAGCTGATCGAGGAGCTGCTGGAAAAGGGCGAGGAAATCTAGGCTTAAGTTCCCGGAATGCGGTCCAAACTGCAGCCATTCTGACAGGTACGAATTTCCGCCCGCAACCCGCTCGCGGCAATAAATTTCGTCACTGCGTCACCAGAAATATACGCGCCAAGTCATGTTTCGCAGAATAAGGTCTCTGCAATCAGCTTGGGGAACGCATATGAACAGCTTTCAGGACCGCCTGACCGCGCTGCGCCGGGATTTCCACCGGCACCCGGAACTTGGCTTTCAGGAAGACCGGACCAGGGCCAAGGTCGCCGATCATCTGCGCGGCCTCGGGCTGGAAGTGCATGAAGGGGCTGGCGTTGTCGGCCTGCTGCGGGCGGGCACCGGCAACCGGGCCATTGGGCTGCGGGCCGATATGGACGCGCTGCCGATCACTGAAACCTCCACACACGGTTATGTTTCTGAAACACCCGGCAAGATGCATGCCTGCGGCCATGACGGCCATATGACCATGCTGCTGGGTGCAGCGGAACGGCTGGTGCAGGAGCAGGGTTTCGACGGCACTGTTGTGTTCATCTTTCAACCCAACGAAGAACACGGGCTGGGCGCCCAGGCGATGATTGCCGAGGGGCTGCTGGAGCGGTTCCCGATCGAAGAAGTCTATGCCATTCACAACCTGCCCGGCGCGCCGGCGGGGCAGGTCTCGACCCGCCCGGGGCAGATCTGCGGCAGCGAAAGCCTGTTTGAAATCTCGATCAAGGGGCAGGGCGGTCATGCCTCGATGCCGCAGGCGGGTGTCGATGCTATCACCGTCGGGGCGGAAATGGTTCTGGCGCTGCAAACCATCGTCTCGCGCAAGCTGGCGCCGGGGGCTGGTGCTGTGGTGTCGGTCACGGAGTTTCTGACAAACGGCCAGCGCAATGTGCTGCCGGGCCAAGCGGTGCTTAAGGGCGATGTCCGCGCACGGGTGCCTGCGGACCGCGAGGCGGTTGAACGTTTCATGCGCCAGATAACAGCCGGTGTTGCGGCCACCCATGCGGTGGAGGTTGAGATGACTTTCAATACCGAATTTGTCGAAACCATCAATGCGGAAGGCCCGGCTGAGGCCGCCTGCCGTGCGGGCGAAGCTGCGGGTTGCGAAGTAATCCGCAACCGCCCGCCGATGAGCTTTTCCGAAGATTTCGCCCATTTCACCGCCGCCGTTCCGGGCTGCTTTCTGCTGATGGGCAATGGCGAGGACGGGCCAAACGGCCAACCGCTGCATGCGGCGGATTACGATTTCAATGATGCTCTGCTGCCCATCGGCGCAGAATTCTGGGTACAGCTGGTGCGTGACCGGCTGCCAGCGGGAAAGGACTGAACATGTTTGAACACTTTACAGTTGCCATGCGCCACACGGCAGGCAGCCCGAAATCCGGCGATGCCGCTTATACCGTTCTGTCCGAGCAGGATTTTGGCAATGCCTGCGCAGAAATCACCGCTTGGGATGGCTATGAAGCGACGCCGCTGGTCTCGCTGGCAGGGCTGGCGGGTAAAATCGGCGTTGACAGGATCGACTACAAACACGAAGGGCCGCGGTTTGGCTTGGGCAGTTTCAAGGCGCTGGGCGGGTCTTATGCGGCGCTGCGGGTGCTGCAGCGCGAGCTGAGCCGCCAATCGGGCCAGGACGTCAGCCTGGAGGAGATCCGCAAGGGCGCCCATAAACAGGCCTGCGCCGGGATCACTTTGGTCTCGGCCACTGATGGCAACCATGGCCGCTCGCTGGCTTGGGGCTGCCAGCGGTTCGGCGCACCCTGCCGGATCTACATCCATGCCGAGGTCAGCGAAGGCCGCGCTGTCGCCATGCGCGAACTGGGCGCCGAGGTGATCCGCATCACTGGCGATTATGACGAATCCGTGCTGCTGGCCAAAAAAGAGGCCGAGGAAAACGGCTGGTTTGTGGTCTCGGACACCTCCTGGGACGGCTACACCGAGCCGCCGCGCGATGTGATGGCTGGCTATTGCGTGATGACCCGCGAGGTTTGCGAAACGCTGGAGCAAGCACCGACCCATGTGTTCCTGCAGGGCGGTGTCGGCGGGCTGGCGGCTTCTGTTGCGGCGGCGCTGCGGCAGTATTACGGCGCCGAGTCACCGCGGGTTGTGATCGTTGAGCCGGAACTGGCCGCCTGCCTGTTCGACAGCGCCCGCAATGGCAAGGCGACCAATTTCGCAATCCAGGAAGAAACCATCATGGCCGGCCTCTCCTGCGGCGAGCCGTCGGGAATGGCCTGGGAAATCCTGGCCGAGGAAGCCTCGGACTTCCTGACCATCCCGGACAGCATTGTGGCGCCTGCGGTGCGTCTGCTGGCTAATGCGGAAACTGGCGATCCGGTGGTTGAAGCGGGTGAAAGCGCAGTTGCGGGCCTTGCAGCCCTGATTGCCGCCTGCCAGGCGCCGGATCTGGCCGAACAGCTAGGGCTGGGACCCAAGGCCCGCGTGCTGCTGATTGGCTCCGAAGGTGTCACCGACCCGGCGATCTTTGCCGCGATCATGGCAGGGCAAAACAATGTCTAAGGCGCCCATGCGCGGTTTTCCTGAGGCGGAGTTTGCAGCCCGCACGGAAAAAGCACAGGCGCTGATGGCACAGCAGGGGCTTGATGGGCTGCTGCTGCTGACAGAACCCGAGGTGCGCTATTTCAGCGGTTTTCACACCCTGTTCTGGCAAAGCCCGACCCGGCCCTGGTTCCTGTTTGTGCCGCCTGCGGGCAAACCCATTGCGATTATCCCGGAAATCGGCGCCGACCTGATGCGCCGCACCTGGATCGAGGATATCCGCACCTGGAGCGCCCCCGCGCCCGAGGACGACGGCATCAGTCTGCTGACAGAGCTGCTGTCGCCGATTGCCGACCGGGCAGGCAGTGTTGGCATCATGAAGGGGCATGAAACCGCGCTGCGGATGCCGCTGGGTGATTATGAACGGCTGGTGTCTGGCCTGCCGGGGCTGAAAATCGCGGATGCAACGCCGCTGGTGCGCAGCCTGCGGATTGTGAAATCCGCCGCCGAGATCGAAAAACTGTCGCATATCTGCGCCATCGGCTCGCGCAGCTTTGCGCAGGTGCCGCAAATCGCCCATGAGGGCCAACCGTTCGAGGACCTGTTCCGCGCCTTCCGCCGCGAGGCACTGGCGCAAGGCGCAGACGATGTGCCCTATCTGGTCGGCGGCGCCGATCAGGGCGGCTATAGCGACGTGATTTCACCGCCGACGGGCCGGCCGTTGCAGGCCGGCGACATCGTGATGCTCGATACCGGCTCCACTTGGGACGGTTATTTCTGCGATTTCGACCGCAACTTTGCCATTGGCCGCGCCGACGATCTGTCGCGCCGGGCCTATGACGTGCTGTGGCGCGCGACCGAGGCCGGGATTGCAGCCGCCAAACCGGGGGCGACCTGCCGCGATCTGTTCCTGGCAATGCAGGGCGTGATTGCTGAGCTGGACGATCAGGGCGGCGATGTGGGGCGCTTAGGCCACGGGCTGGGAATGCAGCTGACCGAATGGCCCTCGCACGCGGCATTTGACGGTACGGTGATCGAGGAAAACATGGTGCTGACGCTGGAGCCTTCGCTGGGGTACGGTGACGGCAAGATCATGGTGCATGAGGAAAACATTGTGGTGCGCGCTGGTGGTGCCGAATTGCTGACAACCCGCGCCGCGCCTGAACTGCTGGTGATCTGAAGGAGGACCCGCGATGAAGCTCCCTTATGACACAGACGCCGGCATCGGCACCCGCGCGACCCTGGGTGTGATCGTGCTGGAAACCGACGAGACGCTGGAGCCGGAATTCGCCCGGATGATGGCGCGGGACGGCGTGGCGCTCTATCACAGCCGTATCCCAATGGTGCCCGAGGTCCGGCCTGAAACCCTGGCGCAGATGCAGGCGGACCTGCCGGCCTCGGCGCGGCTGTTCCCGTCCTCGCTGGACTTTGATGTGATCGGTTACGGCTGCACCTCGGCGTCAACCGTGATCGGTTCGGCAAAGGTCGCCGAGGCGGTGCAGACGGTCTTGCCCAGGGCCAAGGTGACCGACCCGCTGGCGGCGATCATTGCAGCGGGCAAGGCGCTGGGCGCCTCCCGGCTGGGGTTTGTCACGCCTTATCTGCCAGAAGTTTCAGCGCAGATGCGGGCCAATCTGGAACAGGCGGGATTTGCAATCGCAGGCTTTGGCTCGTTTGAGGAAATGGACGACCGGGTGGTGGCACGGATCACCGAGGCGGCCATTGCGGATGCGGCGCAGCAGGTTGCCAAGGCAGAAGACTGCGATGCCATCGTGATTTCCTGTACCAACCTGCGCTGCTTGCAGATCATTCCAGAGATTGAGGCGCAAACCGGGGTGCCGGTGATTTCCAGCAACCAGGCGCTGGCCTGGCACATGCTGCGTCTAGCAGGTGTTACGGAGCCGCGACCGCAATTCGGCAGGCTGTTCATACGGGGTCTGGCCGCCTGATAGATACAATTGTCCGGGATTTGTCAGCTGACAATTTTTCAGATTGCATCCTGCAGAGCGGTGTAAACGGTGCTTGAAATCCCTGTGCAGATCGCGACAGATTGCCAGTCGAAAACTGTCTTGTGCCTGCAAGGATGCCTGGATGCCTGCCAACCGCCCCGAGACCCGCCCCGCAAACCGGAACGTGCTGTTCATCATCATCGACCAGCTGCGCGCGGATTGTGTGTTTGGCGCATTGGCGGAACATGTGGAGCTGCCGAACATCCGTGCCTTCATGAAGGATGCGGTGTCCTTCAAACGGCATTTCTCGGTCACAAATCCTTGCGGGCCGTCGCGGGCCTCAATCCTGACCGGACAGTACGCAATGAACCATCGCTCGGTTCGAAATGGCACGCCGCTGCGTCATGACACGCCGAACATTGCGACAGAAATGCGCAAGGCAGGCTATATGCCGATGCTGTTCGGCTATACTGATACGTCGCAGGACCCGCGGGCATTTGATGCCAATGATCCGGCGCTCAGAACCTATGAATTCCCGATGAACGGGTTTCACGAGATGACCGAGATGCGGATGGAAATGTCCTATCCTTGGCAATCGCATCTGATGAACCAGGGCTATGCGTTCGAAAACTATTGGGATGTCTACAAGCCGGTGTCGCCAAGTGGCGGCGCGCCCAGGCTGAACGATCCCGCGCTCTATGCCGCTGAAGACAGTGACACCGCGTTTCTGACCAATTCCTTCCTTGGCAAAATGACCGCCTACCACAAGGAAAGCTGGTTCGCGCATCTGACCTATATCCGCCCGCACCCGCCGCTGGTGGCGCCGGCCCCCTATAACACCATGTACGATCCTGCCTCGCTGCCGCTGCCGGAACGGCTGGCGACACCGGATGCGGAGTGCGAACAGCATCCGTTCTTTGATCCCGCATTGCGCAAGAGCACGATCGCAGGGTTCGTTGAAGGGTTCCCGGATCTTGAGCCGACAGATGATAACATCCGCACCCTGCGCGCGGTTTATCTGGGGCTTGCGAGCGAGGTGGACCATCATGTCGGCCGTGTGATCGAGTTTCTTAAAGACACGGGCCAGTACGACAACACGATGGTGGTGATCACCGCCGACCATGGCGAGATGCTGGGCGACCGGCATTCCTGGGGAAAAATGACGGTCTATGACGCCGCCTATCACACGCCGCTGATCATCCGGATGCCGGGCAATGAGGCGAATGCCGGAGCCTGTCTCAGCCAGATCACCGAGTCGATTGACGTGACGCCGACTATTCTGGAATGGGCCGGTCAGGAGATCCCGAATGCGATGGACGGGCGGTCGCTTCTGCCGCTGTTGCGGGGAGAAGAACCGCAGGACTGGCGGCAGTATTCCTTCTCGGAACTGGATTTCTCGGAGCCGTTGACGCCGACGCTATGGCAGCAGGCGCTGGGCACATCGCCAAGCGAGAGCTGCCTGGGCATCCTGCGGGACGAACGGTTCACGCTGGTTGAGTTTGCCACTGATCTGCCGCCGATGCTGTTTGACAGCGAAGGGCAGGGGGAGCTGGAGAATGTGGCCGGGCAGCCGGACTACGCAAGCGATCTGAACCGGCTGACCCGGATGATGCTGCGGCACCGGATGAAAAACATGGATCACACGCTGTCGCTGATGTCGATCACCCCGGATGGCGCGCGCGGCGTGGCCCGGTTTCCGCAGCCGAAATCCTGACCGCAGCCTTCAGCAGGTTGTAAGGGGAAAAAACAAACACCCGGCCCCCTTGCCGGAGACCGGGCGTCTGTTTTCATGCGGGCCTTAGATGAACCAGTCTTCGGTCAGCTCGGCATTTGATCTGACCCCTCTCAGATAGGCGATCTGAAACGCGTCCTCGCCGCCCGCACCGTCAGCATCATACTCCAGCCAAACTGCACGGCTGTCGCTAAGGCTCAGGCTGCCGCTGGACAGGGCATCGTCAAGATTGGTGCCCAGATCCAGAAGCAGCCCGTCGATGTCGAGCAAGTCCCCATCGCTCAGCTTGAAATCACTGATGGTATCTCCTGCGTCCTCAGCGGAGGTGAAGACAAACACATCGGCATCCTTACCGCCTTTGAGGAGGTCCGCCCCGGTGCCGCCTTCAAGCCGGTCCATGCCGGACCCGCCATCCAGCTTGTCATCTCCGGCACCGCCTGACAGCGTGTCATCGCCATTGCTGCCTTTCAGCTGGTCGCTGCCGCTGCCGCTGCTGAGCATGTCATTGCCATCGCCGCCATCAACCTTGTTACTGCCGTCGCCAGCCGAAAGCGTGTCATCACCCAAGCCGCCCTTCAGTTTGTCGGTACCTGCGCCACTGGTGATCTGGTCGTTCCCGTCACCGCCAAACAGCCTGTTGTCGCCATCACCGGCGTATATCGTGTCGTCCCCTTCACCGCCTTTAATGTTGTCCTGTTCGCTGCCGCCGGACAAGCTGTCATCGCCGTCACCGCCGTCCAGTTTGTTTTCGCCGTCGCCGGCGTACAGCGTGTCATCGCCTTCGCCGCCTATAAGCTTGTCTTTGCCGCTGCCCGAGGTGAGGACGTCATCACCGCTGCCGCCATCCAGCTTGTTGACGCCATCGCCGGCAGACATCGTATCATCGCCTTCGCCGCCGGACATTTTGTCATTGCCGCTGCCGCCGGACATGCTGTCATCGCCCTCGCCGCCGTCCAGCCTGTTATTGCCATCGCCGGCAGACATCGTGTCGTCGCCACCGCCGCCTGACAGCCGGTCTTTGTCAATGCCGCCGGTAATGGCGTCGTCCCCTTCGCCGCCTTCAATCCGGTTCTTGCCATCGCCGCCGTCCAAATTGTCATTGCCCAGGCCGCCATAAATCCGGTCTGCGCCAGAGCCGGCTGTCAGGGTGTCGTCACCTTCTTCACCGGTCAGGAAGTTTCTTCCGCTGCCGCCGTGGATCGCGTCGTCCCCGTCGCCGCCATAGATTTTGTCGTTACCGTCCTCGGCCGTCAGGCTGTCATCGCCCAGGCCGCCATAGATTTTGTTGTTGCCGATGCCGCCGTCCAGCGTGTCATTGCCGCCGCGCCCTTCCAGAAGATCGTTGCCGCCGCGGCCTTCGATCAAATTGGCAAGATCATTGCCATATACCTTGTCATTGCCGCTGCCCAGAATGGCGTTCTCAATCTCGGTGCCTTCACTGATTGTCAGGCTTTTGGAGCCGATTTTACCGGTTGCCCCGCTTGCCAGGTCGATCCTGGAACCCCGTGTGACGGCACTAAGATCCAGGGTATCAATACCGCCATTTGTGTCAGTGACGGTGCCGATCTGAACGGTCCATTGCGTCATGAAGGTGTCATCGAAGACATACACGTTATCAATGGTCCCTGGGGTCGGGTCCGGGTCGGGTGTCGGGTCCGGGTCGGGAGTTGGGTCCGGATCAGGTGTCGGACCCGGATCAGGTGTCGGATCAGGATCAGGTGTCGGGTCAGGATCGGGTGTCGGGTCCGGTGCCGGCCCCGGGGTGCCGGAGATGTTGATGATCTCAGCCAGGCTGGCGTCCTCGTTCACGCCGACAAGAAACACCAAAAGGGCATTGTTGCCGCCGTGTGAAATCTTCAGCCAGGATCCGCCGCTGCCGGCCTGCAGCGTTGCAACGCCGTCGCCTGCCGGATCATCCCCTTCATAGCCGATTGCTTGCAGCAGCTGCGCGATGTTGATTCTGTCGCCTGCTGCCAGGTCAAAGTCAGCAATGGAATCGCCGGCTTCGCTGAGGCTTGTATATACGAACCGGTCCGCACCATTGCCGCCGGTCAGCAGGTCAGCACCATCGCCACCGATCAAGGTATCGTTTCCGTCACCGCCCTCAATCTGGTCATTGCCGGCGCCGCTCTCCAGCTGGTTGGCTGCTGCGTTGCCTGTGATATGGTCGATACCCGAGCCGGTGATCGCGTTTTCGATCACGGTGCCGCGGGCAATGGCAAAATTGCCGGTCTTACCGTTGAGGCTGGAAAAGGTTTCCTCGTTCAGGTTCAGCGTCTGATTGTAGCTGCGCGAGCCGAGGTCGATCAGGTCGATGCCGCCGTTATCTACAACAGCCACGCCGAAGCTGCCGTTCAAATCCATGCCGAAGCGGCCGGTGGTTTGCCCATCGCCGTAAATGGTGTCGCCCGTTTCGATGTCCACAGGGGTGCCATAGAGATGGTGAACCGCTGCGATATCAGCAAGCTGAGCGGTTGCCAGATAGGCAAAGGACGCATTCACCGCGGTGTTCTCGGACTGGCTGAAATAGGACATGATCGACATTTGCCAGCTGTCGTTGGCAAAATGCGCGTCCGAGCCGTAGCTGGCGCTGCCGTTGTAGCTGCCGGTGTGGCCCAGGCCCAGGGCGTGGCCGATCTCATGGATGTAGGTTTGCAGGTAGTAATTGCCGTATTGGGCCCAGGCATCGTCGATGTTGATGCTGGAGCTTAGAATGGTGCCATTGCTGACCGAGGAGCTGGCATAGGCGCCGGACCGGTTGTCGTCAAAAGTGATCTTGGCACTGCCGGTGGTTTCGACAAACTCGATCCCGCTCAGCGCCGTCCAGCTCTCCAGCGCCTTGCGTGCGGTTTCTTTGCCGGTTCCATTCAACCCGCTGAGGTTAACAGTGAGCTGACCGCCGGTTTCCACATCAAAGGAGCGCTCTGTACGGCCGGTCGACTGCCAATATCCCTTGTAAAGATACTCTGCCACCTGATCGACGGTGTAGGTCGGTTTGCTGCCGGCAGACTGGCCGCCTGAGCCTGTGCCGCCGCTATCGGTGCTTTCGGGAATTCTGTGATTGGCTTGACCGCAATACTCACACATGTCCGTGTTCCATCCTAGATCGTTAAATTACAAAGAGAATTCAGTGTGCTGGACCAACTGGCCGGCATAGTCCGCAAGAGTGTCACCGCTCAGCTGCCCATCCATGACCGACTGTTCGATGACCGGGCCTTGGCCGCTGCGGCCGTCGCTGTGCCGCCAGGCCAGCCAGCCAGAGATCCAATCGGCCGACTGGTTCTGTTCGACGAAACGAAAGGTCAGGTCCGGGCCGGCCTGCTGCCCGTCCGCGGCGGTAACCGCGGCGCCTGGGAATTTCTGGCGCAAGCCGTCGGCCAGCGCATCGCAGAGCGGTTGCTGCAAAGATCCGCTGCATTGCAGCTGAACAATCTGCACCGGGCTGCCAGCCACAGAAGTGTCAGTGACCAGCAGCTGGATTGCATCGGAACAGCTGGAAAGATTTCCAGGTAAAGTCATGGGGAATGTGCTCGCTCAGTAGGTCGAAGGATCAGGTTCAGTCCCGCGCCGTTCTGGCTGCAGCTTCAGGTTTAGGCGGTGATTGGGGCGAAATGCCGGTTGCGATCCGGGCAACATTAAGACGTCATTAACTGCCGTTAACCATTTGGCAGGGAAGTGGTGATGCCGCGGCCTGGCCCGATCCGGCCCTGTTATTGCAAATCATTCTCAATCTCATTGACAAATGAGAATGATTTGCAATAACGATGCATCAAAGAGATCTTCAAAACGGAGAAACGAATGTTCGCGAACCTGCTCAAGACAGTTTCCGCCGCCGCATTTGCGGCTGTTGCTGCCAGCGCTGCCATGGCTGAAGACAAGATGAAAGTTGTCACAACCTTTACCGTGCTGGCCGATATGGCGGCAAATGTGGCAGGGGATGCCGCCGAGGTTGTTTCGGTCACCAAGCCGGGCGCCGAGATCCACGGTTATGAGCCGACCCCGCGTGACATCGTACGGGCACACGATGCCGACCTGATCCTGTGGAACGGGATGAACCTGGAGCTTTGGTTCGAACAGTTCCTGTCGAATATGGAAGACGTGCCATCGGTGACCCTGACCGATGGCATTGACCCAATCCCGATTGCAGCGGGCTCATATGAGGGCAAGGCCAACCCGCATGCCTGGATGGGGTTGGATAACGCGCTGATTTATATCGACAACATCGTCGAAGCCTTTGCCGAGCATGATCCGGAGAACGCCGCGGTCTATGTCAAGAACGCAGGTGAATACAAAGACCGCTTGCGCGCCACAATCGAACCTCTGCGCCGCGCCATTGCCGAAATCCCGGAAGATAAGCGCTGGCTGGTGACCTGCGAGGGTGCCTTTAGCTACCTGGCCCGCGATTTCGGCATGAAAGAGCTGTATTTGTGGCCGATGAACGCCGATCAGGTTGGCACTCCGCAGCAGGTACGCGCTGTGATCGACGGGGTGCGCGCCAATGATATCCCTGTGGTGTTCTGCGAAAGCACCGTCAACACCGCCCCGGCCGAACAGGTGGCCCGTGAAACCGGCGTCGCCTATGGCGGTGAGTTGTATGTGGACTCGCTCAGCGAAGCGGACGGTCCAGTGCCCACCTATCTGGACCTGCTCAGGGTCACATCCGAAACCGTGGCACGCGGCCTGACCGAGGTCACCAACTGAGCCTTCCAACGGAAATTCCTACGCCCCGCAGTTCATGCTGCGGGGTGTTTCATTTCACAAAGCACATTTTCTGTGTGTAACTCTGCAGGACAGCCCCATGCTTGATGCCAGTGAGACCCACATTATGAATACCAGCGCCACGCCCGCAGATGACGGGATCGCCGCAAAAGATGTCACCGTTACCTACCGCAATGGCCACACGGCGCTGTGGAATGCCAGCTTTTCCATTCCCCGCGGCACCGTTGCGGCGCTGGTCGGGGTGAACGGGGCGGGCAAATCGACCCTGTTCAAGGCGATCATGGGGTTTGTGCCGGCCGCACAGGGTGAAATCCGCATCCTCGGCCTGACCGTCAAGGAGGCACTGCGCAAGAATCTGGTTGCCTATGTGCCGCAATCCGAGGAGGTCGACTGGGCCTTTCCGGTGCTGGTCGAGGATGTGGTGATGATGGGCCGCTACGGCCATATGGGGTTTCTGCGCCGCCCCAAGGCGGCGGATCACGAAGCGGTGGATGAGGCACTGCGCCGGGTCAATATGCAGGACTTCCGCCACCGCCAGATCGGCGAGCTGTCCGGCGGCCAGCGCAAACGGGTGTTCCTGGCCCGCGCCTTGGCGCAGGACGGGCAGGTGATCCTGCTGGATGAACCTTTTACCGGCGTGGACGTGAAGACCGAGGAGCAGATCATCGCCCTGCTGCGCGAGCTGCGAGCCGAGGGCCGGGTGATGCTGGTTTCCACCCACAACCTCGGCAGTGTGCCTGAGTTCTGCGACCGCACTGTGCTGGTCAAGGGCACCGTTCTGGGATTTGGCCCGACCGAGACCACCTTTACCCGCGCCAATCTGGAACATGCCTTTGGCGGGGTGCTGCGCCATTTCACCCTGGGGGGCGACGCGCTGCATGACGACGGCGACACCCGCGAGGTCACCATTCTGACCGACGACGAGCGGCCCTTTGTCCAATACGGCGAAAAAACCCAGACCAGCGAGGGCAAGGCTGAAGGCGGGGGCAAGCCGTGATGGAATACCTGCTGGAGCCGTTCTCCTATGGCTATATGACCAATGCGATGTGGGTCTCTTCCCTGGTGGGCGGCGTCTGCGCCTTCCTGTCGGCTTATCTGATGCTCAAAGGCTGGTCGCTGATCGGCGACGCGCTCTCGCATTCGGTGGTGCCGGGCGTGGCGGGCGCCTACATCCTGGGCCTGCCCTTTGCGCTGGGCGCCTTTATCGCCGGCGGGCTGGCGGCGGGGGCGATGCTGTTTTTGTCGGAACGATCCGGCCTTAAGGTGGATGTGATCATCGGGCTGATTTTCACGTCATTCTTCGGGCTTGGCCTGTTCATCGTCTCGATCAGCCCGATGTCGGTCTCAGTTCAGACCATCACCATGGGCAACATCCTGGCGATCACGCCCGAGGACACGGCTCAACTTGCAATCATCGGCTTTGTCTCGCTGGCAGTGCTGCTGGCCAAGTGGAAAGACCTGATGGTCACCTTCTTTGATGAAAACCACGCCCGCACCATCGGCCTTAGGCCAGGATTGCTAAAGGCGGTGTTCTTTGTGCTGCTGTCGGCCTCGGTTGTGGCGGCGATGCAGACCGTGGGGGCGTTTCTGGTGATTGCGATGGTGGTGACGCCGGGGGCCACGGCCTATCTGCTCTGCGACCGCTTCCCGCGGCTGATCATGGTCTCGGTGCTGATCGGCGCGCTCACCAGTTTCTTTGGCGCCTATGCCAGCTATTTTCTGGACGGTGCCACCGGCGGTATCATCGTGACATTGCAAACGCTGATCTTCCTGACGGTCTTTGTCTTTGCTCCGAAACACGGGTTGCTGGCGGCAAAACGCAAGGCGCGCGAAGCACTGAAACGCGGCCCCGCCGCACAACAGGGAGCTGCGTGATGGACCTTGATACGCTTTTGATGCCGTTCCAGTTTGCGTTCATGCAGAACGCCTTTCTGATCTCGCTGATCGTGTCCATCCCGACCGCGCTGCTGTCCTGCTTCCTGGTGATGAAGGGCTGGGCGCTGATGGGTGACGCGGTCAGCCATGCGGTGCTGCCCGGCATCGTGCTGGCCTATATCGTGGGGCTGCCGCTGATCCTTGGCGCTTTTGCTGCGGGTATGCTCTGCGCGGTTGCTACCGGCTATTTGTCGGGCAACAGCCGGGTCAAGCAGGACACGGTGATGGGGGTGGTGTTCTCTGGCATGTTCGGCCTTGGCATCGTGCTTTATGTCTCGGTTGAGACCAACGCCCATCTGGATCACATCCTGTTCGGCAACATGCTGGGGGTTGAGGGGCACGAGCTGCTGACGGCGGGCATCATTTCCCTGGTGGTCGGTGTGGCGCTTGTCTTGAAGTGGAAAGATCTGCTGCTGCACAGCTTTGATCCGGCACAGGCGCAGGCCTCCGGACTTCCGGTCACGGTGCTGCACTATGGGCTGCTGGCGGCCTTGTCGCTGACGATTGTGGCGACTCTGTCGGCGGCGGGGCTGATCCTGGCCATCGGGCTGCTGATTGCGCCGGGGGCAATTGCCTTTCTGGTAGTGCGTAAGTTCAGCACTATGCTGTGGGTGTCGGTTCTGATCTGCATGTTCTCGATGCTGGCGGGGACCTATGCCAGCTTCTTCCTCGATAGTGCACCGGCGCCGACCATTGTGCTGATCCTGACCGCGCTGTTTATCCTTGCCTTTGTGCGGCGGCTGTATGTGACCCGCAAGACCTCGATGCAGCGGGCCAAGAACCCCTCCGGGATCGCATAAGTCACGCGGCGCCGGGCTGGGCCATTTCCAAGAGCCATTGCCGCACCAGTTCGGCATTGGGAACCAGATCCTGGGTCTTGGACCACACCAGGTAAAACCCGGCGCCGGTGGTCCAGGACCAGTTCTTGCGTGCGGCCAGCAGTCCCTGTTTGATCAGCGGTTGCGTCACATGCTGCCAGCCGAAGGCAAAGCCTTCGCCGGCAATTGCCGCCTGCAGTACCAGCGCGTAATCGTTGAGCCGCAGACCCGCCGCGGGCAGCGGGCCTGTAACTCCGAAATGGGCAAACCATTGCTGCCAGCTGGGACGCTCGCGGATCGGTTCCTCCAGATGTATCAGCCGCTCATGCAGCAGGTTCGGCACTGTCGCCAGGTTGACGGCCGAGGCCATCACCCGCGGGCTGGCCACCGGATAGATCACCTCGGGCGCGATCAGGGCAGAATGGCAGTCCGGCCAGTTTCCGTGCCCGCGCCGGACCGCCAGCGAGATGCCTTCGGTATTGATATCCGGCTCCCGGTCCGAGCTTTGCAGGCGCAGGTCGATATCGGGATGCGCATCATGCAGCCGGGGCAGTCGTGGCATCACCCAGTAATATGCAAAAGCCGAGGAGCAATTGAGCGTGACATGGTCATTGCGTCCGAACTGGCGTACCGCTTTAGCAGAGGACAGGATGTCCTCTAAAGCCTTGGATACATCGGTGTACAGCCGCATTCCAGCCCCGGTCAGCTCCACTTTGCGGTGGCCGCGGCGGAATAAAATAACACCTAACGACGCCTCCATCTGCTTTATGGCCGCACTGACAGCAGGTTGTTGCACGTTCAGCTCCTCCGCCGCACGGGTAAAGGAGCCGTGCCGGGCGGCGGCCTCAAAAACAATCAGGTGACGGGGGCTGGTGAGGAGCTTCCAGAGTTCTTGCATAACTGTCAATTATCCAAACGATCAGATTTTTCAACCGTCACAAACGCGGGCTGCAGGAATAGTGTGACTTATCATTTGGAGACTGGAGAGCCCCATGGCCCGACGCGCCCGCGCATCCCGCGATCGAAACACCGCCCCGGCGGGTGCCCCTGCATCACCATTTATCCAGCGCACGCTGCCGTTTTTTGATGTGCTGGATGAGGAAAAACTGACCAAGATCGAGGCCCAGGTGGACTGGATCTTTGAAGATGTCGGCATTGCCTTTCGCGATGATCCCGAAGCGTTGAAGATCTGGAAAGAAGCCGGCGCGCGAATTGATGGCGACATCGTGCGGGCGGATGCGCAGTGGATCCGCTCCCTGTGTGCCAAGGCCCCGCGCGAGTTTACTCAGCTGGCCCGCAACCGGGAACGCTCTGTGACCATCGGCGGCAATAATCAGGTGTTTGCCCCGATCTATGGCGCGCCGTTTGTGCGCGATCTGGAGGGTGGCCGCCGCTATGGCGATATGGAGAGTTTCGAGAAGCTGGTGCAGCTCACCTATATGCATCCGAACCTGCATCATGGCGGTTTTGTGATCTGCGAGCCCTGCGATGTGCCGGTCTCCAAGCGCCATTTCGACATGCTCTATGCCCATATGACCCTTAGCGACAAACCGCATTTGGGCGCGATCACCGAGATGTCCCGCGCGCAGGACAGTGTCGACATGGCGGAAATTGTCTTTGGCAAGGATGTCATGGACAACAACTGCGTGATCATGGGCAATGTGAACACCAACTCACCCTTGCTGGTGGACAAGGTGGTGACCGAGGCCGTGCGCACCTATTCCGCCCGCGGGCAGGGGATGATCGTTGTGCCGTTCATCCTGACCGGTGCGATGGGGCCGGTGTCCACTGCGGCGTCGGTTGCGCAGGCGATGGCCGAGGCGATGATGGTCTGCGCCTTCACCCAGCTGGTGCGCCCGGGTGCGCCGTTTGTGTTGGGCAACTTCCTGTCGTCGATGTCGCTGAAGTCCGGCGCGCCGACATTTGGGATGCCGGAACCAGTTGTCTCTAACTATGCCATTGGCCAGCTGGCGCGGCGTGCGGGCCTGCCGCTGCGCTGCGGCGGGTCGCTGACGGCGTCCAAGATCGAGGACGCGCAGGCGGCTTATGAAAGTGCGGATTCGATGCATTCGACCATGCTGGCGGGTGCGAATTTTGTCCTGCATTCTGCCGGTTGGATGGAAGGCGGTCTGTGTACCGGTTTCGAGAAGCTGATCATGGATGCCGACCGGCTGGGATCCTATCAGAAGGTGCTGAGCCAAGGCTTGGACACCAGCGACGAGGCTATGGCGCGCGATGCTTACGCTGAGGTGGAGCCTGGCGGGCATTTCCTGGGATCGGGTCACACCATGCGTAATTACCAGACCGCGTTTTATGAGCCGAAGCTGAGCGACAGCGAGAATGTCGAAAGCTGGGAGGAGGGCGGCTGCAAGGACATGCGCCAGCGCGCCTATGAGCGCTGGAACCAGATGCTGAACGAGTATGTCGCGCCGCCGATGGATGAGGCGGTGAAGGAAGAACTGGCCGCCTATGTCGCCCGCCGCAAGGAAGAAATTCCGGATGCCTGGTACTAACCCGCTGCTCCGGCCCGCCAACTAAGATCTCTCACGGCCCAGCTGCCGCTTGCCCCAGACCTGAGGACACAACCCATGTCAGACAATTTTGCCCAATCGACGCTCAACATTCACAAGGAAGAAAGCAGCGGCGACAAGAAGCTGCCGAGCCACGCCAAGGCGGTGATCATCGGCGGCGGTGTTGTTGGCTGCTCGATCCTGTTCCACCTGGCCAAATTCGGCTGGAAGGACGTGGTGCTGCTGGAACGGGACGAGCTGACCTCTGGTTCGTCCTGGCATGCGGCGGGTCAGATCCATACGATTTCGTCAGATCCGAATATCTCGCGTCTGCAGTCTTATACCATTGATCTGTATAAAGAGATTGAGGAACAGTCAGGCCATTCCGTTGGCCTGCACATCACCGGCGGGTTCTATCTGGCATCGAACAAGACCTGGTACGACTACCTGAAGCGGGAGCGTTCGAAAGCGCGGTATATGGGTCTGAACCAGGAATTCATCAGCCCCAAGGAAGTGGCCGAACGCCACCCGTTGATTGATCCGAAACACTACCACGCGGCACTGTGGGACGATCAGGACGGCGATCTGGACCCGTCGGGCGCGACCTATGCCTTTGCCAAGGCGGCCAAGGTGCACGGCGCGCAGTATTTCACCCATACGCCGGCGACTGCGACCACCCAGCGCCCCGATGGCAGCTGGGATGTGGTGACCCCGCGCGGGGTGATCAATGCGGAGCATATCGTGAACTGCGGCGGGCTGTGGGCGCGGGAGGTCGGCCACATGCAGGGCATCAATCTGCCGGTGCAGCCGATGGAGCATCATTATCTGATCACCGACAAGATCGACGCGGTGGCCAATCACCCGACCCGCCTGCCGGCCGGGATTGATTACGAGGCGAACATCTATTTCCGGCAGGAGCGCCAGGGGATGCTGCTGGGCACCTATGAACCCAAAGGCACGCCCTGGAAAGTGGGCGGCACGCCCTGGGATTTTGGCCACGAGCTGCTGCAGCCGGATCTGGACCGGATTGCCGACCGGCTGGAGATGTCGTTTGAACGGATCCCGGCAATTGGCGAGGCGGGCATCAAGGACATGATCAACGGGCCGTTCACCTTCGGCCCCGACGGCAACCCGATGATCGGCCCGGTGCCGGGCATGAAGAACTACTGGTGCGCCGTGGGTGTCATGGCTGGCTTCTGCCAAGGCGGCGGCGTTGGATTGACTATGGCGGAGTGGATGATCGACGGCGAGCCGTCCATCGACGTCTGGGCGATGGATGTGGCGCGCTTTGGCGACTTTGCGACCCCCGACTGGGGTACCGTGAAGTCGACCGAGAACTATGAGCGCCGTTTTGTGATGACCTTCCCGAACGAGACCCTGCCAAAGGGGCGGATGCAGAAAACCACGGCTCTGTACGACCGCTTGGTCGCCAAGGGTGCCCGTATGGGCCAGGGCTTTGGCCTGGAGAACGCGCTGTGGTTTGCTGACGGGCTGGAAGACGCGCATGAGGAGCCGACATTCGAGCGCAACCGCAGCCATGAGTATGTGGCGCGCGAGGTCAAGGCGGTGCGCGAGGCGGTGGGCGGCATCGAGGTTGCCAACTTTGCCAAGCATGAGTTCAAGGGCGCAGGCGCGCGGGCCTATCTGGACCATGTGCTGGCGGGGTATGTGCCCAAACCGGGCCGCCTGGCCCTGACCCCGATGCTGACGCCCAAGGGTAAGCTGTACGGCGATCTGACCGTGGCCTGCCTGGGCGAGGAGCACTTCATGCTGTTCGGCTCCGGCGCCATGCAGGAGGCGCACCGCCGCTGGTTCGAAAAGGATCTGCCTGCCGATGTGACCTATCAGAACGTCTCGGACGACTGGCACGGCATTGCGCTGTCGGGTCCGAAATCGCGGCAGCTGCTGCAGCGGATCACCCGCGAGGATGTCTCGGGCGAGGCGTTCAAGTTCCGCGACCTGCGCCAGACATTTGCGGGCGGGGTGCCGGTGATCCTGAACCGGATCAGTTTTTCGGGCGAGCTGGGCTATGAGATCTACTGCAAGCCGCAATACCTGCTGCGCCTGGCGGAGGCGATCGAGGAGGCGGGCGCGGATCTGGGTTACCGCTGGTACGGCGCGCGGGCGCTGATGTCGATGCGGCTGGAAAAGGGCTGGGGCGTCTGGACGCTGGACTTCCGCCCTGATTTCGACGCGGCGGAAAGCGGCATGGATGTCTTTATCAACTGGAAGAAGGATTTCGTGGGCAAGGAGGCCGCGGTGGCGGCCCGCGAGGTCGGCCCAAGCCGCAAGCTGGTCACCATGACCATCGACGTGGACGGCATTGATGTCTCCAATGACGAGGCAATCCTGAAGGACGGCGAGGCGGTCGGCTATATCTCCTCCGGCGGTTATGCGCATCACGCAAAGGCGTCGATGGCGATGGGCTATGTCGCGGCGGAACATGCGGCGGCGGGCACCAGGCTGCAGGTCGAGATCCTGGGCGAGATGTATGACGCCGAGGTGCTGGGCGCGCCGATCTATGACGCCAACGGCGCCAATATGCGGGCCTGACTGGAACAGGGGAGCGGAGACCATGACCAAACCCATGCGGACGCTCCCCGAAGCGGCCGGGGCCGCTCCGGCCTGCCGCTGCATCTTCCTGCTGCTGCCCACCTTCTCGCCGCTGGACCTGTCCAGTGCGGTGGCGGCGCTGGAGGCAGCAAACCAGCATGATGGAACTGCGCGCTATGACTGGCGCGTGGTCAGCGAAGACGGCCTGTCCGTCACCGCCCCTAACGGGCTTGGCGTGGCAGTAGACGGCGGCCTGCCGGATCTGGTGCGCGGCGATATGATCTTTGTTTGCGGCGGTCAGGGGCAGGAGCCGGGGATATCGCTTAAGGTGCTGGGCTGGTTGCGCAAAGCGCAACGCATGGGCGCAGCTCTGGGTGCGCTGGGCGGCGGTGTGCTGGCGCTGGCGCGCTCCGGACTGCTGGCAGGGCGCCAGGTCTCGGCCCACTGGGCGCTGCGGGCGGTTCTTGCCGAGGCGCATCCGGACGTGGAGGTGAAGAATTCGCTGTTTACCATGGAGGGCAAGCTGATCACCTGTGCCGGCGGGACCGCTACCATCGACATGATGCTGAACCTGATCGCGGATCATCACGGGGCGGCCTTGGCGACGGGTGCGGCGGATCTGATGGTCTGTTCCTCGGCGCGCAGGGGCAATCAGGATCAGACGGTTTCCGAATACGGCCGGACTGGCGTTCGGCATGAAAAACTTGCGGCCGCGCTCAGCCTGATGCGCAGCAACCTGGAGGAGCCACTGACACCGGGCGGCATTTCCGATCTGGTCGGCCTGTCGGTCCGCCAGCTGGAGCGGCTGTTCTCCAAGTACCTGCAGACCACACCCAAGGTCTATTACACAAGGCTGCGGCTGGACTATGCGCGCAGCCTGCTGTTGCAGACCAACATGCGGATCATCGATGTGGCACTGGCGTCGGGGTTCAACAGCCAGACCCATTTTGCCAAAGTTTACCGCCGGTATTTCGGCAAATCACCGCATCAGGAACGGCCGTTTTAGCCCTTGGGCTTGGGCCTTGCCGGACCCGGTGATTGGCCCGGCAAGGCATAGTCCAGTGTCCCTCTTCTGATCAGAGGCCAAGATCGCTGAGACCGGGGTGATCCGCCGGACGCGGGCCTTGCGCCCAGTGGAACAGGCGGTCTTCTTCGTTGATTTTCAAGTCGTTGATTGAGGCAAAGCGGTGCGCCATGCGGCCATCCCCGGCAAACTCCCAGTTTTCATTGCCGTAGGAACGGTACCACTGGCCGGCGGCATCGCGCCATTCATAGGCATAGCGCACAGCGATACGGTTTCCGGTGTAGGCCCACAGCTCCTTGATCAGCCGGTAGTCCTGCTCGCGGTCCCATTTCCGGCTCAAGAAGGCATGGATTTCTTCGCGGCCCTTGGGGAAGTCAGCCCGGTTCCGCCAGGCTGTGTCCAGCGTATAGGCCGGCGCCACAGTATCAGGCGAGCGGCTGTTCCAGGCATCTTCAGCAGCGCGAACCTTGGCAATTGCGGTCTCGCGGGTAAAGGGCGGTAGCGGGGGACGGGGGGCTTCAGTCATGTTTATTTACCGATCTGTCAATGATGTGATCTAAGTGTACCGATCGGTCTCATAGTTCAAGGGCCGTGCCGTATAATTTTCTCGTGGGTATCAAATCAATGAAGGATAAGCGCCGCGAGCCGCACAGGACCTGAGGTACAGGCACATTTCTGCTTTCGTCAGATTGCTGGTCCGGTTGTTGAAAAATGCGCAGAAACGCTGTCATGCGGGCTGGCGGGCAGCAGGTTTGCACGCACAGCCGAGGGGACGGCTTGTCCAAAGCAGCCATCTGCGGCGCAAGGAGAAACCCGGGTGCGGTGAGGCCAAAAGCTAGAGGGAAAATGCGCAAGCGGGGCCCATTCCTAAGCATGGATGAGCTTGATCTTCATGCTTGGGGAAGGGTGGTAGCGGAGGAGGGACTTGAACCCCCGACACGCGGATTATGATTCCGCTGCTCTAACCAACTGAGCTACTCCGCCGCTCGCTGTGTGGAGGCGATTTACGGAATGCGGCCGGTCGGGTCAAGAAGAAAAGCGGAAGAATTGCGGATTCCGTTGAGGTTTTTCCGGATGGATGATTAAGTTGTTTAAAAACAAGTGCTTGTGTGAGGTGTGGGAATGGCGTCTCTGGCCTGCAAGGTCAGCCGTGGCCGGAGTTGGCAAGCTATGCCTCGGCGGGATTAATCACTTGGGGTGTCCAGGGCAGCTAGTTCAGGCAAGGGCAGCTGGTCCAGGAGGCCAAACACCAGTGCGCGGCAAGTCTCACCTGTCCAGTCCGCAGGATGAAAACTGGGTGGCAGATCCGGATGGCGCAGAACCACGCGGCGCCAGCGGTGCACAATCAAGGTGCGCAGAGTGCCGGTTTGAGCCGGAGACAGCCGGGATGGTGGCGGGGTGATTTGTTTCAAATCCTGCTGCAATTCCTTACAGGCTTCACACAGTGGCAGCGGAAACAGCCGTGCCTTCAGCCAGCCTGGAACAGCGATACTGCTGACCTTTGCGGCCATCATGTCATCCAGATTGTGCGGTATCGGCCCATGTCCCAGGGCCGTGGTGCGGTTCACGGCCACGTAGTTGGGCAGCAGCAGAACCTCGTCCAGGGTGGTTTGGCCGGTGCCGTCCTCGGCGATAAGCACATGCCAGTCGCCAGGCGCTGCGGCACTGCGGCCGTAAATCCGGGGCGTCACGGCGGCGGATTGGTTGCGGCCGTATTCGGTCAGATAGTGGATAGATGCACGGCCTGCGCGGGCGCTTTCGATCCAGCCGTCCTTGCGCAGCCGGTGCAGCGCCACACGGATGGCTTCGGGCTTGATCCCCATCGGGGTGATGATGCGGGTCAGGGCGCTGCCGCTGATCCGGGCGCCCTTTTCCTGTGCCAGATCGCCGAACAGCGAAACGATTACTGACCAGACCCGCTGGTTCTGCGGGTCGTTCAGCTGCTGGACAGTAGCGTCAAACCAGGGGTTTTGCTGTTCGTTCATAGAGATGAACATAGTTCGCCCGGACAGGTTAGACCAGCCCGGGCGCACGGCGGCGTTACCGCTGCCTACCACTTTTGCGCAGGTTCAGAAGGCGTTCATTGTCAGCAGCTCATACTCTGCTGCAATCTCGCCGTCCTGATTGGTGAGGGTGACGTGCCAGCGGACCTCGCCATAGTCCTCATTGCGCGGGGTCTTCTTTTTGACGGTCAGGCGGACCTTGATGCTTTCGCCCGCGGAGATGGGCTTCATGAAACGCAGGTTATCCAGGCCGGTATTGGCCAGAACCGGGCCTTCGTCAGGTTGCACGAACATGCCGGCGGCGAAGGACAACAGCAAATAGCCATGTGCCACCCGGCCCGGGAAGAACGGGTTCCGCTTGGCGGCTTCGTCGTCCATGTGGGCATAGAAGGTGTCGCCGGTGAAATGGGCGAAGGTTTCAATATCCTCCAGCGTCACGATGCGCGGCGCGGTGTGCAGGGTCTCGCCGATGGACAGCTCGCCGAATTTGCGGGTGAAGGGATGCGCGGGGCCTTCGATCTCACTGCCGCCGGGAATCCATTTCTCACCGATTGCCGACAGGATATCCGGGGAGCCCTGGATAGCGGTGCGCTGCATGTAGTGTTTGACGCCGCGCACGCCGCCCAGTTCCTCGCCGCCGCCGGCGCGTCCCGGGCCGCCATGCACCATGTGGGGCAGGGGGGAGCCGTGGCCGGTCGACTCCTTCATCGAATCACGGTTGTTGAAATAGAGCCGGCCGTGATAGGCGCCCGCACCCAAGGCAACCTCGCGCGCGACGCTGGGGTCATGGGTAATGACCGAGGCCACCAGCGAGCCCTGGCCGCGGTTGGCAAGGTCGATGGCGTGGTCCAGATCGCGGTAGTCCATGATGGTGGAGACGGGGCCGAAGGCCTCGGTGTCGTGCACGCGCTGGGCTTTGTCCGGGTCGGCGCAGTGGAACAGCATCGGCGGCACAAAGGCGCCTTTTTCGGCGTCGACACCGTCAACGGAGAAGTTTTCCGGGTCGCCAAAGACGCGTTCCGCCTCCTGGCCGATGATTGCGGCCTTTTCCAGCACGTCGCGTTTCTGGCTGTTGGAGACCAGCGCGCCCATGCGGGTGGTTTCCAGGCGCGGGTCGCCGATTGTGGTCTTGGCGAGCCGGGCAGACAGTGCCTCGATCACCGCATCGACCTGCGATTGCGGTGCGATGATGCGGCGGATGGCGGTGCATTTCTGGCCCGCCTTGGTGGTCATCTCGCGGCTGACCTCCTTGACGAACAGATCGAACTCCGGTGTGCCGGCGGCCGCGTCGGGGCCAAGGATCGAGGCGTTGAGGCTGTCCTGTTCGGCCACGAAACGGATTGAGTTTTCCAGGATCACCGGGTTGGCGCGCAGTTTCAGCGCGGTATTGGCGGAGCCGGTGAAGCTGACCACGTCCTGCATCGTCAGATGGTCCAGCATGTCGCCCAAGCCGCCGGAAACCAGCTGCAGCGCGCCTTCGGGCAGAATGCCGCTGTCGAGCATCAGTTTCACCGCCAGTTCCGTGACATAGCAGCTGTTGGTGGCGGGCTTCACGATGGCGGGGACGCCAGCCAGCAGGGTGGGGGCGAGCTTTTCCAGCATGCCCCAGACGGGGAAGTTGAAGGCGTTGATATGCACTGCAACGCCGCGCAACGGGGTGCAGATGTGCTGGCCCAGAAATGTCCCGTTGCGGCTGAGCTGCTCTACTTCGCCATCCAGGTAGACGTGGCCGTCCGGCATCTCGCGGCGGCCTTTGGAGGCAAAGACAAACATGGTGCCGATGCCGCCGTCGATATCGATCATGTGATCGCTTTGCGTGGCGCCGGTGTCAAAGCTGAGGTCATACAGCGCCTGCTTGTGCTGGTTCAGATGGCCCGCCAGCGCCTTTAGCATCCGGGCGCGGTCATGGAAGGTCAGCTGGCGCAGGTTTGCACCGCCCACGCTGCGGGCATAATCAAGCATCGCCTGCACATTGAGTGCATCGTTGCCGGCTGTGGCCATGACCTCGCCGGTGATGGCGCTGGCGATGTTGCGCGCACCTGCGCCCGGTGCGACCCATTGACCCGCTGCAAAGCTGGAAATCTCAAGAAGGCTCATCATGCTGTCCTTTTCGTCAGGCCGGCAGGGGCCGGCTGGCTGGAATCCGTTGCTGAGATATATTGACCGTCCGGTCGGTTTATGCAAGGTGTTTGTCAAATACACCGCTGACAGGGTGAGGGAACGATGAGCGATACAATTCTGGTGGAGGATCACGGGACCTGGGTGGAGATCACCCTGAACCGCCCGGACCGGCTGAACAGTTTCAACGAGGATATGCACAACGCCTTGCGCGCAGCGCTGGAAGGCGCGCGCGACGGCGGCGCCCGCGCGGTGCTGCTGACCGGCGCCGGACGCGGCTTTTGTGCCGGGCAGGATCTGGGCGACCGCGACCCGCGCAAGATGGATGGGCCGCCGGATCTGAGCCAGACTGTGCGCACCTTCTACGCGCCGCTGGTGCGGCTGATCCGCGAGTTGAACTTCCCGGTGATCTGCGCGGTCAACGGTGTGGCGGCCGGGGCGGGGGCCAATCTGGCGCTGGCCTGCGATATGGTTCTGGCTGGCGAAAGCGCCAAATTCATCCAATCCTTCTCCAAGGTTGGCCTGATTCCCGATACCGGCGGCAGCTGGCATCTGCCGCGCTTGCTGGGCGAGGCCCGTGCCAAGGGGCTGGCGCTGACGGCTGAGCCGCTGCCTGCCAAGAAGGCCGAGGACTGGGGGCTGATCTGGAAAGCATTGCCGGATGACGAACTGATGGCCGAGGCGCGCGGCATGGCGGAGAAATTCGCAAACGGCCCGACGCTGGGGCTGGGCCTGACCAAGCAGTGCATCCAGGCGGCAGCGATCAACACGCTGTCTGACCAGCTGGAGATCGAGGCGGATGCGATGAAAACCTGCGGCGAAAGCGCGGATTATGCCGAAGGCGTTGCCAGCTTCCTGGAAAAGCGTCCCCCCGCGTTCAAGGGGAAATGACTATGACCCCCAAGGAACGCGCCGAAAAATCCGCAGCCGCCATGTGGGCCGAGGACCACGCGTCCAAATGGGCGGGGATGGAGATCACCCATGCGGACGAGGGCGAGGCGACGCTGGAGCTGACCATCGCCCAGCACCATTGCAACGGCCATGGCATCTGCCACGGCGGCGTCACGTTTATGCTGGCCGACAGTGCTTTTGCCTTTGCCTGCAACAGCCGCAATCAGGCGACCGTGGCGCAGCACAACGTGATCAGCTTCACGGCGCCGGGACGGCTGGGTGATCGGTTGATTGCCACGGCCCGCGAGATTTCCTTGACCGGGCGCAGCGGCATTTATGATGTGGCGGTGACCAATCAGGACGGCCGGCAGATTGCCGAATTCCGGGGCTTCTCCCGGGCGGTCAAAGGCCAGTTGTTTGACGAATAAGGCGTGGAGGATGCCATGAAAGACCTGACCCCCAACAAGGCTGATCTGGATCCGATCGAGATCGCCTCGATCGACGAAATCCGCGCGCTGCAGCTGGACCGGCTGAAATGGTCGCTGCGGCATGCCTATGACAACGTGCCGATGTACAAGCAACGGTTCGACGAGGCGGGCGTGCATCCGGACGACTTGCAGCAGTTGTCGGATCTGGCCAAGTTTCCGTTCACCTACAAAAACGACCTGCGCGACAATTACCCGTTTGGCCTGTTTGCGGTGCCGCGCGAACAGATTATGCGCCTGCATGCGTCCTCCGGGACCACCGGCAAACCGACCGTTGTGGGCTATACGGCGAATGACATAAGCAACTGGGCGGATCTGGTGGCGCGGTCCCTGCGGGCGGCTGGCCTGCGCAAGGGCGACATGGTGCACAACGCCTATGGCTACGGGCTGTTCACCGGCGGCCTGGGTGCGCATTACGGGATCGAACGCCTGGGCGCCACTGTCGTTCCGATGTCCGGCGGGCAGACCGAAAAACAGGTTGGCCTGATCACCGATTTCAAACCCGACGGGATCATGGTGACGCCCTCCTACATGCTTAACATTCTGGAGCAGTACCACAAGGTCGGCATGGACCCGCGCGAGTGCTCGCTGAAAGTCGGCGTTTTCGGCGCCGAACCCTGGACCGATGCGATGCGCAAGGAGGTTGAACAGGCTTTTGACATGCATGCGGTCGATATCTACGGGCTCAGCGAAATCATGGGGCCGGGGGTGGCCAATGAATGCGTCGAGACCAAGGACGGCCCGGTGATCTGGGAGGATCACTTCCTGCCGGAAATCATCGACCCGGCCACCGGCGAGGTGCTGCCGGACGGCGAGATGGGGGAGCTGGTGTTCACCACGCTGACCAAGGAAGGCCTGCCGATGGTGCGCTACCGCACCCGCGACCTGACGCGGCTGCTGCCGGGCACTGCGCGCACGATGCGGCGGATGGAGAAGATTACCGGGCGCAGCGACGACATGATCATCCTGCGCGGCGTCAATGTCTTTCCCAGCCAGGTGGAAGAGCAGCTGATGGCCACCGGCGGGCTGGCGCCGCATTACCAGATCGAGCTGTATAAATCCGGCCGGATGGACGCGATGCGGGTCTATGTGGAGGCCAATCCTGATGCCACGGATGAGCTGAGCAGGACTGCGGCGGCGCGGATGCTGACCAAGCGGATCAAGGATATGGTTGGTGTTTCCACCGAGATCATTGTAGGCGACCCGGGATCGGTCGAGCGCAGCCAGGGCAAGGCCAAGCGCGTCGTCGACAACCGCGGCAAGTCCTGAACAGGGGAGTGAGTTTTGGCCCGCACCATCGCAAAAGACCATGATCAGAAACGCGTGCAGATCCTGAAATCCGCAGCCAAAGTGTTTGCGGAGGCAGGCTATGACCGGGCGTCGATGACCCAGCTGGCGCGCGAATGCGGGATCTCCAAGGCGAATATTTATCACTACTATGACAGCAAGGATGCCGTGCTGTTCGGCCTTCTTGATACCTATCTTTGCGAGTTGCGCGACCGGGTCTGCGGGGCGGAGCTGGAGGGGCTTGGCCCCGAGGACCGGCTGCGCCGTATCGTGTCGGAAATCATGCTGGCCTATCAGGGCGCCGACCATGAGCATCAGGTGCAGATCAGCGCCATGGGGGCGCTGCCCGAGGATCAGCAGAAGCTGCTGCGCGCCTATCAGCGTGAAATGGTGCAGTTTGTCAGCGACGCGCTGGCGGCGGTGGCACCCGGGGTGTTTGCGGGCGATTCTGCCAAGCTGCGCGGCGCCACCATGTCGGTTTTCGGCATGCTGAACTGGTACTACATGTGGAATTCCGGCGCCGGTTCCAAGGCGCGCGACGACTATGCGCGGCTGGCGGCAGATCTGGTTTTGAATGGCGTCAAAGGGCTTTGACACCTTTGCGGGCTTGAACAAATGCCTGAACCAAACAGGCGGCACAGTTTCTTTTGCGTTTGCGCCGCTTCGCGCTAAGCTTCCTCCCCAATAGGAGGGCGGCATGGCAAACCCTGAGAGTTTCGAAAAGTTCTACTACAAGAAGGTCGGACTGGGCGAGGGCTGCGGCTGCGCCGAGCGGGTGATCGACAACCACGAATTCGACCGCCAAGCGGGCCGCCCGCGGCTGAAATCCTTTGGCCGAAGATTTTCACTGCGGTCTTTTGCGCTGAAGTACGGGCTGATCTCCCGCCGCCGGCCGTCCCCGGACATGGAATAGGCGCTCGCAGGGGCAGCAAAGGTTACGCCACTAGCCTTGCGGAGGGCCTGTGGCGTAACCGGTTTTGTCAGATCTGGACCGGCGGCACCATGCCGACAATCTCATAGGTTTTGCGCAGGATCGGCGCGGTGATTTCGCGCGCGCGCTCGGATCCGCGGGTCAGGATACGGTCGATCTCGTCCTGTTCCCCCATCAGCCGCGCCATCTCGGTCGAGATCGGCGCCAGCTTCGACACCGCCAGATCCGCCAGCATCGGCTTGAACTCCGAGAACTGCTTGCCGCCGACATCGGCCAGCACCTGATCGACGCTTTGTTCGTTCAGCGCCGCATAGATGTTGACCAGATTGCGCGCCTCGGGGCGCTCTTCCAGGCCTTTGGCCTCGGACGGCAGCCCTTCGGGATCGGTCTTGGCCTTGCGGATCTTCTTGGCGATGGTGTCGGCATCATCGGTCATGTTGATGCGGCTGGCATCCGACGGGTCCGACTTGGACATCTTCTTGGAGCCGTCGCGAAAGCTCATCACGCGGGTGGCGGCGCCCTCGATCACCGGTTCGGTCATCGGGAAGAAATCGACGCCATAGTCATGGTTGAACTTGGCGGCGATGTCGCGGGTCAGTTCCAGATGCTGTTTCTGATCCTCGCCCACCGGCACATGGGTGGCGTGATAGGTCAGAATATCCGCGGCCATCAGCGCCGGATAGGCAAACAGGCCCAGCGAGGCATTCTGTGCGTTCTTGCCGGCCTTGTCCTTGAACTGGGTCATCCGCTGCATCCAGCCCATGCGGGCAACGCAGTTGAATATCCACGCCAGCTGCGCATGCTCGGGCACCTGGGACTGATTGATCAGGATGGATTTCTCCGGGTCCAGGCCGGCGGCGATGAAGCCTGCGCACAGCTCGCGGGTGGATTTCATCAGGTCCTTGGGATCCTGCCAGACGGTGATCGCATGCAGGTCCACCATGCAATAGATGGACTCCACATCCTTGGCCTGCCAGTCGACGAACCGCTTCAGGGCACCAAGGTAATTGCCCAGGTGCAGGTTGCCGGAGGGCTGAATCCCCGAAAAGACGCGCGGGGTGAATGTGGTTTCGCTCATCTAGGCGTAACTCCCGTCTGGAAATAGCAACCCCGGTGGCTTACCCATGGGGCTTGGATAGGTCAACAGGTGCGGAGGGTTCTGCACTGCAAGGAGACTCAATGAGCAGCCCGCATAACACCGCACCCGTCAACCCGCTGCCTGCAGCCGTCGTTGCGATAGTGCTGATCATCATCGGCATCGAAGCGGTGTTCTCGCTTGGCGCCCGCGGAATCCTTGGCGGGCCTGAGGCCATCGGCTGGCGGCTGGAGGCAGTCCAATCCTATGCGTTTTCCAGCGAGATCTTCTGGTGGATGCAGGAAAGCGGCCGCTGGCTGCCGGAGCATCTGAAGCGTTTTGTCTCTTACATCTTTGTGCATGGCGCCTTTACCCATGCGCTGTTTGTCTGCGTCTTTGTGCTGGCGATGGGCAAGATGGTGGGCGAGGTGATGGGCGATCTGGCGATGGTGATCATCTTTGTGCTGTCCGGTGCCGGCGGCGCACTGGGCTATGCGCTGCTGGTCAGCGGCGGCCAGCCTTTGATCGGCGGCTTTCCGGCGGTTTACGGGCTGATCGGGGCCTTTACCTTCCTGTTGTGGCGCTCGCTGGCTTTGGTCGGGGCGCAGCAAAGCCGGGCGTTCTCGCTGATTGCCTTTCTGATGGGGGCGCAGCTGCTGTTCGGGCTGTTGTTTGGCGGTCAGAAGGACTGGGTTGCGGATCTGGCAGGCTTTGCCACCGGCTTCGGTCTGTCGTTCTTCCTGGCGCCGGGCGGCTGGGCCAGGATTAGGAACCGCATCCGGCACGATTGACGCCGGGGGCTCCCGTCTGCTGTCAAAGCCCCTGACAGGGCATTTCCAGCCGTTGGGCCGGGCCGCGCTGGCGCGCGGCGGAAGGTCTGTTGAGAAGTGCATCAGGGGCAGGTTTGCCCTGATGGCGCCATTTCAATTGCAGGAGTGGCCAGCCCTGCCTCAAGTGTGAACCGCGCGTGCGGCGCGGCGGCTACGCCGCCGTTGATCCGGGGCCGGCCTGAAGGCGCGCGGGGGTCAGGCCTGTTTCCGGCGGCTGAGGGCGGTGCGGAACTCCGACAGACGGAAGGCGCCAATCGCTTGGCCTGCGGCGAAGTAGACCACGCCGCCCAGCACCACCAGGCCTAGCAGGGACAGGTAGCGCCAGTAATCCAGCGTGAACAGCCAGCCCGCCGCCGAAGCAACAGCATAGAGCACTGCCCCCATCGCAGCAGAGGCTGCCAGGATTCGCCAGGCGCGGGTGCGGAAGCGGGCGTCGAACCGGGCCTCTTCCCCCATGCCGCGGGCGCCGAGTGCCAGTAGTGCCACCATCACCCAGCCGGCAGCGGAGGCGGCGATGGCAGGGGCGATCCAGCCCAGTACCGGCTTCAGGCCAAAGGCCAGCGCGGCGTTGACAGCCATCGCAACCAGCGCGTAGCGAAAGGGGGTTTTGGTGTTCTCACGCGCGAAGTAGAGCGGCTGCAGGACCTTTTGAAGCATGAAGGCCGGCAGGCCTGCGCCATAGATGGCGACGGCGATGGCGATGGCGGCCACATCCTCAGGTCCGGTTGCGCCGCGTTCATAGAGAACCGAGACCAGCGGCAGCGGCACGGTGATGAAGGCGACGGCAGAGGGCACGGCCAGCAGCAGCGAGAATTCCCCGGCGCGGGACAGGGCGTCCTGAGACCCGGCGCTGTCCCCGGCCCGCAGGCGGCGCGACAGGGCAGGCAGCAGCACGATGCCGACGGCGATGCCGACAACGCCCAGGGGCAGTTGATACAGCCGGTCGGCGATGAACAGCCAGCTGGCCGCCTTTTCGATGTCCGAGGCCACATATTGCCCGACCACCAGATTGATCTGGGTGACTCCCATGGCCAGTGCGGCGGGCACTGCAACACGCATCAGGCTGCGCATTTCGGTGTTCCAACGGGGCAGACCGGGCCGCAAGGTTATACCAGCACGGGCGGCGGCGACCCAGACAAGCGCCAGCTGCGCGACGCCTGCCACCGGGATGGTCCAGACCAGCCACAGGACAACATCGCCGCCCATGAGAGCGCCGGCTGTCATCGCTGCACAGGCAAAAATGTTGAGGAGCACCGGTGCGGCGGCGGCGGCGGCAAAGCGGCCGGTGGCGTTCAGAACCCCGGAAAACAATGCGGCCAGCGACATGAACAGGATGTAGGGAAAGACGACATAACCGTATCCCACCGCCATATCAAACCGCGCATCGCCGACAAAACCGCCGGCCGTCAGCCAGACCAGCCCCGGCATGAACACCATGCCGAGCCCAACCAGCGCCAGCACCGCAGCAGCAAGCAGGTTGAAGGCCTGCTGGGCATAAGTTCTGGCGTCCTCTCCGGCCTCATACCGCTTGGAAAAGGCCGGCACAAAGGCGGCGTTAAAAGCGCCTTCGGCAAAGAAGCGGCGGAACATGTTGGGCAGGCGGAAGGCCACGATAAAGGCATCCAGCACCGGACCGGGGCCAATGAAGGCGGCAATCAGGATCTCGCGGGCGAACCCCAGCACGCGGCTGGCCAGCGTCCAGAACCCAACGGTCAGGAAGCCCGAAAGCAGTTTGATCGGTTTCATACATCCGCCCGTTTTGCGCCTGCAGTGATGGCCTCGCGCAGTTTCTTCTCCAGAGTCCGCTGTTTGGATTCTGCATAGTATTTCAGGCCGAACATGTCTTTGACATAAAAGGCGTCCACCACCTGCTCGCCATAGGTCGCGATGACTGCGTTAGCAATATAGACATTGGCGGCCGCCAGCGCCCGGGCCAGATCATAGAGCAGACCGGGCCGGTCGCGGGTGTCGACCTCGATGATGGTGTAGATTTCCGAACCGTCGTTATCAAAGGTGATATGGGTCGGGACCTTGAAGGCGCGCTCCCGTTTCTTGATCTTGTCACGGGATTTCAGCGCGTCGCGGGTGATCACCTCGCCCTTCAGGGTCTTTTCAATCATCTGCTTAAGCCGGTGCAGGCGGATCGGGTCGAAAGGGTGGCCTTCGCTGTCCTGGATCCAGAAGGCGTCGGTCACATAGCCGTCCTTGGTCGTATAGGAGCGCGCATCCACCACATTGGCCCCGACCAGCGCCAGCGCGCCGGCAATGCGGGCAAAGATGCCGGGGTGGTCTTCCATCACGAAACAAGCGCGGGTCGCGTCACGGTCGACGTCCGGATAGAGCCGTATCATCACCTCGCCCGCGTCGCCCTTGGCGATATAGTCGCGCAGCATCTCGGCGAAATCCACATGTGCGGTAATGTGCAGCCCGTGCCAATAGGGCGGATAGTGCCGGGCGGTTTCGGTTTTGAGGTCGGCTTTGGACCAATCCTGCAACGCCTCGCGCAGGGCTTTTTTGGCCGACGCACCGCGGTGTTCGCGGTTCAGCGCCTCCATGCCGCCTTCAAGCGCTGCACGGGTCTGGCCGTAAAGCGCCCGCAGCAGGGCGGCTTTCCAGTTGTTCCAGGTGTTCGGACCAACGCCGCGGATATCGCAAACAGTCAGCAGCAGCAGCAGGTCCAGCCGTTTGACCGTTTGCACCGCCTTGGCGAAGTCACGCACCGTGCGCGGGTCGGCAATGTCGCGTTTCTGCGCCATGTCGGACATCAGCAGGTGATAGCGCACCAGCCATTCCACGGTCTCGCATTCGGAGGGTTTCAGCCCCAGCCGCGGCGCCACCTTGCGGGCGATCTGCGCACCAAGGATCGAATGATCCTGTTCGCGCCCCTTGCCGATGTCATGCAGCAGCATGGCGACCATCAGCACCTTGCGGTTCAGCCCCTTGCGGAGGATCGAGGAGGACAGCGGCAGCTCATCCTCCAGCTCGCCGCGTTCGATGGCGGCAAAGTTGGAGATCACCTGAATGGTATGCTCGTCCACCGTATAGGAGTGATACATGTTGAACTGCATCATCGCCACGATCGGCTCAAACTCGGGCAGGAAGGCCGACAGCACGCCAAGTTCGTTCATCCGCCGCAGCGCGCGTTCGGAATTGCCGTGTTTCAGCAAAAGGTCCAGAAAGATGCGCCGGGCTTCTTTGTCGTTGCGCATGCCGTCATCAATCAGCCGCAGATTGGCGGTGACCAGCCGCATGGCGTCTGGATGGATCAGCATGCCGGTGCGCAGGGCTTCTTCGAAAATCCGCAGCAGGTTCACCCGGTCTGCCAGAAAGGCTTCCGGGTCCAGCACATCCAGCCGGTTGTGCACCACCTTGTAGCCGGGCTTGATTCGCGGGCGGCGGCGGAAGATGCGTTCCAGCAGCGGCGCGCCTTTTTGCTGACTGGCTTCCAGTTTGGTCAGGAAAATCCGGGTCAGGTCGCCGACCCGTGTGGCATGGCGGAAATACTCCTGCATGAAGATTTCCACGCCGCGGCGTCCGGCCTTGTCCTGGTACCCCATGCGGCTGGCAACTTCGACCTGCAGGTCAAATGTCAGCTGCTCAGTGGCGCGGCCGGTGGCAAGGTGCAGATGCGCGCGCACCGCCCAGAGGAACGTGGCGGCCTTGGCAAACCGCTCCAGCTCTGCCGGGCGGAACAAGCCCAGCGGCACCAGATCTTCGGCGTCCTGCACCTGGTACAAATACTTTGCAATCCAGAACAGCGATTGCAGGTCGCGCAAGCCCCCTTTGCCCTCTTTCACGTTAGGCTCAACCATGTACCGCTGGCCCTGCTTCAGATGGCGGGCGTCGCGCTCGGCCAGTTTCGCCTCGATGAAGTCCGGCGCGTCCTGGGAAAACAGCTCGGCCTTCAGCCGCTTTTCCAGCTCCTTTGCCAGCGGCGCGTGGCCGGCCAGGAAACGCTGCTCCAGCATTGCGGTGCGGATGGTGTAATCCTCGCCGCCCAGCCGGATGCAGTCCTTGATGGTACGGCTTGAATGGCCGACCTTCAGCCGCAAGTCCCACAGGATATAGAGCATGGATTCAATCACGCTCTCGGCCCAGGCGGTGATCTTGTAGGGTGTCAAAAACAGCAGATCGACATCCGAGGCAGGGGCCATTTCGCCCCGGCCATAGCCGCCAACCGCGATAACCGCGATGCGTTCGCCGCGGGTCGGGTTGGCCAGCGGATGAAGCAATTCGCCCGCGACATACAGCGCCGTGGTCACCAGACCGTCGGTCAGGAAGGTGTAAGAGCGGGTCAAGTCCCGCGCCGCAAAGGGGGCTGCGGCGAAGGCTTCGGCGATCGCTGCGCGTCCGGCCTTGTTTGCTTCCTTCAGAATCTTCACCGATTCCGCGCGCAGGGCCGCAGGAGTGTCGTCTTCTGCCAAGGCGATGATCCGGGCCCGGACCGCTGCGGCATCAAAGATGTCCGCAGGATCGCAGATCAGCGGACCTTGAGGTTCGGGAAAGCCGTTGGCGGCGGGCTGCGCGGGGCCGGCAGCGGGTTCAGAACCCGGCACCGGTGAAGCTGCTTGGGGCAGGGTCAATGATCACGACCTTCTGTTCTTGGATGGTGGCAACCGCCAGGCCGCGGTCGTTGGTGCCGTCAGGCAACAGCCGGAAGATGCCGCCGGCCCCCTGGAAACCGGCCCCTTGGGTCAGCGCCGCGCCGGTCAGAGCGTCGGATTTTCCAGCAGCCACCAGCGCGCCGATTGCGGCAATCCCGTCATAGGCCAGGCTGCCGATCGAATGCGGCGATCCGCCATAGCTTGCCTGGTAGCGGGCGCTGAATTGCTGCACCTTGCCCTGGTCGGGCATCGCAAACCAGCCGCCCTGCACGCCGGGCAGGGCCAGGGTCTGGGCCGGAATATCCCAGCGGGTCAGGCCGATATACTGCTTTTCTGCCGGGTCCACACCGGCTTCGGGCAGCAGTTGCGCCAGCAGCGGCAGCGCGCCGGCTGTGGTCGAGGTCAGGAACACCGCATCCGCTTGGCGCGATTCATTGCGGATGGCAGGAATGGCGTTGATTACGCCCTGCTGGGACAGTTCATAACCGACACTGCCAGCGATATTGGCACCGGTCTGGCTTGCGGCGCGCTGAATGGCGGTGCGCCCGGCAACCCCGGCAGCATCGTTGCCGCCGACAATCAGAATGTTCCGTTTGCCGTTGCGGGATGCAAAACCGGTCAGCCTGCGGGCAGTATTGTCAAACGTCGGCCCCAGGATAAAGACATTGCCGCCGGCAATCGCAGGGTTGTTCGAGAAGGCCAGCACGTTGACGCCGCGCTGCCGTGCCGCGATGCCCGCCGCATTGGCGGCTTCGGCGTATACCGGGCCTAGAATGATACGGGCGCCGTCCTTCAGCGCCTGCTGCGCCGCACCCGAGGCCACTTCGGGGCTGCCTGCCGTGTCATAGACCCGCAGATCGATCTGCACGCCTTGCAGGTCGGCAATCGCCATGCGGGCCGCGTTTTCCAGGCTTTGCGCCAGCACGCTGTCGCCCTGCTGCGCTGAGCCGCGCGGCACCAGCAGCGCCACCGGCACCGGCTTGGAGGTGTTGATTGTCGGGCCGCTGCCAAGAGAAACCGGGTCACAGGCAGTCAGGGCAATGGCGGAAACTGCCGCGGCAGCTGTCAGTGCCGCCTTGCGGGCGCGTTTGAAAACAGCAAACATAATGGACTTGAAACTCCGTTCTCCCGGCGCGCTGCGCCGTGTGGGTTTAAGGGCGGATCATAAACGACCAAAAAGGCGGGTCCAGCGTTGAATCACCAGAATGTCATATTGGCCCCAGGGCTTTACTTTGTTGCCACGCCCATTGGCACGGCCCGCGACATTACCCTGCGTGCGCTGGATGTGCTGGCCTCGGCGGATGTGCTTGCGGCTGAGGATACACGCTCACTGCGCAAGCTGATGGAGATTCACGGTGTGCCCCTGGGCGGACGGCGGATCATTGCTTACCACGACCACAGCGGTGCCGCTGCGCGTGCCAAACTGCTGGAGGCGGTGGCGGAGGGCAAATCGGTTGCCTATGCCTCCGAGGCCGGAATGCCGCTGATTGCCGATCCTGGCTTTGACCTCAGCCGGGCGGCGGCAGAGGCAGGCCATACCGTCACCTGCGCGCCAGGCGCCTCGGCGGCGGCCACGGCGCTGACGCTGGCCGGGCTGCCCACGGATGCGTTCTTCTTTGCCGGCTTTCTGCCCAATGCGTCGGGTGCCCGGCGTAAACGGCTGGAAGAGCTGCGGGAGATCCCCGGCACGCTGATCTTCTATGAATCCCCGAAACGTGTTGCGGCCTCGGTGGCGGATATGGCGGCGGTGCTGGGCAACCGTCCTGCTGCAATGTGCCGGGAGCTGACCAAGAAATTCGAAGAAGTGCGCCGCGCGCCGCTGGCTGATCTGGCTGCAGGGCTGGAGGAACGCCCGGTCAAGGGCGAGATCGTGCTGCTGGTGGACCGCGCGCAGGAAGCGGAGGTGAGCGAGGGCGATCTGGAAAACGACCTGCAGGCAGCTTTAAAGGATAATTCGGTCAAGGATGCCGCCGGCATTGTTGCCGAAATGCACGGGCTGCCGCGCCGCAAGATCTATCAGCTGGCGTTGCAACTGGCGAAGGAAAATTAGGCCGTGTCCCGCACCCGGCAGTATCGTGGTGCCCGCGCCCATCTGGCGGGAGAGGCGGCGGAAGAGATTGTTGCGCGCCATTATGAAAACCGCGGCTACACCGTTGCGGAACGCCGCTGGCGCGGGCCGGGCGGTGAGATCGACCTGATCCTGCGCGGCCCCGAGGAACTGGTGTTTGTGGAAGTGAAGCACAGCTCTACCAGTGCCGCTGCGGCCCTGCGGATTACGCCGCGGCAAGTGGAGCGCATCTATGCCAGCGCCGGGCAATATCTGGAAAACGAGCCGCAAGGACAGCTGACACCTGCCCGGTTCGACGCCGCACTGGTGGACGGCACCGGCGCGGTTGAGATCATCGAAAACGCCATCGGCCTGGACTGATCCGCTGCCGCCCCATTGAACCCCGGGGCGCGGTGGGCCATGTATCTGGCCAGTTTACAAGGGATACTGCCATGAAAATCGCCTTTCAGATGGACCCGGTCATGGGCGTGGACATCAACGCGGACAGCAGCTTCCGCCTGGCCGAAGAGGCACAGGCGCGCGGGCACGATCTGTTCTACTACGCCCCCGATCAGCTGGCCTATCAGGAGGGCCGCATCACCGCTCGTGGCCATGACATGACCGTGCAGCGGGTGGCAGATGCTCCGGCGGTGCTTGGCCCGGAGCGCGAGGCGGATCTGGCGGAGTTTGATGTGATCTGGCTGCGCCAGGACCCGCCGTTTGACATGCATTACATCACCTCGACCCATTTGCTGGACATGCTGAAGGGCCAGGCGCTGGTGGTGAATGATCCGTTCTGGGTGCGCAATTACCCGGAGAAGCTGCTGGTGCTGAATTTCCCGGAGCTGACGCCGCCGACCGCCATTGCCCGCGATCTGCAGACCATCAAGGCGTTCAAGGAAAAGCATGGCGATGTGATCCTGAAACCGCTCTATGGCAACGGCGGTGCCGGCGTGTTCCGGCTGGATGCCAATGACCGCAACCTGACTTCGCTGCATGAGCTGTTCACCGGCTTCAGCCGCGAGCCGCTGATCGTGCAGAAGTTCCTGCCCGACGTCAGCAACGGCGACAAGCGGGTGATTCTGGTGGACGGCGAACCTGTCGGCGCCATCAACCGGGTGCCAGCGGCAGGGGAAACTCGCTCGAACATGCATGTGGGCGGACGCCCCGAGAAGATCGGGCTGAGCGAGCGCGATCTGGAGATTTGCGCCGCCATCGGCCCGCTGCTGCGCGAAAAGGGGCAGGTCTTTGTCGGCATCGATGTGATCGGCGACTACCTGACCGAAATCAACGTGACGTCGCCGACCGGAATTCAGGAGCTGGAGCGCTTTGACGGTGTGAACATCGCCGAAAAGATCTGGCAGGCGATCGAAGCCAAGATCAGCTGATGAGCTGGCAGCGCCGGGCCCTGAACGCGTGGATGCGCTATGGCATGAAGCCGGTGCTGCAGCATACCAGCAGCCCGGAGCTGGCGCGGCAGGTGTTTGAGATCATGGCGCCGCGTCTGTATCCGGCGCTGCCCTTTACCCGGCTGCTGCCGCGGCCCGCGCCGGTGCCGCTGAACCTGATTTCAGTTGGCCGGACGCGCCGCAAGCAGATCATTCTGTTCCTGCATGGCGGCGCCTATCTGGCAGGCAGCGCCCGTGCCTATCAGGGGATGCTGTCCCGCCTGTCCCTGGCCACGGGGCTGGAAATTGCGGTGCCCGATTACCGGCTGCTGCAGGATGCGCCTTTTCCGGCTGCGTTTGAAGATGCCCTGGCAGCCTGGCAGCATCTGCGCCGGTCGGGCTATGCCGCTGCCGATATCCTGCTGGCAGGCGACAGTGCCGGCGGCGGGCTGGCGTTGGCTTTGCTCGCCGCGCTGCTGGGGGAAGGGGAACGCCCCGCCGGCCTTGTGGCCTTTTCCCCCTGGTGCGATCTGACGCTGAGCGGGGCAAGTATTGAGGTCAATCGCTCCAGGGATGTGATCATCCCGGCAGGGCGGATGAAGGAAGCCGTTGATCAGTATCTCGCGGGTGCAGACCCTGCGGATGCCCGCGCCTCTCCGTTGTTCGCTGACTTCCCAAACCCGCCGCCGGTGCTGATTCAAGCCGGGGATACCGAGGTGTTGCTGTCAGATGCGCAGCGTATGGTGCAGCGTCTGGAGCAGGCAGGCGGCGCTGTGCGGCTCAGCCTGTGGCGCGATGTGCCGCATGTCTGGCAATTTATGGCGGGTCAGCTGCCCGAGGGGCAGGCAGCACTGGACGAAGCTGCGGCCTTCGCCACATCCGCCTTCGACGGCGGCTCAGCGGGCTGAGGGCAGCCTGAAGCTCAGCGCTTCGGCGAAATGCCGGCGTTGCACCCGGTCTTCGCAGGCCAGATCGGCAATGGTGCGGGCAACGCGCAGAATCCGGTGGTAGCCGCGGGCGCTGAGGCCAAAACGTTCGGCGGCCCGCAGCAAAAGATCACGGCTTTCGGCATCCGGCGCTGCAATATCTTCCAGCACAGCGCCTTCGGCATCCGCGTTCTGGCGCAGGCCGGGATGGCCGCGGAACCGTTCTGTCTGCGTTTCCCGGGCAACCGCGACCCTTTGCGCCACCTGTGCCGAGCCTTCGGCGCAGGGCGGTAACTCCAGGTCGGACACATCCACCGGCGGCACGTCCAGATGCAGGTCGAACCGGTCCAGCAGGGGCCCGGAAATGCGCCCCAGATAATCCGCACCGCACAATGGTGCCCGCGAACAGGCGCGGTTGGCATCAGCCAGATATCCGCATTTGCAGGGGTTGGCCGCAGCGATCAGCATAAAACGGCTGGGGTACTTCACATGGGCATTGGCGCGCGCAACCATCACCTCTCCGGATTCAAGCGGCTGGCGCAGGGTTTCCAGCACCGGGCGGCCGAATTCCGGCAGTTCATCCAGAAACAGCACGCCATTGTGCGCCAGGCTGATTTCCCCTGGCTGCGCCCGCCGCCCGCCACCGGCAATTGCCGCCATGGAGGCAGTGTGATGCGGTTCGCGGAAAGGGCGGGCGCGGCTGATGCCGCCCGCATCAATCAGCCCGCACAAGGAATGGATCATCGAGGTTTCCAGTGCCTCAGGCGGTGAAAGCGGCGGCAGGATCGAGGGCAGCCGTGCCGCCAGCATCGATTTGCCGGATCCGGGCGGGCCGATCATCAGCATGTGGTGGCGTCCGGCGGCAGCAATCTCCAGCGCGCGTTTGGCCTGTTCCTGGCCTTTGACGTCGCGCAGGTCCTTGCCGCCAAGCCCGCTGAGGGCTTCTCCGGGCATGGACGGCTCGATACGCCGCTGGCCGGTGAAATGCTGGATCACCTCGGTCAGTGTAGCCGCACCGATCACCTGTGCAGCATCGACCCAGGCGGCTTCGGGACCGGACAGTTCCGGGCAGAGCAGCATGCGCCCTTCTTCTGCCGCGGTGACGGCTGCGGGCAGGGCGCCCGCGACAGGCATCAGCTGGCCGTCCAGCGACAACTCGCCCAGGGCTATGGTTTCCTCGGCCTTTTCCGCTGGGATGATGCCGATTGCCGCCAGCAGGGCCAGCGCAATCGGCAGGTCGAAATGACTGCCTTCCTTAGGCAGATCTGCGGGTGACAGGTTTATGGTGATCCGGCGGGAGGGCAGGGCGATCGACATCGAAGCAAAGGCCGCCCGCACCCGCTCGCGGGCCTCGGAGACGGCTTTGTCCGGCAATCCGACCACTGAGAACGCTGGCAGGCCGGGGGCAACTGCGCATTGCACCTCGACCAACCGGGCCTCAACCCCTTGAAAGGCAACTGTGTACGACCGTGCCGTCATTTCTCCCCGCCCCTTCTGGTTCAGGGAGAAATGCTTGGTGATCGTGGTTTCCGAAGTATTAACGCCAGCGGTGCCGCCCGGCGAATTCACGCAGAATTCGCGCTGGCCGCCGGTTCAGTCCAGTGACCAGGGCCGCCGGGGCAGATCCCGCGCATAAGGCTCCGGGTCATAGCTGACCTCATGCGCCTGCTCTTGCCAGCGCAGTACTGCCGGGTCGGACAGCAGCAGCTTGCAATAGGCGCGCGTGGCGGCAGAAACCGGCAGTCCGTAACCGATGATGCGTGCGGCAACCGGGGTATAGAACGCATCCGCCAGCGAATACTCTGCGAACAGACAGCCCGCTGACTGGCCGGACACTTGGCGCGCATGGGCAAACAGCGTTTCGATCCGGTCCAGATCCGCCTTAACCGCGCCAGAAGTCTCAAACCCTTCGTAGATATGTGCCAGCTGCATCGGGCATTCACTGCGCAGCGCGTTAAAGCCCGCAACCATTTCTGCCGCCAGCCAGCGCGCAGCGGCACGCTGTGCCGGGTCCGCGGGCCAAAGCCCGGCGTCCGGGTTCTGTTCGGCCAGCGTCTCGGCTATCGCCAGGCTTTCGCCAACAACCGTGCCCTCAGGCGTGCGCAGCGCGGGCACCAGCCGTGCCGGGGCTAGATGCGCCATCTCTTGCGCCATGGTTCCTGAGTACAGCCCCACCAGATGCACCGTATGGGGAAGGGAAAATTTTTCGAGCATGAGCCAGCCGCGCAATGACCAGCTGGAGAACATGCGGTCGCCGATATAGATTTCATAAGCCATGCGCAAAGGCTAGCGCGCTGCATTCAATTTAGAAATGGAATGTTTATGATAGGGTTCATCACGGGCGGTGATTGATTGCACCTGTCTGCCAGCCCTCAGGTCCCAGAACGATTTCACTTACCGACAGGTTGTCGATCCGGTGGCTGAAAGCCTCTTCTGATGTCAGTAATGCCGCCCGCTGTATCTGGGTCAGGATTTGGCCGAAATGCCCCACGACGATCAAGTTGCAGCCCTGATTCGCGGTGATCAGCCCGTCAACAGCTGCGTCCACCCGGTTGCAGACCTGATTCCAGCTCTCGCCGCCCGGCGGTGTTACATCACCCGGCGCCTCCCAATAGTCCCGGATCCGGTCCGGGTCCTCGGCGTCCACCTCGGCCCAGGTTCTCAGCTCCCAGGCGCCGAAATGGATCTCGCGCAGCGCTTCGATATGGGGCAGGCGCTGACGGCTGCCTTGGATCGCGCTGGCGGTCTCCACTGCGCGCAACAGGTCGGACGACACGATCAGCGCGTTCGCCGGCAGGTAATCGGACAGGCGTTTCAGCGCGGCGGTGTCAGACAGGTCAGCGGGCAGATCTGACCAGCCCACCATGCATTTTGCGTGTGTCGGCCCGTGCCGCACCAGGAACAGCCGGCTTGTCATAACGCCCCCTTCAGCACCAGCGGCAGCCCGGCGGTCACTTGCACAACAGTCTCTGCACGCGCTGCCAGTGCGATATTGAGCCGTCCCTGCGCTTCGCGGAAGCGGCGGGCCAGCTTGTTCTCAGGCACGATGCCAAGACCGGTTTCGTTGGAGACGATCACCAGGTCCGCGCGGCAGCGGCCGATTGCGGCCAGCAGGTCCTCTTGTGCAAACGCCAAATCATGTCCGGCCAGCAGATGGTTGGTCAGCCACATGGTTGCACAGTCCATCAGGCAGATTTGCCCGGCAGTCAGCGCATCCAGAACCCGGCTGGCTGTTTCTGGTTCCTCAACAGTGGTCCAGCCTTGCCCTCTTTGTTTGAGGTGGCGAGACACTTTTTCGCGCATTTCACTGTCAAAAATTTGTGCAGTTGCCCAGTAAACCCTGTCTTTTTCAGTGTTTATGCAGAGCTGTTCGGCAAAGGCCGACTTTCCAGAGGCCGCCCCGCCCAGAATAAAAGTTACATTTGCAGGCATTTTTTGCTAACCTGTAAGAACGAAGCCGTTCCTGTGGGTAAACGCAGGGCCCGGTTAAGACAAGAGACCGCAGTATCCCGGGGTTCCACTTATTAAGGCCGGGAAAGTCTGCACAGGGGCCAAAAAACCATTTTGCTTTTCCATTTTTGGCCCGTGGATGTGCCAAGAGTCGTATCCAGTGCACTGATACTGCCGGCCTGCAGAAGACCCGGGCTCAACTTTGTTCCATGCGCGTCCCCAGGCGTCGGTAGTTTGTTAATTAGTTTCCGGGGGGAAATAAAATGGCACTAGATTCCACAATCGAAAACCCATTGCCGCGGCAGGCAATGAAGGCAGAACTTCTGGACGCCGAAACCGAACGGCGTCTGGCCTACGCGTGGCGCGATGACCGCGATGTGAAGTCGCTGCACCGGCTCATCAACGCCTATATGCGTCTGGCGATTTCCATGGCGTCCAAATTCAAGCGGTACGGGGCGCCGATGAACGATCTGATACAGGAGGCCGGGCTGGGCCTTATGAAGGCCGCCGATAAATTCGACCCTGACCGGGGGGTGCGCTTCTCGACCTATGCGGTCTGGTGGATCAAGGCGTCGATCCAGGACTACGTCATGCGCAACTGGTCGATGGTGCGCACTGGCTCCACCTCGTCGCAGAAATCGCTGTTTTTCAACATGCGCCGGGTGCAGGCACAGCTAGAGCGCGAGGCGCGTGCGTCCGGCGCGCGGCTGGACCGGCATCAGCTGCATCAGAAGATTGCCACTGAAATCGGGGTGCCGCTGCGCGATGTTGAGATGATGGAGGGGCGCCTGTCCGGTGCCGATTTTTCGCTCAACGCGGTGCAGTCCACCGATGAAGAGGGCCGCGAATGGATCGACGCTCTGGAAGATGACACGTCACAGGCGGATGAGCTGGTTCAAGAACGGCACGACCGCCGCCAGCTGCGCAAATGGCTGGTGGGGGCGCTGCAGGCGCTGAATGACCGTGAACGCTTTATCATCACGGAACGCAAGCTGCGCGAACGCCCGCGCACTCTGGAAAGCCTGGGCACCGAACTGGGGCTGTCCAAGGAACGGGTCCGCCAGCTGGAGGCCGGGGCGTTCCAGAAAATGCGTAAATGCCTTGAAGGCCAGTCGCGCGAGGTGCACAGACTGCTTTCATGAGAAAGCAGATTAATTTTCTGAAAGTAATGCTAAGCGCCGCCTGTCTGGCGGCGCTTAGCCTGTCCGGCGCCCGGGCGGATGACTTGCCTGCGGCAGCCAGGCTGCTAAGCGGCGCCGATGTTGTGATTCTCGGCGAGGTGCATGATAATCCAGTGCATCACCAGCAGCAGGCAATTCTGCTGGCAAAGCTGCAGCCCAAGGCGGTGGTCTGGGAGATGATCACTCCAGAGCAGGCAGCGGCACTGAATCCTGAAACGCTGGCGAATGCACAGCTGACGGCCCGGCAACTGGATTGGCTGAATTCCGGCTGGCCGGACTTCAGCCTTTACGCGCCGGTGTTCGCAGCGGCTGCCAATGCCCGCCAGTATGGCGCACAGGTGCCGCGGGCAAAGGCTGCAGAGGCATTGGAAATCGGCGTGGCTGCCTATTTCGGGGCTGAAGACGCGGCCCGCTTTGGTCTTAATCAGCCGTTGCCGGAGGCAGAGCAGGCCGCGCGCGAGGCGGATCAGCAGGCGAATCACTGTAATGCGATGCCGGTTGAGATGCTGCCTGTCCTGGTGGACTTTCAACGCCTGCGGGACGCCGCCCTGGCAGAGGCCGCGGATAGGGCACTTGCGGAAACCGGCGGCCCAGTGGCTGTGATCACCGGCAATGGCCATGCCCGCACCGACCGCGGGCTGGCTGTCTACTTGACCAAGGCCCGTCCGGGGGTGCAGATCCGCAGCCTGGGCCAGTCCGAGGAGGGCGGGATCAATGGGGTGTTCGATCTGGTGCTGAACGCTGCTGCTGTCAGCCGCCCGGATCCCTGCCTGGCCTTCCAAATTGGCGGCTGAAAGTCTCTGTACAGCACAGGGCCGGTCTGATTGGAAACGGTACCGCGCCGTGCGTAGCACGGCGCCCGGCCCAACACCGCCAGGGGCGGGGGCCGCGGGCCCGTGCCGCGCGGGGGCGGGAGCCTTTGCATTGGCTTAGGCCGCCTTCCGCTGGGAAAACCGTTTCACACTTTCGCCGCAGCGCAGTAAGGTCGCGGGAAACGGGACAAGGGCGGACAAATGCTGGCTGGCAGACATATTCTCCTGATAATCAGCGGCGGCATCGCGGCCTATAAGTCGCTGGAGCTGATCCGCCGCTTGCAGGACAAAGGCGCGCGGGTGACCCCGGTTCTGACCAGGTCCGGCGCGGAATTTGTAACGCCCCTGTCGGTCTCGGCACTCGCCGGAACCCCCGTGCATCAGGAGCTGTTCGATCTGACGTCCGAGGCCGAGATGGGCCACATCCAGCTGTCGCGCAGCGCCGACCTCCTGGTGGCGGCGCCGGCCACGGCGGATCTGATGGCCAAGATGGCGCAGGGCCACGCCAATGATCTTGCCTCGACCCTGCTGCTGGCCACTGACACCCCGGTGCTGCTGGCGCCTGCCATGAATGTGCGGATGTGGGAGCATCCGGCAACACAGCGCAATCTCGAAACCCTGAAAGCGGACGGCGTCTCCTTCGTTGGCCCCAATGACGGCAGCATGGCCTGCGGCGAATTCGGGCCGGGCCGGATGGCGGAACCGGATGAGATTCTGGCTGCCATCACCGCCCGGCTTGCGGATGGACCTTTGAAGGGCAGACGCATCCTGGTGACCTCTGGCCCGACGCATGAGCCGATTGATCCGGTGCGTTACATCGCCAACCGCTCCTCCGGGGCGCAAGGGGCAGCGGTGGCCCGTGCTCTGCGCGATTCTGGCGCCGAAGTGGTGTTTATCACGGGCCCGGCAGCGGTGCGCCCGCCTGAGGGCGTGCAGATTGTGCCGGTGGAAACTGCGCGCGAAATGGAGGCGGCTGTGCAAGCGGCACTGCCTGTTGATGCCGGGGTCTTTGCCGCGGCGGTGGCGGACTGGCGGGTGGCCAGCGCCTCGGACCGCAAGTTGAAGAAGTCTAAGGACGGGCTGCCGGTGCTGGAATTCGCAGAAAACCCCGACATTCTGAAAACAGTTGCACGGATGGCAAAGGGCCGTCCCAAGCTGGTGGTTGGATTTGCCGCCGAGACCAACGACGTGGTGGAAAACGCCACCGCCAAGCGCAAGCGCAAGGGGTGCGACTGGATCGTTGCAAATGATGTCTCTCCCGCAACCGGCATCATGGGCGGCAGCGAAAACGCAGTGGTCCTGATCTCTGATGACGGCGCCGAGGAGTGGCCGCGCATGGGCAAGGATGACGTCGCCCGCAAACTGGCTGCGCGGATCGCTGCGGCGCTGGCCGGGTGAATTTGAGTATTTGAACAAAGATGAAGCAGGGGACGGGGATGGTAACAATCCGTGTGATCCACGACGAAGGCGCAGACCGGGATGTGCCGCTGCCGGCATATGAGACAACTGGCGCTGCGGGAGCGGATCTGCGCGCTAACCTGCCGGGCGGGGGCACGCTGACGCTTGAACCGGGGGCGCGGGCACTGGTGCAAACCGGGCTGCGCATCGAAATTCCCGCAGGCTACGAGGTCCAGATCCGCCCGCGCTCGGGCCTGGCTCTGAAACACGGGATCACTCTGCCCAACACGCCCGGCACAATCGACAGTGACTACCGCGGGCCGCTAGGGGTGATTCTCTTGAATGCAGGACAGGAATCCTTTGAAATCCGCCATGGCGAACGCATCGCGCAGATGGTTGTGGCGCCGGTGCTTCAAGCCCGGTTTGAGCGTGCGGAAGCACTCTCCGGCACCACCCGCGGCGATGGCGGCTTTGGTTCGACCGGGCGCGGCTGATGCTGCGCATTCTGATCCTGGCAGCGCTGATCTGGTGGGGCGGGCGGTTCCTTGGCCTGCCGCGCAATCTGCGTTTAGGTTTGCTGGCAGTGCTGTTTGCGGCTGTACTGGCGGTGCAGCTGACCCTGCCGGACGGGCACGGTTTGCGGGAGGGCACCGGGGGCTCGGCAGCGCCTTGGCTGCTCTTGGGCGGTTTTGCCATTGTGGCTGGTATCTATGCGCGTATCGTGGCCGCCCTGAAGACCCGCGCCCAGCCTCAGGAAACGAACATGAGTCAGCCTGCCAGCACCTTTACCAAAAGCGAGCTTGACCGCTATGCCCGCCATATTGTCCTGCGGGAACTGGGCGGGGCGGGACAAAAGAAGCTGAAGCAGGCCAAGGTACTGGTGATCGGTGCCGGCGGGCTGGGCGCGCCTGCGCTGCAGTATCTGGCTGCCGCCGGCGCGGGCACAATCGGGGTGATCGACGATGACGTGGTCGACAATGCCAACCTGCAGCGACAGGTGATCCATCGCGACGCAGACATCGGCAAGCCCAAGGTGTTTTCAGCCCAGGCCGCGATGCAGGCGCAGAACCCTTATGTCGACGTGCGCCCTTATAACCGGCGCCTGACCGGGGAGGCCGCGGAGGAGCTGTTTGCAGAGTATGATCTGATCCTTGACGGCACCGACAATTTCGAAACCCGTTATCTCGCCAACCGCACTGCCGTGGCGCTGGGCAAGCCGCTGATCTCTGGTGCGCTGTCGCAATGGGAAGGCCAGCTGAGCGTTTTTCACCCGGCCAAAGGCGGACCCTGCTACCAGTGCATTTTCCCCGAGGCACCGGCGCCCGGTCTTGCCCCCAGCTGCTCGGAGGCCGGGGTGATCGGCCCGCTGCCCGGTGTTGTCGGGTCAATGATGGCAGTCGAGGCGGTTAAGCAGATCACCGGTGCCGGTGCGGTTCTGCAAGGTGAGATGCTGATCTATGACGGGCTCTATGGCGAAACCCGCAAGATCCGCATGGCCAGGCGGCAAGATTGCCCGGTCTGCGGCAGCGCCGGGCACTCCTGACGAGACCTCCCTGTGAACGAAGCCTATTTCATTTCGCTGCTCTGCGGCGCCCTGTTCGGCGGCCAGCCGGAGACAGTGCATAAGTTCACCTATCCAGGCGGCGCGGCATCGATCCGCACAGATTGCGAAAACAATAACCGGGTCATCGAGTTCGGCCTCGATAAGCGCAGCAGCCTGGACAGCATCCAGCAGGCGTTATTTGCGGCAGAGATCACCGGTAAGGAGCCGGTGGTGGTATTGATTGATACCGATGGCAGAATGGGCCGTTTCGAGTGGCGGATCGCCCGGGCGGCCAATATCGCGGATGTTCCGATCCGCATCGTGCCAGCAGCGCTGACCAAAGGTGATGGCGCGAGCGGCTGACCCACCCGTGCCACAAGGTCAGAGCCACCGGTTCCGATCGGCGATCAGGTCTTCGGCGTCCTCCAGTCCGGCGGGCAGGTGAAAAAGCCGTTGCCGGCATAGGTGCGGTATTCTGCCTCTTGCGCCGGGTCGGGACGGGCTGAGCTTTCCATCAGCCCGCCATCTCCCTCCGGGCCACCAGCGACCGCCTCCAAGGTCCTGAACTGATAACCCGGCGGCATTACCGGCGACAAACACCGGGGACATATGCAGCGGTAGTGCCAAAGCACTTGTCGCCGGATCCGGCGCTTCACCGGCGTGGATCGCAGTGGATTGAATGCCTTTGCAGAGTTGCCCTTGGCCGTCGGAACCAACTGACGTCCGCAAATTCCGGACTGGTGCGCCCAGTCATTTGCAAGCCTAATTGCAGCTCCACGGCTTTCCCGTTAGCGTTCCCGGCAAAGGAGACCCGTATATGTCCAATCCGCTTCTGTCCCGCTGGGACACGCCGTTTGAAATTGCCCCGTTCCACAGCATCTCTGACGACGATTTTGCGCCTGCGCTGGAGCAAGCACTTGCGGCGCACACCGCACAGATCGACACCATCGCAAACAGCAGCGAGGCGCCTGGGTTTGCCAATGTGATCGAGGCGCTGGAAACTCCTTGCCGTGAGTTGGAGCAGGTGCTGGGTGTGTTTTTTACTGTGGCAGGCGCCGACAGCAACCCCAAGCGCGAGGAACTGCAGCGGGTGTTCTCGCCCAAACTTGCCGCGCATTTCTCGGCGATCACCGCCAACAAGGCGCTGTATGCACGGGTCAAGGCGGTCTGGGATCAGCGCGATGTGCTGGATCTGACGCAGGAGCAGCAGCGCGTCCTGATGCTGACCCACCGCGGCTTTGTCCGTGGCGGCGCGGCGCTGGAAGGCGAGGCGGATACGCGGATGCAGCAGATCAAGGGGCGGTTGGCGACACTTGGCACTGAGTTCACTCAGAATTTGCTGGCTGATGAGCGCAGCTGGTTCATGGAGCTGACCGAAGAGGATCTGGAAGGCCTGCCGGACTTCGTGATCAGCGCGGCCCGTGCGGCGGGGCAGGAAATGGGCAAGGACGGCCCGGTGGTGACCCTGTCGCGGTCCTTGATCACGCCGTTCCTGCAGTTCTCCCCGCGCCGGGATCTGCGCGAGACAGCCTTTAACGCCTGGGCAGCCCGCGGTGCGGGCGGCGGCGAAACCGACAACCGCGCCATTGCAGCGGAAACTCTGCAGCTGCGCGAGGAGCGTGCCCGGCTATTGGGGTATAAGAATTTCGCTGCCTACAAACTGGAAACCGAAATGGCCAAGACGCCGGACGCGGTACGCGGCTTGCTGATGGATGTCTGGGGCCCGGCCAAGTCCCGCGCCGATGAAGACGCCAAGGTCCTGACGGCGATGATGCAGGCGGACGGCATCAACGGTGACCTGGAACCCTGGGACTGGCGCTACTATGCCGGGAAGCGCCGCAAGGCCGAGCACGATCTGGATGAAGCGGCGCTGAAACCTTACCTGCAGCTTGACCGGATGATCGAGGCCGGCTTTGCCTGCGCAAACCGCCTGTTCGGGTTGGAGTTCGCACCGCTGGACGTGCCGCTCTACCACCCGGATTGCCGCGCTTGGACGGTGACCCGGAACGGTGCCCATGTGGCGGTCTTCATCGGCGACTATTTTGCCCGCGGCTCCAAACGCTCGGGCGCCTGGTGTTCGGCAATGCGCCAGCAGGCGAAATTCCCGCAGGTACAGGCGCCGGTGGTGATCAACGTCTGCAACTTCGCCAAGGGCGACCCGGCGCTGCTGTCCTGGGACGACGCCCGCACCCTGTTTCACGAATTCGGCCACGCGCTGCATCAAATGCTGTCGGATGTGACCTATGAAAGCATCTCGGGCACCTCGGTCGCGCGTGATTTTGTCGAACTGCCGAGCCAGCTGTATGAACACTGGCTGGAAGTGCCGGAGGTGCTGCAGGAATTTGCCACCCACGCGGAAACCGGCGAACCGATGCCGCAGGACATGCTGGAGAAGGTGCTGGGTGCCGCCAACTTCGACATGGGGTTCCAGACGGTGGAATATGTCGCCTCCGCCCTGGTGGATCTGGCCTTTCACGACGGTCCTGCGCCTTCCGACCCTATGGCAAAGCAAGCTGAAGTGCTCGCAGAACTCGGGATGCCGCGGGCGATCATCATGCGTCACGCCACCCCGCATTTCGCCCATGTCTTTGCCGGAGACGGCTATTCCTCGGGCTATTACAGCTACATGTGGTCTGAGGTGATGGATGCCGACGCCTTTGCAGCCTTTGAGGAAGCAGGCGGTGCCTTTGATGCCGAACGCGCCAAGGCATTGGAGGCGCATATTCTATCCACTGGCGGTTCGGTTGACCCGGCTGAGCTTTACACGGCGTTCCGCGGGCGGTTGCCCGGTGTGGAAGCGCTGCTGCAAGGCCGCGGCTTGACCGCACAATAGCCGGCATTGCGCAGGGCGATGCCCCTGAAATGGGTATTTAGGACCAGAAAGAAGCGATAGACCCCGGGCTTCTTTCTGGCCGAAAATACTCTGGGGGAATGCGCCGACAGGCGCAGGGGGCAAAGCCCCGTCCTAATAACCGAGGCTGCGGTCCACCAAATGCAGCAGCGGCTCTCCAGCCTCGGCGCGGCGGATGTTCCCGGCGATCACTTCGGCAGCCGTGCTTTCGCGGGTTTCCGAGGCAATATGCGGAGTAACTGTCACATTTGGGTGCGCCCAAAAGGGATGCTCCGGCGGCAGCGGCTCAACGCGGAACACATCCAGAGTTGCATGCCCGATCCGGCCGCTGCCGAGTGCTGCCAGGAGGGCGTCATCATCTATCAGCGGTCCGCGGCCCGGGTTAATGATCTTTGCCCCTTTGGGCAGCCAGCCAAGCGTCTCCGCATTCAGCGTGTTTTCGGTGGCGGGTGTGTCGGGCAGCAGCAGGATCACAATTTCCGCTTGCGCCAGCGCATCCTTCATACCCTTAGGCCCGGCGTGGCAGGTGACGCTTTCGATTTCTTTTTGCGACCGGCTCCAGCCTGACACCTGAAATCCCAGGGCTGACAGCGCTTTGGCCGAAGCAGTTCCAAGGGCGCCCAGACCCAGTACGGTCACATGGCGGTCCTTGGCCAGCGGCGGCGCCTTTGGTTCCCATTGTCCGTTTTGCCCAAGGATATGCGCGTCCATTCCAAGGTGATAGCGCAGAGTGTGGCCAACCACCCATTCGGTCATGCCCTGCTCCAGCCCGCTATCCACCATCCGCGTGAGCGGCACGGAGGCAGGCACGGCGGGCACGACCTTTTCCACGCCCGCCCAAAGGCTCAGCACGGCCTTTAAGCGATCAAAGCGGGTGAAGTCGCTGATGGGTCCGCTGGGCGCAAAGACGATGTAATCCACCTCTTCCGGAGCGAAATCATTACGCAGTTCGGCATCCAGACCCAAACGGGCGAATTCCGCGTTCAGCAGCGGCTGGTAAACGGGCCAGGCATCGGCGCGGCCGGCAAACAGGACATTGGCGGTCATGGAAACTCCCTGATCTTCAGCGCGAGGATTGGCGCGGGCGGTGGATATGGGCGCTTTGCACAATGCCGAAGGCCCCGAGCAGCACAAGCATTGCCGAACCGCCGTATGAGACCATCGGCAGCGGCACGCCGACCACTGGTGCCAGCCCCATCACCATCGACATGTTGACGGCAAAGAACAGGAAAAAGGTGATGGCAATGCCCAGGATCACCAGCGAAGAAAACCGGTCTTTGGCGGCAATCGCCGAAGCAATGCAGAACAGGATGATCAGCATGTAAATGAACAGCAGGGTAACGCCGCCGATGAAGCCGAACTCTTCCGCCAGGGTGGTAAAGATGAAGTCGGTGTGTTTCTCCGGCAGGAAGTTCAGCCGCGATTGCGTGCCCTGCATGAAGCCCCGTCCGGACCAGCCGCCGGATCCCAGCGCAATCTGCGACTGGGTGATGTGATAGCCCGCGCCTAACGGATCCTGCGAGGGGTCCATAAAAGTGTCGATGCGGCGGAACTGGTAGTCCTTCAACAACTGCCATTCGGTGCCGCGGCTTTGAAATACCGCGCTGACCAGCCCCACGCCGGCTGCGATCACCGCAACGAAATAAGCCCAGTGAACACCGGCCAGGAACATCACCCCGCCGCCGGCGGCCATCAGCAGGATCGAGGTGCCAAGGTCCGGCTGTTTCAGCACCAGTGCCGTTGGCAGCAGGATCAGGAACACTGGCAGCAGCACCCACAAGGGACGCGAGGTCTTCTCGGGCGGCAACCAGTCGTAATAGGCGGCCAGCAGCATGACCAGCGCGATCTTGGTCACCTCGGAGGGTTGCAGCCGCATGAAACCGATGTCGATCCAGCGCTGTGCGCCCATGCCGACGGTGCCGAACAGCTCCACCGCGACCAGCAGCGCCAAAGATCCCAGATAGGCCAGCACCGACACATTGCGCCAGAACCAGATCGGGATCATTGCCACCACAAACATGACGCCCAGGCCCAGGGCAAAGCGTTTGACCTGCGGTTCGACCCAGGGGCTGAACGAGCCGCCGGCCACCGAATAGAGCATCAGAAAGCCGACGCTGGACACTGTGATCAGCAGCAGGGTCAGCCCCCAGTTAAGATACAGTATTTTGCGCAGGCCGGAGGGTGTCGATTTGGCGTGATACTCCAGATAGCTCATGCCTTGCTGCTCCTGCTGCCCAGGGGGCGCTTGACGCGCTCGCGCTCCAGCCGTTCCTGCTGCGCCTTGATCCGGCTCCGGTCTCCCTTGGGGTAGGCCTCCAGCGGCGGGGTTCCATCGTAAAGCGCCTGCAGCAGCACGTCGCGGGCAATCGGCGCCGCAGCTCTGGAGCCGCCGCCGCCATGTTCAACCACCACGGCCACCGCGTATTTCGGCTTGTCATAGGGAGCAAAACAGACGTACAGCGCATGGTCGCGCCGGTCCCAGGGCAGGTCCTCGTTGCGGATCACCCCTGCGGCCCGTTCGGCGGCGGTGATGTTGCGCACCTGGCTGGTGCCGCTTTTGCCGGCCATCCGTATGTTGTCAGCGATGATTCGGGAGCGGTAGCCGGTGCCCCGGCGGTCATTGCTGACCGAATACATGCCGCGCCGCACCATGCGCAGGCTGTTTTCGCTGACATCCAAGGGCTCGCCCGCGCCACTGGGCAGTTCCACCCCGTCGAGCGATTTCAGCAGCCGCGGCGTCACGCTGCGACCGGTGGCGATCCGCGCCGTCATTACCGCCAGCTGTAACGGCGAGGCAAGCGTGAAACCCTGACCGATTGAGGAGTTGGCGGTGTCGCCGATCAGCCAGTCCTTGCCATAGGAACGCGCTTTCCATTCCTTGGTCGGCGTAATCCCCTGGGCCACAGCCGACATCGGCAAATCGTGCCTGATGCCCAGCCCGAATTTGTTGGCCATCGCCGAGATATTGTCGATCCCGGTCTTGATCGCCACGTCGTAGTAATAAACATCGCAGGACCGTTTCAGCGAAGTGTTGAGATCCACATGCCCGTGGCCTGCCCGTTTCCAGCAATGAAAGCGGCGGCCGGCAACTTTCAGATGGCCCGGGCACCAGACGGTTTCGTCCGGCCCGATCACGCCCTGTTCCAACGCCGCCAGCGCGGTGATCATCTTGAAGGTGGAACCCGGCGGGTAGGTGCCCTGCACTGTCTTGTTGGAGAGCGGGCGGTAGTTGTCCTCGGTCAGCATCCGGTAGTCAGCGACCGAGATGCCCCGCACAAACAGATTGGGGTCGAAACTGGGGGAAGAGCAGATTGCACGGATATCGCCGTCTTCGCAGTCAATCACCACCGCTGCGGCGCTTTCCCGGCCCAGCCGGGCCTGCACGTAGTTTTGCAGCTCCGCGTCAGTAGTCAGCTGCATGTCTGCACCGGATATGCCCTCGCGCCGGTCCAGTTCACGCATCACCCGGCCGGTGGCGTTCACTTCGACCCGCTTGGCACCGGCCTTGCCGCGCAGCACATCCTCGCGCTTGGCCTCAAATCCAACCTTGCCGATCTGGAAGCGCGGGATCAGCAGCACCGGCTCGGGGTCTTCCATCTTGCTCAGGTCATAGTCGGACACTGGCCCGACATAGCCCACTACATGCGCGAAATCACCAAGCTGCGGATAAATCCGCGTCAGGCCGACCTCGGGGGTTACACCCGGCAGGGCGGGGGCGTTCACCGCCACCTTGGAGATATCCTCCCAGCCGATCCGGTCGGCCAGGGTGATCGGCAGGAATGGTGGCGACCGTCGCATCTCGGTGCGGGCGCGCTCCAGGTCTTCCGGGTCCAGCGGCAGCAGGCTCGACAGCTTATCAATCACCGCCTCCACATCGCCGGCATCCTCGGGCACCACGGTAATCCGGTAGGAGGGGGAGTTCTGCGCGATGATCAATCCGTTGCGGTCGAAGATCTGCCCGCGGGCAGGCGGCAGCAGGCGGATGTTGATCCGGTTTTCCTCGGCCAGCAGGCGGAATTCATCCGCTTGATCCACCTGCAGAAAACGCATCCTTGCTGCCAGCCCGCCGGCAAAGGCCACCTGCAGCCCGCCCAGCAGCAGTGCCCGCCGGGTCATCTTGCCATGAGAGACGTCCAGATCCTTGGAATTGCGTTTCATCGGCGGCTCATCAGGGTTTCGGCTTCGGAAGGGGACAATTTGCGCACACCCAGAATAGCCTGGCTGACCCAAACTGCCAGCGGATAGGCGGCGATGGTCATCACAATCTGGATCACGGTCAGGCTAAGCGGCGCTTGCGCCACGCCAAACACCACAAGAACCAGCCGGTTCAAAACGGCCATCCCGATCAGGGTCACGCCGGCTGCCAGCCATTCGCTGACGAAGGTGCTTTCCCGGTGCGGGGCCGCACGCGCCTTTAGAAATTCGCAGGCCAGCACCGTCAGCAGCGCCAGCAATCCAGGCGGGCGATGAAACAGCAGATCGGCCAGCAGCATGACCAGCGCAATCGACAGCGCAGGCACAAAATCGGGCCGCCGCAGCGACCAGGTGATTGCCAGCAGCAGCAGGAAATCCGGCGGCGCCCAGAACCTCGGCTCGGTGTTCAACGGCAGCAGGTGAAAAAACATGATCAGCAGCGCCAGAGCGGGAAAGGCTGCGCGCATAGCCCAGATCCGGGCGGGCGAGGTGTTAGCCATTGCCGGCCTCAACCGTGCCTTCGGCGCTGCCGCCACCCAGCCCTTCGGGACGCGGCTGCGGAACCGGGTCACCCGGGGCTGCTCCGACCAACCCGCCGGGATCCTGGATCACCTCGGTGCCGTGGTGGCGCAGCACCCGCAGAAACTCCAGCCGGCTGTAATCGGCGGACAGCCGCACCCGCATCCGGCCCGAGCGGTCCTTGGCCACCTGGCCGATCAGCAGGCCCGCTGGAAAGACAGATCCGTCACCGGAGGAGATCACCCGGTCGCCGGGCCGCACAAGGTCGGGATTTTCCAGAAAACTCAGCACTGGCGCGGCGCTGTTGTCACCGGTGACCAGAGAGGTCTGGCCGGACGGTTGAATGGTGGCCGGAACAGCGCTGGCGGCATCGGTCAGCAGGATCACCCGCGCCGTGTCGCGCCCGGTGCCGGAAATCCGGCCCACCAGCCCGATCCCGTCCATCGCCGCCCAGCCGTCATGCACCCCGTCGCGGCTGCCCACATTCAGCAGCACCGATTGCCGGAAGGGTGAGCCGCTGTCGGCCATCACCACCCCGGTGATATAGGTCAGCTGCGGGTCCAGCCGCACGTTGTTGAAGTCCAGCAGGCGGGCGTTTTCCTGTTCCAGCTGCAGCGCCGCCTCTTTCCAGGCCCGCATTTGCCGCAACTCGCTGCGCAGCTCCCGGTTTTGCTCGGCCAACCGCTGATAGCTTTGGAAGTCGCGCACCAGATTGACGGCGGCGGTGACCGGCACCATGGCCCAGTCCATGCTGGGCACTACCCGGTCAGCCACCTGGGCGCGAAATCGTTCCACGCGCGGGCTGTCGATCCGCCAGACGATGAACACAGCAGCCAGGCACAGGCACAAAACCGCTGTCAGCAGACGCCGCAGCGGGGTTGCATAATCGTCGCGCTGTGACTTGTCCTTTGCCACGTCTCTCCTTCCAGCCGCCCCTCCAGCCCGTTGTCAGCTGGCGCCATACAGGCGGTCAGGGGCGTTTAGCTGTCGTAGTCGATGGCGTGGGCCAGCTGCTTTTCGTATTCCAGCGCCTTGCCGGTCCCCAGCGCCACGCAGTTGAGGCTTTCGTCGGCGATGGATACGGCCAGGCCGGTCTGTTCGCGCAATGCCAGATCCAGATCACCCAGCAGCGCGCCGCCGCCTGTCAGCATCACGCCGCGGTCGACGATGTCGGCGGCCAGATCCGGCGGGGTGGTTTCCAGCGCGGTCATCACCGCCTCGCAGATCTGCTGCACCGGTTCGGCCAGCGCCTCGGCCACTTGGGCCTGGGAAATCTCGATTTCCTTCGGCACGCCGTTCAGCAGGTCGCGGCCGCGGATCTGCATCGACTGGCCGCGGCCGTCGTCGGGCATCCGGGCGGTACCGATGGAAGTCTTGATGCGTTCCGCAGTGGCTTCACCGACCAGCAGGTTCTGCTGGCGGCGCAGGTAGCTGATGATCGCCTCGTCCATACGGTCGCCGCCGACGCGGACGGAACGTGCATAGACGATATCACCCAATGACAGAACCGCCACCTCGGTGGTGCCGCCGCCGATATCGACAACCATGTTGCCGGTCGGATCGGTGATCGGCATGCCTGCACCGATGGCTGCGGCAATCGGTTCGGCAATCAGCCCGGCGCGGCGCGCGCCTGCGGACAGCACCGATTGGCGGATCGCGCGTTTTTCAACCGGGGTGGCACCATGCGGCACGCAGACGATGATTTTCGGCTTGGAGAAAGTCGACCGCTTATGCACCTTGCGGATGAAATGCTTGATCATTTCTTCGGCGGTGTCGAAATCGGCAATCACGCCTTCGCGCATCGGCCGGATCGCCTCGATCGAGCCGGGGGTGCGGCCCAGCATCAGCTTAGCGTCTTCGCCCACCGCCAGCACCTTCTTGACGCCATCCTTGACGTGATAGGCCACTACCGACGGTTCGGAAAGAATGACACCGCGGCCCTTGACGTAAACCAGCGTGTTCGCAGTGCCGAGGTCGATGGCCATGTCCGAGGAGAACAGGCCGCCCAAGTTTCCGAAAAGCGCCATATAGAAGGGATCCTGTGAGTGCTGCCATTGTACCTTAGGCGACTCCCGGAGGAGCCGCCAGCACCAACCTTATAAGCGCCAGTGCGATGCCGCGAAAGGGCGTATTATGGTGAAACAGCGCCTTTCCGCCAAGTCCACGGCGTCATAACAGGCCCCGTCCAAGCGGTCAGGCCAGAACGGGCGCAGAACCCCGCCTGAACCGGCAGCAGCGGGATCAGCTCAGCTGGAGAAGATCCGCTTCATTTCAGCGTCAAAATGCGACCAGGTCAGGCTGGCGCTGTTGCCGGCATAACCCTCATAATAGGATTTGCCGCTGGAGGTCGGCAGCCCGGCCCAGATCTTGGCCAGGTTCAGCATGAAGGTCTTGCGCGGCATCTCTGCCTGCAGGAAAGCGCTGTAGCCGGCTTCTTCGATCAGCTGATGCGCCAGCTGATCCTGCAGCTCGGGCGAGAAGCGGGCCTGCGGTTTCACGCCCTGATGCTTGACCAGCCGCCGGAATGTTGCGGGGATCAGCTGGTAGCGCCCGATGGCATGGGGCTGTCCCGGCGTTGCTTTGATCCAGGCGTTGATCTCGGCAACAGTCATCTGCGTGGGTTTCTTCGGCGGCTTGCGTTTGGCGCCGTGCTGCACGGCATCATAATTTGCCTTGCCTGCCTCGGCACTGGCGATCAGCGACAGCAGGCGGCTTACGCTTGGCGGCGCGCTGAGGAGCGGGGCGAACAGGCTGCCGCCGCTGCGGCCGCGGAACAGGCTGGCGGCACCGGGATCAAGCGAGACCGCGCCGCGCCCGGGATCTGCACCAGGCAGAGTGTCGGGTAAAATGCTGGCCAGCGCCTGAGGCGCCGGACCCGGCGCTGCGCCGGGCTGCGGGGCAGAGGCTTTGTGCAGGAAAAACTGGTTGCCAACCAGCGAATACCCCTGCGCGCTTACTGCCGCCGCGGCGCACAGCATCATAGCCAGAATTGTAAGGAAGAGGGCAACGGCGCTCGTTCTGAGGGGCATAGGGACCTGCATTCTGCGGTATCTCGACTGACTGCAGTCTGCCCCATCGGGGTTGAGATTCCGTTTATCCTGCGTCCGCTGCCCCTTCCGCCCTGCGGTAATTGCCGCTAGAGGGGGCCTATGCTCTCTTATCAGCACATATACCATGCCGGGAACCTGGCCGATGTCCAAAAGCACGCATTGCTTGCCTGGATGCTGGCCTACCTCACCCGCAAGGACAAACCGCTCAGCTATATTGAGACACATGCGGGCCGGGGCCTCTATCAGCTGGACGCGGCTGAGGCGGTCAAGACCGGCGAGGCGGAGCAGGGCATCACCCGTATTCTGGCGGACCAGGGCCTGGCAGCGGATCACCCGCTGCACCATGCTCTGACGGAAACCCGCAATCGGCATGGCGGGACTGCCTATCCCGGGTCGCCGCTGGTTGCGGCCTCTTTGCTGCGCCCGGGCGACGCGATGCATTTTGCAGAACTGCACCCGCAGGAACATGCCGCCCTGCGCGCCGCGCTGAGACCCTGGAAAGCCAAGGTGCATCAGCAGGACGGGTTTGAGCTGGCCATGTCACTGGCGCCGCCAACACCCCGCCGCGGCCTCATGCTGATCGACCCGAGTTACGAGATCAAAACCGATTACGCCCGCATCCCCGGCATCATCGGCCAGCTGCACAAAAAGTGGAATGTGGGGATCATCGCCTTGTGGTATCCGGTCCTCAAGGATGGCCCGCACAAGCAGATGCTCAATGCGCTGGAGGCACAGGCTCTGCCTGGCGCATTGCGGCATGAAGTGGCTTTCCCACCGGTCCGGGACGGGCACCGGATGATCGGCAGCGGCATGTTTGTGGTCAACGCCCCCTTTGGGATCGAAGACGAAACCGCCCGGCTGTTGGCGCTGTTCAAGGGCGTTTCCCGCAAGTAACCGCGTACCGGCTGCCCCGTTCTGCCAGAGATTTCGCATTGAACAAGAAAGGGCGCCGCAGCGGGCGCCCTCTGTTTGTCCTGTCTGTCCAGCCTTGGATCAAGCCAGATCTTTGTAGGAAATCTCGCGGGCGTCAGCGCCTTCGCCAACCCGGCCGCGGCGCACGATCAGGCGGTTCAGCGCGTTCACATAGGCCTTGGCAGACGCCACCACCGTATCTGTATTGGCGCTTTCGCCGGTGGCGATGATACCGTCTTCCTCCAGCCGCACTGACACAGTTGCCTGCGCATCGGTGCCTTCGGTCACCGCATGCACCTGATACAGCTGCAGACGGGCAGAGTTCGGGTGGATCATGCGGATCGCCTTGAAGGTCGCATCAACCGGGCCGTCGCCCTCAGCCGTCTCGGTGACGTCCTTGCCGTCGATCTCCATCTCAAGGGTGGCTTCCGCCGGGCCGCCGGTGCCGCAGACGACCTTCATCGAGACCACTTTCAGGTAGTCATTCTCGGCGTCCACACCAGTGCGCATCAGCGCTATGAGGTCGTCATCAAACACTTCCTTTTTGCGGTCGGCCAGTTCCTTGAAGCGGACGAAGACATCCTTCAGCTGGTTGTCACCAACTTCATAGCCAAGGTGCTCCAGCTTATCACGCAGCGCGGCGCGGCCCGAGTGTTTGCCAAGCGGCAGCGAGGTGCCGGAGAGGCCCACATCCTCGGGCCGCATAATTTCAAAGTTTTCGCGGTTCTTCAGCATCCCGTCCTGGTGGATGCCGGACTCATGCGCAAAGGCGTTCTTGCCGACAATCGCCTTGTTCGGCTGCACCACAAAGCCGGACACTGTCGAGACCCGGCGCGAGATATGCATGATCTTGGTGGTGTCGATGCCGGTGTGCCAAGGCATGATGTCATTGCGCGTTTTCAGGGCCATCACCACCTCTTCCAGGGCGGTGTTGCCGGCCCGTTCGCCAAGGCCGTTGATGGTGCATTCGATCTGGCGCGCACCGCCCGCAACTGCGGCCAGCGCATTGGCAGTCGCCATGCCAAGGTCGTTGTGGCAATGGGTGGCAAAGACCACCTCATCCGCACCCGGCACGGTCTCGATCAGGCGCTTGATCAGATCGGCGCTTTCCGCAGGCGCGGTATAGCCTACAGTGTCGGGGATGTTGATGGTGGTCGCACCCGCCTTGATCGCGATTTCGATCACCCGGCACAGGTAATCCCACTCGGTCCGGGTCGCATCCATCGGCGACCACTGCACGTTGTCCACCAGGTTGCGGGCATGGGTGACCGTTTCGTGGATCTTATCGGCCATCTCGTCCATGGTCAGGTTCGGGATGGCGCGGTGCAGGGCTGAGGTGCCGATAAAGGTATGGATGCGCGGCTGCGCGGCCTTGCGCACGGCCTCGGCGCAGCGGTCGATGTCTTTGAAGCTGGCGCGGGCCAGACCGCAGATCACCGAGTTCTTCGAGCGTTCCGCAATCTCGGAAACCGCGCGGAAGTCGCCCTCGGAGGCAATCGGAAAGCCGGCCTCGATGATGTCGACGCCCATATCGTCCAGAAGCCCGGCAATCTCCAGCTTCTCGTCATGGGTCATGGTGGCGCCGGGGCTTTGCTCGCCGTCGCGCAGGGTTGTGTCGAAAATGACAACACGGGATTTGTCGCCGGAATTTGCGCCGGCAGTCGGGGAATTGTTGGTCATGTCGGTATCTCTTGTCTCTGTCCTAAGCCCTTTGGGGCATCATAAGCCTATCGTGGCGCGCGTGCGGCAATCCTCTGAGCGGGCGCGCCGGAAGGGCACGCTCAGAGGCGGGCTAGGATCAGTAGGGCGCGCAGAGCGGCACCGCGGGACGCGGCGTCGGCAAAGGGGATATCTGCGCAAATGGTCATGCAGGGATTTATACAGAGGCAATGGTAAATGAAAAGCCCATAGGCAGAGAATTTCAGCTTTGCTCTACGATCCGGCGCAGCGTTCCGATTTGGCCGGGCAGCACATCGGCGCAGCTTTGGCAAAATCCGATCAGCAGCCCCTGTGACCGTTTGGCTGGATCATGCGGGGACAAAGGCCGGACGGCGAATCCCGCTTCGGCAGCATCGCGGCAGATCTGCGTGTCGCATCGCTTGCCGGCCAGATGAAAGGCGATCTGCATCCCGGCATTGTGGCGCTGGAAGGAGCCCAAATCCTCTGGCCATGCTGACAGAGCCTCCGCCGCCGCAGAGTAACGTTCGGCATAAAGCCTGCGGGCGCGGCGGATGTGGCGGTCGTACTGCCCTGAGGCCATGAACTCAGCCAGGGGCCGCTGCGCGGTGATCGCGGCGCCTGCACTGGGGTGGATAAACTGGGCGCGGAACTCTGGCACCAGCGCGGGCGGCAGAATCGCATATCCCAGACGCAGTGCGTGGGAGAATGTTTTGGAAAATGTGCCCGCATAGATGCAGCGCCCCTCACGGTCGAGCGCGGCCATGGCGGGAACCGGCTGCCCGGAATAGCGGAACTCACTGTCGAAATCATCTTCGATGATCCAGCCGTCCCGGTCCTTGGCCGCTTGCAGAAAGGCCTGCCGCTGCGGGACGGGGAGGGTGCCGCCGAGCGGGAACTGATGCGACGGGGTCAACAGCGTGACCTTGGCCATCTGCGGCGGCACTGCCGCGCCGCGTTCCCCGGCCCGCAGCCAGCGCACCTCCCAGCCGCGCGACAGGGCAAACCGCTGCGTCGGGGTGAAACCGGGTGCCTCCAGTGCGATGTCCTCGCCGCCAACCAGGAAGTCCATCGTCAGTTCCAGCGCTTCGCGGGCGCCGCTGGTGACCAGAACCTGTTCGGCGCTGCACTCGATCCCCCGCCAGCGGGCTGCATAGGCGGCGATCTCGCGGCGCAGCTCAGGATCGCCAAAGGCATCTTCCTGGTGGCTGAGGCTTAGCGGATCCATCCTTGCCACACGTGAAACACAGCGCGCCCAGGGCCGCGCCGGAAACACCGCCGGATCCGGCGCGCCGGGCAGCAGCATCCCCGGAGCTGGCGCTGTCATTGCGGGAAGGGACCGGGAGGGGGCCGCCGGCGGGCGGATCGGGGCGACATCGCAAACAAAGATCCCCGCGCCGCGCCGGGGTTCGGCGAAACCTTCGGCCACCAATTGATCATAGGCCGTCACCACAGTGGAGCGTGCCACCCCCAGATCCTGCGCCAGCGCCCGCGATGACGGCAGCCGGGTGCCGATCGCCAGGCTGCCTTCACTAATCCGCCCGCGCAGTGCCGTGACGATCTGCTGATACAGCGGTTCAGCCTTTGTACCGGAGAGCATACCGGACAGATCAATCATAGTGGACTGCTCGTTTTGCAAGAAACTGGAGCTTAATCATAGGCCAATTTGCGCATAGCTGTCGTGAAAAGACAATCAGGAACAAGAGATCAGCCGATGTGCCAGTCCGAAGTGGAAACCGCCTTGAAATCCGAACGCAGCCGCCTGCGCCGCGCGCATGAACGCGGGTTATACGACCGCGAAGCCGTGTATCAGGTGCTGGATGCCATGCCGCTTGGCCATATCGGCTATCAAATCAATGGCAGCACGTCGGTACTGCCGACGCTGCAATGGCGCGAGGGCGATCACGTCTATTGGCACGGCTCTGCCGCCAGCCGGGCAATCCGCGCGATGGAAGGGGCCGAGGTCTGCCTGACTGTTACCTGCATGGATGGCTACGTGCTGGCGCGTTCGGCCTTTCACCATTCGGTCAATTTCCGCTCTGCCATGCTGTTCGGGGTGGCTGAGAAGGTGGCGGATGAAGACGCTAAGGCGGCCAGCCTGAAAACGATGGTGGACCACATCTTTCCCGGCCGCTGGGACGCGCTGCGCCCGATGACCGGGCAGGAGCTGAAAGCAACAGCCCTGCTGCGCATGCCGATCAAGGAAGGCGCCGCCAAGATCCGCTCTGGCCCGCCCAAGGACGACGAGGAGGATTACGCGCTGCCGATCTGGGCCGGGGTGGTGCCGATGGCACTGGAGCTGAAGCCGCCGCAGCCGGACCCTGCCAATCTGGAAGGCGTGGCAATGCCCGATCACCTGAGCCGCATCCGTATCGGCTGAAATGGCAAAGGCGCGCCACTCCGGCGCGCCTGAATTCCGATCTGGAAATCCCGCCTGGCTTACTCGGTCTGCGCGGCGTCCCCGGCCTCGCGGCTCATCAGCGCGCCGTTTTCCCAGGTGCCGTCCGCCTGCTGGCCGCTGGCGTATTTCATCGTGCCCGGCCCCTGCCGCTTGCCGTTGACAAAACTGCCCTCATAGACGTCGCCATTGGCATAGGTCGCGACACCGTCGCCAAAGATCTTACCCTCTTGCCAGCTGCCCTCGTAGATGAAGCCGTCGGGCATTTCGATCTTGCCCTGGCCGTGCCGCTGGCTGTCCGCAAACGCACCGGTATAGACCGAGCCGTCGGCATAGGTCACCTTGGCGTCGCCATGGCGCTGCCCGTTCTGCCAGCCGCCCTCGTACCGGTAACCGTCGGCATAGGTCATGACACCCTGGCCGTGGTTCTTGGCATTCTGGAAGTCCCCGGTATAGGTGATGCCGTTGGGGTAGGTCGCGGTGCCTTTGCCCTCGATCACGCCAGCCATCCAAGCGCCTTGGTAGGTGGAGCCGTCGGGATAGGTGATCTTGCCCTGACCCTCAGCCAGGTCGTCCCGGAAGTCCCCCTCATAAACCGATCCGTCCGGATAGACCGCTTTGCCTTTGCCTTCGATCTGTCCCTTCACCCATTCGCCGGTATAGGTGTAGCCGTCTTTTTCGGTGAAAGTGCCCATGCCGTGGCGCTGATCGTCCAGAAAGTCACCGGCGTAGACGTCGCCGTTGGCATAGGTCTGCTTGCCGGTGCCATGGCGGCGGCCGTTTTGCAGCTCGCCTTCGTAGATATCGCCGTTGGGCTGCATCAGGCGGCCGGTGCCATGCATTTGGCTTGCGGCCCATTCGCCCTCGTAGACCAGCCCGTCCGAGGTCTCCAGCTTGCCTTGGCCCTGCAACTGGCCGTCAGCCACAGCGCCCGCGTAAACAGTGCCCTCGCCGTAGGTGATCCTGGCCTGGCCTTGCTGGCGGCCCGCAACCCAATCGCCGTCATAGGAATAGCCGTCGGGAGAGGACATTGCGCCCTTGCCGTGCCGCTTACCATCGGCAAAGCTGCCGTGATACCGCACGCCGCTGGCATAGACCGAGGTGCCGTCGCCATGGATTTGCCCATCCTGCCAGCCGCCCTCATAGGTGCTGCCGTCGGCGCGGGTCAGTTTGCCCAGCCCGTGCGGCTTGCCTTGCGCAAACCCGCCCTCATAGACCGAGCCGTCCGGAAAGCGTGCCACGCCTTGGCCGCGCACTTCACCATCGACCCATTCACCGGTGTATTCATAGCCGCTTGGCAGCTTGTAAGTGCCGGTGCCATGCTGCAGCCCGCCCCTAAAGGTGCCTTGGTAGACACCGCCGATTTCGTCCTGGGTGGTTATGACGTCACTCTCCTGGGCCAGCGCCGGTGCGGCCAGTGCCAGAAGTGCGGAAAGCGTGAATGCGGTGCCGAAACGGGTCATTGAAACCTCTGCCTGCCCAGGAATTACGGTGCTGCTGCCATATTGGGTTGCTCGCCCGGAAACTAAGCTACCGCAGGCGGGGCCGCAATGTCTTTTACCCTGCGGTCTTTTCCTTGGCGGTCAATCTGGTAAATGGCTGGGGGAGGACATTTACAAAGGGCCAAAGCAGCATGGCAGACCGTTTCCGCGTGACACTGGCGCAGCTGAACCCCACGGTGGGCGACCTGAAAGGCAATGCCGCCAAGGCCAAAGCCGCCTGGGAGGAGGGCCGCACCGCCGGCGCCGATCTGGTGGCGCTGCCGGAAATGTTCATCACCGGCTACAACACCCAGGATCTGGTGATGAAACCGGCCTTTCACACCGCGGCCATTGCCGAGGTTGAAAAGCTGGCGGCAGACTGTGCCGATGGTCCGGCGCTGGCAATTGGCGGCCCCTGGATCGAGGGCGGGCGGCTGTACAACGCTTACCTGATCCTCAAGGGCGGCAAGATCGCGTCGCGCAGCCTCAAGCATCACCTGCCCAATGAAACCGTGTTCGACGAGGTGCGGATTTTTGATGCCGGCCCCTTGGGCGGCCCCTATGCGGTCGGCAACACCCGTATCGGCTCCCCCATCTGCGAGGATGGCTGGCACGAGGATGTCGCGGAAACCCTGGCCGAAACCGGTGCCGAGTTTCTGCTGATCCCCAACGGCTCGCCCTATTTCCGCGACAAGATGGAGGTGCGCTTTAACCACATGGTGGCGCGCGCGGTCGAAACCCACCTGCCGGTGATCTACCTCAACATGGTCGGCGGCCAGGACGATCAGGTGTTTGACGGCGGCTCATTTGTGCTGAACCCGGGCGGCGCCCTGGCGCTGCAGATGCCGGTGTTTGACGAGGCTTATGCCCATCTTGATCTGGAGCGCACCGAAGACGGCTGGCGCGCGGTGGAGGGCGATAAGGCGCATCTGCCGGACGCCTGGGAACAGGATTACCGGGTGATGGTCGAGTCTTTGCGCGACTACATGGGCAAGACCGGCTTCAAGAAGGTGCTGCTGGGGCTGTCCGGCGGTGTCGACTCGGCGATTGTCGCGGCAATTGCGGTGGATGCACTGGGTGCTGAGAATGTTCGCTGCGTGATGCTGCCTTCGGAATACACCAGCCGGGAATCGCTGGAGGATGCCGAAGCTGTCGCAAAGGCGCTGGGCGTGCACTACGACTACGTGCCGATCTCTGAGGGCCGTGCCGCCATCACCAACACTTTGGCGCCGCTTTTCGCAGGCCTGGAGCCGGGCCTGACCGAAGAAAACATCCAGTCCCGCCTGCGCGGACTGCTGCTGATGGCGATGTCCAACAAGTTTGGCGAGATGCTGCTGACCACCGGCAATAAATCCGAAGTCGCGGTGGGCTATGCCACCATCTACGGCGACATGAACGGCGGCTATAATCCGATCAAGGACATGTACAAGACACGGGTGTTTGAGACCTGCCGCTGGCGCAACGCCAATCACCGTCCCTGGATGAAGGGGCCGGAAGGCGAAGTGATCCGCCCCAATGTGATCGACAAGCCGCCCAGTGCCGAGCTGCGCGAGGATCAGAAGGACAGCGACAGCCTGCCGGACTACCCGGAGCTGGACGCGATCCTGGATATTCTGGTCGATCAGGATGGTTCAATCGCAGATTGTGTTGCCGCCGGTTTCGACCGGGATGTCGCTAAACGGGTCGAGCATCTGGTTTACATCAGCGAATACAAACGCTTCCAGTCCGCGCCCGGCGCCCGCCTGACCCCAAGCGCGTTCTGGCTGGACCGGCGCTATCCGATCGTCAACCGCTGGCGCGACCCGTCCTGAGGGTCGCGGTAACCTGCTGAATGCGCAAATTTGTTTTACGCATTCAGGCTGCGGGCTCCGCTGGCGGTGATCGCAGCAATTTCTTGATATGCGGCCTAAAAATCACAATGCCAGAAAGCGCCGCAGGGCGCGTCGCCTGATTACTGGACCGGGGATTTTGCAACGGGCATAGATGCCTGCATGCCTGGACCGAAGCTGCCTCATTTCCAATCCGACTTGGCCTTGCCCAAGGCCGTTGACGCTGTAGTGATCGGCGGCGGAATCATTGGTGCAACCACGGCGTTGGAACTGGCCGAACGCGGACATTCCGTGCTGCTTTGTGAAAAGGGCCAGATAGCCGGCGAGCAAAGTTCGCGCAACTGGGGGTGGGTGCGGATGTCCTGCCGCGACCCGCGGGAAATTCCGCTGATGGCCGAGGCGCTCAGGCTCTGGGAAGGGCTGGCCGAACGCACCGGCAAGGAAACCGGCTTTACCCGGTCCGGCATCCTCTACACTGCGGAAACCGGCAAGCGCGAGGCACAGCTGGAGCGCTGGCTGAGCAATCTTGACAGCTGGGGGCAGAACGCCCGTATGATCCGCAGTGACCAGATCGAGCAGCTGATGCCGGGCCATCAGACCAAGACCCGCAGCGGGCTGCTGACGCCGATGGACGGGCGGGCGGAGCCGCAATTGGCCACCCATGCCATCGCCACCGCAGCGCAGGCGGCAGGTGCCAAGATTATGACCGAATGCGCGGTGCGCAGCGTTGAAACCGCTGCAGGCCGCATCAGCGGCGTGATGACCGAACGCGGACGCGTTGCCTGTTCCACCGTGGTGGTGGCAGGCGGTGCCTGGTCGCGGCTGTTCCTGGGCAATGCCGGTATCAACCTGCCGCAGCTTAAGGTTCTGAACTCGGTCCTGCGCACTTCGCCGGTGCAGGGCGGGCCGGAAACAGCCATCCGTGCCGCCAACCTTGGCCTGCGCAAGCGCGCGGACGGCGGCTACACCGTGGCCGATGCTCATGAAAACATTGTCGATATCGTGCCCGACAGTTTCCGGCTGGGTTGGAAATTCCTGCCCAGCTACCGCCAGGAATGGCGTGCGCTGCAGTTCCGCCTGTCAGACCGCTGGCGCGAAGAGGCGGCGCAGGCCCGCCACTGGCAGCCGAACCAGACCACCCCGTTTGAACTGTGCCGGGTGCTGGACCCTGCGCCGTCGCAAAAGGCGCTGAAAAGCGGCTGGTCAACGGCGCAAAAGGCATTCCCAGTGCTGCAAGGCGCCGATGTGGTGCAAAGCTGGGGCGGGCTGATCGATGTCACTCCGGATGCGATCCCGGTGATCTCTCAGGCCGACGGTCTGCCGGGGCTGTTCATTGCCACCGGCTTCTCCGGCCATGGTTTCGGCATTGGACCGGCGGCAGGCAAACTGGCCGCTGATCTGGTGACCGGCGACGCCCCCGTGGTGGATCCGCACGTCTTCCGCCTGTCGCGGTTTACGGACGGCAGCAGATACGGGCCGCAAACCGGCTATTGAACCGGGCCGCTCAGCCCATCAGCTGATAACTGACCGGCACATAGCGAAAGCCCTCGCCGCGGGTCTCGACAAAACCGGCGGCGGGGAAGGGCATGTGATATCCGATCATCGGCACCTTGTCGGCAGCCAGCATCCCCAGCACCCGCCGGCGCGACGCACTGGCCGCCTCGGCATCGGCATCAAAGCTGAACGCCCAGTCGGGCCGGGCAAAACTGTAGACATAATGATTGGCCAGATCCGCCGTCAGCAACAGCTGCCGGCCGCCGCTTTCCAGCATGAAACCCATATGCCCCGGCGTGTGGCCAAAGCTTGCCATCGCAGTGATCCCCGGCGCCACGCTGGCGCCATCGTCAATGAATGTGGTTTTCTCTGCCAGCGGCGTCACATTGCTGGCCACCAGATCACCAACCCGGTTGCCCGCCTCCATCTGGGACCAGAAATTATACTCGGCAGATCCCATGATATAGCGGGCATTGGCAAAGGTGGGCGCACCGTCTGTCATCAGCCCGCCAATGTGGTCCGGGTGCATATGGGTGATCACAACCACATTGATCTGGTCCGGGGTGACTCCGGCTGCGGCCAGCGCCTTGGCAATACCGCCTGCGCCAAGCCCGGTATCAAACAGCACCAGCTCTGCCCCGGTATCCACCAGCGAAGGCGTGAAGTAGAATTGCAGTGTTTCGGCTGAGACGAAGTTCTCAGCCGAAACCTCGGCAAACTCCGCATCGCTGGCCGCCGCGCCAAACAGCGGTTTCGGTCCGTCACGCAAGGATGAGGCATCCAGCAGCGTGGTGACCGGCATCTCGCCCAGCTTGAATGTATGGGCAATGGGTGCTTCGGCGCGGCCACCGTGGGCGCCGGCCAGAAGCGGTGTTGCAGCAGTGGCAAGGGGCAGGGCGGCGGCACCGGCCAGGGCCGCACGGCGGGACAGGGAAACAGTCATTAGGGAACCTCCAAGTTACATTGGACTGCCCGCATCCTAGCGCCGCGTCGGCAGAGGGCTGTAAACAATCCCGTGATGCGGGTTAAGATGCAGGCAGGAGGCCCCCGCCATGAGCCAGAACAAAACCGTCCCGACCGGAGCCAGCGTTGCAGATTTCCTTGCCACGGTTGAACCAGAGCGCAAGGCGGTGGAAGCGCAAGAGCTGGATGCCCTGTTCCGCCAATCCACCGGTTTCACGCCGCAGATGTGGGGCCCTTCCATCATCGGTTACGGGCGCTACCACTACCGCTATGCCACAGGACGCGAAGGAGACTTTCTTGCCACCGGTTTCTCTCCCCGCAAGGCGCGCCATTCGATCTACATCATGCCGGGCTATCAGGACTACGGCGCCATCCTTGCACGCCTGGGCAAACACAAGCTGGGCAGAAGCTGCCTTTATGTGAACAAGCTGGCCGATATCGATCTGGAAGTCCTGGCTGAACTGATCCGCACCGGCCTGAAAGACCTCAACGCAATCTGGCCGGTGCAGCCAAGCTGACCCGCGCTTTCCTCTTGCCCCAAATATCCCCGCCGGAGGCACGCGCCGCGAGGCGCGTTAACCCTGCTGAAACTGGACAATCCGCCGCCCATGTGACAAGGCATCGGCAACAGGAGAACCGTGATGACCACCACCCGTTTTGCCCCGTCGCCGACCGGCTATATCCACGTCGGCAACCTGCGCACCGCGCTGATGAACTACCTGATCGCCCGCAAGGCTGGCGGCACTTTCATCCTGCGCATCGACGACACCGACCCTGAGCGGTCCAAGGAAGAATACGTCGATGCCATCAAGCAGGACCTGGAATGGCTGGGCCTGACCTGGGACAAGGTGGAGCGCCAGTCCGAGCGTCTCGACCGCTATGTCGCAGCTGCGGACAAACTGCGCGAGATCGGCCGTTTCTACGAGGCGTTCGAGACTCCGGTCGAGCTGGACCTGAAGCGCAAGAAACAGCTGAACATGGGCAAACCGCCGGTTTATGACCGCGCTGCGCTGGCATTGTCAGAGGACAAAAAAGCGGCCCTGCGCGCCGAGCGTGGCGATGGCGTCTGGCGCTTCAAGCTGGATCACCAGCGCATTGAATGGACCGACGGCATCCTCGGCGATATCTCCATTGACGCGGCTTCGGTCTCGGACCCGGTGCTGATCCGCGGCGACGGTCAGTTCCTCTACACGCTGGCCTCGGTTGTGGACGACACCGAAATGGGCGTGACCAATGTGGTGCGCGGCTCGGACCATGTGACCAACACTGCCACCCAGATCCAGATCATCGAAGCGCTGGGCGGCACCGTACCGTCCTTTGCTCACCATTCGCTGCTGACCGGCCCGCAGGGCGAGGCGCTGTCCAAGCGTCTCGGTACGCTTGCCCTGCGCGACCTGCGCGAAGCGGGCGTGCAGCCGATGGCGCTGCTGTCCTTGATGGCGCGTTTGGGCTCTTCCGACCCGGTGGAGCTGCGTTCGGAATTGGCCGAGCTGATCGATGGCTTCGACATCAACCGCTTTGGGGCAGCCCCCACCAAATTCGATGTCGAGGATCTCTATCCGCTGACCGCCCGCCACCTGCAGTCGCTGCCGCTGGAGGCGGTGCAAAGCCATGTAGACGCACTGGGCGTGCCTGCAGCGAAACAGGCGGCCTTCTGGGATGTGGCCAAGGAAAACATCACCACGCTGAAGGATCTGGCAGGCTGGTGGGAGCTGTGCCGCGATGGTGCCGAGCCGTTAATAGCCGACGAGGACAAGGAGTTCATCGCCGAAGCCATGGAGCTGCTGCCGGAAGGCCCGTATGACAGTGAAAGCTGGAAGACCTGGACCACCGCAGTGAAAGAGGCAACAGGCCGCAAGGGCAAAGGTCTGTTCATGCCGCTGCGCAAGGCGGTCACCGGCATGGAGCGCGGCCCGGACATGTCGGCGCTTCTGGCGCTGATGGAAACGGTCCGCGCCCGCGGCTGATTGAGGTTCGCCGGAACTAAAAAATAGGCGGCGCTTCAAGGTGCCGCCTATTTGCTATCGGGGGCTCCCGCCCGCCGGACCGGCATCAAAGATGCCGTGCCGCCGGTTGGGCCCGGCGCCGCGCGGAGGCGCGGCGCTGCACCGCTCCCCATGGGGAGCGGTGCCATGCCCAACTGTGCACAGCGCATATTTCATGCGCCGGAACAGGCGGGTGCACACCCTTTTGCCAATCACAGGCCGCTCAGCCCCAGCTGCCATCCTTCAGTTCCCGGCACATTTCCCTGGCGGCTTTGGCCATATCCGGGTTCGGATGCTCGCCAAGCGCGTCCAGGGATTTTCCCATCCAGCGCATGACTGACGGGGCATCACTGCCGCAGCGGGCAATCGGGGGAAAGGCGCAGGCCAGCAGATGCTGTGCGGTGACCGGCGGGATGCAGACATTGGGGTAGGCAGCCTCGCGGGCGTCACTGGTCTCATCCGCCGGTGTGTTCTCCCACAGCAACCGTTCCAGCCGGCCCATGACTTCAACCGCGGTGCCGGGATCATTGACACCGGGCGACAGTGCCTTTTGCGCGGTCTCGGCCAGCAGCGACAGGCCGAATGACGGGTCCTGATCAAAGCTGCGTACATCCCCGATGTCGATCGCAGCTGAAGCCGCCTTGCAGAAGTCATTGTCCCCGGCGGTAGCCCAGGCCACCGGCTGGCCGCGCAGAATGTACTCGCCGGGTGCGCGTGCCAGGGTGATCTGCGTGCCGGCTTCCTTAGCCAGATCGTTCAACCGGGTCAGCCCGGCAAAGCGGACAAAACCGCTCTTGGCGGCGGGGATATCAACGGCGTCGCCGGGTTTGGCCTCTTTACGTGCGCACAGCCCGCCCAGACAGGGTTTTTCCATCCGCGCGCGCAGGCTGGCGCGGGTGCGGTTTTCGATCAGCCGCAGGGTATGATCCATGCTGCCCAGGCTCGACAGATGGTCGATCCAACGCAGGATGGCGCCGACGATCAGGATCACCACGATGATCGTCAGACCGAACACCACCAGCGCGCCTTCAGGCGTATAATAGCGGGCCCGGAACAGGATCACCGCGCTCAGCGAATAGATGAACCCGCCCACAAAGGTTGCCAGAACCCGGTGGGTGACGGTGTCTTCCAGCAGCAGCCGGTAGACCCGCGGCGTCGCCATTGACGCCGCGGTGCGGTAGGCGCTGACCATGACGTTGAGCGAAAAGGTGGTGACCGCCAGCATGCCCGACGCCAGGATCGTCAGCACCGGCAGCACCGCCTCGCGCCCGAAATCTGCGCTCAGGCTGTTCGGAAGCAGCGGTTTTGCCAGTGGTGCGAGCAGCAGGGCCAGCAAGGAAAACAGGGAAATCAGCACAACCCTGAACCAGAGCTGCCGTGCAATCCGGCCGAGGTGCAGCAGCGCTTTTTCTATCATGATCCTGAGTCTATCCGGCGGGCACCTGTACTGTCGATCAGTTCATCAAACAATTTGCGCTCGGCTGCTGAAACCGGTTGGTGCCGCGGATAGCGCGGCGCGGCGCGGTCGTTCAGAACCGGGGCGTCCCAGCCATCGGTGGTGGCAGCAAAGCCGTGCAATCCTGCCTCGCCAAAGACCTGCAAATAGCCCTGCAGCACCACATCCAGATAGCTGAGCAGGATGGGATGCTTATCCGTGGCGCCGTTTTGCTGTTCCGCTGCCACGGCATAGACGGAAATCTCCGGCGCCCCGCCCAGGCTATGCTGAACCCTGTCTGATGCGGGCAGCCGTTCATAGGCAAATTCCCGTTCATCCAGCGCAGCCCAGTCGGCCCCGGGCACCTCGGCGATCAGCCCGTCAATCACGCTGTCCGCGCAAGGGACCGCCGACAGGAACGCCACCTCGCGCAGGCCAGTATGCACCCAGGCGCGGCGCCACCCCCGCAGCCGGGCAGGCCGGGCGCCGCCATAGTTATGCGTTGCCGTGTTCACCAGGCTGCCGTAGCCAAAGAAATAAGGGCCTGTCATCCGCTCTGCCTATCGTTCGTGTTTCCGGTTATTGATGTATGTCAAACCGCTTTTTGGCGGCCTGTGCAATAAGCGATGCACCATAGCTGCGGGAGCGACCCATGCGCATTACCAAAAGGACCAACATTGCCGTGCGGCTGCTGATGTATTGCGCCGCGCACAAAGACCGTCTGGTGACCAAGGCCGAGATTGCCGAATGCTGCAATATCTCGGAAAACCATCTGGCGCAGGTGATCAACCAGCTGAGCCAGCTTGGCTATCTAGCGACCCAGCGGGGGCGCAATGGCGGTATGAACCTGGGTAAGCCCGCATTGGATATCCGGATCGGCGACGTGTTTCGCGATGTCGAAGGCAGCCTGCCGATGGTGGAGTGCTTTGCCGACGCGGACAATACCTGCCCGCTGACCGATGCCTGCCGTCTCAAGGTGGCGCTGTCAGATGCGGCACAGGCGTTTTATACTTCGCTTGATGACATCACGCTGGAGGCATTGGTGTGCGACAATCACGACCTGTTGCGGATCCTGCAGCCGGTTTCCTGCGGCGCCCGCTAAGGCCGCCGCAGCGCCATTTATTCTCTCGCGCGCAGGATGCGGGCGGGCTTGGCAGCCAGCGGGCGCAGGGCAAAGGCCAGTCCGGCCAGCAGCGTGGTCAGCACCCCGCCTGAAATCACCATCAACGCATTCGGCCAGATCACCGCATAGCTGGTCTCGAACACATAGGCATTGATCGCCCAGGCTCCGGCAATGCCCGCCGCCAGCGCCACCAGCCCGGCGGCGGCGCCCAGCAAGGCGGATCGCAGGGCAAAGCTCAGCAGGATCTGTTTGCGCGGCGCGCCCAGGGTTTTCAGCAGTGCCGCCTCATACCGGCGCGCAGGCTCTCCAGCTGCCGCCGTGCCCAGCAGCACCAGAAACCCGGTCAGCAGCGTTGCTGCCGCGCCATAGGCGGTGGCGGCGGCCAGCTGGCGCAGAATGTCCGACACCCGGTCGATCGCATCGCGCATCCGGATCGCGGTGATGTTCGGCATCTCACGAGCCAGATCGCGCAGGATTGCGGCCTCGGCCTGCTCTTCGGCATAGACGGTTGCGATGAAACTATGCGGCGCGCCGGCCAGTGCGGCCTCGTTCAGCACCATCACAAACCCCATGCCGGCGGTGGAGAAATCCACATTGCGGAAGCTGGTGATGGTGCCGGTGATGTCGCGGCCCAGGATGTTCAGCGTCAGCGTGTCGCCCAAGGACAGCCCCAGCTCCTCTGCCTCCTCGGCGGCAAAGCTGATCTGCGGGTCGCCGGTATAATCCTCCGGCCACCATTTGCCGGCAGTCACCTCTGTCGCCTCTGGCCGGGCCGCGGCATAGGTGATGCCGCGGTCGCCGCGCACCACCCAGTGATCACCGGCAACTTCCGTGGCCGCCTGGCCGTTGATCCGGGTCAGAACCCCGCGCAGCATCGGCGCGTTCTCTACCCGGGTCACAGCTGGGTCATTCTCGACCCGCTCCAGAAACCCGGGCATCTGGCTGCGCTGGATATCGACAAAGAAATAACTGGGCGCCACATCCGGCAGGTTGCCCGCAATTGCGCGGCGCATGTTGCCGTCGATCTGGCCGATGGCAGCCAGCACTGTCAGGCCAAGACCCAGTGCCAGCACCGCAGGCACCGCGCCGTCACGGGCGCTTCCGATGGACGACAACGCCCATCGAAGGGCAGGGCGCCCGCGCGCGGCACCTGAGCCGCGCCGCGCCAGAAAGCCGATGCCAAGCGCCGCAACCAGCAGCACAATCAGCGCGCCCATCAGCCCGCCCGCTGTCCACAGCGTCAGCTGCGCCGAGCCGCTGAACCAAGCGGCCAGCCCCACCAGCGCCCCCAAGGCCAGCGCAGTCGCCAGCAGATATCGCGGCGCGGGCAGCCTTGTGTGGCTGGCAAAAGCGTCCCGGAACAGGGACGCGGCGCGGATGCGCTCGGCCCGGGCCAGCGGCCATAGGGCAAAGATGAAGGCGGTCAGCACGCCGTATATTGCGGCCTCTGCCAGTGCGGACGGATAGATCGAGAACACCGCCGGGAACGGCAATTGCGCCGCAATCAGCGGTCCCAGCAGCATGGGCCCCAACCCGCCCAAAACCAGGCCAATACCGACCCCGATCAGCGTCAGCGCGCCGATCTGCAGAAAGTAGGTCAGGAAAATCGTCTGCCGCTCCGCCCCCAGCGTGCGCAGGGTGGCGATGGTGGCGGTTTTGGTCGCCAGATAGGCGCGCACGGCGGCGGAAACGCCAACACCGCCTACCGCCAATCCTGACAGGCCCACCAGCACCAGAAACCCGCCGAGACGTTCCACAAATGAGGATATCCCCGGCGCGCCGTTCCTGGCATCGCGCCAGCGCATGCCGGTGGTTTCAAACAGGCCCTCTGCCTCGGCCTGCAGCGCGGTCAGGTCGCTGCCCGCAGGCAGCTGCATCCGGTATTTGGTGTCAAACAGCGTGCCCGGCTCCAATAGTCCGGAGTCCGCCAGATCCGCTGTCCGTACCATAGTGCGCGGGCCCAGTTCAAAGCCCGAGGCCGCGGCATCCGGTTCCAGCGCGATCAGCGCCATCAGCCTGAAATCTTGCGTACCCAGCCGGAACGTATCGCCCGGCTGCAATCCCAGCCGGTCCGCCAGTACCCGGTCCATAACGCCGCCCGGCAGGCCCTTTGCGCCTGCCAAAGCGGTCTCCAAGGGGATCGGTGGCGAAAGCTGCATTTCCCCCTTCAACGGGTACAGCCCGTCCACCGCCTTCACTTGGGTCAGCCCGCGTTCCTCGCTCACCGTCGCCATCGAGCGGAACTCGGCAATTTCGGAAAAGCGCACCGCGTTTCTCTCCACCCAGGCTCGTTCGTCGTCATTGGCAAAGCGGTAGGTGAAGTTCAGCTCGGCGTCGCCGCCCAGAATGGTCGCACCTTCACGCGACAGTCCGGTTTCGATCGACGCCCGGATCGAGCCGATGGCGGCAATTACCCCGACCCCCAGCGCCAAACAGGCCAGAAAAATGCGGAACCCCTTCAAACCTCCGCGCAGCTCGCGCAGGGCAAAGCGCCAGGCGAGGCGGAAGGCGGCAGCATTCATTCCGCGGCCTCGCGCGCGGCGGCGTCTTCCACCCGCCCGTCGCGCAAGCGGACGACCCGGTCGCAGCGTGCCGCCAGTTCCGGCGCATGGGTGACCATCACCAGTGTTGCGCCGTAGCGGTCGCGCAGACCGAACAGCAGCTCCATTACCGCCTCGCCGTTGGCCTCATCCAGATTGCCGGTGGGTTCATCCGCCAACAGGATCGCAGGCCGCGGCGCCAGGGCGCGCGCCAAGGCCACGCGCTGCTGCTCACCGCCCGACATTTGCGCCGGGAAATGGCCGGCGCGATGGCCAAGGCCAACCGCTTCCAGTTCCGCCTGGGCACGGTCAAAGGCATCCTTGTGGCCTGCCAGCTCCAGCGGCGTGGCGACATTTTCCAGTGCGGTCATGGTCGGGATCAGGTGAAAGCTCTGGAACACCACCCCCATGTTGTTGCGGCGGAAACGTGCCAGCGCGTCCTCGTCCATTGCCGTCAGATCCTGGCCAAGTGCGGTGATCGTGCCGCCGGTGGCCTGCTCCAGCCCGCCCATCAGCATCAAAAGCGAGGACTTGCCGGACCCGGACGGCCCCACCAGCCCCAACGTCTCCCCCCGCCGCACATCGAGCGATATGCCGTGCAAAATCTCTACCGGACCGGTATTGCTATTCAGGGTCAAAGACGCATCTAAGAGATGCAGAACGGGGCTGTTATCGTTGGTCATCGGGCCTGCCTGTTGGATCCACCTATCGGATATGGAGTGTTTGCGGCGATGCACAAGATACTGGCGCTGTTGAGTTTGCTGCTTTTTTCAAACGCCGCTTGGGCTGAGCCGCTGCGGATCACGGCATTGGGCGACAGTCTGGTGCAGGGTTACGGGCTGCCGCAGGACCAGGGTCTGGTGCCGCAGCTGGAGCATTGGCTGAATGAAAACGGCGCCGAAGTGGTGCTGCAGAATGCCGGTTTGTCCGGTGACACCACCGCCGGCGGGGCAGAGCGGGCGGAGTGGACGCTGTCGGATAATCCCGACGGGCTGATCGTGCTTTTGGGCGGCAACGACCTGCTGCGCGGCCTGGCGCCAGCGGCGGCGCGAGCCAATCTGGCCCTCATCCTGCAGGAAGCCGAAACCTTGGGTATTGAAACCTTGCTGATCGGCATGAAGGCGCCGGGCAATTACGGGCCGGACTACAAGACCGCCTTTGATGCGATATACCCGGACTTGGCTGCCGAATTCGATGCTGTGCTGCACCCGGATGCCTTTGCGGGCATTGCAGCAGCGGTGGGCGGCGACCCGGCAGCGGCGCAGGCCTATTTGCAGGACGACGGCATCCACCCGAATGCCCGGGGCGTTGCGCTGAACGTTGCTGCGATCGGACCGGCAGCCCTGCAGCTGGTCACGGCGATTCAACATTGAAAACAGCCCCGGCGGGCAGGGCTGTTTGAAAGCTCTCAGGCGTGATCAGAAGTTCGGATCAGGAGGCCAGTGCGATATCAACCGCGGACTCGCGGCCGTCGCGGCCAGCCTGCAGTTCGTAAGTCACTTTCTGATTGTCGGCCAGGCCGGTCAGCCCTGATCGCTCAACTGCGGAAATGTGGACAAAAATGTCCTTGCCGCCATCATCGGGTGCAATAAAGCCGTAGCCTTTGGTGGTGTTGAACCATTTGACGGTGCCAGTCGCCATCGTCGTATTCTCCTAAGTCGTCTCAATTCTCTGCCCGCTTCATGCGGCAGAACGGCAACGGCCTGCAAAGGTCATGACCGCGCCGGTAAGGCAACAGTGATGATACTCGCGTGACGTTGCGGTGACAGAATTGAGTAGGAATCACCCCTGGCGCAAGAAAAAATCCAAAGTGACGCGGAGTCTCCGGCAGAACCGTGCCTAAAGCACTGTCACAACCGTGCCGAGCGGAACCCGCTGATACAGATCCGTAACGTGCTCGTTCATCATCCGGATGCAGCCGTTGGAAACCGAGTGCCCGATGGTCTGCGGCTGGTTGGTGCCATGGATGCGGAAGTAAGTGTCGATGCCGTTTTGAAACAGATAAAGGGCCCGCGCACCCAGCGGATTTTCCGGCCCGCCGGGCTGAATGTATTCATTGTCGACAAACTTGGCATAGGCCCGCGGATCGCGTTCGATCATCTCGTCGGTCGGGCGCCAGGTGGGCCAGACCTTTTTGCGTTCAATCACCGCTGTGCCGGTGAACTCAAGACCAGCCTTGCCGACGCCAACGCCGTAGCGCATCGCCTTGCGCTTGTCGGTGACAAAGTACAGGTAGTAGGAGCGCGGCAGCACCAGGATCTGCCCCGGGGCAAAATCCTTGCGGATCCGGACCTCCTGCGGGGTGGGATCAAAGGGAGCGGGGTCCTTTTTGCGGGCCAGCGCAGGCAGCGGAAGCAAGGTTGCTGCGGCGGCCGCAGTACCGGTGCTCAGAATTTTCCGGCGTGAAATCATGGCTAAATCTCCGGATGTCTGTTGTGTCGTCTAATCATCTTCCGGCGCGGAAAGCGCTGGGTCAACGGGTTTTCGCAGACGGGCCGGCAAGTGTTGCAAGCGTAGCAGCAGCCAGGGTGCAGACGGCAATCCAGCCAAAGTACCAGAATTTCCCGGCCAGCAGATCTTCGGCATAAGACGCGGCGAATTGCGCCTTGCCTGCTGCCGCGATGGCAAAGGCCGCGGCACCGAAGACCGCAAAACCCGCGGCTGCCAGCCAGCGTGGAAGATGCAGCTGGCGGACGGCAAGGGCCAGGGCAAGACCGGGCAGGGCGCCCAGCCAGATCACCTTGCCCGCCCACCAGGGATGCGCCCCCAGGCCTGCGGTCAGATTCATGAAATGCGCCAGTTCGGCGGCTGCCAGAACGGCCGCAAGCGGCGGCAGGAGGCGGAGTATCCGTTGCATGCCTTTGATATTGAAGCGGCGGCCTGCGGCTTCCAGTGCTGATTACAGGTTTGTGAAGCTCCGGCGGCGTCTCTTGCGGCCTGGCAGCCGATGTCTGTATCAGGGCAGGATTGAAGCGGAGGAACCATCATGGGCGCCAAGACCCTGACCTGCCTGGCCTGTGCCCAGCTGAACCGGGTGCCGGAGGACAAGCTGGGCAAACGCCCCAATTGCGGCAGTTGCGGCGCGGCGCTGCTGCCGGGCAAGCCGGTGGATGTGGATCCGGCCACATTGCAGAAGGCGGCGCAGAATGACGATTTGCCGCTGCTGGTGGATTTCTGGGCGCCCTGGTGCGGGCCCTGCCGGATGATGGCGCCGGAATTTGCCAAGGCCGCCAAGGCGCTGGGCAGCAAGGCGCGGCTGGTCAAGCTGAACACCCAGGACCACCCGTCCACCGGTGCGCGCTACCGCATCCGCAGCATCCCAGCCCTGGTCGCCTTTGAACGCGGCAAGGAGAAAAAGCGCCAGGCCGGCGCGATGCGGCAAGGCCAGATCGTCAGCTGGCTGCGCGGCTAGGCGCGGTTGCCGTAGGCTTGCCCGAAGACCGGCTGCGACTGCAGCCAGCAGCGCAGGGAAAGCCCCGCGATCACCAGCACGGTCGCGCCCAGCCCGGCAGCCGGATACAGCAGCAGGCTCAGCCACAGCGGCAGCGCGGCCACAAAAAAACCAAACGCCGTGGCGCACATTCCGGTGATCATACCTGCGAACAGTCCAGCCCAAACCATGGCAACTCCTTCTCCGGGAGCAATCTAGCCTGACCGCCCCAGTGTCTCTCAAGACTATCTTGCGGGCAATTTTGCTTAAAAAAGGTTTAAAATGTGTCAATAGGCTGAGCAGCACCGCGCGAAAGGATGGTACAGGCCTACTTTGAGGTCAGCGCCACGCCGTCCTTGGCCTTGGGCATCTTGCCCTTGCCCTTCTGCAGCACATGGGTCAGCTCATGCGCCAGCAGGTCGGTATCCTTGGCGAATGCAGGCTTCATCACATAGATGTTGTTGCCGACGGTAAAGGCTTTGGCTTTCAGTTCCTTGCAGACGTCCTTGGCGTTGCCGCCGACATGCACCCTGCACCACAGGCAACGCGCCGCATAACCAAACCAACCAGACGAGCCAAAGCCTCTCTCAGTTTAGGGTGCCTTTGGACCCAGAAACTCTGCCGACAGACACGTCGATCAGGCGACCTGACCTGTCATTCACTGAAATCATGGCGCAGCAGCATCAAAGATGCCGATATGCAGGTGCCAGGGACCGAAGCTGCCTGAAGTCCCCCGGTTTACCCCTAGGCTCTGGACTCATTGAGTTTCAAAGCCAGTAGATGACGAGGGCGGCAATACCGATTGCTGATAGGAAGACCTTCGGACATCTGCCGTAGCGGGTTGCGATGCGTCTCCAGTTCTTGAGCCTGCCGAACATGCTCTCGATCACTGCCCGGCAGTGCATTGCGCAGCAATGTCACGAGAGGGGCGGTTTCGCCGCTTGTAAATGCCTGCACCAAACCTGCGGTTGCAAGTTTATCAATTTTTAACACAGCCGGGGCCATGGTCTCGAACTTACCTAATAGCTCACTCGCAACCAAAAGCGGGATCGACACCGTCCTGAATCTATCCTGGAGCCTCACGGGTTGGACACTCGCGCTTGCATAAGCGATCTTGCCCTAAAGTTATGGAAGAATGAGACGGAGTACCCCGTTGATAGAAACGTTACCCTTGGCGGTCGAGCCTTCGGAGCGGGAGACTCTTCCCTCCTTCTTTTCGCGCATGGCTGCGATCAATGGTACCGACGCCACCGGATTTGCCCTTGATCTTGGCTTTAGTTTTAAGCGGATCTTGAACCAGGAGCGGGAGGCGATTGACATTTTGCCACCCGATCCGGCTTGGCGTCCGATCAGCTGGCCACCATGCTGTCATGGACAGGTGAGCCAGTCGGAGGCGTACGCATGAAAAATCGCGGAGAAGTTTTTGTCTCCCGCGCCAAACGCAACCCTGTCATCCGCGGCTGCCCTCTTTGCCTGCGTTAGGCGGCAGAAAAACAAGCCTTTCCGCTGAGGCACATGGCCATGGCGGGAGACTGGCTGTGCAGCGGCGTTGATGTGTGCTTGCGGCACCGCCATCCTCTGATGCCACTATGGGAATGCTCGCGGCCTGTAAATCGTGATGATGCCGGTGCCAGATTGGCTGAGATCCTGCCAAACCTTCTGGCGGGCAATTTTGACAGCGATCTGATTGAGCCGTCCGCCTATGACGCCTGGCTTGATCGGCGCCTATCGCAAGGTGAGGACAATTCATGGCTGGCAACTCAGCCTTTGTTTGCCGCCATGACCTGCTGTGCGTTGCTTGGCAAGGAACTCCTTCCTGCTCAGGAACTTGAAACTGACGACCGTGCTGCGAAGGCCAAGGGCTTTGATGCCGCATCGAGAGGGCCTGAGGCAATCACGTGTGCTCTCGATCGCATTTTGCAGGCGGGGGATGGGGGGTACTTTGGGTCAAAACAGGCATTGCCTATGCTGCTCGAGGCTCTAGGTCGCCTCTATTGCAGCGATGATAGCTTCGATGGGTTTCGCCATATTGTACGGCGGCATTTGTTGAGGATCTGGCCGGTCGAAGCAGGAGATGAGGTTCTCGGTCATACCGTGCCCGAACGGCTTCTCCATTCTCTTGCCTCGGCAAGCAGGGAAACTGGAATCGGCAAGTCGGTCCTCAACGGCTTCCTGACTGAGGCTGGAGCGTTCCCTCCTGAGGACACGCGCGCTGATGCTCGCAAGACCTTCGACGCAAAGAAATACAGACCCCTTCTGGAGGAGATCCCGACTTTGGTCGGGCCGATTGCGATGCGCAAAGCTATGGGCGCGACGCTAGTCGAACTCAAATCTCTAGAAGCTGACGGCGTTCTGGCGCCCAGGACGAAAGTTGCAACGATCAAGTCTCCCTGGCGGGTGTCTGATGGGCTGCACCTGCTCGAGGATTTGGAGCGAAAAGCTATTTTGTTAGAAGCTGGTACACCAGGATGGGAAACGATCCAGCATGTTCACAAGCGAGTGGGCCTTTCTGTCGGCCAGGTTATCGCTGCAATCAGGGACGGCAGATTGAGGGTCGGCAAGCGCGCTGAGGTGTTTGGGTATCACGGACTCGTCGTCAACGTTGCCGAAGTTGATCAGTCGGGTTTACTTCGCCCCCGCGAGCGGAAAATGGCGGCCATGGAAGGGGAGATGAACGCAGCTGCCTTTGCCCGCTCAATCGGAGTGCGGGAGAAGGGGGCGTTCCAAGCGTTGCTTGGAGGTGGCCATACACCTGCGATGGAGGTTCTGCACCCGGTGACAAAACTCTCCCAGTGGCGGATGTCGCTGCTTTCCATGACAAGTTCACCACGCCGACGGTGTTAGTGAAGGAGACCGGGCTGCACCGGAACACGATTCTGGCGGCTTTTGCAGCTCACGGGATTGAAGCTTTCCGGCTGAATGGTGTGACCATCGGACCGATCTACCTCCTAAAGGAGGTTGCACCCGTCCTGAACACGCTCATGAGCTGACATTTGCCTGCTGGTCCCCCGGGACCGGTCGAGGAGCGAAAGCGTTTTCTATCTGAGCCTTTACTACTCTCAACTTCACTTGGCACTTTCCACTTGACACAGGGTGTGCATCAAAACCCCCAAAGTGTGCAAGGTTATGCCTAATTGGCAGCAACTAAAGGAATTGGCGATCCCTGAAGGACTCGAACCCTCAACCTGCTGATTAGAAGTCAGCTGCTCTATCCAGTTGAGCTAAGGGACCGCTTGGCGCCAGTTATGACAGGCGGGTGCCAAGGGTCAAGCCGCTGCGCGCAAGTCCAGGTGCATGAATACTGACCAAGGGTCCGCTGCGTAATCCCCAAAGGGCGCGCATTGCTTAAAACCAAGAGATTCATACAGTCTGCGCGAAGGCAGAAAATCATCGGTGGAGCCAGTCTCCAGAAAGAGGCCTGTGGCCTCTTCCTTGCGGGAAAGCTGCAGCAGGAATTCCAGCATTGCGCGTCCTGCTCCGCTGCCGCGGGCCTCGGACACCGTGTGCATGGACTTCAGTTCGCGTGCGCCGCCGTCCAGCTGTTTCAGCGCCCCCATGGCAACCGGTTTGCCGCCCTGGCGCAGCAGAAAGAACTGTACCTCAGGGCCTTCAAGGCCGCTTGTATCCAGCGCGTGGCAGCTTTCTTCCGGCGATTGTGCCGCCATTTGCGAAAGATGCCGCCGGATCAGGGCTGACGCTTCCGGCCCGGCCGGGTTTTCCGGGCTGATCTCAAAGCGGGGCATAATCTGCGGCACCTCCTGCTCTCGGGGATGTGAATGGAATTTCTGCAATCTGTCTCAGACACAAGACAGCTACCCTTTACCCCTCCGTGTCAAGATATGACGGCACCTTGCCATGGCGTTGAAACCGGCCCGGAAGTGCGGCGTGTTTTGCATGGCTGCCGGTGATTTTCAGACGCAGTGCCGCAACAGTGCTGCGGGTCAGGTGCCGGGGATAGGGAATTCGACAATCCGCCAATAGCGGTCAACCATATCGACAAGTTGCAGAAAATCACGCCCTGCTGTTTCTTTCACGATATAGCCTGCTGCATTCAAATCATAGGCAGCTTCGATGTCCTGTTCGTGGCTTGAGGTCGTCAGGAAGAATACCACTGACCTGCTGAGTTCAGGATCTGCGCGCAATTCCTGGACCAGCTCGATGCCGCTCATCCGCGGCATCTTGATATCAACCAGCAGCACATAGGGCTGCTGGACCTTGTCCTTGCCACCCGTCCCGCGGAGGTAATCCAGCGCCTCAAGCCCGTCGATCGCGCGGGTGATCTCATTTGCGATTTTGACTTTCTTGAATGCCCGCTGAACCGCCTTGGCGTCCCCGTGGTCGTCATCTACCAGAAGGATGTTCAAATCCTTATGGGAGGTTTGCCCGCCGCTATTAAATCTCTTCATACTTTTCTTATCCTTGACTAGGGCGGGCCGTCTTGGGCCAGGTGAACCGGAATGCGCAGCCTTCGCCCGGCGAAGACTGCAAAGAGATTTTGCCGCCCGCATTTTCCACGTGTTTCTTGACGATCGCCAGGCCGATACCGCTGCCTTCGACCACGTCGCGCGACTTCAGGGTCTGAAACATCTTGAAAATCTGCTCGTGAAACTGCGGATCAATACCGGGACCGTCATCGGCGACCGTAATGGCATACATGCCGCCGTCGTCTTCCAGCAGCACGTCAACCACGCCTGTGCTGGTTTCGTTGTGTTTGATCGCGTTGGAGATCAGGTTGGCCAAAATCTGCTTCAACGGCATGTTCGGAAGCTGGATGGCGGCGAATCCGGGGGCGGTATTGATGGTGACCCCCACAGGCTGATCAATCAGCATAAGCACTTCTTCCATCAGATCGGAACCCGGCATCAACTGTTGGTATCTGGCGTCCGTCCTGCGCCCGGCCCGGGAATATTCGTGCAAGTCGTCCAGCAGTTGTTCCATCCTTGAAACCCGGGACCGGATAAGTTGCAGGTTTTCCCGGCTCTCATCGTCCAAGGTGTCGGCGAGATCCTCCTCCAGCCAGCTGGAGGCGTTTCCGATAACCCGCAAAGGCGCCCGCAGATCATGGGATGCCACATAGGCAAAATCGTCCAGATCCTGGTTCGAACGGGACAGATCACTGATGAACTGTTCCCGCTCCGCCTCGGCGCGCTTTTGTTCGGAAATGTCGCGGACGATACCGCTGAACAGATGGTGGCCGCCGACCCGGACTTCGCTGACAGACAAATCGAGCGGGAAGATACTGCCGTCTTTGCGTTGTCCCTGAACCTCCCGGATCGTGCCAATGATTTTCTTCTGCCGGGTCCGAAGGTAGTTGCTGAGATAGCCATCATGTTCAGAGCGGTAGTGTTCCGGCATCAGAAATTTGATATTCCGGCCAATCGCGTCTTCGGCGGCATAGCCGAAGATTTTCCTGCAGGCGTGATTATAGCTCAGGATGGTCCCTTCGGTGCTGATGGTTATCATCCCTTCGACAGTGTTGTCCTGAATGGCAGCAAGCTCAGTCTTTTTACGCTCCAGCGAAATCTGGGCAGCTTTCTGTTGGCGAACGATGAAGGCAAGGGCCCAAAGCGCCAATACAGTTAGCGCCCGGTTGGTCAGGACGATCCATTCATTGACCCCGATCCGCGGGAACAGCAGATAGCCAAGAATCGTCAGCACAGTGGTAGCTGCGGCATACTTGTAAGCTGTGTTCAGGTTGTCATCCCAAAGAGCGCACAGGACAACGGTCACGTAGATAAGGCCGCCCGCGATCCCAAGCGGCGTCAGCAGGTCGAAAATAAAACCGGCGCCAACGAGCAGGGCTGCGGTGCCGTGGGTCAGGTACCGGATGCGATTGCCCCGGAGTGGCTGGGAGGCGTCCATATGTCTGGAAAATGTCATCCTTGGAGCTTTCTGCTGCTGCGCAAGCGGTCCAAAGCCTGCCTACTGATCGCTGGTATTCCCTGCTGCGCTGCATACGGGCCGGTTTTTTTGACTAGATTACACCTTTTAGAGATTTCAGCAATAGGCCTGCAACTCTAAGTTGCTGTTTGCGAACAGGCTGTTTGCTGGGCGTTCCTTAGGCTCAGGACACATGACCAATAAGTAACAGTTGCAGTCAGGCCGATGGCTAGGACGACATGGGCTGTTCCCCGATGCTGGGACAGTTTCGAGCGCAAGTTAAGCTGCTCTCTGCTCCTGCCGATCGGGCCGCGCTTGAACTTTTGCCGCTTTGGTTTGCCACCCTCGGCGTCCGGCAATCTGGATATCCCGCGCCGCAGCCAGCAACGATGCAATGAGTGAGACTGCGAAGGCCACCGGTTCGAGAGAGCATTTGATCCGCGGCAGTTGCGGGATCGCGGGCTGTAAAGCGCCGCCGCATCATCAGGGCCGTGGTGCCTCACCCGATTGATCTCCCCGGGAAATTATGTGCATCAAGGCTGTTATGGTTTGCAAGCTGCCGCATATCCGCCCGGGCCAAAGCGTCGGGCTTTTGGGAGGGTCCTTTGATCCGCCGCACCGCGGCCATGCGGCGATTTCCCATGCGGCACTGCGGCGGTTCGGACTGGATCACCTGTTCTGGCTGGTGTCCCCGGGCAACCCATTGAAAGCGCGCCAGCCGGCCGCTCTGCAGCGGCGGATTGCAGCGTCGCAAGGCCTGATCCAGCACCCGCGCATCCACATCAGCGGCATCGAGGCGGATCTCGGCACCCGCTACACCGCCCAGACCCTGCGCCACCTGCGCCGCCGCCATCCGGGCGTGCGCTTTGTTTGGCTGATGGGGGCCGACAATCTGACCCATTTCCATCGCTGGAAAGACTGGCAGCAGATCCTGGACACTGTGCCGGTGGGTGTGCTGGCACGGCCGAACGACCGGATCTCGGCGCGGTTTTCCCCCGCAGCGCGCTTTGCCCGCCAATCCATGCTGAAAGGCTGCCAGAGCCATTTGCTGGCGCGGGCCGCGGCTCCGGCCTGGTGTTTTGTCAACGTTCCGATGGTGGATGTCAGCTCAACCGAAATCCGGGCCCGCGGCGAATGGTCAGCGGCGGAGCACAGCTGAGGCCAGACCGGCGGACAGCACCACAGCCAGCCCGGCCCAGGTCCAGGCATCGGGCAGCTGGCTGAACACCGCCCAGCCGAGGCTGACAGCGGCAACCAGCTGGAAATAGACCATTGGCGCCAGTTTCACCGCCTGCACCCGGCCATAGGCAAACAGCAGCAAGAGATTGCCGGTCATTGAAAACGCCGCGCTGCCCACCGTCAGTGCGGCGGTCGAGGGCGAAAACTCCGGCAGGCTGCCGAGGCCCAAGGGCAGCAACAGGATGGCGGAAAGCAGCAGCTGGGTCAGGCTCAGCTCCAACGGCGACCCCAAATGCGCCAGCCAGCGCGAACTGGTCAGGAAGCCGCCATAGAAACATCCCGCCAGCACCGCCCACAGCAGGTTGATGGAGCCTCCCAGGCCAGGCCGCACCACCATCAGCACGCCGATGAACCCCAGCCCCATCAGCAGGCTGCGCAGCAATGTCGCCTGTTCCCGCAAAAGCAGGACCGACAGCACATAGCTGATCACCGGACCAACAAAGAAGGCGGCAAAGACATTGGCCAGCGGCTCGGTCGCCAGCGCCAGCTGGATTGAAAAGATGCCGCCGGTCAGCAGTCCGGCCCGCAGCCACAGCCGCCAATCGCCCAGCAGCGCATAGGCCCGGCGCGGCACAAACGGCAGGATCAGCGCGGTGCCGATGGCAAACCGCGACCAGGCGACAAACGCCGGTGTGGCCAGCCCGCCGCCCGTCAGCAGCTTCCCGCACAGATCGCCCGCAGGGATCATTGACATGGCCACGAACATAAGGATGACTGCTTGCAACATGCTGCCAGCGGTAGCAGGACTTCCCACCGGGAAAAACCCCGGATGCTGCGGCGGATTGCCGTGGAAACGGGATTGAAGAAGAGCAGGTCCTGACACTAAAAATGAATAACATGACTTCACGCCGGACATTCCTCCTTTCCGGGCTTGCCGCTTTGGCGGGCTCCTCAGCGCTGGCCAATGCGCCGGCGGTGTCGCTGCGGCCCGTGGCGCGCCGTGTCAGCTCTCTCGCGGCCGGAGCGGACGGGCTCAAGGCGCTATTGGCGCGGGCCAATCTGCCGGGCCAGGCGGTCTGTGCGGTGGCCGATGTGAAAACCGGCAAGCTGCTGGAATCCTCGGGCCAGGCCGAAGCCCTGCCGCCTGCCAGCGTCGCCAAGGCGCTTACCGCGCTGTATGCACTGGATGTGCTGGGCGCGGACCACCGGTTCGAGACCCGCATACTGGCGACCGGCGGTGTCGCGGGCGGCATCGTCAAGGGTGATCTGATCCTGGCCGGCGGCGGCGACCCTATGCTCAATACCGATCATCTGGCGCTGCTGGCCAAGGCGTTGAAAAACGCCGGCGTGCGCGAAGTGCGGGGCAGGTTCCTGGTTTGGGACGGCGCGCTTCCCGCGGTCAAAACCATCGACCCGGGCCAGCCCGACCATGTCGGCTATTCCCCCGCCGTGTCCGGCATCGCGCTGAACTTCAACCGGGTGCATTTCGAATGGAAACGCGCGTCCGGCGGAGGCTGGGCGATCACCATGGATGCAAGGACCGAGAAATACCGTCCCGAAGTGGTCAATGCGCAGATGAAAATCGCCTCGCGCTCGGGGCCGGTCTATACCTATGCCGAAAAAGGGGGCGTCGATCACTGGACTGTCGCCGGCAAGGCGCTGGGCAAGGGCGGATCGCGCTGGCTGCCGGTCCGCAACCCTGCGGCCTATGCCGGCGATGTGTTCCGCACCTTGGCGCGGGCAAACGGGATCAAGCTGGACAAGGCAAAACCCGCCAAATCCTTGCCTCAGTCGCAACTGCTGGCCCGGCATCGCAGCCCGCCGCTGGATGTAATGCTCAAGGCGATGCTGAAATACTCCAACAACCTGATGGCCGAGATGATCGGCATGTCCGCCACCGCCGCACGCGGCAGCCGGCCTGCTTCGCTCAAGGCCTCCGCCGGCGAAATGAACCTCTGGGCATCCGGAAAATACGGCATGTCCGGCACCAGGCTGGTGGATCATTCCGGCCTTGGCGAGGCGTCGCGGATGACACCGGAGGATTTGACCGGTGCATTGGTTGCAGCCTACAGGGCAGGCCGGCTCAAACCGCTTCTGAAACCTTTCCGGATGCGTGATGCCAAGGGCGGTATAGTCAAGGGACACCCGATCAAGGTCGCGGCCAAAACCGGGACATTGAACTTTGTCTCGGGACTGGGTGGTTTCATGACCGCTGCGGACGGGACGGAACTGGCCTTTGCCATTTTCACCGCTGATCAGAAAACGCGTGCCCGCATCCCCCGCGCACAGCGCGAACGCCCCAATGGCGCGCGCGGCTGGAACCGCCGCGCCAAGAAGCTGCAACAGCAACTGATCGAACGATGGGGCGCGGTCTACGGCAGCTGACCCGGGCCCGGGACAGGCGGGATTGGTCTGGGCATATTGCCAATATCTGGACGTTTTTTCCGGTCCGGGGGCATGCCAAACCTGCGCAGGGCGGTGGTGCAAGCCGCCGCGGAACTGCTTAGAAAAGGATGCCGCCATGATCAGACACTTCAACGAACATGGCCAGCCCATCGGCGCGCCGCTGCCGGACTGGCGCGGCGCCCGCCACCCCGGCCACACCGGCATGGCGGGGCAATACTGCCGGGTTGAGCCGCTGAATGCGGACCGCCACGCCGCCGATCTGTTCGCGGCCTTCCGGCTGGATCAGACCGATGCGATCTGGACCTATGTGCCCTATGGCCCCTTTGAGACGCCGGAATGCCTGCATGCCTGGGTGCAAGCGGCCAGCGGGGTGGATGCGCAGCCCTATTTCGCGGTCATCAACGGGGACAGCGGCAAGGCCGAAGGTATTGCCAGCTATATGCGCATTCAGCCTGCCCATGGCGTGATCGAGGTTGGCGGCATCACTTTTGCCCCGGCGCTGCAGCGGACGCGGGCGGCGACCGAGGCGATGTGTCTGATGATGGCACGGGTGTTCAACGATCTGGGATACCGCCGCTATGAATGGAAATGCGACGCCCTGAATGCGCCGTCCTGCCGCGCGGCAGAGCGTTTCGGTTTCACCTATGATGGTCTGTTCCGCCAGGCCATTGTCTATAAGGGCCGCAACCGCGATACCGCATGGTATTCAGTGCTGGATGGCGAATGGCCCATGCTTGAATCCGCCTATCGGACGTGGCTTGATCCAGCAAACTTCGGTGCCCAAGGGCAGCAAAAGCAAAGCTTGGGCACTTTGATCGCGGCGGCCAGACGGACGGGCTGATACCGCAGGACCCTGCGCAGCCAGGCGGAAAGTCCGGAAAACCGCAAAGTGGCAGAAATTTCTGCCAGGCTGGCCTCCCCCGGGATCTTCTTCTTGCTGAAAATATCCCGGGGGAGGCCGCAAGGCCGGGGGCAGCGCCCCCTTCCACCGTTCAGACCATGTGCCGCGCCCGTGCGCCGCGTTCGATGGCCGCGGCATGCAGCCGGTCGATGTTCAGCTCATAGCGGACCTCCGCCAGGAACTCGAGTTCGGTCTCGCCCAGGATCCCGTCCGCAGCCGCTACATCGCAGGACAGCGCATAAGCGGTTTCAAACAGCCGCTCCGGCAGATCGCCGCGAATGAGGCCGAACAGCGCCGCCAGACCGTCTTCCTGTTCAAACAGGTCCAGAACCGTCTGCGAAACCCGTGTCACCCGGTCAATGTCGTAGTCGGCGAACACCGGCAGCATGTTGACCGCGGACTGGATCTTTACCAGCTCGGCGGTGCGGATGTTCTCGTCCGAGGCAGAAACCGCCACCATCAGCGCCACCAGACAGTCCTGCGGGGACATCGGGTGCGGGGTTTGCTCACTCATGGACGGAATCCTTCTTTGCGCAATATTGATCCGGCCACGATAGGTATGCCGGCGGCGAGGTTCAACAACAGGCTGTGGCTGCGCGGTGTTTTATCCTCTCCGCTGCGGTAAAAGACAGTCTCGGCGGGCCAGTGATTATTGACTCATGCTGCATCAGCACAATAGAGGAAAGGGCTGGATGCATGGGGCATCCGCACTGATCTTGCGGCCCCTGGAAAACCGGAAACGACGCCGCCGATGGAGAACACAAATGTCTGATGTGCGCGAAGAAGCTCTCAAGAGCAAAGCCTGGCCGTTTGAAGAGGCCCGCCGGGTTCTCAAACGTTACGCCAAGGGCGCGCCGGAAAAGGGCTATGTTCTGTTCGAGACCGGCTATGGCCCCTCGGGCCTGCCGCATATCGGCACCTTCGGCGAGGTCGCCCGCACCACCATGATCAAGACCGCGTTTGAACTGATCTCGGATATCCCGGCCAAGCTGATCTGCTTCTCTGATGATCTGGACGGGATGCGCAAGGTGCCGGGCAATGTGCCCAATGCTGACAGTCTGCAAGAGCATCTGCAAAAGCCGCTGACCTCGGTGCCGGATCCCTTCGGCACCCACGAGAGTTTCGGCCACCACAACAACGCCATGCTGCGCCGCTTCCTCGATACCTTCGGGTTCGAGTATGAGTTTTATTCGGCGCAGGAATTCTACAAATCCGGCCAGTTCGACGAGGTGCTGAAACGTGCTGTCGATAAATACGATGACGTGATGGCGATCATGCTGAAGTCCCTGCGCGAGGAGCGCCGCCAGACCTACTCGATCTTCCTCCCGATCCACCCGGAAACCGGCCGCGTCCTGTACGTGCCGATGAAAAAGGTCTGCGCCGAGACCTACACCGTCACCTTTGACGACGAAGACGGCAAGGAATGGACCCTGCCAGTGACCGGCGGCAACGTGAAGCTGCAGTGGAAGCCCGATTTCGGCGCCCGCTGGGCCGCGCTGGAAGTCGATTTTGAGATGTACGGCAAGGACCATTCCACCAATACGCCGATCTATGATGGCATCTGCCGGGTGCTGGGCCACCGCGCACCGGAGCATTTCACATATGAATTGTTCCTGGATGCCAACGGCCAGAAGATTTCCAAGACGTCCGGCAACGGCATTTCGATTGATGAGTGGCTGACCTATGCCTCGACTGAAAGCCTAGCGTACTTCATGTATCTGAAGCCGAAAACCGCCAAGCGGATGCACTTCGACGTGATCCCCAAGGCGGTGGACGAATACCACCAGCAGCTGCGCGCCTATCACACCCAGGACCTGAAGGGCCAGCTGAACAACCCGGTCTGGCATATCCACGGCGGTGACGTGCCGCAGTCGGATATGGTGGTGCCGTTCTCGATGCTGCTGAACCTCGCTTCGGCCTCCAGCGCCGAGGACAAGGCCACCATGTGGGGCTTCATCAACAAATACGCGCCTGACGCGACCCCGGAAAGCAACCCGGCGATGGATCAGGCGGCGGGTTTTGCCGTGGCCTATTTCAACGACTTTGTGAAACCGTCCAAAGTGTTCCGCCTGCCCACTGAACAGGAGCGCGCAGCGCTGCAGGATCTGGCAGACGCGCTGAAATCGCCCGAGGCGGCGCTGGCGGCGATTGCCAAAAAGAACGAGCTGGCCGGCAATGACGACCCGCTGCCCGAAGCCGATTTCACGGACGAAGAATTCCTGCAGTCCGTGGTCTTTGCTATCGGCAAGATCCACGGCTTCGAGCCGCTGCGCGCTTGGTTCTCGGCGATCTACGAGGTGCTGCTGGGTGCCTCCCAAGGCCCCCGTTTCGGCGGCTTTATCGCGCTTTACGGCGTCGCGGACACCATCGCGCTGATCAAGCAGGCGCTGGCGGGCGAGCTGGCGTAAGCTTTCGCGCAGTAGCGATCAGCAAGGGCGCGGGTTTCCGCGCCCTATTCTTTTTCAGCCATGCGCGGCGGCCTGCGGCCTTGTTCCGCCCTGTGCGTCAGCTCCATCAAAAAACTTTTTGACGTCACGTCACATTGCCCTAACTGGAGTCAAACGGACCGGGAGGGACAGATGCGCAGTGTTCTGTTTGCGGGGGTAAGTGTTTTTCTTCTGGCCTTCCCGGCAATAGCTCAAAGGGAGCCGGTCACAGCTGTGATCGGCTCTCAGATTTCTGCCTTCCTGAACAATGATACCGAAACCGCTTTCTCCTACGCTTCGCCGTTGATCCGGCGCATTTTCGGCTCTCCGGACCACTTTGCCGAGATGGTGCGCCAGGGCTACCCGATGGTCTGGCGGCCTGCCGAAGTGCGCTATCTGGACTTACGCGAGGTGGCAGGCAGCCATTGGCAGCGGGTGATGATCACTGACACAAAGGGCCGCGTGCACCTTTTGGATTACCAAATGGTTAATCTTGAAAGTGGTTGGAAAATCAACGCGGTACAGTTATTGAACGGGCACGCTGAAGGCGCCTGAGCCCAGGCCTGCGCACGCACCGCTGGGCGGAATTTAACGCGGCATCTGTAAATCCTTTTCCCTGAACGCGACATGCTCAGCAGGAAAAGGAATTCTCATGAACAAGGCAATCACCGAAGGTTTGCAGCTGATGCCGCCCGCATTTGCGGGTGGTCTGGACGTCTGGTCCAGCGGCGACGGCACCCCCGGATCAGACACCTATGACGGCGCCGCCAATGCAGTCTTTGTGGCGGCGGACGCTGATTTCGGCGGCTGCCTGGAGATGCAGAAGACTGAGAACACCCAGAAGCTGCGCTTCATGGGGCAGACGCCGCTGCAACCGGGCTGCTATCTGCAGATCAAGATCCGTGTCAAAGCAGTGAGCGGCGCGCTGCCTGCGGTCCGCGTTGCAGGCTGGGCCGGTGCCAGCGGCGGCAGCCATATCGGCGGCGTGACTGAGGCTGCGCCGCAGGTCTCGTTGATCGCCTATGGCCAGGTGGCGGAGGTCACCGGCATTGTCGGCAGCGGCAGCCGCGGCGGCGTGGACATGCCCTGGGGGCGCAGTGCGGCCTACGGCCATTTCGGCCTCGACCTGACTGGCGCCAACGGCGGCGTGGTGCGGATCGACGACATCGAGATCACCGACATCACCAGCGCCTTTGTGCGGGATATGCTAAGCTTGGTGGACGTCACCGATTATGGCGCGGTGGGCAATGGCAGCTTTGATTGCACGGCGGCCTTTGAAGCGGCGGACGCGGCAGCAGACGGGCGGCGCATCCTGGTGCCCGCAGGGGATTTCCGCCTGAGCAGCACCGTTTCGCTGAACCACCAGGCCGTGTTCGAAGGCACCGTTTCCATGCCGGACAGTCAGATGCTGTTGCTGACAAAGAATTTCGATTTCCCCGCATATGCGGCGGCATTCGGCAATGAGGAGCTGGGGTTCAAAAAGGCGTTTCAGGCGCTGATCAACAACGCAGATCACGAATCCCTGGATCTGAAGGGCCGCAAGATCACCGTCACCGGGCCGATCGACATGCAAGCGGCAGTCCCGAACAAAAGCTCTTATGCGACCCGCCGGGTGATCCGCAACGGCCAATTGGAGGCCGCCAGCAATGCGGCCTGGGACACCGGTACGGTGACCTCGCTGGCAACCTACAGTGCCTCGGACTCCAAGAAGCTGACCAATGTTGCGAACATCGCGAATATCGCGGTTGGCTCGCTGGTCGAAGGCGCCGGAGTGGGCCGCGAGATCTATGTGAAATCCAAAAACACCGGCGCCGGAGAGCTAACCCTCAGCGCAGCGCTTTATGATGCCGAAGGCACCCAGACGTTCACCTTCCGCGACTTCAAATACCTGGTGGATTTCAGCGGCTTCAGTTCGCTCAGCAAGTTTGGCATGGAAGGCATCGAATTCCAGTGCAATTCCCGCTGCAGCGCAGTGCGGCTGGCGCCGGCCGGGTCGGTGAATTCGTTCGACAGCTGTTTCTTTTCACGCCCTAAAGACCGAGGCATTACGTCGGCCGGAACCGGCTGCCAGGGTATTCTGGTCGACAATTGCCAGTTCCTGTCAGCTGAGGACCCGCTGGACGTTCCAGACCGGGTCAGCATCGGCCTTAACGTTAATTCCAACGACGCCAAGCTGCGCAGCAACCGGGCCACAAGGTTCCGCCATTTCGCGCTGCTGGCGGGCGGCAACAATACGGTAACCGGAAATCACTTCTTTCAGGGCGACAGCATCGCCAACGGCGTGCGCACAGCAGGTCTGGTGCTGGCCTCCAACAACTGCACCTCAACCGTGTCGGACAACTACATCGACAATTGCTTTATCGAATGGACCAACGAGCGGGACGCAACACCTGATTTCACCGGCGGGTTTTCGTTCAGCGCCTTGTCAGTGAGTGCCAATGTGTTCCTGTCCGGCGATGTCGCGCCGTGGTTCAGCTACATCGTCGTCAAACCCTACGGCAGCGGCCATTTTCTGAACGGGCTGTCTGTCACCGGCAATAAATTCCGCTCGCTTCAGGGCAGCATTGACCGGGCGGAGCGCGTGGATACCAGTTTTTCGGATCTGGATTTCAGCCGGTCTAAAAACGTCGATTTCAGCGGCAACATGTATCACAATGTTACCGCCCAAACCGCCAATCCGCTGCGGGTGCGGCATGATCAATCCTCGGCCTCAACCTCCTGGCCGGTGCGGGCCGAAGGGCTGCTGCCGTTCCAGGGATTTGCCCGCTATGTCGACAGCGTGGTGCCGCTGGGCGCGCTTAAGAGCGGCGGCAACAGCACCCGCTACATTGTGCCGTATACCGAAGCGGAGCAAGGGCCGGACAACGACGAGATCCGGCTGCGCTGGGGCGAAGCGGTCAAGGGCGAGGTTCAGGTGATCATGCGGATGGACAGCTAGCCAGTGCTGCCAGGCGGCTGCAGATCGGCTTTGGCAAGGCGGAAGGCCTTGCCAAAGCCGCCATTCAGATGCGCCCCCGTCACGGCAAGCCGCACAAAGGTGAAATCAGCCAGTTGCAGATACAGTTTGGCCTTGGGCTGGCGGCGCAGGTAATGCGCGGCCAGTACCTCATGCTGCGGGTCCTGGTGGCTGACAAAACACGCTTGGCACATCAGGCTCAGCCGCGGATGGGCAAGCGGATCGCCTTTGTCCCCCGGCTCGCCCACCAGCAGCGAGCAGGCCGGCCGCTGTCGCAGCGCAGCCGTGTGCAGCGCCAGGCCGGAGATCAGGCTGACAGGACCCCCTTGCGGATCCACTCCGAAAGCCACCCGTGTGACCAGCGGGCTGCCATCGTTCAGCAGCACGCCAAGGGCGGCAAAGCGGGCGCTTGCCATCAGGCTTTGGCCCATGGCGCGGGCATCGTCATCTGCGGGGCGGACCGGGTCGGGCATTTGTTTCTCTGGCTTCCGTGAAAGGCTTCAGAACTTTTGCCACACCCCCAGCTCCAGACCAAGGCTGCGCCGGCCTGTGTTGCGGTATTCCAGTCCCAGGATCAGCTCGCGGCTGCCATCCAGCGGGTAGCGCAGGGCTGGGGTCAGCGCATAGGAAAACCGGCCGCCGCCCGGCTTGGATGTCTGGACCTGCAGCATTGGTGCGGCTTTTCCGGGCCGGTTCAGACCGATGGTGGTGTCCAGTTTCCAGGCCGCATCAAATCCGCTGTTGCGCAGCTCGTATGCGGCATCGACCGCCAGCCAGCCGGTGCTTTGGCCGGTCTCGAAACTGCGCCCGTAAGACAGGGTTGTCTTTTGCATCATTTGCCAAAGACCCCGGTAATGATTGCCGCCGACCCCTGTCTCAACCGCTAGCCGGAAGCGGGGGCCGGCGCGCAGCGGCAATCGGGCAAACATCAGCGCGTGGCCTGAGCCAGCCGAGCTTTGGTTCAGGTCAATACCAAGGGTGAGCTTGGAGGTAACGCCAAATGCGCCATAATAGCTCAGCTCTTGGGCGCCTTCATTCCCGGTTTTCCGGTAGGTGGCGCTGGCAGACGCAAATCCCCTGCCTGGCTTCTCCAGCCATGCACCGCCAGCCACCGGTTGGGCCAGCGTCATTGCAAGACAAACGGCACAGACAGGTTTCATCCCAAAACCCTCAGAACACTGCGGTAAGAGTTTCGACTTATGGTTAAGGTTGTATTAAATCTTTACTTTACACGAAATGATTGCCGTCTCAAAAAAGGTGGTGCGCTTCATGCGCGAACGGGCGTAGGCTGGGGGAATTCAACGGAGGGGCCAATGCCGAAAATAGCAAAAACCGCTGATATCCAAACCGTTATCACCACATTTGAGATGACGCCTGGGACCTGTCAGGACCTTTTGGAGGCGCTGCAGGACGCCTATGCGGACTTCATCTCGAAACAGCCGGGCTTTGTTGCGGCCGGTCTGCATGTGAACGACGCACAGACCCGTATCGCCAATTACTCGCAATGGCGCCGCCGCGAGGATTTCATGGCAATGCTTCGCAGTCCCGAAATGCGCGAGCGCAACCGCAAGATCAATGAACTGTGCCGCAGTTTTGAGCCGGTGATGTATGACGTGGCCGAGGTGTTCGGCACCTAGCGTCTTCCAGTTCCACCCAAAACGGCGCCTGCCTTGACCCCGGTCATGGCGGGATGCCACCGGCAGGGCTATCATTGACGGGAACATCAACCGATGGAGGTTTGCTATGTATCACAATGTCCTGGTGCCGATTTCATTTGACCCGGAGCGGGATGTGACCGGGCCGCTGAAAGTGGCGCGGCTGCTGTCCGCCCCGGGGGCCAACGTGACGCTGCTGCATGTGATCGAACAGGTTCCGGCCTATGCGATTTCCTACATTCCGGCAGATTTCATGGACGGCACTCGTACTGCGCTGCAGGCAGAACTGGACGGGCTGGCCAAGACCCTGCCCAATGCCCGCGGAGAACTGGTTGAGGGCCATTCCGGCCGCACCATTCTGGACTGGGCAGAGCAGAACCAGCCGGACCTGATCATTCTTGCATCGCACCGCCCGTCAATGCAGGATCTGTTGTGGGGGTCGACCTCCGGCCATGTGGTGCGCCACGCCGCTTGCGCGGTGCATGTGGTGCGCTGACACTGCCCCGGTCAGGCCGGCACTGCCGCCTTAAGCAGCCTCCAGGCCAGCCGGATCGCCGCCCCCGGCAGCATTGCTGAGCGCAGCAGAACCTTGTTGGAATTCACCGCTTCGGCGATGCGGGCGTAATGCACCTGCTTGTCCGCAGGCGAGCGCAGCAGGATGGTTTCGGCTTGCTGCATCGCCCGTTCGGTCTGCCGCTTGATCTGCGGCACGGCAGCCGGTTTTACCGCACGGTACAGATTCAACCCCTTGCGCTTGGGCTTTTGCGCCGGGTCCAGATTGCTGTTGACCGCCTGGGTCAGCGTGTCCTGCACCAGGACCAGCGCTTTGGTTGCTTCGGCATAGGCATGGTTGCCGCCCAGCTGCTGAACCGCCAGTTTATAGGTGTGGCGGTAGCAGTCGTATTTGTAGACCTTGGGCAATGTCCCGCAGCGGTCAAAACCGCGCGTCAGCGTCGTGACAACGGTTTTTGTCGCCCGCGAGCTCAGCCCGCTGCGCTGGCCGCCGCCGCCGCTGCTTGCGCCGCTGTCCCGGCTGCCGCCGCCGCCGCCTTCGCCGCCAAAGGCGGGTGTACTGGCGAGGATCAGGGTCAGGACTCCGGCCTGAATGGTTTTGCTGCTCAAGTGTGCCTCCGCGGTTTTTGCTGTGATTTTTGGCCAGCTTACCACGGGTCAGCCCCGTGTGAATGGGCGGAATTCTGCAAATATCGCGAATTTACGGCACTGTTGTCTTGTGCCGGGCTGCGGCGCTGCCCACCTGAGTCGCTGGAGTTGTGCAAGGAGACGCAGATGCAGTGCCCGATTGACGGAACCCAGCTGGTCATGAGCGACCGCGCCGGGGTGGAAATTGATTATTGCCCGAAATGCCGCGGCGTGTGGCTGGACCGGGGCGAATTGGACAAGATCATCGAGCGATCGGCACAGCCAGTGCAGGCCTCACCGCAGCAGCAGCGCTATGACGAGCGGGGCGGCGATTATGATCCGCGCTACGGCAAGAAGCCTTACAAGAAGAAAAAGAAGAACTTCCTGGAAGATCTGTTCGATTTCTGACCCGCATCAGGCGCCGCCCCGGTGACGCGGGGGCGGCAAGCCATTGTCGAAGGCGCTAATGCACGATGCAGAAAGATCCGTGTTTGGCATCCTTCATCAGAGTGTCGAAATCATCCCCCTTCATTTCCACCAATGTCTTGTGGTCGCCGGCCTCGAACCAGACTTTGTCCAGGCCGCTGAGGCTGTCGTCAATGATCGTCGGCACATGATAGGCCTGGCCCACGCAGGGGGCAGCGCCAGGGTCGCAATCGTCAAAGACCTGGTTCAGCTCATATTCCGGCGCCAGGCCAAGGCGGCGGTCCATCATCGATTGCAGCGCGTGCAGATCAACCGTCTGATTGGAAGGCACCACGGCAAGAACCGGGCCTTCCTCCATGTGGATAAGCACCGATTTTGCCAGATGGTCCCCCGGCACATGGGCGCTTTCGGCGCATTCGGCGGACGTGGCGGTATAGGGATGGCGGACCGTGCCGAATGGCAGGCCTTGTGCCTCCAGATGATGTTTCAGGCGTGAGGCGATCATCAAAGGGTCCTCCTGTGTTAGGAAAGGCCCCCCGGCCGCTGTGGCGCAGGTCTGGGATGCCGCCGGTGGGTTTGCGATCCTGGAAAGGGCGGCATCATCAGGTCTGGGCGCAGCCAGCGGCAAGCCGGGGCGCCCCGAAGTTTCCGGTGCCCGCCAGTGTGGGGCAGGAGGGGTGAGTCGGGCAAGAGGGCAGCCGCCGCCTCCGGTTCAGCAGGCGGAGTACGCACCGCCTGCATCCCGCATTGCCCCGCCGCCGCCCATCCGTTATCACACCAGCCAGCTAGAATTCCCCCATCATGGAGCAGTCACATGGCCGCCTATCAGTACGTCTACCACATGCAGGGTGTCTCCAAGACCTACCCCGGTGGCAAGAAATGCTTTGAAAACATTCACCTGTCCTTCCTGCCCGGCGTGAAAATCGGTGTGGTCGGCGTCAATGGCGCCGGTAAATCCACCCTGATGAAAATCATGGCCGGTCTTGATACCGATTTCACCGGCGAGGCCTGGGCGGCTGAGGGCGCCAAAGTCGGCTATCTGCCGCAGGAGCCGAAGCTGGACGAGAGCCTGACTGTGCGTGAAAACGTCATGCTGGGCGTCAAGGCCAAGAAGGACAAGGTCGACCGTTTCAACCAGATCGCGGTCGAAATGGCCGAGAACTACACCGACGAGCTGATGGAAGAGATGACCGCGCTGCAAGACAGCATTGATGCGGAAAACCTCTGGGATCTGGACAGCCAGATCGACATCTCGATGGAGGCGCTGCGCTGCCCGCCGGATGATGCCGAGATTGCCAACCTTTCGGGCGGTGAACGCCGCCGTGTAGCCCTGTGCAAGCTGCTGCTGGAAGCGCCGGAAATGCTGCTGCTTGACGAACCGACCAACCACCTTGATGCCGAAACCATCGCCTGGCTGCAGCAGCACCTGATTGACTACAAGGGCACCATCCTCTGCGTCACTCACGACCGCTATTTCCTGGACGATATCACCAGCTGGATCCTTGAACTGGATCGCGGCAAGGGCATCCCCTACGAAGGCAACTACTCTGCCTGGCTGGAGCAAAAGGCCAAGCGTCTGGAGCAGGAAGCGCGCGAAGACAAATCCAAGCAGAAGACGCTGGAACGCGAGTTGGAATGGATGCGTCAAGGTGCCAAGGCGCGGCAGGCCAAATCCAAGGCCCGGATCAACGCCTATAATGATCTGGCCAGCCAATCCGAGCGCGAGAAACTGACCCGCGCCCAGATCGTCATCCCCAACGGCCCGCGTCTGGGATCCAAGGTGATCGAGGTTGAAGGCATCTCCAAACACTATGGTGACAAGCAGCTGGTTGAGGGGCTGTCCTTTGATCTGCCCCCCGGCGGCATTGTCGGCGTGATCGGCCCTAACGGCGCCGGTAAATCCACCCTGTTCCGCATGCTGACCGGCCAGGAGCAGCCCGACGCGGGCACCGTCACCTATGGCGACACCGTGAAGCTGTCTTATGTCGATCAGTCGCGCGATGACCTGAAAGACAATGAAACCGTCTGGGAAGCGATTTCCGGCGGCTCTGAAATCATCGAACTGGGCGATGCGCAGGTCAATTCCCGCGCCTATTGCTCCTCGTTCAATTTCAAAGGCGGCGATCAGCAGAAACCGCTGAACCTGCTGTCGGGCGGTGAACGCAACCGGGTCCATATGGCGCGGCTGCTGAAAGAGGGCGGCAACGTGCTGCTGCTTGACGAGCCGACCAACGACCTGGACGTGGAAACCCTGCGGGCACTGGAAGACGCATTGGTCGATTTCGCCGGCTGCGCTGTGGTGATCTCACACGACCGTTTCTTCCTCGACCGGATCTGCACCCATATGCTGGCCTTTGAAGGCGACGCGCATGTGGAGTGGTTCGAAGGCAATTTCGAGGACTACGAGGAAGACAAGAAGCGCCGTCTGGGAGCCGACGCGCTGGAGCCCAAGCGCCTGAAGCACAAGAAGTTTGTGCGGTGATTTACACGAACGGGGCGGCCAATTGGCCGCCCTTTTTCGTTGTGGCTAAAGCACGTGGTAAGCCGGGGCGCACGCGGGTTTGTGGTGTCTGCCAGCCTGCGCCTAAAGGGCAGGTCGGGCAAGGGCGCGCGCGGCGGCGTGCGTGGCACGCCTTTGGCGTGACGGCGGGCGCGAACGCCCTTCCTCTGGACGGGATGCTGGTTTTTTGTATAAATGGCACACTGCAACTAGATAGTTATTTCAATGCGGTTCTCACGATCCTTGCCGGAAGGATCATCCCAGCGAATTCTAAGCCACTCTTTTGGGTTAGATTGCATGTGAACAAATGCGGCTAATTCAACACTCTGCCCCTTCTCCAATTTGGACATCGGAAATTTCCGGCTGGCTGAATTTTCCTGAATGATGCTGTTTTGCTCATCCAGTACAAGTCGGATGTTTAAGGCAGGGGCAGGGCCAGTATTGAAGACGCGCAGCTTCCAGGAGGATTTATCAACTTTGTTCAGACGCGCAGACACTGCTGCGGTTTTTTCCCTTTTTGCTTCATTTTGTGCAGTTTGTATTTGAATACGAACGAGTTCGACCTCTCTGTCAGTAAGCCGACTTTGAGACCTGTTGGCTCTTTTCGTTTCAATGTATGCAAGTAGCGATATAAAGAAAGCTAAACCTGCAACAAATTCGGAAACTTCCATGGGTTTACCTATTTGAAAATTTTCTTAAAGTCCTTTCGAATGTCCGCAACTATTTCTTTCTTCATGCCCTCGACGGCACGCGAAATCGTGTCTTGATTTTGATCCATGATATCTTCGTGCGTAAACTCCATCCCGCAGGACGTGCATTCATACGTACGCTCAGTTTCGGTTAGGTCATTGTCAAAAGAGAATTCGTCGGACCCGCAAGTTGGACAAAGCATTGCAATGCTTCGGGAATAATCGTTTTTCATTGAGTTGAAATCTCCTTGGTCGATTAACTTAGTTGTCACGAAAATTTCTTCTGAGACTTACCCCTATACGCCCTTGTCCCAGCCTTGCCCGCGGTTGACCGCCCCTGCGATTTTACCGCGGCCTCTGACGCCGCCTCGACCGCCGATTGCCGCGCCAGCGGGTCGTCGGAGATCGCCAGATCCACCGCCTCCAGCCGTTTGACCTCGTCGCGCAGGCGGGCGGCTTCTTCGAATTCGAGGTTCTCGGCGGCCTTGCGCATCTGGTCGCGCAGCCCGTTCAGATGCGCCTCCAGATTGGCGCCGTGCATCGGCTTGTCGATCTGCGCGGTGACGCGGTTCATGTCGGTGTCGCCGGCATAAAGCCCGGCCAGAACGTCCTCGACGTTTTTCCTGACCGTTTCAGGGGTGATGCCATGCTCGGTGTTATAGGCGATCTGCTTGTCGCGGCGGCGGTCGGTTTCGCCCAGAGCGCGCTCCATCGATCCGGTGATGCGGTCGGCGTACATGATGACGCGGCCCTCGGCGTTGCGGGCGGCGCGGCCGATGGTCTGGATGAGGGAGGTTTCGGAACGCAGGAAGCCCTCCTTGTCGGCGTCCAGAATGGCGACCAGCCCGCATTCGGGGATGTCCAGACCCTCGCGCAGCAGGTTGATGCCGATCAGCACGTCAAAGGCACCAAGGCGCAAATCACGCAGGATTTCAATGCGTTCCAGCGTGTCGATGTCGGAATGCATATAGCGGACCTTGATGCCCTGTTCGTGCAGGTATTCGGTCAGATCCTCGGCCATGCGTTTGGTCAGCGTGGTCACAAGCGTGCGGAACCCATCGGCGGTGACGCGGCGCACCTCGTCCAGCAGATCATCCACTTGCATATCGACGGGGCGGATTTCGACCTGCGGGTCCAAAAGGCCGGTGGGGCGGATCACCTGTTCGGCAAAGACGCCGCTGGATTGTTCCAGCTCCCATTTGGACGGCGTGGCGGAGACAAACACCGACTGCGGGCGCATGGCGTCCCATTCCTCAAACTTCAGCGGGCGGTTGTCCATGCACGACGGCAGGCGGAAGCCGTGTTCGGCCAATGTCATCTTGCGCCGGTGGTCGCCCTTGTACATGCCGCCGATCTGCGGCACCGAGACGTGGCTTTCGTCGGCAAAAACAATGGCATTGTCGGGGATGAATTCAAACAGGGTGGGGGGCGGCTCACCCGGTGCACGGCCCGTCAGATAGCGGGAATAGTTCTCGATGCCGTTGCAGTGGCCGGTCGCCTCCAGCATTTCGATATCGAAGTTGCAGCGCTGTTCCAGCCGCTGGGCCTCCAGCAGCTTGCCCTCGCCGAGCAGGTTTTCCAGCCGCATCTTCAACTCGTTCTTGATCGAGATCACGGCCTGGTTCAGCGTCGGTTTCGGCGTCACATAGTGGGAGTTCGCATAGACGCGGATCTGCTCGAAGCTGCCGGTCTTTTCGCCGGTCAGCGGGTCGAATTCGGTGATCTGCTCCAGTTCCTCGCCAAAGAACGACAACTTCCACGCGCGGTCTTCCAGGTGGGCGGGGAAGATTTCCAGCGTGTCGCCGCGGACCCGGAAGGAGCCGCGCTGAAACGCCTGATCGTTGCGCTTGTACTGCTGGGCGACCAGATCCGCCATGATCTGGCGCTGGTCGTAGATTTCACCGGCTTTGAGGTCCTGGGTCATCGCCGAGTAGGTTTCAACCGAGCCGATGCCGTAGATGCAGGATACCGACGCGATGATAATCACGTCGTCGCGTTCAAGCAGGGCGCGGGTGGCGGAGTGGCGCATCCGGTCGATCTGCTCGTTAATCTGGCTTTCCTTCTCGATGTACGTGTCCGAGCGCGGAACATAGGCCTCGGGCTGGTAGTAGTCGTAGAAGGAGACGAAGTATTCGACCGAGTTTTCCGGGAAGAAGCCTTTGAATTCGCCATACAATTGCGCGGCGAGGGTTTTGTTCGGGGCAAGGATGATGGCTGGACGCTGGGTCTCCTCGATCACCTTGGCCATGGTGAAGGTCTTGCCGGTGCCGGTGGCGCCCAGCAGCACCTGGTTGCGCTCGCCCTCCAGAACGCCCTCGGACAGTTCGCGGATCGCAGTGGGCTGGTCGCCGGCGGGCTGAAACGGGGTATGCATCACAAACCGCTTGCCGCCTTCCAGCTTGGGCCGCTGCTGCGGTGCCCGCTGGGTCATCATCGGCATGGTCTTGTCGGAATGGGCATAGGGCATCAGGCGACTCCGTTGGCGGCTGGCGCTGATTTTGGTCTGTTTTTGTTCTTGTGCAAGGGGGCAGGGCGGGGTTTCGCCGGAATGCCGCCTGTTTTTGTCAGCTGCGCACAGGACGATGGAATTTGCCGAGCAGTTCCGCCAGCCGCCGTGCTTCGCCCGGGCTGAAATGGGGGAGGACGGCCTGCTGCATGGCATCGGCGTAAACCGCCCAGATGCGGGCGCGCATGGCGGCGCCGTCCGGCGTGATCACTAGTGTCTGGCCGCGCCCGTCGCCGTCGCAGGTCTGGCGCTGCAGCAGGCCTGCCTTGGCCAGCCGCTCCGCCAGGCGCGAGACGCCGTATTGCGGCAGCAGCAGTTTTTCCTGCAGCTCAAAGGGGCGCAGACCGGCGGCGCCGGCGCACTCAAGCTCCCACAGCAGATCGTACCAGTCGAGGCCCGGCAGGCCCGCCTGTTTCAGTGCAGCCTCCACTGTGGCGAGGATGGATTTATGGGCGCGGGCCAGCGGCAGCCAGATGCCGAACGGGTCAGGTGTTTCCATGCGGGAAATTTAAATGCATATGCATTGACATGCAAGGGCGGGCCGTCCATCTGGCATACATGCAATTGCATTTAAATGGAGGTCCCATGACTGACTTGCATCTGATCAGCCACAACCTGTGCCCCTATGTGCAACGCGCGGTGATTGTGCTGAGTGAAAAAGCTATCCCGCACCGGCGCACCTATATCGATCTGGCGGACAAGCCCGAATGGTTCCGATCGCTGTCGCCGCTGGGCCGGGTTCCGGTGCTGGAAACCGGCGGGCGGGTGTTGTTTGAAAGCCAGGTGATTGCCGAATACCTGGATGAGACCACGCCCGGCAGCCTGCATCCCGCTGATCCGCTGGAGCGGGCGCGGCACCGGGCCTGGATCGCATTCGGCTCCGAGACGCTGGCGGCCATCGGCAAACTGTACAGTGCCGCGGATGAGGCGGCATTTGCCGCGGCTGCCGGAGATCTGCGCACCCGGCTTGAGCGGATTGCGCCGGAGGTGGAGGGGCCTTTCTTTGCCGGAGAAACATTCCGTCTGGTGGATGGCGTCTGGGGCACCATCTTCCGGTATTTTGAGACATTTGAGGCCATTGGGGATTTCGGGCTGATGCCGGAGGCCGCGCCTATGGCAGTGTGGAGGGCTGCGGTCATGGCGCGGGCATCGGTGCGGGAGGCGCCGCCGGAGGGGTATCCGGCCCGGCTGATGGAATTCCTTTGCGCGCGGCACTCCCATCTGGGCGGGCTGGCGCGGGCGGCCTGTGGCACGGCAGCAAAGCCGCTTTAATGCTGTGGAATTGGCACCTTGCCGCAGAGCCGTATCCGGCGCATAAAAGCGCTGGACGAAGACTCAAAAAGCGGGAGACAGCCCATGCAAGCGCGGATTTACCGGCCGGCACGCAATGCCATGACCTCGGGCATGGCCAAGACGCGGAAATGGGTGCTGGAATACGCGCCCGCCTCGGCCCGTGAAGTGGATCCGCTGATGGGCTGGACCTCCTCCGGCGACACCCAGAGCCAGGTCAAATTGCGGTTCGAGAGCAAGGAGGCGGCACTGGAGTATGCCAAGGACCACGGCATCGAAGCGCAGGTGGTCGAGCCCAAGGAGCGCAAGCCCAACATCCGCCCGGGCGGCTATGGCGACAACTTCGCCACCAACCGCCGCGGTCCCTGGACACACTGAAGATGTAAATCTTCCTCGAGTTCCCACCGTTTCGGCACGAGTTCTCACCAGGATCTACATATAGGGCGCCCGGCGGGCGCCTTTTCTATATCTGGGTTGGAGCATTGTGGCCGAGGCCGAATGCATTGCGGAAACAGAGCACAGGCTCTTTCGTTTTGCTGTGCCTGCATATTCGGGGTCTGGGTAACTTCATGCCCGGCGATGGGGGCCGCTGCCGCTTTCTGCAGCAGTAAAAAAGTAGAGCTTCACTTCAGCCTGCTCCAAGACGACAGTCAGTCCAAACTTGCCGTTAAGTTGACATGCTTGGCGCCGATCGCTGCATGTGCGAGCTTTTTCAAGCCTTCCAGCGAAAGCGGACCTTCGGCAGGGCGCAAGCACTTATTCTGATACCGCCAGCTGGAACAGGGTCAGCAAAGCGCAGGAAGCGGGCTTTGCAAACCCTTCGATTACAAGGCAACTTTGCTGCATTCACCGTTTTTTGGCTATCAGTGTTTGGCCACCCACCTCAACTACGACCCGATCGCCGACTTGAACCTGCGGACCTTCCGTTGCGAGGCTACTATAGAGTGATAACTTTCTTGGTCCGTTTTCGTGCGACCTCAAGCCTACACGTTCTACTTGTGCTACATCATCTACAAATGCTAAATGCGAATTGTACGTCGTTTAAACAGGTTAAGACGCGCGCCTTTCTTCGGGTCACTGAGCCCGCCCTTCCATCGCGAGATGCTGGGTTCGAATCCTGGCCGGACACCAAGAATGAAACTCTACTTATCTCGAACAAAGCCTTTCCGTAACTTACAGCGGCATATCGGTAGATCAACTTATAGACTTAATACTATATTCGTGGGTCTTGATTGTGTGGCGAATGGTCAAGGCGACTCCGGAGCAATAGGTGTTACTTGGAAGAAGCCTACTGAAGCCAAAAGAGCAGAAGTGGCAAACCAAGCCAAAATCTTCGCGTGCACCTCTGCATTGATTCTTGGCGCTGATGTTGTAGATGCATTCCTTCGAGAAATTGTCTGCTTAAAATGGCTCAACTTCAGCGATGACTGCGTTAAGGTCGCGGCAAAAACCGTTACTGGGCCAGGTGGCGTAGAGTATTCTTTCGCAGATCGAGCAAATGCGATCTGTAGAGAGTTGTGTTTGGATGAAGAAATTCAGGTCGCTGGGGTGGATCTACTAGCTTCTTGGCGCAATGTAGTTGCTCATTCCAATGTGCGAAGAGCAAAGCTGAACAAAAAAACGACAGATCTCCTTCTAGAGAGTAGCCAAAAGATTCACGAAAATTACTCACATCTTGACATCAAGTTGGCGCTTGAGAACTTCGAACATAGAAAACCTCCCGTATCGAAAGAAGTCACCTCACTTTTGGCTATGGCGACCAACCTTTGTAGGGCAATCGACCAAGCTGCTATACGCCGCGTTGCTTCAACCGGAGACAAAATGGACGCACTCGTGGAGCAGTTGCTTCTTGATTACTTTCAGGACGGAGATCAAAGAACATTTGGCGCTTGGAGTGAACTTTCCGAAACATGGCAAGGAAAAGATTCTCGAAGGAGAAGCGGCTTGAAGAAGATTTTTCAAAAACTCTGTGTAACCGAAGTTGACGCGCCGAATCCAGAAAATGAACAGACTAAAGCGCGAGCCAGGCGTAATCCAGTTTCTTCACCGGTTTCACAAGACTACCTCGACGGTTTACTCAAGTTAGATAGACACGAATTCGCCAAGAGATTCGACATCCCTGTCAAGTAGTTCGACTGAAATATCGTGATCTAGTTTTTTTGTCGCGTTGTCCCATGCAGGGACTTAACCAAAATATTTAGCGCTCTAAACAGATGACTGCTTTGGGCTGGCTTGTGCCATCTGTCGGGGGGGGTCTGGTGAGGTTTCGCTGCAAGCCTGCTGCCGCATCGTCGCAAGTCGGCTCTGAGCCCAGTTTACCGGTTGCTGCGGCTTGTACGAACGACGGCTTTACATGTTGCCACCGCTGATCAAGCTGACTACGCTCGCTTTCAAGGGAGTAAGACCATGACCTTCAATTTCGTCGTCGTTGTAAGCAAAAGGTGCATGGTCCGATAAGGTTTTCCATATCCGTTTCCATGCGCCCCCGACATTCTCGGGGGCTTTTTTGTTTCTAAAGATCAGATCGCCAAGATGAACCGCACGAGAACACCTCCGCATTTGATAACATTAATCCTGTTGACGGGGTTTTCGCCCATGTCGCTCAACATGTTCCTGCCCTCGCTGGCCAACATCGCTGTCGATCTTGAAACTGACTACAGCACTGTGAGCTGGGCAGTTTCCGGGTATCTGGCCATAACAGCGATAATCCAGCTCATCATCGGTCCCTTATCAGACCGGATCGGCAGGCGGAGGGTGCTTCTGGTGGCTTTGCTTGTTTTCGCATTCGCCTCTGCGGGTTGCACCTTTGCGCCGAACATCGAGGCATTTCTGTTCTGCCGGATGCTCCAAGGCAGCATCATCGGCGGGTATGCGCTTTCGCTCGCGATCGTTCGGGACACGAGAACTGAGCGGGAAGCTGTGAGCCTGATCGGCTATATCGGAATGGCTATGGCAATCGCCCCAATGGTCGGTCCCATGCTGGGAGGGGTGCTGGACACCTTCTTTGGGTGGCGGTCGGTCTTTGGATTCTACGCTGCAGCGGGCTTCGGATTGCTGCTGCTTTGCTGGTTCGACCTCGGAGAGACAAGGCCGCAGAGGGCAACAGATACCAGCACTCCGGCGCCTGGCACGACGGCGCTCATTCGTGAGCCCCTTTTCTGGGCCTACGCACTTTGCAGCACGCTTTCCGTCGGCGCATTCTACATTTTTCTGACGGGCGCACCCCTTGTTGCGCAGTCCACTTTCAATGTCACGACCGCCGAACTTGGACTCTACATCGGGACCATTACTGTTGGCTTTATGATCGGCGGTTTCCTGGCCGGTCGCGTTGGGCAACACTTCGAACCGACAACCATTATGATTGCGGGCCGGGTTGTGGCTTGCACTGGTCTTGCGGGAGGTTTGTTGCTGCTCGCATCGGGTATCACGTCAGCGGAGCTTTTCTTTGCGAGCACCATCTTCGTCGGTTTAGGGAATGGCATTACAATGCCCGGAAGCAATGCCGGTGCCATGTCGGTTCGACCCGATCTCGCTGGAAGTGCTGCCGGACTGAGCGGCGCTCTCATCGTTTCTGGTGGTGCTGTTTTGACGACGGTGACGGGCAACCTGGTACCACAGACGAACGGAGGCCAAACACTGCTTATGTTGATGCTGGCTGCATCGGGATTGGCAATGGCGTTTGCCGTTTGGGCGGCATGGCTGAGGAAGAAGGGTGGCTATCCGGCAAGGAGCAGCGATCCATCGCTTTGAGCCCTGTGTCACGAATGCTGTATGATGCACCAAAGTCGGCTTTGGCGTCGCGGCACACCAGATCAACATACAAGGGCTTATGCGCCTAAAGTCTTACAATCGGGAAACACCTAGCATATATTGTGCCCAGAGCAGTAGCCGTCACAAAATGGGCGAGCATGAGTTATTAGGATGAGCATAGCTGAAGGAATTTATACCGCATACCTGACCGGGGCAGCCGGGCAAGGCATGGCCATGTTTGTATTCCGAGATGGAAAAATCGCCGGAGCTGACATTGCAGGACTGACTTTTGCCGGAAACTACGAGGTAAAAGACGCGCATTTAATCGGTGAGGTTTGGTACCGGATGCCTGCGGATTCGGTTTCAATTACCGGAGCTTCGTTTCAACAGGGTTCTGACAATATCGTTGTCCCCTTGTCTCTTCCCGAAGCAATTGATCCGAACGAAACTTATCGTATCGATACGCCAATTGGCCCATTGAACGCTAAGTTCGTGAAAAACGTCTCGTTTGGAGACAACGATGCAAACTGAAACTTGGTATGCACTGGCAACGCTCGCGGCAATCGCGCTTGGTCCTATTATTGCCGTCATTATCACGCGGATGTTGGACCGATCCGCCGAAAAGCGGCGGCGAAGGTTGGACGTATTCCGAAACCTCATGCAGACCCGTGGCGTCCGCCTTGATCCTGTTCACGTTGCCGCTCTCAATCTGGTAGAAATCGAGTTCTACAAGGACGCCGATGTTCGAGGAGCATTTCAATCATATATTCAACATCTCAGCGCCCCAATGCCCGTTGTTGCTGAGCAAGATAAGTTTTTCGATCAGCGCTCCGACTTATTCATGAATTTGTTATCCGAGATTGGATCGTCTGTCGGATTTACGTTCGATAAACGCGACTTGGAACGCTTGAGCTACGTGCCGCAGGGGTGGGATAGCGACCAAAATATGCAGCGTAGGAATGCTGAAATGCTTGGTCAATTATTGTCGGGCCAGAGAGCTATGCCCATTACACATTTTACTGGGGGTCAAAGCCCGTATCCTGAACCACCAAAGATTGAACCAGCCAAGGTATCCGAACATGAAGCGCAATCTTGATCTATTGCGAGAAATTTTACTTGCGGTGGAGGAGTACGAGCCCGCCCGGATAAGCATGTTGCAAAGCATCTCACCAAGAGACTTTTCTGGGACTGAAGCTCAGAATTTTCATCATATCAATATGTTAGTTGATGCTGGCTATATCAAACTTGCAGGAAAACCCACATTGGCCGGTGACTACGCAGTGCATGGGATGACAATTGCGGGCCATGACTTTCTTGATGCCATAAAAGAGCAATCTGTCTGGGATCATACAAAGAAGCGTGTCGGAGAAGTTGGCAGCTGGACGCTCGACATTGTTCTCGCTGTCGCGAAAGAAGAGGTTAAGCGCCGTCTAGGGTTAGCGCTGAATGGTGCATAAGTCATGCTTAATGTACCAGGCTCAGAAACCTAATAAGCCCATGCTGTGGGCGTGGGCATGAGTCTGGTGCGTATTTCGCCGCGCTTTGATAGCCTGAACGAAAGCCGCCGTTGAAGCAGATCGCAGCGAAATCACGCTTTGTCCCGCGACCGTGAGTTTGATCATCTCCAGATTTTGCTCGCGCGGCGAACGACCGGAAAGCGGGCTGCGCCTGCAGCAACGTGAAGCTAGGGCGAAGGTCCGGAAAGGTGAAGGTTTTCTGATGCGGGCCGCGGTGTGAGGGTGCGGCTTGGCGCGACATCGGCCCGCGTTGGAAAACCTCCCAAGGTGGAAGCCGCGGGACTCTTGGGGCTGTCTATGGGGAAAGAGCGCAGACGGCGGGGTCTGCGGTTGGAGCCAGCGGCCAAGCCGGAGGCATTCCGATGCCGGTTGGGATGCTCTTAACGGGGGCCTCCGGACAATTGCTGCGACGAAAGCGGCGTTTCGGCGTGGTTCTGAGCTTGCAGGAGAGTACAGGCGTAAATGGAGACAGCCGGGCGGCTGCGGATGCCCGGTGTTCACAATACCGGAATGACGGGCGTTTCGTCATGCCGCCTCCTTCCGCGGTGGCGCGCGCGACCGGGGTTTTTGCCCGCGCCGGAAGATCTCGATGATATGCATTGTTCCGCCACAGCACGGGCATGGCTCACGCAGGGTGAGCGGGAGAACCTCGGCGGCTTCTGGCGGTTCTTGAGCCGGGCACCTTGTCCCGAGCAGGGCACGGCACCGGGCGATGTTGGCCTTGCGCTGCGCTGAGGCGAGCAAGCCGTAGTGCCGGATGCGGTGGAAACCAGCGGGCAGGACGTGGATCAGGAAGCGGCGGATGAACTCGGGCGTGGCCAAACGCATGACTTTCTGCCTGTCGCCGCGCTTGATCCTGTAGTCCTTCCAACGGAATGCCACGGTGCCTGCGTCGGCGCTGACGAGGCGTGCGTTCGAGATGGCCACCCGGTGGGTGTACCGGCTGAGATAGGCGAGAACGGCTTCCGGGCCTCCGAAGGGCGGTTTGGCATAGACCACCCATTCGGACTTGCGCAAAGGAGCCAGCCACTCTGCGAAGGCATCGGCCTGCGCCAGCGGTTCCAGGTCGCCGAAGAAGGCCAGCTCCCCGGCGCGGTGAAGCGCCATCAGCCCCTCCAGAAACAGCCGCCGGAACAAGCGCGACAGGACCCGCACATGCAGGAAGAACCCGGGCTTGCAGGCAATCCATCTCGCGCCGTCCAGAGACAGGCCGCCACCGGGAACGATCATATGGATGTGGGGGTGATGGGTCAGCGCCGATCCCCAGGTATGCAGCACGCTGGTCATGCCCACCCGAGCACCAAGGCGCTTGGAGTCCGCTGCGATGGTCATGACCGTTTGTGCCGACGCCCGGAACAGCAGACCGTAGACCGCCCGCTTGTTCCAGGAGGCGATCCGGGCGATCTCTGCGGGCAGGGTGAAGACCACGTGGAAATACTCCACGGGCAGCAGGTCCTCGGCGCGGGCTTCCATCCAGTCGCGCGCCGCTGGCCCTTGGCACTTCGGGCAGTGCCGGTTCTTGCAGGAATTGTAGGCGATGTGGCGATGGCCGCATTTGGCGCACCCGGCCACATGCCCGCCGAGCGCTTCGGTCCGGCAGGCTTCGATTGCCGACATCACCTTGAGCTGGGTCAGGCTGACATGCCCTGCATTGGCCCGCCGCCACGCGGCACCATGGGCACGGAATATATCAGCAATCTCCAGCCCCGGGCGGGACACCCCAGTGCCCCGTCACTTCAGGCTTCGCTTGATTGTCTGATCCTGCAACTGCTCCAGCATCTCGTAGGGGCTGACCGTGTCACGGATCGTCTTGGTGGCGACATGGGTGTATTGGGCCGTCGTGCTCAGCTTGGCATGGCCGAGCAGCACCTGGATGACCCGGACATCGGTGTTGGCCTCCAGCAGATGCGTCGCAAAGCTGTGCCGCAGGGTATGCAGAGTGGCGGCCTTTTTGATGCCGGCCATGTTCTTCGCTGACGTGAAGGCGCGGTTCAGCTGCCGTGGCGACAGCGGGTTGATCTTCGGCTTGCCGGGGAACAGCCAGCCCTCCGGCCGCGCCTCGCGCCAGTAGTCGCGCAGCAAGCTCAGAAGCCCGGGTGACAGCATCACCTTCCGGTCCTTCCGCCCTTTGCCCTGTTCGACATGGATCAGCATCCGGTTGCTGTCGATATCGCCGATCTTGAGGTTACAGACCTCGGCGGCCCGCAGCCCCGCGCCGTAGGAAATGCTGAGCGCGGCACGGTATTTGAGCCCGGGCCCCGGCGCCGCCATCAGGATGTCCGATACCTCTTCAACGCTGAAGACTACAGGCAACCTCCTGGGCTGGGTGCGGAACTGCATGTAGCGCTTCATCTCCTCGCGCCCGCAGGTCATGCCGAAGAAGAATCTGAGCGCCACGATCCTGGCGTTGAAAGTCGCCGGCGTGACCCCTGTATCCGTCATGTGCAGTTGATAGGCGCGGAGTTCCTCCGGTGAGGCGGTATCCGGCGGGTGCCCGAGGAAAATGGCGAAATCCTTGACCGCCCGGATATGCGCTTTCTGCGCCTTGTCGCCCATCCCGCGGATGCGCATGTCCTCGATCATCCGCTCTCGAAGCGGGGTTGATCTCTCCTCTGTCATGGGAGCCTCCTGTCTGATGATTGAGAAGGGCTCAATCGTCAGGCAGAAATGCCGTTCCCCAAATGCACCACTGTCAGATCATCGCTGAACATCAGCCACCCGCGCCAATGCCGCGGAGCGGCTTCGTCCATGGGCCGGTCAGGTTCCGAAAGGCGAAGTCGGTTCGCAACTTTGCAGCGGCGGCTTCCTGCGCTCCGCTGCCCCCGGTGCAACCCGCAGCATCCCGTGAAGCAGCTCGGCCCTGCCGAGCGTCCGCTTCCGGGAAATTGACCATGAAATTTCGCACCAGCAGCATCGTCGGTGTGGCACCAGTTGTCTGCGACCGCTATGGTGAAGGTTTTCTGATGCGGGCCGCGGTGTGAGGGTGCGGCTTGGCGCGACATCGGCCCGCGTTGGAAAACCTCCCAAGGTGGAAGCCGCGGGACTCTTGGGGCTGTCTATGGGGAAAGAGCGCAGACGGCGGGGTCTGCGGTTGGAGCCAGCGGCCAAGCCGGAGGCATTCCGATGCCGGTTGGGATGCTCTTAACGGGGGCCTCCGGACAATTGCTGCGACGAAAGCGGCGTTTCGGCGTGGTTCTGAGCTTGCAGGAGAGTACAGGCGTAAATGGAGACAGCCGGGCGGCTGCGGATGCCCGGTGTTCACAATACCGGAATGACGGGCGTTTCGTCATGCCGCCTCCTTCCGCGGTGGCGCGCGCGACCGGGGTTTTTGCCCGCGCCGGAAGATCTCGATGATATGCATTGTTCCGCCACAGCACGGGCATGGCTCACGCAGGGTGAGCGGGAGAACCTCGGCGGCTTCTGGCGGTTCTTGAGCCGGGCACCTTGTCCCGAGCAGGGCACGGCACCGGGCGATGTTGGCCTTGCGCTGCGCTGAGGCGAGCAAGCCGTAGTGCCGGATGCGGTGGAAACCAGCGGGCAGGACGTGGATCAGGAAGCGGCGGATGAACTCGGGCGTGGCCAAACGCATGACTTTCTGCCTGTCGCCGCGCTTGATCCTGTAGTCCTTCCAACGGAATGCCACGGTGCCTGCGTCGGCGCTGACGAGGCGTGCGTTCGAGATGGCCACCCGGTGGGTGTACCGGCTGAGATAGGCGAGAACGGCTTCCGGGCCTCCGAAGGGCGGTTTGGCATAGACCACCCATTCGGACTTGCGCAAAGGAGCCAGCCACTCTGCGAAGGCATCGGCCTGCGCCAGCGGTTCCAGGTCGCCGAAGAAGGCCAGCTCCCCGGCGCGGTGAAGCGCCATCAGCCCCTCCAGAAACAGCCGCCGGAACAAGCGCGACAGGACCCGCACATGCAGGAAGAACCCGGGCTTGCAGGCAATCCATCTCGCGCCGTCCAGAGACAGGCCGCCACCGGGAACGATCATATGGATGTGGGGGTGATGGGTCAGCGCCGATCCCCAGGTATGCAGCACGCTGGTCATGCCCACCCGAGCACCAAGGCGCTTGGAGTCCGCTGCGATGGTCATGACCGTTTGTGCCGACGCCCGGAACAGCAGACCGTAGACCGCCCGCTTGTTCCAGGAGGCGATCCGGGCGATCTCTGCGGGCAGGGTGAAGACCACGTGGAAATACTCCACGGGCAGCAGGTCCTCGGCGCGGGCTTCCATCCAGTCGCGCGCCGCTGGCCCTTGGCACTTCGGGCAGTGCCGGTTCTTGCAGGAATTGTAGGCGATGTGGCGATGGCCGCATTTGGCGCACCCGGCCACATGCCCGCCGAGCGCTTCGGTCCGGCAGGCTTCGATTGCCGACATCACCTTGAGCTGGGTCAGGCTGACATGCCCTGCATTGGCCCGCCGCCACGCGGCACCATGGGCACGGAATATATCAGCAATCTCCAGCCCCGGGCGGGACACCCCAGTGCCCCGTCACTTCAGGCTTCGCTTGATTGTCTGATCCTGCAACTGCTCCAGCATCTCGTAGGGGCTGACCGTGTCACGGATCGTCTTGGTGGCGACATGGGTGTATTGGGCCGTCGTGCTCAGCTTGGCATGGCCGAGCAGCACCTGGATGACCCGGACATCGGTGTTGGCCTCCAGCAGATGCGTCGCAAAGCTGTGCCGCAGGGTATGCAGAGTGGCGGCCTTTTTGATGCCGGCCATGTTCTTCGCTGACGTGAAGGCGCGGTTCAGCTGCCGTGGCGACAGCGGGTTGATCTTCGGCTTGCCGGGGAACAGCCAGCCCTCCGGCCGCGCCTCGCGCCAGTAGTCGCGCAGCAAGCTCAGAAGCCCGGGTGACAGCATCACCTTCCGGTCCTTCCGCCCTTTGCCCTGTTCGACATGGATCAGCATCCGGTTGCTGTCGATATCGCCGATCTTGAGGTTACAGACCTCGGCGGCCCGCAGCCCCGCGCCGTAGGAAATGCTGAGCGCGGCACGGTATTTGAGCCCGGGCCCCGGCGCCGCCATCAGGATGTCCGATACCTCTTCAACGCTGAAGACTACAGGCAACCTCCTGGGCTGGGTGCGGAACTGCATGTAGCGCTTCATCTCCTCGCGCCCGCAGGTCATGCCGAAGAAGAATCTGAGCGCCACGATCCTGGCGTTGAAAGTCGCCGGCGTGACCCCTGTATCCGTCATGTGCAGTTGATAGGCGCGGAGTTCCTCCGGTGAGGCGGTATCCGGCGGGTGCCCGAGGAAAATGGCGAAATCCTTGACCGCCCGGATATGCGCTTTCTGCGCCTTGTCGCCCATCCCGCGGATGCGCATGTCCTCGATCATCCGCTCTCGAAGCGGGGTTGATCTCTCCTCTGTCATGGGAGCCTCCTGTCTGATGATTGAGAAGGGCTCAATCGTCAGGCAGAAATGCCGTTCCCCAAATGCACCACTGTCAGATCATCGCTGAACATCAGCCACCCGCGCCAATGCCGCGGAGCGGCTTCGTCCATGGGCTGGGGGCTCGGGATTGTCCGCGATGACCGCCTCCAGGCGGGCCTTCTCTCCCTCCAGATCAGACATCTTGTCCTTCATTGATGCCGTGTACTTGCCGTCCTCGATTGCGGTCAGGATGTTGGCGATCCGGCTTTACACCTTCTTGAGGGAGTGTTCGGCTTTCTGGCGGTCATGGCATGCGCCCGCTGCGGCATCGTTGAACGCGTTGCGGTATTCCTCCGCGAACCGGTACGCCTGCAGCATGTTTTCCAGGCAGATCAGAGGGTGATGAAAAATCAAGCGCCGGCATGGGCGATTGCCCCGAGTGTTCCGCCGCTCCATGATCCCAAGGTCGCGTACCAATTCTGCACTACTCGACCTGCGTGCCATTCGGTTGTAGCATTCCGCACAGCGATCCGGAGGACGCCTTTCGCACGGGTAGCGTTCGGCCGCGTGGGGATGACGGCGGACTCTTGCTCAGACGGGTTCGATGCGGGTTTGGGGAGTGGTGCTGTCGCCGGATAGGCGCCAATTGCCGACGGCGCAACCTGGCAGCCGGACTACCGAAACGGAGTGGAGGAAAGGATGCGCAGGCTTAGAATTGCCGCGACAATCGTGGCCGTAGGAATAGCTTTTCCTGTACTTGCCTTTGCCGAGACGATTTTCGTGGCAGTGGAGGACAAGGACTACACACCCTACTACGTCTGGATCGATGGGCAACCCAAAGGGCCGTGCGTCGAAATCGCCGCCGGCGCGATCAGGCACATGGGTGCGGAAGTGGAATTCGTCCGGATGCCGTGGACCCGCGTGCTCAAATTCGTCAAGACCCAGCGAGTAGACGCCGGCCTTTGCGGCACAAAAACCGACGAGCGTGAGGACTTCAGCTATTATCCGGACGAGCCGTTGCTGAATTATGATGCAACGCTTTTCGTGCGCATGGATTCCGGCCTGACTATTTCCGACCCCGAGGCGCTCACCGGAAAAACCTTCGCGCTTGTCAAAGGTTATAGCTACGGAGGCATCGACGATGGCCTTGAAAGGGCCGGCATGACGCGCGTCGAAGCCACAGGACGAGAAAGCATGATCAAACTCCTGACGCTTGGGCGGGTCGAAACGGTTCTGGATACGACCCTACCATTTCTTGCCGATGCCAGACGCTTGGGCATCGAAGACCAGGTTCGGCCGCTCTTACCAAGCCTCGCCGAAACACCCGGGTATCTTTTTTTCAGTCGGAAACCAGGGCACGAGGCACTTTCAAATCGGTTTTCGGAAGCCCTGACCGAGTTCAAGACGACACCAAAATACCTTGCTATCAAGCAGCGATATGGGCTGTAATGACGTAAGGTAATGGGTGCGTCATTGGGTCTGCAATTGCCGCAATGATTTGGGGGGGATTTTTTATGTTGATTGCAATGCCTCGGATAATTCGCGCGGTGGCGGTGCTCTTCGCCCTCTCATGCGCGCCGCCAGTTCTGGCACAGGATCAGATCGCCCGCATCTCGACACTGGATTGGCCGCCTTACACAGGCAGCGATCTGCCCAGCGGCGGAGCGACGACAGAAGTTGTGCGCGTGGCTTTTGAAAAGGCAGGGTTCAATACAGACGTCGCCTATCGCCCATGGAAACGCGCGATCGACATGGCAAAGGACGGCAAGGATGGGGTCATTGCTTACTTTCCTGGGTATCATTGCCGCCACCAGAAAGGTTTCATCGCGTCCGATCCGATTGGCAATGGCCCTTTGGGATTTGCCGAACATGCGGGTGCGCCGATTTCGTGGGACACCCTAGATTCTATCGGCGAACAGCAGCTGAAGATCGGAACGGTCCTCGGCTACGCGAATACCGACGAATTCGACCAGAAAGTGGGAACAGGCTGGATTCTGGCTGTCCCGTCAAACGATGATCTCACGAACCTGAAAAAACTGGTGCGCAAGCGCATTGATGCCGCTGTCATAGACAAGTTCGTGCTGGAATACCTGAAAGCGACGGAGCCAAGCCTGAATTCAAACCGGAAAGACCTGCAATTCAACGCCACCCCACTGGAAGACAAGACGCTGTATTTGTGTTTCCGCGACGATGGGGACGGCCGTGCGATGCTTGAAAAATTCAATGCGGGACTTGCCCAGGTCAATGCTGACGAGATCGCAGAGAATTACTTCGCGACAGCGTTTTCGCAATGACGACGGACGCTCCGCACCGGGACAGTGACTTTGCGGGCGTGACATGAAAGCCGTCCGGTGGGTGATATTGGCCCTTTTTTGCTCCGTCCTGTTCAGCGGGCGCGGGGCGAGTGCGCTGGACGATGTCACGATCGGCTACCAGCTGATGTACAATCCTTGGAAGACGGCGATCGTGAGCGGCGAAATCGAGCAGGCTGTTGGCCAGCCCGTGACTTGGCGCAAGTTCGAATCCGGCGCAAAGGTCATCAATTCGATGATCTTGGGCAAGGTTCAGATCGCGCAATCCGGGTCGAGTCCGATCGCCGCCGGTATAAGCCGGGGCTTGGACATAGAGGTGGTCTGGATTCTGGAAGATATAGCCGCGGCCGAGGCGCTGGTTGTTCGGGACGGAGCCGGCATAATCGCGCCGCGGGATCTGGCGGGCAAAACTATCGGTGTGCCCTTCGCCTCGACCACACATTTCCACTTTCTCTTTGCTCTCGAGCAATTCGGCATTGCGCAGAAGGATGTCGTCATTCGTAACATGCAGCCGCAGGAGATTACGGAGGCGTGGCAACTTGGCGAGATCGACGCCGCCTTTGTCTGGGATCCGGCATTGAGCGAAATCAAGAAGTCCGGGAAAGTGCTGATTACCTCTGGCGTTCTGTCGAGCTGGGGGAAGGCCACGTTCGATGCTATGGTCGTCGAAAGGACATTCGCTGCCCAGAACCCAAACTTCATGTGTAATTTGATCAAGACCGTTGCGGCTGCGGATGCAGATTACAATGCCAATCCTTCGGCCTGGACTTCGGGATCGGATCAGGTCGCCGCGATCGTCAGCTTGGCTGGAGGTGATCCTGAAAACGTGCCCGTGGTTCTGGACCTCTACGATTTTCCGACGCTCAGGGAACAAGCTTCAGCGCGCTGGCTTGGTGGCGGCACCGAGGGAAGGGTCGCCCAGGCGCTAAGCTTCACCGCCGAATTCCTGCGGGAACAAGGCAAAATTCGCAATGTAGTCGACGATTTCGCCCGGCACGTAAATCCCCGTTATGTCGAGATGGTTCTCGAGGGTGCGTGTTGACGGACCAAAGCAAACCTAGCTTGCTGCGTACAGAGTGTCTTTGATGGATCAAAAGCCGAGGAAATTTTATTTTAGGTCGCTTCGAGCAAAATTCCTGGCGGTAGTGACACCGCTGGTTCTTATTTCGACCATTTTTGTTTTTGGGCTTTTTGAATTCAATGCGCAGCGCGAAGCCGAAGACCGGCTCAATGACAAGCTTGAAAAACTGGTCGCGATCCAAAGTGCCGTGGTTGCGGAATCGATGTGGAACGTTGCCGACGAGCAAATCAAGCTTATCCTTAAAGCCCTTGCCATTGATCCGGATATCTCGGGTGCAGCGGTCTATGATGATCAGGACATATTGGTTGCTTGGACCGGAAAGGTAGAAGGTCTCGAACAGGAGCAGTTCTTTGCGGAAAAGGAAATCGTCTATGTGTATGACGATAGTAGAGAGGTCATTGGGCGCCTGGCCATCGCGCTGACCGACGCCCAGATTCTCGCCGCTGCCCGGCAAAGGCTGACGACAGCCGGAATCTTGGGAGCGCTTCTTCTCGGAGCCATCATTTTCAGCACCCTGATTGCGAACCGGCGCACGATCGGTATCCCGCTCGAACGGCTCTTGAGTTCGATCAACAGTGCGCGCGGCGGGGGGGAGCGCGTTCCGGTGGACTGGATCAGCCGTGACGAGATCGGCGTCGTCGTCGCGGCATTCAACGAAATGCAGAAACGCCAGCAGGCGGACGAGGCGGCGCTCCGCAAGGCTCGCGACGAATTGGAACAGCGTGTCGAGGAGCGGACCCGCGAACTGGCCGAAGCGACCCTTGCAGCAAAACGAGCCCAAATGCAGCTTTCTCACGCCATCGAAAGCATCTCCGACGGGTTTTCTTTGTACGGCCCTGATGATCGCCTGATCGTTTGCAACCGCCGGTATCGTGAGCTCCTCTATCACGGAATCGAAGACATCGTGGTCGCTGGTGCCTCGTTCGATGAAATCATCCATAGCGCAGCTGAAAAAGGTCTTATCAAGGATGCGCTCGACGCACCGGAGGACTGGATCGCGGAGCGCATCGCGCAGCACAGGAACCCGGGTGACACGCATCTCCAGGAGCGTGCGGACGGCCGCTGGATTCGCGTCAGCGAGCGGAAAACCGACGACGACAGCACCGTTGCCGTCTACACCGACATAACCGAACTCAAAGAACGCGAACAGGAAGCCGAAGAAGCGAACCGCGCGAAAAGCCAGTTCCTTGCCAATATGAGCCACGAGTTGCGGACTCCGCTCAATGCGGTGATCGGCATTACCGAAATGCTTATGGAGGATGCCGAGGAATTCGGACAGGAAGATTTCATTGAGCCGCTGGAACGTATCTCGCGCGCCGGAAAGCACCTGCTGAACCTGATAAACGAAATTTTAGACCTATCGAAGATTGAGGCTGGCAAGTTCGAGATGCATATCGAGAGCTTCGACTTGCCGAGCCTGATCCACGATGCCACAACAACTGTGCGTCCGATGGCAGAAAAGAACGGCAATGAGCTGACCGTTGATTGCCCGGATGATCTCGGGGCGATCTCGGCCGACCAGACACGGATGCGTCAGATCATTCTCAATCTGCTGAGCAATGCCTGCAAGTTTACTGAAAAGGGGCAGGTCGTGCTGGTGGCCCGGGAAGTGCCGGACGATCTCGGATCGGCGGTTTCGATTGCGATTACAGATACGGGCATCGGGCTGAGTGCAGAACAGATTGACCGGTTGTTTGAAGAATTCAGCCAAGCCGACAGCTCGACCACACGCCGCTTCGGCGGCACGGGCCTGGGCCTGGCAATCAGCAGGCGTCTGGCGCGGATGATGGGCGGCGACATCGAAGTGCAAAGCGCGCTTGGCGAGGGTGCGACGTTCACCTTTCGCCTGCCGCGCATTGTGATTGCCAGTTCTGGTGAAGACGACGCTTCGCCCCTACCAGAACGCCCGCCGGCGCTCCCGATCAATTCGGCTCGGCGTGATAACCCCCGAATCCTGGTGGTCGATGATGACAGGGCATCCCGTGAACTGATGCGCGTCATGTTGGCGAAACAGGGCTACGATGTCGTGACCGCCGTCGATGGCAGGGAAGGACTAGAGCTTGCGCGCAGAATGAAGCCTTCTGCAATCACACTCGATGTCGTGATGCCGGAGTTGGATGGCTGGGAGTTTCTCAAGGAAATCAAGTCAGACACGGAGACCGCCGCAATTCCCGTCATCATGGCAACCATGACCGAGGAGCCCGATCGCGGTTTTGCTCTGGGCGCATCGGAATACATGACGAAGCCGATTGACCGGGAGAAGATGAAGGCATTGCTTTCAAAATACCATCCGCAGGACCGGACGCCAGAGGTCCTGGTGGTCGAGGATGATCCCGATGTGCGCGATGTGTTGCGAGGCATCTTCTCCAAGAGTGGTTGGGACGTCACAGAGGCGGAGAACGGCAATGTCGGGATCGAGCGTCTGGATGGATGTCAGCCCGACCTGATAATGCTTGACCTGCTGATGCCGGAGATGGATGGCTTCCAGTTTCTTGAAGCGCTTCGCCAGCGCCACGAATACGGCAGGGTCACGATCGTCGTTCTTACGGCGGCGAACTTAACGCCGGAAGATCATCGGCGGCTAAATGGCGGCGTCACGCAGATCGTGCAGAAGACAGATACTGGGCGGAGCGAGCTCCTGGCCACGATCCGCGAGATCATTGCAGAGAACACCCCCCAACCTTCGCAGGAGGCCGTGGGATGATCCGGGTGCTTTACATTGAAGACAACGAAGACAACATTTTCCTGTTCACACGCCGGCTGGGCAAACGAGGTTTCGAGATCCTGATCGCCCGCGACGGCGCGGCCGGTCTGGCGGTGGCGGGCACGAGCAACCCGTCGGTCATTCTGATGGATCTCGATCTTCCCATTGTCGATGGTTGGGAAGCCACCCGCCGGCTGAAGGCATCTGCAGCGACCCGCAATATTCCGGTGATCGCTGTGTCGTCCTATGCGATGCCCGAGGATTGCAGGCGCGCAATCGAGGCCGGATGTTCGGATTTCTTTTCGAAGCCGGTCGATATGAAGGCGCTTTGCAGCCGGATCGAAGCTCTTGCAGAGCATGGCCGGCAACCGGGGCCGGGTGAGGAGCATTGACCGCAGGTAAGGAGTTGAAGTGGGAATGGTGAAAATCCTTTATGTCGAAGACAACGAAGACAATGTCTACATGCTGACCAAACGGCTGGCCCGGAAAGGATACGAAGTTGTCGTGGCACCCGATGGCAAACAGGGCGTGGACATGTCACAATCGGAAAAGCCGGGTCTGATCATCATGGACTTGGGCTTGCCTGTACTTGATGGCTGGGAAGCGATCCGCCGGATCAAATCGAATTCTGCCACGTCGGAAATCCCGATCATCGCGCTGACCGCGCATGCTATGGCCGAGGATCGCGCAAAAGCACATGATGCCGGGTGTGACGATTTCGACACCAAGCCCGTCGATATGCCGCGCCTGCTCGGCAAGATCGACTCCCTGCTGCAGGCGAGGCAGGCCTCTTGACCTCGGACGGGCCAGCCCTTCTCGTTGTCGATGACAACGAAGACAACCGCTATACGCTCCTGCGGCGGTTGAAACGCGAGGGCCATGAGAATGTCGATGTGGCAGAGAACGGCCAGGAGGCGCTCGATCTGCTCGGCAGGCAACCTTACGACCTCGTGCTGCTCGACATCATGATGCCGGTTCTCAACGGGTACGAAACGCTGGAGCGTATGAAATCCGACATGCGCCTGCGCTCGATACCAGTCATAATGATTTCCGCAGTCGATCAAATTGAAAGCGTCGTGCGTTGTATCGAAGCAGGTGCCGAAGACTATCTCCCGAAACCGTTCAACACCGCGATCCTGCGTGCGCGCATTCATGCCAGCCTTGAAAAGAAACGCCTCAGGGATCAGGAGGCGGGCTATATGAAGCAAATCGAGGTTGAAAAAAAGCGCGCCGACGATCTGCTGCATGCGACCCTGCCAGCCGCCGCGGTGCACGAACTGAAATCCACAAACTCCGTTAGACCGCGCCAGTTCGAAGACGTGGCGGTTCTGTTCTGCGACATCGTGGGTTTCACGACCTATTGCAACAACAACTCGGCGGAAACCGTGGTATCCCATCTTCAGGATCTGGTCTGCGCCTTCGAGGACATCGCGACCCGGAACGGGCTGGAAAAGATTAAGACAATCGGGGATGCCTTCATGGCAACTGCCGGGCTATTGCACCATGTCGAAAGTCCTGCAAAGGCCAGCGTTCGAACGGGCCTGGAGATGATTGACGCCGTCGCGGAACACCCCTCTGGCTGGGAGATCCGAATCGGCATTCATATGGGGCCGCTGGTCGGCGGAGTTATCGGCCAGAAGAATTACGCCTTCGATATCTGGGGAGATACGGTGAACATCGCCGCCCGCATTGTCGATCATGCCGATCCGGGAACGGTACTTGTGAGCGAGGCCGTATGGCGAAACTTGCAAGATGCTTTCGATGGCAAGTCAAAAGGCATGGTCGAGCTCAAGGGAAGAGGATCGCACGAGTTGATTGAATGCGCCTGCTCCAGGTAAGGAGCCGTGCAGGGCACGCTCTGTTGCGCCCGATCACTCTTGGATGGCACCTGGCGACGTGCACCCAGGGCGGCTTCCGCCAGTTTTTCGGATCTAAGAAAGCACCAGCTCATACCGATCCGGAGCTGGTACCCGAAAGACCTCAACCGAAAGCCGCGGCAGAAAGCAGGACGGGCTACAATAGGCCGGTGAGACCGCTTTGGCGGATCAATTTGCCTACCTAAACCGCTTGACTGGGACGTCCCCGTTACCGAAGTCCTAAGCCAAGCATTCCAGCATTCTTCTGACCCGGCCCGCAGCGGACACACCCGCTGCGCCCGGCTCAACCATGCCATTTCTGAAATTTCGGCAAGCGCCAGTTCCGGTGCCTGGGAAATCCCCCCCCGATCTTAAGGGGGGGCGGAAGTAGAATTTTCTCGGCAGGGTGAACGAGGAGCTTCCGATGAAGAAGACATGATTCACAGAAGCCCGGATCTTGGGTGTGCTGCGCCAAATGGAGGGCGGTGTGCCTGCCGCCGAGCTGTGCCGTGAGCACGGGAGTGAGGCGGAAACGGAATTGATCCAGTGGATCAATTCCCCGCCGAACCGGCGCCACGCTGTAAAAGTGGCGGGCGATGTATGGCGGCATGGACGCCAGTCTCATCAGTGAGAGCAAGCTATTGTCCGCCATTGGTCCGAGGGCAACGGCGAGCGGCGCTGGGCCGGGAACCGGGGCATTGCCTTGGCATATATCCAGCCCGGAAAGCCTTAGCAGAACGCCTATGTCGAGCGCGACAACCGGACGATCAGGCACGAATGGCTGGACTTGGACATTTTCGAAAGTATCGAGGAGGTCCAGCAGATTGCCACCGAGTGGCTCTGGTCCTACAACCATGAACGCCCCAACATGGGCAACGGCGGGATGACACCTGCACAGAAACTGAAGATGGCCGCGTAAATTCTACGACCATGCCCCCGCAAAAACGAGGGGATTACCGAGGAACCCGTTGCCAGCCTTTTCGTTCCAGTCGAGCTGCGCCTGGCCAACGGGCGGTGCCTCCGGCTTCCCAGTGATCTGGACGCGGGGGTGCTGACCAGGCTGATCCACGCAGTGGAGGCGGCATGATCGGCCCAGGAACCGGTGTCCGGGTGTATCTTGCCTGCGGCGTCACAGACATGCGCAAAGGCATTGCGCTGTACCACGCGGAGAGCATCTGTATCAGTGACTACACAGACTCGGTCGAACATGACGTCCAGCTGATGCGAGGCTCCGTCGGAACCCCCAAACACGCCAATATCTACGGTTACATGTACGACATCGACGAGGAAAAGCTGATCAAGGTTACGCAATCGCTGGCCGCGTGACTTGTCGGGCCGGCGGTGGTTCCGTCGGCCCGTTGCGGTGCATCTAGGATCATGCATCAGCCACTCGCCAAAATTGGAGGCCGCTATGAGAGAACAGGACGTTGAAGACTGGCGTAGGTCTAACCGAAGAACTGAAAGAGACCGGATTGGATAAACGAGCACTTGGGGCGGTATTAAAGCGGGAGAGGTCCATAGCCACCCGTGTTGCTGAGCGACGCGCCATGAAAGGCGCGTCACAGCAATCGGTCCTTCGGTTCAAACGATGTCCTCAATCAAACGCTCAAGGTGCGGAATGCAAGTGGGTTCGCAGAATTGCTCCGAGCCCTGGATATGCTGCCGTCTCAAAACACTCAGCACGCACGCCATATAGGTGCGTCTGCAAGATTTACACTTCAGATCCAAACAGGTTCAAAAAGGATCCGATCCGCCAGATGCCGGGGCTGAACACCTAAGCGCATGTATCCAGGGACGTTAAGAATTTTCTGTTGGTTTCACTGTACTTTCGGCGCGAGCCATCGAGAATCAGGAACGCGCGGAGAAATTCATTGTTTTTCAAATTCAAAGCGTCCAGGCCCGCAGAGCAGGACAGCGGTGCCAGGATTATTGCCGGTATGGTCGATCGCACCCAGGCGACAATTCAATTTAAACCGGACGGCACAATTCTGACCGCAAACGGCAATTTTCTTGCTGCATTGGGATACCGGCTGGAAGAAATCGCGGGCCGGCATCATTCGATGTTTGTGGCGCCTGAAATAGCCGCGGGTGCGGAATATAAATCATTCTGGAAAGACCTGGCCGCTGGCCGTGTGTTCACGGATCAGTTCCCGCGGGTGACCAAGGACGGCGCCACCATTTGGATCCAGGCGACCTATGCTCCGGTTGAAAACGCGGATGGCACAGTGGAAAGGGTGGTCAAAGTGGCCACTGATGTAACGGTGCGCCGTCTTGGGCTGCAGGAAATCGCCAAGGGGCTGGACGCGATGAGCCAGGGGGATCTGGGCTTCCGGGTCAAACTGTCCGATCAGGCGGACATTGCCGCGCTGGGCGAGGCGTTCAACCGCTCGGCGGAGCAGCTTGGCACAGCGATGGGCGCGGTGACGCAAGTATCCGAAGCTGTCGGACGCACAGCGGATGAGATATCCAAATCCGCCAGCGACCTGTCTCAGCGTACCGAGAGCCAGGCTGCAACGCTGGAGGAAACCGCAGCGGCCATCGAGGAGCTGACCGGCACGGTGCATTCCTCGGCGGAGGGCGCAGAGAAGGTGGAGGGCATCGTCAGCGAAGCCCAGACTGCCGCGGAACGCAGCGGTCAGGTTGTCTCGGACGCTGTGGCGGCGATGTCTCAGATTGAGAGCTCCTCTGAGGAAATCGCCAAAATCATCGGGATGATCGACGATATTGCCTTTCAGACCAACTTGCTGGCGCTGAATGCCGGGGTCGAGGCCGCCCGGGCGGGGGAGGCAGGCCGCGGCTTTGCGGTTGTTGCCTCAGAAGTGCGGGCGCTGGCGCAACGGTCCGCTGGTGCGGCCGGCGAGATCAAGCAGCTTATCGGTCAAAGCAAACAGCAGGTGGCCAGCGGTGTGGACCTGGTTGGCAGAACCGGAATTGAGCTTAAGCAGATCATTGACAGTGTGGGTCATATTTCCACCCACATCAGCGGGATTGCCACTGGCGCCAAGGAACAGGCAACGTCGCTGAGCGAGATCAACCTTGGTGTTTCACAGCTGGATCAGGTGACCCAGCAGAATGCGGCGATGGTTGAGGAAACCTCGGCCGCCAGCCAGTTGCTGTCCGCAGACGCCAGCCAGCTGACCCGTGAAGTGTCCAAGTTCAGGTCCGCAGGCAACCCGGCCCCCGCCCCGGTTGCGGATGTGGTGGCTTTTCAGCGCCCGGCGGCAACATCCCCGGCAGCATCCCCGGCGGCAAACGGCGCCGGCGGTTTTGATGCAGAGACGCTGCCTGCGGCGCAAGGGTGGGATGATTTCTGAAGCCGGCTTGCGGTTCTTGCCTGTGGCAGCGGCAAGGTTGTCTATGAATTGACATGTTGACACTCTCCGTCTGCACCGCAACGCTTGCGCGCAAAAATGACGGGGTGAAAACATGAACAGCCAGGAGGCGCCAGCCTATCCGCTGGTCCGGCGGGCCGGGCAGAACGGCATGCTGGTAAGCTTTGACAGCAGCCTTAGCGAAGCCTCGAACCGCGCCGCGCTGGCTTTTGGCAGTGCGGTGGAAGCGCTGCCGCTGAAAGGAGTTGTAGAGACCATGGCCTCTTTGGCTTCGGTCTTTGTTCGTTTCGACCCTGCTGATCTGCGGCATGAGGCGCTGGAGGCGGCTTTGCAGACCCTTCTGACGGCCCAAAACTGGCTGCAGGCGCCGCTGCCGCCCGGGCGCCGGTTCTGGCGGGTGCCGACAGTTTATGGCACTGATCTGGCGCCCCAGCTGGGAGAAGCAGCCGATGCCGCGGGTATGAGCGAGACACAGGCCATCGATAGCCTGGGTGCCGTACAGGTGCGGGTGCTGACCATCGGCTTTGCTCCCGGCCAGCCCTACCTTGGGTCTTTGGGGCCGGAATGGAACCTGCCGCGGCAGACGGAGCTGACACCGATGGTGCCGCGCGGCGCACTGGTGCAGGCGATCAGCCAGTTCGTCTTGTTTTCCAATCCGGCGCCGACCGGCTGGCGCCATGTCGGCCAAACCGGGCTGACCCTGTTCCAGCCGGGGGCAGCGCAGCCTTTTGTTCTGCGCCCGGGTGATGAGATGCAGTTTGAGCCGGTCTCCAAACCGGACTTCCTGAAACACTGCAAGGATGACCCGCTGCTTGGCGGCGCCATCGTCTCGGAGATCGCAGCATGAGCGGTCTCAAGATACTGCGGATCGGACCGGCGGCTTCTGTCCAGGATATGGGGCGGCCCGGTTTGCTGGGGCAGGGGGTGTCCCAAGGCGGTGCTGCGGACCGGCTGGCATTGGCCGAAGGGGCTGCGCTGCTGCACCAGGATTCCGGATTGGCAGCCTTGGAAATGGGGGGCATGGGCGGCGAGTTCGAAGCAACCGGCCCCCTGCGCATTGCCCTGACCGGCGCGCCGATGGCGGCAGTGCTGGAGGGTGAACCGCTGGCCTGGAATGCGTCGCACCGGATGGAGGCGGGCCAGCGCCTGTCAATCGGTGCCGCCCGCCGCGGCGTCTATGGATACCTGCATCTAGGCGGCGGCATTGCCACGGAGCCGCTGCTTGGCTCCCGCGCTGTGCATCTGATGGCGGGGCTGGGGCGGGCGGCCGAAGCCGGAGACCTGCTGCCTGCCGGTTCAGACCGGAATAATGAAACAGGTCTGGTGCTGGCCGCCGAGAACCGTTTTCAGGGCGGTGAATTGCGTATTGTCGAAAGTTTCCAAAGCAGCCTGTTTCCCGAGGCGGTCCGTGTCCGGTTTGCGGCCACGGCTTTCCAGCGCGGCAGCCGTGCCAACCGGATGGGGGTGGAAATGGTCTCGGACGGCGAAGGCTTTGCCGCTGACGGCCAGCTCAATATCCTGTCCGAAGTGATCCTGCCGGGGGATGTGCAGATGACCGGCGATGGCAAGCCCTTCGTGCTGCTGCGCG